>NZ_CP062163.1:0-1200000 GCF_014844095.1 Brevibacillus sp. JNUCC-41 | reverse complement strand
TTTCTGGAGGGATTATTTCGAGCTGGTCACATACCAGGCTGACATAATCGTCACGGTCAAGAAATTCGAGCAGGCCTTTTTCATATTGTTTGACCATCGGTGTCCCTTTTAATAGATGAAGTAAATGGATCTTTATCCCCTGCACATCGAGTTTGGCGACTTCACGGGCTGTTTCCATCATCATGCCGTAATCTTCCTGAGGTAGGCCATTGATGATATGGGAACATACGCGGATGCCGTGTTTACGCAGTTTATCGACGCCTTCTTTGTAGCAATCGAAGTCGTGGGCACGGTTGATCATCGTTGCGGTCTTTTCATGAACGGTCTGGAGACCAAGCTCCACCCAAAGGTAGGTGCGTTCGTTCAATTCAGCTAAATACTCGACTACATCATCCGGAAGGCAATCCGGGCGTGTCGCGATCGAGAGTCCGACGACACCTTCCTGGGTCAATACACTTTCGTATTTCTCGCGAAGCTCTGCCACGGGTGCATGCGTATTCGTGAACGCTTGGAAATAGGCCATATATTTTCCATCTTTCCATTTATGATGCATCCGTTCGCTGATCTTCTTGAACTGTACGTCGAGGGGTTCAACCCTGTTGCCAGCAAAGTCACCAGAGCCTGAGGCACTGCAGAAGGTACAGCCGCCATGTGCGACGGTGCCATCACGGTTCGGACAGTCAAAACCGCCATCCAGGGCAACTTTAAAGACCTTATGTCCAAAATGTTCCCTCAGGTGGTAATTCCATGTATGATATCGTTTGTTATCCGTTGCATATATAAATGGGTTTGCTTGATTCAAATCAGCAACCTCCTAAATAAAATAAAGAGCAACATATATTATACAACATTCTCGCAGCTAGGTCTTTTTTCGAAAAATAAGCGTATACTGTATACTTGAAGGCTAAACATTTTGCTGCTATTTCCAGTATATCTTTGAATGACTATATCCAATCGGGAGCTGATGGACATGACCGGTCAAGTTGAAGAAGCGATTAATCAAATGAAAAAGAAATTAGCCGAAAATAATCAGGTGATCGAAGTAAATGAAGATGGGTTCATATACAAAGCCACTTGCACCTTCAATTCACCTGCTTCGGATGAACAAATTCATTCCTTTGAAAAGAAAACCGGACTGCTTCTGCCCGAGGATTATAAGGAGTTTTTAAAAATAACAAATGGATGCCGTCTGTTCGATAATGTGGAATCGGGTGGGGAAAATGATTTATACAGTCTGGATGATATTATTAATTACACATATGAAAATTCCTACGAGGGATGCTATAAAGTGGCCTGCATTTATCAAGATAATATCGTCATCGATGGGGAAGCAGTCGCTAAAGGCGATAAGGAGTATTTAATGGTAAAAGGCCATATCGATGATTTTGAAGAAGGCGAGAAACTCCATATGGGCTTTGCTGAATGGATCGAGCAGTTCATTTCCCATCAAGGTGAGAAGTTTTGGGATAAAGGTTGAATGCTCAAAAAAAATGATAATCCAACCGTTATTTGCTCAAACTAGACAAGATGATTCCGAATCATCCAAATGAGACGCGAAGGAGAGGGTTTGAAATGGCAACCAGACAATCCGTCGATCATTTTTTAGAGCAATGTGAAGGGGCTCTCCATTTTGCAGAGTATGAATTTAACGAGGCCTCACGGCAGGAGCATTATGATGATGAACAATTTCAAAATTCGCAAAAGTATATCGAAGAGGCTTTGACGGATATGGAGCGATTGTATGCCAGTTCGAATGACCAGCAACGGGAAATGCTTTCGCGGATGAAGCAGCAGTTGAATCAATTGAGGAATGAAATGATCTTACTGCGACATTAAATGGAAGCAAGGGAGCTATGAATGAATAGCTCCCTTTTTTGCACAATTTTTCTTTAAATCGCATATATAATGAAAAACCTGTCGATAATGTTTATGTACGGCTATTGCAATTGTCGGTGAAATTGACTAGAATAAAATAAAATGCAATATTCTCATAAAGACTGTGATGAGGAATAGTAGCGGTTTAAACCAGTAAAGAGAGTTGACGGGTGGTGCAAGTCAACCTGGGATGGTCGTGAACTCGCCTTGGAGTCCCGGGTGTGAAGGTGAAAAGTAATGCCTGGCGTTTTAATCCATGTTACGGATGTTTTAAGCTGGGCGGATTTTAGCTATCGCCAATGTGGGTGGTACCGCGGGAAGATATACATAATCCTCTCGTCCCTATTTTGGGATGAGGGGTTTTTTATTGTTTTTTTATACGGAAATTAGGAGGAAATGATATGAGTTTTGATCATAGAAGCATAGAAACGAAATGGCAAAAGTATTGGGAAGGCAATAAGACATTCAAAACGGGTGAAGAAAGCGGCAAACGCAAATTCTATGCGCTGGATATGTTCCCGTATCCTTCAGGGGCCGGTCTTCATGTAGGGCACCCGGAAGGTTATACGGCAAGCGATATCCTGGCACGGATGAAACGGGCGCAGGGATATAATGTATTGCACCCGATCGGCTGGGACGCTTTTGGACTTCCAGCAGAGCAATATGCGATCGATACGGGAAATGATCCAGCTGAATTCACGGAGCACAACATCAACACGTTCCGCCGCCAAATCAAAGCCCTTGGTTTTTCTTATGACTGGGATCGCGAAATAAACACGACAGATCCCGACTATTACAAATGGACGCAATGGATCTTCTTGAAATTATATGAAAAGGGCCTTGCATATATTGATGAAGTGGCCGTTAACTGGTGTCCGGCACTTGGTACGGTATTGGCTAACGAAGAAGTCATCGATGGGAAAAGTGAGCGTGGGGGCCATCCGGTGGAGCGCCGTCCGATGAAACAGTGGATGCTTCGTATCACGGCGTATGCAGACCGTTTAATCGACGATCTGAATGATGTGGATTGGCCGGAAAACATCAAGGATATGCAGCGTAACTGGATTGGCCGTTCCGAGGGAGCGGAGGTTACATTCAATATCGATGGCTTTGATGAAACATTCACGGTGTTCACGACTCGTCCGGATACGTTATTCGGTGCAACATATGCCGTATTGGCACCTGAACATCAGTTTGTCGATAAAATTACATCGGCTGATCAAAGGGGCGCAGTTGAGGCCTATTTAGATGAAGTGAAACATAAAAGCGACTTGGAAAGAACAGACTTGGCAAAGGATAAATCAGGCGTGTTCACGGGGGCTTATGCCATTAACCCGGTAAACGGCGAAAAAATGCCGATCTGGATTGCCGATTACGTGTTGATCAGCTACGGAACAGGAGCAATCATGGCCGTTCCTGCCCATGATGAGCGTGATTATGAGTTTGCAGTCAAGTTCGACTTGCCGATCAAGGAAGTCGTAGCTGGCGGAGACGTGACAAGTGAAGCATATACAGGCGATGGACTTCATGTGAATTCGGAATTCCTTGATGGATTGAATAAAGAAGAAGCCATTTCGACCATGATCAAATGGCTGGAAGAAAAAGAAATCGGAACGAAGAAAATAACATACCGCCTTCGCGATTGGTTATTCAGCCGTCAGCGTTACTGGGGTGAACCGATTCCAATCATCCATTGGGAAGACGGCACGATGTCTCCAGTGAAGGAAGAAGATCTTCCGTTGATTTTACCAAAAACTACGGACATCAAGCCTTCAGGTACAGGCGAATCACCACTTGCGAACATATCGGAATGGGTGAATGTTACGGATGAAAACGGACGAAAAGGGCGCCGTGAGACAAACACGATGCCACAGTGGGCAGGCAGCAGCTGGTACTTCCTACGTTATATCGATCCTGACAACAAGGAAGCACTAGCAGATCCTGAAAAATTAAAAGAATGGATGCCGGTCGACATTTATATCGGCGGCGCCGAGCATGCGGTGCTTCACTTGCTTTACGCTCGTTTCTGGCATAAATTCCTGTATGATATTGGTGTCGTGCCAACGAAGGAACCATTCCAAAACCTATTCAACCAAGGAATGATCCTTGGCGAGAATAATGAAAAAATGAGTAAATCCAAAGGGAATGTCGTGAACCCGGATGATATCGTTGAAAGCCATGGTGCCGATACACTTCGCATGTATGAAATGTTCATGGGACCATTGGATGCTTCGATTGCCTGGTCCACAAACGGATTGGACGGTTCTCGCAGATTCCTTGACCGTATCTGGCGTTTATTGGTCAACGATGACGGTACGATCACAGATAAGATGACAAAAACGGATGACACGGGCAAGCTCGAAAAAGTCTATCATCAAACGGTTAAAAAAGTGACCGAGAACTATGAGGAATTGAAATTCAATACGGCGATTTCACAATTGATGGTATTCATTAATGATGCTTATAAAGCGGATTCGCTTCCTAAAGTATATATCGAAGGCTTCGTAAAGCTGCTTGCACCAGTTGCACCGCACATCGCCGAGGAAATTTGGTCTAAACTGGGTCATTCCGAAAGCATCACGTACGGAACATGGCCGGCTTTCGACGAAGCGAAGTTAGTGGATAACGAAGTCGAAATCGTCATCCAAATCAACGGAAAAGTCAAAGCGAAATTAATGGTGCCGACTGACACTACGAAAGAAAAACTGGAAGAAATCGCGATGGGTGATGATTCCATCAAAGAACAAATCGATGGGAAAACCATTCGTAAAGTGATTGCCGTACCAGGCAAATTAGTCAATATCGTCGCCAACTAAATAATAATGATTGGAAGCTGTCCCGCATACTTTTACTGCGGGGCAGCTTTTTTTCGCAGTCATTGACCGGCCATAGGAAATAGGTCATGTTAGGATTTTTACCGATTTGAATCTATCGAATATTGGCAACGACTATCGTCATGGGATGACCATCGCAACTCAAATATCTTGCTTAATTGGTACATGTGAATCATTTTTCGGCTTGATGGACAAATAAATCAAGCATTTGACATAAAAAAGGGAAAAAATTGGTTGATAAAATTTTACAGTGTGATAGTTTGGTATAGTACTATTATTTTTTAACCAATTATTGGAGGGGAAACCGTGAAATTTAAGAATGTGAGTCGAATTACGGCGTGTGTACTAATTTTTTCACTGATTTTCAGCTTGATGATTCCGCTAAATTCTCAAGCTGCACCAGCAACACCCGTTGAAAATGTAAAAACGATCAAAAATGGGGACACTTTGGACGGAAAGTTTGAAAAACCGGATGTTCAATGGTATCAAATCAGTCCCACAACAGAAGAAATACAAAAGTTCTCCCATATTGAGTTCGAAGTCAATTCGGACAAAATCTTGAATATCTCCGTATATCAAGATAAAGAAAAAGCAGAAAAAGATGAGAGCAATTATATGGTCTCTTCTTATCCTGATGAAGAAGCCGTAGTCGATTTCCCATATGCTTGGGAAGGCACATATTATGTTAAAGTTGAATATTTCGGCGATACGGATGATGAGGGAAATCCGATCCCGGATGCGGAAAATGTAGCTGAATACTCCATCAATGCGCATTCAGTAACATTGCCGCCATCGGCCGGGGACGAGGGGGAGGAACTCGAATCATGCCCGGTTGAAGTGAGTGTAAACGATAAGAAAACGGGAGAATCCATGTTGAAAACACTCCGCGTGTTTAGAGATGAGGTTCTCACGAAGTCGCCTGAGGGACGCACCCTTTCCTCTTTATACTATAAAGCTTCGCCATTCCTGGCTCTTCATCTTGCCGGGAATAAAACGGCAAGGGAAGCCGTTTATAATCACTTAGTCGAGATTAAGCCCCTTATAGAGGATCTTAATGAAAATGGAGCAAGCAGTACGGCAGTCATTGACAAGAAACAGGCACCTGCCATTAAAGCACTATTTGATAAGACAGCAGATGTAGCACCTGCTGGATTGAAAAAAGAAATGAACAGCATTGCAAAGAAAATCAATCTTGATAAGCTTGCAGGTGAAAGAATCGTCGATATCGCAAGCAAAGCGGGAATCGAACTTCCTGCTTCGAAAAATGTAAAGAACAAATATATTGTCAAACTTAAACCAGGGAAGTCATTGAGTTCAGTCCAATCCAAGATAAGCGGAAAAGGATATGGAACATTATCGGCACCTAAGCAACAAGAGGTTCTGTATGATGATATGTATGTAGTAGAGTTAAAGAACCAAGCTAAAATGAGCACAGCAGCACTATCCGGTATCGAAAAACTTCCAGAAGTGGAATATATCGAGCCGGTAAAAACGTACAAAGCATTTTCTGCCGACATTCAATCACCGTATCAATGGTCTTTAGCTAACGCCGGTGGGGAAGAAGGCATAAAGGGAGCGGACATCGATAACGAAAAACTGCAGAACCTTATTAAGAAACGTAATTTAAAAGATACATTGGTAGCTGTCATCGACACAGGAGTCGATGATTCACTTGCAGATCTACAGGGTGTCGTTAAAATGGAGTCAGGTAGGAACTTCATCGATAAGAAAGAAAAAGCGATCGATGACAATGGCCATGGTACACATGTATCCGGAATCATCGCTGCCAAAGCGGATAATGGATATTCCATGCAAGGAATCAATCCAGTAGCTAAAATCATGCCTGTGAAGGTCTTGGACTCTTCAGGATATGGAGACAATGAGAAAATTGCACTAGGTATTAAATATGCTGTGGATCATGGTGCAAAGGTCATAAACCTTAGCTTGGGCGGAGAATACAGCAGGACAATTGAATATGCTTTGAAACATGCCGCTGCCAAGAATGTAATGGTTGTCGTAGCAAGCGGAAATGATGGGATGGAGGGCCTTTCTTATCCTGCATCATCTAAATACGCCATCTCCGTCGGTGCAACCAATGCCCTTGATTTAGTATCCGATTATTCCAACTATGGATCGAAATTGGACATGGTCGCTCCAGGTACAGGCATCCCGAGCCTTGTGCCTAATGGGAATGTTACCTACATGGATGGTACATCAATGGCAACTCCCCATGTTGCAGCAGCTACAGCTCTTTTATTATCCGGAAACCCTGGGTTGAAAGTGAATGAAGTAAGGGAAATCCTTCATGAGACATCGGAGTATGTCGCTTTTGAAGAAGAAGATAATGTAGACCCTTATGAGGACTATCAACCAGAAGATGGAGAAATCATAATGCCGGAAGAAGAGCTGCCTGTCGGAAAAGATTTAGTATCTGGATATGGAAGACTGAATGCGTACAGTGCTCTTAGTGCCGTGGATTTACAAGCTAAAGTCAATCTTGTGATGGACACGCAAACAAAACTGACTGGTTCAGCTAAAAAAGGTTCAGTAATCGAAGTGAAAAGCGGAAACAAAACACTCGGTAAAGGAACGGCGGCAGCTAACGGAACGTTCACCGTTACGATTCCGGTCCAAAAAGCTGCGCAGCAGCTAACGGTGAATATCTCTGATTCTTCCAAACTGGCAGTATCTTCAATCAAAGTATTCGTGAATAAGGGTGCAACCCCTAACAAACCAACTGTTAAAGCTGTAAGTGACAAAGATACGTATGTAACGGGTCAATCACAAGCGGACATGAAAATCTCGATCAAAAATAGCGCAAAAAAAGTGATTGGTTCAGGTAACACGGACAGCAAAGGGAATTTCAAAGTGAAAATCAGCAAGCAAAAGGCTGGCACTAAACTTTCGGTCACAGCTACAGACTTAGCGAAACGTGAAAGCAAGGCGGCAACCGTGACTGTTCTCGATAAAACAGCCCCAGATGCACCGAAAGTGAATGAAGTAAGCGATAAAGCAACGAAAGTAACTGGTAAAGCGGAAATCGGTTCAAGCGTAACCGTGAAGTACAGCAATAAAAACATCGGCACGGCAAAAGCTGATAGTAAGGGGAACTTCTCCATCAAAATCAGCAAGAAAAAAGCAGGGTCCGCATTATACGTCTCAGCAAAAGACAAAGCGGGCAATACAGGAAAAGCGGCAAAAGTAACGGTTAAAGATAAAACCGCTCCAGGTGCACCGAAAGTGAATGAAGTAAACGACAAAGCAACAAAAGTAACTGGTAAAGCGGAAATCGGTTCAAGCGTAACCGTGAAGTACAGCAATAAAAACATCGGAACGGCAAAAGCTGATAGTAAAGGGAACTTCTCCATCAAAATCAGCAAGAAAAAAGCAGGGTCCGCATTATACGTCTCAGCAAAAGACAAAGCGGGCAATACAGGAAAAGCAACAAAAGTAACCGTTAAAAAATCTAAATAGCAGTGAAGGCCGTTTAACTTACAGGTTAAACGGCTTTTTTTGTGAGAAAATGAATGAAAACACCGCTCGATGATGAGCGGTGTTTTTGCCAAGCTTTGTTTAAGAGTATTCATCTGTGCATTGTCACTGCATGATGTAAGGATCTGGAGTTTTACGTTTTAATTCTGAAACTTCACGTACTCGCCGTTCTTATATCATTAATCAGTTCAATAGTTGAGGTGAATCATAAAATATCATGGTCGGTAAAGATATCGATCCAGGCTATTATGTGATTAAAGCTCTCGATTGAAGGGGAAATTGAATTCATGCCATCTAAATTTGAAAAAGCAGCGAAAATGGGTCAAAAAATCATCCTTAAAGATCCTGGTTATTATGTGGTCGGTACAGAAATACAAGCGGGGAATTATGTACTATCAAGGACATCCGATAACATCAGAGTGTTTGTCGATATAAAGGATGAAAAGGAAACCGAAAGTTTGCAAACCATTCAGTGGGAAATTGATGGAAATGGAAAAAAACAGTCGAGATAGAACTGAAAAATGGCTATAACGTGTATATTGAAAAAATAGATAATGATGGTTATATATCGAATGAGGGTGATCTGATATTAGAGAGAAATAATGAGGAAAGTGATTAATTTAAGGGGATAAAATACTTCCAAAAGCATTAGGAATCCAGCACAAAAGCGGATTCCTTATTTTAAATGTAAATACCTAGGGCGGGATTTCCGAGGGTCCACATAGCCGCCTGTTATTTGATGTCCGAGAGAGCTTGCGATGACTACTGCTGCAAAGAGGAGGATGATTTTCTTCAATTAAATATCTTCTTTCCGTTTTTTTTTATTTTTAAAGATTACACCCAAATGCCTCTTCCTTCAACTCCCTTTTTATGGATGGTGGATTAATTGTGACAAACATTAAATGACCAAAGATAAATTAGCTGATATTCATTTAGAAGTGAAAAATTCAATAACATAGATAAGAATAATAAGTGGCTGTGAATTATGGGAGTCAGCCCTAGGCGGACTCTCTTTTGCTTGTGAATCCGCCAACTCCGCCACTTCGATCTTGAAGTGCTCTTAAAGCATGAGTTTTTCTCTAGCTTGATGTGGAATATATGTAATTCGTCGGAGGCAAATTGGGATTACTGTAAGGCTAGGGAGATGACTGGGAGGGGAGGTCTTGATGCGGTAAATAGGGCGGAATGGAAAAAAATGAAGGGGCAAGTTCGATTTATCTTGCCCCATCATTTGTCAGCTCATTTAGTGAATTCACTTCTCAGAAGATAGACGACATCGTATATCTTCAACTCGTCCATATGGCCATCACTATCACCATAAAAATCAGTGGAAAGTGAACGTATGCCTTCATTTCCCTTTGAATAACAAATACTCGCCAATACAAGCTTGTTTGTGCTGTTTATTTTGAGTTTGTCAGCACTGCCCCATACGCTGGACTCCATTTCACCAATGGTTTCAGGAAAAGTAGCTGTATCCGTACCAGCGTCGTTTTGAATGCTGATGTTGAACATCGATTGATTTTGATCAGCAACCGTTTTGGAGGTCGTAAAGATAATTGTCCCATTATCACTGACGGCAGTTGTCATGCGTCCCATTTCAGGTTCGACAAGTTTGCCAAATTCATATTTTTCGACCCAGACGGACATCTCCTTGTATGTATCATCAACATTGAAATCGATAAGAAAGGAATGTTCACTAGAATTCTCCAGGATGGCTTTTTCCCTTGCAGTCAACTCAGGAACTGAAAGGTCATTCCCGGATTTTGGCTCATCAGCTTTACAGGCGACTAACGAAAATGAGGTCAGGGATAGGATGATGGATAAAAAAATCTTTTTCATGATTTCCACCTCTTGTATACTATTTACCTAATTAAAACCAATTCTTATATATTATAACATTATAGTGAAATTAGGACACGGCAAAAAGGCAAGCAATCGGTATGCTTGCCTTTTTGTTGCATTTAGAATGGTTTGGAAAGAGCCTTATTGGCAACATCGACGTCATTTTGAAGCAATTGGTTCAAGTCGTATGCAGGATAGATAAAGGTAGTGGAATATCTTGGCGCGGGTATCGATGGCTCCATTTAAATGTTTCCTAAATACTTTTCGAAGGGAAGGGGTGGCTGTTTCAGTAATGGCACCCGCATAATTTTTGATGGATGATTTGGCAAAGATCAGCAATTCCCTAGCAGCAGCGGCTGATGCGTCATCGCTTGTTACATCGTCATCCCGGCCCGTCTTAGGCGTCAATGGGTAAAATTGCAGCAGATCCATGATGTTTTGGGTAATGGAATCAATCGTTTGCCTATATATCTTTTTTAAATAGGGTCTTTTATTTTCGGATAAGCTTTTTTAAATTTCATAAGAGCATTGGACTGGGCTGCGGCCAATTCATGAAGCTCAAGTGTTTCTTGTATATTCCTCCTGAACGAATAATCTTGTTACGTTATTTGTTTATGGAAAAGGCTGTCCCATCTTCCTTCACATTCACAGGTTAGGAAGGAGGATAGCCGTTTTTTATTGATATTGCTCGAGAACAGAGAAGAACTTTTTGGTAAATTGGTAAAAAAGTTTTTCTGATGGTGCCAACTCCCTGTTTTTGGAAGTTATGATGCCGACAGTCCGTTTGACTTCGGGTGAATCGATCGGGATTTTGACAGTCAGTCTTGGAATGACTTCATAAAAGGTACTATCAGGGAGCAGACTGACTCCGATTCCGGCAGATACGAGCCCTTTTATGGAATCCATGTCTTCACCTTCCGAGGCGATGTTCGGTGTGAAACCGGCTGCTTTGCATGCTTCGAGAGCGATAGTGTGAAAGATGTATCCTTTTGGAAACAAGACGAAGGGATCATTTCGCAAGTCACTTAGACGCAGACTTTTCCTTTCGGCCAATGGGTGCGTTATCGGCAGTAAAGCGGAAATGTTTTCCGTGAACAGGATATGACCATCGATATCTGGATCGTTTGTCGGGATCGGTCCAAGGAAGGCTAATCCGATTTCGCGATTTTTGACAGCGTCCTTTAACGAGGAATAAGATCCCTGTCTTAAATGGAAGCCGATATTCGGCTGCTCATCTTTAAAAGCGGAAATGACGGTAGGAAGTAAATGGGTGGAAAGGCTGGTCGGGAACCCGATTTTAATGCTTCCGTGTTCAGGGTCCAAAAACTCATCAATTTGATATTTGGCATATTCTATCGCCTGTATCGCCGTTTTTGCATGAATCAAGAAAATTTTACCGATTGGAGTTAACTGGATATTACGGCCGATTTTCTCGAATAAAAGAACGCCAAGCTCATCTTCCAGTCTGGAGATTTGCCGGCTGATCGCTGATTGTGCAATATGCAGGTGCTCTGCGGCTTCAGAGACGTGTTCTCTCTCGGCGACTTCAACAAAATAACGTAATTGCCGTAGTTCCATTTATTCATCCTCCTGGCATTCATCTCAAAGTGAGATAGATTCTACTAGAATTATATATTGTTTATATCGATTTGAAAACCTAGAATAAATGTAAGTGACATAACGGTGTAAGAATACGATGGGGGCGATTAATATGACATACAATCAAATACCAAAAGCACAAGGGCTCTACCATCCTGAATTTGAACATGATGCATGTGGGATCGGTTTATACGCCCATTTAAAAGGGCTTGCTACACATGACATCGTCAAACAAGGACTGGATATGCTGTGCCAATTAGATCATCGCGGCGGACAAGGCAGCGATCCCCTTACAGGAGATGGCGCAGGATTAATGGTGCAGATTCCTGATGAATATTTCAGGCTGGCATGCCCGGAAATGAATTTGCCGGCAAAAGGGCGCTATGGTGTAGGCATGCTCTTTTTCTCTAACAATGATGATGAACGGAATGAAATCGAAACTCGTTTGAATGCATTTATCGAACAAGAGGGCCAAACGCTATTAGGCTGGAGAACGGTTCCTGTTGATGCAACGAAAATCGGGGAGGTCGGAAAGGAGACATGTCCGACGATCCGCCAAGTATTCATCGGGGCAAGCGTTGGGCAAACAGATGATTTAGCTTTTGAGCGTAAATTGTTCATTATCAGAAAACAAGCTGAAAACTGGGCCCGTGAACGCGGCAAACGTTTTTATTTTGCCAGCCTTTCAAGTGCTACGATCGTATACAAAGGATTATTGACGCCAGAGCAGGTGGATGCTTTTTATCTTGACCTTCAACAGGAGTCTTTCGTTTCGGCTTTCGCTTTAGTGCATTCCCGCTTCAGCACGAATACTTTTCCTAGTTGGGAACGGGCACATCCAAACCGTTACCTGATCCATAATGGCGAAATCAATACGCTTAGGGGCAATGTGAATTGGATGAAAGCGCGTGAGCAGCAGTTCGTGTCGGAAGCATTCGGGGATGACTTGCAAAAGGTCCTGCCTATTCTTGATATAGACGGCAGTGATTCCTCGATTCTTGATAATGCACTTGAATTCTTCGTGCTTGCCGGGCGTAAGCCGGCACATGCAGCGATGATGCTCATTCCAGAACCATGGACGGAGAATCCGCATATGACGAAGGAAAAGAAGGCATTTTACGAATATCATAGCATGCTCATGGAGCCATGGGATGGTCCGACGGCCATATCCTTTACGAATGGCAAGCAAATCGGTGCCATCCTTGATCGAAATGGTTTAAGGCCGGCAAGGTATTATGTGACAAAAGATGATTACATCATTTTCTCATCCGAAGTCGGCGTGATCGATGTGGAGCCGGAGAATGTATTATATAAAGATCGTTTAAGCCCAGGCAGAATGCTTTTAATCGATTTAGAGGAAGGCCGTATTGTTTCCGATGAAGAGATCAAGTCGGAAATGGCTCAAGAAAAACCATACCAGCAATGGCTGGACGAACAGCTTGTTCAATTGCGTGACGAAGAACCTGTGCTCGAAGGGGAGCCATGGAGTGATTTGTTATTCAGGCAAAAAGCGTTCGGATACACGTATGAAGATGTCCAAAAATATTTACTGCCGGTCATTAACGAAGGCAAAGATCCACTTGGCAGCATGGGGAATGACATTCCATTAGCGGTCTTATCAGATCGCCCGCAATCGCTATTCAACTATTTCAAGCAATCTTTTGCACAGGTAACCAACCCGCCAATCGATTCCCTTCGTGAACAGATTGTCACGTCAACGATGACATTTCTGGGTGCGGAAGGAGATTTGCTGAAACCGGATGAAACGAACAGCCGCCGCATTCAATTGGATTCACCTGTATTGACGCCAGGTCAAATGCAGCAGTTGAAAGAAAATGCCTATCCTGAATTCAGGAGCAAAGTCATTCACACTTTATTTTCGGAAGATTTAGATATCGAACTCGATCGCATCTGCCGTGAAGCGGAACAAGCAATCGCTGATGGTGTCAGCCTTTTGATATTATCTGACAAGGATATGAGCAAAGAAAAAGCTGCGATTCCTTCCCTGTTGGCTGCGAGCGCCCTGCATCAAGAGCTGATCCGTCATGGGAACCGTACGAAAGTGAGCATTATCGTTGAATCGGGGGAAGCAAGGGAAGTCCATCATTATGCGTCCCTGATCGGGTATGGAGTGGATGCGATTTACCCATACCTTGCTTATGAAACATATAAGCAGGCGGTATTGGAAGGCAGTTTGTCCATCAGCTACGAAGAAACGGTAAGGAAATATGTACGCTCGTTGACAGAAGGCATCGTAAAAGTGATGTCGAAAATGGGGATTTCAACGATTCAAAGTTATCGCGGCGCACAAATTTTCGAAGCGGTTGGAATCGGTGCTGAAGTGATCGAACGCTATTTCAGCGGTACGGCATCGCAGCTTAGTGGGATCGATTTGGAAACGATCGCAGATGAGGCGTTGATTCGCCATAGGAAAGCTGCAGCCGATTCACTTGACCGAACTCTTGAAAGCGGAAGTGATTTTCAATGGAGAAAAACAGGGGAACATCATGCTTTCAATCCTAAAACGATCCATACACTGCAATGGGCCTGCCGGAAAGGCGACTATAATTTATTTAAGCAATATTCAAACATGGCGAATGAAGAGAGACTCGGGTTTTTACGGAATTTATTCTCGTTCGATCAGAAACGCCAAAGCATTTCCATAGATGAAGTGGAAACCGTGGAATCCATCGTCAGCCGATTCAAAACGGGCGCGATGTCATTCGGTTCTTTGAGTCAGGAAGCACATGAAACTTTAGCGATTGCGATGAACCGTTTAGGCGGAAAAAGCAATAGCGGTGAAGGCGGGGAGCATCCTAGCCGTTACCAATTGGATGAAAACGGCGATGACCGCCGCAGCGGAATTAAACAAATTGCATCAGGTCGTTTTGGAGTGAAAAGCCATTACCTTGTTAATGCAGATGAACTTCAAATTAAAATGGCGCAAGGTGCAAAGCCGGGTGAAGGCGGCCAGCTGCCAGGGAACAAAGTATACCCTTGGGTCGCAGAGGTCCGTGGTTCCACACCAGGTGTCGGCCTGATTTCACCGCCTCCGCATCATGATATCTATTCGATTGAAGATCTGGCACAGCTGATTCACGATTTAAAAAATGCGAACCGTGATGCCAGGATCAGCGTCAAACTTGTATCAAAAGCAGGCGTAGGCACGATTGCAGCCGGTGTGGCCAAAGGAGCCGCAGATGTCATCGTTATCAGCGGGTATGATGGCGGTACAGGGGCATCACCAAAAACAAGTATCAAACATACAGGTCTTCCTTGGGAGCTGGGCCTTGCCGAAGCACACCAAACATTGATGCTGAATGGCCTGCGCAGCCGTGTAGTCCTTGAAACGGATGGAAAGTTAATGACGGGACGCGATGTGGTCATGGCAGCTATCCTTGGAGCGGAAGAATTCGGCTTTGCTACAGCACCGCTTGTGGTCCTTGGCTGTGTCATGATGCGTGCTTGCCATTTGGATACATGTCCAGTCGGGGTAGCTACTCAAAACCCTGAGCTTCGCAGCAAATTCACAGGAGATCCGGATCATGTCGTTAATTTCATGCGCTTCATCGCTGAGGAAGTGCGGGAAACGATGGCCGAGCTTGGATTTAGAACACTGGAAGAAATGGTCGGCCGCACTGATGTTTTACAAGTGAGCGAGCGGGCGAAAAACCATTGGAAAGCGAAGCATCTGGACTTGACGACACTTCTTTTCCAACCGGAGGGGATACGTACGTATCAAATTCCTCAAAATCATAAAATTGATGAATCCCTGGATATCCGTGAGATTTTACCGATTGTGGAGCCTGCTTTGGATGACCAAACCCAGGTGGACGTCAGCTTCCCGATTACAAACGTGAACCGTGTTGTCGGAACGATTGTCGGCAGTGAAGTATCCAAACGCTATGGGGAAGAAGGGCTGCCTGAAGATACGATCACACTCCGTTTTACGGGATCGGCGGGCCAGAGCTTCGGAGCGTTCATTCCAAAAGGGATGTCGATGTATTTGACAGGTGATGTCAATGACTATGTTGGGAAAGGATTATCTGGCGGAAAGATCATTGTCTCGGCACCTGCTGGCAATCAGATTGAGGCTGGGGACAATGTAATTGCCGGAAATATCGCCTTATATGGTGGAACAAGCGGCGAGGCCTACATGAATGGCCGTGCGGGAGAACGATTTGCAGTACGGAACAGTGGAGTCAACGTCGTCGTTGAAGGAATTGGCGATCATGGCTGTGAGTATATGACAGGCGGACGCGTGGTCATTCTGGGCAACGTCGGCAAAAACTTTGCGGCAGGCATGTCAGGCGGCATCGCTTATGTACTTGCTGATGATGCAGAAGAATTCAAGGCATTATGCAATGGTGAAATGATAGAATTCGAGACGCTTGATGATATGGATGATGCAAACGAAGTAAAAGAAATGCTTTACAGCCACGTTCATTATACTGAAAGTGCCAAAGCATCGTATGTACTGGAGAACTGGGCGGATTTTGCCAAGAAATTCGTAAAAGTCATTCCGAAAGATTACAAACGGATGATCAAAAGCATCAATGAGCAGAAGCGTGCAGGGCTAACGGATGAAAAAGCGATCATGAGTGCATTCCAAGCAAATGCCGTTCAAGATAAAAAAATCACTAAACAAGCTGTGATGCAGTAAGGAAGGGGAGAGAAAGATGGGAAAAGCAACAGGATTTATGGATTACCCGCGAGAAAAACCAAAAGACCGGAATCCTCTCACTCGTTTAAGTGACTGGAGAGAATATACAGCTCCTTTCTCTGATGAAAAGTTAAGTACACAGGGAGCGCGGTGTATGGACTGCGCCACCCCTTTCTGCCATATGGGCATGGAATTGAACCGGGTCACAACAGGCTGCCCGATTCATAATCTGATCCCGGAGTGGAATGATTTGGTGTACCGCGGCAGATGGAAAGAAGCATTGGACCGTTTATTGAAAACGAATAATTTCCCTGAATTCACCGGGCGCGTCTGCCCGGCCCCTTGTGAAGGGTCTTGTACGGTAGCGATAAGCGATCCTGCCGTTACCATCAAGAACATTGAAAGGACCATCATCGACAAAGGATTTGAAAATGGCTGGATCACGCCTCGCATCCCTGAAAGCAGAACAGGCAAGAAAATTGCCATCATCGGTTCAGGCCCGGCTGGATTGGCGAGTGCCGACCAGTTGAATCAGGCAGGTCATTCGGTCACGGTTTATGAGCGCTCAGACCGTGCAGGGGGGCTGTTGACATACGGCATCCCGAACATGAAACTTGAAAAAAATGTCGTTGCACGCCGAATTAAATTATTGACCCAGGAAGGCATCGATTTCATTACCAATACAGAAGTAGGCAAAGATATAACAGCCGAAGAACTGCAAAATCAATATGATGCGGTCATCCTGTGCACAGGCGCCCAAAAGCAGCGTGACCTGGTAATTGAAGGACGCGAGGCATCAGGCATTCACCTTGCAATGGATTACTTGACGACTTCGACTAAAAGTCTATTGGACTCCAATTTTGAAGACGGCAAGTTCATAGACACTAAGGGGAAGGACGTCATCGTCATCGGCGGCGGGGATACAGGAGCTGACTGTGTCGCAACAGCCCTTCGCCAGGAATGTAAGAGCGTCGTGCAATTCGGGAAGCACCCAATCCTTCCGACGGCCCGTACATCCGATAATATGTGGCCAGCCTACCCGAATGTATTTTCCCTTGATTATGCGTATGAAGAAGCGGAAGCGAAATTCGGTGCAGATCCGCGACAATATTCAATCCAAACAAAAAAAATCGTAGCCGATGAAAATGGCAACGTTAAAGAACTGCACACAATCTCAATGGAAAAAATCAAAAGCGAAGACGGAATGTACATCTTCAAGGAAGTTCCAGGAACTGAAAAAGTATGGCCTGCACAATTCGTTTTCATCGCAATCGGATTTGAAGGAACCGAAATGCCGCTATTAACTCAATTTGGCGTAGAAACAGTAAATCAAAAAATTGATGCCGTCTATGGCGAATACAAAACGAATGTCGAAGGGGTTTTCACTGCCGGAGATGCAAGGAGAGGGCAAAGCCTCATTGTTTGGGCAATCAATGAAGGCCGTGAAGTAGCGAGAGAAGTGGACCGCTACTTGATGGGTGCAACGGTTTTGCCTTAATTTTTTTAAAAGGAAGTGCCATAATGGTGCTTCTTTTTTTGTGTGGTGGGAAAAGTGAAACTCACGAGTAAATGGTTGGAATTCACGAGTAAAACGCCGAAACTCACGAGTAAATGGTTAGAATTCACGAGTAAAGCGCCGAAACTCACGAGTAAATGCACGAACACATGAGTAAAAGGCCGAAACTCACGAGATGTGTCGGGAATTAATCTCGGATTATGCAAAAGAGTGCTTTGTCATCCTGAATATTAATGGGGAAACGGTAAAGACGAGATCGGTGAATTACTGCCGTATAAATACACGAGGGATTCATGATAAATGCAACGGAAAACAACACGCTTAGGGGAATCCTAAGCGTGTAAGTGTATTATTTTAAACAGATGGCAAGTATTGTTCACAGATGGTGATATCATCGTCTTCTAGAACATAAGGATGTGTTTCCAGCAAAATGGTTTTCAGGTATTCTGGCATCCTCTCACCTTTGTACGCACAAATTAATGGAAATGACAGCAGATTTACAGCTTTGTCCACTGTTCTCTCAAATTCCTCTATAATATGCAGGGGCTCTTCCAAGGTTGCCCATTCCACATGTGCCCATGATCGGAAAGAGATTTTATTTTCGGCATAGGGCTGAACCGTTTTATTAAAGTATTCTTCGATTGCAGGAGGATGATAACTGCCGCTTGAGCAATAGAAATCGAAGTTGTTCACAAAGTGAAGGAGCTCCATTTGATCTTTTGTTAACCGAGTGCTTAGTTCTTTATGGATAATGGGGTAAATACGGTCATTTTCAACAAGAATGACGTAATCCCCCGCAATGATGCCATCTTGGATATAACTTAAAACTTGTTTAATGTAATCTTCCATTTCATTATAGGAATATAGCACATGAACATTTTTTTGGTCTTCGAACAACTGATTCATTTTGCTTTTCAATATATCAATCCTTCTTTCATGTATCGTTTCCATTATACTAGAATTCCATAGCAGGACAAAATGAGAGTTTTTTAACAAGGGCAAAAAGCAATCCTTCGCCATTGAAGGATTGCTTTTCCTTATTATTTCAGCCGCTCGATTAGGTCGGTCATTTTATCCAAAGTGGTTACGTTCTGGTTGCATTTCATACTGTCCAGACAAATATAATTCCCTTTTCTAATAAATGTCCCTTGGACGGTTCCTTTTGTTTCAGACATGAACATCCCTACTTCTTCAAAGCGGCTGCATATGGCACAGATCCCTTTTTTGTTGGCAGGTTTAATGGTTCCATGCAATCCGGTGAGTTTATTATGATGGGGTGCAATGATGAATTTCTTCCCGGAACCGACATCATCCCATCCCAAATATGAAATCTCTCTCAAATCAATGTTTTCCAACAAAGGGACTTTTAATTTCTTTGCTTTAGGAAATAATTTTTTTATCGTTTTTTCGGTTACTACTTTAAATGGGATCACAAATGGCTTTACCTTTAAGAGAAAGGCTTCGGCTTGTGCGGGATCTTTAATGGTATCTACTGGATCAAGCAGTTGTTTTTGCTCTTCGCTCAGGTCACTGAATAAGCTTAATACTCGTTCTTTGGCGACTGTTTTCAGGGTGTTGATCACATCCTTATCGTTGGCCGTCGCGTGTCCATTTATGAGAATCTGTGTTTGGGATTTTATGAAGTTATACTGCTCGCTCCTGATAAAAGCTTCCATTTTCTTCACTCCTGTTTCTGCTGCTCGTTACTTTTCACTTGATATCGTTTTTCTTTACTTTATAGAAATCGCATCTGCTTTAAAAGGGGGAAAACGACTAAGAAACATACTCGGCATACAAATAGCACTGATATCATTACCAGTGCTACCCATGCAATCCTATTTGGAATAAACGATTTTCTTGATGGTTTCCGCGGAGAGAAAATGTTCCTCTGCTAATTGATGGATGGTATGACCGTCTTTGAATGCATATTTTATAGAGGCATTTCGGTCATCGATCAATTCCCTTGATCCCGAACGGGTTCCCCATTTGTGGTGCGCCTTTTCAGGTTTAGGGATATATATGGTTTCACCTTGCACATACTTTTGAATTTCAACGATCAGCTTTTCAGGCAAAACGGCCGTCGCTTTTACATATTTCATTTCTGCCAGCCCCTTATTCTTTTTTTAAAATGAAATAAGGTGCAAAGCCGAATATTAGAAATGATAAGGCGGGCGATTAAGTTTAGCTTAATTCAACCCCATGCAAAGTATCGCCTCCAATACTAGGCTTTGCATGAGATGCTGCAGAAGGTGGCATTAACATTCTGTTTGCCATCTTTACACCTCCCCGTTATGTCCCTGAAGAACACGTATTGTTTTTATTATAAAATATATAAGGGTGGTTGCCAAACTATTTCCAATGTTAAAGATGACTCGGCGGGCTGATTGTTTGATAATGTTCTGAGTCCATGAAATAATTTGAATGGAAACCAAACTAACCATTATGGGAGCTGACCTTTATGAAAGTATTCGTAGTTGGGGCAAATGGGCAGATCGGTAAATATCTTGTAGATTTATTAAAAGATAGCCCGGAACATAGTGTACGGGCAATGGTTCGTAAAGAAGAACAAAGTAAGCATTTAGAGAAAAATGGAATTGAATCTGCTCTCGTGAGCTTAACCGGAACGGTGGATGAGATTTCGAATGCGGCAAAAGGCTGCGATGCCATCGTGTTTACAGCAGGATCCGGAGGAAGCACCGGTGCTGATCAAACGCTGTTGATTGATTTGGATGGTGCTGTTAAAACGATTGAAGCGGCAGAAAACTTGGGAATCAACCGATTCATCATGGTGAGCGCTTTTCAGGCCAATAATCGCGAAAACTGGAATGAAGCCATCAAACCATATTATGTGGCCAAGCACTACGCGGATAGGGCATTGTTACAAAGCGATTTAAATTATACCATCATTAAGCCAGGCGGCCTGGTGAATGAACCGGGGACAGGCAAAGTGGCAGCCGCCGAAGAATTGGAAAGAGGTCAGATTGCCCGGGAAGATGTGGCTCGAACGATTTTTGCTTCTTTAACTGAAGAAAATACCTACAAGCGTTCATTTGATTTAATCTCTGGTGATACTGCAATCTCGGAAGCATTAAGGAAAATTTAACGAAAAAAGGAGGCAGGGCCACTCAGGGGGAGTGGCCCTGCCTTATTTAATTCCTTCAATATGCTTGATGACCTTCGCTGGGTTTCCGCCGACAACAACGCCTTCAGGAACATCCTTTGTTACGACTGCCCCTGAAGCGACGACGGAATGATTCCCTATTGTTATGCCAGGATTGATGATGGCCCCTCCGCCAATCCATACATGATCCCCGATCGTAACAGGTTTTCCGTATTCCACTCCAGAACTGCGTTCAAAGGGATCCAGCGGGTGTGTGGCTGTATAGATATGCACTCCGGGAGCCAACATGCAGTCCCTGCCAATTTTCACTTCACAAACGTCCAAAATGACACAATCGAAATTAGCATAAAAGTTTTCCCCGACAGAAATGTTGTATCCATAGTCACAACGAAAAGTGGGTTCAATATATACATTTAGACCAGTGGAACCTAAAAGCTGTTTCAGCAGGGCAGTTCGTTCATCCCCTTCGCTTTCTGCTGTCTGATTGTATAACCGGGTCAACTTTCTGGCGTTTTCCCTATCTCTTACTAATTCCGGATCAGCGGCCATGTAAGGTTCCCCGCTCACCATTTTTTCTTTTTCCGAATACATGTTAACTCCCCCTATTTTCTTTGTTTTTAGATGGTTTTAATAAATATCAGAATATTTAAATATTTTTTCTGCAAAATAAATTGCAGTACTTTTTACTCAACTTTTCTGTTGAATCTAAATGCCTCGCTCATTTTCTTGAAAAAGAAATTAGAAAAGAAAGATTTTTCCGAATAATGAATGAAATAACTTTGACAAACGTTCCGCCTGATTTTATAGTAAGGAGAGTTATGGATGATTGATAGTTTCATGAAGGTATATTTTAACAGATAGGTAGAATACGTTCGCAGTTCTTGGCACTTTTTTTACGGGAAATTGATGGACGACTCTTTTCTTCGTTAAGATAATCAACACAATGGAGGGCTATATATGACACAGAAAGCACCACTTTCTTTTATCATTGTAACAGGGTTAATGCTTTTTGCTTTATTTTTTGGTGCAGGAAACTTAATTTTCCCTGCCATGCTCGGGCAATCCGCCGGGACTAATTTATGGACGGCCAGTTTAGGATTCATCATTACTGGGGTCGGTTTGCCATTCATTACAATATTGGCATTTGGTTTTTCGGGAAAAAATGATGTTCAATCGCTTGCAAGCAGGGCACACCCATTATTCGGCATCATTTTCACAGTCGTTCTTTATTTGTCTTTGGGACCGCTTTTCGCGCTTCCCAGAACAGGGAGTGTATCCTACGAAATAGGGATTAAACCTTTCCTTTCTAATGATGTCGGCTTTTTACCATTGCTGATATTCACGATCATATACTTTGGAATTGCCTGTTTATTATCCATCAATCCATCAAAAATGCTGGATATCGTAGGGAAAATATTAACACCATTATTATTGATTTTCATCGGGATCCTAATTGTGGTCGCCATCATTAATCCAATGGGTGAAATCCAGTCACCAGCGGTTGATTATTCAGATAATTCTTTCTTTAAGGGGTTCAAAGAAGGGTATTTGACTATGGATACGCTGGCCGGATTTGCATTTGGAATCATTGTCATCAATGCATTCAAAGATAAAGGGATAACATCTAGAAAAGAAGTGTTAGGATCTTGTGTGAAAGCTGGCTTAATAGCCGCTTCTTTGTTGGTGATCGTTTATACGGCCTTGACTTATGTCGGGGCGACAAGTGTGGAAAAACTCGGTCAACTGGATAATGGCGGAGACGTTTTGGCTCAAGCCTCGAATCATTTTTTCGGACCGGCTGGTGCCGTGTTGTTAGGGTTGATCGTGATCGCTGCCTGCTTAACGACAAGCATCGGTTTGATAACGGCTTGTGCTACGTATTTCAATAAAATACTGCCTGCTGTATCTTATAAATCATATGTCGTCATTTTCGCAGTTTTTAGTGCGGCTGTTGCCAATGTAGGTTTGACCAAGCTCATTTCCATTACAGTGCCTGTGTTAACGGCACTTTATCCTGTAGCGATCGTTTTGATTGTTCTGACATTCTTCCATTCCTTTTTCAAAGGGAAATCGGAGGTATATTTAGGAAGCTTATTATTAACGGCGATCATCAGCATAATGGATGGAATAGTGGCATCAGGCATTAAAATGGAAGTTGTTTCGGACCTTTTCAATCAATACCTTCCACTATATAGTGTAGGAGTGGGATGGGTGATTCCTGCCATCATCGGCGGTGTATTGGGCTATATGGTATACCTTATGAAAGGTGACCCTAAGGAAGCCTATTAAGGGATATCATTCACTATATGAGAATCTTCGAATCATGAAAGGAGCTGTCTTGATGACAGCTCCTTTTCTTAGTGTTTGTTTTTAATGGGAAAGAGCCTTAAAATGTTCAGAAAGGGGTGTAGGAACACAATGATCAATCGATTACCAATAGAAATCGCAAATATATTACAAGCAAGCAAAAAAAATCCTGTTCAATTCGAGGAATTGATCAGGAGCGGCGGATATCTGCCTCCCGAGATGGAGTTGATGGTGGATGCCATCACGGCCTTAAGCATGGGGAAGAATATCCTTTTGAAGGGTCCGACAGGGGCTGGAAAGACAAAGTTTGCCGAGACATTATCGAATTTATTCAACCAGCCGATGTTCAGTGTCAACTGCTCAGTCGACTTGGATGCCGAAAGCTTATTGGGCTTCAAGACGTTGGCTTACAAAGAGGAAAAACAAGTGATAGAATTCGTACCTGGACCAGTGACAAATTCGATGAATCACGGTCATTTCCTATATATAGATGAAATCAACATGGCAAAGCCGGAAACGCTGCCGCTTATCAATGGTGTGCTTGATTACAGAAGGACGATAACGAATCCGTTCACGAATGAAGTCATAACGGCAAAAGATGGCTTTAATGTAATTGCTGCAATCAACGAAGGGTATGTCGGTACAGTGCCGCTGAATGAAGCGCTAAAAAATAGATTTGTCGTAATTGAAGTTCCTTATATCGAAGGGGAGCAGTTAAAGCAATTGATAGAAACCAATACGAAGTTGAAGGACCCAAAAAGCATTGAACTGTTCGTTAAACTGTCGAGTGATTTGATAAATGCCGTGAATCAAGGGAAGGTGGCTGAAGATGCGGCGTCAATCAGGGCTTTGCTTGATGCTTGCGATCTGAGTGTGTTGATCCCGCCGAAACGGGCGATTCTTCGTTCCATAGTGGATAAGTTGGACGAGGAACGGGAGCGTGAGTTTGTGAAGAACTTGGCTGACACATTATTCTAACTAGGAGAATGCCACATGAAGTATATCCGTTTCAATGATTCAATAATAGATACGGCTCTTTTTTTACAGCTGCAGGATCTCTCGACTGTATTATCCGGCATTCCTGAGCTGGAATTCGAATACAATTATGGCTCCTTCATTGATTTGATCGAGAATAAGGTAACAGCCAGCCATTTTTGGGAAAATGGTAATAAGGAAGTGAAAGAAGCGGGACTGAAAACGGACGTGCTCCTTAGGACGATAGGTACGCTGCATCATTCAACAATCCAGAGCATGAAGGAGTACCAGGATATTATCGGGGAAAGTTCGCTTCCGAAGTTTGCGGCCCAATTATTCGCTTTGCTGGAAGACTTGCGATTGGAAGAATTGGTGAAGAGGGAAAGGCCAGGCACGAAAAAATGGTTTTCGATAAGAGGGGCTTACCTTAAACAATATTTCGAAAGCCAATTGACGACGAATGTCACAAGAAGTTTTGCACTGGATGAATTATACTGCCTCATCTATTTACTGCTTCAATCTGACAGGCCGGACCCGATTTTCCCAAGAGCCAATGTAAGGCAGCTGGAAGAATTGGAGAAACTCAAACCGTTCATCCATTCTGTCTTTGAGGCCACTAAAACGAGTGACATCACGAGGATTTGCGAGCAAATCGTATTCCGTGTGAACGAGGAATACGAGGATACGATGAATGAATATTTCATCTTTCCCATTGCAAATGTGGAAAAGTATAAGGCAAATACCTTATTTGATGAACTGACTAGAAATGATGAACTGTTGAATGATGATATAGAAGATGCAGACGAAGAAAAAAGTGAGTTCATTGATGAAAAATTCTCGACATGGCACCGGGAGAATAAGAACGGCGAGAGTAATTCGACTTTTCTTCAATTTGAATTGGAGCAGGGAACGAAAACAAGTCTGATGGGCGGAGGTGCACGGGAAGCGGAAGATGCCGACCAAGCACTGGCTTCCATCCAGGGTTCATCAGGGGAAAGTAAACAAAAGGAATACAATCAGCAGGAAACGCTGGAGAAGAAACAAACGAATATGGGCAAAAGTGATGAACATCCATTTGGTGAAGAAAACAAAGACGTCGTTCAGGTAATCAAGGAAGCAAAAATGCCAACACTTACGGAAGAGAAACGCTACCGTGAATTTGTTGCGGATATCGAACCGTTCAAGAGAAAACTCTCCAGTACAATTGAAAAGACACTGGAAAATAAAAAGAACGCACCAAGAAAAGATTTGGTTTTTGGCCGCTTATCGAAGAAATTACTGCCGCTTGTTTTTGAAGAAAATCCTCGGGTCTTTTATAAAAAGAACCAGGATTCAAATGAAATGGATGCCGTATTCACATTGCTGATCGATTGCTCCGCTTCCATGCATAACAAAATGGATGAAACGAAACGAGGGGTCGTCCTGTTTCATGAAGTACTGAAAAAATTAAAGATCCCCCATTCGATCGTTGGATTTTGGGAAGATGCAAATGAAGTGAGAGAAGGATATCAGCCGAACTACTTCCATGTAATCCAGTCCCATTCCGATTCTCTTTATATAAACTCAGGAGCTAAAATCATGCAGCTTGAACCAGAGGAAGACAACAGGGACGGATACAGTATCAGGGTCGCTACAATGGAATTGGAAAAAAGGCGTGAAAAAAACCGGTTCTTGCTCGTGTTTTCCGATGGTGAGCCGGCAGCAAGCGATTATGATCAAAATGGGATTGTCGATACACATCTTGCTGTTTCGGAAGCCAGGAAAAAGGGCATAGAAGTCATCGGCCTGTTTTTAGCGGATGGAGGCATCGAGGAAAGTGAAGAATTGACGATGAAAAACATTTATGGCAAAGAGCGCCTAATGATTCCGAGTGTAGCTGAATTGCCAGAGCAATTTACACCGCTGTTAAAAAAACTGCTGCTGAAGACCATATGAGAAGCGAAGTTCCCCCACTGGCCATTTATAACGGGCAATGCATTTGATTAGAATATAAGTGAAAAACGCAGTAGGATTCAATGGATCTTACTGCGTTTTTTTATTATCAGTAAGCGAAAAGATGGATGAAAACTTGAAAAGAACAACGAATGCGATTCTTTTGTCGGGATTGGGGTAAACCATAGATGAGGAAGTGATCATTTTGATGAATTTAATTTTTATGTTGCTTTATTTTATAATCATTGTTCTTGTTATTGAAATATCGGTTACCTTGATGAAATTGACTGGGTTAAAAAGTACAGTGGCCAGATTTCAGGTTATCTCCATGCTGACAGGGACTGGTTTTACAACTGACGAGTCAAAATCAATCATTGATCATCCCATTCGAAGGAAAATAAGCATGTTCTTAATTTTATTTGGTGCTTTCTCACTTGCTGTCATCATTTCATCGATCAGTACATTGCTTACAGATGATCTGCGCTTGATGGAGTTAAGCATCATTATAGGGATACTGATGGTTCTGGCCGTATTAGTGAAAGCTCCATTCCTGAATAATAGATTATCGAATAAGATGGAAAGTGAAATGTACAATCATTATGAATTATGGGAACACCCGATAGAGGAGGTTCTATTTTTAGAGGATGAAGACGTGGTCATGGAGATCGATATTTATGAAGACTCCGAATTCATAGATGTCAAAGCGTTGGACGTCATATCACATGGAGCCGACATCAATATCTTATTTATTGAAAGCGGAGAAGTGAAAATCAGGAAAGAACTATATGAGTATAAAATCAAATTAGGCGATAACCTCTTTTTATATGGAAATAAAAAGGAGATAGAAGACACATTCTCAAAAGAAATCGAAGAGATGAAGAAGAAGAAAAGTACATCGGGGTGAAAAGGATCCCAGCCCTTATGTTAAGGCTGGGATCTTTTGAAGATGGGCATTAATGTTTTTTATTCGGTAATTTCTGAGCGGGATTCCCATTGCCTTGACGGCGGAAATTGCCTTCTTCCTTTTTCTGCTGTTCTTGAATGCTTTCAACGAATTCCTTTGAACTTTTCATGGAATGTACCTCCTCGATATTTTCTTCTTTACTATAACCAGAAGAGGTGAAATTCATGAGTCATGCATGGGATCTGACTACATTAACGGGGATAAAAGATTAAATGATGTATCCATTACACGACCATTTTCCAACAACATTTCTCGAACGACCACTAGCCTTGCACCACCCGAAACGCTTCGAAGTCCTTCATTAATATCCTTCGAAAATTTCCGTTAAGTTTAACCCGGAAATTAAAGCAACAACGTATCCCTCTATAAAAAAATATCCCTTTAAATATCACCTTCTAATGTTAGAATACATTACATTAGAATATTTTGAATATTGACAAAAATAAGGAGGGTATCTATAATTATCAATAATAATATCCATGAATAAACATTTATTGGGGTTTTGCCTATGGAACGGACAATGACTGTCCGAGAATTATGTGAGGTGCATACTCATTTACTGGACAAGGATATTCAGATTCTTGAAAACCTATCAACGAATTTATCGTTGATAGCCAATTTGAATAAAGCGAATGTGTTTATCGATTGTCCGGTGCTTGAGGGGAAGCATGCCATTGTCGTGGCAGAGGCATGCGGACATTCCGTGAAATCGGTTTATGATCATCCGGTTGTCGGGAAATTCGCCTATGAGGCTTTTGAACCGGCAGTATTTTATGTATTGCGCACCGGAAAGGACATGTTCGTGAATCGGGCATTGACTCAAGAGGGAGCTATGGTCCAGCAAAGTGTCGTTCCGATCAAGGGGGAATGCAATCGGGTGATCGCCGTTTTGATCATGGAAAAGGTGATTCATGAAGAACCTGAAACTTCAAAACAGTTTGATAGGCAAGATCAACAAAATTCCTTGGTTCCTGAATTTATCGAGGAGTCCATTTTCCTGATTAATAACCAAAACCGACTTGTCTATACGAATCCTGCTGCCATTAATTTAGTATCGGATATATGTATGACAGACTGT
Source organism: Brevibacillus sp. JNUCC-41 (assembly GCF_014844095.1). Classification (NCBI taxonomy): domain Bacteria; kingdom Bacillati; phylum Bacillota; class Bacilli; order Caryophanales; family Bacillaceae; genus Peribacillus; species Peribacillus sp. JNUCC41. The sequence continues at coordinate 1,171,802 of NZ_CP062163.1, read as the reverse complement.
GCTTTAGGTGAATCCATTTTCGATTATTTTCCTGGCATTGCCGATGTTCTTGCTTCAAAAGAGGACATTTTGATGAAGGAAATGAACATTGGTAAAAAGATTTTCCAAATAAAGAAATTCCATTTAGGCAACAAGAATTCCGATGAAACGTTCATCATCATCCGGGACCTGACAGAACTGCGGGATAAAGAGAGAGAGCTGATTAGCAAGTCAGTGGCCATTCGTGAAATTCATCATAGGGTGAAGAACAATTTGCAGACTGTCGCCAGTTTGCTTCGGCTGCAAATGAGGATGGGAGCCCCTGAAGAAAGCAAGCCCCATTTATTGGTCAGTTTGAATCGGGTGTTAAGCATATCGTCGGTTTATGAAATCATTCTGGCAAGCAGTCAGGTCGATCATGTGGACCTGCTTGAGCTTGTTGGGAAAATTGGCGATATGATCGTTCATGCGGAGGGTCATGCCCGTCAAAGCCTGAGCATTGAATATAGTGGCGGTGAGCTGCATTCCATTGATTCCGACATTGGCATTTCTGTCGCGCTGGTTGTGAATGAGCTCATTCATAATTGTGTGAAGCATGCATTCAAGGAAGGGACGGAAGGGAAGATTACCGTATGCTTTCAAAAGGATGGTCCCGAATTGGAGATTCAGGTAAAAGATGATGGCATCGGATATTCACCTGCAGTGAAACCAACTTTAGGGCTGGATATCATCCGCATGACGGTGGAAAATGATTTGGTTGGGGAGTTTTCGATTCATCGGATTAAAGAAGGTACCCTGGCTTCTGTAAGATTTCCATACAAGAGGTAGGTGGAATAAGTGGTCAAGAGGATTTTGGTCGTGGAGGATGAATCGATTGTTCTGCTTGATATAACGATCATGCTCAAGGATGCAGGCTTCGATGTGGTAGGACATGCCCGTAACGGCGAGAAGGCGATTGAATTGGCACATGCACTACAGCCGGATCTCGTTTTGATGGATATCAAAATGCCAAAAATGAATGGGCTTAAGGCTAGCGATGTGATATCCAATACCTTTCAGATTCCGGTCCTGCTTTTAACTGCATTCAGCCAGCGTGAATATATCGACGAGGCGAAGCGCGCGAATATCGTCGGATATCTTGTAAAGCCAATTACGGAGGCGAATCTGATTCCGGCAGTGGAGATAGCTTTACAGCAAGCAGCCAATACGAAGAAGCATCAGGAACGAAATGCCCAATTGGATGAAACGCTCACAAATCGTAAAGTCATTGAAAAGGCAAAAGGAATTATCATGAAAAGGAAGAATGTAACGGAAGAAATCGCCTACAATAAGCTGAGAAGGCTAAGTATGGATAAGCAGCTTTCCATGGAGACGGTGGCACGTCGAATCATTGCAAATGATCAAAAACAAGTAAATAGATGAAGCAATGGCGCTTTGATGGACCAAATCGGTTATAGGCAGGCATTTCTGCCAAGCAACCTAGTTTGGGCTATAAGAGGCGTCTTTTTTTTATACCCTTTTTTTAAAGACGATAGGCCAAATCAAATTGGAATTCAGGGGGAATATGTATGGAGATGGTTGGTAAATTCGTAATTTATATCATTATGGTGTGTGCCGTTGTCGGTGCCATTGCATCGATTAAAGACAGTGAGCAAGGCTTGGGCAAACAGTTTATGGAAGGGTTGCATACCGTTGGTCATATATTTATCCCGGCAGCTGGGATCATGGCCTCGATCCCTTATTTATCATGGTTCATCGATAAAGTATGCGGCCCGATTTTCGCTGCGATCGGTGCAGACCCCGCCCTCGCCGCAACAACGATTTTGGCAACGGATATGGGGGGATACCAATTGGCGGCCGAGCTGCAGGAATCCTATGAAGGCTGGATCATGGCGATGATTGTCGGATTCATGTCTGGGGCAACGATTGTATTCTCGATTCCAATGGGGCTTGCGATGCTGGAGAAGCGCGATCATAAATACATGGCACTTGGTGTCATGTCAGGAATCCTGACGATTCCGATTGGCGCTTTTATCTCAAGCGTGCTGGTGGTGGCAACGAATTCGAAAGTCCGTGAAGTGATTTCCACGAATGCGGATTCTACATATGAATTCGCGTTGAGCTATTTGAAAATCGCCCTGAATCTTTCCCCTCTTCTTATTTTTGTGATCTTGCTCGCGTTAGGACTTTATTTCCTGCCGGATTTGATGATCAAAGGTTTCATGTGGTTTGGAAAAATATTGGATGCTGCTATCAAGCTTGTACTCGTGTTTTCGATTGTGGAAATTTTCACCGGACTGTTTTCCAATGTACTTGGTGCTTGGGGGTTCCATCCGATCATGGCCGATAAGGCAGACCAGTTCCGTGCCCTGGAAACGGCGGGGTATATCGGGATAATGCTGGCAGGTGCTTTTCCGATGATTTACCTCATTCAAAAATACGCAGGCAAGCCGCTTGAAGCGATGGGCGGAAAAATTGGGCTGAGCAAAGCGGGGAGTGCAGGGATATTAGCCACGGTAGCCAATATATTGGCGATGTTCAAACTTGTTAAAGATATGCCGCCAAAGGATAAGGTCATAAACATTTCCTTCGCTGTGTGTGCGGCCTTCCTATTAGGGGATCATTTATCATTCACAGCCAATTTTCAGCCCTCCTTGATATTGCCTATCATTGTCGGCAAGCTATCTGCCGGAGCAATTGGAATCGGTCTTGCTTACTGGCTGTCCGTTCCGAAAGCTTTGGAATTGGAAGAAAAGGATCGTGAAGCAGGAGTTATCGGCGTAAATGAATATAAAACGAAAAAAGAGGAAGAAAATAGCAATGAAATCCAAGTGGTGTAAAACTGGGGTGTGATTTTAATGAATGAACAGGCGGAAAGGATCATCAGTGCAGGAATTGATATTGGCACCAGTACGACGAAACTTGTCATCAGCGAGCTTTCGCTTAGGAATGTGGCGGGTGGCGGACAGGTGCCAAAAATCGAAATTACCGATAAGAAAATTCTGTATCGAAGTCCCATTTTCAGGACCCCGCTTTTATCCGATACGGTAATCGATATACCTGCTGTTCAAAGAATGGTGGAAAGGGAATACCATCAAGCCGGGATCACGATCGATAACATACAAACAGGGGCTGTCATCATTACCGGGGAAACGGCAACGAAACAAAATGCAGAAGAAATGGTTTACCGGTTATCTGAAGCGGCGGGGGAATTCCTTGTAGCGGCAGCCGGACCGGACTTGGAGGGAATCATTGCCGCCAAGGGATCGGGTGCTTATCAACATTCCATAAAGACAAGAAAGACTGTAGCGAACATAGACATTGGCGGGGGAACGGCGAATATTGCCGTATACCGTTCCGGGATGCTTTGCGGAACTTGCACATTGCATATAGGAGGGCGTTTGGTGGAGTGGGAGGGAGCGAAGGTGAAGGTTGCCCCTTCAATAGGGAAATGGCTGAAATCAAAGGGGCACTCTCCTATGAATGGTGATGGGGCATTCATCACAAATGAAATGGCGAAGGTGCTTTCAAGGTTTTTGGCTGGCTCATTCACAAAAGAAGATGAACTTCTTTTAGTGGGGAAGGAGCCATCATGGACAGGACGAATTGATGTGTTGATGTTCTCGGGAGGTGTCAGTGATTGCATCTATCATCAAGAACGGGAGGACAAAAGCTTCCGGGATATCGGCATGATGCTTGCCGCCTCTATTAAGGAAAATGAAGAATTGGCTGCATGGGAATGGGAAAAGCCCATTGAAACGGTTCGGGCGACTGTTCTTGGAGCTGGCGCACATACGACTGAAATAAGCGGTGCGACCATCGAGGTGAATGACTCTCATCTGCCCGTTCGCAATATCCCGGTCTATCGGATCGATTTTCATGATGGGATTGATGATGTAACCGCGACAATGGTACAAGCTGTTCAGGATGCGATCACGATATACGACGCTTTAAAGGAGGGCCTGAATTTTGCCTTTTATTTAACGAATTTACCCTATCAATCATTTCGGGACATTCACCAGCTCGCAGTCGCTTTTACCGAGGCTTTGATGCAAAAACCGAATCGGCAGCAGCCTCTGATCATTGTCATGGATAGTGATTATGGGAAGGCACTTGGTCAAACCATTCTAGCGAACCAACCGGATCTGCCGGTCATCTGCATTGATCAGACTGAAGTCGAACATGGTGATTATTTAGATATAGGAAGGCTGCTGCGGACAGGGGTCGTTCCGGTTGTAGTAAAAACGCTAACCTTTCACAGTTAGGAAAAGGAGGATTATACGATGAAATTATCCACTCAATACTTTGGGGAAATCCATCAATTCAAATCGTTGAAAGAAGTCATGGCCAAAGCGAATGAAGAGAAATCAGGAGATAGGCTTGCGGGAATTGCAGCAGATTCGGTCCAAGAACGGATTGCGGCGAAAGCGGTGCTTAGCGAATTGACTTTGGCGGACATCAGGAATCATCCCCTGCTCTCCCCGGAAGAGGATGAGGTGTCGCGAATCATAGATGGTCTCATCAATGGAACCATCTATCAAACCGTGAAGAATTGGAGCGTTGCCGAGCTGCGTGAATATATATTGAGTGACGAAACGACCGGCGAGGATTTAAAGCGACTAAGCAGGGGGCTGAATAGTGAAATGATTGCTGCGGCGGCCAAATTAATGTCGAACCTCGACCTTATCCATGCAGCCAATAAAATTGAAGTGCTCACCAAGAATAATAGCACGATTGGATACAAAGGAACGCTTGCTTCGCGCCTTCAGCCTAACCACCCGACCGACAATGTCGATGGCATGCTGGCTTCTTTAAAAGAAGGACTCTCCTATGGAGTCGGGGATGCACTCATTGGAATCAACCCAGTCGATGATTCGGTCGAGAGCGTAAAGCGGTTGCTTCATGCGACACAGGATGTCATCCAGAAGTGGAACATCCCGACCCAAAATTGTGTGCTTGCGCATGTGACCACGCAAATCAAGGCAGTACAGCAGGGGGCGCCTGCCGATATGATTTTTCAAAGCATCGCCGGAACGGAAACGGCCAATCGCTCTTTTGGAATTAACGCACAAATGCTCGAAGAAGCTAATGAGGTCGCGAAGGCCTATGGGACGGGCACTGGCCCGCAGCATCTTTATTTTGAAACGGGGCAAGGCTCCGAATTATCGGCTGAAGCGCATTTCGGAATCGATCAGGTGACGCTTGAAGCCAGGAACTATGGATTTGCCCGCTATTTTGATCCTTACATTGTCAATACGGTCGTCGGTTTCATCGGACCTGAATATCTATATAACAGCAAGCAGGTCATCCGCGCAGGATTAGAAGATCATTTCATGGGAAAAATGCATGGACTGCCGATGGGTGTGGATATTTGCTATACGAATCATATGAAGGCGGATCAAAATGATATCGAGGACTTGGGTGTACTTTTAACGGCGGCTGGCGTGAATTTCATCATCGCAACTCCGATGGGGGATGACTGCATGTTAAACTACCAGTCTTTGAGTTACCACGATATAGCGACTTTAAGGCAAACGATGGATAAGCGGCCTGCCCCATTATATGAAGCCTGGCTGGAGAAGATGGGAATTATGGAGAATGGAAAATTAACGAAGCGTGCTGGTGATCCAACTATATTTAACCATTAGGAGTGGATGATATGGGAATGAATAATAAGGAAGAATTGGATGCATTGATGGCGAAAACCCCGGCGCGGATAGGGATAGGCAGGTCAGGGACCCGGCCGAAAACGGATTCTTGGCTGAAATTCCGTTTTGACCATGCGGCGGCCGTCGATGCTGTATATGGTGAAGTCAGTGATATTCTTTTGAAACGCTTGGATTTATTCAAGGTGAAAACGAAGGCCGATGATAAGGAAGTCTATTTACGGCGTCCGGATTATGGAAGGAAGCTTTCGGATGAAGCAAAGCGGGTGATAGAAGTCAAATGCATAAAGGCCCCAACGGTTCAAATCATCATTTCCGATGGCTTAAGTGCCAAGGCGATCGAAGAAAATGTGGAGGATGTCTATTTATCTTTCAAACAATCTTTGGAAGTGGCAGGTCTGGATACTGGTACACCTTTTTATATTGAAAAGGGCCGGGTTGCCGTGATGGATGATATCGGTGAAATCCTTGGACCTGAGGTCATTGTCCTGTTGATCGGTGAACGGCCGGGTCTAGTGAGTGCGGAATCATTGAGCGCTTATATTTGCTATAAACCACGTTTGGGCACCATTGAAGCAGAGAGGATGGTCATTTCCAACATCCATAAAGGAGGGATTCCCCCGGTTGAAGCTGGAGCGCATCTTGGCACGGTCATTCAAAAGATCCTCAAATACCAAGCGAGCGGCATGTCCCTTGTGAAGAAGGAACATGAAGAAGAAAAGCGTGAAAAACTCGGTTGAAAAATAAAAATGGAGGAGCGAATTACCCCACTCAGCTTTTCGGCAAAAGGTGGTTCGGGATGGTCCCATTCCGGCTGATGATTAAGACCAGGTCGTTGATTTCCTCTCCAGGCATTTGCTTTCCGCGGAAAGGGAGCGGATTTCTGAAAACGGCTGAAACGCTTTTTTTTTAAAAAAACTGCAGGCATACTCGCTTTATGCAAATTTGCCTACAGTCTGGGGGGAGAGAATCCCTCCTCTATTTACTTGTCCCTAAATTCCATAATCCAAACGGGTTGTAGAAGGGGTGACCTTCTTCATATCTAAAGTCCTGAAGGCCCGTCAAAATAAAGTCGGGTGCATCCTGTTGAATGCTAAAGGTTTCGCCATTCTTAAAGATAGGCCGTTCACCTAAATGGTAATAATTAAATGTGTTCAGCAGGGCAGCTGCCTCTTTCGGACTCATTGTGTTAAGTGTCACGGCATCCGGAAGACCAAAAGCTTTCATTCCGAATGAACAATAATAATCTTCCTCTCCGATGATCGTGACAAAATGGGCATATACCGAGAGAACATCGGGACTATGATGAAGATGCTGCCAATCTTCCTTTGAATGGGCAATTCCAGCCGTTTCTATTTTCACTGCCATTCCGCCTGCCCTTAGGATCGCTGCCCCGGCATCGATCAAATTGATTACAGTTCCGGTATCGGATACATCGGCTATTATATAAACGGTAAAGGTATGGTCATTGATTTCCTCTAATGCATTCTCCGAAAAGGCGTCTTTACTGGCGTAGGAAAAGCTCTCTTTCAAAGTGGGTTCATAATCATGGATTTCAGCCTGAAAAGTAATGTTTTTTTCGCTGTTATGAAAAACATTCCCGGCTAACAGATACCCTTCGCTTTGGGAAGCGACCGTTTGAATCAATTCTGTCCGGTCCTTCCATTTACCGGGTATCCCGATGATGATTTGGTTGTCCTTCATGGATCATCTCTCCTTTCCGTTCACTTCATACTATACCACTGCTGATATTTTCAAAAGTAATTCATATAAAATAGCGCAAGAAACCGAAAATGCCAGTGAGGGATGTGCAGGACTTTTTCAAAATTATACAATTGATGTATAATATAATCTAGTAAACGTATAGCCTATCTTCAAAGGAATTCCCCTGGTGGGTTTTCTCATAGGGCCATTTCTTAATAATCTATTCGTATATATCAATGATGAAAGAGAGTGGAATATAATGGGTCGTAAGTGGAATAACATTAAAGAAAAAAAAGCGTCAAAAGATGCTAATACTAGTCGGATTTATGCCAAGTTCGGACGGGAAATATATGTAGTGGCAAAACAAGGTGAACCAGATCCGGATTCCAACCAGGCATTAAGGGTCGTGCTTGAACGTGCGAAAACGTACAATGTTCCAAGAGCGATCATTGACCGTGCGATTGAAAAAGCCAAAGGCGGTTCGGAAGAAAACTATGACGAACTTCGTTATGAAGGATTCGGTCCGAATGGTTCAATGGTCATCGTGGATGCATTGACAAACAACGTAAACCGGACGGCATCTGATGTGCGTGCCGCATTTGGGAAAAATGGCGGGAATATGGGTGTCAGCGGATCTGTTGCTTATATGTTCGATGCAACGGCTGTCATCGGGATTGAAGGCAAAACGGCTGATGATGTTCTTGAACTGTTGATGGAAGCGGATGTTGATGTACGTGACATCATTGAAGAAGAAGAAAGTGTCATCGTTTATGCCGAACCTGAACAATTCCATGCTGTACAACAAGCATTCAAGGATGCAGGAATCAGCGATTTTACAGTGGCCGAGCTGACGATGCTTGCACAAAATGATCTAACCCTTCCAGAAGATGCACAAGCACAATTCGAAAAAATGATTGATGCATTGGAAGATTTGGAAGATGTTCAACAGGTTTATCATAATGTAGATCTTGGTGAATGATAAAATGAGCAGACCTTTGCTATATGATCAAAGGTCTGCTTATTTTATTTGAAAGGAAAGAGCCTGTTTGCGAATCACGAAACAGGCTCTTTCCTTTTGATTATTCATTTATGGTGATTCCGGAAAGTTCACGGTCTTTCTGTACCTTTTCTAATTCCGAAATTGTGACCATTTGATAACCTTGGTCATGCAGTTGCTTGATGATTTTTCCTGCCGCCTGGGCGCTAGTTTGATAGATATCATGCATTAATATGATACTGCCATCTTTGGCTTTGCCCATCACTTTGTTTACGATTTTCTTTTCATTCCGTTCTTTCCAATCTTCGGGATCGACATCCCAAAGTGTAACTTTCATATCCTCCATGTATTCACGCACATCATTGTTAATCGCTCCATATGGGGGACGAACGAGATTTGGCTCAGCACCTGTAGCTTTTTCTACAGCGTCTTGGGTCTTTTCGATTTGACTTTTGATTTTGTTCTTGCTTAAGCGCGTCAGCTGCGGATGATCCCATGAATGGTTGCCGATCTCATTTCCTTGCTGCAGCATTTTTTGCAGAACCTCCGGATAGTGCTGTACGCGGCTTCCAAGCACGAAAAACGTCGCGTGTCCATCATACTTGTTCAGGTCTTTAAGAATGGACATGGTATAACTCGGATGCGGCCCGTCATCGAACGTCAAGGCAATGACCTTTTTTGAAGGGTCGATCCATTCATTTTGCACGGGCAATTTGGCGACGATATGTTTCGGCTGCCATTCCTTTACACGATCCGCATTCAAATCTTGACTTTGATATGAATCTAGCAAACTATCTTTAAAAAGTTCCTTCTTGATGGCTATCGTATGGGTCTTAGTTGAATCATCAGTCTTGACGTAGAATACAAGTGTATTTTTCAAGACTGAAAAAGAATTAAAGTTGGCTGCCTTCAGTTTGTTTTCCTTTTTAATGAGACTGTTTGAGATGCCTTCTTCTTCCTTCTCGGTTAACTCTTCAAAAACAATATCGGATAAAACGGATAAATAATCAGTATCCGTGGCAAAGATGTCTTCTATGGAGAGCTTTTGCTGAGATGGAATATCATAAGTGAAGATCTGGGATCCAGACTGCTTCTTTCCTTCCACTTGCTCATATTTATCGAAGGAAATCGTAATGGTCTGTTTGCTGAAATGGAGGATCGTATAAGTGAGGTTAAGCTCGGAAGCTTTCCCGTCGGATACTTTCCATTTCTTTTCATAATCCTTAATTTCTTTCTTTATGTAGGCTTCTAGCTGCTTGTCGATATTTTCTAAATGCAGAACAGGCCTGCTGGCTGAATACCCGCCTTTCGTATTATCTTTCACATACGTTTGAATATCGGCTTCTGGGTAATTTTTATCAGTTGTATAGGCCGAAACGGTTCTTTTCTTATCAAAAGCAAGGCTTTTGATGGCTAACCCCAACGTTCCCACAGTAGCTGTTAGACAAAATAGAAAAATAAAGACTTTTTTATAATTTAATTTACTCATGATGTACTCCACCTCGATAATCATTCTACTATATAGACGCGCCAAAAGCCTTAAAAGTTTGTAAAAAATTTCATTTTTTTATTTTTATATATTTCCATGTTCATTTCCAAACTTTTAGGGCTGCACGAACGTCTATCTTTTGTACCCAGGATACGTAATTTAAATGTAAGGAGCTCTTTCATGCAATGAAAAATCTAGATATGAATCAATTAATCGCGGCCCGGATAACCGAACGGCAAGAAAATTTGTACAGACTTGCTTTTTATTATGTTAAAAACCAAGAGGATGCGCTTGATATCGTGCAGGAATCAATCAGGAAAGCGCTGGCGTCAAGCAGTAAAATCAAAGACGCTGCTTCTATTGATAGCTGGTTATATAAGATCATCGTCCGAACGGCACTGGACGTTTTGCGGAAGAAAAAGAAACTGACTGTCGCCGATGACGAAACAATAGAATACTTACGAGCAGGTGAGGAAGATCACTATCCTGACCTGGATTTGCAAAAGGCCCTTGAAGGACTTTCGGTCAAGTACAAAACGGTAGTCGTTCTCCGTTTCTTTGAGGACCTGAAGCTGGATGAGATAGCGGAAGTGCTGGAAGAGAATGTAAGCACTATTAAAACGAGATTATATAAAGCGCTGCAATTATTGCGGATCAACATGACTGAACGGGAGGAAACGAAAAGATGGAAAAAAAACTAAAAGATCTGCGGGAAGAATATCTTAAAACACCGATACCAAAGGAATTGAATGATGTCGTTCAAGCGGCCTTGAATGAAAAGCCCAGAAAGAAGCCAAGGGTTGGCAGGAATATCCTCATGTCAGCGGCTGCAGCGCTTTTGATTGTGACAGCTTCCGTAAACATCAGTCCGGCAGCGGCAAAAGCCATGAGTGAAATCCCGATAGTCGATAAGGTCATCAAAGTGATTACCTTCGTCGAATGGAAAGAAGAAGCGAATAATTCCTCGGCAGTAATCAAGACACCTGCTATATCCGGACTGGAGAATAAACAGCTCGAAGATAGCTTGAATGAGAAATATTTATCGGAAAGCAAGCAGCTTTATAAGGAATTCACGGATTCCATGTCAAAACTGAAGGAAGGGGAAAAGGGCAATATGTCGGTGGAAAGCGGATATGTGATATTGACGGATAATGAAACGATCTTATCCGTACAGCGTTATACGGATAAGATTGCTGCTTCCAGTTCTACAGAAAGTCAATTTGATACAGTCGACAAGAAAAACGAAGTGCTATTAACGTTAAATAGCCTATTTAAAGATGATCGTTATCTTCAGGTGATTAGTGAGAACATCAAGGAACAGATGAAGCGTCAGATGGCTGAAGATCCGGAAAAAATATATTGGGTCGAAGATGATGATCTTACTGCATTTAAAGGCATTGATGAAAACCAAAACTTTTATATAAACGAAGATGGCAAGCTAGTCATCGCCTTTAACAGCTATGAAGCTGCGCCGGGATATATGGGGGCCGTCGAGTTCGTCATCCCGACAAAGGTGCTGTCAGACCTCCTTGTGGGCGATCAATATATCCATTGAAACGGCCTTACTTGTAATTCTTATGATGGGCGGGAGGTTTTTAAAACGGAAAAATACCCATTAAAAAAGACGAACCAAGGTTACTTGTTTACAGTAACCTTGGCTCGTCTCTTTTTTGTTCGAATTTCATCTGGTCCAGTTCCAGCCTCATTTTTTCCGTCTCCATAAGAAAGTTTTCATGCTTCAGTTTTTCAAGTTCCAATTCAACTTGCAGCATTTTGTGTTTCGTCTTTGACTGTTTTTCGAAATGGCTTGTCAGTATGGCGATTATAGGGATGGAAAAAATCAGCACAACGGTTATGATCCCGAGCATTATGTGCCTCCTCATTTTTGGTTATATCTATTATACGGTGTATTTAACAGATGAAGTGGTTTTTTTTATGATTCTGTCTATTTTTCCGATGCTCATTGCATGTTCTTGGCAACCAAAGTGATCTGAAACGTAATACCATTGGTGAAGTTAGGGTAATATATCTTTGATGACAGCTCCCTATTAGACTATAAAGGGTGTTTCTTCCTGCGAAATACAGGATTTGGTATGTAGGGAGGCAACCTCTTCTATGTTATATTTAAATTAATTATTTAAATATACTAAATATTTGTTTACAATAGAGAAAATAAAAGTTATTATACAATAATAAAAGGAGGGCTAGGTATGGCAACGATAAATAAACAGAAAATTGTGGATAGTGTACCTCAAAAAGGTTTTTTTGGAAACCCTAAAGGATTATTCACCCTTTTCTTTACTGAGTTCTGGGAGCGTTTCTCGTATTATGGTATGAAGGCCATTCTTGTTTACTATATGTATTACGAAGTTTCTAAAGGGGGACTTGGTCTTGATGAACACACAGCCCTTGCCCTTGTATCCATTTACGGATCTTTAGTATATATGTCAGGTATAATTGGCGGATGGCTTGCCGATAGGATCTTCGGGACTTCCAAAGCCGTATTTTACGGTGGTATCTTGATCATGCTCGGGCATATTGTCCTTGCTGTACCAGGCAGTCTCTCCATGTTCTTTGTTTCCATGGTACTCATTGTTCTTGGTACTGGGTTATTAAAACCGAATGTTTCCAGCATTGTCGGTGAAATTTACGCAGAAAATGACGAACGCCGGGATTCCGGTTTCAGTATATTCTATATGGGTATCAACATGGGTGCATTCCTTTCACCGTTTGTTGTCGGTACCGTCGGAATGGGCTACAGCTTCCATCTTGGTTTTGGACTTGCAGCAATTGGAATGTTAATTGGTCTCATCGTCTTTGTTGCAACAAAGAAAAAGAACCTGGGCCTTGCTGGAACTATTCCTGCGAACCCATTATCACAGAATGAAAAGAAAAGCGTATTCACGAAATTGGGGATAGCCACACTTATCTTAGCTGCCATCATCGGCATTACCGCCGCTAACGGCATCTTAACGATTAAAACCTTTATTAATCTTGTAGGTATCCTAGGGATCGTTATCCCGACCCTTTATTTCATTTTCATGTATCGCAGCCCTAAAACAACTTCTGTTGAACGTTCACGCTTGATTGCCTATATTCCTTTGTTTATAGCAGCTGTCATGTTCTGGGCGATTCAAGAGCAAGGTGCAACTATATTAGCAAGCTATGCAGACAAACGGACACAGTTGAATTTTGCTGGACTAGAAATAAACCCGGCATGGTTCCAATCTTTGAACCCTTTGTTCATCATTACCCTTGCACCAGTATTCGCATGGTTATGGATTAAACTAGGAAAGCGTCAGCCGACCATTCCTCAGAAATTCTCAATCGGTTTATTGTTCGCCGGTTTATCATTCCTGGTGATCCTGCTTCCTGTTTATTTCGGTGGATCCGACGCATTGGTCAATCCGCTATGGCTTGTACTTAGCTATTTCCTTGTAGTGCTTGGAGAACTTTGTTTATCTCCTGTTGGACTTTCAGCAACTACAAAATTGGCTCCGGCCGCATTCTCGGCTCAAACGATGAGCCTGTGGTTCCTGGCAAGTGCAGCAGCACAAGCACTGAACGCACAAATCGTCAGATTCTACACGCCCCAAACCGAAATGGCTTATTTTGGCGTGATCGGTGTTGCTTCAATGGTCCTTGGACTGGTCCTTATGGTCTTATCACCAAAGATTCAAGGTTACATGAAAGGCATTCGCTAACACTTAGCCAGCAGCAAAAAAAAGATGACCTCCGAGTTAAACGGGGTCATCTTTTTTATTACAATGATTTTGTGCATCTTGCTTTTTCGCATTGTAATAGTATCGACCATGCGATATTCATCGAATACCATTTTTACCAAAAAATTGATATGATGTTTTAGCAGCTTCATAGCTTATGCTTAAAAAACAATGATGATTCATTCCAAAGTAGCTGAAAATAGGAGCAGAGAAATTATAGAAAGGAGGTAAAAATGAAACGTTTACTTGGAATATGCATATCCCTGCAAATGACTTTCGTTCTGCTTTTCATCACGGGGATTCTCCCAAAGCTGAATTCATATGTTGGTGCCAGCGTTTATTTGATCATTGGGTTTGCAAGTCTGGTGATCAGCTTATATTTAGCAGGTAAGAAATTTCTCTTGGGCATTTCGTTTATTGCCATCATCTTTTCCATGCTTATCATTTGTTTCACCATTTTCATTTATTTCTTACCTGAAGCTGGGATGCTGCCGGAAATCCCTTTGTTTAATTAGCTATTTTAATTTTTTATTTTAAGAAAATAGTTTGTACTCATTAATAAAATATTTAAGGGGATTTTCATGTTTCTTATCATCATATTCATCATTATAGGATACATATGGATGCATTCATTTTTGGAAGAGAAAAAGGGTAGTATCGATATTCTTGTTTAGTCCTTTACTAGCAGTAATTTCATTTATAGGAAACTTCATTTATCATACGTTGTACCACACAACACCTGACTCATTGCAACTAACTGTCCATAAAGAAAATGAAGCATACATCGTGGGGGAGTTTGGAAGGATCGGTTAGATGCGTATCGATTCTGCTGATTTTCTTGTGTTCTATGTCCCTAATAATGAGAAAGTCTCCAATGTTAAGCGAAATAGAGTTAAATCCTACAATGAAATGGATGGGAAGTTTTTAGAGAAAGAAGTACAAAATTGGTTTGGGCAAAAAACTCATCTCGAGTGGGAACCGGAAATTTTTGATTTACATACAAATAGTGAATTTGAATTTACATTCGATCTCCCAAGGAACGTAAAACCAAGTAATGTGGAATTGTATTATATACACACAAGAGAAGAGCCAATGGAGGCATTAGAGTTTTGATCCAAGAAAATTGAATTAATTAAAAATTCTCATATGAAAATTTTTTATAGAATGGAATTAACGAGAGGGGGTGCAGGATGAAAATCCGTGCAATGATGATTTGCATTTTATTAAGTGCAGCCGTGCAGATGATTGGTTTAACAGTTGATTTCCCATGGAAGGGAATCACACTGTGGACATTATCTGTGATCTTTCTTTTAATGGCAGCGTATTTCACGAAGCCTCCTGCGAAGAACTGAAAATCCAATCGAGAAAGAACCGGATGAGCCCTGCTCTTCCGGTTCTTTTTGAATCAGTTTGCTGCTGGAATCAATCCTTTATGAATGGAGACTTCCTGGATGGCACGGTAGACGGTTTCGACCATGAAATCGAGTTCCTTTTCTGACATGGAAAGGATCGGCATCATCGTGATGACGGGACCAAGTTCCCTGATGATCAGGCCATTTTCCCGTGCTGTATGGATGATTCCGGAAACGACATTCTCTTGGAGGGTGAACGTTTCTTTTGTTTCACGGTCTTTAACGATTTCCACTCCAATCATGAAGCCGCGCTGGCGAATATCGCCGACTATCGGAAGTTCGGATAGTGCTTGCAGCCTTTGTGATAGGTATTTTGCTTTTTTCTGGATGTCTTTAATGAGATTGCGGCTTTCCATCAGCTCGATATTCTTCAGGGCCAGTGCACAG
The DNA here is from genome assembly GCF_014844095.1 of Brevibacillus sp. JNUCC-41. Classification (NCBI taxonomy): domain Bacteria; kingdom Bacillati; phylum Bacillota; class Bacilli; order Caryophanales; family Bacillaceae; genus Peribacillus; species Peribacillus sp. JNUCC41. The sequence continues at coordinate 1,156,446 of NZ_CP062163.1, read as the reverse complement.
GCTAGCTGGTTTCCTGTATAGGTGTGGCCGTGATAGAAGGTTTTATGTTCTTCCCGTTCCCCCAAGAAGGATTGAAAGATCTGCTCGTTCATGATGGTGGCTGCGAGTGGCATATATCCCCCAGTGATCCCTTTGCCCATACACATGATATCGGGGACGACATCCTCCTGTTCGCAGGCAAACATGGTACCGGTGCGACCGAATCCAACGGCCACCTCATCGCAAATTAAGAGGATATTGTATTTTTTGCATAATTGTTCGACCTCTTTCAAAAAGCCCCCGGGATGGGTTATGATGCCAGCAGCCCCCTGCACCAGCGGTTCGATGATCAATCCTGCAATTTCCTCTGATTGTTCTTGCAGTAACTTCTCCAGTTCCTTCAAGCAATGGTTTTTCACGGCTTCTTGATCCCCATATTCAGTCATGTGATAGGCATATGGTGAAGGGGCGGAAATCCGTTGAAATAAGAGGGGCTTAAAGATTCTATGGTATAGATCCATTCCGCCCACACTCACAGCTCCGACAGTATCGCCGTGGTATGCTTCGTCAAGTGAGACGAATTTGTTTTTATTCTGATGCTTGACGGGATCGATATTCTGCCAATATTGATAAGCGACTTTAAGGGCGATTTCCACAGCGGCAGATCCCGTGTCGGAGTAGAAGACTTTCGATAAAGAACCAGGAGTGATTTCTGCCAGTTTTTTTGCCAGTAAGATCGATGGTACATTCGCAGATCCAAGCAGCGTGGAGTGCGCGACTTTATTCACTTGTTCAATAAGGGCGCCGTTTAATTCCGGCTCGTTATGTCCGTGCACATTCACCCATAATGAAGCATAGCCGTCGAGGTAGCGTTTGCCATCCACATCAATCAGGTAGCTGCCTTCGCCGCGCTCGATGATCAGCGGTTTACTTTCCCGATACGTTTTCATTTGTGTGAACGGATGCCATACATATTCCTTATCCCATTGTTCTAAATCCTGACTGTTCATGCTTTGAACACCTCTTTCAATTGTTGGGTATAATTTTGATCACCAAGTAAATCAAGGATGCAGTTCCTCAAGTCTTTTCTGACATCTGCCATTGTCGGGATGCAGGCGAGGCCATTCAACCCAGTCAATTTTTCGATGGTTTCGATATTGTCTTGATGAATCCGATCTTCTGGCCGGTAATGGTTATACAAAATGGTTTTCACATTTATATCATGGACTTGGGCATAAGAATGGGTCGTCACGACATCATGAATCGCCCCTAAACCGCTTGTGGATACGAAGAGGACAGGTATGCCGCAATCCCTTATGAAATCCGCCGTCATATAGAAACCTTCCGTCCGTTCAATGAGTGGCACAGCCAATCCGCCAGCGCCCTCGACTAATACGATGTCATACATTTCCTCAAGTTCATGAACCCTTTCCACGACTTTCTTCTCATCGATTTGACTGCCAGTTAATTTAATCGCCAAATGTGGTGAGGTTTCGGGCTCCAGTGTGTAAAACCCTGGTTCCTTTACACCGAGTTCCTGCTCAAACCAAGAAATATCCGGGTATGTATTATTTTCCTCATTGATTCCAGTTTGAAATGGCTTGAATATCGTGACGCTTTTTCCCAATGTTTGAAGAGAAAGATAGAGTGCGCTCGTGACGATGGTCTTTCCAATATCCGTGCCAGTTCCGGTTATAAAGTAGGCTTGGCCCATGGATGATTCAGCTCCTTTATGTTTATATATTTTGCAATGCGCGGACGTACTTGTTGAATGATGGCAGCACATAGAATGCATAGCAGTAAATCACCGGGTACAGGTAATAAGAAGCCGTAAAGTATCGTTTGGTTGATTGAAAGCGGCGTTTCCACAATCCACTTCATCGCACCATACAGCCAGATGCAGCCGAAAAAGTAAACGGTCAGCAAAGAGGCGGCATTAGCAAAGAATATGGAACGAATCGTGGAGAGGGAAAACCGGTTGATCAGCCATCCATTTACATAGGCTCCCAATATATATCCGAGCAAATAGCCGAAAGTGGGTTTGAATATATATCCGAATCCCCCGCCTTCGGCAAACAGGGGCACCCCGATAAGTCCGATCAAGACGTAGCATAACTGACTGAGCATCCCAAGCCGGGGCCCCAATAATGCGCCTGCCAAATAGACTGCCAGAATTTGCAGTGTGAATGGTATGTAAGGGATAGGTATCTTAATAAAGGCGCCAATGGCAGTTAACGCGGTAAAAAGGGCCACATAAGAAATCGTCCTTGCTTTCAAGTTTTCAACCTCCTTTTTAGAAAGTGCTGGCAGAATGCCCACTATTAGTTTGCCTGAATCCTATTTTATATGTCAACTAATTTATATATTTAGTTAACATATAAAATGCAAGCTTCCTTATGATTTAAAGGGCAGACTAGGAAAATATTGAAAAAAGACCATTGAATCCTATTTTGTTTGTGTGTTATTATTCATTTTATATGTTAACTAAAAATTTTTAAAGTTAACATATTTAACGTTTTATTTTATCTTGAGTGTGCAAAATGATTCAATCCGTTCCGAGGATTCATGGGAAGGAATATAGACATTAAAAGAAAAGAGGGATTAGGTTTGGAAACATTGGTTAGGGATTGGAAGATGTTAGCGGAGAACGTTATCAAAGGATATAAAGTGACGGAGGAAGAGGCATTATCCATCGTACAAGCCCCAGACGAAGAGGTTTTGGAAATTCTGAATGCAGCCTATCTCATACGTAAGCACCATTATGGGAAAAAGGTTAAATTGAATATGATCATCAATACGAAGTCAGGATTATGTCCCGAAGATTGCGGCTACTGCTCGCAGTCGATCGTTTCGGAAGCCCCGATCGATAAATATGCTTGGCTGACTAAAGAAAAGATTGTCGAGGGAGCGCAAGAATCAATTCGCCGCAAAGCGGGTACTTATTGCATCGTTGCGTCCGGCCGGCGTCCGACCAACAGGGAAATCGATCATGTCATTGAAGCCGTAAAAGAAATCCGCGAAACGACTGATCTTAAAATCTGCTGCTGTTTAGGTTTCCTGAATGAGGAACATGCCGGCAAACTGGCGGAGGCAGGCGTTCATCGCTACAACCACAACTTGAATACATCACAGGAAAACTACAGCAAAATTACATCGACACATACATATGAAGACCGGGTAGATACAGTGGAAGCCGTGAAGGATGCCGGAATGTCCCCATGTTCTGGTGCCATTTTCGGTATGGGGGAATCGGAGGCGGAAGCGGTGGAAATCGCCCTATCCTTACGAAGCCTTGATGCAGATTCCATTCCTTGTAATTTTCTCAATGCAATTGACGGAACGCCGCTTGAGGGAACTTCCGAGTTGACCCCCACTAAATGCCTGAAATTGATTTCGATGATGAGGTTCGTTAATCCGAGTAAAGAAATCCGTCTGGCCGGCGGTCGGGAGGTCAATCTCCGTTCCATGCAGCCCATGGCACTTTATGCAGCCAATTCCATCTTCGTCGGCGATTATTTAACGACAGCCGGTCAAGAACCCACAGCGGATTGGGGAATCATCGAGGACCTAGGATTTGAAATTGAAGAATGTGCTCTTTAACCTATTAAAAACTGCATACTAAACAGGAAGGCTGCTGAATCAGTAGCCTTCCTGTTTAATATGTCTCATAAATGATAGAGCCTGTCTGAGAAATATCATAATCGCCTAAAGCTTTGATTTCAGCCTGAAATGGATTCGATGATAAAATCCGCTTAACAACGTTTATGAGCTCTTCGTTTTTCGGAGATTTTAAAATAACAAGGTCATAACGTTCTGTAATTAATGGGACAAAGTCAACTCCAACGATTTTTGCAGCTTTTTCAATTCCCACACCCACATCCGCCTTCCCCGCAGAAACCGCTGAAGCCACACTTAAGTGGTTGGTCTCTTCGTTTTCATATCCCTTAAGATCTTTAGAAGATATCCTGTGAATCCTTAGCTGCTCATCAAGAAGGATTCGTGCTCCCGATCCTCTTTCCCGATTGATGATGGCCAAGTCTTTCTGTTTTAAATCAGTCCAACCTGTAAGGTCTAAAGGATTTCCCTTTTTAACATATAATCCAGCTTTCCTTGAAACAAGATTAAGTAAAATATAAGGATATCCTACCAAAATCTTTTTTATATAAGGAAGATTATATTCCCCAGTATCACCATCAAACATATGCAAACTAACGATGTCGGAATCCCCATTGTACATCGATATAAGACCGCTTAGGCTTCCAGTGTTAGATCGTAATGTTTTATAGCTGGAGCGCTTCTGGATGTGCTGCCCTAGTATGTCTAACACCATGTCTTGCCCACTGATGACAAGGCTAAGGGAATCCTTCGCTTCATTCCTTTGGGGTTCGGCAACAGAAACTGGGGATGTATGGGACTTATGGTTATTAATATACATCTCCAAGTCTTTTGCATCCATTCTAATCTGCCTTCCCACACGAAATACAGGGAGCTCCCCCTTTTTTACAAGATCATAAATCGTCAATTTAGATACCTTTAAAAGCTGTGACACTTCCTCGATGGTATAGGAAAGCTCTTTTGACATGTGCATCCCTCCGTTCTTTATTGTATCTTAGAGTCCTTTAAAAAGAAAATTCACCGCAAAAAGGCATTGATTAAAATCTTTTATCTGTCCTATACTAATTATAATTAGATATAACTAGTTATGATTAGTTAGAAAGGGAGAGAGACTTTGAAAAAAATATATCTTATGATTTTCTCGCTTATGCTGCTTGTGATAGTGGGCACAGGGTGTTCAAGTGACGAAGAAAAAGGCACAGGAAATCAGACGCAACAAGCTGACGAGAAAGTAGAATTGACGATTTCGGCCGCCGTAAGTTTACAAGATGCCTTAAATGATATAAAAAAGACATTTGAAAAAGAAAATGCAAATGTAAAAGTTAACTATAACTTTGGAGCTTCTGGAGCTCTTCAACAACAAATCTCCCAAGGCGCACCTGTGGATCTGTTTTTCTCTGCAGCAGAAGACAAATTTGATAAATTAGTAGATGAAGGTCATATTGAAGAGAAAAAAGGGATTGATTTAGTAGGCAATGAATTAGTGCTAGTAGTGCCAAAAGGTTCTGATAAAGGGATTGAATCGATAGAAGACCTTACTAAATTCACTAAAATATCCATCGGTACCCCTGAGTCAGTACCAGCAGGACAGTATGCTAAGCAAACATTAGAAAAACTGAACCTCTGGAAAGAGATTGAAGAAAAACTGGTGTATGCCAAGGATGTTCGTCAAGTGCTTACATATGTAGAAACAGGAAATGTGGACGCAGGACTTGTTTATAAAACGGATGCCATGAGCTCATCAAAAGTTGATATCGTTACAACAGCCAAGGAAGATTTACACGATCCGATTATTTATCCGGTAGGTGTAATTAAGGAAAGCTCACATCCTAAAGAAGCCCAACTATTTTACGAGTATCTCCAAAATAAAGATTCAATGAAGGTTTTTGAAAAATTAGGATTTAAAGATCTTAAATAATTGAAAGGGCCACCAATTTGGTGGCCTTTTCTTTTGTGCACCCGGCATGGGTGCAATAGGGTGAAACCCGAACAATGAAGGCTGTATCAAGTAAATGTAGCAGATAGATCGGGAAAAGGTTGTACTCTTTCCTGGAGGTCTGTAACCTGTTAAGTGTTGGACAGCTGAATTAAAGAAGATTGTACTTGCCCTGCCCTACTCCACAACTTTGCTTTCATCTCTTCTAGTTTTGGTCAAATAGACGACCAGGATTAAGATTATAACGAGGAAGACCAAACTGGTTCCCGTCGTACCTAGACCAAGTCCACCCTTATCACGCGGCTGTGAGAGGTAGTCGCCAAGAGAGGCGCCAAGTGGACGGGTCAAGATGTAGGCGATCCAAAAGGAAAGCACTGTATTTAGTTTGAAACCGTAGTGGGCGATGGTAACCACCCCAATCAACGCCGCGAACATAAGTGCAGACTTCCAGTAGCCGATAGCGAGACCTTCTGCTATGAGGTCACCAGCTGCTGTACCCAAGGCGAAGGTGAACAAGATGGCCAACCAGTAGAACACTTCTCGTTTGGATGTGTAGATAGTGTGAATGGACAGCGTCTTTTCACTCGCATACCAAGCCGCAAACGTCGCAAGCATCGCGATTGTGAAGATGATAGTTGTTGTCACCAGACTGACCCCGAGATTGTCCACGAGATTGTCGGTAATTAGCGTGCCTACAACGCTAATCATCACTACTGTGAGCCAGTAAATCCTTGGCACATACTTACTTGCTTTGAATTGGAAGAAAAGCGTTATGATCAAAAGAATACTCATGATTAAGGTCGTATTGGCTAAGCCCAAGTTCAGATTATCACTCAGGAAGTCTGCAGCCGTCTCGCCCACAGTGGTTGCCATTATTTTGATTATCCAGAAGTAAATGATGACTTCTGGAACCTTGTTCAACATCTGACGCCCGATGGATGAGCCTTTTGTATCATTCATTAATGAATCCTCCTTATCTTCTCTTGTTTTATTTCGTTTACGATAAAACCTTATTGTCTACTTCTACTGTTCCCTGACACTATATCAAGTCAACCTTAACGCAACTTGAAAAAAGGATTAAAAATCAATTAAAAAGCAAAATAAAAAGCAAAATAATGCTAAATTGTAGAAAGAGCATTTCAATGATAAGGAAACGATTAAAATACAGGACTTTGGAGCAAATATAAAGGGGATTGAATTATTTAGCGGAGGACAATTTTTCGTGTTTAAGATGCAAGTAATATTCCTATCTAGATTCGATAAATACATGTGGTGGTGAACTCCTTGCCATATACCACTCAAATAGGAGGGTTTTAAATGAAACAACGTATTCTGGTTGTAGAAGATGAAATCCAGATAGCGACGATATTAAAGATAGAACTCGAATATGAGGGGTATGAAGTGCTTGTTGCCCATACCGGCAAGTCGGGGCTGGAAGCTGCATTACAAGAAAAATTAGATTTAGTACTTTTAGATGTTATGTTACCTGAACTGAATGGCATAGAAGTTTTAAGAAGGATTCGAAATGAGAACTCTTTACTGCCAATCATCCTCTTAACAGCTCGAAATATTACAATGGATAAGGTAGCAGGACTAGATCAAGGGGCCAATGACTATATAACGAAGCCCTTTGAAATCGATGAGTTATTGGCAAGAATACGTTCAGCTATACGTCATAATTCAATAACTGCCAATGCTTCGAGAGAAGAGGAAACGATCTTATCAATAAAAGATTTATTCATTAATCTCGATACTAGAGAGGTTAAGAGGGGGGATTCTTCCATAGCGTTAACCCCAAAGGAATTTGATTTACTCATTTATTTACTATCCAATAAAAACAAAATCGTGACGCGAGAAAATATCTTGATGAATGTTTGGGGTTATGAGTATGAAGGGGAGACCAATGTAATCGATGTGTATATCCGCCATTTAAGAAAGAAAACGGAAGAAGGTTTTTCTGACCCGACAATTATTCAAACGGTAAGAGGAATTGGTTATACTGTAAGGGAGAAATAAGCAATGAAAATTACAACAAAAATTAACCTGATTACTACGGCTTGGATACTCTGTGTGTTGATTGCGGTCAATGCTGTTGTATTTTTTTCTTTTATGAAGATTACTGTAAATATGGAAGAGGATATATTAATTCATAAAGCGCAAAATGTCATTGCTGAAATACAAATGGATGATACGCCCCATGAATTAGAAAAAAAATTAACCACATATTTGACGAATCATTCATTTATAAGGATCATTCAACCTAATTCTAAAATCAGCAGCGAAGTGTCCAGCGACCATTATTTGCTTACGAAATTTAAAGGGGAATTTTCTTCTGAACAAGAAGTGTATAGAACTACAATTAAACAAGCGCATAAAGAAGAACAAATATTAATCGTTAGGGTTCCTATCCAATCCAAAGGTAAAGTTGTTGGAACGTTAGAAATTGGAGATAGATTACTAGGACTGGAATTAGGGAAGGATGTATTACTTTCCATTCTCACATTTTGTACCCTATTAGGGGCGGGGTTATCGCTGCTAGGTGGCAGGTGGTTATCGAGTGTAATCATGAGACCTATTTCCAATATGATTGATACGATGGAGGATATTGAACAAAGCGGAATTCCGAAAAAAATCGTCATCCAAGAGGAAACAAAAGATGAGCTGCAGAAAATGGCTGTTACTTTCAATCGGATGATGAGCAGATTGGATGTAAATCTGGATAAACAGAAGCAATTCATTTCAGATGCTTCACATGAAATAAAGACTCCGCTAACGATAATAAAGAGTTATGCAGATCTCTTGCGCCGACGCCGGATAAAAAGCGAAGAAAAGGCATTGGATGTTATAAATGTAATTCATTCAGAGGCAACCCGAATACAGGAAATGACGGAAAGGCTGCTGGAATTAGCCGATACGGAAATGGAAAATACTTTAGATATTAAATCAGTGAATATAGTAACCTTATGTGAGAACGTGTTTAAACAATTCAAAGAGGTCTATGGGCGAGAAATAAATTTTCATTATCAAGAAGATACCATTACGATTACAGCAGATGAATTGAAGATAAAACAGGTGATTATTATCCTTTTAGATAACGCAATCAAATATAGTACAGACAAAATTGATGTGTATGTAGAGAATCAGTTATACTCTACGGTCATTCGGGTAAAAGATTATGGGATTGGTATTCCTGAGCATGAAATGGAAAATATCTTCGAACGTTTTTACCGGGTGGATAAGGCTAGGAGTCGGGAAACAGGCGGAACGGGGCTAGGCTTGTCGATAGCCAAAAATATAATGAATCAACATAATGGGGAAATTAAAGTAGCCAGTATCGACGGAATTGGAACAGAGATGGTATTATCCTTACCCAAAAGGTAATTTGCTGCTAAATACAAGAATGAGGTGTTCTGTGCGTGACACATATAGGGATAATTAGTCTGAGTATCATAGTATTGTTATTTCTAATTTATTCGATTTTCCCTACTGTAATTATTCGTGTATGCAGTCTGGGCATTACCAAAAAAAACAAGAGGAATAATGGGATAGCCCTTACTTTTGATGATGGCCCGAACCCTGAATATACGGAACGATTACTTGATCTTTTAAAAAAGTACGAGATAAAGGGTTCGTTTTTTGTTGTGGGCAGTAAAGTGAAAAATAACCCTGATATCATTAAACGAATGCATGAAGAGGGGCATACAATTGGAATTCATCATTTTGATCATATTTCAAGCTGGATCCTCTCGCCCTTTCAGTTATCGGAACAGTTGAGTATGACGGAAAAGGCGATAATGGAATGTACGCATGAAAAAGTCACTTTTTATAGGCCTCCATGGGGCCATTTTAATATTTTTACGAAAATAGCCAGCAAGAAATATAAAGTGATTATGTGGTCAGACATTTTCGGAGATTGGAAAGTGGAAACATGCAGGAATGACCTGCTTAATCAATTGCGGACAACCTCAACGGAAAATTCGATCCTCCTGCTCCATGACTGTGGGGAAACCTTAGGGGCGGATAAAGAAGCACCCCGATATATGATTGAAGTTTTGGAAATTTACCTAGAGGAAAACATAAAAAAGGGAACACAATTTATTACATTAAAAGACTTATAACTGATTCGGGGGGACTTTATGAACATAGATGGTATCCTGCATTTTATTGACTTATATGGCTATCTAATCATATTTCTTTTTTTATTCATGGGCATTGTGGGGATTCCCGCTCCGGAAGAATCTCTTCTATTTCTAATTGGAGTCCTGATTGGGCAAAATAAACTCTCATTTGGTTTAGCCGTGCTCAGTGCATTTCTCGGAGCCTTTATAGGGATGCTTATCGCTTATGTATGTGGGAAATACGTGGGGTATCCATTTATAAAAAAATATGGGAAATACGTGGGCATTACCAATGATCGCTGGGAGAAAGTACAGAAAAAGTATATGAAAAATACAAAAAAAACGATTGTGTTTGGATTTTATTTACCTGGAATAAGACAAATCAGTCCGTATTTCGCAGGAATCAATCATATTCCCCTGTTCAAATTTATTCTCCTTTCCCTGTTAGGCACCGTTCTCTGGACTGTCCCTTTTATAGTGGCAGGGTATTATATAGGGAACGCCTTTCATATAAATCCGGAATATGTTCCACTTTTAGGTGTCGTATTCTTAGTCTTTTTATTGATATATTTTTTTATCAATTATATGAAGAGGAAAAAAAAGAATAAATTACCGTCCCGATTGGATTAACCAGTGTTCTATAATTGGTTTTCTAATCGGGCTATTAAGTTTGGGGACTGGGGCTTATAATACCATGAACATATCATTAAAAATTGATTAAAAAGAAAGGTTTTTACAAAAACAGTGATATATTGTAAGGGGAAAAAGATCTTGAACATACAAATGGGCTTTTTGCTTAGTACGTATCCATCGATTAAAAGAATGATTTCTATAGGGGATGACATATATGAAGAAGGTTTTGTTTTTACCTCTCTTCCGCATGCAGTCGGGACATCATCAAGTTGCAGAGGCCTTAATGGATTTGTTAAAAAAACATACAAACGGAGTCATTTTGAAAAAAGTGGATCTGTTAAGTTATACGAATAATTCTTTAGAAAAAATGATAACGACCGGATATTTAAAATGGATCCGTTATGCACCTGAAACCTATAATCTCGCCTACAAAAACCTTTTTTACGTTAACTCGAAAAAGGAACGTCCATTTAAATGGTGTCAACTTATATTCTTGAAGAAAATGGAACAATTGATAGATGAGGAAAATCCAGACTTAATTGTGTGTACACACGGATTTCCTTCCCAACTATTAAGCCAGTTAAAATTAAAAGGGAAATGCAATGTCCCAATTATCAACGTATATACAGATTTCTTTATTAATAATGTCTGGGGAAGCAAGGGGATAGATTTTCACTTTATTCCAAGTCAAAAATTGAAAGAAAAGCTATTAAGCAAGAATCAAATACCGAAACATAGTATGATGGTGACAGGTATTCCTGTGCATGAGGAAATCACTAAAAAGGCCCATGGTTTAAAAAACACCGATCGGCCCAAAGTTTTAATCTCAGGAGGAAATAGTGGCCTGGGCGGGATATTGAATTTAGTTGGTGAGTTAAAGAAATCAACCAATTTTGATTACTTTGTACTTTGTGGCAACAACAAAAAACTATTTGATGAGATCAAAACATGGGATTTAGCCCATATTAAACCATTACCTTATATTTCATCAAGATCGGAAATGAACGACCTTTATGAAGAAGTGGATGTAATCGTTACGAAACCAGGTGGTGTTACCATTAGTGAAGCACTTCGAAAAAGACTTCCGATTTTTGTCCATTCGATGCTGCCGGGACAGGAGGAAATTAATCTACAGTATTTAAAAGACAATAAACTTGTATTTGAAATCAATCGCAAATTCTCATTTGAAAAACAAATGCTAAATATATTAAAGGACCATAAAAAAATGGAACAGTGGGATAAATCAATCGAAACTTATCAAAAGGAAATGGAATTGGAAAACCCTGAGGAAATGGTGGGCATTATGAAATTGATTCTTAATCTTAAACAAGTCAATAAGCCATCCTATCTCACAAATCAGTCAAAAGTTATTTATAGCTAAGGGTCATTCCATTAACCTTGTTGCCAGTGGCCCATTAACAAGGGGAGTTAATAACAACATTTGTGATTCGTTTTGAAAAAAGCGAAAATGAAAGAGAGAAGTTGAATTATGAACGACTTTATCCAAACTATTTTACTTACACTCATGGAATATGGGTACCTTGGAATTACCCTTGGTCTTATGATTGAAATTATTCCAAGTGAGATTGTATTATCCTATGGTGGCTTTTTAGTTTCCCAAGGTAGCATCAGTTTTGTTGGGGCGGTTATTGCTGGAACGATTGGAGGAACCATCGCCCAAATATTTGTTTATTTAATCGGATATTATGGGGGAAGACCATTTTTAGAACGATATGGAAAGTATATATTCATTCACAAAAAACATATTGAACTAGCGGAATCTTGGTTTACTAACTATGGTCCAAGCGTCATTTTTACGGCTAGGTTCATTCCGGTTGTCAGACATGCTATTTCGATACCAGCAGGGATTTCTAAAATGTCTTTAATAAAATTCACGAATTATACGCTACTTGCCGTACTTCCATGGTCTGTGCTTTTTGTATTCCTCGGGATGAAGTTAGGAAGTAATTGGGGACAGATTAATGAGATGGCCAAGCCCTATATCCAGCCAATCGCAGTGGTGGCGGTTCTCATTATTGCCGGAATGATCATTCGCGGTTACATGAAAAAAAAGAAAAACAAAGTTTTATGAAGTTTATGGATTTAAGGAATGGTTGTAATGAACCTTACAAAAGCCTTTATAACAACGGGAACTGAACCGAACCGATAAACGTGAAAACTTCACAACGAATCATCGATATTGATGGTAATAGCTTTCCAAGGGGACATTCAATGGAAGCAGTTGGGTTTTATAATATGAATTAATTAAAAAGACCACCATTTGGTGGTCTTTTTAATTATTTATGCGGAAATAAATTGGTGTTTCTTCCTTTATTTTGAAACTTTATCATCCGTAATCCGTATATGATGTGAATGATAGTAGTGAACGTGAAAAACCAAGAAAGCCACATTTAAGAAAACGCCATTTGAAATGGATGGGGTTAGCGGTCGTTGTTAGGTTTCCTCATAATATTAAGATTCTTTTATTTAAATTTGATTAAGGGAAGGAATATAGAAGCAATAGAATACTTATAAATAGTATAGAAAATGTATTAGTAATATTTTTTAATGGCTCTTTTCGTTAAGATTGTTGTTTTTAAAACGAAACGATTTAAGGTTGATTGGAGCGGAAGTGCGAGACTCCTGCGGAAGCAGCGGGACAGGTGAGACCCCACAGGCGCTTACGCCGAGGAGGCTCACCGCCCGCCCCGCGGAAAGCGAGCATCTGGAGGGGAAATCAACCACACCACATTACTTGGTAAATAGCAACAAAGTATGCGAAAACAGCCTTTTTAATAGAACAAATATTCAAATGGCAATAGAACTACTTAACTAACATGTACTAGCCCTTAGAAAGGATGCTTTCATTCATGGAAATAAGGAAACCAACTGGATTATGAACTTCAAAAAGTTGTTCACTTTCGCCACGGATAGTAATTAACCGTCCTAAAGCTTATATCTATTAGTGTTAGGCCTATTTAAAGGGGGGATAAAAAAGTGATTGAAGCAATAATTAGTTTTCTTATTATTGTAATGTTGATCATTGCGTTCACATACGGTCTCATAATACAAATACGGCAAATAGTTAGTATCAGGAAGGGAAAAAAATCGCAGTATGCACATTACAAGCGGCTACTGATTGGAAACTATCTGGTTTGCCTATCTTATTCAGGTTTTCTTTTTTCTTATATTTTGAATTCATTATTGGCATCCCGTATTATACCGGCTTCATTTATTACAAGTGATAATACTAGTTTTTGCTGTTTCAGTTTTCTTGCCATTCTATTAATCGCTAAATTTGGGATTATTCCAAGGGAAAATGAACAAGTTCAATTACAAGAATACATAGTTGAGAAAGAGGAAATATGAAGAAAATTTCGCTTACCTTATTAATCGTATGTATATCGATCACCTTTTTGTTGAATTTTGCCCTGCCTGAATTTGCTGGCAAAATGAAAGATAATATAAGTTCCATGAATATCCTTTATTCATACAGTGTCACAAAAACATTCTCGGAACAAATCCAAGATACGATCGAAATCGCATCCGTGCCGTCAGGGAAAACCGAGAACAGGAACGGCAATTTCCGAAGTGATGTTAAGCTTGAGGGCACGCCGCTGAATATTAAAAGTGTAGTGAAAGAGAGCTTGAATAAGCCCCAAGGGTATAACACTAAAGAAAAGTTAACCGGTCCGGAAAAAGGGTTTTCATACCGGAAATATTATCTTACCAAAAATTATGATAAAGGAAGATATACAGTCATCCGGACGAATAAAATAACGGGAAAAGAAAAAGTGTATGTCGGAACTTACTATGAGCCGAGCACGCAAGATCCTATCGTCAAATGGTCACGTGATGAAAAATGACTGACAATACCATTTCATGAAAAGTTGAGTGTTTATATGGAAAAAACAGTGAAGATCGAGGAGTATAATCCTGATTGGGTTAGTGAATTTCAACAGGAAAAAGCGAGGATAATGGAGGTAGTAAAGAACGATTCTCTTTGTGTTGAGCATATTGGAAGTACGTCCGTCAAAGGATTGGGAGCAAAACCGATTTTGGACATCATGGTTGGCGTCCATCATTTAGCTGAAGCTGACATGTTCATTGAACCCTTGAAATCGATTGGGTATGAATTTGTCCTGCATAAGGAGTTTCCCGAAAGGCGTTTTTTTAGAAAAGGTCAATGGAGAGCGGGAACACACCATTTGCATATCTTGAATACGGAAGTGAACAGTGGAAGAATCAACTTTCATTCAGGGACTATCTAAGAAGCCATCCTGACATACGAAGACAATATCAGGAATTAAAATTATCCTTAGCTCAAAAGCATCCTGCTGATATAGTGGGGTACACGAAAGCAAAAGAGCCATTTATATTAAGTGTCATAGAATCAGCAAATGAAGAAAACGACATAAATTATAACTGCCAGGAACGTCTAAAAGGAGGCTTTCATGAGAAAGGTAGAGGTCGTACCATATAGGAAAGAATGGTCCAAGCTATTTCATGATGAATGCGAAAAATTACAGGGTATTTTCGGGCCTGAGTTGATAAAGTTATACCATATTGGCAGTACGGCCATTCCGGCCATCCATGCCAAGCCAGTAATAGATATTTTGGCAGTGGTAAAAGATGTGGAATGTGTCGCTGATTTCAATAAAGAGATGCATGAGATAGGGTATGATGCCAGGGGGGAGAACGGAATCGCTGGACGGCGGTTTTTTTGTAAAGGCGGGGATGAGAGGACGCACCATATCCACTTGTTTCAAAAAGGACATTACGAAATAGCCAGACACCTCGCTTTTAGGGATTATTTGATGGCACACCCTGGGGAAGCACAAAGGTATAGCAGGCTAAAGCAGCGCTTGGCAGCGGAATTTCCAGATGATATAAAAGGATACGTAAACGGGAAAGATGATTTCATAAAAAAGAGTGATGAAAGAGCGAAACATTGGGCGGCGTCCTTGAATGAGGGGGATCATCATGTTAATGAAGTGGATTAAATGCCAAGTGAATGAGGAAAACAAGCGTTCATTCTCAAAAGCACAAGAGGGATGGGGGGAATTGCGCCATTGCGCTGGCTTCATGGGACAAATCGGAGGGTGGAATAGAAACGAACCCTTTGAAGCAGGCATTCTCTCCATTTGGAAAGATCTCCAATCCTATCAAAGTTTCATGCAGCATCAGCATGATGAAATATTAGGAAAGAGTGGCCAAGGAAGTACATATACAAATATTTCTGTCGATATCTACGAGAAAATATTCAATATAGGAACAACAGACATGACAGCGTTTTTTTGCAAGGGGAAATTACTTCGGGTGGCTGACTGTTCTGTTGAAAATGATAAAACAGCCGGATTTGAGCAGGTGCAAAAGGACATATGGAACAAAGGGATGACACCGGGCATGCTGTCTGGTGCAATCGGAAAAGGACAATCCGGGAGGTGCCTGGCCGCCTCATTATGGGACAATGAATATTTACATCAACGTTATGTGGATAAGGAATTGGCTGCCCTGATAAGAGAAGCGGGAGTGATTGAATTGCATCCAAAGTGGGCGGTCATTTAGAATCAAACATTATCAGTCCATCAATTTTGGATGATCAATGGCGTCTTGGTTTGCAGTGGAATGTAAGAAGGACATTTCAACGCTCCCAAATATTCTACAGAAGGTGATTACAAATGAAACTAGATTATGATTCACAGTACATCAGGGGCATCTACCTGAATAGAGACCGAATATATTCGTATGACCATTTCCCCCTTGACCTGCCGGTTATCAAGCACCTTCAAGAAGTGGCTTTTCATCCCAGTGTTACCTATGTTATCGGGGAAAATGGAATGGGGAAGTCCACCTTGCTTGAAGGCATTGCGATTGCGTATGGCTTCAATCCGGAAGGCGGAACGTTGAATTTCAATTTTTCCAATTATGATTCACATTCCAATTTGGACGAATACCTCCGTTTGAAAAAAGGCGTGTACAAACCGAAGGATCATTTTTTCTTTAGGGCGGAAACCTTTTATAATTTAGCTACCAATATTGAGGAATTGGACAGGGAGGCATCGTCGGGACGGAAGATCATCGATTCCTTCGGTGGAAAGTCACTTCACCAGCAATCTCATGGGGAATCGTTTTTTTCAGCTTTTGTAGAACGATTTCAAGGCAATGGATTGTATATCCTCGATGAACCTGAAGCTGCTTTGTCGCCATTGAGACAAATATCGATGCTCGCCAGGATAAATGAGCTTGTTCAACAAGGATCCCAATTCATCATTTCCACCCATTCCCCGATCATCATGGCCTACCCGGATGCTAAAATCCTCCAAATTTCAGATGAGGGTATGAGTGAAGTGACTTTAGAGGAGTCCAATCACTATTTGCTGATGAAACAGTTTTTTGAAGATAAAGATCGGCTGCTGCATCATCTATTCGAATGAGTTTTTAGCCTCTCCTTTAAAAAAGCCCAATTGCACTGCGCATCCGGGCTTTTCATTTTGTTGAAATTCATTATTGACAGTTCAAGTGTATTACGTGTATAGTACATCTATAAGGTGTATGAACCACATAGTACATACACACAAGACATTATGCATATCAGACTTTTTAAAATAAATAGGGGGTGGTTTTAATGAACGTAAATACCCGGGAACCGGTATATCTGCAAGTCGTTAGGCATTTTAAAGAACAAATAGCCATAGGCAAATTCGTGGCCGGACAGGAAATTCCCTCCCGAAGAGAACTGGCGGCTACACTGAACATAAATCCTAATACCGCTCAAAAAGCGTATAAAGAAATGGAGGAACAGGGCTTGATTCATACTGAAAGAAATTTTCCCAGTCAGATCACGACGAATGAAACAATTTTACAGGCTGTGAGGCAGGAATTGATTTTGGCAGCCGTCGATACGTTTGTCGACGCGATTCGTCCGATTAATGTACCAGTCGATGAGTTGCTTCGTGTCGTTAAAGAAAAATATTCGGAAGAAATAAGGGAGGAGGAAGGAAAATGATCGAGGTAAAACGAGTTTCCAAAAATTATGGCCGTAAAAAAATATTGGACGGTGTGTCCTTCACCGCGAATAAAGGCGAAGTCACCTGTCTGATCGGGATAAATGGCGTCGGTAAAACGACCACACTCAAAGCAATCATGGGCTTGACGCCATATAAAGGGGAAATCCTGATCGATGATCAAAAGATGACTAAGGATAGTTATGAAAAAATCACCTTCATTCCGGACGCACCGACGATGCTTCCGCAAATGACGGTAAAACAGGCAATGGTTTTCATGGAGGATTTCTATCATTCATGGAATCAGGAAAGGGCCCTTCAATTGCTAGAATTCTTCAAGCTGAAAGAGGAAAGCCGCATTTCGGAATTGTCCAAAGGCAATACGGCTAAGCTTAACTTGATGCTGGGACTGTCCCTTGACGTGGATTATGTGCTGATGGACGAACCATTTTCGGGAATTGATATGTTTAGCCGCGAGCAAATTGCCGATGTCTTTGCGAGCCACCTGATTGAAGATAGAGGAGTCATCATCACGACCCATGAAATCGGTGATATTGAACATTTGATCGATAAGGTCATTTTATTAGATAACGGTACAGTGCTTAAAGAGTTCAATACAGAAGAAATGCGGGAAGAGGAAGGAAAATCGGTAGTCGATGTAATGAGAGAGGTGTATCAAGCATGATGCGATATATAAAACTAGTGAACTTTGAAATCAACCGTTTCAGTAAAATCTATCTTAGCTTATTGTTGATCACCTTGGTTTCGCAATTTGCCGGAGTGATCATCGTAACGAAGAGCCTTCTTAATGATGCCAGGGATATCATGAAAGAAGAAAGACTATCTGAAGCCGCTTATATTACCAATTATGGAGGCATTGATTTTAGCCATATCGCCCATTCTCTCTTTTTTGTAGGACCGATAGCGCTGAGTGCGGTTGCCCTAATTTTTTACATTTTCCTTATTTGGTATCGTGATTGGTTTGGAAAGAATACGTTCATCTATCGTCTATTGATGTTACCAACATCCAGATTATCGATCTACCTTTCAAAAGCTACGGCCATCTTCCTGATGGTATTAGGGTTGATTGCTTTCCAGATCATCATGTTACCAATGGAAAATGCGCTATTTAATTCAAATGTGCCACAAGCGCTCTTGAATGAAATGTCAACTTACGGCATTACGAAACTCATTCCGATTTTGTCATTGATCATCCCAAGCACGTTCACGCAATTCCTGATTTCCTATGGCATCGGTCTTATGATCATGTCGATATTATTCACGGCGATCATGTTTGAAAGAAGTTTCCGCATAAAAGGAATCATAATGGGCTTGTTATATTGCGGAATCGCTGCTGTGTTGTTTTTAGCCCCAGTTTTAATGGAAATCGGGAATTTCTATTTCTATCCTAATGAATTATTTGGCCTGATGCTCGCAATAGGGATCATTTTGACAGGATTATCAGTTTGGCTTGGTTCATGGTTATTGAAAAACCGCGTTACCGTATAAAAACAATCAAATAAGGAGAGTGAACAAGGTGAAACGTTATTTATGCAGCATCATTATTAGCTTGGTTGTCCTCTTAAGCATCGGGACCTATTATGTCAAAGTAGCTTCCTCCGCTTCCAGCCTTCCAAGGTATACATTCAAGACGATTGAAGGCAGCGATAAAGAGCTTGATCCGGTCATCGTACAAGCAACACTTGAAAATGGTCATTTTTATGAACCATTGACGATTGAATCCAATCGAACCACATATGGCAGCGATAGGCCATTATGGTCTGACAGATATGATCATCAAATTGAAAGATTAATAAAAGAACATCGTTCGTTTATGCGAGGCAAGGGTTCCATTAGTTCTTTATATGAAGACGATGATTTTCTGGCTTACGCTTGGGTGAATAGCGAATTTACGAATAACGGCAAAATGGAAGCGGAGTTAGATATCGGTTTACTGGAGAAGAAAGACGAAGGAGAAACTTCTTTCCAAGTTGAACTTCCCCATCAAGAAAGAATCATGAATGTTGATGTCAGGGATGTGCAGTTGGTCCATTCAAAACTACAGGTGTTAACGATGATTGATGTGAATTCAAACAATGAGAAGCAAACGAAAGAAGTTCATCTGTATACGATCGATGTAGCTAATAAAAAAGTCTTGAGTGATAAAACCCTTTTATCTGAAACCTTTACTTACCCTAATCAAGTTGATTTTGAAATGCCAATTGATGTTGCTCCTTCCCAGCCGAACAGCATGGTATTAATTTCGTTAATTAAAGGAGTAAATCATGAGGAGGGTCCCTTTGAGGAAAAACTAAAAGAAAGCAAGCTGATATCATATAATTATGAAACGGAAAAATTAGAAACGGTTAAAAAAGGACCGCTTAGCCTGGACATGGCAAGATCAGGATATGCAGACGGGAAAAATCTATATACAGTTGAAATGAAATCAGGAAAATATCGCATTAAAACATTTGACCTTAGCAGTCAAACGTTAACGAATGATACGGAGCTGGATATAGCTGCTAATGAGGAAGAACGATATACCGCTGCCTTTAAAAACGGGCGTGTGTACTTCCTGTTAAACGAAATGAATCAAGAAGGCGCATCAAACAAGCCTGCCAAACTTCTGATAGCCGATTTAAAGACTGGAAAGACTTTATATAAAGGTGAAACAGTCAAAAATAAAAAGAACAGCAAAAGTTTTGGACTTTATGTTGATGAATTGGAAATAAAATAAGGATCTGCCATCTATCAAAAGCTTTAAATGAAAAAGGGGTATCCTCCAATGGGATATCCCTTTTTTTTGATAATATTTAAATGGAAGCCAGATTCGCTCTAGCTGCACGTTCCTTCTTGCCGTGCAAGAAGTAGTAAAGGACGGAGGTTGCGATGACCACAACGCCCAGGATGACATAAAGTGTGCTATAACCCGTTACTGGAATGATGAATCCGAGAATATAAGGGCCGAATCCAAGTCCTGCATCAAGCATGATAAAGAAGGTGGACGTTGCCATCCCCATTCGGTGAGGTGGTGTAAGTTTAACGGCAATCGCCTGCGAGCTTGATTGCATATTACCGAATCCAAGGCCGATAAGGAAACCAGCTGCAAGTAAAGTGAAACTATTGGTTGTGATACTTAAAAGCAGCAAGCCGATCCCGAAAAGCATGAACGCCGGATACATAATGAAGTTCGATCCTTTCCGGTCCATTAACGGTCCTGAGAAAGGACGCGATAACAATACAGCTACTGCGTAAACGACAAAGAAGAAGCTTGCTGTATTGACCAGATTAATTTCGATGGCATAGAAGCTGATGAAAGAAAGGACGCTGGAATAACAGAATGCCAATAACAGAGTAATGATTGAAATGGGCAGTGCCTTAGGTTCAATGAAATTGGAAAGCTTGAATCCTTTGCTTTCCGTAACTTTTGCCGTCACTTTCAATGCCGGGACATATAGGAAGAATGCAGTAATTAAAGAAATCACCCCTAAAGCCAGGCAGAAACTGAAAATCACTTGGAAGCTTGTATGTTGAGCCATATACAGACCGATGAAAGGACCGATTGCCGTCGCAAGTGTCGCGCTCATGCTGTAATAGCCGATGCCTTCTCCCTTTCGAGTTGCCGGGATGATCTGCGCGACGATCGTTCCCGTCGCAGTACTGGCCATTCCCATCGCCATCCCATGGATCAGGCGGTTAACAAGCAGGAAGCCAATTCCTAGGTCCACAAAATATAGAAGGGTTGTCAAAGTGAAAAAGATCAAACCGATGAATAATGTTTTCTTACGGCCGATTGAATCAATGAAACGGCCAATGAACAAACGTCCGATTAACGTCCCGATAATAAAAATACCCGATATGAGTCCGGCTTGGCTTGTAGAAGCATCCAATTCATTAACAGCATAGATGGCAAGTGTGACCATCAGTAAATAAAAGATTAATGTTATGAAAAAATTGATGGACGAAACGATGACAAAGTCCTTCGTCCACAGTCTAGGTCTTGATTGATCCATGTTATTATCTCCTTACTTTATAATGTTATTTCTTATTTCGCCCATGATGCGTATGGCTGCGAGTTGTTCCTCTTCAGTAATCCCCTTCAAGATGTCCTGTTCGTATTGATCGATTGTCACGCGGACTTCACTGTAGATCTTTGAGCCAAGCTCCGTAAGCCGCATTCTTTTCTCGCGTTTATCTTTGCTGGGTACATGCTCGACATATCCCAGCTCTTCCAAACGGGTAATGGTCCTCGTAATCGTGGGTTTTTCCACACTTTGATAATTGGCAAGCTCTACTAGCGTTGCCGAACCATAATTGAATAAGAAATGTAAAATGGACCATTGGGCCCTGTGTAAGTCATGCTTGTTCAGCTGGATATTAAGATTATTTTCAAACGGACGGTACAACAGCAAAAATTGCTGAAAGAACTTTTGGTAAGTCTCTATCAGAAACACCCCTTATATATAATATATAGTTACCTTTAGTAATTGTTACCCTGGGTAACTATAATAACAAAATAAATCCTTTCTGTCCACTCGGATTTGAAGCGATTAGTTAAATTTGGTTTTTAGTTAAATTGAATGGGAATATAGGAATAGGAGATGATGTAAACATGTATAAACCTATGATCGCGTTGCTTGCCGCAGCAACCATGCTAACTGCTTGCAATAATGACAAAGCGGATGAAAACAAGGGGAAATCTGTACAAACAACAGAAGAAAATCAAACCAATACTGAAAATGAACAACAAAAGCAACCCTCGCAAACGGAAACTCAAGCAAATCCTAAACATGAGAAGTGGTCTTCTTTGCCTGAATATGACAAAATCATCGAGCAAATCGGCAACGGAGACTATACCTTCAATAAGGAAACGGATAACGATGATAAACGAGTTTTCCTTATTGAGCTGAACGGTGAAAAACAATATAAAACTGTTTTCGTCAAAAATACCAACCGCCTGAAAATTATCAAAATAAATGGCGGCGGAGAGCTTTATGACGAAATCTTAAAATAAGTGGACCTGCGTAAGTGTTGTATAGAGACCTTTATTGGTATTGATAAAGGGGTCGGGGGAAAAGGGTTGTAATGCAACAGCCCTTTTTTGTTCTGCAGGGATTTTCATGAGCTGAATGTTTCAAATTTAAATTGGACCGTTGATTTTTGGGGCTGGTTTTTGGAGGAAATGAATTATGAGCCATTCCAAGGAAAGCGGGAAGAGTTGGAGATTGGATGATATGTACATTGGTTTTGTACAATCGGAAACAAGGTATCTTGACATTCCTATCATCGGGGACGAGTGGGTTTTAACCATTTAGCCTTTCACGCCACCTCCCGTCATCAGGTTGATGAGATCACCAGAAAATTAAGGGACAGAGGAATTACCATCCTCTATGCTGACAAGTACCCATTCGCCGGTGGGAAGGAACATTATGCTGTTTACTCTGAAGGCCCAGATAGGATGAAAGTTGAATTGGCGGCACCTTAAGTATTTTCGTTAATTGGTAAGATGAAGGAAAATGGCATAGCAACTGCACTATATGATAAATAAGAACTAACGACATCCATCTTTAGCATTAGCTAGCGCCTTTATCAGGTGTAGGAATAATTATTATAAGAATAGGGATAAGAATTGCCGTTTCCATGTTTCGGATTTTTCTCGTGTTCCTCGTGTTTAATGTGTTCAACCTCAAGGGTAATGGCATGAAGTAATATAAATGCACCAATAACTTGAATCCAGCTACCGATCAATAGAATCTGTTCTCCAATTACACTTTTTTCGTTTAAAACGTAAATATTACCGATCGCTGCTAAAAAAGAGCCTAAGGAAATGAAGCTATTTCCTATAATCGCAAGTTCCCTATAGGATGAATCCTCTTCAAGAAATGCACCTACTGCTTCAAAAGCTGCACCAAGCCCTTGGACGCCGCTGCCAAGGGCATCTATTTTTGTTCCCTCTTCCTCAGCACCATTCAGTTCAATACTTACTCCAACTGCATTTGTACTATTACCAGCAGCCTCAAGCCAAGCACCGAAGATGGTATATATTTGAGCTAGCTCCCTCTCTGGTTTTAACAGCTTAGTTCTCCCGATGGCTTGCAACGAATTTCCGAATGCTTCAATCGCATTTCCTTTTACGATTAAATCTTTCCCCTGATCGCTGTGGGTGAAAGTTTGCTGGGTCTGCCCGGTTGTATCAATAAGTGAACCAATAAATAGTATCCATGCTCCCGAAAGAAGAAGATCTTCTCCACGTATAGTCATATTCCCAAACACTCCTTAAAAGAGGGTAGATTATATTATTCAGGAAAAAGTGTTTGTTTACATATTGCTTTACCGGCATATTTAAATACAAACCATTTATTGGTATAATGGCAGCTGGAGGAGATGATATTGACTTTTAACAATTTGTTGCAAATGATTATCACTGCATTTTTCTTCATGGTTTTTACGTTCTGTACCTGGTATGAAGGCAGCGAAATTATGGATAAGCCTTGGGAATGGAAGTATTCCACGCATTTCACACAAGAAAATGATGTTCAGGCGATGGAGGCAAAGGATATTTCGAATTTAGATCATTTCGTGTATGCCGCTAAATTCAAACCGCTATTTCCATTTCTTATGGTCCTTGCCGCATCGTACTTAATCATACTTACGGGATATATCCTATTTAAAAGAAGTATTAAAAAAATGGCTCTTTTCCTGTTGGGATTGGGTGTCCTTTTTCTGCTTTCAAATGGTATTGTATCCAATTCCCCGACTGTGGGAGGGAATATCTTTCAAGCTTTCTTTCTGATAAGCGGTATGATGGCCGTAATAGGTGCAGCGTTATATTATTTCCTGATGCCAACAGGATTACATACTGAAGTTTAAAGTTAAAAAGCTGCCGATGTGGCAGCTTTTTTTTTTGGCTCTTTTCGTAAAGATTGTTTTTTTAAAACGAAACTATTTAAGGTTGATTGGAGCGGAAGTGCGAGACTCCTGCGGGAGCAGCGGGATAGGTGAGACCCCACAGGCGTTTACGCCGAGGAGGCTCACCGCCCGTCCCGTGGAAAGCGAGCATCTGGAGGGGAAATCAACCACACCGCACTACTTGGTAAATAGCAATAAAGTATGCGAAAACAGCTTTTTTTTTTGCAAAATATTGATGGAAGATGACATAAAATAACGAAAAATAATAGTCATTTTTGCGAAATTCTTAGATTGAACTTCACCGAAATATAGCTTACGGTTAGTATATTACCAGCGGTGGACCCATATCGGTTCAGACCTTTAAAAAATAAATCATACCGTTTCCGGTAAAGAAGTGTGAGGCAGTTAGAAAAGGTTTTCCAGTGATTGAAGAAATAAAGTGAAAAGGTGATAAGATGTCAGGCAAAATCAAAATTGAACAGCCAAAGATCCCTCAAGACTTAACTCAAGCGAACTTTCAGGAAATATATTATCAAGATGAGCCCTATCTGGATTCATGTTTGATAACCAATTGTACGATCGATAGAGAAAAGATGGACAAAATCGTATTATCCCAGGTCGTTTTTAAAAATGTGACATTCAGCGATGTATCATTCAGGAATATCGAGCTGACGGATGTCATTTTCGATCATTGCGATTTGACGAATGCCGATTTCATGGGCGGCTCGATTCATCGGGTGGAATTCAAAGAATCCAAACTATTAGGCATTAACCTGTCTGACGCGAGTTTAGGGAATGTCTACTTTGAGAATTGCAACTTGAATTTAAGTGCTTTTGGTTATTCCAGTTTAAAGCAAGTGAAGTTCGATCATTGCTCATTGGAAAGTGCTGATTTTTATGAGTGTAAATTCATCAAAGTGAAGTTCGAAACATGTAGATTAAATGAAGTGAACTTTTCCCGGACACCGCTCAAAGGAATTGATATTAGCAGTTCTGCATTTCAAAGGCTTACCGTTTCCATGGAAGATTTAAAGGGATGCGAAGTTTCCCCGGACCAAGCGATCGTATTTGCAGCCATGCTGGGCCTGAAAATTAAAGAGTGAAACCTTTTAAAATGAAAAAATGACTCAATGTTGCTGACACGAGTGACCATCGATCGAATTTGGTGGTCCTTTTTGAATTGGCATAGTAAATATGGGCAGCGTGCATATGAATACATGATTTTTAAAAGTACGGAATGTTTGCACAAATACAGGATTGCTTTACAATATTTGTTAGGTGGGAAGGGGGATTGAACGTTGATTATCAATAAGGTCACTTTGTATAGTCATGCATGGGATGAAATGCGGAATTTTTATATGGATGTGTTAGGATTTGAGTTACTATCGCAAACTGATGATGTTTTTGAAATGAAGGCAGGGGAAAGTGTGCTTGAAATCAAAAAATATCATCACAATGAAAAGCCTTTTTATCATTTTGCCATGAACATTCCAACCAATTTATTCACATCGGCAAAAGCATGGGCGAAATCAAAAGTGGAATTGACTAGAGAAGATGATTATGACGAAGTGTATTTCAGCTATTCTGATGCACATGCTTTTTATTTTACAGACCCTTCAGGCAACATTGTCGAGTTCATATCGAGATATTCCGTATCACCCAAATCCGAGGCTAGGTATTTTTCAGCTCAAAACGTCCTGTGCATCAGTGAAATAAACATTACGACAGATGAAGTAAGGGCTTTCGGAAACCAGTTGATCAGTAATGGTGTACCTGTAAGGAATGGTGAAGCAATAAGTGAAGATGGATTGAATTTCATGGGGGAACATGAAGCAGGTTCGTTTTTACTTTTAGGTCCAAGGAAACGGCGGTGGATTTTTTCGAATAAAGAGTCGGAAACCTTTCCGCTTTCAATAGTCATAAATCAGCAACTGGATATTTCAATAGATGGCAAAGGAGTTATGGAATTGAAAAAAGTGGAATGATATTTTGGTCAAACACTTCATTCGGCCCATTGTTGTATCTCCAAACCACCATTTAATCTTATTACTGGTTCAAGTAAAAACTTGTTACGATTAATATCCGTATTAAAAATCAGGAGAAAAATAAATTTTAAAAAGGCTATGATTAAGAAATAGCTGATATTTCGTCTTAAGCGATAAGGACAAAACATTAAATATATACTTGCTAACTTACTATTCTCGCAAACGTCAGTTAGCTGTATATATGTATATTTTTACTTATTAAATTCTCTAAACTCATCAATATAGAAAGCTACATAACCACAATTTGGGCATACAGATGCTTTAGGGTTTGCAGAAACACTACTGGAAATCCCTTTCTTTTGACTAATCTTTATCCCATTCATTCCGCCTTGAACATTCACTTTGCAATCATTTATCATTTCAGTTTGGCACTGATTGCAGATTCTTTTCATTAATACACTCCTTTTTTAAAATGAATAGAAACACTCAGAATCCGAACTTTATCATAACATAATCATTCAAAATAACTTATGATATATGGCCATTACATAAGGAAAGTCCTGCTCCTAGCAGGAAGAATAGATACAGCAAGTTTAGCAGTCTAAAAGAATGGAACAATACGATGAAATGTTCCTAGCCGAACATATAATAGCAGTGAATACTGCAGTATAACCCAAGGAGCCAGCCATGAAAAAAAGAAGTTTATTGATAGCTTGTGGCGTGATCGTTTTAGGGGTCATTGCCTCGATAGCATGGGTACCTCAAACCAAAGAGAAAGAGCTTGTAGGTAAAAGAGCATTTCCTCAGCATACAGTCTATCAAGCGGGTACGATAAAGCCTGACAATGTTTCACAGGAGGACTTGGATTCTGCCGTAGCGAATTTTTATAAAGCCTGGAAAAATGAATATCTTAAGCAGCCAGCTGCTGAAAGTGATCAATATTATATTTTTTACAATGATAAAGGATATGCAGAGCCCAAGAATGCAGTGACCGTCTCTGAAGCACACGGTTATGGGATGATGATAACGGCAATCATGGCAGGCAGCCAGGACAAACAATACTTCGATGGTCTTTATCGTTTTTATAAAGCCCATGGAAGTGATAATGACCCTTCCTTAATGGCATGGCAGCAAGTAAAGGATAAATCGGGAAAGATCATCAATACGCCAGGGGACGCCGATTCAGCAACTGATGGCGATATGGATATCGCCTATTCGTTGTTATTGGCCGATCGCCAGTGGGGAAGTGAAGGGGAAATCGACTATCTAGCCAGTGCAAAGGAGATCTTGGCTGCGATCATGTCGAATGAGATAAATCGGTCGCAGTCCCTGGTTAAACTAGGGGACTGGGCGGAAGATAAAGATGAGGTATACGGACGATCGACTCGTTCATCCGACCTTCTTCTCAATCATTTTAAGTCATTCGAGGCGGCAGCAGGGACTGATGAATGGAAAGATGTAACGGATAAGGCTTATGCGGTCATTCATTCGATTTATGAGGAGAAAAGCGGCAATACTGGCCTCATGCCGGACTTCATTGTACAATCCAGGGAAGAATATCAGCCGGCTCAAGCCAATTTTTTAGAAGGGGAGAATGACGGCAATTACAGCTGGAACAGCAGCAGGACACCTTGGCGCTATACAATCGATTACTTACTGACTGGTGATGAAAGAGCCCTGCCGCAATTAAAGAAGATGAATGATTGGATTAAAGCGGAAACCGATGGCAATCCTGATAATATCCAATCCGGCTATACGCTGAGCGGAAAAGCCGTGGAAGAAGGGAATAGTACAACCTTCGTTGCTCCATTCATGGTGAGTGCCATGGTTGATTCCTCCAACCAGAAATGGATCAACCAATTATGGGATAGGACGATACAGAAACAAGAAGATGATGACTATTTTGCCAATACGATAAAACTACAGACAATGATCGTGGCTTCAGGTAACTGGTGGGCGCCATGATTCAATGAAGAAACTCAATTAAAGAAGAGCAGGAGTTTGAAGAGAAGGATGAAAGTCACACCTTTCTTGATGTTCGAAGGAAATCCGGAAGGGAAAATTTTCATAAAATCAGACTTTTGGATTATTTTGGATGTTGCTATCCGAGGTCATACACAAAATTAAATATCTTTAACTTTGTATACAAAAAAAGGCAGCAAATACGGCTGCCTTTTATCATGCTCACATCAGTTTGCACTAATGATTTTCTGTGTACTTAGAATGTCTAAAAGTTAAAAAACTTTAACACATTCTAAAAAGCAGTAAAATTATTTGTTTATTTATTCTTGTTTCCTATCTAAAGTTAGTCTATAACAAGCCCTCGTAATGTCTCATATGACTTGTATCAAAATGCTTAACGTTGTAAATCCGCATTTTCCTGACGTTACCCCTTGTATAACAAGGTTTATCTAGTATCAAAAACTAAAATCAAAAATAAAGGAACAATATTTTGTATACATATGCCAGTTTCTACATAATTCCTGCATAACTGTTCTATATACTTTTTAGTGAAAGGAATGGTGAAACATGAGGAAAATAATATTAACGAGTATTGTTGTAAGTTTGGGCATACTTGGGGCTTGTAGCCAAGGAAGTAGTAACAATATGAAAGATATGGATCACTCTTCAATGGATATGAAAGGTATGGACCATTCTTCTATGGATATGAGCCATGAAACCATTACAGAATTAAAAAGCAGTCTTGGAGAAAATGAATTAACTTTTCCAAAAGTACTAAAACCAGATCAAGAGGATAACAATTCCATTTCATATACCATTCGAGCTCACCAAGGCACTTCAGAAATATTTGATGGAATTAAAACAAAAACATACGGATATAATGGGGATTTTTTGGGGCCAGTGATTCGAGTGGAAAAGGGAATGAAGGTCACCATCCATTTGGTGAATGATTTAAAGGAAGATACGACTTTCCATTGGCATGGTCTTGAAGTACCTGGTAACGAAGACGGGGGACCACATAAAGTGTTGAAACCAGGCGAGTCAGAAACAATTCACTTTACCGTCAAACAGGATGCTGCTACACTCTGGTTTCATCCACACCCTATGCATGAAACAGGAAAACAAGTATTTAAAGGCTTAGCTGGGTTACTTTATATTGATGATAAGAATAGTGGGAAATTAGATATTCCAAAAACATATGGTGAAGATGATTTTCCAATTATTCTTCAAGATAAAAAATTTACTGATGATAAACAACTTGATTATAACAAAGTAATGAATGAAGATGGGACAACAGGAGACACTCTTTTGATCAATGGGGTTGTCAATCCAAAACTAAAAGCTGATCGTGAAAAAGTTCGCTTGCGTATTTTAAATGGTTCCAATATGAGGGGTTACACTTTACACTTTGATAATAATATGGAATTTCAACAAATCGCAAGTGATGGTGGTTTCTTAAATAAGCCTAATTCAACAAAAGAGCTTGAAATTGCACCTGCTGAACGAGTTGAAGTTATCGTAGATTTAACAAAAGTGAAGGGAAATGAAGTTTCACTTGTTAATGAAGATAACGTAACTATTTTGCCTATTCATTTAAAAGAATCAGCAGATAATTCCAAAACGGCAAAAACTACAAAGTCATTAAATAACCTCGAAATTTCTAATGAAGTAAAGAATAAAGAGGTCACAAAAACAATCAAATTGGCTGGAATGGGAAAAGATGTGACAATTAATAATAAGAAGTTTGATGCAAATCGAATCGATTTTACACAGAAACAAAATGAAACCGAATTATGGGAAATCGAAAATATGAAAGATTCAATGGGAGGCATGAACCATCCATTCCACATTCACGGAACGCAATTCCAAGTTATATCGATTGATGGAAAAGAGCCTCCAGAAAATTTATCTGGATTAAAAGATACCATTTCCTTAAAACCGGGACAAAAAGCAAAAATTGCTGTTAAGTTCCCTGAAAAAGGAGTTTATATGTTCCATTGTCATATTCTCGAACATGAGGATAATGGAATGATGGGTCAAATTAAGGTGGATTAATGTCTAATTGTGGATTAAAAAATATATTTTTTTGAGTTTTGATATATTAAATAAATAGTTAACAATGACAAGGGAGGAGAATTAACTTAAATGAAATTAAAAGGATTTATCTTAACTTTGTTAGTAGTAGTTATACTAAATGCTTGCGCCAGCACAGGTAAAGATGAGGCAAAGCCCGTTAAATCAACAGATGATATTAAGACCTTAGTGAATGATTATAGTACAAAAAACAAAAATGCACAAAATGCCTCCATTACATCTCAACAACTCATTGTGACTGAAAATGATGGAAGTGAAACTTCCTATGATTTGCCCAAAGGCGAGTTTTTTGTTTCGATTGCACCTTACATTAATAAAACCCATCCATGCACGAATCATAGCTTGACAGGTTGTCAAGGTGAACTTGCAAATAAAGAGTTTAACTTATACATTGAAGATTTAGACGGGAATGTTATCCAGGACGAGGTAGTTAGCTCTCCATCTAATGGATTTATTGATTTGTGGCTACAGCAAGATAAAACCTTTCAGATCAAAATAGAGCACGACGGAAAAATGGCAGATTTAAAGCTCTCTACATTCGAAGGTGACCCAACATGTATTACAACGATGAAATTAATGTAGTGACAAATAAGACAAGGGGATAAGCTCTCTAGGCCTCATTTTGCTTTTTCATGTGAAAAAAGGATTGTCCTGTTAGTTATCAACTGAATGGCGGCTTTTATGAAGGAACTAAAGCCTAATTTCTCACTTCACTTACAACATAGAGAAATTAGGTTTTTTTATATTTAAATTGCGTTTAACGTGTAAATTCGAAAATAAAAAACAACGGATTATTTCATTCTGGTTATATTATTCGTGCTGACTTGGGAATGATAACCGTCATTGATTAAGAGGGAGTATATTTCCCTTTTGATATTAGGGGAGAAATTAGCCGCAATATATCAATAGTTGTTTTGATCCTTAATAAACAGGGAACAAATAGAATTAAAGTGGATAAGGAGATGAGTCTATGTTTCATTACACCGTAGAAACGAATCAATCAATCGGAGAATCAATGACAGTCTTAGAGGAAAAATTAAAAGAGGAAAAATTCGGTGTGCTTTGGCATTTTGATATCAAAGAAACTTTACAAAATAAGGGGTTTGAATTTGATCAACCCTATCATGTATTGGAAGTTTGTAACCCAAAAGAAGCGCAACGGGTATTATCAGAAAATCAAATGGTTGGCTATTTCTTGCCGTGTAAAATTGTTGTTTATGAAGATGGGGGCAAGACGAAAATAGGCATGCCAAGACCAACATCTTTAATTGAAATGGTCAGCGATTCCTCTATTAAAGGATTTGCCCAAGATATTGAAGACCGCTTAATTGCATGTATCGACCGGGTGGTGCAATAGCATAGTGTTGCAAGAGCTGAACCCTTGGGCGAGGATGGTATACTTTGTCCCAAGGGTCTTTTTTCATATATGAAGTTTATTCCGTCGCCTGAATAAGTTCCTCGGCTCCCGGAGTTAAATAATAATAAAGTCGTTTAATATATAATAAATTCCTTTAAAAACTCCATTTCGAAGTAAAGAGGATCTGTTACCTAACATTTTGTTTAATATAAATTTTTAATGGCGATTAAAGCAAGGGAGATAAAATTCATGTTAGAAGATATTGTGATTGTATGTATTAGTGGTCGAGCTGGGGTTGGTTAGTTCTCCATCAGGTATTACTAATTAAGAAACACATTACAACAGGAATTAGCCCAGAATTAGCCCCTTTAAGGGTAAATCCTAATAAGATATTAAGCTTCGTTCTACAAATCCAAGCTATCTAGCCTTAATTGGCCATAGTTATGGGGGCAGCATAGAAAAGGTACATGAACCGGGCAAGAGTTAGATGGATCCAGGATGAACCGTTTGTGTTGTATAGGAATTAATTATATATTAATCCTTGAGTACATTAATTCATGGATTAAGTATGATGATAAGAAAGCTCGGAGGAGAAGATCATGAAAAATATCAATACTGAACAAGAATACCGTGAACAAATCAATCAAGAGGGACTGACGGTCGGGGTTTTTACGACAACATGGTGTCCAGACTGCAAACGTTTAGACATGTTCATCGATGAAATCACACAAGAACATCAAGATAAACAGTGGTTTACAATCGATCGTGACGAGTTCCCAGAGATTTCTGAAGAGCAAACGGTAATGGGAATTCCATCACTATTAGTATTTAAGAATGGGGAAAAGGTTGCACATCTGCACAGTGCAAATGCTAAAACTCCAGAAGCGGTCAATGAATTTCTAAATGACCTATAAAAACCTTGAAAGGTGAACCCCTTATGATGCTGTCATAAAGGGGTTCACCTTTTTTTAGAAATTTTTTCTAAAATTAACTTGATTTCTAAGATGAAACGGGTTTTAATTATAGATATGGAATATCCATTATGGATATCAAACATCCACATAGATGCTGAAAGAGGTGAACGGATTTGCAATTAACAAAAGGGGTCGAGCAAGCTATATGCATCATTGTTATCCTCTCCACCCAGGATAAAAATGTACCGCTTTCGTCTAATGAGATCAGCAGACGATTGGAGGTGTCTCCTTCTTATTTGAAAAAAATCATAAGGAAACTGGTCGTTAAGCAGATAATCACTTCCGTTCCTGGTAATAATGGTGGCCTTACTCTTGCCAAAAGTGTAGATAAGATTAAAAACCTTGAAATTATTGAGGCGATGGAAGGCACGATTTCGATGTTTCCGGATACGGGACTTATAGAAAAAGCGTTTAAAGATGGAGAGTATGCAGAGAAAGGGATGGATGTCCTTCGTCGGATGTTTTCCCGGGCGGATCAACTTTTGATAGAGTTCTTTTCCAGCCAAACAGTGGCAGATTTGCTGAAAGAAAGCTTTGGCACCACGGACATACCGACTCTTAATTGGAATTCAACGTCATTGAGTGATGTACTGCGTGAAAAGAAAGGTGAAAAGAAGTGAACATGCTTAAACAAGAATGGAAGCTTTTCCTTACAAATCGAAAACTGGTCGGTGTCGCGATCGTTTTACTGTTCGTCCCGATTATTTATGGGGGGTTATTCCTTAGTTCCGCTTGGAATCCATACGGAAATACAGGCAAATTGCCTGTTGCAGTCGTGAATAAGGATATGAAGGCGGAATATGAGGGTAAAACCTTAACAGTCGGTAATGAGCTAATCGAGAATTTAAAGGACAATGATGATTTGGAATGGCATTTCGTATCGGAAAAAGCGGCGAAAAAAGGATTTGATGATGGTACATATTATATGGTCGTTACCATTCCGGAGGACTTTTCGAAAAATGCTGCAACCGTCATGGATGATAAGCCAAAAAAAATGAATTTGACGTATGACGTGAATCCTGGACGCAGTTTCGTTTCTGAAACGGTCGGAAAACAGGCAGCGAATAATTTGAAAACGGAAATTGCCGAAAGTGTCACAAAAGAATATGCGGAAGCGATTTTCTCCCAGTTTGATAAAATCGGAGAGGGTTTCAATGATGCAGCAGATGGGGCATCGAAACTGGATGATGGCGCAAAAAAACTGGATGATGGAAACAAAGAAGTGACGGAAAATCTGAATAAATTAGCTTCAAGCACATTAACTTTTAAAGATGGGGCGAATAAACTTCAAATCGGTGTCGGCGAGTTTATGGAAGGAGCCAACAAGCTTGAAAGTGGCGCGTCGGAATTAAATAAGGGAATTTCACAATATACTTCCGGTGTCGGTCAGTTGCAAAAGGGTGCGGACGAACTTGCATCAGGCACAGGGGAATTAACTAATAATAGTGAAGCACTTTTACAAGGTTCATCCCAACTTTCCACTGGGCTCGCCAAAGTGGTTCCAGGAGCGCAAACTTTAAATACGGGATTGGCACAAGCGCAAACAGGCAGTGCGAATTTGAATGATGGGTTGAATCAATTATCACAAAATGCAAGCCAGCTGACGGACCAATCGACAGGAATTCCAAAATTGGCATCAGGTCAGCAAAGTTTAAATGAAGGAATCAATAAACTGGCAGAAGGAAGCCAAGCGTTAAATGACGGCCTGAAAAAAATGGATGGCCAATTGCCCGCAGAAGAACAGATGGGTCAGCTTAAGCAAGGACTGACAAGCATTCAAAGCGGTGTAAATCAATTGCAAGAAGCGATTCCTGCAGGAAGCAGCGCGTCCGGTACCGTATCTGGCATTACTGAAGACCTCAATAACAGTCAGGCGGCCTTAACGGAACTTCAATCAACCATTGCGAATAATGGTCAGAGCACGATCAATGCCGTTCAAAACACGGAAGCGTTCAAAGGCATGACCAGTGAACAACAATCCGAATTAATCGGAGCCATTCAAAATGAACTTCAAAACCAAGCGGAGGCACAAAAACAAATCGCCTCGACTCTTGCTGCAAGTGTATCCGACTTATCAACGCAATTGAAGGAAAATGTAATGCCTGTATTGAATGGATTAGGCCAGCTTCCAGAACAAGTGGCCAATTTAAATAATGCGGTGAATAAAGTCAATCCAAACGCCGTTTCAGCGTTAAACGGATATACGGCAATAAGGAACGCACTGGAAGAACAATTGATTCCTGGTGCAACACAATTAAATGGCGGCTTGAATGAGGCTGTTGAAGGCAGCAATCAATTAACGGCGGCAACACAAAGTTTAAATGAACGGACACCGGAATTAGTGAAGGGGATCAACCAGTTAGCACAAGGCGGTTCCTCGTTGAATAATGGTCTATCAAAACTAACTGAGGGTTCTGGTCAGTTGGTAGATGGAGTTTCACAACTTCAAGCGGGGTCAACCTCCTTTGGGGATGGTCTTGAGAAGTATGCGTTCGGTGTTAGCCAAGTTGGCGAAGGGGCAAGCCAGCTTGCTAGCGGGGCCAATGAACTGAATGCCAACTCACCTGCCTTGAATGAGGGCTCATCAGCACTTGTTAAGGGCACTGAACAATTGGCAAGCAATCTGCCTACTTTAAGCAATGGAGTCATCCAGCTTGCCGATGGGGCAGGTAAGATCAATGAAGGTTCCTCGGCACTTGCTGAAGGATCCGGAAAATTGGGTGATGGCATATCCTCACTTAAAGATGGAACGGTCGAACTTTCGGATAAACTCGGTGATGGAGCAGAAGAAATAAGTGAAAACAAAACAACCGATGATAATTACAGCATGATTGCCGAACCGACACAGGTTAAAGAACAAAAAAGCAGTGACGTGCCGAATTATGGTCATGCACTGGCTCCTTATGTATTGTCTCTTGGCTTATTTGTAGGAGCGATTGCGTTCAATATGGGATTCCCGACAGGCTTGCCTTCCACAAGGCCTACTTCAGGAGTGGCATGGTGGTTCAGTAAATTTACGGTCCTGTTTATCCAAGCGACGCTTTCAGCATTAGTGTTGGATGCGATCATGATTTGGGGAATGGATTTACAGGTCGAGAACATGGGGCAATTCATTGGGGTTTCCATATTGACTTCCCTTACCTTCATGTTCATCGTCACCTTCTTGACCGTAGGATTTGGAAATCCGGGTCGTTTATTGGCGATGATATTCCTTGTATTACAGCTAGGTGCAAGCGGAGGAATGTTCCCTGTGGAACTGACCAATAACTTCTTCAGTCATGTTCACCCGTTCATACCAATGACATACTCTGTCATGGGCTTCCGTCAGGCGATGAGCACGAGCCTTGGAGCGGATGCATTGACAACGAGTATAGTGTTCCTTACTGGATGCATCATTGTCTTCAATCTACTACTATTGCTAACGATGGTCATCAAGAAGCGCAAAGAACACAATGTGGAGATGGAAGCATAAACTATTGGAAAAAACCCCCGGTGCAATGCGCCGGGGGTTTTTCTTCATTATGATGGTTCATCCGTGTCCTTTTCTTTATCGATGACTTTCAATCCATTTTCCCCTGAATGTTCAATCACATGTTTAAGGATGGATAATTTGTTATCCCAGAATTGATCGTAAAAAGAAAGCCACTGTTTCAATTCCGCTAAAGGTTCTGGCTGAAGCCGAAAGCGTTTCTCTCTGCCTACCTTCCGGCCACTGACCAATTCAGCTTCAGAAAGGATATGAAGATGCTTGGCAATCGCTGTACGGCTCATGGAAAAGTGAGAAGTGATTTCTGAAATGGGTAAATCCCCTTCAGCAAGCAATTGCAGGACCTTTCGGCGGGTTGGGTCGGCGATAGCCTGAAATACATCATGTTTTTCTGCTGCAGACACTTAGCCCTCAACAACCTTTTTAAGTTTTGCATGAACAATCTGTTCCCAGCCATGATCCATTCTCTCGCGAATCACTGAGCTTTTTTCATTCGGTTTCGGAAGAATCGTTTCAGGCTCTTTCCAACCACCATGAATAAGGGTGAACTCCGTTTTGCCGTCCAGTTCTTTTAAAATGAAGGAAATGAACCAACCGTCCGTATCCCAACTGAATGAAAGACGATGAGGAGCATCTAACTCCGTTACCTTACAAGGAGATGGACCAAAAGGTGATTGCACATGGAACTCATGTCCCACTTTCGGTTGAAAATCATTTGGCATGAACCATGAAGCTATGCCCTCTGCAGTCGAAACTGTATCCCAAACTTGTTGGATAGGGGCTTCAAGAATAACTGTCTTCTTGATGTCCTGTAGTGTATGTTGATTTTCCATACTGATTCTCCTTTTTAACTGAAATATATGAAACCAATTGGTTTCGCTTTGTTGATTATATAAAACCTTTTGGTTTCATGTCAATAATTTGTTTCAAGTGATTCCTTTTTATTCATTGCAGGATGCTTAATTACCCAATTCTTCAATTTGTTTTGCCAATACTGTTATATTATCGATTGAATTCATTATCTCTGAATCTTCCAATGCCTTAGGATCAATTTGGCCATTTTCAATATTATTCAGATATAATTCAATTCCATCTGAAAGCTGTTGATTCGAGCTGACGATCTTCTCATGGATGCCTTCAGCGATTTGGGGTGGTTCCATTGCATTGAATTCTTCAATCTCCGTTTTCATCAATTCCAGTTCTTTTTCAAGATTTGCTCTTGCTTCTCCATTCGTTACGGCGTCCTGTGACAAAGCAGGCACCTCATTGGCAAATTCCTTAACGGTATTTACATACTCCGTCGCATGATCTGCATACTCCAATGATGAATTGACTTCTTCTAAAGCTGAGCATCCGCTTAATGTAAGTATGGACAGTAGAGCAATGGTCATTATTTTTTTCATATATGCCTCCAATGTGATTTTTTTATGGTAAGGATCAGATGGGCAGGAATCTTTTTTTATAAATCGCTGCAATGGAATTCAGTATGAAGCTGGGGATCTTCTTCGGAAAAAATGACTTCGAATAGAAAAGGTGAAATGCACTTTTCAAGTCGTGCCACTGATTGCAGGATTTCACTTGCTTAAACCTTGCAACGTCAATGATCTTCACCTTTTTTTCGGAGGTGATGAAGATGTTTCGTAAATGGATATCCGAAGGGTTCAATCCTTCTTTCCTGGCCAATTGCAGGGCATGGTCTATCTCCGCGATGTTTTCTTCCGTTATCGGGATTCCCAATGTTAAGCATTCAAAAAGAGTGTTGCCTTCAATGTGATCTATAACCAGGTAATTTACCCCCGCATCATATAGGGTTGGATAGTATTCGATGGATTGGACGGTTTTGTATATTTCAGCTTCAACTGTAGCTGTGTGAGTATGATCCGGGAAAAACACTTTTAGTGCCTTATTGGTGGAATGTATTTTGAATACATATGCGCTTCGGCCTTTTCCGATAAGTGATAAAGATGGGTCGGCATCAAGCAATATATGCTTTTTATCATCGGAAATCTTAACGCTTTGAGCTAACTCATTATAGTTCTGCATACTTTTCACCTCTATTGTGCAATTTTTCGAATCAAAAAAGACGGTATGACCGATTATTGGTCATACCGTCTTTTAAAAATCAAAAGAACTCACCAAATAATCGGCAAGGTCTTGCAAACAACTAAAATCAGTTGCCAATAAAGCCGAGGATTCGATCCTGTACTGACGACTTTATTGTATAGCTACTCCCCTTAACAGAAGGATTCTTATAAGTTATATACAGTAATTATATAGGTTATTGCCTCGATCCGTCAAATATAAGGAACGTGTGCCCACCCTTTATATATATTCAGTAAAGGCAGAAAGATGCTCGTCTCAAAAGCATTAATTTGAGTGGTCAGTAATTATATCAATATACTTTATATTGTTCATTTGCTTGCCAGGTGCCCCTCGTTGCAAATGTTTCTATTTTATTACTTAAATGTCTAATAGTTTACTATTGT
This sequence comes from Brevibacillus sp. JNUCC-41, assembly GCF_014844095.1. NCBI lineage: Bacteria > Bacillati > Bacillota > Bacilli > Caryophanales > Bacillaceae > Peribacillus > Peribacillus sp. JNUCC41. Next base: position 1,117,904 of record NZ_CP062163.1, on the reverse strand, counting down.
ATTACAATCTCCTTTATCTCCCTATAGATCTAACGGAATATGATATATTTTAGACGAATGAGCATTTATGCCTATATTATTATACTTATTTTAACCGATATTTAAATAAATGTTAAAAATATAATTCTTTAGTAGGGAGAATGAGATGAAGAAATTAATTATACCAACTTTCTGTTTTGCAGTGTTGTCCACGGTTGCTTTCGAAGAAAAAATATCTGCAGCTCCACTACAGGCGGAACAGGCGAATATAGGGGACGTCATGTTTGTACATGTAAGTTCCGGTGCCCTCAATATGAGAAAAAACGGGGCGGATGATGCAAGCATCGTTGCAAAGCTGGCAAATGGCACACAGGTAACGGTGTATTCGGAGTCCAAAGGCTGGGCGAAGATCAAAGCCAATGGAAAAGAAGGATATGTCAGTACGAAGTATTTATCGGCAACGAAGCCAGGGACTTTAATGAAAACTGCAGTAACCACTAAAACGACAACAAAATATGTGAATATGAGCACGGGTTCACTGAATATGCGAAAAAGTGGCAGTGATAGTGCCAGCATAGTCGCAAAGCTGACAAGAGGCACACAGGTAACGGTGTATTCGGAGTCCAAAGGCTGGGCGAAGATCAAAGCCAATGGAAAAGATGGATATGTCAGTACGAAGTATCTATCATCAACGAAACCAGGAACGGTAACCAAAGCTGAGGCAACAGTTAAAACGACAACAAAATATGTGAATGTAAGCACAGGTGCACTGAATATGCGGAAAAGCGGGACAGACAGTGCCAGCATAGTCGCAAAGCTGACAAGAGGCACACAGGTAACGGTGTATTCGGAGTCCAAAGGCTGGGCGAAGATCAAAGCCAATGGAAAAGAAGGATATGTCAGCGCGAAGTATCTATCATCAACGAAACCAGGAACGGTGACCAAAGCTGAGGTAACGGCTAAAACGGCAACGAAATATGTGAATGTAAGCACAGGTTCACTGAATATGCGGAAAAGTGGAAAAGCTACCGCAAGTATTGTCGCCATCCTTTCAAAAGGGACGAAAGTGACGGTCTATTCGGAAGCTAATGGCTGGGCGAAAGTCAAAGCCAATGGAAAGGATGGATATGTCAGCGCGAAGTATCTATCATCAACGAAACCAGGAACGGTAACCAAAGCTGAGGTAACGGCTAAAGCGGCAACGAAATATGTGAATGTGAGCACGGGTTCCCTCAATATGCGAAAAAGTGGAAAAGCTACCGCAAGCGTTGTCGCCATCCTTTCAAAAGGGACGAAAGTGACGGTCTATTCGGAAGCTAATGGCTGGGCGAAAGTCAAAGCCAATGGAAAGGACGGATATGTCAGCACCAAATATCTATCGACGGCAAAGCCAGGAACGGGATCAACGACAGTAACGCCTGAAAAAACGACGACGAAATATGTCACGGGTTCCCTCAATATGCGAAAAAGTGGAAAAGCTACCGCAAGCATAGTCGCCATCCTTTCAAAAGGAACGAAAGTGACGGTGTATTCGGAATCCAATGGCTGGGCGAAAGTCAAAGCCAATGGAAAGGACGGATATGTCAGCACCAAATATCTATCGACGGCAAAGCCAGGAACGGGATCAACGACAGTAACGCCTGAAAAAACGACGACGAAATATGTAAACGTAAGCTCTGGAACGCTCAATATGAGAAAAAGCGGATCGGAAAGTGCGAACATAGTCGCAAAGCTTTCAAAAGGAACGAAAGTGACGGTCTATTCGGAATCCAAAGGTTGGGCCAAAGTCAAAGCAAATGGAAAAGACGGCCACGTCAGTGCCAAATATCTATCGACAACAAAACCAGGATCGGGATCAACGGCAGTAACGCCTGAAAAAACGACGACGAAATATGTAAACGTAAGCTCTGGAACGCTCAATATGAGAAAAAGCGGGTCGGAAAGCGCGAGTATTGTCGCAAAGCTGTCAAAAGGAACGGAAGTGACGGTCTATTCGGAATCCAAAGGTTGGGCGAAGATCAAGGCCAATGGGATTGAGGGGTATGTCAGTACTGACTTTCTTTCAACGACAAAACCTGAAATGGACTCCAAACCAACCATACCTGAAAAAACGACAACGAAATATGTAAATGTCAGCTCGGGTTCACTGAATATGCGGAATAAGCCGTCAGAAAGTGCTTCCGTCATTGTGAAATTGGCAAGGGGTGTAGAGGTAGAAGTCATCTCGGAATCAAATGGCTGGTCAAAAGTTAAAGCGTATGGCGGAGAAGGTTATGTCAATTCGCAATATCTATCAGCAACGAAGCCTGGTTCTTTACCGGGGCAGAATCCGGACGGAGAAGAAAACACGTTAGTTAAATATGTAAATGTGAATGATGGCTCCAGTCTGAATATGCGGTCACAAGCATCAGCTTCCGCTTCAATTATAACCAAGCTTGTAAACAATACGGCCGTAACGGTGTATTCAGAATCCGATGGCTGGTCAAGAGTCACGGCCAATGGAAAAACGGGATATGTCAGTACGCAATATTTAACGGTCAAAGCACCGGAAGGTCCAGGAAGTTCGAATGGATCGATAATCAGGATCGATAAAGAATATGATCTTACGATGGAAAAAATGGTTGAAATTCAAATGGCCGTAAATGGTCAAACGGATAAAAATTATAAAACCTACATACGAGAAGATGGATTAACTTTAATCAATTCTACAAAAGGTACGGTTAAAGGAACCGGTTGGCGTGTCAGGGGCGGAGCTGGATCTAACTATTGGGTAGTCGGTCCTGTCAGCAATAATCAATCATTGAATATTAAATCAAAAGTAAAGGGCTCTGACGGATACTATTGGTATGAGGTGGATTATAACAAGACATGGGTAAATGCCAGCCCGGAAGATATAGAATATAATCTTAACCCCAATAATTTTGTGGATGATCCAATCAAATCATTCCAATTCGTCAAGCTCTCCCAAGTCACCAACATGGACGTTTCTGAAGTGAATAATAGAATCCTTTCAGGTAAAGGGATTCTGCAAGGCCAAGCTGCAACCTTCACTGCGGCAGGGGAGAAATATGGGGTCAATGAAATCTACCTGATTTCACATGCTTTGCTGGAGACCGGGAATGGCACATCACCGTTAGCGACTGGCGTAAAGGTTAACGGGAAAACGGTCTATAATATGTATGGAGTGGGAGCATTTGACGGAACGGCGCTAAGCAGCGGCGCTCAATACGCCTATAATGCTGGCTGGTTCACTCCGGAGGCGGCCATCATAGGCGGTGCCGAATTCATCGCCAAAGGATATATCTCTGCTGGACAGGACACGCTTTACAAAATGAGATGGAATCCTACGGCTGCAGAGAAATATGGATATGCTTCACACCAGTATGCGACTGATATTGGCTGGGCAACAAAACAAGTGAAACAGATTTATAATTTGTATAGTTTACTAGATTCCTATAAATTGACCATTGAAGTTCCTAAGTATAAATAATAATGGTAAAAAAACACATGAGTCCGACTCATGTGTTTTTTTGCTATTTGATTTTATCCTTTTCCAGAATACCCCTAACGACATCCTCGATCGTTACCACTCCCAATGCCTTTTCCAAGGCAAGCTCCGCAACTGAAAAGATGGGTTCTATTGTCTTTTGTATATTTCTTCCAACAGTGCATGCTGGATTAGGATTTTCATGGATTCCAAATAATTCTTTATCCGAGGCAACGTTGACAGCCTGATAAACATCAAGCAAAGTGATATCCGATAATTCCTTGGCCAAAGTTGCTCCGGCGATACCCGGACGAACGTTCACTAAACCTGCATTCTTCAGCATGCCGGTGATTTTTCTGATTAAGGCTGGGTTGGTGTTTACACTTTTTGCAATAAAATCAGAAGTGTTAACGCCTTCTTTGTTTATTTCTAAAAGAGATAATATATGGATTCCTACGGAAAAGCGGGTACTGATGGACATCTCTTTTTTCTCTCCTTTAAAATCTCTATTCTTATATAGTATAAATTATTTAACATGTAATTCAAGTGGTTACAAGTTATAATGGCCTGCAAGAATAATATTTATCCATTAACCGTATCCTTGTCAAGTAACGCCGTTTCTGCAAAGGCAAAAATAAAAAGTATGTGTAATTGACAAACCAGCATGGTGAAACTTATATTATAACGTGTAAATGAATCAGTTACAGGTGAAAGCAACAGGAGGGGGGAACCGGAATCGGCCGCTATGGCTGGAGAAGGAATATCGACACAACTACAAGTGATGGAGGTATATGATGGCTAATAAAAAAAAGGGTAATCAAAAACAATCTTCTGCATTCACGTTTTGGATGATAGGGTTAATTGCTGTAATCATTATTGGCTTTATATTTTTGGCAAATGGGAAGGACGAAGATACAGCCGTTAAAGAAATCGATTATAAATCACAGCCTTATTTGGGTGAAAAATCAGCACCTGTCCAAATAGTCGAATTTGGTGACTATAAATGTCCAGTATGTAAGACATTCGAGGAGCAATTCTTTCCTTCCATACAAAGCGAATTGATTGATACAGGAAAAGCGCAATTTTATTTCATGAATTATTCGTTCATTAACGTCGATTCAACCAGATCCGCTAAATTTGCGGAAAGTGTTTATCAGGAATTAGGAAATGATACCTTTTGGAAATTCCATGAGCTTCTGTACGATAAGCAGCCAGAGGACCTGAAATATGAAAAGGAAGATGTGTTTACGGACAAATTCCTAGAAGAAACATTGAAAGAAATCGCAAATGCCAAAGATGTGAAAAAAGTCGTTTCCTCTTTTAAAGCAGGCAATTCCGAGGACCAATGGAAAAAGGATATGGATTTGGCCGACGAATTAGGCGTTTCCGGAACTCCTTCCCTATTTGTAAATGGCAAGAAGTTTGAAGGAAATACAATTGATGATTTAGAGAAAATGGTTGATGATGCAGCGAAGGAGAAATAGTGATGAACAAGCCACTATTATTTTCTTGGATCCTATCAATCATCGCCACTGCTGGAAGTCTCTACTTTAGTGAGATTCTCCATTATGTACCCTGTACCTTTTGTTGGTATCAACGGATCTTGATGTACCCGCTCATTATTTTATTGGGACGTGCCTTTTATGAGCAAGACCTAAAAATTTACCGATACATCCTCCCATTATCGATTTTGGGCATGTTGGTGTCAGGATATCACTATAGTCTGCAAAAAATCCCAGCATTAAAGCAGTTCGAAATGTGTCAAAGCGGTGTTCCCTGCTCAGGTGAATATATAAATTGGTTAGGATTCATCACGATCCCGTTTTTGGCCTTTATCGCGTTTACTCTAATCACTATCTGCATGGGACTGCTAATGAAAAAGAAAAACAGCTAATTTAAGCGCACCATTCTAAAAGGAATGGTGCTTTTTTATATATATCGACGAAAAATCAGGATAGATCTCCGGAACCTGCAAAATATCGACGAAGAAACCGAATATTTCTCAGGAAATAGGAATATATCGATGAAAAACCGTAATAGATCTCCGGAACCTGAAATATATCGACAAAAAATCGTGATAGATCTCCGAAATCTGCAAAATATCGACGAAAAACCAGAATATATGTCCGAAACCTGCAATATCTCGACGAAAAATCAGGATAGATCTCCGGAACCTGAAATATATCGACGAAAAACCAGAATATATCTCCGGAATCTGCAAAATATCGACGAAAAATCAGGATATATGTCCGAAACCTGCAATATATCAACGAAAAATCAGGATATATGTCCGAAGCCTGCAATATATCAACGAAAAACCAGAATATATGTCCGAAATCTGCGATATATCGACGAAAAACCAGGATATATCTCCGGAACCTGAAATGTATCGACGAAAAACCAGAATATATCTCCGAAATCTGCAAAATATCGACGAAAAATCATGATAGATCTCCGGAACCTGAAATATATCGACGAAAAACCAGAATATATGTCCGAAATCTGCAATATATCTCCGAAACTGAATATATCTCCGAACTCCTCTAAATAATAAAGTTGACAAAACAGCAACCTGTAACTTATATTATTACATGTAATCAATTAAGTTACAATTAAAGTTCCAAAAACAATATATAGGAGGAATTTAAAATGAAAATCGGTATTATTGGTGCGAGCGGAAAAGCTGGAAGTCTGATTTTAAAGGAAGCATTGACTAGGGGACATGATGTTACGGCCATTGTCAGGGATGAAGCTAAAGTCCAAATTCAAGGAGCATCCGTACTGGAAAAAGACGTATTCGATCTGAAAGCTGAAGATATTAATGGATTCGATGTGGTAGTGAATGCATTTGGCGCGGCTCCAGGGAAAGAACATCTGCATGTCGAGGCAGGAAAAATCTTGATTGAGGCCATGAAAGGGGCTCCTCAAACTAAACTGATCGTTGTTGGCGGAGCTGGAAGTCTTTTCGTTGACGAGGCAAAAACGATCCGCGTATTGGATACGCCTGAGTTCCCTAAAGAGTACTATGCAACAGCCTATAATCAATCCAAGAACCTTGGCGATTTACAAAATGCCACTGGCATCCAATGGACGTTCATCAGTCCTTCCGCTTTCTTTGATCCGCAAGGAAATAGAACAGGTGGGTATACATTGGGTAAAGACAACCTTCTTGTAAACTCAAAGGGTGAAAGCTATGTAAGTTATGCCGATTTTGCCCTTGCGGTACTTGATGAAATTGAAAACCCGCAGCACCTCAACCAACGCTTTACCGTTGTTGCCGAAGCTGAATAATTTAGTGGACGTCGCTCCTTGTGGTGACGTCCATTTTTTTTGCGTTGAAATGGATGAATTATGGCAGGCTGTTGATTGCAACAGATCCGGATGCAGCCGACTTGTTAAAAACGAATGAATTGATAAATGGAACTAAATGTCCAGGTCCTTGGACCTATTAGTCATATAGTGGAAAAAAATAAGGCCTTTTCCTGAAATATCGAGGAATGGCCTTATTTTTTAGCGGGATATTGCATGGAATGGTAGTTAAAATTATGGTTACTTTTACAAAAGAAGGGTATTTTTTTTGTTAATATATTTACAATATACGAGTCTATGTTACTATAAAAAGGATGATTCAGAAAAAAATGGTGTTTTTTGTAGATTTATCTTAATGTGAAGGAGTTACAAAGTATGAAAAAAGTTAAAAAGGCGATTATTCCTGCAGCGGGATTGGGAACTAGATTTTTGCCTGCAACGAAGGCAATGCCTAAAGAAATGCTGCCAATAGTCGATAAACCAACTATTCAATATATTATAGAAGAAGCCGTGAAAGCGGGAATTGAAGATATAATCATCGTCACAGGAAAGAATAAGCGAGCGATAGAAGACCATTTTGATCATGCATATGAACTTGAGAATAACTTGAGTGAAAAAGGGAAATTCGATTTATTGGAGAAGGTGAGATACCCATCCAATTTAGCTAATATCCACTACATTAGACAAAAAGAACCGAGAGGCCTCGGACATGCTGTTTGGTGTGCACGTAATTTTATTGGTGATGAGCCTTTTGCCGTCCTTTTAGGCGATGATATCGTGGAAAGCGATGTGCCCTCCATACGTCAATTAATCAACGAATATGATGCGACAGGTTCGTCGATCATTGGAGTGCAGCCGGTAAATGAGAACGAAACACATAGATACGGCATCATTGACCCGCTTACGCAAGAAGGCAGAAGATACGAAGTGAACCGTTTCGTAGAAAAACCAAAACAAGGAACGGCACCATCCAATTTAGCCATCATGGGAAGATACATCCTGACTCCGGAAATATTCGATTTCCTGGCCAAGCAGGAAACAGGAGCCGGCGGTGAAATCCAATTAACGGATGCCATCCAAAAACTGAATGAAATCCAAAAAGTCTTCGCTTACGATTTTGATGGAAAACGCTTTGATGTCGGTGTTGTTGATGGTTTTGTGAAAACGACCATTGAATTTGCCCTGCAACGTCCTGATTTAAGGGATGATGTCATAAAAATAATGGAAAATATCCTCGACCTGCATAAGGCAGTGGACAAATAAACTTTTACTGCCCATTCATACACTTTTAATTTAATAGAGTAATCATTTTAAAAAATCTCCAACTATTGATCATTCATAGTTGTTATTTTGGGTTAATGAACGGCAAACATAATTTTGAATGGTGAATAAATCTATAAAAGGGGATGCCTATTCAGTGAATAAGAAGGTAATAAAAAGAAAAGTAGATTTCCTTAAACAGCCTATCGCCAATTTCTTATTAAAGGAAAATCATCAGCGTGTAAATAAATATGCAAAGTATTATGAGAAATTAAGCGTGCAAAAAAACACCATTCTATATGAGAGTCGTGATGGAAACAGTATGACTGACAGTCCATACGCGATGTTTAAATATATGCTGGAAAATCAGGACTATCAAGATTTCATGCACATTTGGTCCATCCAGGATTTCAATGTCCTTTCAGGTGTAATGGCGAAGTATAAGGATATGCCGAATGTTCAATTCGTTCAACGCAATTCAAAGGAATATTTAAAATGGCTGGCAACAAGTGAGTATTTAATCAATAACTCCACATTCCAGTCTTTCTTCATCCCTAAAAGCGATCAAATTTACATCAATACCTGGCATGGAACGCCCCTTAAAAATATGGGCTTTGATATACCCGGTAACCCTTCACATTCTCAAAACGTTGTCAGGAACTTCTTGAGTGCGGATTTCATCTTGAGCCCTAATGCCCATACTACTAATATGTTTACAAAAAGCTATAAACTGAATGGTTTGTATAAAGGTGAAATTATAGAAGAAGGATATCCGAGGATCGATTTGACGCTGAACACGAATCCGGGGGAGTATAAGGATTATCTAAGAAATCTAGGTTTGAAAATCAGCGATGCCAAGGAAAGTATTTTATATGCCCCGACTTGGAAGGGGACGAATCTGGCTAAAGTGGATAACGATCTTTTGCAAATCATTGCAGATATGAATGATCTACAAAGTCAAGTCGGTGAACAATATAATATATTGATTAAGGTGCACCCTTATCTTTATAAAGAAGCCACTAAGCATTCGGAAATTAAGGATCGACTAATACCTGATCATGTGGATACAAATGAATTGCTTGCTGCAGTCGATTTGCTTATCACAGACTATTCTAGTATCTTCTTTGATTACCTTGTTACCGATAAGCCCATTCTGTTCTACACATGGGATACGGACGTTTATGCTGAGCAAAGGGGTCAATATCTCCAAAATGATGAACTCCCGGGACCGATGCTTTTTAACTCAAAAGAATTGGCACTGGCCATTAAAGATATTAAAAATGTGAAATTGGGATATTCCGATAAATATAAAAAAATGCAGGAAAAATTCACGAACCATGAGGATGGAAAAGTAACAGAGAGAATAGTCAAAAATATTTTCAATAAATCTACGAAACAACTGAACACAATTACTGGCCTCGATTCCGCAAAGGAAAAAATATTGATTTATCCTGGCGGAATGAGGGATAACGGAATTACTTCCTCTTTCCTTAACTTAATGAATAATATTGATTACGATAAATATGATGTCAGCTGTTTTACTGCCACTCCTCATTCTCATGAAGCACTAAAGAATCTTGGCAAGGTGAATAAGAATGTGCGTTTTTTATTCAAACCTGGCTTGCCTGTGTATAAAATTTTGGAAGTCTACAAAGATAAATTCATCCATAACAGAGGGGAAAGAGGATTCTTAGGGAAGAAGCTTTACCCGGAAGATGCCTATATTAGAGAGCATGCACGTTTATTCGGTAAAACGAAGTTTGATTTTGTGATCGATTTTAGCGGTTATAGCCATTATTGGGCTAAGTATCTTCTGGCGGCAGATGCAAAAAAGAAAGTTTGTTATATGCATAATGATTTGCTTTCCGAAAGTGAGAAAACTTTTAATGGAAAGAGACCTCACCGTATCAATCTAAGGGGACTATTTTCCGTATATAATCGATTTGATAAGCTTGTAAGTGTTTCTGAGGGAACGATGGAATTAAACCGAAAGAATCTATTGGATTATGCAGACTACGATAAATTTGATTATGTAATGAATTCTATCAACCCAGATAAAATCCTTCAAATCGAGCCAAATGAATCTGAAGTTATCGAAAATGATGAAAAGGCATTGATCACAGAAAACTTCAAAGCAAGGGCGATATTAAGGGATGTTAAGGATAATCATGTTTGGAATGCCCTTCCGGGAATTTCGAATGCCACTCAATTTCCATTGGAAGAACGATTTGAAGGTGCTGAAATCGTGATTTCGAGAAAGGCCCATGCTAATCAGAACACTTTTTATAAATTCAGCCATAACAATCAAATCATTGGCTGGATTAGTGAAGAAGCTGTGGAGCTGTTGCCAGACAGCATCATTTATGAAAAAGAAGTGGATAAGATTGCAAGGTTAGTAAGACCTCGATCGAACTATATTTGGTCGTTGCCGTATAAGGTTGAAGGCACGTACAAAATCTCTGGCAGTCAGGATTTTAAAGGGATCATTGTAAACGTCGATAAGGAAGCAAAAACCCAGCATTCGATTTATAGCAGAATATCTGTAAAAGATAAGATAATAGGCTGGATAGATAATTCGGCTTTATCCATGCTTGAACATTGTACAATCAATGAAGACATGAGCTTAAATGACAAGCTGCAAATCATGATGAAAAGAAAGTATATAATATCCAGAAACTATAAAAACAATAAAAAGTTCATTGATAAGATTGAGAATAGGACGCTGAAGGAAATAAACACGGGTAATCAGAAGTACGGAAAAATAACCAATCCGGAGGACCATACAATCTGGACGAAGGCTTATCCGAACTACAAGGCCAAAAGAGTGAGCAGGGCAATCGATTTTGAAGGGCAAATCGTCAGGATCATAAAGTATAACAGAACAAACAAAGGCGGCTATTACCTTTTCGAAATCGATAATAAGAAAATAGGCTGGTTAAATACAAGAGCATTTGAAGTGATAGAAGAGCCAATCCTGTTAAAAGAACGGGAAGTTCGCGGCACTGCCGAAATTAACTTGGGCGATTATAATATTTGGGATAAGCCTTATGGGCTGCAAGATGCCATGGTCTTGGAAAATGGGCCAAGCTTCAATGGCCGGATCGTGGAATTCGATAAAGAAGCGGTTACCCAACTTGGTACTTATGCCCATATATCATTGGATGGGATATCTATAGGCTGGATAGATAAACAGGCGTTATGCGTGCAAGAGGTCCATGGATTGGAAGTGAATAATCAATTCGTTCCATATCCTGATAAAAATGATTTTAACTTTGTCAATATGGGAAGATTATCACCTGAAAAAGGTCAAGATAATTTGATTCGTGCTTTCGCAGGCTTTCATGAAAAACACAAAAATAGTAAACTGTATATTTTAGGACAAGGCCCATTAAAGGAAGATTTGCAGGCAATCGTTGATGAGCTGGACTTAAATCATTCCATTCATCTTCTGGGACAGCTAGAAAATCCATTTTCGTTCATGGAAAAATGTGACTGCTTCGTTCTTTCTTCACATTATGAAGGGCAGCCTATGGTTTTATTGGAGGCGATGACTTTAGGAATGAAAATCATGGCTACTGATATAGTGGCTAACCGAACCGTTTTGGAAAACGGCAAATATGGTTTACTTGTCGAAAATAGCATAGATGGGCTGGAAAAGGGCTTATCTACCATGGTTAGTAATGATAATCCTAAACTAGCGAAGTTTGATTACACCCAATATAATGGATTGGCCATGGAAACCTTCAATAAATGCTTATAAAATGTGGGAGGTCCTTATAATTAGGCCTCTCACTAATGGCTTGGGAAAATTGGCAAGAATTCATTAAAGCTTACAGTAAAAGGGGAAATTCTATATGATTTTGGTTGTTGGCGGTGCAGGATATATTGGAAGTCATCTTGTAAAAGAGTTAGTGAATACTGAAGAGGTTGTCATTCTGGATAATCTATCAACCGGTTTTCGTTCGCTGGTCGATTCGAAGGCCATCTTGGTGGAAGGAAATTTAGGGGACGAAGCGGTCTTGAAAGATATTTTCCTTAAGTATCCCATTAAAGCCGTTATGCACTTTGCTGCAAATAGCTTGGTTGGGGAGTCTGTCCAAGATCCTTATAAATACTATGAAAATAATGTAGGTGCAACTCTTACATTGTTGAATATCATGCTCAAGCATGATGTTAAGAATTTCATTTTTTCTTCAACGGCAGCTACATACGGGATACCGAATGTTGATATGATTGATGAGGATCAGCCAACCAATCCGATTAATCCATATGGCCGCTCGAAATTGATGGTAGAGCAGATCTTAGGAGACTTCGCAAAAGCATATGGACTTCATTATGTCGTCTTGCGTTACTTTAATGCGGCCGGAGCACATGCATCGGCAGAAATCGGTGAAAGCCATGACCCGGAAACACACTTGATTCCGATCATTTTACAGCATTTATTAGGGCAACGTGAGAAGATTTCCGTGTTTGGTACGGACTATGACACAGAAGATGGCACTTGCATCCGTGATTATATCCATGTAACGGATTTAGCCCAAGCTCATATAATCGCGCTTCAAGCCCTATTATCCGGGAAGAAGGATACGGCCACCTACAATCTTGGGAATGGAAAAGGATATTCGGTTAAGGATGTAATCGACACTTGTGAAAAAGTCACGGGAGTGAAACCGACCATCGAGTATGCAGACCGTCGCCCTGGAGATCCCGCCCGCCTGGTTGCTTCGGCCAATAAGATATATGAAGAGCTTGGTTGGAAAGCATCGATAGATTTGGAAGAAATCATTGAAAGTGCGTGGAAATGGCATAAATCTCAAATGAATTAATGGTCCCTTGGGACTCGATAGTCGTTTTTCAGACTGCAGGCAAACTCTAAGAAATACGAGTTGGCCTGCAGTTTTTTAGTTGAAAAAATTCCAGCTGATTTCAAAATCCGCTCCATTTCCGCCGGCTGTCTGCAAAGCCTCATCAAAGCAAGCGTCTGTGGGGTCCCGGCTAGCCAGTCATTCGGCAGGAGTGTCGCAAATTTCTTCCATACATAAACGGGTCTTAAACATAATTCGGGATGAGACCAGCCTACTCAAAAGAATACTTTGGCTTAGGCCAACTGCCATTCATCTAGCCCTTCACACGCTTGAAGAGGGAGTCTTCCGGAGGGAAATGATAAAATCAATGGTCGTTTCACTGAAGTATAGGACGAAAAAGGGATTTTGATGGAGATATAGAATTACTATTAAAAGAGAAGCACCATTCATTTAATAGGAGATGTTAGATTTGAAGATGGTAAGGGTTTTTCATTACGATGCGTTCAGTAGTAGACCAAATAAAGGAAATCCGGCGGGCGTGGTTTTAGATGCGGATGGACTGACGGAAAATGAAATGCAGGATATAGCGCTGAAGGTGGGGTTCAATGAGACCTCTTTTCCCATGGAGTCCGATATTGCGGATCTTAGAATCCGTTATTTTACACCAGGACATGAAATGAATCTCTGCGGTCACGCGACAATGGCCACCATCCATGCGCTGAAGACAAGGGGATTGCTGGATAAGGATGAGCTGATGATTGAAACAGGAGTGGGAATATTGCCAATCAAGATCCATACGACCGCGGATCAAGAGATATACATCACGATGAAGCAGGCCGCGCCTCAGTTTGTAGCGTTTAACGGAGATAAGGGTAGCTTGGCCAGTTCCCTCGGACTTGACATAGATGATCTTGAAAATGAATTACCTATCGTTTATGGAAGTACAGGTTTATGGACTTTACTGGTTCCGGTAAAGGAACGTGATTCATTCAAAAGGATGAAGGCGAACAATAAACTGTTTCCGCAATTATTAAAGGAAATGCCAAGAGCTTCAGTTCATCCCTTTTGCCTGGAAACGTATGATAGTGATGCCCATATGCATGCCCGGCATTTTTCCTCGCCATTTTCAGGTACGATTGAAGACCCTGTTACAGGAACGGCTTCAGGTGTAATGGGCGCTTATTATGCAAAATACATAAAGGAGGGTCTTGAAGATGAGGTGCACCTATTAATCGAACAGGGACATGAAATCGGGAAGGATGGCAGAGTCCGCGTTACGGCTGCCAAAAACCATGATACATACGATATTGAAATCACCGGGAATGCTGTCTACGTTAAAGAATTTGAAGTGGAGGTCTAAAGGTTCATGCAGGGGAGGATGGGCGGTTGGATGATAAGCATATAAGAACCCTGTGCTAAGACTTTTCATGTCTTAGCACAGGGTTCTTGTTGAATCATTCTCCCATGCTCATTCCTTTTAAAACGACCGCAGTCAGAAACACGGTCACGCAAATGATTGAGGTGGATACGACAATCGCTATTGGTAAAGTCATTGTAAAATCCTCCTTTAGATGATGGTCACGCCGCTAAGATCAACCTTAGCTCCATGTAAAAAGTTGTAAGTGAGTTTATCCATCGAAGCTCCAGTAAAGTCGATTTTCTTTAAATCGGACATCCGAAATTGAACATTGATGAGTGTGGCATCGCGAAATGATGCCTTTTTCAATGAAGAACCCTCGAAAATGGTTTGTTTGAATGTTTCCTTATCAAAAATAAGACCAGATAAATTACAGCCTTTAAAATGGGTTTTATTATAAAGGCAGTTCTTGAAAGTAACTCCTTTTAAATTTGCGCTTTTAAATAAGGTACTGGTTAAATTGGCGTTTTCAAAGATGCAATTATTTAAGTTAGTGCTTTTAAATGTGCTGTTCGTCAGATCGGAATGGCTGAAATCAGAACGGCTTAAATCGCAGGAATTAAATTTTCCATCATGCACCGAAACCGAGCGGAAGTCGGAATCTAATAAGCGTTGCCTGGAATAGTCCATGCTTATCGCCTGCTCAAGCACATTGTATTGCAGATTGAGCGATTCCATGAGCTCTGACACTTCCCCAATCGAATCCACAGTCAGCTTATACGCTTCCTGCTCGCTCGTACCATTCCTTCTATGGTCATTGTATTTTTCCAGTAAGTTTTGCAGCAGTTCTTCTTCCAATTCATTTGCTGTTTTTGCACTTTTGTACGGAGCAAAAATGTTATGAACATGTGTATTCAATTTTTCAATCACATTTCATCTTCCTTTCTTACAAGAGGCGCTCAAGTATTCGCTTGGCCTGCTCCCAGTCATTTTTATTTTGGATATATGTGTCTTCCCCAATCGGGGTGATTTTGTAATATTTCCTTCTCCCGCCTTGTGTGGCATCTCCCCAATAAGAGATGATGCATCCGTCCTTTTCCAGTCGCTTTAAGCTGGAATACATCGTCGCTTCCTTAATTTCATATTGCTCATCCGAATCCATATATATCAGTTTGCTGATTTCATAACCATATTTATCGCCACTTTGCAGGAGTTTTAGAATCATCGTATCTACATGTCCTCGAAGCAAGTCAGAGGATAGTTGTCGTTGAACCAAATCCTCACCTCCTTTGGTATATCTTAAGGTATATTACTATGACAGTCAAGGTAATTTGATTACTATGGATCGTGCATGTTTTGTTCTTTATGAAAGGCTTTTCGCATACTTTGTTGCTATTTACCAAGTAAAGCGGTGTGGTTGATTTCCCCTCCAGATGCTCGCTTTCCGCGGGGCGGGCGGTGAGCCTCCTCGGCGTGAACGCCTGTGGAGTCTCACCTGTCCCGCTGCTCCCGCAGGAGTCTCGCACTTACGCTCCAATCAACCTTAAATCGTTTTGTTTTAAAAACAACAATCTTTACGAAAAGAGCCTTATGAAAAGAAACATGTCTAATTTGTCGGATCACTGCGGCGCATACTTTTTTAATTGTACTAATTAGCCAGATATGATATCAGCTTGGAAGGGATTTTTAATGCTTTATAGAAAAAGTAAGCAAGGGGGTGGGGATGTTGAATAATTCGTGGAATAAAGTGATTTATAAGGTTTGGTCGCCGGTTTATGACAAAATCTTCAATTCTCATCTCTTTTTAGATGCCAGGAAAAGAATATTTGATGAGATGCATTTCCAAGATCATGCAAAGGTTCTGTTTGTGGGCGTAGGTACCGGGGCCGATTTGGAGTTGATCAAGAACCTTGAACTGGAGATAACGGCGATAGACCTGTCAGCCGATATGCTAAATAAAGCGATGGAGAAATTTGATAATACTTCGATCAATTTTCTCGAGATGGATGCACAGCATATGGAATTCGATAATGAATCGTTTGACTACATAGTGGGAAGTTTGGTTCTTTCCGTCGTACCTGATGCCGATGAATGCCTTCGGGAAATGATCAGGGTTTTAAAAGGCGAGGGGAAAATCATACTATTCGATAAGTTTATTTCTAAAGATGAACGGCTATCGCTACCCAAAAAGCTTCTGCGGCCCATCATTAGATTTTTAGGAACGGATATTGGCTTGCGGTTTGAAGTCTTGTTCAGTAGACATGATAAGTATATGAAAATTGAAGAGGATCGACCGATCATGCTGAATGGAATGTATAGGAAGATAATCATTAGTAAGCGGATTTGATAGATTGGTTTGGGAGTCTATGGAAAATCCGAAAGGACCCCCATCCCAATTGAATAGTAATGGAAATGATACCATTATGGAAGTCTTAATGGAATGGATGCCACATTATCCAAATTGGCTCAACTGAACATTCTTGGCAAAAGTTACGGTGTCGACATTATAGAAGAGATGGTCAAAGTAGCGATGAGTAAGAATAGGGGCATCTGGCTGAAACCAGTATAATTAAATGGCGGGATACGATGGGAAGAGGTGATGGTATTGTCGGAGACGATTACAACCTATGAAGATCTATTGAATATGTTGGACTCGTTATTGCGTGAGCCAACTGCATTCTGGAATGATTTTTATGAAGACCGTGAAAAGGGGGTTCCCTTTTTCGAAAATTTCCCTGATGAGAATTTGGTTACATATTTTGATGGAGGGGCAATTGGGCCAGGAAAAGTTCTTGAGCTTGGGTGCGGACCTGGGAGAAATGCCGTTTACCTTGCTCAAAAGGGCTGTTCCGTTGATGCGGTGGATCTTTCGAAGGCAGGACTGGAATGGGGAAAAGAACGAGCGGCAGAAAAGAAAGTGCACGTGAACTTCATTCAAAGGAATATATTTGATTTGGATATTGAGGAAGGGCAATATGACTTCGTGTATGATTCAGGTTGTTTTCACCATATTGCCCCACATCGAAGGATCAATTATTTGGAGATGGTGAAAAAGGCGCTAAGGCCTAAGGGATTGTATTCAATTACTTGTTTTGTCGAAGGCGGCATATTGGGTGGTGCAGATCTTTCAGATTGGGAGGTATACAGGCAAAGGAGCCTTAAAGGCGGATTAGGTTTTACTGAAGAAAAACTCAGAATGATTTTCAAGGAATTTGAAGTGGTGGAAATACGTAAAATGAGGAAAATGGAGCAATCGGATGAAACGTTTGGGGTGCAAGGTTTATGGACGGCCTTATTTATGAAAAAGTAAGGTGAAATGGTGATGCGATGGTTTTAAACGGAGGATCTGGGAACAGGTCCTTTTTTTTATGAGGAAAAGGAGAGATTTGTTAACAAAATATAAAAATGGTAAACTTTAATAATAAAATGCTTTTTGGGGGAACGCAGATTTACCAGAATGATAGATGTAGGTTCCTGCAAATTTTTTTTTGAAAAACAGTGGTTGCATGGTTTCAAAAACAGCTGGGAAGGTATATGGAAAGAGGGGACCATTGGGCATCAGGTCATGACAATCCATGTATTGAAGAGGTTATCTTCGATGCTTTTCCTTAGCTGATGAAACGTTTAACTTTCAATGCCTGTCAATGCTGATTTCTGTATGTAGTGCATTCGATTTATTGATTACTGAGACCAATTGGAATGCTATTTTATAAAAAATAGGTGGAGAAACTTATGCATAGAAATAAAGAATTATATTCCTTTTTAGTGGGCGCGGCAGCACAATTGACTGATGATTGGTACGCAACATTGGATAAAAGCGATAAAGCGGGTGTTTATAGCTCATCCGATCCCAAAGTGATTAAAAAACTTAAACAGCAAAATAATGAATTCCATTTGCGTTTCTTTCAGGTCTTCGATACAGGGGAGAGGGAATTCTTTAAGAGGCTTGATGATTGGATTGAAGATATCGGTAAGGATGAGCAGCATTTAAATACACCCATCTATTTTATATTGAGGGAGTTTTTTAGAACGCAAGATCAATACCTTGATTATATTGACAGGTTTGTGGAATTGCATGGTGACCAATATCCACAGGAAGAAATAAATTCCTGGTACCGGATAGTGGTGAAGGTGTTCAGTGAAGTGATGGAGAGGTTTACTGAAGCGAATCATAGATATGCCAATAAAATCATGAAAGCCCAACAGGCAACGATCGATGAATTGAGCACGCCCATCATTTCCCTTAAAGATAACATGGCGTTGCTTCCCTTGATAGGCAATATTGACACGACAAGGGGCATGACCTTGCTTGAAAACACCTTACAAAAATGCGTTGAAAAAAATGTCACAAGGCTTTTCATTGACCTATCGGGCGTTCATTCAATAGATGGTGCATCCGCCCTCCAGCTGTCGCATTTGATTGAATCCTTACATTTGATCGGTATTGAAACAACCCTTTCAGGACTTCGGCCGGAAATAGCCATGACTGCCGTAAAGCTTCAACTTCCTTTTGATAAAGTGACGATAAAGTCCACTCTTGCCCAGGCAATCAGTACGATGAAATAATACATACATATCCAGGGCATGGGATGCTCGTTATAAACCTCATCGAGAAGACCTCCATATGGGGGTCTTCTGGCATGTATAAGTCATGCTGCACTCAAAATAGATACAGGGCCCAAAAAGCAAAAGCCGGAACCTGTTGGATTATTCAATATTGGCAAAGACGGCTAGATCTTTTTTATTGCCAACCACTAAAAGCATATCATTTTCATGGATATCCTGATCTGGTGAGGGGGCTATGATGATTTCTCCATTACTCACTATGGCAATGACGCTGATATTATATTTTGCCCGTAGATCAAGCTCCCTGAGGCTTTTTCCCTTCATGCTCATGGGCAGGATGATTTCCTCGATATTGTATTCTTTAGAGAGCTCTATATAGTTCAGCATGTTAGGGGACAGGAGCTGATTCGCGACCCGTTCCCCCATATCCCTCTCAGGATAGATGACCCAGTCAGCTCCGACTTTAGTGAGCACCTGACCGTGATTTTTATTAAGTGCTTTGGCAATGACCTTATCGACCCCAAGCTCTTTTAAAAGCAAGGTAGTTAAAATGCTCGATTGCATGTCATTTCCGATGGCTACGATGACACAATCGAAATTACGGATTCCGATTGACCTCAAAGTATCTTCATCCGTCGTATCCGCCATGATCGCATGGGTAACGCTCATTTCCGCATTCTCTACTCTTTCCTCGTTGACATCAACACCCAATACCTCTTGGCCAGCCGTATATAATCTATGGGCCACACTGGTTCCGAACCTGCCTAAACCGATCACGGCATATTGTCGTTTTCCCATCTTTTACACTCCTTCATTTATGTTTAACCAATCATGATTTTCCCTTTTGGACGTCGGAACGGATCTGGTTTGCGCCTCATAGCGATGGCAAAGGCCAAAGTCAAAGGACCCACACGGCCTGCAAACATCGTGAAAATGATGAGCATCCGGCCAACCGGTGATAATTCGGGGGTCAACCCCATTGAAAGTCCCACGGTGGCGAATGCTGAAGTGGCTTCAAACAAAATCATCAAGAAATCAGTTCCGCTTTCAGTGATGGTCAGCAGAATGGAGATGATTGAAACCATGAATACGCCAATGAATGTAACGGATAATGCTTTAAAGATCGTTTCACTCACAATGCGGTGACGGAATAATACCACATCACCCTTTCCTTTAATCTGTGACCAAACCGTCCCGACAAGCGTTGCTAATGTGGTTGTTTTAATTCCGCCGCCAGTCGATCCGGGCGAAGCCCCGACGAACATCAAGAAAATGATGAGCAGTAATGTAGGTTGAGTTAAATCAGGGATATTCAACGTATTGGAGCCTGCCGTCCTAGGTGTAACCGATTGAAATAATGAGGACAGCGTTTTACCCATGAAAGATAAAGGCTGCAATGTCTTGGCATTACCGAACTCGAATAAAAAGATTAAAATTGCGCCGACAATCGTTAGTGCCAAGCTAGTCGTCAGAACAACCTTCGTATGTATGGATAAACGATGGGTATCACGGTATTCGTATAGTTCATTCATCACGATAAAACCTATTCCGCCAAACGTGATGAGGAAGACGACCGTAAGGGTTACGAATGGATCCGATACATAAGGGGTCAAACTCTTGAATTCCCCCATTAAATCAAAGCCGGCATTATTGAAATTCGATATGGAATGAAAAACCCCGTAATAGATTGCCTTTCCGATTGGCATGTCAAAAGAAAAGCGAATCGATAAAATAAGGGCACCCATGCCCTCAATGATGGCCGTGAAAATTAAAAGCCGTCTTACTAACCTGACTACACCTGCCATGGATAGATTATTTAAGGACTCCTGCAAGAGTAACCTGCCTTTTAAAGAAATCTTTTTGCCTAAAAGGAAAAAGAAAAATGTCGCAAATGACATGAACCCTAAACCGCCTATCTGAATCAGTGTTAAGATGACCAACTCACCAAAAGTGGTGAAAGTCGATCCCGTATCCACTACGACCAATCCTGTTACACATGTAGCGGAAGTTGCGGTGAATAAAGCATCCAGAAAAGGAAGGCCAATGCCATTTTCAGTGGAAATCGGCAGGGTTAATAAATAGGCCCCAATAAGTATCAGGATGGCAAAGCCGAGTACAAGTATTTTTGGCGGATCCAATAAACTTTTTGTCATTCTCAAATAAATCATCCCTACCTATAAAAAAATTGTGTAAAACTGTATGATGCTTTAATCATCAATCTGCTTTCAGAATCTTTTTAAAGGCATAATAAAAAGACCAGCAAAAACTTCGAACAGTTATTTTGCCACAAAAAGCGTGAAAAAAAACTCCCGAAATAGGCGGTCTTATGACCTCCCTCGCTTTAGCCGACGAAGTTAGCTGACGGGTAGGATGGCGAAAGAGCTGATCTCATCCCTTCTGCAAGGCAGAATTAACCCCAATTGATTGGGTCCTCCGTACTCAATTCCCTTGAGTTTAGGCCGAAATGCATTAAATTGATAAACGTATTCTACTCCCATCATTTATCAGTTGTAAACCCCTAAATCGTAAAAAAATATTTCTTTAACAAGACTGAAAATTTACGTTTCATTTACATTGAAAAAACGTATTGACAAATATTAGTTAGCACATTATGATAGGTTCGATTAATCCAATTATGATAACCAGCTCGAAGTACTTTATTCAATACTTTCAAGCGGAACACGCTATTGCCAATCAAAATTTCTAATATATATATTTTTATGTTTCTTTTGTAAATGATAAAGGAAAAAGCATTGCATTCGTATTTAAAGATTCAAGACATTTTACTAAAAAGGCGGGCAATTATGGAGAAAACGTTCAATAGATATGTTATTAATGCTACAGGCAAGGGTGGCCAGACATATTTAACACAATGCCAGGATAAAGATGCACTAAGGAAATGGATAGCCGATCATGAGGATCAAATCATCATGGATGAGTTAAGGATAACGGATAAGAAAAAGAATCCGTTTTTAAAATTGTTTTCCCTAAGGTAAATCAACTAAAATCCCAACATCATTAGCGGTACTATTCAATTATGAAATCCCTGTGTACTATCCGGGAACGCTGAGCGAAAAATCCATATCTTGTTTTGCTTTTAAACTCATTTATTTAAAAATGAGTTTTTTTGCGTTGGGAATGTAGAGGTGAAAGCGAAGAAAAAAGATGTAATCCGATTTTAAGGCATGTTGATGGAACATGCCTTTGATGATTCGTTCATTGTATGAATGTGCGCAATTGGCTGATGAAGTTCAAGATTTGAAAATGGATTTTCGCCATTTCTTCCGCCGTTTGCTCTTCACAATTCTCCAGCCACTCCTGTATCACCCCTAAAATCGCCGATGTCAGGAAGGCGTGCATATACATGCGGAACGCTTCATTTTTAGCTGCTGGGTGCTGGCTGATCAAACGATCCAATAGTACTTCACCGAATACGCGCTTTATTTTTTTGGCAAAAGAAGGATCGCCCTGATCACCAAGAATGGCCCTCAAAGCGTGGGCATGTTCACTGATGAATTGAAAGATCTCTACGAAGGGCGGGTAAAGCTGCTGTTGATGAAGAGCCCTGAAAGCCTCTTTCGGTAAAATGGCAGTAATGCGGGTTTGAAGTTCATTTAACAATTCCTGCTGTAAGTGATCCATTAATTCATATTTATCTGTGTAATGTAAATAGAATGTGCCCCGATTAATGTTGGCGCGCTCTGCAATTTTCTTCACTGATACATGTGAGAACCCCTCTGTTTCAACGAGTGCAATAAAATGATGTTGTATCTGCATCTTCGTCTTTTGTACCATATCCTCATGAATCGATGCCATGTAATGTCTCCTTCACTGAACATTTTTCCAAATATGTTGATTGTATTAGAACAAATGCTGCCTTAGAATGATGATACACTCAACACTGTGTTAATTAAAGAGGGAGGATGTGTGTACATTGAAAAATGCGATTTCCATTGAAGGGATTGCCAAAGGTTTTCATCATAAAAAGGTCATTCAGCCATTGAGCCTGAGTATTGAAAAAAACGGAATTTTTGGCTTGCTAGGTCCATCCGGATGCGGAAAGACGACCTTGATTAAAATGATTGTCGGATTGATTAAGCCTGATGCGGGTAAAGTCACGGTTCTGGATCATGAAGTGCCAAATCGAGCGCTGTTAATGGATGTCGGCTATATGGCACAGTCCGATGCTTTATATACAGAATTGACCGGAGCTGAAAATCTCGAATTTTTTGCGAAGCTATACCGTTTTTCGAAAAAGGAACGAAGGGAACGCATTCGATATGCAGCCGAAATCGTACAGTTGACGAGCGATTTGAATGTTCGGGTTGCGCATTATTCCGGGGGAATGAAACGCCGTCTGTCACTGGCGGCGGCACTCATCCAAAATCCGGAGATTCTCATTTTGGATGAACCGACAGTAGGAATAGACCCTTTGCTGAAACAATCGATTTGGCGGGAACTTGAGCGTTTAAGAAACGAAGATCATAAGACGATCATCATCACGACGCATGTGATGGATGAAGCGGAACGATGCGATAAACTAGCGATGCTGCGTGAAGGTGAAATCATCGCGGCAGGAACCCCGGCAGCTTTAAAAACACAATTTGCCGCGGAAACGCTTGATGATGTTTTTTTAAGGATTGGAGGTGGCCTAAAATGAGAATGGCTTCTCTAGTTACTCGAATTACCCAGCAGCTGCGCCGGGATCGAAGGACACTCGCTTTATTTTTCCTGGCTCCATTGCTCATTTTAACGCTCATGTATTTTATTTTCGATACAGAAGCAAGTGATTTGAAACTCGTTGTTACAGGCAGTAATGAAACCGTGGTCAAAGCATTGAAACAAGCGGATTTTCAAGTATCGGCTGCTGAGGAATTTTCTCAGGAAAAAATGATAGAAAATGATACGGATGGCTGGCTGCATGTTGAAAATGGAAAAATGAAACTGACACTATTGAACGACGAACCGTCCCGTGCAAAGGCCGTTCAAATGCAAATGATGCATGCTTTGCAAGGGAATGAAAAAAACACGCCTTCAATTGAGGAGCTTTATGTATACGGGGATGCCGACACAAAGGGTTTTGATACTTTCAGTCCGATGCTCGTCAGCTTTTTCGTTTTCTTCTTTGTATTTTTAATAGCGGGAATCGCGCTTTTGAAAGAGCGTACAAGTGGTACGCTGGAACGGCTGCTTGCCACCCCGATTAAAAGATACGAAATCGTAGCGGGCTATGTGATCGGATATGGCTTATTTGCTCTAGTTCAAACCATAATTGTCGTCCTATATGCTGTCAATGTATTGGATATCGTCCTTGTCGGCTCCATTTGGCTCGTTTTGCTGACGAATATACTGGTCGCGCTCGTTGCATTATCGCTTGGTACATTACTATCGAGTTTCGCGGCATCCGAATTCCAAATGGTACAATTCATTCCGCTCGTCATCGTGCCGCAAGTCTTCTTTACAGGGATTTTCCCATTGGATGGCATGTCGGACTGGCTGCAAAAAATCGGCAAGATCATGCCTCTCTATTACGCATCGGATGCCATGAACGGCATTATGTACAAAGGCTTCACGTTCAATGAGGTATTACTGGATCTCCTCATTCTCCTTGCATTTGCGACCGTCTTTATCACCATCAATATTATTAGTTTAAAAAAGTACCGTTCACTTTAAAATGAACCATCTTAAAAAAGCCGGATTCCTGGAACAAGGGGAACCGGCTTTTTCTGTATTGCTGGACATACTTTTGAGTTGAAAAGGACTAGCTATTATCATACCTATACTTTTTTGACCATGACCTTTTCATTGTTATAATCTGATTCGCCATTGAATGCAAAGCCGTATTTCTTATACAAATGAAGGGCGGCCTGATTATCTTCAACTATGCTTAAATAGATTTCAGGACAATCATATTCTTCTATTAATCTTTTTATTAAAGCCTCCAATAAGATACTGCCAAGCCCGAAACCCTGATGTTCAGCGTCAATGAAAAAGCGGTCTAACCACACTCTGCCATTTTCGCCTTCCCCAGGGAAAAAGCCATACATCGCAAAACCAACCAAGATATCATCCGAATAAAGCCCAACTGGTCTGTAGTATTTACATTCCTTCGCGTCTTTTAAACATTGCTCAGTCGTTTCGATGTAAGCCTTTTGCTTTTCGTTTATTTGCAATTTCAAAATATCCGTTACATTTTCGTTCGAGACTTCATGTATAGTGGTCTTCATCATTTATTTTCCTTCCTCATTTCGCACCTGGTTATCCGTTTTGTTATCATGATATATTAATACACTAAGGTATATGGTTACCATATAGTCAAGAGGAGAGATCGTGATGTCCGATGGAAATGTAGGCAAATATTTTACGACTGGCGAATTCGCCAAATTATGCAATGTAAAAAAACAAACGCTCATTCATTATGATGAGATTGGGCTTCTTACTCCTGATTTAAAAAACGAAAAGGGCTATCGGTATTACTCTTATCAACAATTCGAAGTTTTTTCGGTCATCACGCTTTTAAAAGAATTCAATATGCCTTTGAAAGAGATCAAATGGTTTCTTACTAACAGGTCACCTATGGAACTAATTGAACTTTTCGAAGAAAAGACCATAGAATTGGAAAAAAAGATAAAGAACCTTCACAGAGTGCAGAAGATCATTGAAACGAAAATATACCTCACTGAAAAAGCGATTTGTATGGATGACTCTCAAATCACCTTGAAACTTCAGGAGGAAGAACAGCTCTTCCTTAGTGAATCCATCCTGAACTCTTCTGATGCCGAATTCTTAAAATCTACTTCTGACTTCATTGATTTCTGTAATGAAAATGAATTTTACACAGGATTCCCTATCGGGGCCATGATTAGTAAAGAAAACATCATCGACGGGAATCATGATGACTATTCATTTTTGTACACAAAAGTCATGGAAAGGCACCCAGCCCCCACATTCTATTCAAAACCGAAGGGACTCTATGTTGTTGCCTATCATAAAGGCAGTTATAAAAATATCTCCGAAACGTACGAAAGAATATTACAATTCATGGAGAGTGAAAACTTGAACCTCAAATCGTTTGCATACGAAGAATACATCTTGGACGAAGTCGCGGTAAAGGGGTATGAAAATTACCTGACGCAAATCATGGTTGAAGTGGAATGAGGCTGGGGAGAGAATCACATAGTTTGGGCGAGAACTAAAACATGCGAATGAATCATTCCAAGCAATCCATTAGCCTTGAAAAGCTGCCTCTTGACGAACATACTGGCCGTTTTCTAAATGACAGGTGTATATTCTGCAGTTTGTTGACGGGTTCTTAAAGTTGTCCTAGGATATAAGGACATGCAAGGATTGGTAAGAAATAGAAGGGGGGAGTTATATGTCTCTAAAATCGGTCATGCTTTCCCTTTTGCTGTCGCAAGCATTGTTTTTGTGCGGTTTGCCTTTTTTCCTTCAGCTCCGATTATATTTGAATCCTTTGGTGATCATCGTTGTCTGGTTTTGTATACTTCTTTTCGTTTCGTTTGCGGTTCTTTTTTTTCGAGGTGAAACGGTCCGAATTTCGCGCCTTTTGTGGCAGGCCGCATTCTTTGGCTACAGTTTATCATTATTGGTTTTGCTGTTCTTTCGACCAGAAGGGCAGGTATATTCGTATAATTTGGTCCCTTTTTCTACGATTCTTTTATATTTATCGAACGATATGAACGGGCTTGTGTCATTTTATAACCTTAGCGCCAATGTGGGGCTGTTCATTCCATTTGGGCTGTATTTGTTGTCGAGGGAAGGGAAGGATCCCTTCGCAAAAAGGAAATTTCTTTATCCATTACTTTCGATTTCGGCCATCGAAATCTGTCAGTTTGTTTTTCGGCGCGGAAGTTTGGATGTCGATGACCTTATCTTGAATATGGTTGGTGTTTATCTGGGGTACGTTCTGTATCCATTGTTCACAAGAGTGGCCGTGTTCCGTCCTGGAAAAGTAAAGGGATGAGAGGCAGTACAAAAATTTTAAATGAAAGGATGTTTTTTCATGTATAGCACGTTAGAAGAATTATCGAGCCATCCGGTGTTTCATTATTTTGCAGCGATATCCGAAATCCCGAGAGGATCGGCTAATGAAAAGGCGATCAGTGACTATCTGGTTCACTTCGCTAAGGATAGGAACCTGGAGGTGATCCAGGATGAAGCGCTGAATGTGATTATCAAAAAGCCTGCCACATTTGGATATGAAAGTGCACCTACCGTCATTATCCAGGGGCATATGGATATGGTTTGCGAAAAGAACAAGGGTACGCTTCATGATTTCGAGAAAGATCCGCTTCAATTAAGGATTGTGGGAGACATGTTGTATGCGACGGATACAACATTGGGGGCGGATAATGGAGTGGCTGTTGCGTATGCTTTAGCATTATTGGATGCAAATGATATTCCGCATCCCTCTCTTGAAATAGTCATAACGACTGAAGAAGAAACGACAATGAACGGTGCACTTGCCGTGGATCCGGCTCACTTCAAAGGGAAAATGATGATCAATATCGATTCGGAGGAAGATGGAAAGCTGCTGGTCAGCTCTGCAGGAGGAATACGCGTGCGGCAGATCCTGCCAATCGGATGGGAATCGGCTTCAATTGTTGATGCTGTATCTTATAACATCAGGATTAAAGGGTTGAAAGGCGGACACTCCGGTATGTCCATCCATAAGGAAAGAGGGAACTCCAATAAACTTTTGGGCAGAGTATTACATGAACTAACGGCAGATTTCCCTTGCTACATACAGCAAATGAACGGGGGGCTGAAAGGGAATGCCATTCCTCGTGAAGCAGAGGCGACTGTATTGATTCATGCAGAAGATGTTCAGAAGATAATGGAGAGACTTCAACAATGGGAAAATACTTTTAAAAATGAACTGCAATCTTCCGACCCTGAGGTATTGATCTGGTTTGAAAAGATCGAAACGGTTTCTTCAAATGTTTTTTCCAAAGAGACGTTGACTAAAGCCATTACCTCCTTACTGGTAATCCCGCACGGCGTTCAAGGAATGAGCATGGGAATAGAAGGATTAGTGGAAAGTTCGACGAATCTAGGGGTCGTTACAACAAATGAAGCGGAAATGATATTCGAAAGTGAAATCAGGAGTTCGGTCAAAAGCATCAAATATAATATGGTCACGCAAGCAAAGGCAATTGCCGACATGCTTGGGTGCGAACTATTGGTTGACGCGGATTATCCCGAGTGGCCCTATAATCCTGATTCGAAACTCAAGAAATTATTTGAAGAGACATACAAAGAAAAATATCAGGAAGATATTGAAATCATCGCTGTGCATGCAGGGATCGAGTGTGGTGTATTCATAGATAAGATACCAGGGTTGGATACTGTTTCAATCGGGCCGGATATGTTTTCCGTACATACACCTGAAGAACACTTAAGCATCCCGTCGACCATAAACAACTGGGAATACTTTGTTTACACATTAAAGAGAATGAAGGATTTATAAACAACTGCATGGCTGGGGACAGTTGAATTCAATAGATTTAGAGACATCCTATCTTTAATTGATTGGATGTCTTTTTTTAGTTGATATAAAGAATAGACCGTTGATTTCCTCTCCAGGCACTCCCGGACCGCTCATGATTTTAAGAATAATCATTCTTAAGTTTTTTTACTGTAATCCTTATTGGATTGAAGAAATTTGCGACACTCCTGCCGAATAACTGGCTAGTCGAGACCCCACAGGCGCTTGCTTTGATGAGGCTTGGCAGACAGTCGGCGGAAAGGGAGCGGATTTCTGAAAATCAACTGGAACGTTTTCTAGAAAAAACCGTAGGCTGGTCTCATCCCGAATTATATTTAAGACTAGTTTATCCTTGATGTTTTTTTACTGTAACCCTCAAAGGATTGAAGAAATTTGCGACACTCCTGCCGAATAACTGGCTAGTCGAGACCCCACAGGCGCTTGCTTTGATGAGGCCTGGCAGACAGTCGGTGGAAAGGGAGCGAATTTCTGAAAATCAACTGGAACGTTTTCTAGAAAAAACCGTAGGCTGGTCTCATCCCGAATTATGTTTAAGACTAGTTTATCCTTGATGTTTTTTTACTGTAACCCTCAAAGGATTGAAGAAATTTGCGACACTCCTGCCGAATAACTAGCTAGTCGAGACCCCACAGGCGCTTGCGCCGAGGAGGCTTGGCAGACAGTCGGCGGAAAGGGAGCGGATTTCTGAAAATCAATCGGAACGTTTTCTAGAAAAAACCGTAGGCTGGTCTATTCCGAATTATGTTTAAGACAGTTTATCCTTGATGTTTTTTTACTGTAATCCTTATTGGATTGAAGAAATTTGCGACACTCCTGCCGAATAACTGGCTAGTCGAGACCCCACAGGCGCTTGCTTTGATGAGGCTTGGCAGACAGTCGGCGGAAAGGGAGCGGATTTCTGAAAATCAACTGGAACGTTTTCTTGAAAAAACTGTAGGCTGGTCTCATCCTGAATTTTGGCTAACCCTAGTTTATCCTTGGTGTTTTTTTACTGTAACCCTCAAAGGATTGAAGAAATTTACAACACTCCTGCCGAATAACTGGCTAGTCGAGACCCCACAGGCGCTTGCTTTGATGAGGCCTGGCAGACAGTCGGCGGAAAGGGAGCGGATTTCTGAAAATCAATCAGAACGTTAAATAAAAAACATGCAGGCTAAGTACAGTCTGAAAGAAACAGAGGTTTCTTTACAATCGTTATAAAATAAACTATTGTAAAGAAAACCTATCATTCAATCTAAAGTATTGTTCTAAATCATTATGTATAGAGGAAGGTATATGGAAATATGGATGTAAAGTATAGAATGGTCGTAGAACAAATGGAGAAAGAAATAGTAGAAGGAAAATATACATTAAATACTAAGTTACCTACTGAAGAAGAGTTGATGAAGAGGTTCGATGTCAGCAGGAATACCATTAGAAAAGCGATCAATATATTGGTTGAGCAGGGCTATATCTATCAAGTGCAAGGAAGCGGCATATTCCTAAGGGAATTTACCAGACCGGGCTGCATTTCGATGAGGGATATGAGTGGATTAACCAAAGTGTTTCCGAATGATGAAATGAAAAGTAAAGTGTTAAAGTTAGAACTGATAGAAGCTGATGAAAAATTGGCCAAACAAATGAAATGCCAGGTGAAAACCAAAATCTATAACCTCAAACGGGTTAGATACTTAAATGGTGCACCCATTGTAATAGAAGAGTCCTTTTTCAATAAAGACATCATCCCCATCTTAAATAAAGAAATCGCAAATGGTTCCATTTATGAATATATTGTCGAGGATTTGAAGTTGAATATCGGATTTGCAGATAAAATCATTTCGTGTGAAAAACTAAATGATGATGATGCCAAGCTTTTGGACTTGCAGCCAGGAGATCCGACTTTAATCGTTGAAAGTACGGTCTTTTTAAAAGCGGGAGCCGTTTTTGATTTATCAATCGAGAAGTATAATTATACTACTGCCAAACTGTTAACATTGACGTAAAAGAGGTGGTGTGAATTGCAAAAGGCCTGATTTCTCGATGTTTCAATGAGAATTCAGGCTTTTATTGGTTTTCAGCCATTGGGCAGCAATAATAGTACACCTAGCGCAATGATGATAAAGAATAGATAGCTTTCGAATTTCTTCGCAGGAATCCGCTTATTCATGAAGATTCCGAGACCTGTCGCCAGTAATATGGCAGGAATGGAATAAACGTAGAGAATTAATGAATCGGCTGTCCACAGTCCTCCTAGCGCATGCCCCGTCACGACAAGGATTCCGGATATAAGAAAATGGGCTTGCAATGTTCCGCGAAATCGATCCGGACTCCATCTTCTTAAAGTTCCATAGACGACGACCGGCACTCCATTAAAGTTATAGGCGCTGCCAAGGACTCCCGACGCGAAACCGAACGGCCATACCCAGCCTTTCGAGGTGAGTAACGGTTTATCCACAGCCCGGAAAAGTTTTTGCTTAAGAAGGGAGTATCCTCCATATGCCATCAAAAAAACACCGAGTGCAGAAGTAATGATCATCGAAGGAGCGTAATGGAGCAAAGCGAGGCCGGCTGGTATGCCGATGACCGTTGCAAGCGCGAGCCTGATTAATACAGAACGTTCGATATGACGCCATCCGCTAACGACGGTTAGTGAGGCAACGGTAAGACCTGCCAACCCAATCAGGGAAACCGAAGTATTAAGCGGAATGTGAAGTAAGGCAAGCAGGGGCATGCTAACTATCGCTTCACCGAACCCGAACATCGTCCGCATCAAGGCGCCGATAAAGACTGCACCAACCACCAATATGATGCTGCTGATCGTCATTATGTAACCTCCTGAAACAAAAATTCACCCTTCTGTAATTATACCATACCAATTGGATTTTGATTTGGTGGATCTTTGTTTTAAAAGGGGGTATTTCAGGCTGTGTTTTCCTTTTTTGATGCGTTTATCATACGCTTCAATGGAGAGGTACACACCTCTTATTTTGTATCTTAGGAGCTAGTTATGAGGCTGTAAAAGAGGGTGTGTATTTTGAGATGTTGATTTATTTTGATGTGAGGGTTTTCTAACGGTTTAATAGAGGTAACAAAGGATTGTTTGTTACTGGGTTCAGGACAGGGCAAATCGGCAGTTACGAATCGATTGCAATCAAAATCCAGGAACTTCAAGCGATCGGAATCGATAAGATCCTATTAACTTTTCGGAATGCACTACAAGAACTACCGGACTTTTATAAAAACGTAAACAATCGTTTGGAATCAGAGTTCATAAAGAAATAAATAGGGTCAAGGAATGTTGGGTGAATGGCAAACCACTGAAATCAGAAAGACTGCCATATGGTGGTCTTTTTCATTTTAATGAGAAAGAGAACTCTTTAAAAACCAGACTAGATTATCCTTAGTCAATGATCACCAGTTTTGCATGTAACATCACTTTGTCGGACTGATGCAAGGTCCCTGTCTTTGGGGATTTGTTTACCTCTTTTCCTCTATTGAAGTACTCCCTTGTTTTTCTTAGATAAAGAATCCGGGCCACAATGGGGAACAAAAATGATACGCAATAAGCGCAAAAAAACTAAGAATACTGGAATGTTGAGCGCAAAAAACATATTAGGGCCATCCAGGGAATAAAATGAAGGGAATATTTTGAAGGGAAAGGGGGGCAGGCATGTGAAAATCCATGTGGTGAATAGGGGGGATTCTTTGTGGGGAATCTCCCGGCAATATGGTGTCAGTACCAACCGGATTGTTCGGGTCAATGGCCTTGAAAATCCAGATAAGCTGGTGATTGGCCTAGCACTTTTGATTCCTGAACCTTATCTGCAGTACAGGGTTCAGCAAGGGGATACTCTAAATGAAATCGCAAATCAGTTTGGAACTGCGGTACAGGAAATCATGCAATCGAATCGCATCACAAACCCTTCTGCTATCTATCCAGGGCAGAGACTAACCATTCCGGTTATTTATCATACCGTAAGGGAACGGGATACTCTTTATGATATAGCAAGACATTATGGAACGACCGTTCAAGCCATTATGCAGATGAATCGGATTACAGATCCGTCCAATATTCATATCGGACAGATAATAAGGATTCCCCAAAAACCAAAGCCCATCATTGAGGTAAATGGTTTTACAAACGTTTACGGGCAAGCCGGGGCGGAGCAGGTACGTGATGTAGCCTACGATTTGACCTACGTAAGTCCATTTGGTTATAGAATGAGGAGAGATGGCAGCTTAGAAGTCATAGATGACACCCCGACGATACGGGCGGCACAGGCAACTGGCGTCATACCCATGATGTGCATAACGAATTTTTCTGCCACGGAAGCGGGAACACAGCTTGCGCATACGATACTTTCCGATTCAGGTTTAGTGGAAAAATTATTGACCAACGTCATAAAAACGATGAAAAATAAAGGGTACCGTGGATTGAATATCGATTTTGAAAGTGTGGCACCAGAGGACCGTGATTTCTATAATCGCTTTCTCCAAAGAGCAGTGGATCGATTGCATCCTGAGGGCTACTTTGTATCATCCTCCCTTGCCCCAAAAACTAGCGCCAATCAAAAGGGATTATTAGTGGAGGCACATGATTATCCAGTTCACGGACGGTTGCTCGACTTCGTAGTGCTGATGACATATGAATGGGGTTACCGAAAAGGGCCGCCACAGGCAATCTCTCCCATTAATGAAATAAAGCGTGTCCTTGACTATGCCGTAACGGCTATACCAACAAATAAAATCTTCATAGGATTTCAGATTTATGCACGGGACTGGCTTATTCCTCATGAAGAGGGGCAGGAAGCAGAGACTTTCGACATGCAGGAAGCCATCAGACGCGCCGTCCAATATAATGTAGAAATAAAATATGACGAGACAGCCCAATCACCTTATTATAGGTACAAAGATAATCAGGGACGCACACATGAAGTTTGGTTTGAGGACGCACGCAGTGCTAAAGCAAAATTCGACCTGGTGAAGATTTACAGGTCAAGGGGTCTCAGTTATTGGGTACTTGGTTATCCTTTTCCCCAGAATTGGGAACTGCTTGGGGATACATTTATTGTCCGGAAACGGTAGGATGTTTTTTTACAGCAAGGTGGATTACACATAATTAATATAGTGAGGGTTGGTTTTTTTATAACAACGATAAAAATAATTTGGAATCTGAGTCGATAAAGAGGTTTAATCGAGAGCGCCAAATTGAAACTTATGAATGATAGAATCCAAAAGGCTGCCATATGGTGGTCTTTTTCATTTTAATGAGATAAAGAGAACTCTTTAAAAACAAGGGAATGGTAATTCCCTAAAGGAAATGGGCTCATCATTGTGGAATTAGGAAACTAGAATATTACTTACTGGAGGCACATTTAATGGAATTAACCATCATTAATACGTTTACAGATCAACCTTTTAAAGGAAACCCTGCTGCTGTCTGCCTTCTTACCGGGGAAACTGACAGCGAGTGGATGCAGCGAATGGCTAAAGAGATTAATATGCCTGTCACTGCGTTCATTCACCTTCATAAAGCTGCATGGCAGTTGCGTTGGTTCACACCTTCCACTGAAATCCCGATTTGTGGACATGGGACGCTGGCAAGTTCTTTCTTTTTGTGGGGGAAAGGATACGTGCCAAGAGATCGACCAATTGTCTATCAGACGAAAAGCGGGCTTCTCACTGCAAGGTTCGTTGATGGAATGGTTCAATTGGAGTTCCCGTCATTAATCGAGCAGGAGACCGCTGTCCCTGAATTGCTGATAAAAGCTTTAGGGGTTGTGCCTGCGTATGTTGGACAAAGCAAATGGGATTATCTAGTCGAAGTTCAATCAGAGGAAATCGTAAGGAATATAAAGCCGGATATAGGTTCCATTTCCCAATTGCCGATTCGGGGTGTCATTGTAACGAGTCAATCGGATAGCGGTGAATATGATTTCGTTTCACGTTTCTTTTCCCCTGCCCAAGGCCTTGACGAAGATCATGTAACGGGCTCGGCCCATTGTTGCCTAGGGCCATATTGGAAAAGAAAACTGGACAAAAGTATTTTCACGGCCTATCAAGCATCGGAAAGAGGAGGAAGATTGAAGGTTGAAGTAAAGGAAGACACAGTTAAACTTTCCGGCCATGCCGTGACAATATTCGAAGGGAGCTTAAACATTTAATGCAGGGGGAGGCATGCTACCGATCCCTTCAACTGCAGACACTCAATGGATTGGAGAAATTTGAGACACTCCTGCCGAATAAACTGGCTAGCCGAGACCCCTACAGTCTGGGAGAGATTTAAATCTCTCTCTTTTTTTGCTTTTCGACAAAACAGATATAAAGGCCATGAGTGGCCACGAGATAAAATAGAACTATTTTACCATTAAAACATTTTTTTGATATATCATCTATCGAATAATGGGTATTTTAGGGTGAATGCAATGATAATATTCTGTTAATATTCCGTGTAGTATTGTAAATTTGTTTTAAAACTGGATTATATTGTTGTAATATAGGAGATACACGGATCTTTAGAGGAAAAAAGTAGGGTGGATTTGTGTATGGATAAGTAAATATGTCGGGATTCAATTTTTGGAAAAGTGTGTAAATTATATGGATAAGTTAGCAGAAAGTTATGTCAGTATATAACTTATGGGGGGATTAACTATAATGGGGAAAAAGAAAATCGTAAAAATTGCATCCGCTACCATAATGGCTGCGACAACGATCGTAGCGGTAGCGCCGGCACCTTCTGATGCTGCCACTAGCCTGAATAGTAAAATCAAAACGGCCAAGGCAGCCATCAAAAAACCATTCGATACCTATTTCTACACTTCTAAACTCGCTTCAGTGTCCACTGTTGAAAAACAAATTAAATCTGCAAAACAAGCAAAAAAAGACATCAATACTACCATTAAAAAATCAATGCTAAGCAAAAAAGAAAAAGATGCGAAATATAAAGAAATCGAAGCTTATGATAAGTACATCACTCGTTCTGAAGGATATGTAAAAGGATTTAAAGCGGCTGAGAAAGCAAAAGCTGCACATGTTAAATCGATTGGCACCCTTACGAATGCAATCCTTGCCAAGAAATCAATTGATATCAGAACTCAATACGAGGCACTGGATAAAGCCGTGAAAAAGGCAGATAAAGATATTAAAGATACTGTTTACGGTGCGAAAATCGAAAAGCTCTTATACGATAAATTCACCAAATCGACCAAAACAGCTTTGAACGGTGACCTGAAAGTTCCGTACTACTATGAAAAAGCTGCCTACTTGGTGAAGCAGGGTGATTTAAAGACCGCGGACAAGCGGATGCAAACCGTTTCTTCGCAGTTGAAAAAGGTCAGCAAAACATCCAAGCTCGGAAAAGCCATACACGCCTATGTTAAAGAAGTGAAAGGTAAGTATGATGAAGCGGTCTATGCTGAAAAGAAAAAAGAAGTGGCAAAGCGGGTCAATGCCTATGTAGCTCTTGCCAATGGGGAACTTAAAACGAAAGAACAGATAAACGCTGCTAAAAAGGCGAAAGCAGCCATTAATTTAAATGGAATCAAGGAGTCGGACCGAAAGGAATTCCTTTCGAAAATGGCTTTGGCGGATAAGAAAGTCGCTGCAGCCGAAGAAGCCTTGAAAAATCCAGCGAAGGCGATCACCCTTTCCTTGATGCATACGAATGATACGCATGCCCACTTGGACAATGTGGCAAAAAGGGTGACGGCTGTCAAGGAAGTGCGCAAGAGTAAGCCGCAAGCTCTTTTGGTGGATGCTGGTGACGTATTCTCGGGAACTCTCTATTTCAATGAATTCAAAGGGCAAGCCGATCTTCGCTTCATGAATTTAATGAAATATGACGTCATGACGTTCGGGAATCATGAATTTGATTTGGGATCAAGCGCCGAAGGGCATCAAGCTTTGGCTGACTTCATTAAAGGGGCAAAGTTCCCATTTGTCAGCTCGAATGTGGACTTCTCCAAAGATGATAAGTTCAAGGGGCTATTCTCGGACTTGATTTCAAGTAAGCCAGAGCAAGGGAAGATATACAATGGAATCGTAAAACAAGTGGATGGCCAAAAGGTAGGGTTCTTCGGGCTTACAACTGAAGAGACAAAAGATATTTCAAGTCCTGGAAGTATAGAATTCGAAAACTATCTTGAAGAAGCCGAAAAAGCGGTCAAGGCGTTCAAAGGCATGGGAGTCAATAAGATAGTTGCCGTGTCCCATATCGGCTACGATGACAATGCGGCTTATGACAATGATTTAACATTGGCTGCCAAGGTCAAGGGCATCGACGTGATCGTGGGCGGACATAGCCATACGCAGTTAGACGCCCCCGTTGTTGTTGACAAAGATGATAAAGGGAAAACGAAAGAGCCGACTGTCATCGTTCAAGGATATCAGTATAGCGACTATTTAGGAACGATCGATGTGAATTTCGATAAGGATGGCAAGATTGTCGGACAAGCCGGTAAGCTGATTAAGCTTTCTGAAAAACAGGATGATGCCGAAGCGGCAAAATTGCTCGAAACTTACTCCTCGAAGATTAAGGAGCTGAAGGAAACGAAGACTGGTGCAACAGCTGTGAAAGCCTTGGAATCGCCGCGTGATGCAGGGGATGAGACGAAGCCGAGTGTTCGTAAAAATGAAACGGAACTGGGCAATTTAATTACGGATGGAATGCTAAGTAAAGCGAAAGAATTCAATAAGGATACGGTCATAGCCTTCCAAAATGGCGGTGGCATCCGCGCTGGCATCGATCAAGGCGATATCACTTTAGGCGAAATCCTGACCGTTTTACCGTTTGGGAATACGTTAGCGACGATGAAGCTTACGGGAGCAGAAATCAATGAAGCATTAGAGCATAGTGTAAGCCTCGCACCTAAGGAAAATGGCGGCTTCCTGCATGTTTCCGGAATGAAATTCAGCTACGACAGTTCTAAGGAAGCAGGCAGTCGTGTCACAAAGGTTGAAGTTCTCGGACAAGATGGCACATATTCCGAATTGGATGCAACGAAGGAATATGTCGTGGCGACCAATGCTTTTACAGCCAAGGGCGGAGATGGATTCACCGTCTTCAAGAAGGCTTATGAAGAAGGAAGGGTGACGGATATCGGACTCGCTGATTGGGAGAATTTACGGGATTATGTAAGCGGGCTGAAAACTGTCGATCCAAGCATTGAAGGACGCATTAAAGATGTTGCCGGAAGCAATACAGACCCGACTGTCGTATTGGCCAAAGACTTTGGCGGAACGGCTGATGCCCCAAAAACGCATGAAGGTCATGTAGTTGTAGACATCACGGATATCGCTTCATTGGAAAATGCAGTCGTTAAAGGGAATCTTACATTAACAGGAACTCCTCCGGATAACTTTACTTTTTCACAGGTTACAGTCGAGGGTAATTTGGACTTATCGGGACTTAACGGTAAGACCGTGAGCATGAGCGGTGTCACGGTGAATGGCGAAACCATTTTTTAAGCGGCATTCAAATGATTCCTGAGCCTGTGAAAAAAAGTTGGAGGGGTTGAGATCTTGAAGAAGAACGGGATAAGTAAGCTTTTCTTTGCCATGCTGATCGTGCTGTCAACGGTTTTGCCAAATGCAGCCGCTGCAAAAGCAGAAGGAACAATATCGGTAATGGAAGCGATTAATAATAACAGCGGAACGGCGACGGTGAAGGGATATATAGTCGGTACAGCTAAAAGCGGTACAAGCTATCAGCAAACATCGCCTTTTACTGAAAGTACGAACATAGGTATTGCGGATAGTCCGGATGAAAAAGATGTTAAGAAAATCATGCCTGTCCAGCTTCCTGCCGGAAATATCAGAACGGCTTTGAATTTGGTCGAACATCCGGAGTTACTTAAAGCGCAGGTGACGATTACGGGGAAGCTTGAAAAGTACTTTTCAGTACCCGGCCTGAAATCCGCAACGGATTACACGATCATCACCGATGGAGGAACAACTCCTGAACAGCCTGATGTGAAGGTTCTGGATTCCATTGCCGAGGCGCGCACGAATACTGAAGATGTAGTGCAGGTCGATGGAGTGGTCACCACCGGTCTTGGTTATTGGGGAGGAAAAGGCTTTTATATCCAAGATGAAACGGCTGGGCTATATGTTTATGGTTCTTCGTGGTCTGCAGATGTAAAGCAAGGAGATAAGGTTACTTTAATCGGAAAAGTATCCGCTTATAATAAGGAATTGCAAATCCAGCCAACCTCCCTTAAAGTGGTTTCTTCCGGGAATGAACTTCCTGAAATCCAAAAAATTGATGCATCTGGCGTCAATGAGGAAACACAAGGTGAGCTGGTCACCATTGAAAAAGCGACCATTACAGAATTGGCGGCATCGGGAACATACGGAACATTCGAATTCAAGGCGGAAGATACTGAAGGGAAATCTGTTATCGTTCGCCATGATAACCGGACCGGTTCGACTTATGAAGATTTCGTGAGGAACTTTAAAGTGGGGGATGTCATTTCCGTAACCGGGATCGGGTCGAGGTTCAATGACACGTATCAGTTGAAGACGCGTGGCATCGAAGATTATGAATTGGTGAACAAACCAGCCGTTTACACGGATATTTTCCCTGGTATGGTTAGTGAAAATACAAAAATATCACTTGAATCTGGCTGGAAAGAAGCGAAAATCCATTATACGCTTGATGGATCCGCACCGACGTCTTCAAGTGCTTTGTACACAGAGCCGATCATTTTAACGAAAGATACTGTCATCAAGGCAATCGCTGTCAACGATAAGACATCGGAAGTTTTCACTTTTGCCTATACCGTTACCAAAACCAATGAAGTGAAGATCCGTGCCATTCAGGGGATGAATCATTTTTCATCATATGAAAATCAACTCGTCTCAGGTGTGGAAGGTGTCGTCACTTCTGTAAAGGATGCGAATAATTTTTATATGCAAGATCCCAACCCGGATAAGGACTTAACGACTTCCGAGGGAATACTTGTGTACAACAAAGCGCATGGTCTGAAAGCGGGAGATCATGTCAAAGTGGCAGGTAAAGTCGCCGAGTGGTATATCGAAGGATACGCTGAAATGAAAACGACGGATCTGCCAACAACTGAATTGACCAATACGACGATTGAAAAGCTTGGCACTGCAGCGATGCCAGAACCGATCATCATTGGGAAAGATGTCATTCCGCCGTCCGAGAACATCGATGATGATAGATTGACAGATTTTAATCCGAGCGAAGACGGCATCGATTTCTACGAGAGTCTGGAAGGAATGCTCGTCCAAGTATATAACCCGAAAGTGGTCGCTCCTCAAGACTATGGTGAATTGGTCGTGATTCCAGGGAATATGGAAACGACGACTGCGGTTGGGGGCGTCAAAATAACGGAAACGGATTTCAATCCTGAAAGAATTACCCTGGATATCAATGATGAATCATTTGCAGCGAAAACGGGTGATTTCTTTGATGGCTCGGTCACGGGTGTCATCAGCTATGGATATAGCAACTATAGGGTAGTGACGGATAAAGCCCAGCTGCCAGCGTTAAAGGATGGCGGTACGGCCCGGGAAGTGACATCCTTAGAAAAGGATGCTGATAAGCTATCGATCGCTTCCTATAATATCGAGAATTTTTCCACTCAAACAGCTAACTCTAAAGTCGAAACGATCGCAACATCCATCATTACCAATCTTAAACAACCCGATATCATCGGCGTAACGGAAATGCAAGATAATGATGGGGCAACGGATAGCGGGACAACGGATTCTGCTCAAAGTGCCAAGAAGTTAACCGACAAAATAAAAGAGCTGGGCGGACCGCAATATCAATACATCGATATTGCTCCAGAAGATAAACTTGATGGCGGGGCACCCGGCGGGAATATCCGTGTAGGCTTTTTATATAATGCCGACCGTGTCAAATTGACTGAAGGAACGAAAGGAACGGCAACACAGTCCGTTGCCTTCAAAGATGGAAAACTTACCTTGAACCCTGGTCGAATCGAGCCTGCCAATCCCGCCTTCACTTCAAGCAGGAAGCCTTTAGCCGCTCAATTCGAATTTAAAGGCGAAAGCGTAGTGGTTGTGGCCAATCATTTTAATTCCAAGGGCGGTGACCAGCCTATATTCGGCAAAAACCAGCCTCCTGTCCTATCAAGTGAAACGCAAAGGCTTCAAATTGCCTCCATCGTCAATCGGTTTGTCAGTGATATCAAGTCACAGGATGCCAAAGCGAATGTCGTCTTGCTTGGAGACTTTAATGATTTTGAATTTTCGGCACCGCTTAAAACATTAAAGGGCAATGATTTAACCAATATGATCGAGAAAGTCCCTTTTGAAAAACGTTATTCTTACACATATCAAGGCAATTCACAAGTACTGGACCATATCCTTGTATCGAATAATATGGCCTCGGCGACAAAAGTCGATATTGTCCATATTAACTCATCCTTCATGGAAGCTCATGGAAGGGCCAGCGATCATGATCCTGTACTGATCTCAACCTCTTTATCTGGATCAGGCGGAGTCGAAACTCCTGCTCCGGAAAAAACGTATAATGTAACAAACGTTAAAACAAAAAGACTTACGATTGCTTCACCTAGTGTTTTGATCGATCTTGACGAAACATCCAACATCGAAGAAGGTATCTGGTTAAAAGGTTCATATGCTGTACTCAAAGGCCTTGGGCTGAAGAATGCTGCTGTGACGATAAAACCTGATAAGGAAGGCGCAATCATTGATTTTGGAGGCATGGCGGTGAAGGAAGTCATCATCGATAACGCCAATGTAAAAGAAATCAGGGGCGCTGAAAACGTACAGAAATGGTCGGTAACAGAAGGTGTCGACACATCGAATATCAAGTTTGTCGATTCGAAGGGGGAAGCGATTGCTTCCCCTTTCGACCCTAAAGAAAATCATGCGCCAGTCGTAACGAAAAAACTGGAAAATCTAGAAGTGAAAGCCGGTTCCAAGGTCACCATCGATTTGAGTGAGCACTTCTCAGACCCAGATGGGGATGAACTTACCTTTTCATCCACTATCGGTACAGTCACAGGCCGGACATTAACCCTTCCTGCAGATGAAGCTGGAACATACCTTGTCGCAGTCAAGGCCGAGGACCAGCAATCGGAAGCGGTTGCCCGTTTTACGTTGACCGTATCGAATGATATGCCGCTTGAAGCTTATTACGAAACGGCGGCAGGAAAAACGGGAACGGAATTGAAATCGGTTCTGCACTCGATCATTAAGGGTCACACGATGTTATCTTATGATCAAGTGTGGAATGCCCTTAAAGAAACGGATGAAGATCCGGTGAACAAACAGAATGTCATCTTGCTTTACTCTGGAAAATCCATCTCGAAGAACGCGAATGGGGGCAATACCGGACAATGGAACCGTGAACATGTTTGGGCAAAGTCCCACGGTGATTTTGGGACAAGCAAAGGTCCGGGGACAGACCTTCATCACCTCCGTCCCGCTGATGTAACAGTGAATGGTAAACGGGGTCATCTTGATTTCGACGAGGGCGGTCAAACATATAGTGGATGTGAATGTAAGTTTGATTCAGATTCATGGGAGCCGCCAGATCATGTTAAAGGCGATATAGCAAGGATGTTATTTTACATGGCCGTCCGATATGAAGGAAACGGCGAGCTGGATCTTGAATTATCCGATACAGTCAATACGTATCCGAAGCCGCTTCATGGAAAGCTATCGACACTTTTGAAATGGAATGAACTCGATCCTGTCGACGATTTCGAAAGCCATCGCAATGACGTCATTCATGACTGGCAAAATAACCGCAATCCATTCATCGACCATCCTGAATGGGCATCCGAAATTTGGGGTGCCGCTGAATCCATGGATGTGAAAAAAGCGAGTTAGATCGTTTTTTATATTGAATGCAAGCTACATTCAGACTGTAGACAACCTCGATGAAAGTCGTGTTTGCCTATA
This sequence comes from Brevibacillus sp. JNUCC-41, assembly GCF_014844095.1. NCBI lineage: Bacteria > Bacillati > Bacillota > Bacilli > Caryophanales > Bacillaceae > Peribacillus > Peribacillus sp. JNUCC41. Next base: position 1,075,710 of record NZ_CP062163.1, on the reverse strand, counting down.
GTCTTTTTTATTTTGTATGCACAGCGTATGGTAAAAACACTAAAATTCTCCATATAAACTCCTTTATATCTTCATATAGACTTCAGATTAGTCCGGTACATTAGAGATATTAAGGAGGTGATAACAATGAATTTTATCAAACGTGCATTTTTAAGTGTACGAGTAAGAAACGGGAAATCCCTTATTGGCTTGAGAGAAAAGGGATGTGAATTCTGTGGTACTCCTGAATCTTTAATAAGCAGTGAGGGAATTGAATGAAACCAAAAGTTTATATCACAAATGCCAACTCAGAACACATCGTAACGCCAGTAACTGACATTTAAAAAGAAATAAAACAAAGAAAAACGGCGATGCAAGACATGGTACAAAAACCTGCAACTGAAATAACAAATGAAACACGAGTGTAGTTACCGTGTAATTATATATAGGGTTTTGATTGAAATGTAGCGATTGCGAAACCTTCAAACTTAAAGCATCTTAATATTAAACTAAGATGTCAAACTTTATAAGGAACAGTATTTAAATACAAGCTGATTTGGATTAGTTGGAACGCCGTATGCAATGAAATCTGCACGTAATGGTTTGAAGAGGGGGAAGGGCGAGGTAGAGTCGAGCCCTTACCTCTCTTGTATCTATAAAAGAAAAAAAGTCGATCCCTTAACGTGGAGGAGATCGACTTTTTAGGTTGGGATTCTCTGAGCGTATAAAATTTCTGAAAGGGGAGGTATTTCATTGCCGCTACTCCTTGAGCGACGAATGAAAAAGTAGTTGTTCTTCCTAATGAAGGATCGCAATCCTAGCCTTCCCCGAAATATAATTTTTTTTATCGTTTGGAAAGAAACATCAAAAATCTCCAGACAAACTCCTCTATATCTCCATATAAACTCCAGATTGTTTCTATATATTAAAGGTATCAAGCAGGGAGGGTATCAAGATGAATTTTATCAAACGCGCATTTTTAAGTGTTCAAGCAAGAAAGGGAAAATCCCTTATCTTATTTGCGGTATTTTTAGTTGTGACGAATCTAGTGTTGGCAGGATTCGCGATGCAAAATGTCACGGAAACAGCGAGTGATCTCGCTAGAAAAAAATTGGGAGTTGACGTAACGCTAGGATTCGATCCAGAAAAGTTTCAAAAAAAGATGGAAAAACAGATGGAAGAAAATCCAAATGAAAGAATAAAGATTCCGGAAATTTCTACAGAGGAAGCAGATAAGTTAGCTAAATCACCCTATGTAAAAAATTTCAACTATGTAAAAGGTGTGTATGGTTTAGCTGAGGGCTTTACTCCCATTGAGGTTGATGAAAATGCAGGCTCGGTTGCCATGGTTGGAGGCCAAGATGATAGGGAAATGCCCAATATATCATTGGTCGGCGCAAGAACCACTGATTTATTGCAAGGATTTACAGAAGGAACGGAGGAGATCATTAAAGGGCGTGGCATAACAGCAGAAGACAAAGGTAAGAAAGTAGCACTGGTCGAAAAACAGTTAGCTGAAGAAAACAAGCTAAAAGTTGGTGATAAGGTAAAAGTCAAAAAAGACGATGGGAAATCGACAATAAAGGTAGAAATAATCGGGATTTATGAAGCATCCGAGACATTTGGTCCAAAACCACCAATAGCATTCTTGGATCCATCTAACAAAATATATGTTTCGCTCGAATCATTAAAAGAATTTTCGGACAATAAGGATATGAAGGGCACCCCCATTGATAAAGCCATTTATTACTTAAATGATCCAGAGCAAATCGATGCTTTTAAAGCAGCGGGAAAGAAAACAGACATTGATTTTGACCTATTTAAACTAGATGCACATGATGAATTATATAAGAAAATGGTTGGCCCTATTGAGAACATGGCAGCCACTTCAAAATGGATCATCTACCTGGTTTCCATTACAGGGTCCATTATCTTAGGTCTTATCATTATGTTGACCATAAAAGAACGACGGAAGGAATTAGGGATTTTACTGTCGATTGGCGAGAAAAAAGGGAAATTAATAGGACAACTTTTAGTAGAAGTATTATGTGTTGCTGTTTTAGCCTTTAGCCTCTCCATATTTACAGGTGGGGCAGTGTCTCAAAAAATGGGAGACAGTTTATTACAGAAAGAAATTACGGCCTCTGAAGAGCAAGAAAATAATCCTGGACAACGATCAGGGTTTGTGACTACAAGCGACGCGCTTATGGGGAGTGACCTAGATCAAGATGTGGATCCTATCAATAATATTGATGTAAGTGTAACATCCAAAGATGTGATGAAATTAGGGGGATTAGGCCTATTAATCGCGATCTTATCAACCATTATTCCAGCATTATCGATTCTTCGATTGAAACCAAAAGAAATATTATTAAAAGATGAGTAGGAGGAACACCCTTGGATACGATTTTACAGTTCAAAGATCTGAATTACCATTATCAAAGCAATAATAAAAAAATCACGATATTAGATAATGTAAACTTTGCGTTTCTATCCGGACACTTTTATACCATTTTAGGACCATCGGGATCAGGAAAAACAACGACCCTTAGTTTAGCAAGTGGGTTAGATATCCCAAGTAGTGGGAATGTCGTATACAAAGGAAAGGATTTACAGAAGATCGGTCTGGATTCCTATCGAAACCAACATGTCTCGATTATCTTTCAATCATATAATCTGATTACGTATATGACGGCCCTTCAAAATGTAGTCACTGCGATGGAGATTACACGAGTCGATGTGAAAGACAAAAAAGCAAGAGCACTTGAGTTATTAGAAAAGGTAGGGCTGACAGAAGTAGAAGCAAAAAGAAAGGTATTACAGCTTAGTGGTGGTCAACAGCAGCGGGTGGCGATTGCTCGTGCATTATCCTGTAATGTAGATTTATTAATTGCTGATGAACCTACTGGGAACCTTGATCAAGAAACTTCCTGGGAGATTATCGAGTTATTTAAAGAACTTGCCCATAAAGAAAATAAATGTGTCATTGTCGTCACTCATTCGCAAGAGGTGGCTAAACAATCGGATAAAGCGGTGTATCTCGAAAAAAGAAAGTTAGTAATCAAAGAGTTAAAAGGCAAATGAATAGAATGGTAACACTGTTAGATAGAAAAAATGACATATCACTATATTAATTTAGTAGAAGTAAATGTTTCAACACAAAAAGGACTGAGAAATTTGTGGGAAAAAGTGTGGATAAAAATAGCAGCCTCCATTGGGTTAATAACAATTGGCATTTTAATTGGTTCGATTACAAACTTGATGGATTTAGGGGATAATCCAGAATTGAATGAAAAAGATAATTATGAAGATTTATTCAAGGATAATCCAGAAGTGTTTTTCTCTCCCAATCAAGATGAAATGGGACCAAATCAGGGAGAAATGCCCCCTCCTTATCAAGGGGAATCTGAGGATGGGTCTACTGGGAGAGCAGCAAAGCCCTATTGAGGTTCAGAAGATAGGTGAAAATGAAGGAAGAGTCATACGAAAAATCAAGAAGGTAACATTAATGCTATCGCCAATGAATGAATATTAGTTATAAATAATACATGCTTGAAGATTCTATATTTTTGAATATAGAATCTTTTTGGCTATGTACTTCTGTTACTTAATCGTTTACTTTGTTTCTTTTCGAGTATGTGAACAATTTGGAAATTTAATCTAATTATACATAACATCACTCATGTTTAGTTATGAGTGTTTATGATTATGTAAATTCATTGAAATTAAATAAAAGTCTGAATCTCATTTCATCCTATAGAAATGAGATTCAGACTCTTTTGTTGTTGTTTACTTGATGGATAATGGTATGGTAACTAAAAATTCTACACCTTGTTCAGTATTATTCATAGAATACGTGATAAAAAGTGCTTCAAAAATTTGCTTTACAATAAATAACCCTAAGCCGCTCCCACCAGTATTTCGATTTCTTGATTTTTCGATCCGATAAAATGGTTTGAAAATATGCTGTATATCATCCTCATTAATTTTTACACCTGTATTGATGACTCGAATTTGGATGTGGTGCAGCTTTGAATTCTGAGTTGCCTCTATATATACTTTCTCGCCATGAGGTGAATACATAATCGCATTATGAATAATGTTTTTGAAAGCTTTTTCTAACAGAAAACGATCTGTATAAACAGAAAGGTGAGAACCAATCTGTTTTATCATTTGAATGTCTTTTTGAGAAGCAAAAAACCCGAGATTTTTAGTGATTGTATCAATTAATTCTGCGAGATTTACTTCTTCTAATTGCAGTTTAAATGTATGTTGTTCCAATTTGGATATACCTATAATCTCACGAACCAGTTGTTCCATATCCTGAACGGTTTGAAAGTTTTTTTGTAAATAAGTGTCCCGGTCTTTATAGGGACCGATATTATACATCATTCCTTCTAAGTGTCCTTTCATAACAGTGAGAGGAGTCTTTAATTCATGTGCTACAATGGCAAAAAAATCCCTGCGTTTTTTTTCTACTTCCCGCTCCTTTTCCATATCGCTTTTTAGTTTTTGATTAGCATCCTGTAAATCAAGCATGGATTGTTGGAGATTGAGTGACAAATCATTTAAACTATTGGATAATTCACCCATTTCATCATTGGAACGAACCTCGATTTTTTCGGAAAAATCCAAGTTCGCCATTTTCTGTGCCCCTCTATTAATATAAATGAGTGGTCTTGTAATGAACCTCGAATATAAATAAGCACTTCCTATACCAATAATAACTACAATGATACTAATATAGGGAAGGAAAAGGGCCAAGACCTGTGTAGCTTCATTAATGGGCTGATAGGTTGCGGATACTACGAGCGTTAAGTTTGCATCCTGAAAACGAATGGGCATGGTAACATCAAATGAATTGGAAAGGTCATTTGTATTCCTTAAGGGCTCTGAAATATCAAATATGCCATTAGGAGTCGATTGTACAGTCCCTTGAATGAAAGATAAAAAAGAAGCATAAATAATTATTCCTTCATTATTATGAAGGTAGATCATTGCGTTGTTTTTTTGTGCATATTCATCAAAAAGCGGTAGTGCATTTTGGATGGGAAGATCCTTGGATTTATCAATCATTTCTACTATCCCTGTTTGAAGCTGATCTGTTTTGTACTTCTCATAAAATGTAGGGAGAAAAAAGTATAAAGTTAAATATATCAGGCCTGCAAAGGCTATCAAAATAAGGGATGTAATCAAAAAAAGTTTATAGGTAATTCGTTTCATCTTCAAGGTTTCTAAGATTCTATTCATCAATTTTATAACCAATTCCCTTTACTGTTTTAATGTAGGGTATTTCTAATTTTTTTCGTATGTTCTTAATATGTGTATCGATAATCCGTGTTTCTCCGTGGTACTCGTATCCCCAAACTTTTTCTACGATGCTTTCTCTTGTGAGTACTTTTTTTTCATGTTGAAGCAGTAGTTGCAGCATTTCGAATTCTTTTGTCGTTAATGGTATTTCAACCTTATTTACATATACTTTATATGCATTGCAATCGACATGCATTTCTTTAAAAACTAAATGATTAGCTGTACTTTCATCATAGCTTCTTCTCAGTACTGCTTCGACTCGTCTAATCAAAACATGAAAAGAAAAAGGTTTTGTTATATAATCATCGATTCCAAGATCAAAACCTTTCAATTGATCTTGTTCTTCTTCTAAAGCGGTTAGCATAATAATGGGCACATTTGACTGATTTCGAATCATTTTGGCAACTTCAAATCCGTTAAGGTTTGGCAGCATCACATCCAAAAGAACTAAATCAAAGGATTGCTTATTATATTGTTTCATTCCCTCTAATCCATCTGATGCAACTTCAACCGTATACTGTTGTGTCATTAAAAATTGTTTAATTAATTCCTGAATCTCTTGATCATCCTCAACTACAAGAATATGATAGTTCCTCATTGTATCACCTCTCGCATCATTATAACCATGTTATCTGGAGTTCATGTGGAGAAGCATTCGATATCATACATAAAAATAATAAAGAGGCATAGGGAAGCAATATTTATTTTTTACCGGTTACAATTTCAATATTCTTCATATAAGGGCCAAGCTGTTCAACTTATTATTAAAAGGTGGTTTAATTATTTCAAAATACTGAAAAATCAAACATTACTTCCGCTTTAAAAATTTAAAATATTTGTATGTATGCGTACTGATATATGTTAATATGAGAAAATAAATGAAAGGGTTTACATTGTTAGATGGAATAAAACTATCTTAAAATAATAATAGTGAATTTAATTCTATTCCTTATTTTTCGTAAGAGATTCTTAATTGATTGAAGAACTAGACACAGACAACTACGAAACAAAAACAAAGGACCGATGAGTGTTCTTTTATCGGAAAATTGCAGATGAATTAGTAGTTCGATTTAAATATTAGGTCAAAGTATACTTACTAATCACTAAGAGGAGAGATTCGTTAATGGAAATTTTAAAAGGAACGGCCTTATTATTATTGGTACTTGGTTTATTTTCATTATTCAGTTTTAAAGCCCCAAAAGGGATGAAAGCAATGGGTGCTCTTGCTAATGCAGCGGTTGCCGCTTTTCTAGTGGAAGCATTTCAGCGGTATGTCGGAGGGGATTTATTTAATATTAAGTTCCTTGGAGAAGTAGGGGATGCGGCAGGCAGCATGGGAGGCGTTGCAGCGGCTTCACTTGTTGCATTAGCACTAGGGGTTTCCCCTGTTTATGCTCTATTACTTGGTGTTTCATGTGCTGGTTTAGGTTTGCTGCCTGGATTTTTCGCAGGATACCTCGTTGCTTTCCTTGTGAAAGTGATCGAGAAAAAAGTTCCAGCTGGATTGGATTTAATCGTTACAATCATCATTGCAGCACCGCTCGTTCGGTTTATTGGTGAGAATTTAACGCCTTTGGTCAATGCAACGCTTTTGAATATCGGTGGAATCATTAAGGAAACGGCAAACAGTAATCCAATCTTGATGGGAATCATTCTTGGAGGGGTCATAACGGTCGTCGCCACTGCACCATTAAGCTCGATGGCTTTGACAGCAATGCTTGGATTGACAGGACTTCCTATGGCAATTGGGGCACTTGCAGTATTCGGATCATCTTTCATGAACTTTGTTTTGTTCGATCGCTTGAAATTTGGAGACAGAAGTACTACAATTGCGGTTGCGATTGAACCATTGACACAAGCGGATATCATATCTGCCAATCCCATTCCGGTGTATTCCACCAATTTCATTGGCGGAGCGGCTGCTGGAGTGGTTGTGGCCATGTTTGGTTTAGTGAATAATGCAACAGGGACGGCAACACCGATCGCAGGGTTGGCAGTTATGTACGGTTTCAATGATCCAGTAAAAGTGACGATCACTGCTGGGATATGTGCAGTTGTTGGGGCAACGGTAGGTTTCCTTGGTTCAATCGTATTCAAGAATTATAAGATCAGGACCGTTTCGGAAATAAGGGTGAATGAAGAACAAAAAGCGGCATAATGAAGACGGTTAAACAAAACTTTTGCCAGAAAAGGGGCATTACACGATGAAATACAGATCTGCATTCGATATAATCGGTCCCGTCATGATTGGACCTTCAAGCTCACATACAGCAGGAGCTGCCAGAATTGGCAGAGTAGCACGGACATTATTCGGAAAGCAACCGAAGAAAGCCATCATTTCTTTATATGGATCTTTTGCAAAAACATACAGGGGACACGGTACGGATGTCGCTGTCGTAGGCGGGATATTGGATTTCGATACGGATGATGAACGAATCCCTGCCTCTTTAACGATAGCGGAAGAAGCCGGTATGGAAGTTACCTTTACAATCGAGGATACGGTGATGGATCATCCTAATACAGTCAAGATCAAACTGTTCGACGAAGATAAGGAATTGGAACTTGTTGGGATCTCGATTGGCGGCGGAACGATAGAAATAACGGAATTGAATACGTTCAAGCTTAAATTGTCGGGTGAAAACCCAGCCATTTTAGTCGTGCATAACGATGTATTCGGAATCATATCTTCCGTTTCGACAGTATTGGCGAACCATGAAATTAACATTGGACATATGGAAGTTTCACGAAAAGAAAAAGGTCAAATGGCCCTCATGGTGATTGAAGTCGATCAGAAAATCAAGGGTGATGTCATGAAGGAAATTGAAGGATTGGAAAACGTGTCGCAAGTCATAAGGATGGTTGAATGATAAATATTAAAAGTGTTGGCATAGATATGGAGGTAAAAACATGTTCCGAAATGTAGCAGAGTTGGTTGAACTTGCTGAAAGTAAAAAAGTAAAAATCGCGGAAATCATGATTTTACAAGAAATGGAGTTCTCAAGCCTTTCGAGAGAACAGATCATCGAAAAGATGGACAGGAATTTGACAGTGATGGAACAAGCGGTGGAAAGAGGCCTGAAAGGTGTGCAATCCGTGACAGGCCTAACGGGCGGGGATGCCGTTCTTTTGCAAAATTATATCAAGTCGGGCAAGGCGCTCGCAGGCAATTTATTATTGGATGCCGTCAGTAAAGCTGTTGCGACGAACGAAGTGAATGCCGCAATGGGAATGATTTGTGCCACTCCGACTGCCGGTTCGGCAGGCGTTGTTCCCGGGACATTATTTGCCGTGAAAGAAAAATTAAACCCGACCCGAGCAGAGATGATTGAATTTCTTTTCACTTCCGCTGCCTTCGGTTTCGTGGTTGCAAACAACGCTTCCATTTCTGGAGCGGCTGGTGGCTGCCAAGCAGAAGTGGGCTCGGCAAGTGGAATGGCCGCGGCTGCGATAGTAGAACTGGCCGGCGGTACGCCAAGCCAAGCTGCAGAAGCGATGGCGATCACATTGAAAAATATGCTTGGACTGGTTTGTGATCCAGTGGCTGGATTGGTCGAAGTTCCTTGCGTGAAACGTAACGCAATGGGTGCCTCCAACGCGATAACAGCAGCTGATATGGCGCTTGCAGGCATTACGAGCCGCATTCCATGTGACGAAGTGATCGATGCCATGTATAAAATAGGATTGACCATGCCGGTTGCACTTCGCGAAACGGCAGAGGGCGGGCTGGCTGCGACTCCTACTGGGCGTAGATTGGCAAAGGAAATTTTCGGTTCATATAAATAAACATTCAGTCCCATTAACAAACCTGTTGTTAATGGGACTTTTAATTTGTCATCAACCTGTTCATTTTGCAATTGAAAAAAGGAAATTAGAGGAAGATGGAGGGATTTGGCGTTTCTGTACACGGAGATAGAAACAGCTGTTGAAAAATCTGAATTATCAGTGAATATGGAGCCGTAGCAACTTTGTGAGTTATCACTAACCATGATAAGATGAGTACGAAATTTACTATGGGAAGGATTGATTCTTCATTAATTTTCTCGAATTAACGTACACGTCGGCAATGGAAAAAGCGATGTTTCAAGCTCATGGAATCGGCTATGCACTATATGCTCAAAAACTGGAGCAACGCATGATGGTTGAACAAGAACGGGAACAGGATTATCTACAAAGCAGGCGTATAACAGAGGAGATGAGAGCCAATCTCTTTTTAGGGAGTTAATTTCGATCTACGATATCGATGACATAAACGAAACAATCACAACAAGCGAAAGGGCAATCTAAAAGGTTGCTCTTTTTGTTCTGCCTTAAAAGATAATTTTTCCATTTAAAAGAAGGAAACAACACGTTTAAATAGAATGTACGTTCATGAAGAGGAGGAGGATCCTGATGAAGAGAAGAGCATTACTGGTATCTGCATTACCGGGATATGAAGAGGAAATTGGGCGGTGGTTATGGTGTTTAGAAGATGTTCGCCGTACGCTCATTTCGGAATTGACTGGAATCAGCCAAAATTCACTCGATTCGAAAATCGATGAAAGGCAAACGATTGGCTCGCTGTTATATCACATAGCGCTTATAGAGGCGGATTGGTTATATGAGGAGGTCCTTGTTACGGAATGGGATTCGGAAATACGCGCATTGTTTCCATTTGGATGCCGTGCTGAAGATGACTCCCTAAGCCACATTGAAGGACAAACATTGGAAGAACATATCTACCGTCTCAATAAGGTACGTGAAGTATTTCTTTCAAACTTTCGTACAATGGACCTAACGGATTGGCGTAAACCGAGGGTGCTTGAACAATATGACGTCACACCTGAATGGGTCGTTTACCATTTGATTGAACATGAAGCACATCATAGGGGGCAGATTTTTCAATTGCTGAGGAAATTACGGAATGAATGACTCTTGCCGAATAACTGGCTTGCGAAGAGAAGGCTTGGCAGACAGTCGGCGGAATGGGGAAATCCACTGAAACGTTTTGCAAAGAAAAAAACTGTAGACAAACTCGCTTTTCTTCGAATTTGTCTACAGTTAATATGCCTTGACCGGTTTTATATCATTTAATGTATTTGGTGATTATGACCGAATTTCGAACGCAAGACGCTGCTGGCATACCCAATGAATCCTCCAACAATGGCAGGGATGATCCATCCTAGTCCTGCCTCATACATAGGAAGTATTGTGGTGAAGAAATCATTGATGAATGAAATGTGTACACCTGCTCCATTTAATCCATCGAATAAACTGACGATGAATGTTAAAAATAAACTGCCTTGATAAACTTCAGGTCTTCCTTTAAATAAAGAATGAAGAAATGTTAGGAAGATCAAAACAATCGCTAATGGATAAATGGCTGTCATAACAGGTACTGAAATAGCAATTAATTGGGTTAGTCCAATATTGGCAATTATTGCACTGAATATGGATAAACTTATGGCAATTGTTTTGTAAGGCAGATTTGGAAATAGCTTATGGAAGTATGTCGAGCAAGATGTAATGAGTCCTACGCTTGTCGTTATGCAAGCCACTGTGATCATTAATCCTAATAATAACCCGCCATATGCTCCAAAGTAATAATCCGAGACTTTTGCCAAGACACTGCCTCCATTATCCAAGCGTCCAAGTTCTCCAACGCTTGAAGCACCCATATAAGAGAGAGCTGTATAAATGGTAGCAAGGATAACGGCCGCAATCGCAGTCGCTTTTCCACAAACAATCATTATTTGTTTTTTTGTTTTAGCACCTTTTTCTTTGATGGCATTAATGATGATGATGCCAAAAACAAAAGATGCAAGAGTATCCATCGTTAGATAACCTTCTCTGAACCCATTGAAAAATGGCTGAGCCATATAGTGCTCGGCAGGTGCTTGAAAATCTCCAATTGGATTGACGAAAGCCACTACCACAAGGATTCCTATGAATGTCAACTTGATGGGTGTCAAAACTTTCCCCACAATTTCGACAATTTTCGCAGGATTGAGCGAAAGAAGGCACGAAACCGTAAAAAAGATGATAGTGAAAATAAGTAAAGGCAGTGGACCCGAATTTTCAGGTAAAAAAGGTTTTACACCGATCTCAAAAGAAACGTTTCCTGTTCTAGGCATTGCGAATAATGGACCAATGGCTAAATAAAGAACGGTTGTGAATACAATACCAAAGACTGGATGGACGCGGCTCGCTAATGATTGTAAGTCATCTTTTCCAGAAAAACCGAGTGCCAGCACACCGAGTAACGGTAATCCTACTCCTGTGACCAAAAACCCTGCATTAGCCGTCCAGATATTCGTACCTGCTGATTGACCAAGCATTGGTGGGAATATTAAATTCCCTGCCCCGAAGAAAAGGGCAAATAACATGAACCCAATCACAACTATAAATGATGATGGTACCTTATTAGACAAAATAAACCCTCCGAAAAAACCAAAATTTACTATTTTAGAAAATTATTAAATTTTCTAAAAATTATACACAGACTAATTTCAAGACCGTATCGTATTATATCTAAATTAAATTGATATTTCAATATATTTTTTGTTTTTTATTATTTCCCCTGATGATCAGTGGTCCGCCTTTACCTTATTTTGAACATTTAGAGGCTGCTCATACTAATGAAATTCATTTTTTAACAAATGAAATGTAAAAGGAAATGAGGGTGCTGACATTAAAAAATTTCTTAGCTTTTTGTTGTTAATCGCAGTGTTTTCAGCTGCAGGTGCATGTAACAAGGAAGTGGTCAAGGAAAACGGCGATATGATAGGGAGGAGCCCTGTTAAAGAGGGAAATGCTGTAAAATTGGGAGAGGCAGAAAAGTTATTTAAAGGCTATTATACTGCACGATATACCATCAAAGATCCGGCCAATCCTCCAACCTTTGATGAAATTGCAGACAAAATTAAAGGATATTTATCAGAAGATGAATATAATGCCCAAATTCTTAACCGTTTTTATTCAATGCCTGCCCTGGTAGCCATAGAAATCAAGAAGAGCATCGAAGTGCAAAGTGTGAAGCTTGAAGAACAAAGTATAAATGAAGATGGGACAGTGGATTACACATACACAGCGGTATTTAAGGTTTATGACGAGAATTCATCCAAGATTTATAAGAAAGAAGGAGAGCTCACGATAACCATCATTGATAATGAATTAAAAGTTACCCGTGATTGGAGCAGAGGGATAAAGATTGACGGTTTAGACGGCGGACTTTAGAATGGAAAAATTAAGGCGGTGTTTTATAATGGGATCAGTTTTTGAAAAAATAATGGGATCGTTCTTTGAAAAACGGAAACAAAGTAAAAAAGATGTTTTCTTACTAATTTTCTTATTAGGGCTTCCTATAATAAGTATGGTTAAGTTTATCACGGATACGGATTTATCTTGGTTAACTGACATTGTGTTAATTGCAATCATTGTTCTATCGGCATTCATATATTTTGAAGGAAAAAGAAACAGGGAAAATGATAAATGAAATCCCAGTTCTCGTGGAGTAAGGGGGCAGAAATGCTATTGATTGCTAGGGAGCTAGGGATACAAGTAATCAGGTTAGTTCAAGTACAAAGCTTAATTGGACTGTGTAGCTTCTTTAATTGCACATAATACGATCATACAACACTGGGTTATTATTGTGTCATGGTTCTCTCACCATTTGTACTTAAGGAGCTTTACCAATATAAAAGTTGTTTGTATTGGTGTAGCGATATTAGGTATGTTATTGATTATGGGAAACGGCATTAGCGCCTCTGGTAAAGATGAGCTACTTGGGATCCTTTTCGGGTTAGTTGCAGCTGCATTTTACGCTGCTTTTACAGCTCTTTTACTTATGGAGAGCTAAAGGGGCAGGTCAGTGTAACAAGAATAGGTGGCTTTACTTTTAATTGTGCCTTTTTTAAAAACTATGGGACACGTTTTTCCCGCAGATTGAACTCCTTTTGACTGGTGGATACTTGCTCATTCCAAGCAAGTTTTTTTATTTGAAATATGAAAAAAAAGCTATGTGAATATAAGTTTTCACATAGCTTTTATTATTGGTTAACTGATTGGGCTAATTTCGCTACATTCGTTGTAGTACTGCCATCTGCACGTTAATCTTGTTTTTAATCTGAAGTTTGGAATGCCCACCAAAAGGGAAATTTACAATTCCTTTAACTTGATCCTTCTAATTAACTCTTCAAACCAATATATTGTGTGATCTGTTCTGGTCGAAAAATAGCCATCCAAAAAATCACGAATATTCTCGTTGCCTTTAGGTTCCGGCTCGAAATTCCCAAGCTGCTCCCAAAAAGCCTTGATGGACTTTACTTTTTTTTCTAATATATCTACTACTTTATCCCGATCCACATACTTGATGTTGGCTAAACCAACAATCATATCCTTAATTTCATCCGCACTTTCAAATAATTTATAGATTTTTTTTGGTAGTTCTTCGCGCCCCTTATCCGTTATCGCAAATACTTGTTTATCAGGCCGATGTTCTTCTTTTATCACTTCTACTGGTTCGACTAATCCTTGTTTTGCCAATGATTCGAAATGATAGTACAGTTTACTTTCAGTTAACCCGCCTAGGCGATCTAATGGAATGGGTTCAGAAAGCTGCTTTTTTAATTTATAAGGATAGTTTTTATCCTCCATCAGCTTGCTCAATATAAAAATCTGGATGGACATTTTCTACGCTCCTTTAAGAAGTATTATCTCCTTATTGTAGCAAAACTTAAGCTGTGATTTCAGCCGCTTTCTTTTCACCTTCTGTTTCAGAGACCTGTCCCGGCATCGGTTTATGGATAAACGCGACAATAGCCATGTTAATTACCATCGCAGCGGCACCAACAGCAGCCATTGACCAAATGTACGGACTTGGACTGATGCTGCCATATAGGTTTGCAAAGTACGCTTGCACCGAGTAGTACATCGGGGAAATATGGCTCATCCATTCATATGGTAAATGCATCATGTCACGTGAGATGGTGGCCCCATTCGCTATTGTTTGCATTAATAAAATCGGTAAGTTTAAAATCATGCCGCCTTCACCCAATAAGAAGATTAAAATCGCGGTGAAGTTAAAACAAACCATATAGTTCAGTATTTGTTGACCTACTATACCGAAGAATAGGTCACCGCTTGGCTTGTCAATTAAATACGCTACACCTACAGCGATGAGTGATGAAACCACTGCAATCAATAACGCTGTTAATTGCACATACATGAATAAACGTGTTTTACTAGCTTTTCCACGGCTGGCTCTAAATGCACCCACTATTTGCATAGCACCGATCATCGCCCCGACATAACCGGCCATTGTCAAGAACATAGGCAGCATATTGTTATTCATGCCATCTGGTATCTCGTTAATTGTAACCACATTTCCTACATAGGATTTCTCAATCTTTTCCGCTAATTCAGCGGCTTGCTTTTCCGGTACATTAAAGTTCATCAATACGCCCTTGGCCGTTTGCTGTGAGAATTGTGTGCTTAACTGATTGTTAATTTCAGTAACGACAGAATTCATGGTAGAAGAAACGGCTGTTGCCCCTGCCTCATTGATAGTAAAGTCAATACTTGATGATGCTTTTCCTTTTTGCATATTAGCAGAGAAGGTTTTCGGGATGTGTACGACTAATGCTAAGTCATTTTTCTCTAAATCTTTTAAGGCTTGTTTATTGGTTATATCCGTCTTGATTTTTTTAAAGGGTAAATTTTCTTTTAACTGATCGGCAATCATCGCCCCATTTTCCCCGGCATCATCATTGATGATGGCGATCGGTAATTTATCGACGTTTCCTGGAATGGCTGTATACCCAGGCAAGAAGATGCCAAGCATGGCAATTGCATAGAAAATCCCCATAAAGATTGCCGCAGATGCACCTCTTGTTTTCAAGAATGCAGTAAATTTCATATGTTGAATCCATCCTTTTGATTTAATAGTATAGTACTTAATTTAAAGTACTCTAATTTGAGTATTTAAAATGAAGTACTTTGAATTTTATTTTAATTTACTCAAAAAGTCAATTGAAAAATTTTTATGCATACAAAAAACTCCCAACAAAAATCTTCTTTTTGTTAGGAGTAACTATTACATTCTTTGAGGACATTACATTAAAATCGCTGCAAATTTTTCGCTAAACGCGACAAGCGATTTCGGTTAATTATGTGTTTGTTATTGATTTACTTCGCCTGTACAATTTTTGTGTGATTAAGCTGTCCTTAAGTTTTCGTCTTGTTTAAAAACGGAAAGCTATAAAAATCTAAGCATTCTTATTTCATGAACCATGGCATTAATGCAGGCTTTTTTTCATACGATATTTTTGGGGTGGAAAAATGGCAAGAGTAAGTTATCGAAGTTCGGACGTCGATTTAATGGCAAGGATGATGAGAGCTGAAGCCGAAGGTGAAGGACTGCAAGGAATGTTATATGTTGGAAATGTAATTGTTAATCGTCTTCAAGCCAATTGTTTGGACTTTAAAGATTTAAGAACCATTCCACAAGTCATTTTTCATGTACAAGGAGGAAATTATTCTTTTGAAGCTGTTCAAAAAGGCAATGTATTTTATCAAAGAGCTAGAACTGCCGAAAAAAGATTAGCAAAACAGAATCTGGAATATTGGAGACAACACCCAGGGAAATATGCCCTTTGGTATTTCAATCCATATGCTCCATGTCCTCCAACATGGTACGATCAACCTTTTGCTGGTCAATTTAAAAATCATTGTTATTATGAACCAAAACCTGGAACATGTGAAAGTGTTTATACCGGTTAGGCGGTCCAGGTGCAATTATTACAATTTAAGGAGCTGATCAGCAGCTCCTTTTTTATGCATCAAACGGGCACTTCAACAAGGAATTCTGGATTTTATGGTAAAATAAAGGGAATAATGGTGTGTTATTTGGGGGAGTTTTAGTGAAGGCTATTATATTTTTTGTGGTTGGGCTATTCATTCTCTATATAGTTATTGAAACAGCAGTAAGAAAAGGAATTAACAATTCAAATATTGGTCAATTGCTTGAAGAAAAGTATGGAGTTAAAGCAGATAAAAGGTCTTTTCTTGATGATGATTTAGATAATGATAAATAAAACGGATTGGAGGTTGCTGCGGCAGCCTTTTTTTATTCATATAAATAAAAAAATCCAACAAGATAACAATGATCTTCCGTAAACAGGCCGTCGGTTTGTGGAACAGCACACTTATTCAGCGTCTTTCCCAGTGCGACGAAATTCGGCGTAGTACACCTTCCGCTTTTCTGGTTCAGATTCCATATTTTCGATGAAGGCTGTTTTGGCTTCCTCCAGTAACAGGCCCTTTAATTTCCGAAGCTTTATTGGTCCCACTCCTGGTAACTTATCAGATACATGTACTTCGAAATCCCCCTGCCGTTTATAAAAGCGCATGCTGCCATAACCGATTCTTTCCACTTCCCCCAAGGTATATGCAAATTCAAAACGTTGCTGAATGAACGAAGATACTTCAGGCAGCCCTAAACCTTCATAGAGGGTAGGGAATTCATGGGAAACTGGAGGTCCTTTGAATGATATTGATGAAATCTTCAAATGGGCTTCCTCCTTTGGTGGAATAAAGACAGATATACGTTGCTTATATTATTGTGCTATGGGCCAATATTTTAAACATCGTGCTTTCATGTAACCAGGAAGTGATGATTATCGATGTAGGGCTGCATTATAGAGCAGGCATCGTGAAGGATTGTCCTTTAAATTGGGAGATCTTTCCGCTAATGCCAAAGCCAATTTATTATTATTTAACATAAAGATAGATATTGAAAACCTTTGATCCTTCAAAATGAGGAAGGATACCTAAGATTTTTAGATAGAAGAGAAGGTTAAAGATTTTAGAAATGTAACCTTCCTTTCAGTTGGTGTTGTTGTTGAAATCCTAAGAATTCCAGAGCAGTCGTGAGATGGTGATTAGTTTATTGAGGGAGATTCGAACTGTACTTAACGTTTGTGTCCTTTTTGAATAAATTACTCCTGTAAAAGCCAGATTATTAACATAGGAAATACGAGTGATATAAATGAGGGTACATTATGAACCAAGCTGGTGTGAATGAAAAGTATAAGGTATCGCCATTCTATGTATTTTTTATCATGCATTCTATGCAAACAGGATTAGGGGTGTTGAACTTTCAAAGAGATTTAGCCAAGGCGACGGGGACGGATGGCTGGATCTCCATAATCCTAGCCGGACTGATTGTTCATATTTTAATTTGGCTAATATATAAGATTTTCAGTATTGTTCCCGGTGATATCATTTCTGCCAATAATCATGCATTGGGTAAATGGATTGGGAATTTCTTTAGTCTCTTATTCATTCTGTACTTTTTCATCCTAGGAATGACGATCATAATCGGCTATATAAATGTCCTTCATGTTTGGATGTTTAAAGAGGTACCTTCTTGGGCCTTTGCTTTGGTTTTCCTGGTACTGATTTATTACATCATTACGGGAGGATTCCGAACCATTACAGGAATTGCCTTTTTAAGTGTAATTGTTTCATTCTGGCTTTTATTTATACCTCTATATGGTTTTAAATACGCTGACTTCACCAGTTTTCTCCCTATTTTCGATCATACGTTAATCGAAATAATGAAAGGAACCAGAAGTAGTTCATTATCAATGCTTGGCTTTGAAATGATCCTGATGTATTATCCGTTCATCAAAAATCCTGAAACATCACAAAAGTATGCTCATGGAGGAGCCTTGACTACTACGTTATTGCTCCTATTACTTTATTTTGTTTCGACAGTCTTTTATTCACAGAAACAGTTGGCCCTTACCCTATGGCCAACACTCACATTGACCAGTATCATTGAATTGCCCTTTATTCAACGTTTCGAATACATAACTGTTTCTTGGTGGAACATTGTTATTATAACTAACATGGTCCTTCCTTTGTGGGCTGCCAGCAGGGGGATCAAGCGCTTATTCAACGTCCAGCAAAAGTATCCCTTATGGGTAATGTTCATGATCATACTACTCGTCAATATATTCTTTTTCGATCTCGAATCCTTACATATATTAAATATAATGATCAATCCATACAGCGTGTCCTTCCTTGTTTTATACTTGCCTCTTCTTTTGGTTTTACTAAGCATAAAGAAGTGGAGGAAACGTTTATGATCCAATTATCATTCCATTCCGAAATCCGCTCCCTTTCCACCGACTGTCTGCCACTCGCCGGTAATGGTGATAATTACCTCCAACAAATCGTGAAATATACTATTACTTTTTAAACGGGAGCTGCTTTGGCAGCTCCTTTTCTTATGAAGCAAACAGGGCAGGATAGTTCGGATATAGTCTATTTAAAGTATAATATTGGTAGACATCGTAACAGGAACTGAGGAGTTGAAAACAACCAGTTACCACAAATTAAAGGAATTTCCTTGGATGTAATCATAAATGATCATGACGATGTATAAGTATGATTCAATCTTTATGCTACTAGTTAACAGATAAACAATTTAGATGCTTTACTTCAATAAGGGAGATTGCTGAAATAACAAGAAATTAAATGAGGACTGCTACACTAATTCAACCTTAATATAAAAAAGTGTTTGTTTTTGAAGGTGATTCATTTATTTTGTTGTATTTTTAATAATTGGTAGATTAATTAAAAATATAAAAAAATGGAGGTAAAATCACATGTTCAACAATTGGAAAAAAACACTTATGGCTGGAGTGATCAGCTTATCCTTGCTAGGTACAGGGTACGTCGGTCACGATCTGATCTCCTCGCAAAACGTCTCGGCTGAACCAGCATCAGAAAAGGCCCCAGGGCAATTGAAAAAAGTCGAGGCTTCCCAGCTTGATGAAATAATCAAACGTGGATACATTCGGGTAGGAATGACCGGCGACTACAAACCTTTTACCTATTTGAATCCAAAAACAAATGAGTATGAAGGCTTTGACGTGGACGCTGCCAAAGAACTTGGCAAAGACCTTGGTGTGAAGGTGAAATTCGTCGCCACCACATGGCCTGCGATGTTGAAAGACCTGGAAGCGGACAAATTCGATATCGCTGTGGGCGGTGTGACTCGCAATACAGCGAGACAAAAAAGCGCTTATGTATCCCAAGGTTACCTTTCATTCGGTAAGGTGCCATTAATTCGCAAAGAAGATAAAGACAAGTATCTTACCATTGAGGATATCAACAAGCCTTCTGTACGCATCGGCGTAAATCCAGGCGGAACAAACGAGGAATTTGTCCGTCAGTATCTAAGCAATGCTAACGTAACCGTTGTACAAAACAATCTTGATATCCCACATCTTGTTGCAGAAGGTACGTATGATGTCATGATCACTGATACAGTGGAAGCAATGCTGTATGCAAAAGCTGATCCCAGACTGTATGCGGCTCAAACTGACAAGCCTTTCACAAACAGTGAAAAAGGTTATATGATCCCTAGAGGTGATTTCATTTATGCAAGCTACTTGGAAATGTGGATGGATGAAATGAAGCTACAGGGAAAATTTGATGCCCTCTACAAAAAGTGGATGGAATAGAATATAGAGATGTGCGGTCAGTTTCAGGGCAGGTTATAGATAAAAAAATCTGTTTCGGATTATTTCAACTATAAATAGATGAAGGATGAGTATTCATAGAAAAAATACCTGTTAAAACTTTAAAGAAGATAGAAGAGGATATTAAAAATAATGATTTAGGCAAAGCAAGAGATAGAATACACGGGTTAATTATCACCTATCCAGATGAATTAGAACTCCGCAAAAAGTTAGGAGATATCTATTTTGCATTAAAATATCCCTCGATGGCTGGTCGCTATTGGTATCTAGAAAAGAATAAGACACCTGAAATGGTGGATGCGTGCATTCAGTTCGAAAAATCCATGGGTAACGATCCTATTGGAATAGCCAGAGTTCTAAAGTTCAAAGGAGATAGTGAAATTATTAAAAGACTGCTAAATGAGACAGGTTCTCCTATACAAAATAAAGTGAAAGAAAAGTTGACGGAAGAACCTGATGAGACATTGGGGGATAAGTTATTTCCTATTGGGTGTATCACGATATTAATATTAATCATCTTCTTTACATTAATCGGAATTTACACTCTCTTTAGCTGGATTTTTTGATCCCTGGAAACAAGAAAGGTATTTATAGCAGTTGTTCTTCAGCTAACAGTCCTTCACTTCATTACCAGGAGCTGATCAGCAGCTCCTTTTCTTATGCAACAAATGGGGCAGGTTAGTTTAACAAATAGGATTGATTTTACGGGTTAAGGAAAGTCATATTTAGGGGGATATTTAAATGTCAAACGATGAAAACGAAGAAATGCTGACAGGAGGGAATGTCTCTAACGTTTATCGTTCGGGAGATACTGTGCGACGAGAATTAAAGCCAGATAGCCCTAGAGTTCATAAGCTATTAAAGCATTTGGAGAACAAAGGTTTTAGCTATGCTCCAAAGTTTTTAGGTATTGATGAAAAAGGAAGGGAGATATTATCATTTATTGAAGGAGAAGCTGGTAATTATCCTTTAAAAGAATACATGCGGTCTGATGATGTCTTAATGGAAATAGCGAAAATGCTTCGGCTTTATCATGATTCTGTCAGCGATTTTTCATTTGATGATATCTGGCAACCGATAGATAACACCCCCCAACAATTTGAGGTACTATGCCATAATGATTTTGCGGTATACAACATTATTTTTAAACACGAAAGACCAATAGGTATTATTGATTTCGATGTCGCTGGACCTGGTCCAAGACTTTGGGACATAGCGTACACTCTTTATACGGTTGTCCCCTTAAGTAGATTTAATCTTTCTGAAACTGGTGAGAAAGTTAATTATGATTCATTACAGCACGCTAACCGTATAAAACAAAGAGTTAGATTGTTTTTTGAATCTTACGGTGAGGAAATAAAAGAAGATTATTTGGAAATGGTATTGCTGCGATTGGAAGGGTTATGTAAAACCATTACAAGAAAAGCCAGTGAAGGTGACATTGCCTTTCAAATGATGATAGATGAAGGGCATCTTGAACATTATCAAAACGATATTACATTCATTCGTGAACATGGAAAAGAGTGGATGTAAGTGTGGTTTTTTTGTTGAACGCTAGCTGGAGATCGGAGCTGTCTTTAAGGCAGCTCTTTCTTTATGCTGAAGAAGAAATGATAATAGTTATTGGATGAATTTATAGAATTATATAAACAAATTTTATTGCATCAGTACTGATATCAAATGGTATTATTTAGTCATGGATAATGTGTAACATTTTACCAATAACGAGTGTGTTCAGATGCAAATTGAAGGTAATTCTATAAGAAAAAAGGTGAGTGAATGACCAGTTGGAAGAATCCTATTCTTTTAATATCAGGAATAGGGATTTCATATTTAGGGAATTGGATTTACTTAATTGCACTTAATATTTCGATATTAAACTTAACTGGCTCTGCAACAGCAGTTGCGGGGCTCTATATTATAAGGCCTATTGCCGTTTTAATCACTAATACGTGGTCTGGGAGTGTTATTGATCGTGTTAATAAACGAAGATTGATGATTTCTATTGATATTATAAGAGGTGTCTTAGTATTTGTGATTCCTTTCATATCATCATTATGGACTATATATACAGTCCTTTTATTGATTAATATTGCCGGTTCATTCTTTGGTCCAAGTTCATCCGTTTACATAACAAAGCTGGTACCTCCTGTAAATCGAAAACGATTTAATTCGATTATGAGTTTGGCCAGCTCCGGTGCATTTTTATTAGGCCCAGCTATTTCAGGAATACTTATTATGTATGTAGGGACAGAATTATGCATTGTAATTAATGCGATTACTTTTATAATTTGTGCATTTTTCATCTATCTTCTTCCTGACGTTGATGAAGATCTAGATAATATAAGAGAACCAGTTCAGTGGAAAACTCTCATAAACGATTGGAAAGCAGTTAGGGAATTTACTAAGGTTGCAAAGTTCTTTGTATCAGTTTACTTATTGTTTCAATGTGCAATGCTAATTGGCTTTGCATTAGATTCACAAGAGGTTACTTTTATTAAACAGCACTTGGAGCTGTCTGATAGTGATTATGGCTTAATTGTCAGTATTACTGGTATTGGGGCATTGGGAGGAGCTACTGTCGCTGCCGTTGTATCTAAGAAGTTGCAACTAAGGTTATTTATAGGTGCTGGAATGTTACTGACATCAATAGGATATGTTTTGTTTTATGCATCTTTTAACTTTATAACCGCAACATTGGCATTTGTATTTTTAGGCTTCTTTATGGCATTTGGGAATGCAGGATATGCTACCTTTTTTCAAAGTAATGTACCTGTAGCAATTATGGGAAGGTTCGGGAGTATTGCAGATATGGTGCAAGGTATAATTCAAATTGGATTGACACTGCTCTTAGGGTTAACAATAGAATGGCTTTCATTACAAGTTGTTTGTATTATTTATTCTATTGTCGGAGCAATTTTTGCAACCGTACTTTTCATTACAGTGTTTATTCCTTCAAAGGCTAGTTATTTTGAAGAAAGTAAAAAAATAATTTCTGGTTAAAGAAACAATTCTTAAAACATCTTAAAGAACTAACGGGTGTGTCTGAAGATCGGAGCTGTCTTTAAGGCAGTTTTTTCTTATGGAACTAAAGGGGCAGGATAATTCCATAAGAGTTATAATTTAAAAGGAGAATTTTTACTTGCTTTCGATACTTAATAGGAGGGTTTTTCCTTTGAAGATAACAAATATTTCTTTGGTTACATTTGCTGTAATCATTACAGTTTTAAATCATTTTGTTTCTCCAATTTTCTTCGATGAAGGACCTGATAGTTTAGGGACTGGCTTATCAATACTTTTATTAGCTATTGCACTATTAAATCATCTTAGAGAAAAATAATAACTGTACTAATAGGTGATTGAAATAAAATTCAAAACTCTATTATTAAGCTGTTTTCTTGTTGAACTACCGAGTGCGTTTAGATCAGAGCTGTCTTTTAAGGCAGCTTTTTTCTTATGGAACTAAAGGGGCAGGATAGTTCAACAAGGGAAATGGTTATTTGTGGTAAAATATAAAAGAATAGTTGTTTAATTTATAGGGGGTTGTTTTAAGTGCAAGAAAACAAAGAAACTCCTGACCGAAAAAGAGAGAGATTAAGACAAGAAGAATTAAAAAGAAATCCGACTGGTAGTTTGAATGATGCTTTTAATAAAGCAAACAGTGGCGGTCTTGCTGATTTAGTAGGAAGTTTAGGTTGGAAAGGTACGGGAATTCTCATTCTTGTAATCATTATTGGCTTTATTTTTGTATCACTTTTCTTCAAGTAACGGGTGCGTTAGCTGAAGATCAGAGCTGCCTTTAAGGCAGCTTTTTCTTATGGAACTAACGGGGCAGTTTAGTTTAATAAGTTCTAATGATAAGATAAAAGAAATGATGGCGAATATAGGGGAGATTCATAATGGATAACTGGAGAAATAATACGATTTGGTTTGAACAAATACCAGATAACCTTCAGTCTTATTTAAACTTAAAAGAAGATAAGTTTAATGAGATGGAGCTGGAAAACATTGAGTATTTAACTCTTTGGCATCATAAAAAGAATAAGCTGGGCAACTTTGTTGGTATTCCTGAAAATCTCCTCTATCTAGAATTAAACTGGTCCAATATACAAGATTTACTTGGGATAGAAAAAATGAATAAATTAAAGCGTTTAGAATTACATTATTGTACTAAATTACAAAATGATTTTGGTTTTTCTGGATTAGCCAATTCGCTAGAACATTTACATATTAATCAATCTAAGAAATTTGTATCAAATGAAGAGTTATTCTCTCTGAAAAATCTTCGGGTCCTTTGCCTTAATTCTTGCGGTAATCTTGAGAATTTGAATTTTTTAAATCAATTTCCTAACCTAATTGACTTTAGATTTGTTGATACTAATGTGTTAGATGGTGACTTATCACCAATTTTAGACCATCCAACAATCCGAAGTGTAGGCTTTCTGAATAAGAGACATTACAATATTAAAGATGATAAGATGGATGCTTTGTTAAAGGATAAAAATGGTGGAGAAGAATTTAAAACTGTTATCAAGTATGGAAAATATGAGACTTTTAGATATATTTATTAACTTAATCCTTAATGAACTAACAGGTGCGTTAGCTGAAGATTGGAGCTGTCATAAGGCAGCTTTTTCATATGGAACTAAAGGGACAGAATAGTTGAACAATAATTAATACGATAACCTAATCTTTTAGAAGGTGAAATAATGGAAAAAGTAATAAAAGAAATTCTGTCTAGAGGAATACTCTTTAACTGATGCGAATCTATTGTAAGGTAAGCAATAATAAATTCAATCTAGGATTAAATTGGAGGGAATAGAAAATGGATGTAAAGACACTTTTGTTACAACAATGGGCAAGCTGCTTAGATAAAGAAGACTGGTTTCCACCACTTGAAAAAGTGCTAGAGGACATCACTTTTGAACAGGCAATTTGGAAACCAGCTGATGGGGCAATGAATTCCATTTGGGAATTAGTTTGTCATTTACTTTTCTTTGAAAAGAGATATCTGATGCGATTTCTTGGTGAAACAGCGAATGAACCACAGGCAGAAAATAATGACTCTACATTTCGATTACCAACTGAGACGTTAGAAAATTGGAAGGAAACAAAACAAGAATACTATTATGTTCATCGTGAACTTGGAAAAATACTAGCAAAATCAGAACATGAAGATTTGTATAGACAGATTCCAGGAGATAATTCATTAGTGCTTGAACTGAAGAGTTTAGCAATGCACGACGCATATCATATTGGGCAAATTGTATTCCTTAGTAAAATGCAAGGTGCTTGGGCAGCGAAACGCAGCTTTTAAAAAAGCTTCATTAGCTTTACAGTTATTCCATTATAGGGGGGCTTTAATGGGAATAAGAACGGGAACGTCCAAATCGGACGTTCCCATATTTTATACCTGAAAAACAACAATATCTGTAGTTTTATAAAAAAGATTGATCATTTAAAACAAAGTTCGATTATTTAAAATAAAGATTGATAATTTATAATAAAGTTTGATTAAAAATTCTTTTTTGCAGTTTTTCTTTTACTATATAGGTAGGTTAGTTTTACAATAATTCTCAAATTACACTGTACATATACTCACTTTTATGTTAGATTACTCTATAATAAATTTGGCAAAGGGGAGGTGCAAGCAATGTTAACTGTTTTTAGAATTCTGTTTGGTAAAAACGTAAAAATTGGAAATGGTTTAGCGGACAAAGGGAGTAGTCTGTCCTTTTTTATGCTATACAACCATACAAAAGCAGTTATCGGAGCTTTGCCTCTATGGCAAATAAATTACAAAGCATGACTTAGAGTCCTTGTTTATTTATTTGTGCATATTTTTTATTTAAAGTTCAGCACCGATAATTCTATCGTTGCTTTTTTGCGTTTATTTTTAACTTAAGGGATAGACAACTCCTTTCTATTTACTCCTATAAAACTAGAGAGTCATATGGAAGGATGAGAAAGATGCAATTAAAACTAAGTAATAAGTATAGAAGAATAAAGAACTCTTAAGGGAACATAATTACCCTAGTTTTAGAATGAAACAAATATTGAATGCCATTTTTAAAGAAAGAATAAATAAATTCAACGAAATTAATGTACTTCCAAAATCGTTAAGAAAAATTTTAGTTACGGAATTTGGAGAGTGTATTTTAGATGTTGTTCCTTTAAAGGAACAACATTCTGAGCAAGTCACTAAAGTCTTATTTGAAATTTCAGGAAATGAAAAAATAGAAACTGTAAATATGAAATATAAAGCTGGTTGGGAATCATTTTGTATATCTTCTCAGTGCGGATGTAATTTTGGGTGTAAATTTTGTGCAACAGGTGACATTGGATTAAAAAGAAATTTGACCTCAGATGAAATAACTGACCAAATCCTCTATTTTTACTTACAAGGTCACTCAATTGATAGTATTTCTTTTATGGGGATGGGAGAAGCGTTAGCCAATGTACAAGTTTTTGATGCCTTAGATGTACTCACTGATCCTACGCTGTTTGCTTTAAGCCCTCGTAGGTTATCTATTTCAACTATTGGTATTATACCAAGTATAAAAAAAATGACTCTGAATTATCCGCATGTCAATTTAACGTTTTCGTTACATTCTCCTTTTAATGAACAACGAAGTAAGTTGATGCCGATTAATGATAGGTATCCATTATTAGATGTAATGGACACATTAGATGAGCATATACGAATAACATCAAGAAAAGTATATATTGCTTATATTATGTTACCTGGTGTGAATGATTCTATTGACCATGCTAAAGAAGTAGTAGAGCTATTAAAAGGTCGATATAAAGAAGGACGTTTATATCATGTAAATTTAATCAGATATAACCCAACCGTCAGTTCTCCTTTAAGGTTCGGTGAAGTTGATGAAGGTCATGTTGTTAATTTTTACAAAAAATTAAAATCATCAGGTATTAATGTGACCATTAGAAGTCAATTTGGAATTGATATAGATGCTGCCTGTGGTCAATTGTATGGAAATTATCAAAAGAGCAATATGCAGTAATTTGAGGTGAAGATGATGCTGATATTGTATTCCATAAAATAAAATGTTAATATAAAAATACAATTATGAGAGGACTGATGAATGGACAATGATTAACTAATCTATATTTTTATTTGAAATGAATAACTTCAAACTACAAAATATAGGGTTAGTCTATCCATTTTTTAAATCAGTTCATACTTTATTTGTCATGATTCCAATGGCAAAGAACTTATTTAATATAAGTGAAAGACTAATCCTTCCAATTACAAATTGGGAGGATTTTTTCTTTAATCTAATAATAAAGGAGAGAGAGAAATGAGCAATTCAGACACTATTGTTACGCATGTAATACTCCGTATAAGTCGTTAATATCCATCAAACTTATACGGAGAAATTTAGAATAGATGGATGTGCCGACTTTGTATAAAAAGTAAAAAGTGTTGATATACAAAGGAGGAATTATCATGTCAATGATACAAGTTCAAGACTTAACTTTTTCTTATCCAGGTAGCTTTGATAATATTTTTGAAGGTGTAAACTTTCAAATAGATACGGATTGGAAACTTGGATTTATCGGTAGAAATGGACGAGGTAAAACAACATTCTTTAATTTATTATTAGGGAATTATGAGTATAATGGGAAAATCATTTCTTCGGTAGAATTTAATTATTTCCCTTATCCAGTTGCGGATAAAAACAAGTATACTTATGAAATCTTTGAAGAAATTTGCCCCCAAGCAGAAGATTGGGAATTTCTTCGTGAAATATCCTATCTAAATGTTGATGCCGAGGTCATGTACCGACCATTTAAAACATTATCAAATGGAGAACAAACAAAGGTGTTGCTTGCTGCACTTTTTTTGACTGAAGGTCAATTTCTATTAATTGATGAGCCAACAAATCATCTAGACACTGATGCACGAAAGATGGTCTCTGATTATCTAAGGAAGAAAAAAGGGTTTATTTTAATTTCACATGACAGAATCTTTTTAGATGGATGCGTTGAC
The DNA here is from genome assembly GCF_014844095.1 of Brevibacillus sp. JNUCC-41. Taxonomy (NCBI): domain Bacteria; kingdom Bacillati; phylum Bacillota; class Bacilli; order Caryophanales; family Bacillaceae; genus Peribacillus; species Peribacillus sp. JNUCC41. The sequence continues at coordinate 1,047,879 of NZ_CP062163.1, read as the reverse complement.
CATATCTTATCTATAAATAGAGCAAATATTGAAGTTCAAAGTGGTAACTATTCTTCTTGGAAGTTAAATTTTGATAGACAGCAGGAACACGAAGAGGCTACAAATGAGCGTCTACAAAAAGACATAGGGAGATTAAAACAGTCTTCAAAGCGTTCAGCAGGTTGGTCTAATCAAGTGGAAGCTTCCAAAAATGGGACAACGAATTCGGGTTCTAAGTTGGATAAGGGTTTTGTAGGACATAAAGCGGCCAAGATGATGAAGAGAGCGAAGAACCTTGAATCAAGGCAACAAAAAGCAATTGAAGAAAAGTCAAAATTACTAAAAAATGTGGAGAAAACTGAGTCGTTAAAATTAGAACAATTGAAATTTCAGTCAAATGAATTGGTTGTTTTGACTGTTGTATCTGTTAAGTATGATGACCAAATAGTAAATGAACCAATTAGCTTCATAGTTGAACAAGGGGACCGAATTGTACTTGATGGAAAGAATGGAAGCGGGAAAAGTAGTATCCTAAAACTAATTCTAGGACATCCAATACAGCATACAGGCTCAGTTAATTTAGGTTCAGGACTCGTCATATCCTATGTCCAACAAGATACTTCTCATTTGAAGGGATCGTTATCGGACTTTATTGAAGAGCACGAGATTGATGAGACGTTATTTAAATCCATCCTACGTAAGATGGATTTTGACCGAATTCAATTTGAGAAAGATATATCTTATTATTCTGGTGGACAAAAGAAAAAGCTGCTTATCGCTAAAAGTTTATGTGAAAAAGCTCATTTATATATATGGGATGAACCATTAAATTTTATTGATATTTATTCACGTATGCAGATTGAAGAGCTTATTCAACAACTTAATCCCACAATGGTTATTGTTGAGCATGATAAGGCATTTCAACAAACAGTTGCAACAAAAACTATATCTATGTAGTTAAATATGAAGACCTAAACATAAATCTGTTAGAGAAGAATCCATTTTGATCAATCCTTTTTCAAAATGGATTCTTTAATTTAGGTGTTTTTGAACAAACTTTATTTTAAAGCAACAATACTATTTAACAAAGCCTAAGATAAAAAAAGTTTGTGAAGAAATCTACTTAAACTAACGGGTGCGTTCGTATTATAAGGTTAGCCAGTTTTTACTGGTTGACCTTTTTTTAATAGAATCTATTATATCAGTAGCCAGGGTAGGACGTACGGGTGCGTGGGACTTGATCCAGTGAACTAAACTGTCCGCCCCCTACTTGTAGAAACATGTTTGAGGCTGGTTGGGACGTAGATCTCGTATAACAAGCGAAGCTATGACACTACATGGAGGACTCGGGGTACTGGTTAGTAAGTAGAGGAGGGAAAACCAATGAAATCCAGTTGTTGGTCTGGATGTGGCAAAAGGAGAGAGTCAAGTTCAGGCATTTTTAGATCAATCAAAACCGTATGGAAAGAGCTTCTCAATAAAGCATACTAGAGAGGAATTAGATCATTTTATTGGATTTCTAAAAGAAATCGAAGAGGTGACAGGGCAGATGCCTATGGTCATTTTAGAATCTACAGGGCATTACCATACTCCCGTTATTCAATTCTTGGAGGAACAAGGAGTTCTATATATCTTACTAAATCCGATTATTTCTTATCAGGCAAAGAAGTCCGGTTTACGAAAGGTAAAAACAGACGCAATCGATGCGTACCAGTTGTGTGTGCTGTATTACAAAGAGGATTTTGAATCTCATAAAATTAGAGGAATTCGGCTTTTAGACCTTCGGAATTTGTCCAGACAACAGGAAATTGTAACGAATATGTATGTGGAAGCTAAACTTCAGTTTCACACCATTTTAGATCAAGTGTTTCCTGAATACCGGAAGGTTTTTGGGGATCTATATTCGAAGGTTTCTTTATTGATGTTAAAGGAATATCCTACTTCAGAGGCAGTATTAACAACCGGAGAAAGTAGACTAGCAGAGAGTGTTATAGAGTTCTGTTCTAGCCGATCGGGTGAATGCGCATGGGGAAAAGCAAAAAAAATAATGGATTCCGCATCTAGAAATCCATTCCAAAAAAACGTGTATGAAAGTCACGTAATCAATCTTCGTATGTATATGGAGTTGCTTTTTCATTACCAGGGACACCTTTCTGATTTGGAAGATCGTATAGTGGCCCTGGCAAATGAACTGGAAGAATATAAGATCATCCAATCGATTCCGGGTATCGGAGAAAAAATCGCAGCCACGATTATCTCTGAAATTGGTGAAATCGATCGGTTTAATCATCCGAAAAAACTGGTTGCCTTCGCTGGAGTAGATCCAAGTGTTCACTCTTCCGGTAAGTTTACGGCAACCATTAATCGTATTACAAAAAGAGGTTCGAGCAGACTACGTCATTCTCTGTATCTTGCCGTACTTTGCGGCATAAGAAGTTCAAGGAACAACAAGCTTAAAGCCTTCTATGATAAGAAAAAATCAGAAGGAAAACCGGCCAAAGTGTCAATCGTTTCCTGAATGAATAAGTTGCTTCATTGGATTTACGCTTTATAAAAGAGAAAAGAAGCATTCCTAGATTTATCCTGATTAACGGTTTTATGAAACAGAGAAAAATCCTTCCAGTAGGGTTTTGGAGGGTTATTTGTCATGAACAAAAATAGTATATCATAAGGGAAATGAAAATTTTAGAGAAAGATATTGACATCCTATTAGCTGGTTTAGTTTAATATCGGAGCTGTCTTTAAGGCAGCCTTTTTGTATGAAAACATATTTAATTTAACCTTGTTTTACTCTTTTTAAAACTTGCGTTAAAGCATATAAAAAACCACTCTCAGAGTGGTTTTTTAATCACGCATTGCTCCTGCCTCTCGGGAAGTCATTGCACCTTGTCCTTCGCTTACATCTTTTTGAATTTCTTGTTTTACTTTTTGTGCATCAGTTCCTGAAAATCCTGGTTTAATGATTGAACCCGAATTCTTTTTAGCTTGTTGATCCTGTTGCATGCAAGCCCTCCTTAATTCATTGTTTACCACTCTTATTATTCACAACTGGCACTCAATATATCCCGAGTATTTGAGCGGATTTTAATTCTTGATTTGCAACCCTTTGTCTTTCCTAGTGGTCAATTCTTTTCATCCAGACATTATATTAATGGAACCCATACACAAAAAGCCCTAGATTCTATTGAATTTAAGGCTTTTCGAATTGTAACTTTATTTTTGTTCGGGTTTTTTATTCCATTATTGGGACCTATTCCCACACTCGGTGAAGTATAGTATCATGAATAGGTATGACAAACAAGGAGGGGATATGACCAAAACCATTGGCCTTATTTGTGCTAGTTTACGCAATAATTCTTATAATCGAATCATTGCTGAATCATTGGCAGTCATGGATGGTTCAGCCCATTTCGTTGTTACAAAAAACAGAAAATGGCTACGGGATTCATCCGTATTATTGTTGAATAGGATGTATATCTGAATACTTTTGGGAGGTAGAAAGATGGCGAAAATTACTGTAGGAACCGAAAACGAAACACCGATTGAACTATATTATGAGGATCATGGTACAGGGAAGCCGGTAGTATTAATTCACGGTTGGCCATTAAGTGGCCGATCTTGGGAATATCAAGTTCCTGCTCTCGTTGAGGCTGGATACAGAGTCATAACTTATGACCGTCGAGGGTTCGGTAACTCTTCGCAGCCATGGAACGGTTACGATTATGACACATTCGCTACTGATTTACACCAGTTACTAGAGCATTTGGATATCCAGCGTGTGACACTGGTCGGATTTTCAATGGGGGGCGGAGAAGTAGCCCGCTATATCGGAACTTATGGAACAGATAGAGTAGAGAAGGCTGTATTTGCAGGAGCTGTACCACCATTTCTTTACAAGTCAGCAGAACATCCTGAGGGTGCATTTGATGATGCAGACATTCAAGGATTAGAAAATGGAGTGAAAAATGATCGCCTAGCATTTCTTGATGGGTTTACGAGAGGATTTTTTTCTGCTGGGGATCGAACTGACTTAGTCAGTGAACCATTCCGACTTTACAATAGGGATATTGCAGCTGGTGCATCGCCTAAAGGGACACTAGATTGTATCGCTGCTTTCAGCAAAACGGATTTCAGAGGGGATTTAGCCAAGTTTAATATACCCACCCTTGTTCTTCATAGTGATTCAGATGCAATTGTTCCATTTGAAAATAGTGGGAAGCAGACACATGAAGCAATTCCTGATTCTAAGGTAACTTTAATAAAGGGTGGTCCACATGGGTTCAATGCAACACATGCCAAAGAATTTAATGAAGCATTGCTAACATTTTTAAAGGGCTGATTACAAATGCCCGTAAATTGTTGCAAACTGATCGATAGAAATCGTTTTTTTTGATTAATTCAACAATGAATATAACGGAGCCACTTTAAAAACGGGTGCGTTTGTTTTTTTTTAGGAAGACAAAAAGGGCCAGCGTTTTATATAAAAGATCAATCCAATTTAATAGAAACATAAGGGCGTGTTTTGATTATCTTTTTTCAAAACATGCCCTTTCTTTTTAGCGAGTATACTTTTATCAACAATCGGGCGCGATTGCTGGACAATGAGCAGTCGCTTTTTTACTAGTCGGATCCGAATTGGATGAAAATAATTAAGAAACCCAGCTAATCTTCTCATGTGAAGGCAGCTCAGTTCCAGGGCTGCCATTTGGCCTTTTTGCTTAATGAGCTAAAGGGGCAGGTTAGTTCAACAGTAGTTTTACAAAAAGATTGATCATTTAGAATAAAGTTCGGTAATTTATATTAAAGTTTGATAAAAATAGCCTCCTTGGATTCTTATCCGTAAGAGGTTATTTTTTAGTTATGCTTTTTATTGAGTTTTAGGTTTCTGCTGATAGTTTTTAAATTTCAATCGTGTATAAGAAATAATGCCGGACAATAAAAAGAAGCTGATAATCGTTCCTTCACGAATATTGATTGGTAAATTGTATAGTAGTGATATGGTTATTGATAGAATAATGGAGAATAAATCGACACAATATCTGTATTGAGAGAAAGGGCGTTTTGTTAATTCGGCTATTTGTAAACATAAACTTTCAATAGGAAAAGGGATAATATCTAATGATAAAATAATGCCTGTTGCTCCACCGGCTAGTATCGCACCGAAAATAAATAGTCCGATTCTTACTAAATAATTCTCTACGTGAATCGTACCGAAAATTGTATAGAGGAAAAAATTAATAACCATTCCAAAGAACAAGATGGAAATGAACATCAAAGTGAATTTTCTAAAATCCTTTTTTTCGCATAGGCAGATATAACCGAATAGAAAAATGAAATTTGCAATGAATGTAATTGTGCCAACTTTGATGGAAGTCAATTCAGATATGGATAAATTCAGCGCATTAAAACTGCTGACACCAACATCAGCTTTTAATGTAAGACTAATGCCAATAGCACTTACTATATAGAGTAGAATTGAGTGAATTACTTTTTTCATGGTTATTGCTCTAATAAGTCCATTATTTGCATTAAATTTGATATCGTATATGTGCTCTTAGGTAAACATGATTTAGGAATGCTTCTCTTAGGGTTAAACCAGACACAATCAATTCCGACATTGATAGCTCCTTGAATATCCGATGTTAAACGATCACCTATCATTAAAAATTCTTCTTTACGGCTTGTATGCAGGGCATCAAAAATATAGTAAAAGAAATGGGGATTCGGTTTTTCATAACCAATTTCTTCGGAGATAAAAAGCTGTTCAAAATATCCTTGTAGCTTGGCACCTCCTAATCTTTTTCTTTGAGTCTTTCCTACACCGTTTGTTCCAATATATAATTTATAATCTTGCTTACTTAAAGCATTTAATAATTCATGTGAATGGGTAATGGTCTTATGTCCTTGGTTTAAATGCTCACGGTACATAGCTTCAACTTTTGCTCCGTTTTCATCTATATAAAATTCCTTCAAAAAAAGTGAAAAACGCGTTGTCAGCACTTCCTCACGAGAAATCAAGCCTTCCTCTAATTGATGCCATAATCCATCATTAATGCGCTTATAACATGCAATGGTTTGTTTGTTATAGGGCAACTCGTACAGCGTAATAATTTGTTTTAAAGCCTTTTCTTCTGAATCTTGAAAATCAAGTATCGTATCATCTAAGTCAAAAATAATATGTTTGTATTTGTTCATTCCTATCCACCTCTTGGTAGTAATATATCTAAAGTAAGAATATAATAATAGGAGATATCTCATATTGAGGTGATGAAATGGAAAAAATTAATTTAAGGGATTACGCTGAAAATTTTTCAGATATATATAATGATATTCAAGAAACTTTTCCGAAAGCAGCTTTACATCAGGCTTTTATTTGTAAGTTTTCTTCTAATGAATATATAGTGCGCTTTGATGAAGATATTCAGTACTTATTTTTATTATTGGATGGACGGGCAAAAATATATATAGTACACGAAAATGGAAAACGTGCGCTGATTCAGTTCCTAAAGAAAGATGATTTTATTGGTGAATTATCCTTGATTGAGGTGGAAAAGAATTTAAAAGATGTTGTGGCTATAAATGACTGCACTTGCTTAGCGGTTCCATTGGCTGCATCGAAAGAGCATCTGTTAAATGACAATCTTTTTCTCCGCAATTTATCAAAATATTTAGGTAATAAATTACTTAAAAGAACGGATCATTACACAGCTATGCAGGATTATGAATTCAAAAATCGATTGGCCAAATATATTCTTCAAATAGAAAACGATGGATGCTTTCAAGAGAAGCATACCGAAACAGCAGAATACGTGGGGGCAAGCTATCGACATTTATTATACACACTTAACCAATTCCATGAAGACGGATTATTAGAGAAAAGAGGAAGGAAATATTTTATCATTAATAAAGAAAAGTTAGAAAGATTGAGTTCAAAAAAGGATTAATTTAGTATGATTTGATAACTTGAAATATAAAAAAGTTATTACACTTTTTTATATCACAGAAACGAATACTGCTTTGCTAATAACTCCTCCGATAGTTCAGTCTTCGTCTGTGAGGATTATTTCTTTTTAATGGTAAAATTAGTTAGGGGTGATTTTGTTGAATAGTAATAAAAGTTTTAAATTTAATTTTATAGTTTCTTTAACTTTTCTCATTTTAGGTTTTATTTTTATAAATATCTTTACCAATATAGTACCTACCATTATTCTTTTTGGTTACTTCTTTTTGTACTATCTCATTAGTGGCCTTTATCGTTTATCCCAACATAAGAAACAAAACAGATCGAACTCATATAATTAAACTTCATACCGTCTCATTTGCGTCATAGTCTATTTCAACTCTTCAATAAGTATTATGGAACTAACGGGGCAGGTTAGTTGAATAAGATAATATTTGGACAAGATAGATATAAGTAGAAAAGTTAATAACAAGGGGTGGTTATTTGGAGAAAAATATTGGGGATGTAGATTTTTTTTAAACAAGTAGTAAAAAGACTTTGAAAAAAAACAATATTTCCCCTCAGAAACCTTAATTTGAAATCAAAGAGAATGTAATGGTTATTAGCATTAAGAACAAAGATGGAGTAGACTTAAATTGTTTTAATATTTTAAACCTTATTTACCGAACAATTGGACATTTAGAAGAGAGCTGAACAAACAAGAAATAGAATTATTGAGGCTTATGCAGAGTGTCAAGGCATTTTATTTTGATTATAGCAATGAAATGAATACCATTTGGCGATGAATTATTTTACTAAGTTTTTAATGTTTTTACTGATATATGCAAAGTTAGCAGTACACACTAATAAAGTAATAAGGTTTACTTCAGTAAAATAAGGTATATTATATTTGATGAATAGATTCTCTTTAAAGACAAGAAAAGTAGGTGAACAAAGTGGGAAAATATCAATTGGATACCAAAGGTCAGGTAGCTGTGACAAAGTTTCATGAAAAACAGAAGCCTGCCAAATTTGATAAAAAGCAGCAACTTGAAAAAATACGTGCAGATTATTTGAAAAAGAAACAAAAACAAACAGATAAATAATATGAATGAAAACATAGGAAGACTAAAATCTCCCTATGTTTTTCTTATTCGAAGTTCTTTTTTCAATTGATGATAGAGTTTATTATTCCCATAAATTTCAGATTCGGTGAAAAAAACTCGTTATCAGATCCATTCCTCACTAAAAATTTCAGTAGCAGAATCAATAGACCAGCCGTTATTTTGGATACACCAGTAATCTCCAGCAGAAATTTTTAAAACATTTGGATACTTACTTGGCTTAGGTAGCTGAATAAAAAGATAAGTCTCGATCTTTTCAGCAAGATACCTTCTCAACACCCCACACTCAAAGAAAGTCAGGGAATACGTGCTTTACATCAATAAGGGAGGTTGTTGAAGCAACCTTTTCTTAATGAACTAACGGGTGCGTTAGCTGAAATCGGAGCTGTCTTTAAGGCAGCTTTTTCTTATGCAACTAACGGGGCAGGTTAGCTTAATAAAGATCCCGTTTTTTGAAACTTTTACCTTATTTTTCCGTACTGCTATATGTATAGTATTTACTAGTGAGGAAAGGAGGTAGAAGGATGAAGCTTTGGTGGGTTGCAAACGTTTTTTGGTTAGTGATTTTTTCCATACTTGCTATCGTTATTGGAACAAGACAAGTAGACGGAGCAGGGGCTGTTCAAACTCCTGAAATCAGAATTATTACATTAATAATTTTAGGTGTTGCATTTGTGTTTATCCTTATAATACAACTAATCTGGTTTTATTTTGTTCGTAAAAGAAGACGACTGTCATAGACGTCCTTTCTTTATCCTAATGAATAAACATAGTTGATACCCAATAGTTTGTGATTAAATGTACTTAAACTAACGCTGAAGATCGGAGCTGTCTTTAAGGCAGCTCTTTCTTTCCATGCAACTAACGGGGCAGGATAGTTGAATATAGGAATGAAGTAAAGGAGGCTAAGATGAATACATATTGTAAGAGTGCATTACATCAAATTAAAGTTGCTGTAACGACAATTGTTGAGATGATAGAAAAGTTAGCAGAAAATGACTTACAAAAAAGACCTACGCCCAATAAGCATTCCATAGGAGAGCTGATAGAACACATTGCTATTATTTGTGAAGCTGATTCGCTTATTTCGGACGGGGCGTCCCAAGACAAGATGAATAAATTTTATTCAAATGTTTCATATAAAAGTCTAAATGAGATGAAAGAAGCATTGATAAAAAATCATCAATTTTTAGAAGATAAATTTATGAATTTTACAGAAATCGAACTTCAAGAGGAAATTACTTCTTATTGGGGTGTTACATACTCGCGATATGAATGGTTGTTAGAGATTGTAGCTCACGTTTATCATCACAGAGGGCAATTACACTCTATGCTTGTTCATTGTTATGGAATAGACCCAAAAGTTCCATTGTTTGAATAGAACTTTACTATTGAACTAACGAGGCAGGTTAGTTGAAGAAGGATTTTCATTTTCCTTTGCAGAAGGTAAGTAATGTAGGTGCATTTCCTTATGAAAGAAGGTTGTATTATGGAGTTTTATCCTTCTGAAATAGATTTCATTTCTCTATTTGAATGTCTTCCAGTAAAGAAAGATGATGATGAACTGTTCGAATATAATGAATCAACCTTCAGGTTCAAGGTTAAAAAGTATAAATATGAGGTTATCATTTGCCCGTTTTATAATCAATTTGGGTTATTAGTACAAGAGGGAAGTATGGTTATTGGAAGATATAACTTTCAAACGGTAAGTAAAATCGAAATACTTACCGATAAAGAGGATGAATCTTCTATACGGTTATTTTTAGATGATGATAGAGAAAGGTTTTTAATGATTGTAGAAATTACCTTCAAACCGAACTTTAAGATTGAAATAAAAGAAACGTTTGCTTGATTACATTTAAGAACTGGCTGACCAAACCCGTAGCCTTTTTATTGAACTAAGGACCAGTATTCCTGTAATGAATGTTTTTAATGAACAAACGGGGCAGGTTAGCTCAATAAGGGACTATGATAAAATTACAATAAACAATGTACATAGAAACCAATAAAGGGTTTAATTCAAGGAGATTTTTATGAATAATCACTGCTGCGAAACTATGAAAGACCAAGTTAATATTAAGTGCAAGATTCACGCTAACCCATTTGATTGTCCAGACATATTGATTACCTATGATAAAAAGTTTGATGAATATGGGTTAATAATCCACGATGGAGGCAGCTCAAGTATAGAGATAACCTATTGTCCCTGGTGTGGCTCGAAATTACCTGATTCTAAAAGAGATTTATGGTTTGAAATCCTTGAACAATTAGGATTTGATGACCCTGTTGAGCAATCGATTCCAGAGGAATTTAAAACAGATAAATGGTATAAAAATAGTAAATGAGCAGAAGATTCACTAGCTTGTTGAGAGATGCTTTGGGAGTTTTTTTCTAATTTAAAACAAAATTTGTGAAGGATTCTACTTAAACTAACGGGTGCGTTAGCTGAAGATCGGAGCTGTCTTTAAGGCAGCTTTTTCTTATGGAACTAAAGGGGCAGGTTAGTTGTATAACAAATATGGGACTCTTTAATGTACCGGAAAGACTATTTAAGATTTTTACTTATATATTGTACTATTTTTCTTAGCTCTGTACTTGTAGGACGACCAAAAGGGCTTGTTTGCTTTTGTTGATAAAGAAGACGTCCTTTATCATCTACAAGGAAATAGGCAGGTTCCCCGTGAGCTCCATGGTCTTCATATGGAGCGTCTTCACCATGAAAGAATACGTCAAAAGCTTTTAAAGCCTCTAAATTTTCATCTGATAAGACAGGATATGAAAGGTTGTATTCATCTACCATTTTCTTTAAATTATCAAGTTCATCCGTAGAGATAGTGATTAAATGCACATTCTTACTTTCAAAATAACTCTTATTTTCTTCTAAGTCTTTTAAATCTTGGACACAGACTGGACACCACGCCCCTCTTTAAGTGCCAGCTTTGATGTTCTTTTTGATGAGTCTCATATGAAAATGTTTCACCTGTAGTGGAAGGGAGAATAAAGTTAGGGATGTTTTCATTCAATTTTAATTGAGTCATTTTGGTACCTCCAATATCTTAATTCACTTTGCAAGTGTTGACCACAATATTATCTTACTCTTGATAAGAAATATGTAATGTTAATTACTTTTTTATTTTTTAAGTGATTTGTAACAGAGAATGTAAGCTATCTTACATTTTCCAACAGACTAAGGTTTGATTTAGTTTGATTAGGTAAATTAGTCTATATAGAGTGGGATTTTATGTGTAAAGGAGCAGTAGGATGTCTGAAAAAATAAAGAAGCTAGAAGATTTTGTGCGTGAAAAGTGGGTTCCTGAAGGAGCTGAATCAGCGCATCGTGTGCAATGTATCAGCTCCTATAAAATTAAAACATGCTCCCATAATCCTAGCTTTCCCTTTGCTGGAATAAATTCATCCAGCATCTGCATATCCTCAACTACCCAAGCATAACCTCCCACTATAAAGCTACCCATAAAATAGTCATTCCCTGATACGATTCGACCATCCTCCAGAATGGCCCATGTCTCATTGTTTTCAGTTACCTTCAAACAATCTACAAGTTTGCATACAGCAATGATCTGGCCAGTTGGAAGATTCTCTGGTGTGTATCCGTGCTTACCAAGCAACGACTTTATGGCTATATGGTTAGAGACGTCTTTATCTATTTTTTTACTTGTGTGAATGGCAAGTGGCCCCCGATAATTCGTTCTCCATGACCTTGTTTCATATGTTGCCTCTCTATGGACAAAAAGGCTTGCCCACGGCTGGATCATTGATAAAACCTTCATTCTGACAGCCTCCAACCTATAGAAGTTTATTTTGATTATAGAGTGTCCCTTTAAAGGAATATTATGAGCAAAAGGCAGAATATCAGTTCACGGAGATCCAATTTATGACCAGTGATCATTAATATCATATATTAATCAGCGAACTATTTTTGTTGGGTTTTACAAACTCACTAGATGTGATTGGGCACGAACTTACACATGTAGTGACCCAGTTCACAAGCCGGCTAGAATATGAAAAGCAGCCTGGAGCTTTAAACGAACAGATTTAATGTAGTTTGTTATACCAATTGTGGAAGTTTACGTAACGGAAGGAATTCAACTGGTGAATCGATTCAACTAGGCGTAAGTAAAATTAATATTTATAGTGATATGAAGTATGCATATTTTACAAAAGCACGCGAAATTCTAAGTACTACCGAATACTGGGATCCAAATGTCATTTATCCAGATTGCATCAAAGAAGCTCGTAAAGTCATTAATTATAAAATTTGGTTCAAGGCTGGTGAAGCAGGAGCCATTGTCTCCGAGTTTTCATCGAATAGTGAAGATGCTTCAGATATATTTACCGATCCACGAATCGTTCGAATACAAGAATAACGTTGCTGTTGCTACATGGGGGAAGAACAATCATCTGCCTATTAGAGATTACTTCTCCCTCGTACAAAAAAACTTCATTAGATTTATACGTAGAAGAAAATTTTGACACCTTATTTGTAGGCGTATTCAAATTGTTTTAAATAGGTATCAGATGCACTAGCTTGTTTGAGATTTACCCAATTAACGCCAATTCAGTTATAAAAAATACCTGGAATGAGTTTTTATTCGCGATTACATTTACAAATAGTATTGAGGCCCAAACTATACCAGTTGGAATCGCCATGATGCCGCAGATGTTTTTGAAAGGGGCAGTTTAGTTTAATAAGAGAGAAGCCTATTTTATGTCGCTTTTAATCATCTAAATACCAGATAGTTCTACAGATAGATTAATATTTTAAAGTTAAAAAGGATGAAAAGAGACAGAATTTTGGACAAGGAGATATAAAAGCGAAGAAATTAAAAACAACGAGTTTTTCTAGGGTTAGGTGTGCTGATGGCTGCGTATATACTTTTTGTAGTCTAATATTACTTAGACAATCAGAAAAAGGAAGAACAGAGCCGAGCATTCATGGAAGAAAGCAATAAGGTATTTAATGAATATGATATTATATCGCTCGGAGTCAATCCAAATAACAAAACGATTAAAGTCCATGTGCCGATAGAGGAAGAACAACGGAATAACTGGCCTATCCTTTGGCTCAAATCGCTCAAAAGCATGGCATGAAGGATTATGAAGTCATAGTTAGAGCTATAAGAGATGGGTACCCAATTTCCAATTGAAAGCCTTGTGAAGGATTGTACTTAAACTAACGGGTGCGTTAGCTGAAGATTGGAGCTGTCTTTAAGGCAGCTTTTTCTTATGGAACTAAAGGGGGCAGGTTAGTTCAACAAGGAATTATACTTAATCCTATAGAAATTAGTATCTTGAATTCTAATTTAGATGAGGAAAAGGGGAACTAATGAATTATAAAGTCATTATAAACATGCCAATATCTAATCATGAAATACCTGAATTAAGAGAGCTTATTGGATGGGGAAGACGCGATAAAGATTACCCCAATTTGTTTGAACGTTGTAATTTTTGGGCTGGAGTAAGAAACGAAAATAATAAACTTATAGCATTTGGTTATGTTGCAGGCATGGGCTTAGAACATGGTTATATGGAAGACATAATTGTTCATCCTGATTATCAAAAAATGGGAATTGGTGTGGAGTTAGTAAGAGAATTATTAAGTGAGTCTGAACGGTACGGATTGGAGATTGTTACCTTGACGTATGACTCCAAACATAAAAACTTTTATGAAACTTGTGGCTTTACTCCCTGTTCAGGTGGGGTATGGAAAAAACAGTTATGAACTAAAGGGGCAGCTTAGTTCAACGAGGTAATCGGGCTAAGGGTGCGGTAAAAATATCCATAAAAGTGAATCTTTGGTTGGATGATAATGTAAAAAATATTGATTAATATTATATGGAGAATTATATATTTCAAGTCAAAACGGGAGAGGAAGAATGAGCATGAAAAAGTTTAAAATGAGTGTCGTGGCCTTGTTAGCTGCGTTGTTGTTCCCTTCTTCTACATTTGCAAGCGGCTGGGATTACTTAGGAGAAGAATCTCTTTATTCTAATGGTGCTGAAAGTCATGTGTATGCCTCTACTGGTGGAGATTATAGGATTTGTCGGGATCCTTACGTTGGTCCAGCTGGTAAGTTAAAAGTTGATTTATGGGAGTATGATCCTGATAGTTACAATGATTATGTAGGAACAAGATATATAGAACGAGGGAAATGTGGGTATTTCTGGGGTATTGGTAAATTTGTTGATGGTGGAAATGAAGCTGAATTTTTTGCGAAATCAAGGACTGACAGTGATATGCATTTAATCTTTTATGATTAATTCACTAAAAGATAAGAATCCATTTTGATTAACCTTTTTTCAAAATGGATTCTTTTTTTGTGCTATAGAATATGGGTTTGCTGAACGTTTTCGATTAAACATTATTTTAAAGATACAATAAACATAAAATTGTAACACTCCTTATTTACCAAGGGGGCAAGCCATCATACTCACTTGTAAGTTGCTAAAAGGGGTAGCATCAGGAAAATGCGTATTTACAACGATAAGCATTCTGATACAAGTCATATGGATTTTATGAACTCTATATTGTAGGTGATTGGATTGTGTCTAAAAAGGCTCTACACTAATGAGAGTGTGAAAGAATGTACTTAAACTAAAGGGGCAGGTTTGTTGAAGAAGGATATTTTCTGTTTTAAGCGAATTAGAATTTCAAACAACCTTTACACGAATACAGGTATTGAAAATAACAGGAATATAGGAGGTATGAGATATGAAGATCAATAGAATAGATCATGTGAGTATAAACGTAAATGATCTTTCAGAGGCTAAAGCGTTTTTTCTTGATTTAGGACTTGAAGTACAAGCGGAATGGGAATTGAATGGAGAACAGTTGGACAGAATAGTTGGGCTTAATGATGTTAAAACGGCATGTGTAGGATTGGGGATGCCAGATGGTCAGGCATGGATAGAGCTAGTCAAATTTTATACGCCGTCAGATGAAAAAGATATTCAGCAACCTTTGGCAAATACGCTGGGTATCCGACATATTTGCTTTGCTGTTGAAGATATTGAAGCTATTGTTGCAAAATTGAAAAAGAAAGGCACGGAAATCTTTAGTGAGATACAGCAATATGAAGAAAGTTATAAGTTATGCTACGTTCGTGGTCCAGAGGGAATTATTTTAGAGTTGGCGGAGAAAATCAGATAAATATTGAATGGCACTTTAAATGATTTAGACCTCCAACTTAAAGATTTCTTCTTAACCTATCGGGTGCTTTTCTTGAAGAAGTCAAATAAAAAAGTCGGTTCCTTAACGTACAGGGAATTCGAATTTTTTATGTTTGAATTTGCTTAGCGTACAAAATTTCCGAAATGTTGGCGATACCCCTTTATACAACTAACGGGGCAGTTTAGTTGAATAAAGGGAAAAAAGAATGTAATAGTTTTCTTTTTACTTAAAGGCTGTAACTAAGCATTTATATTACATAAATAATGACATGACTGTAGGCTATTTTTCATACAATATTTTTGGGGTGTAAAAATGGCAAGAGCAAATTACCGAAGTTCAGACGTTGACTTAATGGCAAGGATGATGAGAGCAGAAGCCGAAGGTGAAGGACAACTAGGAATGTTATTTGTTGGAAATGTAATTGTGAATCGTCTTGTAGCTAATTGTTTAGACTTTAAAGGTTTAAGAACCATTCCACAAGTCATTTTTCATGTACAAGGAGGAAATTATTCTTTTGAAGCTGTTCAAAAAGGCAATGTATTTTATCAAAGAGCGAGAGGTGTCGAAAGAAGATTAGCAGAACAGAATTTGAAGCACTGGAGACAGCATCCGGCTAGATATGCTCTTTGGTATTTCAATCCCTATGCGCCATGTCCTCCAACATGGTATGATCAGCCTCATACTGGTCAATTTAAAGACCATTGTTTTTATGAACCAAAACCTGGAACATGTGATAGTGTTTATAGAGGTTAAGCTTACTCTTTGAGTAAGCTTTTTTACATATTTAAAATATTTATACATAATCAACATTAATATTTCACAAGCCTAAATAACTAGACAGTCAAAGGGGACCTTCATAATTGAGGTCCCTTTTTCATAATGTATTAAGGTAATAACGTTTTATATTGTTCCATTAAATCACCTGCATATAAGCTTGTTATCATTAAAAAAATGGCAAGCCCAATATATAATGAGAACCAGATGACTTTTGTTTTGAGACTCGATGAGTAATAGGATTTCTCTTTATCCCTAATTTCAGTTTGTTCTTGAACTTCTTTAAAGAAAGTTGCTACTATTCGTTCATACGTGCCTATACTTTTAAAATCGGTAGGTCCGTACTGGTATTCATTCGAATTAGCAGCATCCATTAAGGACCTATAAATATTTAATTTTACCTCGGTCAGCTGTTTTTCTTTTAGCTTATTATCATCAAATAGCGGGATATGCCATCTCTTCATGTTGTTAAACTTTTCATGTAGTTGGCTTAATTCCATATTCCAAATATTAACCAGGCGAATTTTTTCTTCATCTGTTGCACCTTCATATTGTTCTAGTTGCTTTAAACCAAATTGATTCAATTCAATGATGTTGTCTCTTTGATTTCTGGTTGTCTCGCTACGGAATTCCTTCCACCACTTAGAAATACCCAATAATAAGAAAAGAATTAAAAATGGATTTGGATGGAGAAACAAATATACAACCATTCCGATAATCCCTAATACCCAAAGCTTTGTGGAGATGACTCCCACTATACGTCCTCCATCAAGTGGATGTACAGGCATTAGATTAAATAGGTTAATCATGGCTCCAAGTGTAATAACTAAAAGCCAAAATGGATTTTCCGTCATCATAAATAGAGGGATGGCTGGTAGAAATGCTAATGTACCTAATAAAGGACCTCCGAAGGCAAGATAAGCTTCTTGATTAGCATTCTTGGGTTCTTCCTTAAGGGCAATTAACGCTCCGACAAAAGGGATGAAAATGGCATTGGATGTTTTGATGCCTTTTCTCTTAGCAGCTAGTAAATGCCCCATTTCATGGATGTAAATTAGATAGACTAGGGCTACGGCAAATTTCCAACCGTAAACCAAGGCATACGCTCCTAATGAAACGAAAATGGAAATCAGAGAACCTACTTTTGCTATTTTCAATAGCGCAAACAACCATTTCATTTTTCCTAGGAAAAATAACCCGATTGCCCCCAAACTTAACCATCCTTTATTCGATTTAGATTCTTTCAAAATGTACCTCCTATAGTAAATGGGAAAACAGATGACCCCATTGACATTATGTCTATCTGAGCTCCTTCTTGATTTATCATCTTACTAATATCCTTATTATATCGTATTCAATAATCCTTTTCTTTTTCTTAGAGGGAAATTTTTCTAGTTTATTAACTTTCAAGTATTACTCTTTTTTATATTTGGTTATGTTAAAGATAAAGGTTGATTAAAAAATAGACAATATAAAAACTCCGATGGGTATTTATATTAAATTAATATGAGATTGTGAAAATTTCTACTTAAACTAACGTGGCAGGATAGTTCTATAAGGAATACTGTTAAGTGACATTAAAGTTGTATAAAAACGTCAGTCATGTTGTTCCATTAAAAGGACAGATTGCCGAGGAAACAGTTGAAACATATATATGGAAAATTATTTGGAAGGATATACTAAGATGAGTGCGATGATATTTAACCCTTATTTGGGGACATTTTCGCTACCATCGGAGGTTCATTAACAAAGCGTAGTTAGAGGAGGTTAAAATGGAGAAGCAGGCTGTTTTATTTCATTCATTAGAGGGTGAAAAAATCTACTTCAAAGCACTAAGGATAGAGGATGTTCAAGAGATACATCATTATGCGTCAGATCAAGAGGTTTCACGATTTATTGGCTGGAATTTGATGAGTACTTTGGAGGAAACTCGTCAGTTCATTGAAATAATGTTAAAACGTGAGTCGGCAGGAACTCATTTATATTCCTCCATTGTTGAAAAATTAACTCAAGCAATTATAGGAACAGCCATAATTTTCAATTTTGACCAAGAAGCAAACCAAGCTGAAATTGGTTATGTGTTGCATAAACATCATTGGGATAAGGGGTATGGAACAGAGGTTGTTGCATTGATAAGTGATTTTGCATTTAAATCACTTAATCTTCATAAGCTCCGTGCTATGGAGCATGCCAATATTGGCTCTGCACGGATACTTGAAAAGAACAGGTATGAGTTAGAAGGACGGTTAAAAGACCACTATTTTATAGAGGATAAGTATTATGATGCATTACTTTTCGGCAAAATTACTAACCTGGAAACTTAGCGTTCTTGTACAGAAAAAATAAGAGGTTTGTTGACGATAATTTCAATAAAATATAGTCCCTTCTTATTCAGTTAAAGGGTGCGATTCTTTAATAAGAATCGCTTTTCTTATAGAACTACCATGAAAATAAGTTTCTTTAAAAATGGAAAAATGACAATACTTAAGAAGACTCTGCTCAATCGTTTAAAAAAAGAGGAGAGCGTAAATAATTAGTCTATGGATTAGGGTTGACTGGATTAAGGTCAGTATCAGTATTGACACTTCCTGACCATTTTCATTCTTTGCGATTCATGGATGGCTAACGGGTGCGTTAGCTGAAGATCGGAGCTGTCTTTAAGGCAGCTCTTTTCTTATGGAACTAAAGGGGCAGGTTAGTTCATTATGATGTATAATATTGGATATATTTAAAGGGGGATTTTGATGTTAATCAGAGAGGTAAAACCTGAGGATGCTGAAAGTTTCGATTGGCTAATGAAGCAAGTTGAAACTGAGGCTGATTTTATGCTTATGGAACCAGGAGAAAGAAAAGGTTCTCCTGAACAACAACGTAAATGGTTGGAACGAATGGACAAAGAGAGTAATTCAACGGTACTTGTTGCAGAACAGGAAGGTGGACAGTTAGTAGGATATTTAGCAGTCATTGGCGGAGATACAAGAAGAACCAAACATTCAGCCTACCTAGTTATAGGTATTTTAAAAGAATACACAGGGCGTGGTATAGGAACAAAGCTATTTCAAAGGTTAGAAGAATGGGCAATAACTCATAATATTTTACGGTTAGAACTTACAGTAGTTACTCAAAATGAAGCAGGAGTATCTCTATATAAGAAGATGGGATTTGAGATAGAAGGAATAAAAGGAAACTCACTAATGATAGATGGCACACTTTTCGACCAGTATTTTATGTCCAAATTATTATAAGGTCTTGCTAAAATAACAGGTGCTTTACTTCATTACCAGGGGCTAACAGCAGCTCCTTTTCTTTTGCAACTATAGGGGCAGGTTAGTTGAAGAACAGTAACAGAAAAGGTAGGGTTTGTAGGAGGTGCTAGTATTCGAGTTTTCTTATGTTTTTTTTATTTGTTTCTTTTAAGTGGTCTAGTAATGGGTTCAATGGAAAGTATTTTTTTTACTGATATTTTTGGTAAGGTAGGTAAAGGTATTCCAACACTTTTTGCAATACCTTTACTTTATTTGATACGGGATCATTTTAAAGAGATAAAAGATCTGGATTTTGGAATGATGTTGTTTTTAAGTATTGCTTCTTTTACAGGTCTTGCAGTCATCTTTGTTGTTTAGAGATGTTAAAAGGTGATTTTAAAATTTCCTTAATGAACTAACGGGTGCTTTACTTTATTACCAGGAGCTGATCAGCAGCTCCTTTTCTTATGCAACTATAGGGGCAGGTTAGTTCATTAAGAATTTAATATATAATAGATTTTAAAGACACAAATGATTTTCCTAAGGGAAGTACAACAATTATGAGGAATAACAAAAAAACAAAGGAGAACAGTGTATGAATAATGAATTTGAAAAGGCCATAAATTTACTAGAAAATAATGATAAAGAAACATATCCAACATTTGCTTACTCTGTATTAAATAATTATATTCCTGGCCAGGTATATATGGATGAATTGAAGAAAACAGTTTTAATTGGAACTGATTCAGGTATTTTTATTGTTGGTGGAGACGAAATGGACAATGGTCTTGATAGCATATTTTTAGAAATTTTTAATAGTAGAAAAAATGACATTAAGCGATTCACTTTGTTTTCTCCATCAAAAGAATGGGATCAAGTTATAAATAAGTTGTTTGAAAATGAGTTAAGACAAATGCATAGATATTCTTTTCATTTTAATAAGGATACATATTCAACAATAAAAAAGGGGAAATCACCCAATGATTTTATAGTAAAGAGAATAGATGAAAAAATAATTACTGAAAGTCTGGAATTTAATGAATCTTATTATAATGAATATTGGGGTTCAGTATCAAATTTTCTTGAGAATGGTTTTGGTTATTGTTTGCTACATAATGATACCGTTGTAAGTGAATGTACATCTATATTTAGTTCATCACAATTTGCTGAAATTGATATTGCAACTAAAAATAAGTATAGAGGAATGGGCTTAGCTCAAAATGTTGCAGAGATATTCATTGAACATTGTATTGAAAGAAATTTGAAACCCAATTGGGATTGTAATGTTAACAATTTTGCGTCGATAAAGCTGGCTGAAAGATTAGGATTCGAAAATCCAATGGAATATTCAGTATTCATTAAAAAGTAAAAAATCCTTATTTCGCTAACGGGTGTTTTACTCCAATTATAGAGGTTGCTGAAGCAACTTTATTTTTTATGCAACTAACGGGTGCGTTAGCTGAAGAGCGGAGCTGTCTTTAAGGCAGCTCTTTCCTTATGGAACTAAAGGGGCAAGTTAGTTGCATAAGACAAGTAGAATTAAATAAATCTATTATTGAAAAAAAGAGTGATTAACAGAGAAAATTTTATTAAGCTAACTTGTGCTATAGTTCAAGATGTGTGGCTGCCACCACCATTATCAAATGAATTGAGGATGGAAATTGAAATGAAGAAAAATATGTTTAGTTTTACGTCAGCCATAGTTGGAGTTATGGCTCCATTACTTTTATTTGTTGCAATTGAAGTAATTAAGTTTAGTGATATATTACTAATTAGTAGTTTGAGCCTGTATGGTGTTTCTATTATATGTACGATTTTCGCTGTGATAAGGAAAGAACAACATAAGATGAAGTACATCCCATTCCTTACACTAATCCCCATTACTCTTATCAATTTTTAATTTTATTGGTTTATTCATTAGGGAAATTCATAAATGGGTAAACTAACGGGGCAGCTTTCCTGTCCTGTATTAACTGAAATACTAAAAAGTTTGTGAAGAAATCTACTTAAACTAACGGGTGCGTTAGTTGATTAAGGAACACAATAAATGATCGATCTTTTTTATAAAAGAATAATCCATTAAATAGTATAAGGGCATGTGTGTTGATTCATCTTTTTTCAAAACATGCCCTTTCGATTTGTTCATTTATCAAGGTTATTTGTATTAATTTGATCAAATTTTGTGGTGATCCTATGATCCATTCTTTTTTTTATTTTT
Organism: Brevibacillus sp. JNUCC-41; assembly: GCF_014844095.1. NCBI lineage: Bacteria > Bacillati > Bacillota > Bacilli > Caryophanales > Bacillaceae > Peribacillus > Peribacillus sp. JNUCC41. The sequence goes on along the minus strand of NZ_CP062163.1, from coordinate 1,026,411 downwards.
GCTCTGTATAAATTAATCGCTCCTAAAGCTACAGATATTCCTGCCAAATATAGGGCTTGTTGATAACTGTTCAATAGATTAACGACTAATCCGAATAAAGAGGGTGCTATGACAATGAATAATTGATTTATTGTCAATGCTGAACTCACCGTTAAACCTATAAAACGTGAATCCGATTGTTCTGTGATACAAACAATAAAAATGGAATACCAACCAATGGCTACAAAACCCAAAAGAAAACAAAATAATAGCATCAATATTTCCATTTCAACAGTCATGATGAGTGGCAGCATCACTGTAAGAATTACGGTAACAGCCATCACAATAAGCAATAATCTTTCCCTTATACCTTCAAAGAATTGATCACTCGCCCATGCGATGACTACCCGTCCAACCATACCACCTATTAAAACGACGCTTAAATATTTTCCTGCCTCTGTTAATGAATAGCTCCCTTCGTTATGCAAATAACTCATAAAATGCGCAATGATAATCATCTGTAATGACATCATCACAACACCCACTATATACATCGGATATAACTCCTTATTATTTTTGATGACATTCATTTTCTCCTTGAAACCGACCGAGGTTGATCTCGTTCTTGATCTCGTTCCACTCGTTCTTTCTGGTTCGTTATATAATAATAAGAAGATCAGCCCTCCCATTATTGCTACGATCCCTTGTACTACATGTACTGATGACAAATTGAAATGATAATATGTATAGGATAAAACTGCAGAGGCTAGAGATCCTCCAATCGGTATTCCCGTCTGTCTTATCCCTAGAGCCAGACCTCGATGTTCGTTTGGAAACCATTTTACGATGGCCGTGCTTCCACCGGTTTGAGCACTTCCGTACCATATACCGACCAACAATAATAAAAGCAGCAATACAATATAATCATTAACAAAAACTAGCGTTAAAGCTGAGAGGCCCAATAAAATGGTCCCCCACCCGATAATGTGTTTTTCCCCTTTTTTATCCATCAAGTAACCGAACGCCAGCATTGAAAACATCGGACCAATATTGACCGCTGAAACAATGAAGCCTGTTTGAAGTGGTGTTAAATTCCATTCAATTTGATAAAATGCAGCGATGGGTCCCATGCCATATGTCACAAAGGTTGCTGCAGTTTGGGATAACGTGGCCACCAATACGATTAACCATTTATAATATGTATGCATTAAGAAATTCTCCCCCTATGATGTATCGTTCAATAATAATTCGTTGGGATAAATTCTTATTTTTAGCTTCTAGCATTATCTAGTCTCCCTTACTTATTAAGCTAACTAGAGTTTACTCTGACTGCCCAGAAGCGTAAAATGGAGGAAAATGATAGGGTTCATAAATTTTTTTTATAGGGTGTGCCAACTATATGAACATCAAAGAAATAGCATTGAAAATTGAAATATTAAACCGTCAAAATTTAAGTAAGTCTGCAGAAATCACGAACTATACTCAATCCGCCCTTACGGCTAAAGTGAAAAAAATAGAGTCGGAAATTGGAAAACTTGTTTTTAAACGCACGCCCCAAGGATTAAAAATCACTAGCGTAGGAATACAATATAAAAACTATCTTCAACTTATTTCACAAGAGTACGAAGAATTTTTACAAAACATTGGTGCCATTCAAACTAACTCTAAAGTGGATTTTGGCACATCACATACAACCTTGAAAATCTATGGTGCCCATATCGCGAATACTTTGAATATGAACGACATTCAAATGGATGTGGATTTCGCTGTAGATTCCAGTAATGCCATAAACCAAAAAGTGCACAATTCCGAATTAGATTGTGCACTCATTAGTGAACCTATTAAGAAATATCCCGACTTAACTTATGACATCGTTGCAACTGAAACATTCGAGGTCATTTCAAGTAAGGACCATATCATCAATTTTGATTGGGAAACACCTATTACATTGCTCGTATTGAGTATAGGTTGTATGTATACAAGAGCTGTGACCGAATGGCTTATGAATAATCAAATACCATATAAATTAAAGGAAATAAAATCAATCAGCAGTATCCAAGATTTTTTGCAAATCAGCAATACCATTGCAGTATTGAATACTAAGCTTATAGATTTATATAACTATACAAACATTCACTATTACAAATTAAGCTTTAACAATGTCATTAATACCGTTTTCGTTTATAAGATGAACGACGGCGAACAGAACAATATCGTACAATTAAAAAATGTTCTGAAGACGATTGGTTAATTATAAAAAGGGTTTTATCTTTAGAGTTGCTTTGGTAGCTCTTTTTTTTATGGAACTATCGGGGCAGTTTAGTTCATTAAGAATTAACACCTATATTGGAAATCATTGTTATAATTAAGTAACTAATTCCGGTAGAAAGGTTGCTATTCAAGGTGGAGGATAGATATGAAATCTAAAAAGACAATAGTGATTATTTCTTTTGGTATTATATGTATAACTATCTTTATAAATCTATTAAAGAAGGATGTATGGGATGTAAACGAAGAGTTATTAAAAGAAGAAGTGTTAGTGTTATCAATTGAAAATTCTGTTGAAACAATAAATTTATTGGATGTAACACCGTTTGACTGGGATGTAGTATATTCCTTTGGACCATATACCCCGAAAGAGGATATTTATGAAACGGTAGGCTATAAATGGGATACCATTAGTGAAACTGTAAATGAAGGAATGAATCAAATTGTATTTTTGAATGATGGAAAAGTGGTCTGCTATTTCTATGGTTATCCTGAGAGTAATGGATATGGTATCACTTTTGAATCTGAGAATTATAAAGATGCTGGTTATATGCTTTATATTAAAGATGATTTAAATTTTCAAGTAGAAAGAAGAGACAGTGTCGTATATTTGAGAAATAAGTAAGGATATGAGTTTTCAACTATCTGATGCTTTTTCTTACGGAACTAACGGGGCAGTTTAGTTGAATGAATTCATCCTTCATCGTTAATGGCTCCTTTCGTATGTAGCTTTGCACTTGTTTTTTAGTTTATGTCTAATGGGCGTAGTATTTACAGAGAAGAAAGCGATAATTACATGAGAAATATGTCCTCGGCTATTTCGATTTCGACCGAAAAAAGCGATTTGGAAAAATTCCAAATCGCTTTTTTTATAGTATTACTTTTTAGGTTTCTTATTTAAAATAAAGCGTAGTTCATTGATATCATCATCAGATAGGGTATCTTCCTGAATGAATTGGACAAGCATGGATTTCAAGGTACCTCCATAGATACGGTTGATGAATGATTCGGTCTCGGCACGCTGGCACTCTTCCTGTGTATAGAGCGGGTAAAAGGTGTAAACTCTTAGATTTTTATTGACACCTACTACATCTTTTTGAACCAATCGATCGAGAAGAGTGCGTATGGTTTTCGGCTTCCACTGGCTACTCTCCTGTAAGGAAACGATGATGTCATTTGCTGTTTGAGGGGCTTTATCCCAAAGCACGTTCATGATTTCCCATTCTGATTCTGATATGCTAGGAATGTTTTTCTCCATTTTTCTCCCCACCATTTTCTTGATAGATTCCTAAATCTTTTAAAATTGATAAAGTAATTTCTCCCGCCTTGCTTCCAGATGAATCATCTTCATTTTGTATATTGGTAGCAAAGAAATAAGTATTGTTCTTCGTCTCTACATACCCGATAAACCAGCCATTGATGTTTTTTCCATTCACAGTTCCTGTACCTGTTTTCCCTGATAGGCTAGCTTCCTCATTCTTTTCTAAGAGTAGGGCTTCCTTTACAGTTTGGCTATGCAATTTCTTATATCCCAATTGATTGTAATAAAAGGCTTGCAGCAGTTGGACCTGCTCGACTGGAGAGATTTTCAATGAGGATTCGAGCCAGAATTCACCCAATCCCCCAGATACATCGGAATTTCCATAGTTTATCGCTTGTAGATTGGATTGTATTGTTTCGAATCCTGTTTTACGATCTAATGCTTGGAAATACCAGTTTACAGAATTTTGCAAAGCAGATGAGACATCGTGATCCATATTCCAAGCGTCATAGGGTTGATCCGTCCCATCCCATGAAAGGGTGGATTCTTCGGGAGATATCACATTTGATTCTAGTGCAAATAAGGCACTATAGATTTTATATGTGGAATCAGGTGATACCCGCAATGTACTTTTCTCTTCATTATAAATGCGATATTGCTGTGCGGCATGATCATATAAAACAAAGCTTCCTTCATACCCTTTAAAGAATTGATGTAAATCCTCAGAAACCACTCCATCATTATTAAAATGGTATCGGTCATTTTCCGTCGTAAATGCGGAAACGAAAGGTAATTGGATTGTCAAAATGATACTGGCCAACACATAAATAAAGACGCTTTTTCTTATTGATTTTTTTGTGGAATGTTCATAGGCAGAAATTCGTTCAATTCGTTTTTTGATTTGAAGCTTCGAACCGTTTAACTGTGTCACCATCTGTAGTTTACTTGACCGTTTTGAAAGATCCAAAAAATTAATGATTGTATTTCCATATTCACTAAATGAATGATCATCTAGTAACTGTAAAACAGATGCATCACATGCGATTTCCCGATCCAATCTCATTTCTCTAAAAGCGAGCCAGACAAGGGGATTAAACCAATAAATGATTTGATAGAACAATATCACGTAATTTGTCAGCAAATCCTTGTTTTTATAGTGACTCAGTTCATGAAGAAAGATATACTCGTAATTTTTCAAGCTAAGCCAGTCTTCATGCTGGGAAGGCAAGACGATATATGTTTGAAAAAGCCCGAATATCATTGGAGATTGGACTCTTTTCGAAATGACAATCTTTATTGATTTTTTAATCTGTAGTCTTTTTTTGCATTCTTCGAAAAGCACGAGAGCCTCTTGATTGGAAAACGGAGAAGAATAATTCTTTATCCTTCTAAGTGTGAGCCATCCACGAATCATAGTAAAGGTAAATAAAAGCATCCCTGACATCCATAAACCCATCACCCCAATATTAAGTAAGGACAGGTCCGGCCGATTGACCGATACAGAAAAGTCTTGTATTAGGTGCAGGCCTTGCATCATATCAGTTCCAGTCATGTTCATATTAGAGCTGGGTGCATTAGCCTGATATGTATCCCCACCGCTAAAGAGGGTACTAAAATTATATAAATCAGTGGGTATGAATGGAAGTGCTAAAGCCATAAAAAGAAACATCCACAAATGATAGTACCATTTTGCTGTTAATCGTCTTCCAAACCATTTTCGTATAAGTAGAATTACAGCAACGGAAAATGAAGACACCAATAGACCTATTATAAAATGGGTTAAATACATGTCCTTCAATACCAACTCTCTTGACTTTTAAATTTTAAAAACAGGTATATAGCATATTTATAGTGGCTTGGGGGTGAAAAAATAAAGAATTGACTTTATTTGATTACATATGTAATACTGTACTACAGATGTAATAAGACTACAAATGTAATCTGGTAAAACTCCTTGGTTTTTTCAATTCGTGCATAAGAGTCTAATCAAATAATAAGGAGGTCTGCATCATCATGAACAAAAGATAGGTTGCAAGAGTTAAAAATCCGGCTGCTATCCAAAGAGAATACATAATAAATATATTTTAGAAAGAGGTTGAATCTTATGAAATCATTGAGCAACATTTTTAGTACTTCCGCATTCAGAAAAATTATGCCTGTTCTATTTCTTTCATGTGCAACGCTTTTAGGTTGTTCAAACAATAACGTTAATACGGAATTAACTAAACCTAAAAAACAAGAAACTGCCGATAACCATGCTTTTGCTAAGCTTGAAGAAAAATTTGATGCTAAACTTGGTGTCTTTGCGTTGGATACTGGCACAAACCAAACAGTGACCTATCATCCAGATGAGCGTTTTGCTTATGCATCCACACATAAGGCTCTAGCTGTAGGAGCACTTTTACAACAGAAATCAATCGAAGAACTTAATCAAAGAATTACCTATACACGTGAGGATCTTGTTAATTATAATCCGATTACAGAAAAGCATGTCGATACGGGGATGACTATTAAGGAGCTTTCTGATGCTTCTCTTCGATACAGTGACAATACTGCTGGGAACCTTATCCTTAAACAACTGGGCGGCCCGGCTGGATTTAAAAAGGCACTGGGGGAAATCGGGGATAAAGTCACCAACCCTGAGCGAATTGAGCCAGATTTAAATGAAGTTAATCCTGGTGAAACTCATGATACGAGTACACCAAGAGCACTTGCCACTAGTCTTCAGGCTTTTACATTGGGAGATGCACTTCCAACTGAGAAACGTGAACTTTTAATAGACTGGATGAAGAGAAATACTACTGGAGATGCGTTAATTCGTGCTGGAGTTCCGAAAGGTTGGGTAGTGGCTGATAAGACTGGAGCAGGCTCATATGGTACGCGAAATGACATATCGATCATTTGGCCATCAAAAGGAGACCCGATTGTTCTTGCTGTCCTTTCAAGTCGTGATAAAAAAGATGCCGATTACAACGACGACCTTATTGCTGAGGCCACAAAAGAGGTAATAAAGGCCCTTAAAGTCAAAAATAAATAGAACGTTAAGCAGCCTTTTTTAGTAGATTAAATACTAAAACGGTCATGGTGATGTCTTCTTATCTGTGGAACTAGGGAGTTCCTGGCTTCAATATACAATTTTAAAAGGTCTACCAGTAGAAAAACACTGGTTGACCTTATTTTATTTAACTACTGGTTGGGGGATTAAGACCGAATTTCCCTCGTAGTATGCTACTGCTAAACCCTATAAATCCTCCAACAATCGCTGGAATGATCCACCCCAGTCCGACATCGTACATAGGAAGAATTTCATTGAAAAAATTATTAATGGAAGAAAAGTGTATGCCAGCCCGATTCAATCCATCAAATAAACTGACTATAAATGTTAGAAGTAAGCTCCCTTGATACACTTCAGCCTTCCCTTTAAATAAAGAATGAAAAAATGTCAAGAAAATTAATACAATGGCTAATGGATAAATAGCTGTTAAGAGAGGAATGGAAACAGCAATTAACTGGGTTAGCCCAATATTGGCAACTATGGCACTAAAAATAGATAAACTAATAGCAATTGTTTTGTAAGGTACCTTTGGAAATAGTTTATGGAAGAATGAAGAACAAGATGTAACAAGTCCTACGCTTGTTGTTAAACAAGCTACTGTAATCATTAATCCTAATAATATCCCGCCATAAGCCCCAAAATAATAATCAGAGACTTTTGCCAAGATGGTGCCTCCGTTTTCCAGGTGCCCAAGTTTTTCTACACTTGAAGCACCCATATAAGAAAGAGCTGAATACATGGTTGCCAGGAAAAAGGCTGCAATTCCAGTTGCTTTTGCACAAACCATCATAATTTGTTTTTTTGTTTTAGCACCTTTTTCTTTAATGGCATTAATGATGATGATGCCAAAAACAAAAGAGGCAAGCGTATCCATTGTTAAATAACCTTCTCTAAATCCATTAAAAAATGGTTGAACTGAATAATTATTAATAGGTGCTTGAAAATCTCCGATTGGATGTTTAAAAGCAACCACTACTAGGATTCCAATGAACGTTATCTTGATTGGTGTTAATATTTTCCCGACAATTCCGACAACTTTCGCGGGATTGATCGAAAAAAGGCACGTAATGCTAAAAAAGATGATTGTGAAAATAAGTAAAGGTGCAGAGCCTGGACTGTCTGACAAAAAAGGTTTTACACCGATTTCAAAAGAAACGTTTCCTGATCTAGGCAAAGCAAATAAAGGACCAATGGCTAAATAAAGAACGGTTGTGAATACAATACCAAATACAGGATGGACCCGACTTGCTAACGACTGTAAATCATCTTTACCCGAAAAACCAAGTGCTAACACACCAAGTAACGGTAAGCCAACTCCTGTTAATAAAAACCCTGCATTTGCTGGCCAGACATTCATTCCTGCTGATTGACCAAGCATTGGTGGAAAAATTAAATTTCCTGCCCCAAAAAATAGAGCAAATAACATTAAACCAATAACTAATATAAATGAAAATGGTACTCTAGTAGCCAAACTAAAACCTCCATGAAAGAACTGAATTTTACTTTTAAAAAAAGAAATAATTTTCAAAAAATTGATAACAGACTAAATACATAAGATTGTATTATGACCTGATAAATTGATTTCAATATAAACTTTACGTTTCTCCTTTTGGGCGGCCTTATTTAATATGCAATAAGGTTCTTTTTTAACGACAAGCAAATTGTTGTTACTACCATGATTACGATTCAAATGATAATCGCTATGAAATGCAGAAAATCCCCCTACTTAGCCCCTTATTAGTGATATGTAATCATTAACTGAAATTCCATTTTATAACTATTGGTATATTGTAATACATACTTCTTTCTCTTTAAAGGATACAAAGGAGGAAAAAAACAAGAAATAAAGTTGTCATTGGGGGATAAAAGTGGCAGCTGTGAAAAACAGCGTATCAGATTAGTGAAACAAGAACTATAGTGGATTTAAATATAGAAGAGAATTAATGCAGCTATAAATTAAGGAGTGTTTCCAACTCGCTTGAAAATGCAAAAATGCGTGTTGAGAATAATAGGACACTTAAACATGAAAAAGACTTTTAAAATATAATTGGAATGTCATCTGTGAAAAATGCATAATTTGCTTATTTCGTTATCGGGGATATGATGGTAGTAGTCACTATGAATAGCTAGTCAAAAGAGCTTAGATTGGAGTCTCCAAGCTCTATTGACTAGCCTTCGTCTTTTATTCAACTAATCTTCCATTATTAAGGGATTGCATAGACTTCGACGGTGAAGCTTTCTCCATCGGTGTTTTTCGGTCTGGCGATGTAGAAATCTTCACTCGTTTTGATTTCTGACTCGGTCCCGTCTGTAAGATCATAGAAGATCGTTTCGTCGATACCGAAGCTGATGTCTTTCATGACATCGAATTTTGCATCTTTAGGACCGTCGACGATTTTCCATTGTAACTTGGTCGCGTAAGGAGGGATGTTCCCGATCGTGAAGTTATCACTTGATCGGTTATCCTGGCCGTCCTGAGGCTGGCCTTCCGATCGGATCGTCGCGATTTTCTCAGGAGCTTCGACCTCCACATTAAAAGCATCCCCATCCAGAATCCGGTCATAGGCGTACCAGGCACCGAGCCATGTCCCTGCAGCACCGTTCGAATCAGCGGAAATCATTCTTACAGAAAAATTATCCGATCCGTTCGTCGATGAACCTTCCCAGGTGGAAGCAAAAGGATATTCGTCACACTGCTTTCCTGTCCGATCCTCATCTCCGAACTCCCGGTCACAAATCCTTCTTGTCTTGTTCCTATTAAGGTTGTATTCATCCTGATGACGTTTTGTATACATCCGTGTCAGAGTGCTGTCTCCCACGGCTCCCGGTATGTTCTTTCCAACCATTTGAGGCTTTGTCTGTTCTGGGTGGTCCATAGCCTCCTTCCAATGCTGCCCGGCTTCAGTTAGCATTTTGAATTCCGGCTTCGTGATCGGGACATTGAAGACCGGTGTGGCTTTGCTGAATACGGCTCCTTGCCGGAAATATTGATTTGGGAAAGCGAACATGTATTTTGCAGAGTCATAACGGACGGTCTGTTTAATGCCATCTATGCTTTTTTTGTATTTCCTTGCTGAATGGGTAAGGGTGAGTTTCGGCCAAAATTCCATGTATCCCAACTGGTCAGGATTTGAATCAGTTGCTGGGGGAGCTTCTGAGGTGAAGATTTCTGTATCGAAGTTCGTGTTTTTCCAGTGGGCGATCGTTCGTTCCGTCGGTGGATAGCCGGGATCCTCTTTACAGTCACCTGCGTTCAATTTCGATTCACATACCATATCGATTTTCAACTTGGCTCCATTTAAAGCTGGATCGGTTACGATGATATCGTCAAGTGTATAATAGATTCTCATGTTCCGGCTTTGGTTGGAGCCATAACCTATTTCCGTGAATTGAAATTGAACCCCTGCGTTTATACAGATTCCTCCGATGCATTTTACTGGGACTTGATATGTCGCCACATGGGACCAACAGAAGGAATAACGGTTCTTGATATACCCTGTTTCTGAACTGCTGTCAGGACTTCCACGGCATTCATCTACAGTCAGGATATGATCATAGTCAAATTCCGGGGGCACCCATCCGACCGCGGTCTTGATCGGAGGTGCCAAGTTCGCTCTGTATGTCGCTTTACTTTGCTGGTCGGCCTCCATCAGTTCATCCAATGTCTGAATGCCTTCTTTTTGCTGGACTTGATCTTGTTTGATTTCAAGCTCCCCGAGGGATTTGCCTTGCTTCATCAGTTCGGTTGCCTGCTTGATCTTGTCGTCTGGGACCCAGTACCCTCCACCTGCTGAAGTTGCTTGTGCCTGTACAGGTGCATAGATGCCAAGGGTCAAAAGCATGACAAGGACAATTGTAAAACAACGCTTGTGTAACCGGGACATTACAATTCCTCCCTTATTGAAAAGTAACAGCTGTTTATTACCCAAGGACTAGTGCGCTATTAGCTCGGTGTGACTTAAATCGCTGATAGGTTACTACAAAATAAAATGTTTGACAATACATTCCAAATCAAATAATGCTATCAACCTACATTTTTTACCAAATGCTTTTTAAATAGGAAGATGGTGACCAATCCAAAAGACCTGATAAGGTTAATGACAATAAAGATGTTGTAATAAATAAAGTTGGTTAAAAACGGAAATATGTTTAAGGCGATTGTTTAATAAAAATCGAAGCAGGAATTACGTTCCTTTATATGTAGAAAAAACAAGGTAGAGGAGACTAATGATTAAGCTTAAATATTTCGAACGTTCAGATTCAGTGCTTCTCGTTCATTATTGAGAAGTGGTTCACTTGAATGAACGGGTGATTAGTTCATACCGGAAAGATATGGGAACCTATTGGGTGACCCCTTTAATCCCAATCATTCTTGCTTCGTCTGGCCCTTTAATTATTGGGAGTATAGGTGGTTTATCAGAAACCTTGGCAAATTTTTTGAAATTTTTCTCTGGTCGTCGTTCAGATCGTTTGAAAAATAGAAAAGGGTTTGCTTTGTTTGGTTATGGCTTATCAGTTTAGGAAGAATATCTTTGATTATTTCAGTTTCTGGGTCGGTGTTTTCATATGGAAACTGATAGATTGTACGGGAAAGGGGATTTCTTTAAACATAATACAGTGTCAAACAACATAATTTTATTAGTAAAGGGAGGCCAGTTAGATGAATAACTTTGATTCAATTTGTGAACAATTTGCTACTCTCCTAAAAGGAAAAAGTAACGTAAATCAAGGTAGTTGTTCTGTATCCTTACACCGCGATTTTAAGGTGATAGTTCAAGGGCGCCAAAGCAGTTCTGTTGTGCCGGCAGGAGTCTTATTTGAATCATTGGATCAAAGTGGTAATGCATTAAATTTGGCTGAAATAGCTGTTTTACAAGAAGAGATTCCTAGTTTTATTTATTCAATTGTCCAACAGGGTTTGATTGTGAGTGCCATACATAATCACTGGTTATTTACTGAACCTTCAATTATGTATGTTCACATTCAATCTATTGAGCCTCCATTAAATTTTGCAAAAAAGATGGTACACTCATTTTCATTTTTACGCAGTTATCCCATTGCTTAGGAAAGTTTTAGTTATATGAAAAGGACGCAATTCTAGTACAAGTAAAATAGCTCACTACGAGTATAGTGTACAAAAGATTTTCTTCAACCAATCGGGTGCGATTCTTTACTAAGAATGGATTTTCTTAATGAACGAACGAGTCGTTTAGCTGAAGATCGGAGCTGTCAGTAAGGCAGCTTTTTCTTTATGCAACTAACGGGGCAGGTTAGTGAAATAACAATCTTAAGTGAATTTTATTTTGTTATAATGAAAATAAAATCTTAACGATTATTAGGAGATAAAATGTTCAACAAAATTAAAACTTGGGCGAGGAATCTAAAACGACAGATTTTTATCCTTTACTTTGCTTGTAAAGATCCAAGAGTGCCTTGGTATGCAAAAGTATTTACGGCTTGTGTTGTAGCTTATGCTTTCAGTCCGATTGACCTAATACCAGATTTTATACCTATTCTTGGCTACTTAGACGATGTAATTCTCGTTCCAATAGGGATAATGATTGCATTAAAGCTGATACGAAAGAATATATTAACCGACTGTGAAGTTAAGGCAGAGGAAATGATGAAAAACGGAAAGCCGAAGAATTGGATAGTGGGCTCTATAATAGTATTGATTTGGGGCTTGATTATAATATGGGCTATTATAAATATTTATCGCTTAATGAAATAACGGGTGCGTTAGCTTATGATCGGAGCTGTCAGTAAGGCAGCTTTTTCTTATGGGACTAACGGGGCAGGTTAGTTGCATATTGGATCTGGAAAATATAGGTTGATTATGTTTTGCTCTTAAACGTAAAATGAACTCAGGAGGATAAATATGGATATATTGGTTGGGATAGCTCTTATACTTGTTGTATTTTTTTCTTCAAATATTATTGAAAAAAGATTAAAAAATATAGAAAAACAAAACAATCGTGTAATAGAAATTTTAGAAGAAATTAGAGATAAGAAATAAACGTTCTTTAACTAACCGTTTTTCTCTTATGGAACTATCGGGGCAGGATAGTTAAACAAAGATTGAGACCTTGTTGGAAGATTAATTTATGAAGTAAAGGAGGAAGTTTTAGATCAAACGATATATTTATTACCACAAAGGAAATTGGATAATAATTTAAATGAATATTGAGTTATTAGGAGTTAGAAGATGAAAATCAGGAAAGAGAAAAAGAATGGTCAGGGCGGCATTTTTAAAGACATACTTATTGAAATTCGAGATTCAATCTTATTTGAATTAGTTTGGAACATCTTATTGTTTATACCAAGAATAATGATTCGCTTAATCAAGAATATATTTGACTAGTCTAAATGAGTGCGATTCTTTAAAGGTATCGCCTTTTTTGGTTTGATTAACGAAGCAGATTGTGAAGTGTAGCACTTAAAGTAACGGGTGCGTTAGCTGAAGATCGGAGCTGTCTTTAAGAAAGCTTATTCTTATGCAACTATGGGGGCAGGTTAGTAAATAACTTAATGGCAGTTTAGTTTAATAAGAATCAATGGTAAAATGATGAGAATTAATTATGCTATGGGGCTGGTCAGTTGTAATTTTATAAAAGGAGTTGTGAGAAGTTGAAATATCGTAAAGCAAATATCGATGATATTGATAAATTGGTCGAGTTAAGAAAAAAGCAATTAGTTGATGAGGGGATAGAACCTAATATAGATATTGATAGAGACCTATATGTTTTCTTTAAAAATAAACTAAGTGATGGTACTTTAATTCAATGGCTAGTGGAAGATAATGAAGAAATTATAGCTTGTGGTGCAGTAATTTTTTATGAATTTCCACCTTGTTACACCAATAAGACTGGAAAAAAGGCATATATCACAAATATGTATACTAATGAAAATTATCGTGGACAAGGAATCGCAACAAAGCTGTTAACTAAATTAGTTGATGAAGTTAAGATTTCAGGTATTTCACAAATATGGCTTGGGGCTTCAAAAATGGGTAGACCAGTGTATAAGAAGTTTGGTTTTATGGAAACTGATGAATTTCTAGAATTAAATATTTTTTAATGATTTGTGAAGTATAACACTTAAACTAACGGGTACTTTAGCTTCGGAGCTGTCTTTAAAGAAAATTGGATTTCTAGGTTTAATAATTGAATAACTTTTAGCAAATTGATATATTAATTTATAAATATGTAATCAATGATGTGATCAAGTAAATAAGGATTGTGAAACAGAAAATATAGCCTTGGCTGAAAGCTATATCACCCCTTCTTATTGAACCCTACCACGGAGATGTTAGCTAAAAATTAACCGAGTCGTTTCGTTACAAACGTTTAGAGGACTTAATATTCATTATTAATGTCGAACTAAGGTGGTACCACGTCTATTAGCGTAAAGACGTCCTTTTTTAAGGACTCTTTATGCTTTTTTTATTTTTTAAAGTTATTTCATTTACTCAGGAGGAAAAGACGATGTCACAAAAAACAGACGATTTTTCAAAATGGTATATTGATACGATTCAAAAAGCTGATTTAATGGATTACACCCCAGTTCGCGGTTGTATTGCATTTAAGCCAGATGGCTATGAATTATGGGAACATATTCAAGAAGAGATGGATAAACGGTTTAAAGAAACCGGTCATCGCAATGCATACTTCCCAATGTTAATTCCAGAATCCTTCTTCGAAAAGGAAAAGGATCATATTGAAGGATTCTCACCAGAGCTTCCTTGGGTAACAGAAGCGGCAGGAGAGAAATTAGAAGAACGTTTAGCACTGCGTCCAACTTCAGAAACAATGATTGGACATTTGTATTCAAACTGGATTAAAAGTTATCGAGATCTTCCAGTTTTAATTAATCAATGGGCAAATGTATTCCGTTGGGAAAAGAAAACCCTTCCATTCATCCGTACCTCTGAATTTTTATGGCAAGAAGGTCATACTGCTCATGTGGATCAAGAAGATGCGCGTAAGGAAACAATGCAAATGTTAACTATTTATAAAGAAGTCGTAGAAGGATTACTTGCGATTCCAGTTTATGATGGGCAAAAGACACCATTAGAACGCTTTGCTGGTGCGATTGATACATTCTCCATTGAAGCGATGATGAAAGATGGAAAAGCCGTACAAGCAGGTACCTCACACTACTTAGGTACAAAATTTGCGGAAGCATTTGATATAAAATATTTAAATAAAGAAAATAAACACGCATATGTTCATACAACATCTTGGGGTACGTCCACACGTTTAATTGGTTCGGTCATCATGGTTCATGGCGATGAACAAGGTCTTGTTTTACCACCAAAAATAGCACCGACTCAAGTTGTTTTGATTCCAGTTGGTCCATGGAAAAAGAACCATGCAATTATGGAGAAATTAGATGAAATCTTTGCAGCTTTAAAAGCGAAAGGAATTCGCGTTCGTCTTGATGATTCTGATCAATCACCAGGCTATAAATTTAATGAATGGGAGTTAAAAGGTGTACCTGTACGTATTGAACTTGGTCCACGTGATTTAGAAAATAATCAAGGTTTAATGAAAGCACGTGATGAAGAGGAGAAAGTTTCCGTACCTTTAGAATCAATTGTTGAAAACATTAAAAAAGAACTTGAAACAATGCAAACTCGTCTATTTGAAAAAGCAAAAGCTTTCCGTGCGGAGAATTCACACACACATATCGATACAATCGAACAGTTAAAACAACATCTAGCAGAATCCGAACAAAATGGAACAATTCCTGGTTGGATATTAGCTGGTTGGTGCGGAGAGGATGCTTGTGAAGAAAATGTAAAAGAAAAAACAAAATTCACAACAAGAAACATTCCATTTAACCCACCGACAACAAAGCACACATGCCTTCATTGTGGTAAAGAAGCAAAACATACGGTTTGGTTTGCTCGTGCTTACTAATCTAGGGCTTTCGTGAAAGAGGAATTAATTGATTTTAAGACTAAGATCATATTTTAGCACGATTCTGGAAGAAGATTCGCTTTTCTTATAGAACTAAATGGTGCTTTACTTCATTATCAGGAGCTGATCAGCAGCTCCTTTTCTTATGTAACTATCGGGGCAGGATAGTTCAAGAAGAATTGACACAAGAAGGTCGTCAATGAAGGCGATCTTCTTGTGTCAATTTTTTTAGAATAAAGGATTTCTAATTGGAATATTATGTTAAAGTTAAAGCGGGCAGAGCCGTTTTTAGGGTATTGATGGTGAGCGTAATGGGGGAAATGATTATCTTCGTGAAAAGTCCTATGATTCATTAAAACTTAAACAGTTTAAATTATAATTCTTAAGGGGTGTTTATTTATAGTAATAAATAGAAATAAACATGAGAGTTTAATTGGAAGCGCTCTGTTCATTGTAGAGGTAGAGATTTACGAACTCACTGGTCTGGCGGCCGAGGTGGCCTCATGACAGTAATGAAAAAGCAGCCAATTTCACATTTGATGAAGAAGCGTAGATTTTGGGGTTATGGTGCCGCTATAGCGGTAATGCCTTATCTGTTAATCAAAATCGCCTGGACGTTCGGTCTCTTCATGCCGACCGAACAAATGGGCGACCCAAGTTGGCGCACTGCAAACGCAGTAACAATGGTTCTAGCTGCAGTTGGTATCCTGTTAGCATTGGCGTTTAGCATGACGTGGGGTGAGCGACTGCCCTCCTGGTTGGTTGCCCTGCCCGTCTGGGTAGGTACTGGTTTACTTATTCCTATGCTGTTGCTGGCGCCTGTGCTTGGTCCTGCTGCTATGATACGCGATCAGCAGGCAGGAGCTACCAACGTTTGGGTATATGAACAGATTTTTGTAATGGTCTCACTGGTTGGAGTCGGCATCTGCCTGCCTTTCGCCTTAGCTGGATACGCTAAAGCGCGTTGGCCAGAGGCATTTGCTGATCCAATCAACATTGAATTACTCCCAGGCAACAGCCAGAAACTGCATATCACCTTGGCTAGGCTTGTCGCGGCTGGCTGTATCCTGCTTGGATTTATTAAGATATTCTGGGCGGTTGGTGGAACTATTGGCATCAACCCAGCTATGTTGGATAACCGCGATTTATGGTGGCACCTATTGTCGTTGAGTACCGGTGTGTGGGCCTTCGCGGGGGCGTGGGGTTTGTTGGTACTGACCACCCGCCGCGGGTCAAAGAGGTTCCTCCCTCCTATGGCAGCAGCATGGATCTCGTCGGGAATGCTGTTCTCTTATAACCTCTTTAACCGCTTGTCCGCCACTCGCCCCGATGCGCAACCTGCTTTAGAGTACCCGCTTGCATATGTACTAACCACCGAGTTAGGTAGCGTCTTGGGAGTGATGATGGGAATAATTATCCTGATGGTACTGCACGACCGCCGGAAAGCAATGCGCAGTTCTACAAGTAAAGTTAAAGGAATAGTTCATTCTGATAAAGAATATTAAAAAATGTGATGATAAGGAGGCGATTGTGTGGTTAATCATGTAGAAAATCTATATAACTATCATGTATGGGCAAATCAACGGATTATTGATCATCTTAAGACACTTTCTCCTGAGAAATATCAAAAGGAAATGAAAAGTGTCTTTTCTTCTGTTTCAAAGGTTTTGTCACATATCTATTTAGTGGACTATGGATGGCTTAATATCCTTGAAGGTCAGAATATGAGCGAGGCAATGCAATCATCATTACAACTTCAAGAAAAGATAGAGAAACTGCCCATTGAAGACTTAGAAATGGAATTCAACACTTTATCAACTCTGTTTAAATACTTTTTGAAAAGTCAGGAGGATATAGAAAAGAGAATTATGCTGGATAATCCATGGGCAAGTTTAAGAGAAACAAGTCTATCTGAAATGATCTTACATGTTGTGAATCATGGAACCTATCATAGAGGGAATATTTCAGCTATGTTGCATCAATTGGGTGCTTATTCAGTTATGACTGATTATGTTTTTTATTGGTATTCCGATAATGTGCTTCATCAGAAATAGGTAAGAGAAGAGTAATCCATTTTTTCGTCAAAAAGGTGACGCTTGTTGAGAACGAGATCTGTTTACACAGCTCTTTCATTCAGCTAATGGATAGCTTTAATCAAACAATTGTTGATCTGAAATGATCTGACTCTTCTATGATATTTAACATTGCCAGTTAGAATTAGTTAATTGCTTTTAGAATACCCCATAAGGGAGGAGAGGAATTTATGGTCAAAAAACTGATCGTCGGCGACGTAACGCATGAACTGGCCACAACGCGCCGCATTCTGGAACGGTTGCCCGAGGAGCATATGTCTTGGAAGTCGCACGAGAAATCGATGACGCTCGGCGGGCTGGCCACGCACCTGATCAACCTGCTAAACTGGCGAGTCGCGCTTATTCAGTACCCGGAGTTCGATCTTTCGGCCGTGCCGCTGAGGCGTGAGCCTTTAGAAAAACGCGCTGACGTTCTGGAGGAGTTCGACGCAAACGTCGGCAAGTTGGAAAAGCTGCTCGCCGAATGCGAAGAGAAAACGCTCGGTGAGGAATGGACGCTGCGCCACGGCGACCATATCATCCTTCAAGAGCCGCGGGCGATTGCGCTCCGCACCTTCGGATTAAGCCACATGGTTCATCACCGGGCGCAGCTGGGGGTTTATTTGCGACTTCTCGATATTCCGGTGCCGGGCATCTACGGCCCCTCGGCAGACGAGGGAGCCCAATGAATTAAGTTTCTCGATCCAATACTCGCCAAAAAGTCGTAGGGCACCGGCATCACCGCCGATACTTTACTACAAGTGACAAGAATGATTACAATCGTTGATCACTAACAGTTGAGGATTTTTAATTGAACAATACCAGTTAATATCAGCTTTTTTATATTTTGTCTATCAACTTTCCATTGTAATGTAATCCTTCTTTCTATCTTTTTATAAGATTAAAATGGAATATTACATCAATTGGGTTCTAACTCCCTCAAAAGTAGCAAGATGAGCGAATAAAAAAACAGTACCACCGCTATAAAAGTGGCGGTACTGCTATATGGAGTGACAAGTGTTTATTAATTAGAACGTACTTGCTACTTTAACAGCTTTTTCAAGCCCTGAAGCAATAATCTCTTCTGCTTTAGCTGGAAATTGATTGTGACCTTCAATCACAACTTTCTCTATATTTTTTACACCGAAGAAGCTCATCATACTTGCTACATATTTAACAGCCATTTCTACTTCGGCTTTTGGTCCTTCAGAATATACACCGCCACTTGCGTTTAATAATGCAATTTTCTTATCTCCAATCAGACCTACTGGACCTTCTGGAGTATATTTAAATGTTTTGCCCGCGCGGTTTAAATAATCAATATATGTGTGTAGTACAGCCGGAATTGTTAAGTTCCATAATGGGAAACCAAAAACAACTTTATCAGCTGCAAGGAATTGTTCTAAATATTTATCAGCAACAGTCACTGCTTTAGCTTCTTCGGCTGTTAAATCAAGTCCTCTACTAGTTTTAAAAGTACCATTAATCATATCTACTCCTACATATGGCAATTCTTCATTGTATAAATCAAGCTCTATTACTTTATCATTTGGATGTGTTTCTTTATAGCTTGCTAAAAAAGCCTCATATAATTTCACACTCACCGCTTGGTTTGCGGGGCGATTGTTTGCCTTTACAAATAAAACTGTTGTCATTCTCTTTTCCTCCTGTTACTCACTCTTATGATGTTATATATTTATTCACTAAAAAGGGAATCCTATTGTCTTTACAATATCTTTTTAAAACTATATTCCATGTCTCCACCTAGAGCTTCAGCTGTATCACCAGTTTCTCTGAAGTCATGTGCATGAACCTTCTCAAACGGACCAAAGTTTACCTGCTTATAAAATTCATAACAAGGGAATCCGTCATGTGCACCTTGCATATCGACAGTACCCTCTTGTTTGATATGTACCGTTAATAGATAATCAACGGGAGGTGCATATACATTTAATGGGTTGCTAGCACTTGCACTCATTTGAAATTTGACGTCATCTGACCCCCATACAACATCAGTGCACAAAATGCCTTCCGTATTAGCTTTTCCTGTTCTTTTATTAACGGATCCATCAGGAGTTGTGATTCTTTCTGTTGTTATGCCCGTATTCGCATATGTGAAAATTTCTTTTTTGTAAAAATCTACAACTACTTCTTGTTCCACTCTAGAACGCATAGCGTTTACTGCATAAGGTGTAAATTCACGTGCATCACCTTCGAATTGGATTATGTTTCCCGTTTGAATATCTTTCTTAGGTTCAGTCCAAGACATTGGAATAAATACACTTGCTCTAACTTTAACGATATTAGTCATGAGACGCACCTCTGTAATTCTTAATTTTATTTTGGGTAATAATAATATTGACCCATTGAGCAAAACAGATCACAATTTCTTTCGTATGATCAATTGCTTTTCATTTAATATTTGCTGCTTGTAATCGTCTACTTAATATTTATATCTAGATTGTCGTTTTAAAACTGTATTCCATTTCCCCAGCTAGTGTTGCCGGAGTGTCACCAGTTTTTCTGAAATCATGTGTATATATTAATTCAAATGGACCGAAATCTGTTTGTTTATAAAATTCATAGCAGGGGAACCCGTCATGGGAACCTTCAATATATGCAACCCCACTTTTGTTTACGATTATAGTTAATACATAGTCAGCTGCAGGTGCTGCTCTATTCAAAGGATTGCTGGCACTAGCACTCATTTTAAAAGAAACTTCATCAGTGGCCCACACAACATTAGTACATACAATATTTTCTGTACTTGATTTTCCTTTTTTATAATCAATAGAACCATCAGGATTTGTAACTTTTACAGTTACGATACAAGCATTTGTATATGTGAAAATTTCTTTTTTATAAAAATCAATAATCACTTCTTGCTCTAATCTTGACCGCATTGTGTTTACAGCGCATGGTGTAAATTCACGTGCATCACCAGTGTATTCGAATATCTTTTCTGTTGCAGGATCTTTAATGGGTTCCAACCAAGCATACGGTGCAAATACACTTCCTCTAATTTTAATGATGTTAGCCATGAGAACCCTCCATAATGTATTAATTTTGTTTCGGTGAATCCAATTTTTTTATAATTGAATTATAGTCAACTTGATTGACTACATTACGTATAGTACAATGGGTTTCAAATAAAGTCAACCTACTTGACTTTATTTAAGGAGGTTTTATGTATGAATCATGAAGTATTAAGTGAATTGGATCTTACATCACTTTTATCATTATCCTTTAGTACATCAATTAATGAATTACATGACAGATTGAGTGAATTGGGATTTGGAGATATTAGGCCTGCACATGGTTTTATGTTTAAATGCATCACTCCCAATGGAGCAACAGGTATAGAACTAGCCGAATACTTAGGAATTACAAAGCAAGCTGTGAGTAAAATGGTGGATTATCTTGAGAAAAGTGGCTATGTAATGCGCAAAGCTCATCCCACTGATAAGAGAGGGAAAATTATTGTTTTGACCGAACGAGGTTGGTTAGTTGTGAAAGCAAAAGAGAAGATATTAAGTGAGATTGAGCAACGTTGGATTGAAAACATAGGTGTTGAACGCCTGCAGATGCTCAAAGAAGATTTAACAAAATTAGTTTATGAAGAAAATGAAGATAAACTATCATCAAGGTTAAAACCTGTCTGGTAATTATAGAGTTTATAAAGGGAACTTTTAATCGTGCTTAAATTCGTACTAACAGTACAGCATTCCTGTAATGATTTAAATTAGCAGCAAGGTTTGTGGAGAATTGTACGGGAGCGTTAGTTCAAGAAAAATAAGCTAACATCTGTGTTTCTATTTTCGATGTTCCATTAAGGGCGCGATTCTTGAAGGTTCTCTTTTCTTAATGAACTAGCAGGGCGTGAAGATTGGAGCTGCTTTAAAGGCAGCTCATTTTCTTATGCAACTATAGCGGCAGGTTTGTTGAATAAGTTAAATAGAGAGCATTCTATATTGAATGATTTTTATCTTTCTCATAATTTGGTGATGGACTGGAGTGTGTTAATATGCGGTCTAATACCTTTTTAGTAAATGGCATAAAGTAATTAAGTATTAGCCCCCCTAAACAGACGGTTAATAAAGTTCCAACGCCAATGGGTCCATTTAGGACCATTGCCATTAGCAAGAATACGAGGTAAATGATTGTTCTCGAAAAAAATATATTTGTTCTAGTTAATTCTTGTATGATTAATGTTAATCGGTCAACTGGAATCGGTGCAAAATTTGTGTGTAAATATGTTGCAGTTCCTAATCCTATAACAACCAAGCCGATTCCAAAACAAACAACTTTGCTGTACCATAATTCAGGTGTTATCAAATTGTGCAATAAAAAAAGCCACATATCAATACCAATACCCGTTATAAATGCTGTTAACAACCCCAAAACTTCTAGTCTTTGCCTTTTTAAAAGTGAATTACAACATATTAATATTAAAGCTATTAGTATTTCCCAACTTCCGACAGTAAGCCCCATATTTATGGACAGTCCTACCAAAAGTGCATCAAAAGGTGAAGTTCCAAGGTCTGATTGTATAGTGAAAGAAATACCAAGAGTTAATAGTAAAATTCCTAATACATAAAATACATATTTCACTGTACTCGACCCCTTTAACATGATTTTTTTATTGCAAATGCAACAAAGTGAGGTTACATTTAATATATGTTATTTTTATTGCGTTTACAACAAAATTTCAAGCTGAGGAGTTAATTATGAAAGAAATTCTTCGTGAAATTGGAATGATAGCAAAGGCATTAGATTAAAAAAATAGAGATAAAGAATGGGAGTTTGTTAAAAAGGGAAACAAGAGAAATTATTGATTATATGAAGGAGCGACTTATTTAAATGGCTAAAAATATAAAAAAGTGTACCCTTGAAGATTCACGCGAACTTCAAGAAATTAGTTATGAAACATTCAATGAGACATTTAAGCATCAGAATTCAGCGGAAAATATGAATGCCTATTTGGAAAGGGCATTTGACTTAAAACAATTAGAAAAAGAATTATCGAATAGTTCTTCGCAATTCTTTTTTGTTTATTTTAATAATCAAGTCGCTGGATATTTAAAGGTCAATACCAATGATGCTCAGACTGAACAAATGGGTGATGAATCACTTGAAATCGAGAGGATTTATATAAAGGAAAAATATCAAAAACATGGGCTTGGTAAATATCTGCTAAATAAAGCTATGGAAATTGCGATGGAACGTAATAAAAAGAAAATCTGGCTCGGCGTATGGGAAAAAAACGAAAATGCTATTGCTTTTTATAAGAAAATTGGCTTTGTTCAAACCGGAGCCCACTCTTTTTATATGGGTGATGAAGAACAAATGGATCTTATAATGACCAAAGCAATTTTATAACTTGTTTGGATGGGTGAACTATTATGTAAAAGTGAAATAAAGGTATAAGCCCACTTTTATTCCTGTGTTTTAAAATTCCATGTTTGCCCCGCAATTATTAGTTCATTGGCTATAATTACGGGGTTTTTTTATAACCAGGCCTTTTTTAGGAGCTCCACGCCAAGCTCGATTTCCTCACAAGAAAGATTACTGAAACCAAGTTTGATAATCGGTTTACCGGTATTATTTTTAATGAAGTAGAGTGAGGTGGGATACACTTTAACACCATGAAAGGAAGCGCGCTCTATTAGCCATTCTTCTGAACGTTCGAGGTGTACTTTGATTAATACATACAAACCTGACTGCTCACCGATAATGGATATATGTCGTTCGAATTGCTTTTTTAATATGGATACCAAGTGCTGCATTTTTCGTTTATAAATAAGACGCATACGTTTAATATGGCGATTCCATTCTCCCTCTTCCATAAATTTAGCCATTGCGAGCTGGCTTAGAAGTGAAGTGGTACTCTCGAAATGAAGAAATTGATTTTTATAACGGTTTAAAAGCGGCTCTGGCAACACCATATAACTTAAACGAATTCCCGGAAGAAAGGACTTTGAGAAATTCCCTAAATAAATGACTCTTGCAGAATCAATGGAAGCGAGAGCTGGAAATGGTTGTTGTGTATAACGAAATTCACTATCATAATCGTCTTCGATCATATACCCTTGCACCTTGTTAGCCCAATGAATAAGCGTTTGCCGTTGTTGAATGGACATGCTTACCCCATATGGACTGTGATGGGAAGGTGTTACATAGATTAATCGTGATTTGTTTTGTTCCAATTGTGAAAAATCAGCACCTGCCTCATAAACTGGCAAAGTTTCAATCGTAAAACAATGGAATTGAAAAGCTTCCCTAGCGCCATCATATCCAGGGTCTTCTACTGTAATGCTTGGAAAGTCATCCTTCAGTATATGTCCAAGATTGATAAGCATTTGTTGGGTACTGCTGCCGATAATAATGGCATTTGCCTCTGTTTTCACTCCACGGGATTGGAGTAAGTAGGTGGCAATTTGTTCACGTAGGCACACCTCACCAAAGGGTTCCCCATATAGAAAACTCTCCTGTAACGTCAATACTTGATTGGCAATCCTCCTCCAAGTTTTCAGAGGAAAATGTGCTTGATCTACGGCACCTGCCCGGAAATCAATGAGGGTAGGTGTCACTGGCTCTCTTAGCGTTTTATTATGAGGAATTAACTCTTTTTGGGGTAAAAGTGGCTCTAATTCATTTACAAAATAACCTTTTCTCCCTTCTCCACGAATATAGCCTTCAGCTACAAGTTGATCATAAGCCATTAATGTCGTATTCCGACTTACTTGAAGGGAATCTGCAAGTTGACGGATGGAGGGCAATTGTTCATCGGCAAGTATGTCCCCCCGTTCAATATATAACTTAAACTGCTCGTAAATTTGTTTGTATCTGGGAGAATCCTCCTTAAAAGCAAAAATGGCATTTATCATTTACGATCTCCTTTGACATGTATATTTATTTAGAATTGTACCTTTTTATATGTCAGTTTGTATATTACCATATTTTACAGATGAGGTTCTCAAGTAGAAATGAGGATGGACCTTAGTAAAAGCCGCTATATTGTGAATGGAATAATATTGACGGATGAAAGGAGATTTTTTATGTATACCCCTAAGCAATTTGAAATAAAAGAATTAGCAGCAGCCTACGATGTAATTCAGGAGAATGGTTTTGCAACATTGTGTTCAATGCATGAAGGCATGCCTTTTGCTACACATTTACCACTGCTGTTGAATAAGGAGAAAACCTATTTGTATGGTCATTTTGCTCGTCCGAACCCTCAATGGAAAGATATTGAAAACCAAACAGTCTTGGCAGTCTTTCATGGTCCCCACTGTTATATCTCCTCTTCTTGGTATGAGACGAACCAAGCGGTACCAACATGGAATTACGTGACTGTTCATGTATACGGCGAAGTCGAACTTATTGAGGATGAACAGGAGTTAACGGATACCCTGGAAGACATGGTATTGAAGTATGAAGCCCCTGATAGTTCATACAATTTGCAAGAGTTAGATGCTGACTTTCTCGCTGGAATGAACAAAGGGATTCAAGGATTCAAAATAAGAATCAACAAGATAGAGGGGAAAGCGAAGTTAAGTCAAAACCATTCATCACATCGGCAAGAGCTCGTTATCAATCAACTGGAAAAGATTCGAAGTACAGATGAGCAAAAAATTTCCTCTTTAATGAAGGCGAACATAAAAAAGTGGCGTTGAATGTTACTGCACTAACGTGAGTGTAGATCCAATAAGGATTTACACTCTTTTTTTGAACTTCTGTTACTACCGGAGCGGATTTCAATACCATGGAGGAAAAATTGGAGCCTTTTAAATAATCCAGTCAAAATCTTAATTCATGTCAAGCCGTATGAATATTTTTAAAAAGATATGCATGTGCCGGGTTAATTTAACAATCATTATATAAAATATAACAAAAAATCACGGTCCCTTTATACGGATATAAAATTCCAGAGTTATTCTTAATTTACATCCAGAGGGAGGGATCGGAAGTTGTCAAAATTTCAGGCCATAACTTCTTTGTTCATCTTGGTATTCATCATCATTTTCGTAACTTATAAAATCACATCACACTCATCCAAACATTCCACATCCAACCGCCAACACATTCAAGTACAATTGTTAGGCGTTAATGATTTTCACGGCCAACTAAACAAATATCAAATGGTTTCAGGAACCATGGCAGGGGGGGCTGAATACCTGGCTGCCTATTTAAAAACATTTATACAAGAAAACCCAAATACACTGCTTGTTCATTCTGGTGATATGGTAGGAGGAAGTCCTCCAATCTCTTCTCAATTTAAAGACGAACCCACGATTGAATTTTTAAACCTCCTGCACTTTGATGCCGGGACACCTGGAAATCATGAATTCGACCAAGGCGTAAATGAAATGAAACGTCTTATTCATGGAGGATTCAATAAAAAAACAGGTTATTTTCAAGGTGCCACAACTTCTTACAGCTCTGCAAATATCATCGATACAAAGTCGGGTACTCCCTTGTTACCACCGTATGTTATTAAACAAATTGACGGAATTAATATTGGATTCATCGGTGTCGTCACAAAAGAGACTAACCTGTATGTGGCACCTGAAAATCGAAAAGAAGTAGAAATTACGGATGAAGTTTCAGCTATTAACCGAACCGTTAAGCTTTTAAAGGAAAAAGGGATCAAAGTAATTGTTGTACTTGCACATGATTCAGCCAAATCAGATCAGTCAGGAGCAAATTCCAGTGGAGCTTTAGTGGAGATGGCTCCAAAAATCGATGATGAGGTCGATGTCATTTTTGCCGGTCACAGCCATGAATATGCCAATACCGTTGTAGCCGGTAAACTGATCGTTCAAGCTTATTCCAATGGGAAAGCCTTTTCTCAAGTAAATCTTGAAATTGACCCACATACTAAAATTATTGTTAAGAAACAAGCAAAGATTATTGTCACTTCACATCAACATATAAAACCAGATGAAGAAACGGTTGCTCTTCTAAATAAATATAGAAAAAGATTGGGGAGCCATCTTAATCAGATAATAGGAGAGATGCCTGAAGAAATCTCACGAAATCAAGATGCAAACGGTGAATCCCCATTAGCGAAAATGATTGCAGAATCTGAGCGGGAAGCCATGGGGGTTGATATAGCTTTTGTCCATCAAGGAGAAATGCGGAAAAATTTTAAAAAAGGGGAAATCACTGTAGAAGACCTTTATACAGACTTGCCTATGGGTCATAGTGTCAGGAAGTTAATCTTAACAGGAGACCAAATAAAGCTTGCTTTAGAACAGCAGTGGGCGAAAGATTATGAAAATAGGTTACAAACGGTTGGTTTAACGTATAATTGGGACCCCAACGCTCCAATTGGCAACCGCATTGTTGCGCTGAAAGACATGAAGGGTCAAGAGATTCAGCCAAACAACGAATATGAAGTAGCGGTTAGTAATTATTTAGCTTCAGGCGGTGATAACTTCACTGCATTTGAACAAGGTAGACTCGTGGAATCCGGTCCACAGGTTGTCACTGCACTTATACGCTATATCCAACAGAAGTATCCCCATGAAACTTCTCTCCGTTCATTGAAAGAATGAAGGAGAAAATACAAGGACTTGCATAAGTGGCTTTTGAGGAAGATGTAGCTGGAGGAATTTAATGAAATGGCTTTAGGGATAGCACGAGATATTGAAGGCAATGGGGATTAACGAGAAATAAAAGGTAACTATTTATTCAAATAACAAGTGCTTTACTTCAATAAGGGAGTTGCTTTGGCAGCTCTTTTTTCTTTTCACCGTTTCAGATAAAAAGTTACTATTTGAAAGCACGCGAAATTTATCGTAATAATATTTCATGAATTAGAAAAAAATAGAGGAAAGGAGGGATTGCGAATGTTTGTGAAAAAGTGGGTAACAGGATTGGCCGGTGTACTTGCGATGTTTGTAGTTGTGGCAACACTAGGCTCAGTCGGTGTATTTGCCGAGTCCGGTGTTGTAAATCAGCCTATGGAGAAGAGGAAATCGATTGAGGTCGAGTTGAAGGATGATTTCTTTAATCCGAAAGCCATCACCATTCCGAATGGAACAGCCACAACGGTGATATTGAAAAACAAAGGCAGTAAAGAGCACACCTTCACAGTTGAAAAGCTCGGCATTGACGTTGAGGTCCAGCCAGGTGAAGAAAAAAACATTACCGTGAATCCGAAACAGCCCGGTACATATGAACTGATATGTCGGTACCATTTCCAGGAAGGAATGGTTGGGAAAGTAATTGTCGAATAAAATGCAGGGCCAATATGGCCTTGTTTTTTTTTTGCGAATGGACTTTTCTACTTTGTATGATCGATTAAGTTTTAGCGAGGTTTTTTAACAAGCTTATATTTCATTACAGAGGATATTGATGCTTGGATTAATAATAACTGTTCCCCCTCCAATAAATGGTAAATATAATATAATGTAAGGTAACGTATAAACCATTTAGAATGAGGTGGAAAGATGTACTTTTTTAAACCTATTTCTGATGAGGTTCGTTTATCTCAAATAATATTCAATAAACATAAAAAAACGATGAAGCTCATTTTAGTGTCCATTTTTTCTTGTATGGCTGCCATTCTGCAGGCTGCCGGAGCTGTACCAGGGATAGGATATTGTATAAGTCCGCTGTCCACTGCACCTATCCTGTTATGTTCCATGTTTTCCATTCCATTTGGAGCAATGTCCTACTTTCTGACAATTATGCTGTTATTCATCCTACAGCCAACGGAAATAATTGCATTTCCTTTTACAACAGGATTGTTAGGACTTGGAATAGGGGCATCTTTTCACCTTTTTAAGATGAGGTTAAGTATTATTGCTACTGGTGCCATTCTTTTAATGTTAGGAATTATGAGTTTAATAGTTATTTTTCACTTTCCAGTTTTAGGTCCGGCCGTCTCTGTTTCCTTTTCATTTCTTATATTTGGCTTTTTATTTGCCTTCATTTATAGCTGGTTATGGGTTGAAATTGCTTTAATCCTTTTTAAAAGAATAAAAAAGATTAGAATTTAAGGCCACTTATATGGCGATTCTTGTCAAAATTAAGATAAAGAAACTTATGGTAATTATGGTACTTATGTATTAGTATGGAAAAGTACTGCATAGTTCTTAATAACGAATTTAGGGGGAGGAAACGTGCGTAATAAAGGTATTTTATCATTAGTTGCTGTAGGTTTATTTGCTTCATCATTGTCTGTGGGTGCTGTGAAGGCTGAAGGAAACGAGAACGGTTTGGCCAGGAAAGCTATTGAACGACAAGTGGAAAAACCACTTCCAAAAGGTTTAGTAGATTTTAAAACGTTTAATCAACTTGAAAAAGAAGTAAAAGGTTCACAATCAAAGTCAGGCAAGGGTTATAGTAAAATGAGTGATGATGACTATATTTTTGAAGTTGAGTACAATAACGACTTTGCTTCAGCAGATAACTCGTCATACGAAAAACCAACAATTGGAAGATTGCTTCCTTTGTATGATGTAGATTTTTCTAAAGTGGTCGTTCCTAGTGATGGATTTTTGCTTGTAGCAGGAACAGCATCCTCATATGCTATTGATCTAGGATTTGCAGCAGTACAAAAAGACTATGTTGAAAATAGTAACTTAAAATATCTAGGTAGCGAATATGAAGATGGCGTTGAATATAGAGGGTATGATGTTAAAAAAGGCACATACTTTGTAGGTGTTTACGACCGAGATAATGAATACGATATTGATAATAATACAAGTGATGACATGTATGCTATCGCAACTGGATTTGTAGATGATGTTAAACCATCTAAGCCAACTGTTTATAAGGTTGACAATAATGACAAAGTTGTTACTGGTAAAGCTGAAGCTAATTCAACGGTTACCGTTAAAAGTGGAAGTAAAGTATTAGGTTCTGCAAAAGCAACATCTAAAGGAACATTCTCTATTAAAATAGCTGTTCAAAAAGCAGGAACTAAATTGACGATCACAGCTAAAGATAGTGCAGGGAATGTGAGTTCAAGTGCATCGGTAACTGTTGTAGACGTTATTGCACCAAGTAAGCCAACTGTGAATAAGGTGGACAACAATGACAAAGTCGTTACTGGCAAAGCAGAAGCTAACTCTACAGTTACTGTCAAAAATGGAAGTAAAGTATTAGGCTCTGCAAAGGCAACATCTAAAGGAACATTCTCTGTTAAAATTACAGTTCAAAAAGCCGGTACTAAATTAACAAGTACAGCTAAAGATAGTGCAGGGAATGTGAGTTCAGGTACAACGGTAACTGTTGTAGATGTTATTGCACCAAGCAAGCCAACAGTAAATAAAGTAGATGACAATGACAAAGTTGTTACTGGTAAAGCTGAAGCTAATTCAACTGTAACTGTAAAGGTAGGAAGTAAATCCCTCGGTTCAACTAAAGCAAGTTCTAAGGGAAGCTACTCAGTCAAGATTAAGGCACAGAAAAAAGGAACTACACTTTCAATAACTGCAAAGGATAAGGCAGGAAATACTAGTTCTAAGGCAACTACTAAAGTTGTAAAACATTAAGTTAATACCACAAAAAGGGAGCCTGATGGTTCCCTTTTTCTATTTGGATCCTATATAGAAATAGAGTGCCCTTTATGGACACCCTCATTTTTTAGATTAATTAATAGAATACGAAGTAGTACAATCCATCAGCTTCTCCTGTGGCAGTTTTCTTTGGAGAATGAGCGTTGGCTGATTTACTATACAAGTAACCGTCCCAGTTTGAGTATTTCTTCAATTTACCAGTTGTTTTCTTATAGTATGGCTTGAATCCAATATATCCTTTTTCACCTTTTTTAAGCGTGAAAGAATAAGTACTAGAGTCATTAGCACTACTAACCCAAGTAAAGCCAGCGTTTGCCTTGATAGCAGATTTTTCTGCTGTTGCAGAAACACTGTATGAAGCGGATACTGACACACTAACTGCTTTGGAAAGAGTACAAGAACTTGAAGTACAACCGATGTCCCCTGTTACCTTTTTAGTTTTACCAGTCACTATACTTGTTGTACTGGTAGGGGTGTACTTCCAGTATTCCCGATAATCCAAAGTCTCCATGTCATCTG
Source organism: Brevibacillus sp. JNUCC-41 (assembly GCF_014844095.1). NCBI lineage: Bacteria > Bacillati > Bacillota > Bacilli > Caryophanales > Bacillaceae > Peribacillus > Peribacillus sp. JNUCC41. Next base: position 995,803 of record NZ_CP062163.1, on the reverse strand, counting down.
TTGAAGCTAAAGTTGACCCTTGGAGTATATCTACTGATGGTCCTGACGTACTTTGAATCTCACTTAAATACTCTTGTTTTGAAGCAGGAACTAATTTCCCATTTACTTTTTTAAGAGGTGTAACATACTTTCCTAATGACTTATCATAGATTGCATTTTTCTTTTCAATCTTGACAGTTTTAGTAGCACCCTCCGATTTTGCAGCGAATGAAGGATCTGCGGATACTAATAGAAAAGCAATACTTAAAGTCAGATAGTAAGAAAAGACTTAAGATACTTTATCATAAAATTCCTCCTTTACCAGAATTATCTAAAATATGCCATTTTTCGAAAATTCGATAAAGTATGACTTATTTATTAGGTTCTATATAGAAATAAATCCCAGTTTCCTTGTCAATTGTAGGACTTACTTCACTAGTTAATGTTTTAACGAAATGGCTTTGATCTTCACTTAGTCCAGTGTAAATTGTAAATTCCTTTCCTGATTGTGTTGTTGTTCCCCAACTGATTTGGGAGGGATACTTTTTGACTTTATTGTTCTTAACAAGAACATCTTGATCAGGGTCATACCAAGCAAATTTTCCTTCTTTCTCACTTATGCTTGATACTCCTACTCCCAAGCCTTCCTCTACTTGTTTCTTATAAATAACAAATGTTTCTCCGTTTTCACTAACTTCTCCTATGATGTCTTCTTTTTTCATCTTTTCTTCTTTAATGCCATGATCAATCGTTTCTTCTTTTGTTTTAAACCATTTCAATTCCTGGGATCCATCATTCGCTATTGCAGAACATCCTGTAAGTACGCTCATGGCTATTACAAAAGGAAACACTACTTTCATTTTAAATATCCCCCTTTTAAGAAAAGGTGTAGTACTTATATAATACATTTGATGTGAATGAAATTCCATTATATAGAAAATATTTTGGTTATTCAGGCTGGTATTGCATATATTTGACATTTACTTTATATCACGTTACAATATAGGACAACCCTAAATATTATACTCACTCTTTGCATATACTACCTGTAACATTTTTAGGTGGTGAGTATATGAATAAAAGGAGGAGGAAAAAAATGATGCGGACCAGTTCTGTTAAGAATAGACGCAGCAAAAGATCACGCAGGCTCGTTGATGTTAGTGTGACCCGTCACGCTCTTGCTACAGAAACCCAAAATGCGAAAATTGCTTCCTCTATCGACTTTAGCCAATTTTATGACCGTGAACCTGACTTAATTGTCGGTGAAAATGGTGTAGTACTTAATTATGATTCAAATAACCCACTCCATAGAAAGTGGATTGAGGATTAATTAATATGAAGCCAGGTGAAATTTACGATATATACTTCCCATATAAAGAGAAGGCAGGCGGAAAGAGACGGCCTGCCCTTATTTTGGACGTGAATAATGGCAGGGCTTTAGTTGTTGCAATTAAGATAACTAGCTCTCCTCCTTCCTCAAGGTTCCCTAACAGGGTACCTATTACCCGTTGGTTGTATGCTAAGCTTGATAATTTTTCATATGCGGAGATAGATTCGCAGACTACTATAGCTATTTTGTCTCCTCCACCTCTCAGAGGTAGAATGCACCCTGATGACTTTAGTAATGTAGTGCAAGAATACGCAAAACTTCGTACTAAGTAATACATATGCAATACAAAGAGGGAGCCTAGTGGCCCCCTCTTTTTCTATTTGCTTCATACGCTTCAAAGGCTGCTTTTCGCCCCATTTCAAACGAGTATACACCGGCACAGTGTTTCTCGCAGTAATACCCCACCAACTCGTTTGGTTTGCTCCAATTGTAGATCGGTCTCAACCACTCTGCTTGTTCTCTTTTCGTTAAGATTGTTGTTTTTAAAACGAAACGATTTAAGGTGGATTGGAGTGGAAGTGCGAGACTCCTGCGGGAGCAGCGGGACAGGTGAGACCCCACAGGCGTTTACACCGAGGAGGCTCACCGCCCGCCCCGCGGAAAGCGAGCATCTGGAGGGGAAATCAACCACACCAGATACTTGGTAAATGGCAACAAAGTATGCGAAAACAGCCTAATTTAATAATTTGTCCATCACATGGTTCTAATTACGATTCATCAATCCATGTATGCGATTTATTACGATTAAGTGGAAAGTTATTGTTTTGATTCATGGAACTATTTCAAAAACAGTGCCTTTGTTAAAATCAGTCACTTTCATAGAGCCATAAGCCGCCAAATATAAACTGGTTTGATTCATATTCGTTCCCAAACTAACATAATAGGCTGATTGAGACCCAAAATCATAATCGGTTTGTATCACACTAAAATCATTTTGTTCACCATTGGGTCTTACGGTGGTATAAGCTAAAGCCCCTCTAACCCGGGGGTGAGAATCCTTCCGGGCAAGATCGGTAAACACAACGCTTCCCGTTAAACCAGGGATTGCATTCCCCATATAGGCTTGCACTCCTGTAAGTGCAGTTCCTCCAAACTTATCAGGTCTGGTATCTTTATGAAAATAACTGGTTAAAGGCTGAAGACGACTCGCTGAAAGTGTTACTGCTTCATTGTAATAAGCAATTGTTTTCTCATCCAAATTATTATTTTCATTGCATCCTCTTATAATCGAAGTAGGAAAAGCACCTTCCCAACCTCGCCAGCCAAAGTTAATGAATCCCTCTTTGTCAGCTTCAGAATTCATGAAAGAAGCTTGAACAATCTCAGTAACCGGTATTGGTTTATAATGAACGAATGAAAAAATCGACTCAACCAAATCCTGTCCGACACCCCCCACATATTTGATATACTGATTATAAAACCTTTGAAATGAAATGCCTGTTATATTGCGCACCCCTTTTGCAGTGACCGTAAGAGTTTCCTGAATAGGCAGAGGAAGTTCATTAAAACGTGTAACAATGGGTGGATTATTGAAGGATATGCTCTTATCTACATCGATTTCAATTATTTTACCAGCTATCTCCATATCATCTTGACTTAAATTAAATGGATCATAGCCTGCTCCACCATCACCGGTTGTTAAAATAAGTTTTCCGGTTTCAGGTGAAAAGTTTAAGCTATTGACACCATTATGATTAAAAAATGGTCTTCTTATGTTAAGTAATGTCCGTCGTTTTTGAGGTTGACCATTCGATTGTAAAATCCATTCTTCAACTGTATTAATATGATCATATTGAGTTTCTCTATTTATCCACTTTAGGTTTAAAGTTTTGGGATCACACGGGTCAGGCCTAAAATGTTCAGTAAGGGCCCCTGGACCTTGTGTTCCAGCTACTGAATAATGAAGATAAAACAGACCGTTATAATAAAATTCTGGATGAAACGCTAGCCCGACTAATCCACGTTCATCATATCCCCTACCTGAAACACCTTGTTCAGAAGTACCTAATTTTAAAATTCGCGGGCGAATATCTAAAAAAGTCCTGATAACTCCGTTTCCTATGTAAAAGATCTCTCCTACCTGGGTTGCAATAAATAATCTTTCAATTGAGTCACCTGGAAGTATAGTTGTCTTTAAAACAGTTGGTAAATTAATATTACTTACAATGGGCCGTAAACCAACCTTAACTTTTATCAAATGACTTTGCACTCCTTCTTATGGTTTTTCTTATAAGAATATGATTATAACCGTCTATTAGTACCAAATCAGGCCGCGAACCTGATAAGGCAATGCACTACTACTTTCCGCATGAGCGTAAAGTGCTTAGTTGAACTAAAATAAGTGAAATTTATAAGAATGAAGATAAATTCAAGCTATTCCATTAAAAGACGCTATCCTGAAAAGGATAAGCGCTTATTTTCATATCAGGGCCATTTAAGGAGGAGCATCAGGAAAACTTGTTACAACGGTAAGCGTTCTGATACAAGTCATATGAGACATATCTAGTGAGATTTTGAAAGCATGTACTTAAACTAACGGGGGAGTTTAGGGCAATAAGAAAATCAAAAATTGGGGATAATGTTAAAAGTATTATCCCAATGAATTTTCTTTTTTTATTATTTAAATACTGCTGATAATGAATAATCAGAAATGATTGTTAGACATTACCTAAAAGTTGGAGTGAGAAAGTGGAAAATCATGTTGCTTACCTTCTAGAACATTACGGGTACTTCGGAATAATATTTGCTTTAATCGGAGGTATTGTAGGACTTCCTATACCCGACGAGGTTCTTCTTACATATATTGGTTACAATGTGTTTCAGGGTAAATTATCTTACTTAATTTCAATAGTAAGTGCCTTTGTAGGAGCAACGGGGGGGATTTCGCTTAGCTACTTCATTGGTTATAAATTTGGGTTGCCTTTATTAGAAAAGTTGGGACCAAAACTTCACATAACCGAACAAAAAATTAATAAAACAAAGAAATTATTCAAGAAATTTGGACCCTATCTATTATTATTTGGTTATTTTATTCCTGGGGTACGGCACCTTACAGCGTATATAGCATCTGTCAATCGCTTCCCATTTAGAAAATTTGTTGTTTATGCCTATACGGGTGCATTAATATGGAGTTTTACTTTTATCACATTAGGAAGAATCTTAGGGGAAAATTGGAACAATGTTGAATTATATATGTCAACATATAGTATTTATGTAATTACGAGTTTATTGGCCCTTTCAATATTCATTTATTTTTTATGGAAGAGAAGAAATCGATTAAAAAAGGGTATTTCATGAAAGTGACGTTTTAGATGGAGGACTTTAATTAAATTATATTTAGAGCTATAGAACGATCGGGTGCTTTAGCTGATGATTGGAGCTGTCTTTACGGCGGCTTTTTCTTATGGAACTAAAGGGGCAGGATAGCCCAGTAAATGGGTAGTCTTAGGTTGTTCAAGAATGAATAGTTAGTGAAGTAAAAGAAAAAAAGAAAAAACCAGTTTTGTTAGACTGATTTTTTCATCTTAATGTAACACTTTGTTAATTTCAGTTTTTAACACTTACATGTTCAATCATACGCTTCATTGCCTGAATTTGCCCCATATGAGTCGCTTCATGCATTAATGTTAAACTTGCAAGTTCTATAACAGTCTTACAACCTAGGAATGGTGTATCCAAATCTCGATCTAGCTGTTCAGGAGGAATTTGCTTTAAACGAGTTAATTGATCTTTCAACTGTACAACCAGCTCATCCATGGCAGGTACATTCCCTGTCCAATCAGCTGGTTTTGTGCCATTCCCAAACAATTCTATATAATTCGTGGGAAGGTGAGTTGTTACATGCGGGAAATTAAACATAGTTTGTTCAGTAATTGTCAAAACGTGACCTGTCTGCCAATGAATTGTGTTATTAAAACCATCTGGCTGCACATCAGTTTGTTCCTTAGAAACAGACTCTACATTCTTGATGAAATATTCTCTTGTCATCTCAAATTGCTTAAATACAAGTTGATTCATCGTTTTCTCCCCTTTCACTAACAAAATCATCCATATTATACCAGTTAAAAATGGAAAAGAATATAGTTGAAACTGCCTAAAATTAGCTTTATATCAAACAGTTCTTGTTCCACAGTAGGGCGCGATTCTTTAATAAGGTTCGCTTTTCCTAATGAACTCGGGTTCGATAACCGAAGATCGAAGCTGTCTTTAAGGAGGCTTTTTCTTATGGGACTAAAGGGGCAGGATAGTTGAAGAAGGAATTGAAGAAACAAAAAGAGAATAGGTACTGTTAGTTAAAATGATTTTTATAGAAAGAAGGATTAAAATGGCATATTGCAAAGTTCGCCAAGCTGAAATATATTATGAAGATTTAGGGGAAGGTATACCAATTTTAATGATACACGGTTATTCTCCGGACCATCGATTAATGAGTGGTTGTATGGAACCTATATTTACAAAGAGGGAAGGGTGGCGACGTATTTATATTGACCTGCCTGGAATGGGATTAACAAAAGAATATAACGAAATAAGCAGTTCTGATGAAATGTTGAATGCTGTTTTAGATTTTATCCAAGCTGTAATTCCTAACCAAGAGTACGTAATTGCTGGGGAATCTTACGGTGGCTATATAGCTAGGGGCATTATTGAAAAGCATCAAGAACAAATACTCGGTGCAGCATTTATATGCCCTCTTATTATTCCTCTTCCAGAAAATAGAACAGTTGAGAAACATAAAATAATGAGAACGGATGAAAAGTTTATTGAAAATTTATCAAAGGAAGAATTGGAAGATTTTAAAAACAACAATATTGTACTTGATGAGTACACATGGTTAAGGTACAACAAAGAAATTCTAAGTGGTTGTAAAATTGGAGATGAAAGGTTTCTAAATAAGGTTAAGAATAAATATGGGTTTTCTTTTAAGATTGACCAGTCTGATTTTATTAAACCCAGTGTATTCCTGTTAGGAAGACAAGATTCTTCGGTTGGATATAAAGATGCTCTGAACATAGTAAACAAGTATCCGCGAGGAACGTTTGCTGTATTGGATATAGCAGGCCACAATTTACAAATTGAACAACCGCAACTTTTTAGCACTCTATTAAATGAGTGGTTGGATAGAATTGAAGAGTTCCAAAACTAATACTTAACGGAGTAAGTGAAGTTTGTGAAATATTGTACTTCAACAAACGGGTGCTTTAATTGAAGATCAATCGGAGTTGTCTATAAGGCAGCTTTTTCTTTATGCAACTTTCGGGGCAGTATAGTTGAAGAAGAACTGAATAAATAAAAACAGCCAGGTTCTGGCTGCTTTTTTATAAAAAATCCAAATGCTTACAATAAAAACAAAAATTCAATCAGATTTATGGGATAATTTTATTAATTCCAGTTTTTCTCTATAAATTGAACGGCAGGTTGTAAATTTGTTTTGTTAGCAATTGAAATGACAGTGGGAACCACAGAAGGGTCCGTTTTGGATAAATTGGGGATCCGTGGATTTAACCGAAAAAAACGATTTCCTAGAAGCTGAGAACTGACCATGGATTCATAGTAACCGGATCCACTAGCGACTATCTGAAGAAATGGCAGTAAGGGTTCATTGGGCGATCGGTCCAAAAGAACTCCCCAATTCGGTGGAAGGTTCTTCATATTTTCGGGGCGTATGTTATCTGCACTTACCATCCCCCACCCCTTCGTATCTCTTCTTAGTTGAGTCGGCTCTTCACCTGTTCCAATGGATAATACCGCAATTTGATCCAACGGCTGTTTGGCTTTCCCCACTGCAAACGCGATACTGGCTGTACTGGGGTTAGTTGTTACTGTATACCCATCCACGTAGTTTTGATAGGCTCGTTGCGTCGCGGGAGCACCGCTGCTCCGTAGTATTACATCACTCGCTTTCTCATTTAAATAGGGAGAGCCAGGAAAGTTGTGGAATAACACAGGAGTCCAACGATTCAGCTCCGGTGAGAATAAATGAAATGCAGGGACAACAATTCGTCTTTTTAAGTCTTTGAGGAGAAGATTTGGTGGAAAAAACGTTTGTACCGCTTTAATGAAACCAGAATATGGCAATTGTTGGTTGAAAACAGGTCCGCCTGGTCGGGAAACGCTGAATGCCGGCACGATTTTATCCTTAAAAAACTGGAATGTCTCCTTCGGCGATCTTCCACTTGCTAACGCAAGGGCAGTGAATGAACCGATTGAATTTCCCGAAAAAACATTAGTTCGACTAATTAATTTTGGGTTTTGCCGAGCCAGTCTGTTTAAAAGTTGTAAACTTAAAGCACCTAAAGTGCCGCCTCCATCAAAGGACATGATTCGATATTTTGTCAAAGCTGATTTCTCCTTTCCAATCTGGTCAAAAGTATCATTCAGTATATGTTTATTTTTCAGGAGCCGGATTATGTAGCTAAACATCCAAGGAAAGACTCCATCGAGTATATAAAAAAATACTACGATGAGGATAAGGAGACTACGTTTGAGTGGCAGTAAGGGCAAGCCAAACGGGAATTTATTATGCACGTACTTTGTTTGTAATGGGTGATGAGAGGCAGAAAGTACAGCCAAAAAAACTTGAAAGAAAAAAAGCCATAGCAGTGGGCTACGGCTGTCTGTTCCGTCCTAAAAACAGGTTATTTTGCAATCCTGTGCACAAAAGGTTAATGATTATTATTATTATTAAATATCGTGCAATCTTTCAAGAGGGAGGTCGCTTTTTTCAACAACAGGATTGTGAAGAATTACACTTAAACTAACGGGGGGCATTAGTTCATTAAGAAGAAGTAAAAAAAGTCGATTCCTTAACGTTGAACTAACGGGCGCGATTAATCATTAAGAAGGATTGCTTTTTCTTATGCAGCTAAAGGATCAGGTTAGTAGAATAAGGTTTTTGGAACTTTTTAAAGTAATATCCTCTAAAAATAAGGGGGAGGGCGATAAAATGTGGTGTGTTTTTATTGGTATGACACTTCTTTTTTTGGTAATTTCAGGATGCTAATCAAATAATATTGAGTAAGTAGAACTTATTTATCGTTTAAAGTCATTCCCCCATGGCAAAAATGTTTTAAAAAAGAGGTGATTTATTATAGCTACTATTAAAGTTAATGATAATGGTTCATTACGTGTATCAGGGAATGTAGAGCTAGTCGATGGTGAAGGGAATAAAATTGAAACAAAAGAAGCCTTTTCCTTATGCAGATGTGGACTTTCCGATAATAAACCTTTTTGTGACGGATCCCACAAAAGTAATTTCGAAAGCGTAGTTAGGGCTGAATAAAGCTAGTGGGATAGAAGCTTTAGGGCACCCTTTTGGGAAATCGAACCCAAAAAAGTCGCCGGATTCATTTTTCTTTTACGAAAGAGTATGTTGTTGAACTATCGGGTGCGTTAGTTGAGAACCGGGGCTGCCATTTGGTGGCCTTTTTGCTTAATGAACTAAAGGGGCAGGATAATTCAGTAACGTCGCAGAACAAAAAAAAGACAGTGTACCACGCTGCCTCTTTTTGTATGGGTTAAAGAACGAAGAATTATTTAATCTTATCTAGTGAAATTATTCTATGTTTTAATTCTGAATTCATATCTAAAACACCTATCACAATTTGATTATCTTCCGTCAATGTTATGTATCTGAAATAATCATCATCAGAAATCAACAAATCGGTGTCATTCGCCGTTTTTTCCATTTTGGCAAATACATCTACTGTGTACTCAAGGTGAAAAAAATCATCCAATCCCTTGCTTGAGCTACCTACCCAGGTATACAGAAAATCTTTCAGTGTGATTTGTTCAATCGCCGATAATTGTTTCTTGAATTTTAACTTATCTACTGTTACGTTTATCATCTTTCATCACTCCTTAAGGAGTCTTAATTATATACATTGAAAACTCCTCCAACAATGCTATTTGCGTAACAATCCGTTTACAGTTTAGTTACTATATTACTATACTAAAGGGACAGGTTAGTTCATTAAGGATCACAAAAATAATCAAGAAGATTAAAAAAATAAGTTGTGTTCGAAAAAGGGGAGGGTATAGATATTGCCTTCCCCTTTGTGTTTACAGATAAATTTATATGACTGTATATAATGTACCCGATTTTGTATCTCAAAACAGATAGAGATTGAATTGGTGCGGTTTTGAGTGGATTAATAACTCTATGTACTCAAATTCATGTCCCCAATGTACTTATCTTTGTGTCTTCGTACATTAGTGAAATAAGGTATAATGGAATAATAAGGTAATGCATCTTCGTTAATTTAAGGGAAGGAAGATAAAAATTTGAGAAAAATAGTATTAATTTTATTCACATCAATTCTTTTAACAGCTTGTAACACTAATAATTCAACATTAAGTATTAGCGAATTAGAAGTTGTACCAGACGATGTTCAAGATGCACTTGACTCTGAAAGTACACTTCAGCTAATTAATGAAGGAGATAAGACGGCTTATGTTGTTTATCAGTCAAAAGGTGAAGTCATTACTGACCTTGAGGAAAAAGGGGATACATTAAAAATAAAGTTAAATGTAACGAAAGAAGATGACGATGTAATCGTCCAACGTGTCTATAAGTTAACGTTAGATGATAAACATAAAGCACTAGATGTGTTAATTAATGGAGAATCTACACCTTTTGATGTTGTTTCAGGTATATAAAAAAGAATGGAAAATCATTGTAAAGATTCAAAGTTATAGAACTAACGGGTGCTTTACTTCAATAACAAGGGTTGCTGAGGCAGCTTTTTTTTCTTATGGAACTATCGGGGCAGGATAGTTTAATAAGAGAGAAGCCTATTTTATGTCGCTTTTGATCAGCTTAATACCAGATAGTTCTACAGATGGGTAAATATGATAAATAGAATGTGAAAGAGACAGAATTTTGGACAAGGAGATATAAAGTGAAGAAATTAAAAAACGAGTTTTTCTAGGGTTAGGTGTGCTGATGGCCGCGTTTATACTTTTTTTAGTCTATGATTACTTAGACAATAAGAAAAAGGAAGAGCAGAGCCGAGCATTCATGGAAGAAAGCAATAAGGTAATTAATGAAATGAAACTAATCCACTGATACTGATACATTGCTTAGCACTGGTGGATCTATCGGTAGTTCTGGAAATTCACTAACAGATGAACATATTGCCCCGCCTTTATTATCTTTATTACACGTATTACATAGCCAAAAGTTACCTGTCATAGCAGATAGCTGACCTACTGAGTCATCCTCAATATCAAAAGTTGGGTTACCTAGTGCAGTATTGCGAATAAATACATTATTAGTGGAGTCTGATTCTACCAATATGCCCAATTGGGTATTGTTAGATGAGTTATTTCCTTGTACCAATGCCCCAGTGGTCGTAGCCAAAGCGAGACCAGCATCGTTATTGGACATGTTATTGAAATCGACACAAACAGGTGCTGTTGCAACTTCTTGAAATAATAAGATACCAGTAGATACAACACCGCCTGGCCCAGTGAAAATATTACCTGTTACAGTATTATTTTGAACAATTGCTGTTGCCCCACGAGATATTTGTATTCCATTTTGGGCAATAACGCTTGTTGCTCCTACACCAGTGACTGTATTATTGAATACAGCACTGCAACTTCCAGCACCATTCACTCGAATTCCTGTCTTTTGGTAGCTGGTAATTATGTTGTTAATAATTTGTGCAGAACCCATAAGATCTACATTTATACCTGCCCCTTGTTGGAGACCGGATAATGGATTATCCCTTATATTTGTAATTAAATTGTTTTCAATTACTGCTGAACCCCCCATCGTGACAAATATTCCATTTCTTAAATTTCCCTGGGTCGTTGATGGACCAGTAATGGTAAAACCTGAAATCGTAGTACATCGTGCATTTACTGTAACAATTGAAAGGTTTCCTATCAAACCTGTTGGAGGTGGTGTAATGATTGCTGCTTGCGGTGTTTGAGAAATGATGGTGAGGTTATCCTTACCAGCAGGAATCGTAATTTGTTCAGGATAATTACCTGGAAACACCAGTATTATATCTCCGTTATTTGCGGCGTTTACTGCGGCTTGAATAGTAGAAAAATTAAAGCCAGGTCCAGGACCAACAGTTATGGTGTTTCCAGATGGGGGAGGACAAGGAAATGTTCCTCCACAGGATACATCAACGGTACAAGTTCTAAAAGCACAAGAACTTGGGCATGTTACACTAGTCGTTGCAGTCGTTGATACAGTAATTCCATTTACTGTGGTAGTTGCCATTACCTCTGCGATTCCAATTGTAACTTGTGTTGCTGTTAATGTTGCAGAGAATGTGCCGTTGTTGACAGATGCAAAAATAGGACTAACGGTAACTGAACCTGTCCCTGAAGTCAATGATGCTGTTAAGGAAACCGTTCCGGACGAAACTGGTTGCCCTGAACATGTAACTGTACCAGTAATGTTAAAGGTACAACCGTTGACACCATTTGAAATCGTCATTTGAATCTCTGGTTCACAGCGAGGTGGAAAGAAGTTGCAACCTTGTGGTGGCAGGATTCTTTCTAAACAACAAGGATATTTTTGTGAATGAGAATTAAAGCTGATAATTCTTGGTGTGTGGTTAGACATATCGAAGGAAACATTCCTTTCATTTCTTAATGCTATGGATAAGTACGAAAGAAGAGTGTGGGAAAAATAAATAACCAAATTTTTTATATAATATGGTGTTTATTCACCTATGTATGGGCAGTTGGCATAGAAAAGAAAAGGTGTTAAAAAAATAAAAATTGTGAAGAAATTCACTTAAACTAATGGGTGCGTTAGCTGAAGATCAGAGCTGTCTTTAAGGCAGCTCTTTCTTTATGCAACTATCGGGGCAGATTAGTTGAAGAAGAACTCGCCCATTTTATAGCAATTCATCTGGATTCAAATGTACAATTAGGTAAATACTTTTCGGTCGGTTTGGGGGATGAAGATGCTAAAGAGAAAATATGGAAACTGTTCAGAGTGGAAACGTGTCTTTGGATAGAAAATATGCACAAGCGTTTCTTGAAACTAATAAAATTTACCTACTTGATAGTTAATTAACATTTATCAACAAAAAAAGGACCCTCTGATTAGTAAATCAGGGGGATTCTTCTTTGTTAAGAATTATTTTCTTTGAGTTTCTTGATTTTATAACCAAGGAAAAGTACTGCACATACAGCAAAAATCCCAAGATATACAGCAGGTGACTCTTCTGAAATTAGCCAATAAGTACAAAAGGCAATTAATAAAATATACATTATAAGATCGAAAATTTTAGATTTCATAGCTTATTCTCCGATACTTTTATAGGTTGAATGCTTCGACTATTAATACGATTGCTCCAAAAAATAAAGCCAGAATTAAAAAGAACCATACTATTAGGTTTACTGGATTATGAAGGCTCTTTAAATTTAAGTAGAAATTATCACAATATCATTTTATTTTAACATAAATAACCAAAACGTTTGCGTTTTTTTTCAATAAACCTTAATCTTTAACACCTAATAAAATTAAATATTATTAAAATGAAATAATAATCTGTTTGTGATATATGAATAGAGTATGCAAGACCTTTTTCGCAGGAATTCAATCATTTTATAACGAATTACTAGAAGAACTTTATACAAGAGGAAGGAGGATTGTAGTGGGGATAAAAATTGACGAATACGAACTTCTTGACATAGATTCAGGCCCTTATGGAATAACTGCTGGAAAAGATGGTGCGCTATGGTTTACACAACATAAAGCAAATCAAATTGGTCGAATGACTGTTAACGGTGAAGTCACTCATTTCGTTGTTCCTACACCCAATGCAGGTGTGCTATCTATAATCTCCACAACTCAGGGTGATGTATGGTTTACGGAAAATAGGGCGAATAAAATTGGAAAACTGGAAGTAACAGGTGAAATCATCGAATATACTCTCCCGAGTCCAAATTCAGCACCTTTTGGAATAACTGAAGGACACAATGGAGACATTTGGTTTACCGAAATGAATGGTAATAGAATAGGGCGAATTTTACCATCAGGTGAAATTATTCAGTATGATATACCGAATCCGGGCTCCTATCCCTCTTTTATTGTTGCTGGACCTGACGGAGCCATCTGGTTTACTGAGAATCAGAGTAATCAAATTGGTCGGATTACGATGCTCGGAGAAGTGACTAATTACATTTTGCCAACAAAACATGCTGGTCCTGTAGGTATTACAAGTGGACCGGACGATGCACTTTGGTTTGTGGAAATTAACGAAAATAAAATCGGTAGAATTACTACCTCTGGAACAATAAGTGAATATACCATCCCTACTGCAAATGCTCGCCCACACGCAATAGTAACGGGTCCTGACCGTGCTTTATGGTTCACTGAATGGGGAAGTAATCAAATTGGCCGAATTACAATGCAAGGTGAAATTACGGAATATCCAATTCCTACACAAAATGCGGAGCCACATGGAATTGTATTAGGACCTGATGGTGCCATTTGGTTCGCTGAGGAATGTAACAAGATAGGTCGGCTAAGTTTATAATGAAAATCCTGAAAGGCAGTGGATATCCATGGAATCAAATAAGCAACATGGGCCAAATCCTAAAGATAAATATCCGATTAAAGGGAATCGCGTCGTGCAATTTATAAAAAATACAATTACTAGACCAAACATTATTGTGGGTGAATACTCATATTACGATGCAAGAAATGGTGAATCTTTTGAAGATCAAGTGTTATATCACTACGAATTCTTCGGTGACCGACTTGTCATTGGGAAATTTTGCGCCATAGCACCTGGTGTAACCTTTATTATGAATGGAGCTAATCATAGAATGGATGGTTTTTCAACCTACCCATTCAATATTTTCGGACACGGTTGGGAGAAATATGCGCCAACGTTAGATCAGTTGCCGTTTAAAGGTGATACCATAATTGGAAATGATGTTTGGATAGGAATGGATACTGTCATTATGCCTGGAATAAAAATAGGGGATGGTGCAATTGTAGCAACCAAATCGGTTATTACAAAAGATGTGGACCCTTACACTATCGTTGGAGGAAACCCTGCAAAGAAACTTAATACCCGTTTCTCAGAAGAAATCATTAACGAATTGCTTGAAATTAAATGGTGGGATTTAGATATTGATATCATTTCTGCTCATATTGATGTGATAGTGAATGGAGAAATGGAGAATCTAAGAAATTTTAAAAATAAAATATGACAAAATAAAAACTGTCTATAAGGCCCAGTGACAGGGGTTCTTGCTCTAATCCATCAAATGATTTATATAAAATGCAAACTAATAGGAGGATTATCATGGTCTATGTCGCACTGCTTAGGGGAATCAATGTTGGTGGGAAAAATAAAATTAACATGAAGTTGCTTAAACAAGCTTTTGAACGAGTGGGTATGAGCTCTGTAGTTACATATATCAATTCAGGTAATATTATTTTCACAGTGAATGGCCAATCAAAAACAACAATATCCCATATTTTAGAAGAGGCTATACAAACAAACTTCGGATTACAAATCAAAGTTTTAGTCCGTAGTTTTGATGATGTTAAAAAAGTCATACACTCCCTTCCAGAATCTTGGACGAACGACCAACAGATGAGAAGCGATGTGCTGTTTTTATGGGACGAAATTGATGATGAGTCAGTGCTTAATAAGCTGGTCATCAAACCAGAAATTGATACGGTGAGATACGTTCCTGGAGCCATTCTATGGTCGGTTGAAAAAGAAAAAATCACCAAATCCGGTATGGCTAAACTCGTTGGTTCAAAGCCATATCAACAAATAACAATCAGGAATGTAAATACAACTCGCAAAATATACGAACTTATGCAAGCTGCAGAGGTGTGAATTACATGATACTAGCAAGAACTATTTTCTATTAATTGGAAACTATCTGGCGAATTAGATCAAAAACCCTGTCACTGGGCCTATAACACTCGTTATGGTAACAAAAGAGGTTAGGTACTTTTTAGATATCCACCCTTTTTTTGCTGATATGACACTTTATGAAAGTTCTGCAATAAACACCAGTTGAATTAAATTAATCAATCTTCAACAATAGGGCGCGATTCTTTAATAAGAAACGCTTTTCTTAATGAACTAACGGGTGCGTTAGCTGAAGATCGGAGCTATCTTTAGGAGGCTATTCTTATGGAACTAAAGGGGCAGGATAGTTTCATAAGGGAATGGGGAATTTACCAAAATACACCTTTTTTATGTTAGAATCTAAGAAACATAACTTTTCAAAGGAGCTTATTGTGCGAAAGACATTCATTATTGTTTCTTATTTATTATTCCTTGTTCCTCTAATGTTCATTGTGAATTTTCTGTTTGATATTGTTACACTCGAAAAGATCCAAGGATTGCCTATATTTTTTCCTTTAGTATTTTGTCCTATTGGTCTTTTCTTCGCTTCAAAAGCACATAAAATACAAAAGAATTTTTTGACACTTGGTGCTATCATTTTAAGTTCGGTCTTATTAATATTTCCTTTAGTATATATGATTTTAGGGACAGTGATATTTGGTGTTTAAGTCTTAGATAATACTGATGACCTTTCTTAAATTAAGAGGTGCTTTACTTCAATAAGAGAGTTGCTTTGGCAGCTCTTTTTCTTATGGCACTAACGGGGCAGGATAGTTCCACAAGCACAGTGTATTCGAACTGTGCAATAAAGAATTTTATGGATAAAACCTATCTTCTTGTAAAAAATAAGAAAATAATCTACAAGGAGACTTAATAATGAAAAAAATAGCCTTACTCTTTCTTATTCTTTTCATTTCGTCTAGTAGTGCTACTGAAGCAAAAAACACAATTGAAACAATTCCTCAAAACAAGCCACCTTCCATTATGGAATTAGCTTTTCTAAGATATCTTGGTGGAACCATTCTTGAAGTCATGGAAAAACACGGTGATAGTCAATTATTCACATTTAATAGAATTGAAAAAATTTCAAGAGATATTCAAAATGATACATATGATGTGTCATTACATGTAATTGGATATGAGGGACCCATCAACCCACCTTTTAAGTTAATTCAAATGACTATTCGTATGCCAGGAGAAAAATATACTAAATATAGTGTGATTTCATACAAACATCGGTATATTAATGACAAAGAATTGAATGAGCTAACTAAATATGTTGATGATTAAATTAGGTTTCATAATTTCGCAGTTTGTGTCAACTCTACAATAATCCTTAATAACGGGTGATTAGCTAAAGATCAGAGCTGTCTTTGAGGAAGCTTTTTTTTATGCAACTAACGGGGCAGATTAGTTGAAAAAGAAATGGTAAGATAAAATGGATGAGTACCAAAGGGAAAGTAGGATGATGTGGAATATATTTACATAAAATGTATGACCTTTTTATGCTTTCTTGGAAGAAAAGAAATGATTAAAAAAAATCTTGCTGCCAACGCTAAGCTCCTCTGAAATCCTAAAAAAGTTAGAAAAGCACTGGAAGATAATGAAATATAGAAAATTGAAGACCTTTTAAAAAGCAGAAAAAGAAGGGGAATCCTCCTTCTTTTTCTTTTTAATAAATCTTTATATTACCCACAAAGGAAGTTATATTTAATTCCTTATCTCCTTTGTATCTATTAATGACTTTCTTCCCTGGGGGAAGTTGTTCTACATTATAAATGTTTTCTCCTGTTAGTTTATTGTTTTCTGAAGTTATTCTTCCAGTTTTAGTTGAAATATTTAATCCTACCTCATTAAGAGTCTTTTCGCCAGGTATTCCTACTTTTATGGTGCCATTATTAGATTTAATATTATTCTTTCCTTTCATATTAGAAAGGTCTGCGATTTTTATTCTACCAACTATACTATCTACATTGATATTTCCATCGATTGTTCCTAAATTAATAGTACCAACATTTGATGATACATTTAGAAATTCTCCTTTGAAGTAATCTACATTAATTGTACCTACATCTGAATTTAGGGTTAGTTCTTTAATTTCGCTCGGATATCTAACATCTATTTTTCCAACTCCGGTACTAATTTGAACTTGGTCCATTAATTTAGATGGGATGTTCAGAACTAAGTTTCCTCTGCTTGCTTTAATTGGTGCAATTCGTCTCCAATTATTTACTTCTCTTACCTTAATAACAACTTGATCGCCTTCATATGTAACATCAACTTTGGGATCACCTAGAATAGATTTTTTACCTGTGTACTCAAGGTCCATCCTAGAACCATCAGAACTGAGATGAACATTGACAACATCACTATCCACAATAATTTTGGAAATATCTTTTAAGTCCTCCTTATGAACGAAGTCTTTTTTTAGAAAAAATTCAATAGTTCCTGAGGCTATTAACAATACTGAAACCCCTCCTGCAATTAGAGCACCCTTCATAATATTTACCTCCCTTTCTTTGGCTTATTTTAATCATTTGAATCTGCATCCAACCACTTATAATTGATGCTACATCCACTCCGACACAAATCAATCTAATTATCAAATTTCAACATACATATATATGTATGTATATATTCAAAAAAATAAACTGCCTTATGACAGCCTATTTAAATTGAAGTTTTCTCTGTGAAAAGTTTCGAAAGAGGTTAGTATTTGCTCGTCAATAATTGGCAAACCAATACCGTTAAATAGTTCTTGCAAGTGTTTTACCTTTTGCATATATTCTTCTGTATTTACTGAAAAAATAATTGGACTCAACCAAATGTTCGATAGTATCATAAGTGTTTCAGCAGATTGTTTTGGATAGTGAACGGAAATTGAACCATCCTCTACACCTTCCTCAATAACTGATTGTATACTTGGTGCTCCTATTCTGACACATTCCATTAATTGATTGGCAATAAGTGTAGGACTTTTTAAAATAGATGGGATAGATTTGAGCGCATCACCCTGTCCTTGATTATTAGTAAAGGAAAGCTGAAAAGCAGTTTTTAGTTTCTCTAAACCATTTAAACCATCCATTTTCGCTGCTTGTTCAAAGGGGTTATTTTCCAAAGCCAATCGTTTGAGAACGGCATCTATAATATCTTCTTTAGATTTAAAATGATGGTAGAACGCGCCTCTAGTTAAATCCCCCAATTCATCAATAATGTCTTGGATTGTTGTCTGGTCCCATCCTTTTTCAAGGAAAAGTCTAGTTGCAGCATCTAAAATTCTCTGTGCCGTTATTTCAGGATATTTATTACGGGCCAAATTATCACCTCCTACATACATACGTATGTATGTATGTATGTATTATATTTTGTGAATATTTGTATGTCAATAGATAGTTCCTTGTTAAACTAAAGGGTGCGTTAGCTGAAGATCGGAGCTGTCTTTAAGGCAGCTTTTTCTTTATGCAACTAACGGGACAGGATAGTTCATTAGAAATTTATCAATATAGATATATATATATATGGTAAAATTAGTAATTAAAAATTGGTGGTGGTGTAAATCGAACCTAAATGGCTAGAATGGGCGAAACAACTTCAATCCATTGCACAAGCTGGAATAACTTATTCAAAAGATGTTTATGACTTAGAGAGATTTGAATTAATAAGAAATATTAGCGTTGAAATATTATCACAACAAACAGATATGGATAAGACAGTATTAAAATCGTTATTTGCAAGTGAAACGGGTTATGCAACCCCTAAGGTAGATATCAGGGCTGTGGTCTTTAGGGACAATAAAATATTAATGGTCAGAGAAAATTCTGATGGTGACTGGGCGCTACCTGGTGGGTGGGGTGACATCGGATTAACTCCAAGTGAAGTCGCCATTAAAGAAGTAAAAGAAGAATCAGGATTTGAAGTAAAAGCAATAAAATTGTTGGGTGTACTTGATAAGAAGTGTCATCCCCATCCTCCTTCGCTTTATCACGTTTATAAAATGTTTATCCAATGTGAAATAATTGGCGGACAACCAATAAAAGGCATAGAAACGAGTGCAGTTGAGTTTTTTGCTGAAAATGAACTACCAACGTTATCAAAAGCTCGGAATACAAGAACACAAATTGAGATGGCATTTAGAAATTTAAAAAATCCTCAAGAACCCGTTTATTTTGATTAATCTTTTAATTGAGTTCCATTCTACCCAGTGTTGAACTAACGGGTAAGTTAGCTGAAAATCGGAGCTGTCTTAAAGGCAGCTTTTTCTTTATGCAACTAAAGGGGCAGGATAGTTGCATAAGATATTTACGGACGTAATACACATTGAAATAACCGTATTGAGTCTAAAGAAAGTGTATAATGTAACAATATTGTATAGAAAGTGAGTGATTTAATATGATAGTCAGCTCTTTACCTACATCTAACAAACTTGAGGTGCGGAAGTTTTAAGAATCCTATTAAAATTCTTCCGCATATAATATCGGAGGAAATGAAATGTTTTGTTATTATGGTGCATTAAGTACGGAAGTATATGATTTTACCAAACCAGTGGGGTATTCAATTGACGGTGATATTGAATATTATCTTGAAAGATTAAAAGGGACTAAAGGGAAGATACTTGAAGCTGCTGTCGGTTCAGGTCGATTCTTAATTCCCTTGCTTGAAAATGGATTTATTGTTGATGGCATTGACTATTCTACTGAAATGTTAGATTCTTGTCGAAAACGATGCAAAGAAAGAGGCTTAAATCCGAAGCTATATGAGGGTAACTTACGTAGTTTTTCTTTGGAATCAAAATATGAAGCTGTCGTTATACCTACAGGCTCCTTTTGCTTGATCGAAAATTTAATGGATGCTAAAGATGCTCTGAGATGCTTTTATAATCATTTAATGCCAGGAGGACGTGTAATTGTTGATTTGGAATTACCAAGCAATTGGCGTACAGGAGAAATTACTACTGCAGCCTTTCCTCTTTCTAACGAAGAAGGCATTTCATTAGAAAGCAAATCAATTGAAATCAACTGGGTCGACCAATATACCTTATCTTATTTAAAATACGAGAAATGGAGAAAAGGTAAGCTGGTAGGCACAGAATTACAGAAGTTTGCAATGAGATGGTACGGAATCGAAGAATTCAAACTTATATTAGAAACAATTGGTTTTTCTAATATTACTTGTTCTGCCGATTATACTTACAAAAAGGAACCATCAAAAGATAGCCTACTCATTACATTTGAAGCTGTACGAAAATAATATAAACGCATATTTATGAAACTGGATGTTTGCAAAAGAACTGAGCGAAAAATAATGCTCAGTTCTTTTACTTATTTTAAAAAACTTCTAACTAAACCTGTTAAACTGACGGGTGCATTAGCTTAAGATCAGAGCTGTCCTTAAGGCAGCTCTTTCTTTATGCAACTATCAGGGCAGTTTAGTTTAATTGAATTTCTTCTCTAAAGGATTATTATTAATGAATTACTTGTATACCATTAATTACTTTTTGTGAAATAATATTTAAATGTGGAAATGTTACTGCCAAAATTTAATGACAGAACAAATAAAAAGAAAAAATAAAATCGTATAACAAAAAAAAGATACCTTTTAAGCCCTTTTTTTAATTGGTTATCCTCCATGCTTATTTTTATCCAATTGTATACCTAGAATGTATGAACAATAAGAGTGCTTTTATTTTAAAAAAATTACATTTTTAGTATAATTATGTTAAATTGTAACATAAGAAAATATTTACAAGGGGAAAAAATGAAAAATTCAAAGTTGGATTACAACCTAATTACACTTTTACTTTTACTATTTATAACAAGTTGTATAGCTATATTAAATGCTCAAGATTTTGGTCAATATGAAGGGAATTTTTTATTTAGACAAATTACCTGGTATATAGTAGGAATCGGAATAATTGCAGGAATTATGTATTTAGATTCTGAACAGATCTGTCGCTTGAATTGGTTTATTTACTCATTTAGCATAATACTTTTAATAGCATTGATTTTGGCACCTGAGTCAATAGCACGTAAAATAAATGGAGCCAAAAGCTGGTTTCAATTACCTGGAATTGGTTCTTTACAACCAGCTGAATTTACAAAAATATCCTTAATAATTTGTTTGAGTTTCTTAGTACAAAAACATCATGAAAAATATTTAGTTAAAACTTTAAAAACAGATTTGTTACTATTAATTAAGATGGGAGCTGCTACAGCTCTTCCTATACTTTTAATTATGCTACAACCAGATTTAGGTACGTCTTTAGTATTAATATGTATTTTTACAGGGATTTTTATTGTTTCAGGAATATCATGGAAAATAATTAGTGTTATTTTTATTATTATTTCCTTAATTTCTAGTATCCTTATTTACTTAGTCTTTTTTAACCCTGAAATGCTTCAATCAATGGGATTCGCAACATATCAATTAGGAAGAATTTATGCTTGGGTTGATCCAGAATCTTATGCATCAGGTGAAGGTTATAATCTAACCAAAGCATTATTAGCCATTGGTGCAGGAGGGGTTTACGGTTATCCGGAAAAGGGAATATATGTTCCTGAAGCACATACGGATTTTATATTTAGTGTTATTTCTTCTAAATATGGTTTCTTTGGAGCTAGTATTGTAGTAACAATTTATTTTCTCCTTATTTCGAGCATAGTGAAGTTAGCTCTAGAAGTAAAAAACAGTTTTGAATCTTACATATGTACCGGTGTTACTTTTATGATTTTTTTCCATGTTTTTGAGAATGTCGGAATGAATATAGGCCTAGTACCTATAACAGGAATACCTTTACCTTTTATAAGTTATGGAGGAAGCTCCTTAATTGGTAATATGTTAGCGTTGGGGTTAGTCTTTTCAATAAGCTATCGAAAAAAAACATTTATGTTTGATTAAAATGGTTAAATATTCCGGTATCAAGAAAACTAGTGCAATTTATTAGACGGTAAAACCGTCTTTTTTTATGTCACTGTCTTTGTCAACTCAATAAAAAGTCTTATGTAACTAAAGGGGCAGGATAGTTGAAGAGTGCTGTTTGACCTTTGTTCAACAATTGGGTCATTTTCTTGAATAATAGAAGGGATCATTCGTAAGTAAATCGAAGTTAATTCAGAGGATGTTTTTACTCGTTAAATTCAAGAAGAATAGAGGGGGGGATATGGGGAAAATAATTGCAAACGTAAGCAACACATTGGACGGTATCTTTACGGGGACGAAAGGTAAAGAAAACAACATGGTAAGCTGGGCAATGCCTGGCATCGTGGATTCCACAAATGATGGTCTTTTCATGTTCCAGAAGGGGCTGACGCACCTTGATGGGGCGGGTCACATATGAAGGCTTTGCAGGATATTGGCCGTTCCAAGAGGGAGATTGGGCTGATGCCATGAATAAAATTCGAAAGTATGTAGCAACTAATAATAATGAGCTTACGGTAATTCACTGGGGAGACTACGATAATACCATTTCTCTGCTTAACTATGATGTAATGTCGAAAATAGGGCCTTTTAATTGAATAGGCTTTTGAATTACGAAGCAGTTTGTTGAAGTGATAAAATTAAACGTTAATACCGAAATATTAATGAAATAAAGAATAAGGAAAAGGGGGATTGAAAATGGATGTAAGATACCCAATTGGGAAACTACAAGTTCCTGAAAAAGTAACATTAGAAAATATTCAAGAATGGCTAAAGGAAATCGAAACTTACACGATTCGATTAAGAGAAACTGTCGACTCATTAAGTGATGAGGAATTAAGCAGAACTTATCGTGAAGGTAGCTGGACAGTTCGTCAACTTGTTCATCACATTGCAGATTCTCAGTTGAACATGTATCAACGTTTGAAGCTGGCTTTAACAGATGAGAATCCAACAGTACCAGCTTTTGATGAAGAAAAGTGGGCTATTCAACCGGATACAAAGCTTCCTGTAGAAAGTTCTATTAAAATGTTAGAAGGTATAAATGAGCGCATCGTATCTTTAGGAGATAGTTTAACTGAAGAGCAATTAGATCGAGCTTTTACTCACCAGACAAACGGTATAATAACAGTTGCAACTAAAGTTTCAAAATTAGCTTGGCACGAAGAGCATCATTTAGCCCATATAAAAATCGCATTATCCAAATAATACAATATGTATAAAAGTGGCTTATCGAACCTCGATAAGCCATTTTTAAAGTTTAATATAAGGAATAATTACAGAAGTTTTATTCAACTAAAGGGGCAGGATAGTTCTAGAAGCGTAGCTTATTCGAACCTTGATTATTGACTATTTTTGTATCAACACCTAAAATTTAGTTAATGTTATTAATTGGGCGGTGTGAACTTGTTAACTACTATAAGTATTCCAGGATTAATTCTAACTTCTCTTTTCGCAATATTAGTTTTGTTTTTACTAAGAAAACTAGTGCAATCTATTAGACGGTAAAACCGTCTTTTTTTATGTCACATTATATGTCACCTCTACAATAAGTCTTATGTAACTAACGGGGCAGGTTATTTGGATTGCCTGCCAAAGAATAGGAGTAGTTTGTATTTATGGCAATAACAAAGAAAAGATTTTTCATTAGTTATATAGTGGGTTTCATACTCATGTATATTGCAAGCTCTGGTCTGCAATACTTCAGGGGGCAAACGATAAATTGGTTAGAGAATTTAGCATACGCATTCTGTTTCGTAGCATTTCATTCCCTTTTTAGTTGGTTATGGGGAGATTTTGATAAGAAAAAAGCCGATCACTAATACATAGTTTGTGTTAACTCTACAATAAGTCTTATAGAACTGACAGGTGCGTTAGCCGAAGATCGGAGCTGTCTTTAAGGCAGCTTTTTCTTTATAGAACTATCGGGGCAGAATAGTTCAAGAAGGATAACAAAAATATTAGTGAATATGTTTGGCGTGAAAGGAAAAGTAATGGATAAGGTAAAACTTTATTTAAAATATCGAAAGAAATCATATCTTTTAAATACAGCACTTTTTATTGCAGGTTTCATTGTTGTTATCTTTATATTTGGACCTCCGAAGTATTATGTTGTCCCCATTTTATCAATGATAGCGGCTTATGGTTTTTTAGAGTTTGTAGAATATAAACGTTGGAAAAAAGAAAATTATTGAGTTTAGCATCCTCAACTAACAGGAGCAGGATAGTTTGAATAAGATATAAAAATGATTTTCATTTCAAAATAGATGCATATCCGTTTCGAATCTATTCATTGATTCATATCCTATTAATATTAGGGAGGGGATGAATAGATGGCATCTAATGATGAATTAATTTGTCAAAAGTTTGCTAGGATTATCGGCGGCCAAGAAGGATTTGCGGGTGGAAAATGTGTGACAACCATAAATCGAAATGAAATAAAAGCAAAAATTTTAGGAAAACGTTTTAGGGTGACCTCTTCTTTCTCATTTGAATCAAGAGATAAGACTGGACAAGCATTGTGCCTAGGTAGGGTAGCACTCTTGCAAAGTGAAGTCGAGAATTTTGTCGCTTTGATTCTTAAACAAGGAATAATAGTTTCATCGATACACAATGAGTGGCTATTTGATGATCCGAATTTGATATACGTTAATATCGAAGCTGTTGATGATCCATTAGTTTTTGCAAAGAAAGTCAGAAAAGCGTTAAGGAACTAACGGATTTCCCACTTGTCTGATTTTTGATGAGCATAATACACGGTGAAAACCCGGTTTTGTTGAACTGATAGGTGCGTTAGCTGATGATTGGAGCTGTCTTTAAGGCGGCTTTTTCTTATGGAACCTAAGTACTAAAGGGGGATTTTTAACAAACGGTTGGAGTGAAATTTTATAAGGAATTGTTTGACATTTCTTTTAACTTTACTTAATATTCAAGTATTCAATAAAACACTTGAATAGATAGATGGTGATTTTACATGTTTAAGGATCGTAACTTAAAAGATTTATTGTATCAAGAGTTCGCAAGAATAGGTAAAAGTCTTTCTAGTCCAAAACGATTGGAAATTCTTGATATTTTATCTCAAGGTCCAAGGTCGGTGGAGGCATTATCTAAAGCTGCTAATATGTCTGTGGCGAATGTATCTCAACATTTACAAACCCTTGCTAATTCTAGATTGGTAAAGTTTCAGAAGAAAGGGAACTACGTCATTTACGAACTGGCGGATGCAGCCATTTCGGATTTTTTAGCTTCCTTGCATACATTATCAGAAAAACAGTTTGTACAGGTTCAACAAATTAAGCAGGAGTTCTTAAATGTCAACCTTGGCATGGATGGGGTTTCACTTTCAGAACTTAAAGAACGGATGGATAAAGGTGAAGTTATTTTGTTGGATGTAAGACCTATGGAGGAATATGAAGAAGCTCATATCCCTGGTGCAGTTTCTATTCCAATTGAAGAGTTAAGTGAGAAACTTTCAACTTTACCAACCAATTGTGATGTGGTTGCTTATTGTCGTGGTTGTTACTGTTTAATGTCAGTGGAAGCTGTCGAACTTTTAAGATCCAAAGGTTTTAATGCATTTCGTCTAGAGGAAGGTGTACATGATTGGAAATTACAGAATGATAAATGAGGTATTAACAAATGTCCAATAAAGCATATCAATTGAACCGGAGTTATGTAGATTCTCAAGAAAAACAAAAAATGTTATACAAACGCACATTAATGATTGTAAGTATTTCTCAAATTTTTGGTGGTGCTGGGTTAGCTGCTGGAATTACGGTGGGAGCACTTCTTGCACAACAAATGCTTGGCACAGATGCATTTGCTGGACTTCCTTCGGGTTTATTTACTTTAGGGTCTGCAGGGGCTGCTTTAATCGTAGGGAGACTTTCTCAACGTTACGGTCGTCGTACAGGTCTAACAGCGGGTTTTATGATAGGTGGACTTGGGGCAATAGGAGTCATAACTGCAGCTATAATAAATAGTGTTTTCCTTTTATTTGCTTCCCTGCTTATTTATGGTGCAGGTACTGCGACAAATTTACAAGCTCGTTACGCTGGTACGGACTTAGCGAACAATAAACAACGAGCTACTGCTATTAGTATTACAATGGTGTTTACAACATTTGGTGCAGTTGCAGGTCCGAATTTAGTGAATGTAATGGGGGATTTTGCTACATATATTGGCATTCCATCACTTGCTGGTCCTTTCATTTTATCAGCAGCAGCATTTATCCTGGCAGGTCTTGTACTTTTCGTCATGCTTCGCCCAGACCCATTAGTGATAGCAAGAACGATAGAAGCGTCCAACCAAGAAAGAAAGGTATTAGAACATTCGACTGATACTGAACAAATAGCAAACAAAAGAGGAATTATTGTTGGTGCGACAATTATGGTCCTTACTCAAATCGTAATGGTGGCTATCATGACAATGACACCAGTTCATATGGGACATCATGGACATAACTTGGGTGATATAGGTCTTGTTATTGGATTTCATGTATGTGCCATGTATCTCCCGTCACTGGTTACAGGTTTCCTTGTTGATAAGTTTGGTCGTACTGCCATGGCTATTGCCTCTGGAGCCACTTTGCTTCTGGCAGGTTTGATATCAGCGATTGCACCAGGTGATTCCATGATTTTCCTTGTAATTGCTCTTTCCTTACTTGGATTAGGTTGGAATTTTGGTTTAATAAGTGGGACTGCTCTGATTGTTGATTCAACTGAAACTTCAACTCGGGCTAAAACTCAAGGTAAAGTGGATGTTTTAATTGCATTATCAGGAGCTTCTGGCGGAGCCTTATCCGGAATGATTGTGGCTGGTTCAAGTTATACAACATTATCATTTATTGGAGGGTTATTATCTTTATTATTGATTCCAGTGGTTATCTGGTCCCGGGGAAGTAAAAAATGAGATTTGAACTAACAGATGCTTTAGCACAATAGGCGAAATAAAAAAGTCATTTCCTAACGTATAGGAAATGGCTTTTTTTGCTGGGAATTGCTCATCATACAAAATGCCGTAGTTTGGGTGCTTCCCCTTCGATGATAAAGGCTCTTTTCGTAAAGATTGTTGTTTTTAAAACTAAACGATTTAAGGTTGATTGGAGTGCAAGTGCGAGACTCCTGCGGGAGCACCGCGGAAAGCAAGCATCTGGAGGGAAAATCAACCACACCGCTTTACTTGGTAAATAGCAACAAAGTATGCGAAAACAGCCATGATAAAAAAGCGACAAACAAACGAAAGGTAAAGCGTGTTTTAAAAGTTTGATCAGAACATGCTTTTATATATTCAATTGAATCATCCGAGGCGAGCTTGAATTTATCAATGAATTATTTGGAGCAGCCTATATTCCATTGACGATTCTAACGGGGCATATTTGCACTAGAACCCAATTACCTAACAATTTGGGTGAATTGTCTGATACAAAAGTTTTTTTCCCACATAGGTTAATAAAAAGTATGACTACTCCAGCTGTGTTGACTAATCACGGATATTTAATAAAGAACAATATTCAACATTAGAGTATAAAACTATGCTTGTATATGGATACAACCTGATATTGGAACATAATGAATCTGTCGTGACCTTACCCTTTATTTGGTTGAAAATACTTTTAAATATATTACAGGAGGGGTTTTCATGGAGAACGCAATAATTGTGCCTTGGGAAGAAGATGAACTTACTTATGAGTTTTTTGTTCCTGAATATATTGAGAAAATGGCACTGGAAGTTCTTGAACATTACGGTTTCTCCGTTCAGAACATGCATGTTGTTACAACAAAACCAGATAAAGGCGGCTCTATATGGAAAATGGAAACAAGTTCAGGGCCAAAGAGCTTAAAGCTTTTACACAGAAGACCTACTAGAAGTATGTTTAGCTTGGGAGCACAAGAATATTTAGTCAATGTTAAGGAAGCAAGAGTACCGCCCATCGTGAAAACCAAAGATGGAAAAGATTATGTTGAGGCTGGAGGGAAGTTATGGTTCGTCGCTGAGTGGATCGAATCATTGGCACCTGTAACAAAAGATTTGGAAGGAGCCAAACACCTTTGTAATGCTCTCGGCGAATTCCACCTTTTAAGCAAAGGTTATGTTCCGCCTCAACAAGCTGAAGTTGCATCCAGATTATATAAATGGCCAGCGACTTATGAAAAAGTCATTAACAAAATGGATTGGTTTCGAAACATTGCCAATGCATATGAAGAAATGCCTGCAAGCCCCCACTTGCTGAATGTTTTAGATCAATTCGAAGAACAAGCAAAAAGAAGCTTGGAAAAATTAAATGAATCAAGCTATTTAGAGTTAGCACAACAAGGAAATGAATATTGGGGGTTAGTGCATCAAGATTATGGCTGGTCAAATGGTCAAATGGGAGCTAATGGTATGTGGATTATTGACCTTGACGGTGTTGCTTATGACCTTCCCATTCGCGATTTGAGAAAACTGATTACCGGCACAATGGCAGATTTATATAGATGGGATGCAACTTGGGTAAGAGAAATGATCAAGTCCTATCACGAGGCAAATCCAATTTCATCGGAGCTATATGATATCTTAATGATCGATTTATCTGGTCCAAATGAATTTTACAAGAATGTTAAAGAAGTAGTATATGAACCTGAATTATTTCTAAATGATCAAACAACAGCCATGATTCAAACAATTGTTGATACCGATCAGACAAAATGGCCAGTTTTAGAAGAAATTAAAGATGATTGGAAGGGAATAGAACAAACATGAAAATTTTAATGATTTGTACCGAAAAGCTTCCGGTTCCTCCAGTACTAGGTGGTGCCATCCAAACCTATATATCAGGCACCCTGCCATATTTAAGTAAAGTCCATGATATTACGGTTTTGGGAATTAATGACCCATCACTCCCTGATCAAGAAACGATTGATGGAAACCGTTATGTACGTGTACCAGGAAAAATATTCGAAGTATATCGAGAAGAGGTTATTAGCTATCTTCAAACAAATCATTTCGATCTAATTCATATATTCAATCGACCTCGACTAGTCCTTCCTGTCCGAAAAGCGGCACCTAATTCAAAAATTATCCTCAGCATGCATAATGATATGTTTAATCCAGAGAAAATCAATCCGGAAGAAGCAAAAGCTGCCATTGAAGAAGTTACAAATATTGTAACTGTCAGTGATTATATAGGCAATGTCATAAAAGACTTATATCCACAAGCTTCATCAAAGATTAGCACAATCTATTCTGGTGTAGACACCAATCGATTTCTACCCGGCAGTCACTCGAAAATGCAAGGAATTCGTAATGAAATACGTAAAGCAAACGGTCTTGAAAACAAAACGGTCATATTATTTGCAGGAAGACTATCCAATAATAAAGGCGTTGATAGGCTAATCCGGGCATTACCTGAGCTTTCAAGTAAATTTAAGGATTTAGCTTTAGTTATTGTAGGAAGTAAATGGTTCAGCCAAAATGATGTAACTGATTATGTAGCTTATGTAAGAGCATTGGCAAAAAAGCTGCCTATCCCAGTTGTTTCAACTGGTTTTGTCGCACCTAGTGAAATACAAAATTGGTTTGCTGCCGCTGATTTATTCGTGTGTACATCAATATGGCAAGAACCGCTTGCACGCGTCCATTATGAAGCGATGGGTGCAGGGCTCCCAATCGTAACAACGGCAAGAGGCGGAAATCCAGAGGTCATTCGTATAAGAGAGAATGGGCTTGTAGTAGAGAATCCAGAAGATCCCGGATGTTTTACAGAAAAGATTACAGAAATTCTATCAAACAGATCACTAATGGAAAAAATGGGCGAACGGGGCAGGGAACTTGCCCTTACTTTATATAAATGGGATCGAGTAGGATCTGATATACTTGAAGTTTGGAAAAAATGACTGTTTAGACCAATCAAGAGTTATATGAACATGGATTACACTATACTGGAGTTGCTTTTACTTAAACAGACTTGTCACTGGTGCTGCAGGGATAACATTTATGTGAACAATTTCTAAAGGATGCGAAAAACAAAATGATTGGCGAGGATACATTTGCAGGACCTGCCCCTACTCCCCCTATTTGTAAGCAAGTTAACCTTAAAGCTCTCCAGAACCACCCCAAGTTTCAATTTTATGCAACAATCTTTACAAAACCAGCCTTTATAAAAAAATTACAATTTAAGGGACCCCTTAGACTCAAAAAAAAATCCTTTTCCACATTTTTCTCGAGAAGTTTTTCAAATGAAACAAGTCGAAAAGCCATCAGGCTTTACCCTGAAATTGAGTGAAAAAAAGCACCTTGCTTACCTATTAAATAGGCTGTTACAAGGTGCTTGCATTATTTGTTTGAAAATTATCTGAATAAGGTTATAATTAAAAGTGTTGGAGAATTTAGCCAACTATACACCCTTAGAGACTTGCCTTGTCCGCTATTTTCTAAGGGTGTATATTAATATTCTGGCTTATACTTGGTTGAATATCGGGTATGGAATGATGGTGTGTAATCGATGGATTTGATTTTCCATTCAGGATGGCATTTAACACAACTAGAGTTATTGTACCCATTACTACTCCATTTCCACATATTAATTGGACTGTTTCAGGGAATTTATCAAATGCTTCAGGGACCCCCTTGATTGCTAGACCGACTCCTATTCCAAGTGCAATCGTCAATTGATTGGAAGGTTTGCTCAAATCAGCTTTGGCTACCATCCCCAAAGCTGCAGATAGAAGCATTCCAAACATTGGTATCATAGCCCCACCCAGAACGGGTAAAGGGATCATCGTCGTAAGACCGGCAACCTTAGGCACAAAAGCTAGAATGATTAGAATACAACCTGCCGTGACTACTACCGAGCGCTGAGTTACCTTTGTCAGCAGGACCAAGCCAACATTTTGTGAGAAGGTAGAATGGTTAAAAGAGTTGAAGATACCACTTATGAAGCTCCCAATTCCTTCTGCCCGGAGCCCCTTTTCCACATCTTTTTCGGTTATTTCCTTCCCGCATACTTCCCCGAGAGTCAAAAAGACGCCTATGCTTTCAACAGCAATGATTAAAGATATGATTGTCATAGTGATAATAGATGAAAAGTCGAAGGTGGGTACCCCAAAATAGAAAGGAGTCACCATTGTAAACCAGCTGGCCTCTGTAAATCCAGAGGTATCGACCATACCTAAGAAACCAGCCAATATAGTACCAAGAACCATGGCGAAAAGAACTGAAACCGCTTTCAAGAAACCTTTAGTAAGTGTATTCAACAGAAGGAAACAAAGTAGTGTAAAACAAGCTAGCATTAGATTCATAGGATCTCCAAAGGTGGGGGAACCGCTTCCACCCGCTGCATTTTTCATGGCAACTGGCATTAATGATACGCCTATAATTAAAATGACGGACCCTGCAACAATTGGTGGGAAAAAGGGTATTAATTTACCAATTACTCCTGATAAAATAGCAACAATTAATCCAGATACCATAACTGCTCCTAAAACCCCGGTTATACTATGGACTGTTCCTATAGCTATTACTGGCTCAACCACGATAAAAGAAACAGCCATTAAGGCCGGTAACCTTATACCAAATCCTTTACCGCCAATAACTTGAAGCAAGGTGACTATCCCACATGCGAGTAAATCAAACGAGATCAGGTATATGATCTGTTCCTGTGTCAAGCCGATTGCAGGACCGACGATTAGTGGCACAGCCACCGCTCCTCCATACATTACACAAACATGCTGTAAACCTAACAATAGCGTGTTTACTTTGCTCAAATTTTCCATGATTGCCCCCTTTTAATTAGTAAGAGCCTTCTAATTATGTTGATTTAATGAAATCGCCTCCTTGTGTTTTATAAACGCTTCTCTATGGTTGGTTTTATTGTTGCTTATTAAGAAACAGCATTTACAAAATTAATCTGTTTTTATATTATCACCGCCCTAATGCTAAATCAAGACTATTTTTTGGAAAAATATGAATATTCTTTTAAGTTCATTCTGTTTATAATTAAGAAGAATAGGGGGAGAAATATGTATTTAACGATCGAAAAAGCTTTGAAGCTTCCTGCCCTAAACCAAGTGGAAGTTATTGGAGGAAATCAAGGGTTAGCTCGGGTAATTAATTCAGTAAGTATAATGGATCATCCGGATATATCATGGATTAAACGAGGGGAACTCCTACTGACAACTGGTTATGTGTTTAAAGATGACCTGAATGCTCAAATCAATCTTGTTAGGGAATTGTCGAAAAGAGGAAGTGCTGGGTTAGCTATCAAGATTAAGAGGTTTCTTTCTACGATCCCTCCTGGAATGGTAGAAGAAGCGAACAAGCACAATTTCCCATTATTGGAGATTCCTTATGAAATGCCTTTATCCGACTTATTATTCAGCTTTACATATGAACTTGTTAATAAGGAAAAAGTGAAAAACAATGGAAAAGGAAGTTTTGAAGTTTTTCATTCTCTTTTGAATGGGGAAAATAGGAGTTCATCTTTTATCCCCCAATTACAGGAATTTGGCTTTAATCCCGATAGGCCATATATTCTGCTCTTAATAAATGAAACGAAAGAAGAAGGGGATTCATTCTTTCCAATTGGTAGAATGTTGGAGAAATTAAACCAA
Organism: Brevibacillus sp. JNUCC-41; assembly: GCF_014844095.1. Lineage (NCBI taxonomy): Bacteria > Bacillati > Bacillota > Bacilli > Caryophanales > Bacillaceae > Peribacillus > Peribacillus sp. JNUCC41. Next base: position 963,083 of record NZ_CP062163.1, on the reverse strand, counting down.
ACGGAAAAAAAAGATTTTAAGTATTGGAATATCGACTTCGATGGTCAATTGATTATCCTACAAGGAAAAGGAATGGTGACTGATGAACACCTACTTCTGCAGGCTCAAAGAATTGCCGGCGTTTTAGAAGGTCTTATATCCGAAGATAATCCTGGCACTTCACTATCCATGGGTTTAAGCAAGGTGAAAAAAGAAATCTACAATATGAAAGAAGGGTATATTGAAGCTAAAAAGGCTATTCAACTTGGCTCGAGGGTCAACCCGACTACTATCAATGATTACGCAAGCATTGAAGTTGAAGATTTAATAAATCAAATCCCTAAGGATGCATTAACCCAATACGTGCTATCCATGATTCAACCGATTATTGTATATGATAGGGAAAATGAGGGGGAGTTGTTAAAAACGCTGGAAACATATCTATTTTCAAGAGGGAGAATAGAAGATGCGGCACGCGCTTTGTATGTTCATCGAAATACTGTAAAGTTCCGTTTGTCTAGAATTGAGGACTTATTGGGAGTTGATTTAAAATCGAGGGATATTGCTTTTAAATTGCAGTTTAGTATAAAAGCTGCGAAGTTATTATTACATGACTAGGTAAAGGAAGCAGGATTTGAAGGAATCGGGAATCAAGTGTTACTGAATTAAGAAAAAAAACTGCCAGGGAATTGGGTTTCTCTGGCAGTTTTTCATATGGTATGGACTATTTCTTATCGGTCATCCAGTAGACGTTTGGCATATAGGGCAAGTTTTAAAGTGAACAGATCATCATTGCTTAAGTCCATTCCCAATAGTTTTTTTATGCTTTTTATTCGAAAATGGATAGTGTTTCGATGTACCCCCATTTTTCTGGCCGTTTCAGCAGGTCGAAGATTGCATTGTAAATATGCCTCCAAGGTTTTGATAAGGTCAGACTGGGTTTCATCGTCATGGTCCTTCAGCGGTGCTAAATTACCTGTAACAATATCCATGAGCATATTTTTGGGAGCATACTGCAAAATTTTAAATATTATTAATTCTTTGTAGCTGTAAATTTCCTTTCCTGGGTTCAATCGTTTTCCCAAATCAATAGATTGTAAAGCTTCCTGTAAGCTATTAGCTAGGTTATTAATACCTGTATGATAGTTACCGACTCCCAGCGTAAGTTCCATTGGCAGGTGTTTAGATAAAGTGGAGATAATTTGTTGGCTTATCTGGGTGACTTGTGAATGAAAGTGGGTGTTCCCTAGGGGGATGGTATCCAGATAAATGATAACTAGACTGCCCTTGATATTCCTTATGAGCTTATCGATTTTATATTGCTCGGTTAATGTTTCAATTGTCTTGATAAGCTGTTTATAATCAATGGAATCATTCCTTTGATTCCATTGCAGCGTTAAAGGTAAAACAGTACATATGTATCCTCCAGTAATTTGAGGGAAGCTGGATTTGACCTCCGTCATCCCTAAAGTCCCGTAACTTATATTTTCGGCACCATCTCCTGAAATATCTTCAATACTATAACCCGACTCTTTTTGTTCATTCTGTCTCGTTACAATTTCACGAAGTAGGGGAGACATGATATCTGATAGCGAAAACTCAGTGGGGATTCTGAGAATAGGCAAATTGGCCATATTGGCGATGCTGATGGTAGTTTGCGGAATTTCCTCCTGTTTGATGAACAATCCTGAACAATTCATTTTTGCTAATTCGATTACGAATTGGTCTAATTGTTGCGGATTATCTTGAAATAAGTATCCTGTTGTTAGAATCAATTCATTTGGCTTCAGCCAGGAAAGCACATCAGGAGCATCAAAGCTATTGATGGATTCTATTTCTCTATTAAGTCCCTGAATGCCAGCAACCACTTGGCATTGTTTGATCTGTGGTAATTTTAATGCATCAGTCATCGTTAAATGCATGATAGGTCCCCTTCGCTGTGCCTTTTTCTCTAATTTAACCAATTTTTTGAATATTGGCAACTGAAGCTGAGCTATTAGGATAGCCTGTTCTTTAAAGGTGAGTGCGGTAAGCACAAAGGGGATGGAAAAATATTAGCTTTTTCAGCTAATGACCTATAAATAAGCGCACGTATATAATTCAATTAAGTTAAGAATGTTTTGAATTATAAAAATAATCTGAAGAAGGGAGGGCCCGCATTGATATCTGACCTTAATAGCATAAATGAGTTGAACAAGGTGGAATTCATCCAAAAGTTAGGTTGGGTATATGAACATTCTCCATGGATAGCAGAGCGTTCATGGGATTACCAGCCATTCATTTCCTTAGATGACCTAAAAGAGAAAATGGAAATAGTTGTGCAGAATGCCTCATTATCGGAACAGCTCCAATTAATCAAGTCTCACCCGGACTTGGCAGCCCGGATTGATATGGCTGAAGCATCAGTTAAAGAACAATCCGAAGCCGGTTTGAATTCGCTTTCTCCGGATGAATATGAAGAATTTCATGCGTTAAATAATCAGTATAAAGAAAAGTTTGGATTTCCGTTCATATTTGCTGTCCGTGGCAGCGATAAAACGTTGATAAAGGCAGAGATGAAAAGAAGGATTGGTTTGGATCAGGCAAATGAACTTAAGGAAGCGATCAAGCAAATCCACTTAATTGCTAGCCACAGGTTATCTGATTTTATTAAATAGGAGGAGGAATAATATGACAGTTCAAAATGAAAACAGAACGATGTATTACGGTAAAGGGGATGTATTTGTATATAGGACTTTTGTACAACCTCTTACAGGTTTGAGGAAAATACCGGAATCAGCTTTCACAGAAAGAGATAACACTATTTTTGGATTTAATTGCCAGATTTCTTTGAAAGGGGAAGCTTTCTTATCTTCTTTTACGGAAGGAGATAATAGCTTGGTGATTGCAACGGATTCCATGAAAAACATCATTCATCGCCAGGCCGCCAATTATCAAGGAAATACGGCGGAAGGATTTTTAAAGTTCTTATGTGAAGTCTTCCTTGATAAGTATAGCCACATAGATGCAGTGGAATTGACAGCAAATGAAGTTCCCTTCGATCATGTACTTGTTCCAAAAGGGGAAGGACATGAAAATAGTGATGTTGTGTTTCGGTGTTCCAGAAATGAGAGGGCTACCACTACAATCGAAGTGAAAAGGACACCTACTGGAAGCAAAATCGTCAAGCATTCAAGTGGAATAGTTGATGTCCAGTTAATCAAGGTTAAAGGAAGCTCTTTTTATGGATTTATTCAAGATGAATACACCACACTGCCAGAAGCTCAAGATCGTCCACTATTTATCTACTTGGATTTCGATTGGGAATATAGCCGCTGGGAGGATGCCACTGGAGCAAATCCAGAAAAATATGTAGCAGCAGAACAAATTAGTGATATTGCAAACACAGTGTTCCATGAACTGAATAACCGTTCGATTCAGCAGCTCATTTATCATATTGGCATCAGGATTCTGGAACGTTTCCCTCAGCTGGCAAATGTTCAATTTAAAACCAATAATCGTACCTGGGAAACAGTTGTAGATACTATTCCAAATTCAGAAGGAAGTGTTTATCAGGAACCTCGTCCTCCGTTTGGCTTCCAAGGCTTTGTCGTTACACAAGAAGACGTTAAACAAAAAAAGGCAGCCGATTCAACTGTAGGGGTTTCCCGATAATGGACAGTAAGCTGACCACGCATGTTTTAGACCTGTCTAAAGGCCTGCCGGCAAAAGGGATGAAGATAGAACTCTGGGCCATAGCAGAACAGGGAGACCATTCTTTCATTAAAGAAGTCTGTACAAACAATGATGGGAGAGTGGATGATCCGCTACTTCAAGGGAATGATCTCAAACCAGGGGAGTATGAGCTTGTCTTTTATGTTGGGGAATATTTCAATGATGGAGCGAATGATCCTTATTTAAGGCCATTTTTAAATAAGGTCCCACTTCGCTTTGGAATAAGAAGTAATGAAGAACATTATCATGTTCCTCTGCTTGTTGCTCCAGGAGGATATAGCACCTACCGAGGAAGTTAGTAAATTAGTAAGGGAGTTGGAGGGTTTAATTTGGCATATGAGCGTACTGGTGCAGTGACTTTAGGCGGTAATCCAGTGACCTTAATTGGTCCTGAACTAAGGGTAGGGGATAAGGCCCCTGACTTTGCACTATTAACAAACGACCGTCTTAAAGCACATTTAACAGACTATAAAAATAAGACATGCATCATCACGACTGTTCCTTCGCTTGATACGGGTGTATGTGATTTACAAACAAAGCTCTTAAATGAAGAAGCAAGCAAAATGGGTGATGATGTAGCAGTGTTGGCCATCAGCGCAGACCTTCCCTTTGCTCAAGCAAGATGGTGTAAAGAGAGTAATGTGGAAGCTATAACCATTCTCTCCGACCATTTTGATTTGTCATTTGGTACTGCATATGGAACGTATATGAAAGAACAACGACTGGAATGCAGGGCAGTATTTGTAATAAATCAAGAAGGAACTATTAAGTATGTGGAATATGTACCCGAAGTCACGGATCACCCAGATTATGAATCCGCATTGCAGGCAGCGAAGGAAGTGATAAATAAAGCAGGTACAGCTAAATGAATATATTCCCTCACGAAGGATATTAAAATTTCATTCTATTATTCGTAAGACCGTCCGATTCACAAAAACTGGACGGTCTTTTGAGGATACTGAATTAAATTGGAGCAGTTTTCCCGTGATTTCATTAATGCAAAAGGAGAAAAGTACTTTTACCCAAGCCTTTTTCGAATGTGAAAATATAATAAAAATAACTAAATTTATCATTAATTCCTTTTATTTGAATAGTAACTCGTGATATAATGAAAGTCCAATAGCTTTAGATAACATGGAAGCGCTTCCTTTTTTTGAGGGAGTGCCCTTTTTATGTTTTTCACTTACTAACATAACGACGCTAAAAACACCTGAAATAGAAATACGTATAAGTATAAACTCCTGTTTAACATCCAAAAACCATCATCTCTACTCCTTCCACTTCAATTTCTTGATGATACAACAAACAGCCCCTGCAACGGAGAATTTTGTAGTAAATGTGTGATATATTCCACATCAGCGAATGGCAAAATCTATCGAGGAAGATTAGTCTAACAGGCCAATCAATGTCTATGCTACAATCATGGCAAGCATGGCCATTAAAATAAGTTGATGTTTGGGAGATTACTATGGGGAAAATAAAAATAGCTTTATTACACCTATTGCCTATCGCTGGTGATGTGGAGTATAACCAAAAACTAATTGAACAAGCCATTCATATTGCATCAAATAAAAATGCCGAATGGATTATAACACCCGAACTATGTGTCAGCGGACTTCAATTCAATCATAAGATTGGCACCGGATGGATTAACAGGCAGCCTGATGCTTGGATGAGTGATATGAGCCGTAAACTAAAGAATTTGAAAAGCACTGTATTTTTAGGCTGCCCCGAAAAAGGCAGTAACGGAGAGCTGTATAATTCTGTGTTTGTCATAGATAAAAACGGTCATTTATTAGGGAAACAGAGAAAAATCAGTGTTATTGATGATTGGTCAGCTTCCGGGGATGTAATAGAGCCAATAAAAACAGACAATGTCGACGTTGGTATTATGATATGTGCTGACGCATATCACAAAGAAATTGCTAACAACTTATTTGAAAAAGGAGCAAAAATATTAATTGCACCATCTTCCTGGGGTCCCGGATTACATGGTCCAGAGGGAGAATGGGAACAAAGGTCATTAGAAACAGGATTGCCTGTAATTGTCTGTAATCGTACTGGCGAAGACGAAACTGTCCGTTTTTGGGATGCAGAAAGTATGATCATAAAAAATGGTGTACCTCTCCTAGCACATAAATCAAAACAATCAGCGATACTTACCTTTGAATGGGATTTACAAAGCATGGAATTAATATCCCCTTATTTCGACATCGATTACATATAATGAGAACTTAATTTACAACATACACGGCACTCATGTTCAATTAAAGGTTGCGTTAGTACATTCATGAAGGAACAGGAAAATGAAAAAACTTTGTTACAATGCATAAATGGAGAAACCTCTTTGGCCGCCTAGGGGTTTTTTTTGGGTCTTTTTATGATTCCCCCAAACCCTGTGTAACAAGTAGGAGTTTAATTTCCAATTTTTCAAAGGTATTCAACTGATTATGTTCTGAAATAATAAGAAAAAAATGCGGGAGATACCAAATGAAAAACCATAAATTTTATCAAGTGATTATCGCTATTTTTATACTTGTCTTAATGGTCGATCACCCGGTCCATGCAACGGAATGGGAAGATGAAGAAGGTCCAATAAGCTTTAAAATTGAGATGTTACCTTGGGAGATCGTGAACAACATTATTCCTAATAAAACTATTTTCACCGTTATTGATATTGAAACTGGTTTATCATTTAAGGTTCAGCGAAGAGCAGGCAGCCATCATGCGGATGTACAGCCACTAACCAAAGAAGATACGCAAATCATGAAGAAAATTTATAATAATAAATGGAGTTGGAATAGAAGAGCCATTATTGTATTGATTAATAATCAAATGATTGCTGCATCCATGCACGGAATGCCACATGGTGCCGGTGCTCTTCAAAATGGTTTTTCAGGTCATTTCTGTGTTCATTTCTCTGGAAGCATTACGCATCGTTTGAAAAACGAAGATCTTTCTCATAAATTAATGGTATTGAAAGCGGCTGGCAAGCTTGATGATTATATACAAACGGTCAGTCCCTATGAACTTATACGCATTTTTACCATTGCCGTTAATCAAGGAAATCAGAAATTATTAGCAATGACCTTATCAAATCCTGGACATAAAAGTGTCAATAAACTTGTTGAAGATATTACATATTTTGGAGTGGTTGACCCTTTAAGACAACCGCCGGAACAACTAAATGGGCTATTTCTCGTGGATGTACCCGTTCAAGTAGCAATTTATAAGAAGAGAGAAGGCAAAGAAAATAAGGTTATGCATTTTATGATCCGAAGGGAAAGTTTGACTGATCGCTGGTTCATTGATCAAGATTCGCTCCATGAAGACTTAAAATAAGATTGTGAAGTAAGGGATACATGCAATGATTAATATATTAGTGTGGGGGTGCATTCAAATGAGATTAACATGGATTGCCGGAATTTTACTATTCGTTCAACAAGTGAATATCTCTGAAAGCTTATCGGTAACTCAACACGGGCAAACCATTGCCACTGTCAACCGTGCTGATGTTACTATGCCCTCACTAAATGTTCCTATGGTGGACTTGGATAAATACAATCGGTTTATCGAAAAACTAGACCGCCAAGTGTACCAAAAACCTGTAAATGCCACTATCGATAAATATGGTAATATTCTACCTGGGCAGGTAGGTTATAAACTTTATCATCAGGCGTTTAATGAGCAATTTTATTCCTTTTTGTATAGTAGTAAAGCATACAAAATGGAAGTGCCTTTACTTGCCACTTATCCAAAAGTTGACATCGAATTGCTTGCTCAGATACGTGTTAAAAAAATAGGTGAATATAGAACCTATTTTAATAAGAACAATAAAAATCGTTCAAATAATATCTTGCTTGCAACAAAAGCCATTAATAATTATGTCGTGTTTCCAGGAGAGACGTTTTCTTTTAACCAAGCCGTTGGCAAGAGGACAGGAGACAAAGGATATATGCTCGCTCGGGTTATAGTCGAAGGAGAGTTTTCTGAAGGGATCGGTGGAGGGATCTGTCAGGTGTCATCCACCCTGTTTAACGCGATCGACAATGCAGGATTGCAAACCATTCAACGCTATTCCCATACTAGGAGCGTTCCTTATGTTCCATCTGGCCGGGATGCTACAGTAAGCTGGGATGGTCCTGATTTTAGCTTTAAAAATAAGTACAATCAACCTATCCTCCTACGAGCTACAACCCAAGGAGGAATTGTGAGCATCGCGGTGTATTCTTCAGATATGATTAATTATGAGGCCCGAAAAGTTCCCAATGCTTCAAAACACATATCAAAAGAAATTTCGGTGTGATTAATAAGTAAACGCAAGCACGTTCTGTCCGTAGACAATCCTCACTAAAAGAAAGATACTGCCCCATTAATACAATATTCCATTAAAAATAATGTCGGTAAAACGAGGAAAACCTGTTCGTAAAAGTACACTTTTACGAACTTTTTACTTTAAAACTGGCTCTGTTGAACATGCTTTTGATTAGTTGAATAAGAGGTTTGTTAAAAGTTCAATCACTGTTACCAATTTATGGTACCATTGAATTAATGAATTTTATTGGGAGAGCTAAAATTATGGAGATTATATTTTCAATTTTTTACGGCTTTGTTGGTTTAGTTATTTTCTTTTTTGTTGTTCAATATGCCATTAGTAGTGGGATTGACAATTCCAAAGAAGTTAAGGATTTAAGGTCCGAACTTAAAGAAATAAAACAGCATATCAAAGATTTAGGGGGAAAATAAAACACATAAGCATGTTGTGTGCTATAGCTTAAGGCGGCTTTTGCAGTTTAGCTGAATAAGTAGATGTTTTTGATGTGGTATTATATGGATATAAGAATTTGCATAATTTCAAGGGAGATGATTTAATGTCATTTAATATTTTAGTACCAATGATAATAATGGGTATCTTGATTCTTTGTGGCTTTGGAATTTTCAAGATTGCTAGAATCATAAAAAGGTAATAACTATATTTTTAACTATCTGGGCAACTTTACTAGTAGATGGTTTTTCTAAGTAAGGTGAATTAGTTTCAGTAAACATATTTGGAATGAAGTAAAACATAGACTAGTCCCATTTATCAGTAGAGATCCCCACGAAATAGAAGGGGGCGATGCATGTATGACAGTACAACAGAGAAAAAAGACAATTAATTAAATAATTGTCTTTTTTAACCTACATGGAATAGGGGAGAATGTGAAAGGGTTTCAGTATGTGTAGGAATTTGGAACTTCCTGACCCCCATCTCACTTTGGGGAGTTTCCTCTATAAAGTCTTTTTAAACATTAAATATCCGTGGCGTTGTAACGGAACAAATTGTTTTAACGGAACAAATGGATGAAAGGTTAATGGTGAAATTACCCATTGCCCTGTCATTAACTATCATTTGTCCGGTAACAGCATCAAAACTTCGTAACTCTACAAATATAGGTGTAAATGGTTCAGCGGTTGTAGTGAATCCAATGATTGAACCTATGATAGAAGTCCTTAAAAACTCACTTATTTCTCGTCGAGTCTGACATGCTTGTCCGATTGGCTGTAATGTTGTTTTATGACTCTTATCCATTCCTTTATGACAGCAGATGGATTTATCACAGCAGAATGATTTATCCTCGCTGAATGAATTATGGCCGCAGAATGGGTTATGGCGGCATAATATATTTTGACAAGATTTCATATATATATCACTCCTTTATCTACTATATATATGAGATGAAAAAAAAACATGCTTGTACAAATATACTAAATTCCCTTCCTTTATCTTATCCGTGCTTCCATTCGGCCATCGTATTTAAGTTTACGAACAAGGAACAGGAAGGACACTCCGTCCAAAGGATCTTAAAAGCATGGAAATTATTCAACAGGTCATTGATGTAAATAGGTAGAAGTTAAATAAGGTTCTTATTGAGCTAACTAATGGAGGTTGCTGCGGCAGCCTTTTTATTATGAAACTAACTGGGCAGGATATTTGAACAAATATACCAAACTATAAGAATAAGGGGGAGATGAATGAAATGAATGACGAAAAAATCGGCTCGGCCAGTGGAGTAGTAATAGCTGTTAGTAAAAGTGATAAACACACATTCAGTAAGGATAATTGCACTAGTATAAAGCTATTGAAAGGTTTGGGCGTTGAAGGAGATGCCCATTTAGGTAAAACCGTAAAGCATCGTTCACGTGTAGCGGCTAACCCGAATCAACCTAACCTGCGGCAAGTTCACCTAATACACTCAGAATTATTAGATGAATTGAAAGATAGGTTTAATGTTAAAGCTGGTCAAATGGGTGAAAATATCACTACAAAAGGTATCGATCTGCTTGAATTACCGAAGGATTCGTTACTATATATTGGGGAAACAGCGGTTATTAAAGTAACAGGCTTACGAAATCCATGTGCCCAAATCGATCAATTTAAATCAGGATTGATGAATGCTGTTTTAGACCGGGATAAGCATGGGAACTTGATACGTAAAGCAGGAATAATGAGCATAGTTTTGGAAAGCGGTGAGGTTCACCCAGGGGACGTGGTTAGAATTCAATTACCACCTTTACCTCATACACCTCTTGAAAGGGTATGAGATTTTCAAAAGAGCCGTTTTTATTTTCAGTAAGACAAAACAAACTTAACTGGTTGCTTTATTTCTATTAGGGGTTGCTGAGGCAGCCTTTTTCTTATGTATTGATGAAATTAATCATTTTTAAAGAAAGTAAGGGGCAATAAAATTCAACAAGAAATCCGTTTGAATAATAGGAAAATTATGGTATCGTTAAATTAGAGGTGATTACTTGAGGAAATGTTTTCTTTTTATTAGCCTATTTATTGTTTTATCCTTTTTATCAGCCTGTTCATCAAATCCTTCTATAGAACTAGTGGATGTGGATGTTGATATTGTTAAAGATAAAAGTTTACTTGGTTCAATTGGGATAACTGAAGGAGAAAGAAAGGGGGATGAGCTGGTCCCGACAGCTTTATTTTATAAGTTCACCATTAAAAATACAGGTAATAAAACAGCTGGTATTGAAGAAGTTGATAAAGGAATTGAACTTAAGATTGAGCCTAAAGACGAATTGAGAGCGATGTCAGAAGACGTGATAGGCTTCAATATTTATGATCCCGAAGAGTATAACGCGAGTGGTGTAGGGTTCGGTCATTCCTTTTTATCAGTTCTTAAGCCTGACGAAAAGGGTGAGTATACTCTTAACTACGATTTAGGTGTAAGTGAAGAAAATTCCCAAGTTCCACTACTTGTACCTTCAAAAGATAAATTAGATGAACTTAAGAGGCATGCATTGGATGCTTTTTTAGTTGTAACAATTGAAAATCAAGAAATAGCAAGATTTGACCTGAATAACCTTAAAAACTAACGTTAGCTAAAGATTGGAGCTGTCATTAAGATAGCTTTTTCTTTATGCGGCAAAAGGGCAAGTATAACTTAAATTTACTGTTGAAATGGAGGATTATGATGGGCCAAGTAAAAGGGAAAATTGCCATTATTACGGGAGTAAGCCGGCTTAAGGGGATTGGGGCTGCTATTTGTAAGGAGTTAGCTGAAACGGGTTACGATATATTTTTTACTTATTGGACGGCATATGATAAAAAAATGCCTTGGAGTATTGAATCAGATGAGCCCATGAAATTAAAAGAAGAATTAATAAAAAAGGGGGTTAAGGTATCATGTATGGAGTTGGATTTAACTTCATATGATGCACCTGAACAACTTATAAATGAAGTTTCTGAACAACTTGGTTATCCTGATATCTTGATTAATAACGCAGCATACTCAACTAACAACGATTTTTCAAATTTGACTGCCGAAGAATTGGATAAACATTACATGGTAAATGTTCGTGCAACGACACTATTAAGCAGTAAATTTGCTCAAAGGTTTGATAAGAAATCAGGCGGAAGAATTATCAACATTACATCAGGTCAGTCAAAAGGACCGATGCCCGGCGAATTAGCATATGCAACAACAAAAGGAGCAGTTGATGCTCTAACCATCACTTTGTCGGCTGAACTCGCCCCTTTAGGAATAACGGTTAATGCAATAAACCCAGGTCCAACTGATACAGGTTGGATGACAGAGGAAATACAAAGTAAATTAAAACCGATGTTTCCTTTCGGCAGAATAGGAAAACCGAGGGATGTTGCAAAAACTATTAAGTTTTTAGTGAGCGATGAAGCAGATTGGATTACAGGGCAGGTTATTCATGCAGAAGGTGGATTTAAAAGGTAAATTAAACTAAATCTTCTTTGTTCAGATATCTTCAATAAAAAAAGGTTGCTGAGGCAGCCTTTTTATGTAAATAACGGATCGGGATACCGGATGTGCCGGATGGTATAATATGGTATATAAAAAACACGCTGCTAAATAAGGAGGTTGTTATATGAGTTATAAGAACACACTTATTACCATTTCAGAGGATTCAAAAGTTACTTCAGCAAAGGTACCTGTCATCAAAAACGAAAAACCCACAATTGCTTATATTGAGCATGAATTAATTAATAATAACCCATATAAATTTACACAAGAAGACGTACAATTCAAAACATACTTAATCAAGAATCAAATAGAAGAGGAAAATGCAGCGGAACTTCGAGAACGGTTCTTTTCAAAATCCAAAGCTTGCTTCAGGGCTTCTCCGTTAGTGAAAAATTATGGGTGGGGAATTCATTATAATAATCAAGGAAAAATTGCCATATATGATGCTAAAAGTGAAAGGTATAACCAATTGCTGAATCAAGTCGACATTACAAAACTTAAAGGGATGCGTTCCAAAAGAAAATAAAAACTAACAGGGCAGGTTAGTTGATTAGCAATTGAGCTAGTACACCTGAAAAACTGGAATTAGGAAAGATAACTTCTGAGTTGAGTTCATTAAATGAAAATGCTAGATATATATTTGGTGTTTACTAATAAATTAGAGTCCTTCAGCAACGGAACGGTAACAAAAGATGTGTTTGCAAAAAATGATCTTAAATTTCCTGCACTTGCGATTTTCCTTGTCATGTCTTGAATTAATTCAAACATACTTCCCCTATCTCCAGACATTATTACAGGCAGAATCTAATATGCTGTTACTGGAGGTGATTTAATGGGCGGGATTTCAATTAGTTTATGCATGATTGTAAGGGATGAAGAAGAGTCACTTTCTAACTGTCTTGCTTCAGTTAGGGAACTAGTTGATGAAATTATTATCATTGATACAGGATCAAAAGATAACACAAAACAAATTGCCTCAACCTTCACTGATCATGTTTATGATTTTGAATGGATAGATGACTTTTCGGCTGCGAGAAACTTCGCTTTTTCTAAAGCGACAAAAGACTATATATTCTGGCTTGATGCGGATGATATTTTAACAGAAGAAAATAAGGAGAAATTTTCAACCCTGAAAAAAGAGCTTCCACCTCACTTCGATTCTGTCATGATGTTTTATCATCTATCTTTTGATGGGAATGGAAACCCCAGCTTCAGTTCCAGGCGGAACCGGCTCGTAAAACGGGAAAAGAACTTCCAATGGATAGGATTCGTTCATGAGTATCTTGAAGTAACCGGACACACATTTCAATCGGATATTGCCATACATCATAAAAAGGAAAAAAGCTTTAATGATCGTAATTTGCGAATTTACAACAAGGCCCTTCAATCAGGAATTGATTTTTCACCGCGCGACAAATATTACTATGCAAATGAATGCAAAGACCATGGTTTATATGATGATGCCATCAAGTGGTATCGTAAATTTCTTGATGAGGGTAAAGGATGGAGTGAGGATAACATTCAAGCATGCGGCAAGTTGGCAGACTGCCATATTCAATTAAAAGAATGGAGTTCAGCAGTCCAGAGCTGTTTAAAGTCTTTCGAGTACGATACACCAAGAGGGGAAATCTGCTGTCGGCTCGGATACATCCATATGGAGCAGCATGAATATGAACCCTCCATATTCTGGTATAATCTAGCGACACAAATAGAAATACCAGAAACAAAAAGCCCCTTTATCGAGCGGAATTGTTATACATGGCTGCCGCATATTCAGCTTTGCGTATGTTTTGACCGTATCGGCAAGTTAGAAGAATCAAAAAGACATAATGAGTTGGCTGCTGAATACTTGCCTGATCACCCTTCTGTCCTCTATAACCGCAGTTACTTTCAGAGTATCGAACAAAAGGAAAAAAGCTAATCCCTTGAACGCCAAGGGATTAGCTTTTTTTTGCTTCTCGAAAAGTTAAATTTGGATCTTTTAAACGTAAAATTGAGTGGATTCCACTTGCCATTCAGAATACTGGAAAAAGAAGAAACACGTCTGCTTAAGGTTTTAATCGTTCGAGAACTTATGGAAACTGAAACTGCTTAATGTGGGTTTCAGTTTTTTTGCTTTACAGAAATCCCAGAAAAATCCCCTTATTCATTTAAGGGGGGAGAAGAGCACTATCAAAATATTGATTACCCTTAGATTAAAGAAAAAATACAGGCTGATATTATACCTTTTTTGTAGAACACTGGATATTTAACAACGATAAAGGGTTTGTGCCGTTTCACTGTTGTTGCAAATTTCATAAAGTACTATAAGGTTCTTACGCCAACACCTAGTATTTTGAAAAATAAATTCATTTAGAGGGTGAAACAAAGTATGCCAGAATTCTTTGATGGAAGAACATCTCAAAATGCTTCCTATGCCAACTCCATTAACATTCCCACTTCGTCTGCTTATCAATTATTTGGACAAGTTGGCCTTAATGTTAGCGAAGCAAATCCCACTTCAATGATTCGGGTTCAATTTGACGGGATCATCACCTTAAAAGTAAATCCGGAAGCAAGTGTTCCTGTACATTTTGTTGAAATTAAAATTGTTAGAGGGACCAATCCTAATGCTAATATAATTTTTTCCGGTATTAAGACTATGGTTCTTAATGGCTCTGAGGTCGGATCTCAAGAGTACGCATTTTCAGCTTCAGATTACAATGTCCCAAAAGGTTCAGGACTTTTAGTATATACAGCTTTTGTTCGTAACATTACTGGTTCAGCTGATACAGATGTAACGCGTGTTGGCCCAGAGAGCTTTAATGCGTCAGCTAGTGGAATTACAGGCGCAACGGGAAATCCAGGAGCAACAGGAGCCACGGGAGCGACAGGAGCCACGGGAGCCACGGGAAATCCAGGAGCAACAGGAGCAACGGGTGCGACGGGATCAACGGGTGCGACAGGAAATCCAGGAGCAACAGGAGCGACAGGAGCCACAGGAGTAACGGGAGCCATGGGAGATCCAGGAGCAACAGGATCCACGGGAGCGACGGGAGATCCAGGTGCGGCAGGAGCAACCGGAGTAACGGGAGCAACAGGCGCCGCAGGAGCCACGGGTGCGACAGGATCCACCGGAGCAACAGGAGCCGCAGGAGAGACGGGATCAACGGGAGCAACAGGATCAACGGGAGCAACAGGATCCACCGGAGCAGCAGGATCCACCGGAGTAACGGGAGCGACGGGAGATCCGGGAGTAACGGGTGCAACAGGTGCGACGGGAGATCAAGGGGCCACGGGAGCCACAGGAGCGACGGGTGCAACAGGAGCCACAGGAGTCACGGGAGCGACGGGAGATCCAGGAGCAACCGGAGTAACGGGTGCAACAGGGGCCGCAGGATCCACGGGAGCCACCGGAGCCACGGGATCAACGGGTGCGACAGGAGCCACCGGAGCCACCGGAGCGACGGGATCAACGGGTGCGACAGGAGCCACCGGAGCCGCGGGAGTGACGGGATCAACGGGAGCAACAGGATCCACCGGAGCAGCAGGAGCCACAGGAGCAACAGGATCCACCGGAGCAACAGGAGCGACGGGATCAACGGGTGCAACAGGATCCACCGGAGCAACAGGAGCGACGGGAGCAACAGGATCCACCGGAGTAACGGGAGCAACAGGAGCCGCAGGATCCACGGGAGCAACCGGAGTAACGGGAGCCACCGGAGATCCAGGAGCCACGGGATCCACGGGATCCACGGGTGCAACAGGAACCACCGGAGCAGCAGGATCCACAGGAGCCGCAGGAGCCACGGGATCAACAGGATCCACCGGAGCCGCAGGAGCGACGGGATCAACGGGTGCAACAGGATCCACCGGAGCCGCGGGAGTGACGGGATCAACGGGTGCAACAGGATCCACCGGAGCCGCGGGAGTGACGGGATCAACGGGTGCAACAGGAACCACCGGAGCCACGGGTGCGACAGGAGCCACGGGTGCAACAGGATCCACCGGAGCAACAGGAACCACCGGAACAGCAGGAGCGACGGGAGCAACAGGAGCAACAGGAGCAACAGGAACCACCGGAGCCGCAGGATCCACCGGAGCAACAGGAACCACCGGAACAGCAGGAGCGACGGGAGCAACAGGAACCACCGGAGCCGTAGGAGCCATGGGATCAACGGGTGCAACAGGAACCACCGGAGCCGCGGGAGTGACGGGATCAACGGGTGCAACAGGAACCACCGGGGCCGTAGGAGCCACGGGATCAACGGGTGCAACAGGAACCACCGGAGCCGCAGGAGCAACAGGAGCGACGGGAGCAACAGGGGCCGCAGGATCCACCGGAGTAACGGGTGCAACAGGGGCCGCAGGAGCCACGGGAGCCACCGGAGCAACCGGAGCAACTCCTCAATTAACTTTTGCAGAAGTGGATGGTCCAGTCGCTCTCACAACTACTGGAACCGAAACGTCAGTGGTTACAATGAATGTACCAACTATTATTGGCCAGAACGTTAAAGTGGACTATGCGGTATCAATTGATGTGGTCACAACGGCCAACTCAAATTTCACCTTTCAAACTAGGCTATATCGTAATGGGACTTTAGTTGATACACGTTCCGTTCAAAGAAGTATAACTGCTGCAGGTACGTCAAGATTTCCTGTTGCATCTACTAATGTGAATACTGCCGCTATTACTGGAACTTCAACATATGAAGTTAGAATCGCTTATACAGTAGCATCAAATGTAACCTCTTCAAGTGCTATAAATGCCGATATTAACGCAATACGCTTTCCATAATGAAAGTAACTCTATATTACCAGCCATATTCCTTTAAACTAAGGGTATGGCCTTTTTTAGGCTCTTTTCGTAAAGATTGTTGTTTTTAAAACGAAACGATTTAAAGTTGATTGGAGCGCAAGTGCGAGACTCCTGCGGGAGCAGCGGGACAGGTGAGACCCCACAGGCGTTTACGCCGAGGAGGCTCACCGCCCGCCCCGCGGAAAGCGAGCATCTGGAGGGGCAATCAACCACACCGCTTTACTTGGTAAATAGCAACAAAGTATGCGAAAACAGCCTTTTTTTAAAAAGGGTTATAAGGCCATAAACTTTTTGGATGTACTGAACGTGGATTGAGTACAATGGTATGTGATGGTCAAGCTGACAAATGGTAGTTTGTTATAGGATAATGGTGATATATTTGATGGGCAAAATATTAGGTGGAAACTTCGAAAAGAAGGAAGTGCTAAGCGATGAATTTAGAGATGGTTATGCAGGAACTTGAAGCCCTTGGCAAGGAACGAACTAAAAAAATATACATATCCAATGGTGCGCATGAGCCGCTTTTTGGCGTGGCTACAGGCGCTATGAAACCAATCGCAAAGAAAATAAAAATAAGTCACCATTTAGCTGAAGAGCTTTATTCGACGGGGAACTACGATGCTATGTACTTTGCAGGCATTATTGCAGATCCAAAAGCCATGACTGAGTCGGATTATGATCGTTGGATGGATGCTGCGTATTTTTATATGCTGTCCGATTTTGTAGTGGCCGTAACTTTAGCAGAGTCGGATATTGCACAAGAAGTTGCTGATAAATGGATCGCAAGCGGTGAAGAGCTGAGAATGTCGGCGGGCTGGAGTTGCTACTGCTGGCTTTTAGGGAACCGGCTTGACGTTGAATTTTCAGAAAGCAAGATTTCCGATATGCTTGATAGTGTGAAGAATACGATTCACGATTCGCCAGAACGAACGAAATCCGCCATGAATAATTTTCTATACACCGTGGGGATTTCATATTTGCCACTCCATGAAAAGGCAGTCGAGACTGCAAAGGCAATAGGAATAGTAGAAGTCAAACGGGACAAGAAAAAAAACAGTTTTCTAAATGCTTACGAAAGTATTCAAAAAGAAGTCGATAAAGGAAGGCTTGGTTTTAAACGCAAATATGTAAGATGTTAAAAAATTAGCCTCGCAATATGAATCAACTATCGTGAAAAGGTTAATACCTTATCGATGATTTTGATTGGATGCACGAAAATATCCTTCTTAAACTAATGTGTGCTTTACTTCAATAAGGAAGGTTGCCGAGGCAGCCTTTTTCTATAGGTTTAATAGAAGTTCAAAGGGGGAAGAAAATGACACAATCATTGATTTTTGATATGGATGGTACATTATTTCAAACAGATAAAATTTTAGAAATATCCCTTCAAGAAACATTTGATCATTTGAGGAATTTGAGTTTGTGGGAGCAAAAAACGCCCATTGAAAAATATCGAGAAATTATGGGAGTACCTTTACCAGTTGTATGGGAAACCTTATTACCTGAACATTCGGGTGAAATCAGACAACAAGCAAATGAATTATTCCACGAGAAATTAATTACTAATATTAATGTAGGTAATGGTACTTTATATCCGTATGTAAAGGAAGTTTTTGGCCATTTAAAGGATAATGATTGTGCAATATACATAGCAAGCAATGGGCAAATAGAATATTTAAATGCAATCGTAAAGTATTATCATTTAGATAATTGGGTTACGGAAACATTTAGTATACAACACATACAATCTCAAAATAAGTCAGATTTAGTACATGCAATAGTGAACAAATATAATGTTGAAAAAGGTGCTGTAATTGGTGATCGCTTATCAGATATTAAAGCAGCAAAAGATAATAGTTTAGTAGCGATAGGGTGTAATTTTGATTTTGCTCAAGAAAATGAGCTTGCGCAAGCAGATATCATCATTAACAGCTTAGTTGAATTGAAATCAGTTTTAGAAAAAATTAAATGACAAAAGCAATGGGGGAAGTAAGGCAATAAGGTGAGTTGGTGAAGCTTTTTCTTTTTGCAACAAATGGGGCAGGATAGTTTAAGAAGATACATTCATCTGTATTATTGAGTGCCAGCGCATGTTATAATGAATGACTTAAGATAATTACTGTTTTTGGACGGATGCCAAGTAAAGCCTCCGCATAGCGATAAAATATGGAGGTGTAAGAGATTGAATAAACAATGGACGATTGGCAAAATTAAAGAATTTGTTGAAAACAATTCGGAAAGTAAGTTGCTAACGACGGAATATCACGGTTTTTCTCAAAAGTTACTATTTAAATGTACATGTGGTAGCAATTTTGAAAAAACGTTTACGAAGTTTAAAAATAATAAACAACGTAAATGTGACGTGTGCCAACCGCCTAAAGTTGCACGATAACGGATAGTGAATAAACGAAGTGCTGATTTCTTTATGGAAGTTGGCACTATTTTTATTTTAGGGGACTGAATGTGGATTTCCTGAAGGGATTTACTTAATAGTGAGGTACGGAATGCGAAGTTCGAAAAATAGAAAAAAAAGGTCCGAAAAAATATTAAAGACCCTAAAGGTACCAATAAATAAACATTTACCCTTAACGGAAAATGAAGAAGAAGTTTCTCTTAGAACAAAAGAAGAGATCATTAACAGAATTATTCCTTTAGCGATAGTCTCAGCGAAAGCTATGGAGGCTCCGCCAGAAAAAATTGAGGAATTTATTGATAGATATAATGCTAACGAATTATTCACAGAAGAAGAAAAAAAGTTTTTAATGAAAAAACATCTGAATCAGAACGAGCTGATCCAGTACTCTTGGAAGTTGGAATGTATTTGGCTTCTGCTTTGGTCTGTAAATCTAATATCCGATATAGATGTTCCAGCCAATACGTGTAGTGCTGAATATGTTTTTGAGACGGTTTTTCTTCATTCGAAAAAAGAGTTGCTTGATAAATCCTCTATAAAACCAACCAGTGATATATTAGATAGCCTTGATTTTATTTATAGAGCACATTGGGCGGTACGGGATGCCCAAATAAATCATTTGGAAGTTCCATCATCTCTAGATGAAGGCGTTGTATATGAAAGACACTACACTCTTAATTGGCTAGTAAATTATATGGATCAAGAATGGGAAGAAATAAGTACAGATACATAAAAGCACGAATACTTTTTTGCTCCCTTGGGGTAAAGTGGATTTTCCACTTACTTTAACGGGTGATGAATTCAAACAAGGAAGGTAGCTGAGGCAGCCTTTTTCTTATGGCACTAACAAGGCAGGTCAGCTGGACAGGGACGAATTACCAGTACAAAAGTTTTCATATTTTGAGATAATCAATAAGCACCAAGATTTTGAATGTAATAGGTGTATTAGTTGCAATTGTATGCATGAAATTAAGTGTGCATTTCATGGGAATGTATTACTAGGGCTGCCAATCGGAAAATTTATTGCAGCCTATATAAGGCAATACACAGATTATAAATAAATTGTAGGTTCCATAAAATACATAGTTAAATAATTTAATCTTATTGAACTAAAGGTCGGTTCAGTTGAAGAGAGGCTTGCGACGAGAGCTCATTTTTCACGTAAAAGAACAGACATGTTATAGTATAGGAGAATCGGATTTTATTTTATCTGAGGTAATCTTAATCATCAAAGGAGTTTATTCATAATGCATGTGCTACAAAAAACACAAAAAATAGTTCGCTATCAGAATCAACAGGGCAATATACATTACGGTATTGTTGAGGATGAAATGATATTACAACTGTCTAGCAGTTTTGCTGAACTTGTCAACAAGGAAATAAAGTATGACGGGGTAGAGCTGAAATATAGTGACGTAAAAATTCTGGAACCTGTAAAACCTTCGAAAGTTGTTAATTTCGGCTGGACATATGCAGGTCATGCAAAGGAAACAGGGGGAGAGGCGAACCTTGTAGAACCATTTCTATTCTTAAAGCCGTTATCTTCGCTTATTGCAGATAAGGAGAAAATTATCCTTCCGCCAAACGAGCTATCCAACCAAGTTGAACTTGAAGGGGAAGTAGCCTTGGTGATTGGAAAGCGCGGAAAAAACATCAAAGAAGAAGATGCGCTTGATTATGTGTTCGGTTGCACGATATTTAATGACGTCACAGCAAGAGATCTTACAAAAAAGGATCCACAGTTTACGCGGGGCAAAGGATTTGATACGTTCGGACCTTTGGGACCGTGCATCGTTACCGGGGTAGATCCCACTAATTTGCGGATTGTGACCACTTTAAACGGCCGCGTTGTCCAGGACGGAAACACCAATGAAATGTCTCTAAGCATTCCGTTTCTAATCAGCTGGCTTTCACAGGTAATGACACTGGAGCCAGGTGACATTCTGGCCACGGGTTCACCATCTGGCAGCTGCCCGATCAAGTCGGGGGATGAGGTCGTTGTTGAAGTCGAGAACATCGGTCGCTTAACTAATGATGTTCAGTAAGGTGTGCCAGCATTCTTCATAACCACAAATGCTTATAGTTAGTAAAGGTCGGAGCTGTCTTTTAAGGCAGCTCTTTTTCTTTATGCATCGGGTAAGTTAGTTTAATGAGTAATTTCCATTTTTTACACAAATAAAAAGATGTGAAATGGTATGATTGAAACAGAAACAGTAATTGTATAGAACCTAATTTTTAGAGGGAAATATATTCTTGAAAATGGTTAGAATTATCTTAGTAATAATGGTTATTGTTTTATCAGGTTATATTCTAATAACTCGTACACTGGAGTTAACCGTATTATTTATTTTTCCTTGGGGCACTAATTTTGGTGATGGGATTAGCAGAACTTCAAAAAGACAGAAAAGTTTTGGGATGCTATTGGTAATATTGGTAAGTAAATATGCTTACGATGCCGTTTAAGGAGTGAGATAAAATAATGAATTTATTAAGCTTTTCAAAAGTGAAGATTTTAAAACTATCTATTCATGCATTATTAATAGGTGTTTTATTAACTTTAGTTAGTTTAATTGTTAATGATGTTATTTCAATTGTTTTTCATGAAAGAATGACATTGAATTTAATATTTATTAATGTAATTATGGCCTTTTGGGTTTTGTGGGCAATGCAAAATACAAAATATCAGAAATAATAAACTTGAGTTTAGTTGAATAAAGTGTTTTTTATTCAGCTAACAGGTGCTTTACTTCAATAAGGGAGCTGCTTCGGCAGCTCTTTTTCTTATGGAACTAAAGGGGCTGGGTAGTTGAATGTGCAAAAGGGTAATTATGGATAATTAAAAGGGGAAAGATATATAAGTGGAGAATGAGTTTACTTAAGTAATTAAAGGAGGAGACAGGGTGAATAAAAAATTATTAAGGGTAGGAACTACTTATATCCCAGTTTCAAATGTAGAACTTGCTTCTGAATGGTATGTAAACAAATTGGGGGCAGAGTTAAACTATGAAGACGAAGACAAAGCAATTCTTAATTTTGCGAACCAAAGTATTTTCCTTGTTAAATCTAAAGAAAATCAAAGCTCAAATTTCTATGATATTTACGGTGTTGAGCGTTTTTCTATAACTTTTGAAGTTAATGGAATTAATGCTTTAGAAGCTATACATAGAGATTTTAGCCATAAACAGATTAAAGTTAGTGCGATTGAAAATAGAGGACATTCTGGGGAAAATTTTGTTTTCTTCGATTTAGATGGTAATAAATTTGATGTATGGAGTGAATTAAGTCCAATTTTCAAAGAAAAATACCTTATCTCGCAATAGAGAAGAATGTTTTCTGGTTGAACTAACGGGTGCGTAGTTGATGAAGAAACTTGTGCATACTTTTATCGTGAAATGTCATGCGGAGCATCCAGATTGAAATGTAACAATATTTTCTCTTGAATCATTTTTGGTATAATATTTGGGCAGGTGAGAAGAATAATTTGAAGTTTGGCTATATGCATGTTTCTTTGACCAAAATTTGTATCGTCCAAAGAAACAATTTGAAGAATGGCTTAGTTTTTGGTGAAATGTGGATTCCTGTTGTTACAAATAAAGAGTGAAAAGGAGAGATGTTAATGTCCTATATCGTTGATTTTAAAAATGTGTCTACGGTTGGTTTAGAGTCTTCACCTGTAGTAGAAGCGCTTGCTGGTTTACGTGCTAATGAAGCCCGGTATTTTATGAACAAATACAAGCATGAATTTACGGTTGTAGCAGCTAGCGAAAGTCAGGAGACGCTTGATTATGTGAACCGAATTTTGAAAGAAGAACGTGATATTGAGTTTGCAGCCAAACCTTTAGAAACTTCGCGTTTTCAATTGGAAAATATCAAATTTGCCTACGTCTTTTATGAGAATGGCCTTGAGGTCAATGTCATGTATACGGTTGATGGCCCTAAGAAGCGGGCCGTTGGTTTTAAGCTTTCCGAGGGGATGGAGGTACCAAAGGAGTTAGAAGGGAAGTTTAAGTTTGCTAGGCAGAAGTCCAAACTAGCTGGAACAATTCGGGGCTCGTTTTTTGTAATTAAAGGAGAATACTAAAGGTAAGCGAAAGCGCAAGTGGAGGAATCCGGCCATTGCGGTCTGTCTCATCTATGCTGAGATCAGGCCTATATGGATGAGTGGATGGAGAAATAATATCATTAATTTCTCCAACTTAGCTGCTTCTCCACTTTCTATCGTGCTGCACTCACTGAAGGTCCAACAGATAAAATAACTAAGCTAATAAAGATGACAATCCAGTTTTATACTTTTCTTCAGTTTCTTTCTCTTTTACAATTAAATGTTAAGTACAACCTCCCAATCATAGGGAGATTGGGAGGTAAGTCTGGTATTAACCGAAATATTATTTTTTTACAGCATGGATGTAATGAATCGTTTCGAATGCAGACAAATAGTCTGTACGACTACGAAAGAATTCATTATTAATAGTAACAGGTGATAAATGTTCATAAATGAGTAAACCTGAGTTTTCTAACATTTTCTCCGTTTCATCATAAGTAAAACATGATTTCATTGGCTCACCACTAGCTGAAGCCATTTGAACCATATTTTGAACTCGATTAGACATTCCTTTTTCTTCAAAAAGTTTGTCGTCTGCATAATCAAAAACGATAGAACTTCCTGAGGGAACTTTGGTAAATAATCTATTAATCAAGTTGGCATTTTCCTCTTTTGTTAAATAATAAGAAACACCTAAAAGACTAAACAAAGTTTTTTCATTAGGCATAAAACCTTCTTCAACAAGATTTTGAACAGTGAATTCTTTGGTGAAATCCATTGAAACAAAATGAAGATTATCCGGAATTTGATAATCAGCATTTGCTAACCTTATCTTTTTAAAGTCTTGTGTGGCTGGATAATCAACTTCAAATATTTCTACACTGTCGTTTAATTCTGGGTGTCTGAAACAAAAGGTATCTAATCCAGCTCCTAGAATGACATACTGTTTAACGCCTAGCGACATTTCGTGAAATAATACATTTTCGCAATAGGCAGCACGTGCCAAAGGCGTTGGAGAAAGTTGAACTTGTATAATCCATTTTAAAATTTCATCTGGATGATCTTGAAACTTCCTTGCAACTTTATTATTAAAGAATTGAATTCCTTTAATCATGTTCTCACTAATATCTGCAAATTCTTTTTGGGTAATTAAATCCTTTGCAATAAAATCATCAAAAATTTTGGGTGTGTCATATTTACTGTGGTATGCTCGACCAAATGCTGATATTAAGGAAGTTAAGCTTGATTCATTTTTCTTCATACATTAATCCTCCCATATAACAAAAATAAGATTCCCCTGGCCAGGAGAATCTTATTATAAACATAAAAAAATTAACTGTAAATTATAGCATAAATAAAAATTTTTGTCAATTTTTTCGTTTTATAATAACTAATGAATTTCTATGCGAATTTCTATGTAGTAAATTAAGATATATTTCTTTATATTATGGTAGAAATTTTATTTTAAGTAATAAAGGATTTGTTCAACAATCGGGCGCGATTTTTTAATAAGAATCGCTTTTCTTAATCAATTAACGGGTGCGTGCTGAAGATCGAAGCTGTCTTAAGGCAGCTTTTTCTTTTGGAAATAAAGGGGCAGGTTTGCTCAAGAAGGATATTGGTAGCGATAAATAGAATGCTTTATACAAACTTAATCGTATAGAAAAACTCTTCTAAATTCATGCAAAATAAACGGAGGGAGTAGCTAATGAATATTCGTATTTTAAAAGAGTCCGATGCCCATTTATACCAGGAAGTGCGATTGAATGCATTGAAAATTAACCCAGAAGCATTTGGTTCAACATATGAGAGAGAGGTGGAATTTTCATTAGAAACGGTAAAGGAGCGAATGAAACCAACCAGGGACAAGTACATTGTAGGTGCTTTTGATTATAGAAAATCTTTAGTTGGAATTGTTACTTTTATACGTGAAAACAATATCAAAACCAGACATAAAGGGAATGTTTTTGGGATGTACATAGCTCCAGGCAATCGAGGTCAGGGCTTAGGAAAATCATTAATGAATGAACTTATAAGAAGGGCGAAGAATTCTGATGGATTGGAACAAATAAATTTAACTGTTGTATCTGATAATGACTCCGCAAAGAAACTATATATGTCTTTAGGATTTGAGGTCTATGGTACA
Source organism: Brevibacillus sp. JNUCC-41 (assembly GCF_014844095.1). Taxonomy (NCBI): domain Bacteria; kingdom Bacillati; phylum Bacillota; class Bacilli; order Caryophanales; family Bacillaceae; genus Peribacillus; species Peribacillus sp. JNUCC41. The sequence continues at coordinate 937,724 of NZ_CP062163.1, read as the reverse complement.
GAACGAAATGCCTTAAAGTATAATGGGCACTATTTTGATGAGGATTTGATGGTTCTAACTATCTGATTATTGAGCTAACGGGCGCGTTAGCTGAAGATCGGAGCTGTCTTTAAGGCAGCTTTTTTCTTATGGAACTAAAGGGGCAGGATAGTTGAAGAGTGCTGTTTGACCTTTGTTCAGCAATTGCCTATATTCATGAATGAAAGAGAAGGGATTATTTATAAGTGAGTCGAAGTTAATGTTAGAAGATGATATGTAGTTTAGCATTGGGACGTACATTAAAGAGAAAGAAAATTATAAAGAAAGTGGGAGATCTATTGGATACAAAAGTGATATTGAAGCGATTCGAACAGGTGGCTACATACTATATTGAAGAGTTAAGTAAATATTCGCTGGATGAGTTTACAAGAAAGCCTTCTAAGGATGAATGGTCATTAGGACAAATGTACAATCATTTAATAAAGAGCACCCTTCATCTTCAATTGAAAGCCATTAAGCAATGCGCTAATGGCACTACTTCCGATGACGGTAAAAAAACAGAAATAGGCGAATCGATTTTCAAAGAAGGAAAGTTTCCTCCAATCAGGTTAAAAGGTCCGGATACACCGGATTTTACACCGCCAAACCCTACAGGAAAAGAAGAAGTAAAGGAAGGACTGCTTCAAATCATTGAGGAAATGCAAGAGATAGAGAGAAAGCTCTCTGACATTCCGGCCAGCCGGAAAGTTCAGCACCGGAGAATGGGGTATTTAAATGCAGAGGAATATTTTCAACTAATCGAAATGCATTTCCGGCACCACTTACGGCAAAAAGAACGAATCGATCAGTTTCTTTTAAAAGTAAGTAAGTAATCTTTATTGTTGATGTAGTTATTGACTGTCGGGATATCAGCAGAAGCCCAGTTGAGGAGTTTAAAGAGCTGAGAGGGTGCCGCTTAAGTTAAACCAATAAACAGTTTACAACGAAGGTTGATTATGAAACGGTTGAATGACGAATAGAATTGTCCCGTTAAAGTGCGCTTTAATGGAGTAACGAAAAAAGCCCGATTTCTCAATTTTAATGCTGAGAAATTGGGCTTTTTAGTATCGAAATTTCCTTAACATTATAAATCCGCATATTCCTGACGCTACCCCTTATAGAACTTTCGGGCGCGTTAGCTGAAGATCAGAGCTGTCTTTAAGGCAGCTCTTTCTTTATGGAACTAAAGGGGCAGGATAGTTGTAGAAGGTCTTTATTGTTCAGATAGAGAATAGCATTAGGTACAGGTTGATTAAAGAAATTTAATATTAGGAGGACAAAATGGTTGATAATAGTTATGAGAAACAACAACTGAAAAAAGTTAGAACTTATATTTACATCACGATAGCATTACTTTTTTCAATGATATTTATATTTGTTAGCATGTTATTTTTGTATTTTCCTATGATAGGCATTTTAGACATTGTGTATTTTCCATCAAAACTCGCAATTTTTTCATTCTTAATTTCAATTGTATTTTCTGTTTTAGCCATAAAAAATCTCTTTGGTAAGATATTGTTCATATTAAACATATTGCTAATGCTATTTATGATTTTTTATGGACCATAATAGATAAAGGCTGTTTTCGCATACTTTGTTGCTATTTACCAAGTAGTGCGGTGTGGTGGATTTCCCCTCCAGATGCTCGCTTTCCGCGGGGCGGGCGGAATTTTAATAAGGGAGCTGCTTCGGCAGCTCTTTTTCTTGTGGCGCTAAAGCGGCGGGATCGTTTAAGTGAAGTAATTTATAGTTTGGTTTTATTATTTTTAATTTAGATTGTAGAGGTATAGTAATAATAATCAATAAATGTTAAAATTTTCTTGATTTAGTGAATGAGTGTTTGGTTCTGTTTCTTGGAGGGAGGACAACAATTATTAAAAAAGTTTGTATGAAATTTATATTTGCCTTTAGCGTATCTATATTTTCGGATGCAGTATAGAAAAAGAAGACTTGAAAAAAGACCCTGGGCTTGGTAAATCCCAAAAGATAGAAGTATCGTCAGAAGAAAATCCGGAATTGGTTTTAAACGTTATTGACAATCAAGAAGATGTAAATGAATTTGTTAATGCACTTGAAGTTGATAAATGGAGTATTGTGGATAGTCCTTCAAATTCGACTAAAGGATATATTTATAAGATGTACCAAGAGGATACAGTCAAACTTGGTGAGCCTATAACTGTTAAAAAGGAACTTAAACAAATCGCTACAATTATTACATATAAAGACAGTCCTTATATCGAATTCAGGACCAAGAAACTAAATTTGCATTTTAAAGTTCCAAAAGATGTAGCAGAATACCTATCTAATAACGAAAGTTAAAAACATAACCACATTATAGTTGTTTTTCTTAAATTAACGGGCATTAGTTTAATAAGGAAGTTATAAAAGTCAGCAGCTAGTCTGTTGGCTTCTTTTTATGTCGTATCCGGATGCATAAATTACTAAGAAAACATTTTCTTAGTGAACTAACGGGTCAGGATAGTTGCATAAGAAATCACGTAATTATGGACTTTGGAAGGGAATTAATGGGATGTAATGTTAAACTTTATAAAAAGATATTGAAAGGACTGACTCAATTAATGGATATTAGAAAACCTAACGACTCGGAACTTAAAAAGGTTATGTTACTTTCACCACAGGCTGTTTTTGATGGCACATTGGGTGAAGTAAAACCAACAAATGAAAAAATAGAAAAACTTGTTGAACCACTTCTTGAAAAGGGAAGCTATTATTTAATAGCAACAGAAGACGATAAATTAATGGGCTGGGTTCTTATAGGGGCAAGTAAAGACCAATTTACTGATAAGATGAATGGATTTATTTATGAACTATTTGTTATAGAAGAATTTAGAGGGAATGGAATTTCTAAAAGGCTTATGAGAACTGCCATTGACCTTCTAAAACAAGATGGATACTCGGAAGTTCGACTAAGCGCTTTTGCAGAGAACCAAGCTATTAAACTGTACGAAAAAAATGGGCTTTAATATAAGAACAGTTACTATGAGTTTGCCGTTTTGAATGAAAGACACTTTACCTTACTTTGAAAAATACTAATTAAATATGATTAATATGCCAATTCTTAATGTATGATAATTCCCATAAACGCACATTCAAGTGAAGTGAAAAATACGCTTATTCAGTTTTGTTAAGAAAACATTGTATAATAATGGTATAAATTTATAAAGTTAATCCTATGATCGGAGAATAATCTATGAAATCTAAAATTTTTGATTTTCTAATGTATATATTATTAATCGCCTTTAGTACTTACTGGATGCTTTCAGAAAAGTTACCTTTTGTATATCTTGGGATTTATATGGTATGTGTAATAGTGTTCCTTGGCTTTAAAATCAAGAAACTCAAGGAACACATCTGGAACTAAATGTTTAAGAAAAAGGTCGTCAATTGGCGGTTTTTTTAATGTGCGATTTTTAACATTATCATACATTCGAAAAAAAGTGAAAAACCCTTAATGAACTAAAGGGGCAGGTTAGTTGAACAAAGAATTGGATAATTACGCTAATATTAGACTTAAGTTAGGGGGAGATAATGTGGATGACAAATTAATGGAAATGCCCTTTCCAGAACTTATCTCAAAATTAGCGGTAGCACCTTTATATATTTTAATGGTAATAGTGGCTATTTTAAATGTAATACTAAATAGAAAAAATAAAGGATGTTTTAATTTTTTCTTGATAATGGGTTCTTGGGTATACATTTGTATATATTTATTAGCACTGTATTTCTTTTTCTTTGGAAAATAAATAATTATACAACTAACGGGTGCGTTAGCTGAAGATCAGAGCTGTCTTTAAGGCAGCTTTTTCTTTATGCAAGTATCGGGGTAGTTAATTGAAGAAAGTAATATCTGTAAGTTGATTTTAGTCTAGGAATACTTGATAATGTTGTGGTATAAATTAGTTTACAAAAGGATGATTGTATGAAAAAAGCAGAGGAAATAGCCTCCTAAATCAAATAAAACATATTAGGAGGCGTTGTATATGAAATTTAATATAATTGATCGTGAAAATTGGTATCGAAAAGAGTACTTCGAACACTATTTACAACAACAAACAACATTCAGTATAACGAATGAAATTAATATTACTGTTCTTATGAAGAACTTAAAGAAGAAGAATTATAAGTTATATCCTGCGTTTATTTTTATGGTTACAAATATAGTTAATTCCCATCGAGAATTTAAAACCAGTTTTAACCCAGAAGGGAATTTAGGTTATTGGTCAGAAATTTTGCCTTCTTATACAATTTTTGATAAGAAGACATACACATTTTCTAGCATCTGGTCACCAAATGTAAGTAGGTTTTCTGAATTTCATTCTCAGTATGAGAAAGATGTAGAAGAATACAGTGGTACGGGTGGTTTATTTCCAAAGACTCCTGTACCAGATAATAATATTCCGATATCTATGATCCCTTGGAGTTCTTTTACAGCATTTAATTTAAATATTAATAATGTTGGAGATTTTCTCTTACCCATTATAACTGGGGGTAAATATTCACAAATAAAAGATGAATGGTTCTTACCTGTTTCGTTACAAATTCATCATGCTGTTTGTGATGGTTATCATGCAAGTGTTTTTATGAATGACTTACAAAGATTTGCTGATGAAAGTGCAGACTGGCTCTAGTTGCTCATTGGGAAAATATCTAGAAGGGGAACTGTGAAAGCAGTTCCTTTTTTTATAGAATTACAACCAAAGTTTGTGAAGAAATGTACTCAAACTAACGGGTGCGTTAGCTGAAGATTGGAGCTGTCTTTAAGACAGCTTTTTCTTATGGCACTAACGGGGCAGGTTAGTTTAATAAGGAATGCTATAATAGCCTTAATTTCAAAACGATTTTAAGGAGTTAAACTCTTATGATTATAAAAATTGACTTTGGTGAAGATTTTATTCAATACATTTCTTGTTCAACAAAAATAGGTAGGAAGATGAACAGTATTCAGGAGTACTTTCTAAATTGGATTTTTGACGAGGAAAAGAATACAGAATATTGGGCTTTAGAAAATGGGGAAAGAATTCACCCTAATTTTGATGCAAAAGCAATTGTTGAATGGTTAAACAATGTAAGATTTAAGCGAGGAATAGCGAAAGCTAAATTAATCACGAATCCTCAATTATGTGTTAAAAAGAAATTATTTTTTTAGATTGTTTCTTAAATGTTTGATGTTCAAAACATAAGATTGTGAAAAAATGTACTTAAACTAACGGGTGCGTTAGCTGAAGATCAGAGCTTTCTTTAAGGCAGCTTTTCCTTATGAAACTAAAGGGGCAAGATAGTTCAACAAACTAGTGACTTCGTATTGTTCATTAATATTTGTTTAAATTATTTATTGATGAAATTGTCATCTTATTTTTTATGAATGGTTCTAGAATTGTTAGGTAAAATAATTACGAATATTAAATAAGGTGGTGAATAACTCTGAAAGCAAAAGCACCAACACCAGCAAAAACATCAACACGAGCAAAAGCACCAACACCGGCACGAACACCGGCAAAGCATCAATGAAAAGTAAAAAAAGTCGATTCCTTAACGTAGAGGTGAACTGCACCTCCAATTGTTAGTTGTGTCTAACAATTGGGGTGCAGTTCACGTAAAGGAGGTCGACTTTTTAGGTTGGAATTCTCTTAGTGTATAAAATTTCCGAAATGGGTGGTATAGCATTGTCGCTACCGTTCGTAAAAGTAGACTTTTACAAGCTTTTTTGATTGTTACTTCTTTAAAATAGACTCTGTTAAACAATGCTTTTGATTTTTCTTATTCAACTAACGGGGCAGTTTAGTTGAATAAGGAGATATGTTAAGATGCAATTTGAATCGTCATAACTTTAAGAGAAGTTTAAAAAAACAAAAAAATCTTTTCTTTTCATACAATTTTATTTAATATCAATAAGGGCACCAAAAAAATTAAAAGAGGTGCTAAAATGTACGGAATCAATAATTACGAGGTTTTTTTACTAACAGGAATTCTATTAAATCTTATTCCTGGTGCAGATACAATGTATATTGTGGGAAGAAGTATTTCACAAGGAAGACAAGCAGGTGTTTATTCTGTTTTTGGTATTATTACAGGATCTTTAATCCATACGTTATTTGTTGCTTTGGGTTTATCAATCATTCTTACAAAATCTATTATTTTATTTAACACAATTAAAATTGTTGGTGTTATTTATTTGATGTATTTGGGAATTAGAATGTTGATCGATAAAACAAATGCAAGTTTTGATAGTGCTCCATCCAGTAAACTAAACATTAGAAAGTTATATATACAAGGACTTTTAACAAGTCTTACGAATCCAAAAGTTTCTTTATTTTTTATTGCGTTTCTCCCGCAATTTATAGATACAAAGGCTTCAGGTCCTATTCCTTTTATCATCTTAGGACTTACTTTTACATTCACTGGATTTCTATGGTGTCTATTTATTGCAACTTTCTCTTCTTATGCTACAAAAAAACTAAGAGGAAACCAAAAGGTAGGAATGATTTTAAACAAAATAACAGGAATAATTTTTATTGGTATGGGGTTGAAGTTGCTGCAAACAAAAGCTCCTCAATAACATTTAATAAGCAATGCCCCCTCATAATGTTATATAAGATTTAACTCGATTCATATGTAATATAAATTCCCTTCAGAATATACTCTGAAGGGTTTTTGCTTATTTCTTTTGAATAATCTAAGAATATTTGGTTATTTTTAACTATTTGAATAATTAGTTCATTTTGATATTATAAAAGGGATAAAAGATTGGAGGAGGAAATAACATAAAAAGCTTATTTTCAATCTTAAGTACGTTTGTGTTAGTTCTGGTAGGTGGAATGGCATTTAGTACTTCTACTGCTCAAGCAAGTGTTCCTCAGTATTCTTTTCAAACAGAAGATGGAAAATGGGATGGAGAAATTGGAAATCCTAACAAAGGTAGTGACTTAGAGGTAGAACTAGTTTCCCCAATTTATTTAAAGACCGCTTCTGGAAGTGTGTTATTGACTAATTATAGTAACTTATGGGCTCGTCTTTGCAATGCGAGTACTGGAAAGTGCACAGGCTATCATAGCTTAGCAGGTGGAAGTACAGTATTCACAGGTATGAAAATTGGTAAATTTTATGTTGATGTGAAAGATGGATATTCCTCTGGCAAAGTATATGGAAAACTACAAATTATTTTCAAATAACTTTTATTACTTGCTACTCATTTTCAATGGGTAGCATTTTATTTGAAAAGTTTCGTAAATAAATTAATATTTAAATAGTTTTGTATAATTTACTAGCATTGAATTTTACAACGGAAGCGTACTGACATCACTAGTACGTTCACCAACGCTGCAAAGGGTATGGCCTCAATACTACAAGATACAGGAAATGTTGTTTGTGAGTTTGATACTTGGTTATTGAACTAACGGGTGCGCTTGCTGAAGATCGGGGCCGTCTTCAAGGCAGCTTTTTCTTATGGCACTAAGGGGGCAGGAAAGGTTCATGAAGGGCAAATGAAAGTTTATGTCGAAATAATTAAGAGGTTTGATTAAATGTAAAAGAGGTATAACAATGACTGTTTCCTTAAATCAAATTTCCTCAGATGAAAAGCATATTCTTAAGAATTTATATTCCCTTTATTTACATGACCTTTCGGAGTATACCGAGGGTTTAGACATATCATCAGATGGTTCATTCGAATTTGATTCATTTGAATTAATTTGGAAGAGGGAAGGGTTAACACCATATTTTTTGAAAAAAGATAAGATGATTGTAGGGTTTTTATTACTATTGGAAAGGCCGTTTTTAAATAAGGAATATGATTACAGCATTAATGATATTTTTATTTTGAAAAAATATAGAAGAAAGGGTATGGCCATTGCATTATTAAAGGAATTGTTTAAACAAAAAAAGGGTTGCTACTTTGTTGTTGAATTAGCCAAGAATATTCCTGCCGTTATATTTTGGAGAAAGATTTTTAGTGCGTTGAAAATAGATTTTGAAGAAAAAAAGAAAATGATAGATGATGAAGAATGTTTGATGCAATCCTTTCAAATTTAAACCGGATTATTAACTACAAGGGTTGCTGCGGCAGCCTTTTTCTTATGGAATGAACGGGGCGGGTGCTTATAAATTTAACTAGTGTGATGATCCAATGAGGATTTATGCATTTTTTATCATTATATTTATAAAATGGGTAAAACTACAATAATGTGACTTGAACTTGTTAAGAGTGCATGATACGGTTCCTTTATCATGCAACCATACAGTTGCTTGTTCTTGACAAGCAACCTTAGGGTTGCTTATACTCGATATATGAATTGGGACAAAGACGCTATATTCAAAGCACTTGGAGACTCGACTAGGCGGCTTATATTAGACGAACTATCCGAACGCAACGAACTGACGTTGTATGAACTTACGGTACGTCTCATTATGAAGCACGACATTTCCATTTCGCGACAAGCGATAGCTAAACATCTTTCTGTATTGGAAGATGCAGGGCTCGTAAAATCGAAACGAAAGGGAAAGTATCGAGTAGTTATATTCAACAACGAACCACTTAAAAATTTGCTAAAAGGATGGATCGAGTAATTTTATAAAATCGGAACAAGACTTCTGGCAATTGTGTGGGTCCGTTTTGCTCGCAGCCGGATTGTTAGCACAGCACCATGCGTCACAAATATCAAAGGAGGTAAAACATTATGAAAATCATTGTTACCAGCATATTCGTACAAGACCAAGACAAGGCACTGGAATTTTATTCAGAAAAGCTGGGATTTGTAAAAAAGCAAGACGTTCCAATGGGGAAATTCAGGTGGATCACGCTTGTTTCTCCCGAAGCTCATGACGGTACCGAGCTTTTACTCGAACCGAATGAGCATCCTGCCGCACAGGAGTATCAAAAGAAGATATTTGCAGATGGCATCCCGGCAACAATGTTTGGCGTTGCAGATATTCATGAAGAGTACAAACGATTATTGGAAAACGGCGTGAAGTTTACTATGGAGCCGACAAAAATGGGCGAAGCCACAATAGCTGTCTTCGACGATACATGCGGCAACCTTATTCAGATATTGCAGCAGTAACTTCATTGGTTTGTTTTACGTTGGGTGAAGTGCTTTAATCAACAATTAAACAGCTTTATGGTAACCCTGTCCTAATTTTAGGACGGGGTTATGCATGTTTAAGAAATTGTTCTCATTCTGCAATGGAAATGTGCCATTGTGGATCATCTAAACTAACGGGTGCGTTAGCTGATTAAGGAACAATAAAAGATGTCAACGGAATTAATAATTAATTCTTATAACTTTATAGTAATTCTGTATTTTACTGAATCATGATAAAGGTGATACAGTTTTTGGTATATTTACAAATATTTTTAAATGGGGAGGTTGTCTATGGAAATGTAGATTCAATTTTTAAACGCCATTTCTTCATTCTCATTCAATAGTTAAATGAGAATGGAAAGACCTATTTATTGACATATTGTGTGATGAGGCTATTAATCTTTCGTTCAGGGAGGATAACATATGAAAAAGTTTTTTGCTTTTCAAGTATTAATAGCATTGTTTATTGGAGCACTTATCGGACATTTTTTTCCTGTACTTGGCCAGTCCCTAAGGCCAATTGGCGACGCTTTCATTCATCTTATTAAAATGATTGTTGTGCCTATTGTTTTCACCACTATCGTCATTGGGTCATCAGGCGACGGAAACATGAAAAAGATGGGTTCATTAGGACTTAAAACAATTATTTGGTTTGAATTTATTACCACTCTGATTCTAGGTATAGGTCTTATCCTTGTTAACGTTTTAAAGCCTGGTGCCGGGCTTAATCTGTCCCACCTTGCTCAAAAGGATATCACACAATTAAATGAAAGCGTTACCAAGGTTGTCGATTTTAAAACGATGCTTGTTAACATCATTCCAAGCAACATTGTTGATGCGATGGCAAAAAGTGATTTATTAGCTGTTATATTCTTCGCCATTTTATTTGGTGCAGCCGCTGGAGCAATTGGCAAAAAGTCAGAGCCGGCAATGAAGTTTATGGAATCAGTTGCAAATATCATGTTTAAACTGACACAAATGGTCATGGTAACGGCACCGATTGGTGTACTCGCTCTCATGGCAGCCTCTGTAGGTCAGTATGGCATTGCCCTTTTAATCCCTATGACAAAGTTGATCGGGGTTGTGTATCTTGGGCTTGCTATAGTTATTTTCGTTCTATTCCCATTAATTGGTTGGTTTTTGAAGATTTCTTACTTTAAAGTGTTTCGAATGATATGGGATTTGTTCCTTATCGCTTTTTCTACAACAAGTACGGAAACGATTCTGCCTCAGTTAATGGAACGAATGGAAGCATACGGTTGTTCGAAACGCGTTGTTTCATTCGTTATTCCTTCTGGGCTATCACTGAATTGTGATGGTTCGACATTGTACCTTTCAGTTTGCTCTATTTTCTTGGCGCAAGCATATGGCATCCCGATGGACTTTGGCCAACAGTTGATTGTAATGGGGGTTCTTGTTGCAACTTCAAAAGGAATTGCCGCTGTTCCATCCGGTTCGCTAGTTGTCCTTTTAGCTACAGCCTCAGCAGTAGGGCTTCCTGCAGAAGGCGTAGCAATTATTGCAGGAATTGACCGTGTGCTGGATATGGCACGTACTGCTTGTAATACACCTGGACATGTTCTGGCTTGCATTGTGGTTTCGAAGTGGGAAAAAGAGTTCCGTCAGGGAGAATGGAAAGCTCAATCCGAACAGTCAAGCATTCGGCAGGTGCCACCAACATTTTGATGATAGGTTAAGCCGCATCATTACATCAGAAGAATGGGGAAAAGCAATGATGCAAGCAGTAATGACCTGATATTCTCATAAAACAACAATCTTTAAATCTTCAAGATGACTATTCAGGCCCCATACTCATGACTTTCAACAATGGGGAGACTCCTGCGGGAGCAGCGGGACAAGTGAGACCCCACAGGCGTTCACGCCGAGGAGGCTCACCGCCCGCCCCGCGGAGGCTCACCGCCCGCCCCGCGGAAAGCGAGCATTGGAGGGGAAATCAATCACACCGCATTACTTGGTGAATAGAAACATAGTATGCGAAAACAGCCTTTTCTTATGAGGCAGTTTACTTCAATAAGTGCAAAAGTAAAATTTGAATACTATAAGTATCATTGTTTTTTGATTGCATGCTAAAGGGCACCCAAAGGGATGCCCTAATATTACATTTTATTTTTTTTGTGTTTTTAAAGGTGAAAAGAAAAGTTCGAAATTAATATTAAAGTCCATACTTATTTATCTTTTTGTAAAGAGTAACTCTTGAAAAGCCTAATTCTTTAGCTGCCAATGTCTTATTACCGTGCGTTTTTTCTAATGCACCTTTTATTCGTTCTTTTTCTATTAAGCTTATCTCATCTTGAAATGTGATAGTAGTATGTTCAAACGCTATTTTTTTTGCCTTTTGTGGAAGAATATTCAATATATCATTGGCTTGCAATACAGCGTCATCAGTCATGACCACAAGTCTCTCTACAAAATTTCTTAATTCTCTTATGTTACCAGGCCAGTGGTATGAGGAAAATAACTCTATCATATCATTCGATTGAAATTGTATTTCTTTTTGATATTTACTAGAGAACTCTTCTATAAATAAATTTACCAGCTCTGGAACATCTTCTAATCTCTCTCGAAGTGAGGGAATATGAAGGGGAACCACATTCAGACGATAATATAAGTCCTCTCTGAATTCCCCTTTTTCCACCATCTCCTCCAGCATGCTGTTTGTAGCTGCTATTACCCTTATGTCTACTTTGATCGCTTTTGTGCCACCTACTCTATATATTTCTCCTTCTTGAAGAGTTCTCAAGAATTTAACCTGGATATCTAAAGGCATTGTGCCTAGTTCATCTAAAAATAGTGTACCGCCATTTGCTTCTTCTAGTTTTCCTGCCTTGCCACCCTGTTCAGCTCCTGTAAACGAACCTTTTTCATAGCCGAAGAATTCGCTTTCAAATAAGGGCGAGGGGATCGCACCACAATTAATAGGAACAAATGGCCTTTTTTTTCTAGAACTTGACTCATGAATGGCCTGTGCAAAAAGTTCCTTCCCTACACCGCTTTCTCCTAATATCAGTACTGTTGCGTCAGTTGCTGCTACTTTAATAGCGGATGCCTTTATCTGATTAATAATTTTGCTGCTGCCTTTTATGCTGGAGAACGGTAAGTTTTTAGCCTGATTTATGATTTGCTGTTTTAAATCCTGTAGCTTCGAGGTTGTAACGGAAAGCTTATCATTTAGTTTTACGGTAGCTGTTATATCACGATCTACCGATATGGCGCCAATCAGGTTGCCGCCATGGTCAAAAACAGGAGAAGAACTGATTGAAATATGCTTATCAGGACGAGGTTGATGATAAACATCAAATATCGGCTGTTTACTTTTTAAGATTTCGTACAATTTAATGTCCTTCATTTGAAAATAGTTCTCTATGTTTTTCCCTATTATTTCATTTGATTTAATTTGATAAGTATTTTCTGCTGCTTCATTCCAGTAAACAACCCGCCCCGTTTTATCAACAGCTGTCACTGCATCTTTACTGGTTTTTAAAATAGCTTCTAAATAAAAAAGGATATTATCTCTGCTAAAATCCGCTATTTTGATCTGCCTCCTTTTACGGCTCTTTTGTGTAAGTTTACAGGTTTACATTATGTAAATAATATTTACACTTTTTATAATATTTTAAAAATGAAGTCTATTCAATATTTATATTTAGAGTTTGATTTTTTTTTAAAATATTACGTATTAATCTTGCTATTGTACCGTCCCTTTAATCCAGCTCCATCAGTTCAGAATAAGGAAAATACACGTTATATAAAAGAGAATGACTTATTGTTAATTTTGTTTTTTTGATTGAAGTAATGCTGGAAAAAAGTTTTTGGCATGCAAATTGCATTATGTCTAGTGGAATGCAAATTTTTGTGAAAAAAGAGAAGGTGTAGTGATGATCAATTTTTCTAAATTTATTGAAACAATCGATACCCACACAATGGGTCAGCCAACTAGAATTATTGTAAGTGGGGTTCCAAAAATTTCAGGAGATACAATGTTAGAAAAAAAAAATAATCTTAAAAAAGAAATACCTTGGCTAAGAAATTTATTAATGAACGAACCACGCGGTCATCAGGATATGTTTGGGGCTATTCTTTGCGAACCTTCTCAAGAAGGTTGTGATGCAGGCTTAATATTCATGGACAGCGGTGATTATCTTAATATGTGCGGTCATGGCACAATCGGCACTATTACTGCAGGTATACAGTTTGGCTTGTTACCTCAAAAGGAATTGTTTTTTCTTGATACACCGTCAGGCAAGGTGGAATGTACGGCTAAATATAAAGATCAGAAAGTTAGTGAAGTGTCGTTCCGGAATGTGCCATCTTTTGTTCTTGAAAAAAATGTGAATATTTTTATTGAAGGCTATGGAACCATCAAATTAGATATTGTATTCGGCGGCAGCATATTTGCTATTGTAGACGCGTCACAATTTAATTTGAAATTGGAAACAAGCGAAACTCTTGTCTTATCTAAACTTGGTATGAGAATAAAACAAATGCTTAATGAGCAATTTTATTTTGAGCATCCGCAAAACCCCAATATTTGCACGGTGGATCTTATAGAGTTCAGCTTAAAAAAGGAGAAGAATCATTATCGCAATGTTGTTGTTTTTGGGAATGGACAAATTGACCGTTCCCCATGCGGTACAGGTACTTCAGCCAAATTAGCAACCCTGGATCTTCAAGTTGGTGAAAGTATTATTCAAGAAAGTATTATCGATTCCAGATTTATAGGTAAAGTAGTTGGGAAAACGACAGTATCAGGTTTCGATGCCATTATTCCTGAGATTACAGGGGCAGCCTGGGTTACCGGATTACATCGATTTGCTTTAGAAGAAACCGATCCATATCAACAAGGCTTTACCTTAAATCAACAGTTTGTATTGGAAAATGCTTAATGCACAGGAAGCCGATGACAGTGAATTATACCTATATGGCTTGCTTCACTTAATCAAAGTTTGATGAGGTTCCCACATTATTTATTAAGCCTGTTTACGAACTTATTATCTATAAAGGAGAAACTACATGACTATGAATACTACATTACAAGAAAAATATAAGCACGAGCCATTCACTGATTTTACGATTGAAGAAAATAAAAATGCATTTAATCAAGCCTTAAAAGTTGTTCAATCTGAGATGGGTAAAGGCTACCCCCTAATTATCGGGGGCGGGTCGATTACAACAGATGAACAAATCATTTCGATTAACCCAGCTAATAAGGAAGAAGTAATTGGAAGTGTTTCCAAAGCAAATAAAGAGTTGGCTGAAAAGGCGATGCAAGCCGCGCTAGTTGCTTTCGATACTTGGAAAAAAGAAGATCCTGAAGTACGGGCGAATATTTTATTTAGTGCAGCAGATATTCTCCGCGAACGAAAACATGAATTTTCTGCTTATCTAGTGAAGGAAGCCGGAAAGCCATGGAAAGAAGCAGATGCAGACACGGCAGAAGCGATTGATTTTCTGATTTTTTATGGACGCCAAATGATGCAATTAAAAGGGGGGGCTCCTGTAGAAAGTAGAGAAGGAGAAGAAAATACTTTTAATTATATTCCACTTGGTGTAGGGATCATTATTTCCCCATTTAACTTTCCATTGGCGATTATGGCTGGAACTGCGGCAGCAGCAATCGTAGCAGGGAATACCATTCTTTTAAAGCCGTCGAATAATACACCTGTAATTGCAGCTAAATTTGTGGAACTATTACAAGAAGCTGGCCTTCCTGAAGGAGTAATCAATTACATTCCAGGAAGTGGTGCAGAAGTAGGTGATTACCTTGTTGATCATCCTAAAACCCGCTTTGTATCTTTCACAGGTTCACGTGAGGTTGGCTGCCGTATTTATGAACGTGCCGCAAAAGTACATCCAGGCCAAATCTGGTTGAAGCGTGTGATTGCTGAAATGGGTGGAAAAGATACTGTTGTAGTAGATAAAGATGCTGATTTAGATTTAGCGGCATCCTCGATCGTGTACTCAGCATTTGGATTCTCGGGGCAAAAATGTTCGGCTGGTTCACGTGCGGTTGTACATCAAGATGTCTATGACGAAGTTTTAGAAAAAGCAGCTGCTTTAACAAAGGCTTTATCAATCGGTAATCCAGAAAACATGAATAACTACATGGGTCCAGTTATTGATCAAGCTTCTTTTAACAAGATTACAAAATATATTGAAATTGGAAAAGAAGAAGGCAAGTTGTTAACCGGCGGTGAAGGGGACGACTCTAAAGGCTACTTTATCCAGCCGACTATTTTTGCTGATGTTGATGAAAAAGCCCGCATTATGCAGGAGGAAATTTTTGGTCCTGTTCTGGCTTTCTGTAAAGCCCGCGATTTTGATCACATGATGGAAATAGCGAACAATACGGATTATGGGCTAACTGGAGCGTTGCTCTCAAATAATCCTGATCATATTAAACGGGCAAAAGAAGAATTTCATGTAGGAAATCTTTATTTTAACCGTGGCTGCACAGGAGCGATTGTTGGCTACCAGCCATTTGGCGGTTTTAACATGTCAGGAACAGATTCCAAGGCAGGGGGCCCTGACTATCTTATTTTACACATGCAGGCAAAAACGATTAGTGAAACAATTTAAGAAATAAGGCAGCTTTTATGCTGCCTTTTATAAAGGATGTTAGCAACCGGTTTGAAAAATATTTTTCTAAACGCCTCTCACTTTTGTGAATGGTTTGCTTATAAGAAAAATAGAAGTGGATTTTATTAAGTGAAATTCTGGGATTAACGCTAAATATAATTAAATTGGTAAAAAGTCCAGTTCAAAATGATGGAGGTCACTACTTTGACAATAACAAAAGATTTTTTTATTATGCTTTCTCAAAATAAGATGCTTAATAGCGGTGCAAAACGATGGGGGCTTAAACTTGGTGCCCAGTCTGTCGTAGCAGGAACGAATATTGAAGAAATGGTGAAGAGTGTTAAAGAATTGAATGCAAACGGAATTTCTGCAACAATCGATAACCTTGGTGAGTTTGTATTTGAAAAGGAAGAAGCCTTGCAGGCGAAAACCAAGATTCTTGCCGTTATTGAAGCTATTTATGAGCATCAATTGGATGCCCATATTTCCTTAAAGCCTACTCAACTGGGCCAGGATATTGATTATAGTTTCTGCCTTGAAAATCTATCGGAAATTGTTGAAAACGCGTACAAATATAATGTATTCATCAATTTTGATATGGAAGATCATGGGCATCTTCAGTCATCATTTGATTTAATAGATGAACTTTCCAAAGACTATGATAATATTGGAACGGTTATTCAGGCTTATTTTTATAATGCGAAAGATATGATTACAAAATATAAAAATTACCGGTTAAGAATCGTAAAAGGCGCTTATAAAGAATCTGAAAATGTCGCATATCAAGACAAAAAAGATATTGATCAAAATTTCATTGAATTAATCGAGTATAATCTCCTGCATGGTAAATTTACATCCATTGCTACACATGATCACCAAATCATTAATCATGTGAAAAAGTTCGCGAAAAAGAATAACATACCAACAGAGAAATATGAATTCCAAATGCTTTACGGCTTCAGAAAGGATATGCAATTGAGTTTAGCCAAGGAAGGATACAATTTTTGTACTTATGTTCCATTTGGAGTGGACTGGTATGGATACTTTATGCGCCGTTTGGCGGAGCGTCCCCAAAACCTTAACTTAGTAGCTAAACAGACATTCAACAAAAAAACGAAAACCCTAATCGGGATCGGGGCGGGTGCCTTTCTATTAGGAAGATTAAGCAAGAAGAAACCAACGAAAGTATAAAGAAATATGCAGCCATTTATTACAGGATATTTTAGGAAGGGCTCTTTCAGCCGTTCCCGCAGCTTTAATAAGTATTAAGGGGGAATAACAATGGATAAGAAAGTGTCCTTTTCACAAGTGCTGTCTATTGGGTTAATGCTCTTTGCCATGTTTTTAGGAGCGGGGAATGTTATATTTGCCCCGATGTTAGGTCAACAGGCGGGAACAAACACTTGGCTTGCCATGGGAGGTTTTTTGATAACAGGCGTTGGACTGGTTTTACTGGCTATCATTGCTCTGACTCGTGGAGGTGGTACTGTAGAAAAACTTGCAGGAAGGGTCCACCCACGCTTTGCAACATTTTTTTCAATGTTACTTTTTCTAACGTTGGGACCTATTTATGTTATTCCCAGAACAACCTCTGTTGTTTATGAAATCGGTTTAAATCCCTTAATTCAAAGTGTAGCAAATGAAAGGCTGTATCTGCTTGTATTTTCAGTGTTATTTATTCTATTGACGGTCCTGCTCTCCTGGGACACAAAGAAATTGGTAGATAACCTGGGTAAAATTATTACCCCCATCTTTTCAATATTGCTGGCAGTATTGATTATAAAATCATTTATAACACCGATGGGCAAAATAGGGGCTCCTGGAGAGGAATACATAGATGGCGTTTTCTTAAAAGGGTTTACGCAAGGCTACTATACAATGGATGTACTAGCTGCTTTTATATTTGGCGGCATTTTCATTAAGTCAATTGGTTCGTTAGGAATAAAATCTGAAAAAGAAGTTTCCAAGCTATTTATCAAAGCAGGGATCATAACAATTATTGGGTTAGTTGCTTTACAGGTTTCAATGGCTTGGATGGGTGCTTCCAGTGTAGATGCAATTGGGTTAAAAGAAAACGGGGGAGAAGTTTTAGCTGCGAGTGCTATTGCTCTGTTTGGGAATTATGGCATTTATATTATAGGAACAATTATTTTCCTCACAGGAATTACAACAAATGTTGCATGTCTGGCAGCCGTTTCTGAATACTTTGAACGAATTGTTCCGTCTATTAGCTATAAAAAATGGATTATAGTTTTTTCTATCATAGGAACAATTATTACAAACTTTGGATTGAATACTGTATTAACACTTGCTTCTCCAATATTGCTGCTGCTTTATCCATTGGCCATTGCTTTGATTGCTTTAATATTTGCCAATAATCTATTTAAAGGTTATCGGTCCGTATATGTGAGCACTGTAGCGGGAGTCGGATTGGTTGCTCTGCTTGATGCTTTAAAAGAAGCGCATATCTTAACAAATGCAATTAACCATACATTTGGATTCATTCCATTATTCGAGTATGGAGTTGGATGGATTAGCACAGGATTAGTGGGCTTTTTGATTGGGCTAATAGTCGCTAAAACTAAACAAGAATCCAGCGTAATTATTGATATAGCTGGACAAGTAACTGATAAAGTTTCGTAATAATCAACCAGTTGAAGGGGCAATGG
The DNA here is from genome assembly GCF_014844095.1 of Brevibacillus sp. JNUCC-41. Taxonomy (NCBI): domain Bacteria; kingdom Bacillati; phylum Bacillota; class Bacilli; order Caryophanales; family Bacillaceae; genus Peribacillus; species Peribacillus sp. JNUCC41. The sequence continues at coordinate 919,342 of NZ_CP062163.1, read as the reverse complement.
TATACAGATAGAAAAAAAGTCTGTAAAAGGTTTCATTTGATCAACGACTGTTATTTTTATGCACCGGGGCAGAAAATGAATTTTTTTTGAGGGATATAGTATTTTAATTTGGAATGAAGAACCGAAAATAATTAAAAATAAAAAGCAGACGGTACAGTGAGGATTTTAAAGAAATTCTCTCCGTGCCGTCTCTTTTTAAATGAACATAAAGTTGTTGAGGCATTTCAATTGTTTTATGATATTACCAATTATTTTTCAAAACTATTTTTCCTATCGCCTTGCCTGACTCCATGTACTCATGGGCTTTTGAAACCTCATCAAACGTAAAAATGTTTGGATCCACAAGCGGACGCAGCTGCTCTTCCTCAACCAACTGGGCAACCTTCTTCAAAATTTCCCGATAATGCTTATGCATGTCCTTGTTTAATATCTTTAACAACATAAAGGTAACATGCAGAGAAAGTCCCTTTGCATGCACTGGGGAGAGGTCATGGGTCGAACGGGCAGCGATGGCTGCTACCGTTCCGTGTACTGCGGCCGCCTCAAAGGAGCGATCAAGGTTTTCTCCTCCTACCGTGTCAAACACAACGTCAAATCCTTTTCCATCTGTATATTTCTGTACATAGTCGTGAACGCTTTCTTCTCGATAATTAATCGTGACATCTGCACCAAGGCGCGAGCCGATCTCCAGCTTCTCTTGCGAAGAGGCTGTTGTATAGACTGTCGCCCCTCCCCATTTCGCCAGTTGAATGGCAATGTGTCCTACTCCGCCGGTCGCTGCATGGATTAGTATATCCTGTCCAGGGACAAGATTTGCCCGATTGAATAATGCTTCCCATGCAGTAATGGCAACCAATGGTAAAGCAGCGGCTTCTTCCATCGTCAAATTTTTCGGTTTGTGAGCAAGTAAATCAACATCTGCAAGCATAAACTCTGCAAGTGCACCGCCAGTCCCTCTAAAACCTCCCGCGCATCCAAACACTTCATCGCCAACTTTAAACTCGGTTACTCCTTCACCTACTGCAGCTATCAAACCTGCAACATCACCATGTAATACTGCCGGAAACTCGGGGGAAACGGCTGGAACTGCACCAGCACGGACTTTCGTATCAATTGGATTTACACTTGTAGCCTTGACTTGAATAAGTACATGTCCAGGTTTTAGTTCAGGTTTTGAAATCTCTTTACATTGAAATACGGAGGGTTCACCAAAAGATTGAATAATTTGCGCCTTCACTTTAGTCACTCCTATTTATTTTTTTGGGGGAAATGTCTCATCACCTATTGTGAAAAGAATGAATATTTAGTCTTCTCTTGTAAAATCAATGATACTTTATATAATATAAAATGAAAAGTACGCACATTTTTGTTGGATAGGATAAAATTTGTAATATAGTATAAGACTTTATAATTTGAACAGGTGCTTTACTTCCATAAGGGAGTTGCTTAGGCAACTCTTCTTTTTATGCAACCAAAGGGACATGTTAACAAGGAAAGGTATAATGGAGGAACTTAATGAGGTGCAAAATGCTTTTAAACGATTTTATGAATGGGAATTTCCCGAACTTAGAACTTAGACCGCCGTTGTTTTATAGTTGGAAAACGGGCATCCGTTTTGAATTAGGGGTGGACTATGATAGTGATTTTGCTTATGAAAATAGCCCATATCTACAAGGAGTATATAAAAGGGCTATCACTTTATTCAAGTCCTTGCATTCTCATAACGATGATATTTATATCGTAGTTGATGTAAACGATTATGCCGATGGTTTTAAACATAAATCAAACACTTTTTCACGGTATATTAAGGAGAAGTCGATCTTATACCGGTTAAATCAAAAGACAACCCTTCATGACGATGATGAAGAAGGAACATATAAAACATATAGATTTACGTTAAAGTGCAAAACGTCTGACTTCAAATACATTCCTATGCTAAAAGCAATCTGCAATCAAGATATGGGAATAAGGCCAAGTATATATAATAGTGTCTATTTTATAAACATCAACAGGAAAACTATATTTCACGTGTATGATGACAGGGGTTGTGATTTATTGGCGACTTCTCCCGAAACGATAAGAGATGTTTATGATAAATATAACGACTGGATATTAGATTACGACAGAAATGAAATAGACGAAGTATTCAAATGAAGGAGGGCACCTTGTTAAAACATCAGGTGCTTTAGAGAAGATCTGAGCTGCCTTTATATAATCATTTTAAAAATTGCTTTGGAATATTTTTTGATTTACTACGAATCCTAATTTTAGGAGGCGACAAAATGAAAAAACAAGAAAAATCAAAAAATCTCGGCCAAAAAGCCGATTCAATGAATGCTTTGGATCAGGGGTTAAACTTATTTCCGCAAGTAGTTAATAACGCCACTGGTATTGACAAGGGGAACGACGGTAAAATAAATAAAAATGATTAAATTGAACGCCTTTTTGGGGCGTTTTTTTATCTTTTCTAAGGATCTTCCCCAGCCTACTCCCTCCTTCACTTGTCCACTCAACAATAAGTCTTAAAGAACTACCATGAATATAAGTTATTTTAAGAATGGAGAAATGAAAATACTTTAGAAGACTCTGCTCAATCGTTAAAAAAAAGAGGAGAGCGATAATTAATTAGTCCATGGATTAGGGTTGACTGCATTAAGGTGTTTACAACGTTAAGCACATTTTCAAGACGTTACCCCTATATATCTTTGGATTGATCATTTTTGCCATGTATCGAAAAAATCGGAGATTCACCACAAATGAAAATAGTTAGGTAGTGTTAAGTGTAACTATAGCATTGAGCGCGACTTTAATTAACATGTATCAAATGTTTCCCCACCTTTATCCCCAGAAATATGATCTAGGAACGGCACATAGAATAGTATAGAAATACTGCGGCTAATGCCGGAAATGGAGGGGATGTATTTATATGAGTACCAGATTAATCAGGCAGCTGATAAGGTCAAGGCAACAGGAATTAGTCGAACTTGCTGCTTCATTTATTCGAATTCCATCTGAAAATCCATCGCCCGAGTTTAAGAAGCGGTCAGCAGAAATGGGACGCCATATTAGCCGATACCTAGCAGCAAAAGGGTTCTTGATTACCGAGCACCGCCGTAGTGAAAATTCGCTGGTCACCGTCGTCTGTGATGCTCCTTTAACCAGGGTACCTGGTCCACGGCTCCTATTTTGTGGACATACAGATGTCGTACCTGCAGGCGATTGTTCACATTGGACCTTCGATCCTTTTTCAGGAGAAGTCAGAGCAGGTATGCTTTTGGGCAGGGGAGCCTCTGATATGAAAGGAGGCTTGGCATCACTGGTTTTTGTGGCTGGACTACTTCAGGAGTTTGCCCCCGCTCTTAATTTAAAAGGAAGTCTGGGAGTTATTGCTTCTCCGGATGAAGAGACTGGCGGCATTGAGGTGGCCTCGCTCCTGGATCAAGGATTGATTAAGGGGGATGCTTGTCTGATTGGTGAACCGTCGGATCCATACCATCCGAATGCCGGTGAAAAGGGCAGGGCATGGATGCAGGTTATCATACCAGGTCAGGCAGATCATGGCAGCCTACAACCTCTTTATGGAATCTCCGCCGTACGAAGAGGGGCAGCCGCGGTCGAAGCACTAGCCAAGCTATGGGAGCTCAAGGCAACGCCTCCGGCAGAGCCTTGTCAACTTTTGTACAATACTGAGTGGCTCCTATCACAGAGTCTAGAAAATCCCCTACTGTCACAGTTACTTTATCGCCCCTCTTACAATCCAGGTGTAATCCAGGGCGGAACAAATGTGAACGTCGCCGCAGACAAGTGTATCATTAAAGTGGATACCCGGGTTCCATTCGGTATGAAGCCCGATTTTGTACTTGATGTCGCTAGGAATCTTGTTAGTGCTGTAGCGCCAGGTGCGGTTGTAGAGCCAATGGTACCCTTTACTAACCCGAACTGGACCTTAGAGAACCGTCCAATTGTTAGGGCCATAGAACTGGGAATCCAGCGTGTCCTCGGAATGGAGGAACCCGTCTTCAGCGTACTTTTGCTTAGTTCAAGTGATGCCAGTCACTTCCGGCGTCATGGCATTGATACCGTCCTTTACGGTCCTGGCCTGGATCACACTATCCATGGGTACGATGAGCGGGTTTCAGTGGAGAACTTAGTAGAATCTGCCGAGATATATGCTGAGGCGGCAGTCAAGTATCTTAGGTCATTTTAAATCTATTTTCACTAAACTTTATGTAGGGGTAACGTTAGGATTTTGACAATTTATAAGGTTAAGATAGAACCCCTTGTATCCATATTACGTGAAACAAGGCTTACTAGTGTCCCGTATAACTTGTCACAACGCATTTATCTTTGCTACACCAACGATATCCACTTCCTAGAACAGCTTAACGTTGTAAATCCGCATTTTCCTGACGCTGCCCCATAGCCATCAAGGTAAGAAATCCCTTGTTCCCCAATATGATAAGAAAAAATCAGAAGGAAAACCGGCCAAAGTGTCAATCGTTGCCTGTATTTAAGTTGCTTCATAGGATTTACGCTCTATTAAAGAGAAAAGAAACGTTCCTAAATTTAGCCTGATTAACGGTTTTGTGAAACCCCTCCAAAAGCGTTTTGGAGGGTTATTTGGCATGGCCAAAAATAGTATTGATAAGGGAAATGAAATTTTTAGAGAAAGATATTGACCTCCTATTAGCTGGTTTAGCTGAAGATCGGAGCTGTCTTTAAGGCAGCTTTTTCTTTATGCGACTAACGGGGCGCATGTTAGTTCAATAATAAATTCCCATTTTTTGCACAAATGAAAAGGTGTCAAATGGTATGATTGAAACAGAAATTGTTCAGAACTTAATTTTTTAGGGGGAAATATATTCTTGAAAATGGTTAGAATTATCTTAGCAATAATTGTTCTTGCTTTATCAGCCTATCAGCTAATTACTGAAAATTTTGAGTTGATGCCGTATTCTATGTTGTTCTTGGGGGCATTGATGTTAGTTACTGGATTAGCCGAACTTCAAAAAGATAGAAAAGGATTTTGGGGGTATATGAGCATGGTTGTCTCAGCTTTTCTTTTCTTTGTTTCCATACAGGGTTTCTTACTGAACTAATGGGTACGTCACCTTAAGATCAAAGCTATCTATAAGGCAGCTCTTTCTTTATGCAACTATCGGGATAAGTTGTGCAAAATGTTTCTAGGTTATATGGCAAATGAGAAATTAGTTTAGTTGCATCATTAAAGGAGGAGAAGGATGGAGATCCGTTCAGTGAAAGGGTCAGATTATTATGCAATATCGCCACTGATAAATGAATGGTGGGGCGGAAGGCAAATGTCTGATATGTTACCGAAGTTATTTTTTGATCATTTTACAAAAACAAGTTTCATAGCCGAAAAGGAAGGGGAAATAGTCGGTTTCCTGATAGGGATTCTATCTCAATCTCAATCCAATGAGGCATATATTCATTTCGTTGGCGTACATCCTGAATACAGAAAAAATGATATCGGAAGACATTTATACCATCAGTTTTTTAATGTCGTTCATCAAAATGGCCGCAATATTGTCCGTTGTGTAACGTCTCCTGTCAACAAAACCTCTATTGCCTATCATCTCAAGATGGGATTTGAAATGGAAGAGGGAGATAAATTAATGGATGGTATTTCAGTCCACTCTGACTATGACGGACTAAATCAAGATAGAGTTTTATTCGTGAAACAGTTATCAAATTACAATAAAGTCCTATTCTAATGAACGAAGGTCGGCCAGTGCAAATCACTGGTCGACCTTTTTTCAAAGAACATTATATAGCAGGACTGTCAGTTAAAGTGTTTTTATTCATTGCTTATCTTTTTCTCCATGAACGTTTTTTCTTCCGGGTTTTCATTATCCTTGTTCCCATTTCCTTTTTTCTTTAAGGTTGTTTTATTCATACTTTGTTGCTATTTACCAAGTAAAGCGGTGTGGTTGATTTCCCCTCCAGATGCTCGCTTTCCGCGGGGCGGGCGGTGAGCCTCCTCGGCGTAAACGCCTGTGGGGTCTCACCTGTCCCGCTTCTCCCGCAGGAGTCTCGCACTTGCGCTCCAATCAACCCTAAATAGTTTATTTTTAAAAACAACAATCTTTACGAAAAGAGCCTTCTTTAAAGATTGCAAATCCTGTTAGTGTGTAAATGATGTGTAACAGTCGGCATCATGCTTGCTATACCGCCTCCATTGAGTAAGTTGTCGGCTTGTTCCACCCCGGTCTGTATTTGGAATCCTTTAGATAAAGCGTTGAAAATGGTGTTTATATCATAATTTGTTTGAATTGAAGCAGCAGCGATCACCCCGCCTAAGGCTGATATTAGCTCTTCTTTTATGGTTCCATAGAAACAGGTTAGTTCACATAAGATAAGATATAATTTGGATTAATATACAAAATTTTAATGAAAATAGAAAGGAAGCATGAATATGACAGAAATGCTGCCACTGACATCGGAGAATTTGGAGCAATGTATCGAACTCTACATGAAGGTTTTTAATCATGAACCATGGAATGAAAGTTGGACATATGAAACGGCTAAAGAGAGACTTTCCGACTTATTGCATACGCCTAAATTTCTTGGCTTTTTATTTCAGGATGCTCACAATCCAGTTGGTTTTGTCGCAGGAAATAGTAAGGTGTCTTATCATGGTTTAACTTATTATTTGGCAGAACTTTGTGTGAATAATGAAAGGCAAGGTAAAGGGCATGGCTCAAGGATGCTTCATTCTTTAGAAGCTGAACTGCAGAAAAGAGAGATTAAAAGTCTATACTTATTAACTGCTAATGGCGGGCTTGCAGAAGCATTTTATCTGAAAAATGATTATGTTGTAAATGAAGATCGGGTGGTCATGAAGAAAAATTTATAATTGTATGAATATTACCTTTTGAAAAATAGTCAAGGGATGTGATGGAACATTGTCGAAATCTGTAAAATTGTATCAATTAAGCCGAAAAATACATAAATGGACTGGATTGGTTTTATCCGTTTTTTTTATGTTCATCGCAGTCACAGGCCTCGTGCTTGTTTATATGTTACCACTCGGAGTGGCTGATGAGTTAAGGACGGGGAAAGAGGCGGGACCAGATCAAGCGATACCTATGGAGAAGGTCGTGTCCATTGCTACGTCACAGGATCTTCCAGGTGCGGACTCGGTTGAAGATATATTTAGAATTGAATATAGACCAAGTGCAAATGTGTACCAGGTTCGCTTTAATAACGGTCAAGGTGTTCAAATGGATGTGAGTACGGGAAAAGTGATATCCACAAATCCGGATTACTCGACGTTCCTCATCACTTTGCATGATGGAACCTTCTTTGGCGATTGGTATAGATACAGTATCCTCACAATGACCGGTTTATCCTTAATCCTGCTGTCATTTTCAGGGTATTACATGTTCGGGTATCCTCTTTATAAGCGTCTAATGGCGAAAAAAAAGCAATCTTAATATGAGGTGGTAGAGTGTCTATAAAAGGTTTGAATCACTTTTTATTTTCAGTTTCCGATTTAGAGAGATCCATAGAGTTTTATCAAAATGTTTTTGATGCAAAATTGTTAGTTAAGGGGAGAAACACTGCCTATTTTGACTTGAATGGTATGTGGCTAGCCCTGAATGCAGAAACGGATATACCCCGTAATGAAATCAGCCAATCATACACACATATAGCATTTTCCATAGAAGAAGCTGGCTTTATGAACATGTACGAGAAACTAAAGGAATTGAATGTAAGCATCCTGTCAGGACGTCCAAGGGATGAAAAAGATAAGAAGTCCATTTATTTCACTGATCCAGATGGTCATAAGTTCGAGTTTCATACAGGCACTTTACAGAATAGAATAGAATAGATTACTACAAACAAGAAAAAGCACATATGGAGTTTTTCGACTGATAATTAAACGATGAAAAGGGGGAATAATTATGAAAACTATTGGCCTTATTGGCGGAATGAGCTGGGAATCGTCGCTGGAATATTATCGACTCATCAATGAGGAAGTGAAAGCCAAATTGGGAGGATTGCATTCAGCCAAGTGCATTTTATATAGCGTGGATTTTGAAGAAATCGAACGCTATCAAGCTGAAGGCGATTGGGATAGTTCCGGTAAATTATTAGGGGAAGCAGCTCTATCTTTGGAAAAGGCAGGTGCCGAAATGATTGTCATCTGTACAAATACGATGCATAAAGTGGTCGGATATATTGAAGAGAAAGTCAGTTTACCGATTTTACACATTGCTGATTCAACAGCAAAACAAATTCAAAAGTCCAAAATCAGTACGGTTGGTTTACTTGGCACTAAATATACGATGGAGCAAGACTTTTATAAAACAAGAATTGAGTCTAATGGTATCAAGGTTTTGATACCAAATGAAGAGGATAGAAAAGTGATCAATCAAGTAATTTATGAAGAATTATGTTTAGGGGAAATCCAACAATCATCAAGAGATCTTTACAAAAAGGTCATCAAGGGGTTGGTTGATGATGGAGCGGAAGGAATAATATTAGGCTGCACCGAAATTGGATTATTGGTAAAACAAGAGGATTCAGAAGTGCCATTATTTGATACGGCCGTAATCCATGCCGTTGATACTGTTAATATGGCATTGGGAAAATGACTGTGCTTCAAAAAAAGGGTTGCTGCAGCAGCCTTTTTTTTGTGGAGTTAAAGGGGGAAGGTTAGTTCAGAGGGATTTTTAATATGTAACCAAATAAATGGAATGATGTGTTAAAGTTTCACTAAGAGAACTGGGGACTCTGTAAGGGGAGATAAAGGTGAGAAATCTAATATATATATTTATTACTAGTTTGATTTGGATATTATCAGGAACTTTTTTGTTCATCCATAATAGGGGGATGTTGAATGTAAGTCCTTGGGGGATGCACAATTTTGTTAATATAACGATACAACTAGCAGTCATTCTATTACCGGTTATTGGGCTATTTTTGTCCATTCTTATTAAGAAAAGATTCATAAAGTATGTAATGATTTTAGGATGCCTAATAAACATTTATTATCTATCCATCCCATGTATCTTATCCTGGTTACATTACTTTAAGGTCATTTAATCAGGCACAGGAGCTTTTCTTCAATCTTTAAACATTTTCTACAATATTGTGCTGACAGGATAATCCCATGGAAAGTAGACAGCAATGTGGATCAATCAACCGAGACGAGGAGAGAGGATACTATATGCTAATTGAATGTTTTCACCAATGGGCATATGACTTAATCCCTTTATAAATGGTTTGCAAGGGCTTTGAGTAAGGCTCTGTGTACGAATGTAGAGATGATAAAACAAAAGGGGAATAAAAATGAGAGATATGCTTTCCACAAAGCTTAAATCTGTCTTGATTGTCAGCATTATTCTAGGAGGGTTCTTTCTCCTATTGGAACTTCGAACAGGTTTGCCAATCTATTTTATATTCGTGATGGTATATGCCTTCATAGGCAATGTTGTTTACGGGATACCCGTTTCCTTTCTTTCGGATTTTGTAACAATGAAGATCGGAAAGAATCGATTTATTTTCGCATCCTTGTTCTATCTGGTGTTTGGTTTTCTGCCCTCGATATTATTAGGAGAACTCGGAATTTATGCGGTCATCTGCTCTTTGCTTTTCTTCCTATCAGAAGAATGGCAGAGAATGAGAAAACACAACAGGGGGATAAAGCCGGCCAACAAGGTAATGATTACGAACACGCTATCTACCTTTATCTTATTCTCTTTAGCTATATATGGGTCAATGACTGTTTCGGGTCCATTGTTTGAAAAGCATACAAATGAAGTCTATTTCATTCCAAAAGGGTATGAGGGTGAAGTTAGAGTGGTGTACAATATCAAGGATGCTCCAAGACCTAAAAAAAGTGAAGACTTTGATATTTATCGAATGAATGAAAAAGGATACATACTCAGCCCACTTCCTGAAAAAGAAGGGATTATCAATAATCAATATTTTTATATTGATAAAGAAGGAAATAAAGAAAGAATTGATGATTCTTGCATTAATCATGGAGGTTCGGAAGGTGTACAAATAGATGACTACGAGTACTCCAGCACCTATTTTACTGTAACAAATACACATTGCAGTGAAACGTTTACGGTAGATGGAGACCCTGATTTGCCCCGGGGAATCTCGTTAGAAGGGATTATTAAAGAAGAAGGATTGGATAAACCTAAAAACTAAATGGGATTATCTCCTGATTATGATACTTAAATATAGTTCGCTATTTAAAGAGCGGGTGTTTAATTTCAATATTGAGAGCTGCATCGGCAGCTCTTTTAACAGGACGGGTAGTTGAACGATAAATGATATAATACCCCTGTTAAAAGCATATTAAAGGAGACCATTCAAATGGAAAATTGGATTGAATTATCTGCAATAGAATACAAAGAGGTATGGGATAGGATATATAATGAATTTAATTTTGAACCAAGCATATCAAACTTCCCATCTTTTGAAGTACCCAATCCATTTATCACATATGATGTATCCCCGTATTTAAATTGGTCCGGAGATTCAAATACTTATAATGAGATTTACAATGATCTAGAGGATAAGTCATTGCTTGTTTTTCAAGAACTCACACAGAAAAATGAATATATGTATGCGTTAGATTGGCAACATCAAGATTATTGGATAAACCCCCGTATGGAGTTTCCGAAAAGTGAATTTGATGAATGGACAGTACCTATTTTTCCAAACGGTGATTATTACTTTTTTATTCATAAGAATTTTGAATGGGGATTATTGGGACACCCATGGCAAGAAACCATCACTATTTTTGGAAAAGAATTGATAAAGGGTTTTGAAAAATATCACCCGAGAATGTTTCAAAAGAAATTACGTCAGGGATAATGGGCCTTGTTGAATAAACGGGTGCGTAAGCTTAAGATCAGAGCTGACTTTAAGGAAGCTTTTTCTTCTAGGGGCTGTTTAGTTGAATAAGCATTTTACTAATAAAGGGACAGTACCTATTTTTCATGGTATTGTCCCTTTATCCTCCAATCAACCTTAAATCGTTTCGTTTTAAAAACAACAATCTTTACGAAAAGAGCCTTATTAAATGAAGAATGGTGCCTAAACGATATTAATTTTAGATGACAAGGGTGATTAGGAGTTTGAGGTTTTCAAGTATTGTACTATGATAAATTTAATTATTTGAGTTGGGAAGGGTATGGGACAGTGATCATACTCTTACAGAATTACCTAAGGAGTGATAAAATGGCACGTGTTTTATTTATTAATGGTGGATCAGAAGGACATGTCAATCCAACTCTTGGAGTTGTGCAAGAGCTTATTTCGTGTGGAGAAGAGGTAGTGTACTTTACGATAGAAGCTTTTCGAGAGCGTATTGAGAAGACGGGAGCCACTGTACGAACATTTGACGGTGAAAAATTTATAAAAGCTTTTATCTCAGGCGGGAGAAATTATTTACTCGAAAGAATCAACGGTCTTTTACGTACGGCAGATATCGTCATACCTAGCGTTCTTGAACAGATCAAGGGAGAGCATTTTGATTACATCATCCACGATTCCATGTTTGGTTGTGGCCGTTTACTTGCCCAAATCCTTAAGCTTCCTGCAATCAATTCTTGTACTTCTTTTGCGCAGACGAAAGCATCATTCGATAAAATGTTGGAACAGCTTTCTAAAGAAATCCCTACACGTATATACGATGAATTTCAAAGCCTGACGGAGATGGTGAAGGGGAAATATGATGTGGAGATCCATTCTCCTTACGAAGTTTTTTGTAATCCTGCACCACTTACAATCGTTTATACAACTAGAGAATTTCAACCTTTTGGAGAAGCATTCGACCAAACTTACAAATTTGTAGGTCCATCCATCTCTTCACGATTAAAACAGGATGACTTTGACCTTGCTGCTATCAAAGGAAAAAGTCCCATTTACATTTCACTCGGGACAGTTTTTAACCGTGATGTTGATTTTTATAAGCTTTGTTTTGAAGCATTTGGAAATAGCAATCACACGGTTGTAATGTCGATCGGTCAACAAACCCCACTAATTGATTTAGGAGAGATTCCGCAAAACTTCATTGTGAAAAAATATGTTCCACAAACGGAAGTGCTAAAATACACTAAGTTATTTATCACACATGGTGGAATGAATAGTACCAATGAGGGACTCTACTACGGGGTTCCGCTAATTGTAATCCCACAAAGCGCGGATCAGCCAATTATTGCAGAGCAAGTTGCCAATATCGGAGCAGGTATTAAATTACAAATGCAAAGCTTGAATGCAAATCAACTACGTGAGGCCGCAGATCATGTGTTAAACGACCCAACTTTCCATAAAGATGTTTCATATATAAGGGAATCCTTTCAAAAATCGGGTGGATATCACAAAGCTGTTGAAGAGATTTTTGAATTTAAAAGTCAATATGATATCTAAATGTAAAAATTTCCCATCTTTTATTATCGGTGACATATAAAAGGTTTTGAAAAACATCAACCGAGAATGTTTCAAAAGATATTACGTCGGGGATCATTTAAACCTTGTTAAACTAACAGGTGCTTTAGCTGATGATCGGAGCTGTCTTTAAGGCAGCTTTTTCTTTATGCAACTATCAGGCTGATTTGCGGTGGCATATAAAGGTATTGTCCTTTTTACATAGAATGTTTTAAGAGAATGGCATGTGAATAAATGGGGGACATATATGGATATTTGTTTTATTGGCGGCGGAAATCAGACGAATAATGAATTAGGTGAAGTGTTCCTGGAACTGTCAAAAATGATTAAACCTGAAGCTAAGCTTTTGATAATCCCTTTTGCAACCGACAATTCCAGGTATGAAAGTTGGATGGCAAGTATTAAACAAGCCTTTTCAATAATGGACAATGTAAGTATTGAATTATTAAACGAAGACCTTTCGGACACTGAAATGAAAAGTTCTATAATCGAACATGATATTCTTTATTTTATTGGTGGAAAGCCAGAAAGGTTGATCCATGTAATAGAGGAAAAAGGACTTGCCCCAATTATCAAAGACTTTCAAGGTTTAATCATTGGATATAGTGCGGAGTCATTAGCTTTCTGCAAGGATTGCATAATAACAAAAGATAAAGACTATCCAGAAACGATAGTGATCAAGGGCTTGGGGTTAGTCGGATTTAGTGTTGAGGTCCATTACGAGGATAATATAGATGGAGAATTAATTCCCCTATCAAATGAACGAAAGATATATGCAATACCGAATGGAAGTGCAATTTTCTCCAAGAATGGGGAACCATTTAAAGTTACAAACGATATCTATTCTTTTCAAAATATGAAAAAGGGGATTGTGAACTTCCAAGTCATAAAAACAAATGCAGGTTGGCGGGGGACTGAAGGAATTGGTTGAAACTGGACAGGCCAGCTTTAAAGGCTAATAGTCGTTAGTGCAGTTTGTAGACAAGAGGGAGTTCGGTCCCGAAACCCAGTTTTAAAGCAAGACTAAGTTAAACTTTTTGTTTTTTTACTTTGGCTGTTTTCGTAAAGTTTGTTGTTTTGGATAGAGGGATAGTATGGTTTGTGATGAATAAATTAGTGAGTAATCTATTTAAGGAGTGATTAAATGACATATGTTTTTTCTCTATTCATTATTTTTGTAATAGGCTTTGTTTGTTATCGGATGATTAAAAAGAAATCAATACCTTCAAATAGATACACACCTTATGATGACATCACAATGGGAATTAAAGATGACGATATACAACAAGATAATCCAATACATGATACCAAGCATCATATTCAATATGAAGAGAAATCAAATGACGACAAGACCGTTTAAAGCGGTCTTTTATTATGAACAACATTTCAACAGGAGTGCAGTTCGAGAAGGCAACAATGTATGTGAACAGCCTTTACTTATAAAACCCTCATTGGATTGAAGAAATTTGCTAGCCAAGACCCCACAGACGCTACTTTGATGAGACTTGGCAAGTTGGCGGATAGGGAGCGAATTTCTGAAATCAACTGGAACGTTTTTTTAAAACTGCAGACAAACTCAATTATTACCGAGTTTGCCTGCAGTCTGAGGCCAATAGACTAGCCAATGATAAGCTCTCCATTTTAACTGGAGAGCTTTTTCGGAAGGTATTTTTATATATTGACAATTCCTTTTGGATTGGTAATATTTACTTTATTGTTACGTTAATACCGGATGTGATTTTTAATAGAAGGCGGTTAAATTATGGATGGGAAAAGCATTTACGATGAGTTTAATAAACTGATAGAAAGTGGGCAATATCGCAAATTGGTCATTTTATCATGACTAACTTTATGTACATATTTTGTTTATTAGTATGGGGACTTAATTTTATTGCCGTTAAGATTCAAGGTACACCTGTAAGTTTAGAATTATCTTTAACATATCGTTTAGGTTTGACGGCCATCCTATTTTTCATTTTATTGTGCATTCTTAGACCTAAAGGAAAACCAAAGAAAAAGGATGTTCCATTTATTATTTTGTTTGGAACTTGTAATTTTGCTTTAAGCTATTTATGCCTTTATTACGCCACTATCTTAAGTTCAGCGGCCATGGTTACTTTAATATTTTCATTGAAAGTCATTTTAACACCCATTGCCCTTCGTGTTTTTTTGAAGGAGCCATTACATTCACGTATCTTAATTGGTGGGATAATTGGTGTGCTGGCTGTTTGTATTGTTATTTACCCGAGTTTAAATAATGTTCATGGATTCAATGATATAAAGGGTATCATGATGGCTGTTCTTGGTACCCTCCTTACTGCATTGGGCGATGCAAGTTCAGCTAGAAATGCCAGGAAGAAAGTAAACCCAATCTATGCTAATGCACTTGGATTTGCGGTAGGAGGAATTCTTTTAGCGGCAATTGTGTTCATTCAAGGACAAGCAGTCACTTTACCGACATCTATTACCTATTTATCTGCTTTGTTCTATTTAACTATATTCGCTTCCTTTGGAGCTTGGCTATTCTACCTCAAGCTTGTAGAAAAAATAGGCGGGGCGAAAAGTGGATACATGGTTGCCCTTTTTCCGGCAATTGGAGGTATAGCTTCAGTGATGATCGGTGAATCAGAACCATCGATTTTCCTGGGAGCTGGCTGTCTTTTCAGTTGTTTAGGTGCCGCTATTGCATTAGGTTTTGGTATGAATATTGGTAAAAGTAACTTGAAAGAAGAAATTTAGATCGATTTACAGAGAGGGATGGGACAATGGAAAGTAAATGGTCAAATGAAATGAAAGTAGCGCAAATCCGGGTTGCACGTCCTACTGATCAGCTTAAAAAGGTTGTAAGCTTCTATTGTGAAGGATTGGGCTTGAAAAAAATCGGGTCTTTTGAAGATCATGAAGGATATGACGGCATCATGATTGGGCTTCCAGATACCAGCTATCATCTGGAGTTTACCCAGCATAAAGATGGCAGTCCTTGTCCTGCCCCATCAAAGGATAATCTGCTTGTCTTTTATATTCCTGAACGTAAAGCCATTGAGAAAATCACGAATAGATTGAAAGGTATGGGCTATCAACCGGTTTCTCCAGAAAATCCATATTGGGAGAAATCAGGTGTTACCATTGAAGATCCGGATGGTTGGAGAATAGTTTTAATGAATTCACCCGGCATAGGAAATTAAATTTCGATTTAGCAATGTAAATGAAAACGACCGAAAAGCACCATGCTTTTCGGTCGTTTGGGGTTCATGAGGACATTGTTATCCCGCCATTGATGTGAATGCACTGCCCCGTTATATAAGCACCTTCATCAGATGCCAGCAGCACATATGCGCCTGCATGGTCAGCCGGTTGCCCAGGGCGGCCAAGCGGTGCCTCGGTACCGAACTCGGCTACGGATTGTTCGTCGAACGTCGCCGGGATGAGCGGAGTCCAAATCGGGCCTGGTGCCACCATATTGACCCGGATCCCTTTTTTAGCCACATTCTGTGCAAGGCTGCGTGTGAATCCGACGATTGCCCCTTTTGTCGCTGTATAATCCATCAGTGTTGCATGTCCTCTATATGGGTTGATCGATGTTGTGTTGATGACTGAATTACCTTGTTTCATATGAGGAACCGCGTGCTTGCTCATGTAAAAAACTGAATAAATATTGGTGCGGAACGTTTTGTCCCATTGCTCGTCCGTGATATCCTCAATGTTTTCCGTCGGAAATTGCACCGCTGCATTATTGACGAGGATGTCCAGCTTTCCAAACTCGTCCAACGTCTTCGTAATCAATTCCTTACAATTCGCCTCCACGGAAACGTCACTTGGAAGCAAGAGGCAGCGAACGCCTTCCGCTTCAATCAGCTGCTTCGTTTCCTCGGCATCACCGTGCTCATCTAAATAATTCACAACCACATGGGCGCCTTCCTTTGCATAAGCGATGGCAACCGCACGTCCGATGCCGCTATCTCCGCCTGTTATCAAGGCAACGCGGTCCTTTAGCTTACCGCTTCCTATATAATCCTTTGGCTGAATCGGAAGTGGATTCATCTCAGATTCAATGCCAGGCTGTCTTTCCTGTGTTTGTCCGGGCTGACCGTTTTTTTGCTGTTCATATATATTCAAAGAAAATCTCCTCCTCTTAAACTATTGATCTAGTCATACTTTAGCCGTAAAAAAGTACGGTTAAACATCATGATTCCGATCGATTAATTTTGCAAACGATTACAACAATATCGAAGCAAGAAAGGAATTACGGCGTTGGAAGTTGAAATACATGCTAATAAAACTTTCAGGGGTGTTAATGTGAATTCGATAGAAACAATACAAGAATTAACCAATAAAGAACAATGGTTAGAAGCCTTTCCAATCATGAATCAGCTGCGTACTGACTTAACTCAAAAAACATATCTGGAGTTACTTGAAGAAATGAAGAAAGATGGGTACCGTTTGCTTGCTTTATATAAGGATAACCAGGTTGTATCCTTGGCTGGTTTAAGCTGGAGAGTGAACTTTTATAATAAACGTCACGTATTTATTTATGACCTTGTAACAGATTCTGCCCACCGTTCATTTGGATATGGAGAGAAGTTATTGAATTATTTACATGACTGGGCAAAAGAAAACGGAGCTGCCTATGTGGCATTGGAATCTGGAATCCGGCGAAACGATGCCCACCGTTTCTATGAAGAGAAATTGGATTATGATAAATGGTGCTACTCATTTAGAAAAACGCTGTAAGTGGAAAAAGCTGAGTAATCAGCTTTTTTTATGTTGGGGAACAAAAGTAGTAATGAAGTGAATGTAAGACACATCGTCCACTATGTGGTGAAACTCACGAGTAAAGGCGTGGAATTCACGAGTAAAAGTGTGAAATTCACGAGTAAATGCTTAAAACTCACGAGTAAAACGCTGAAATTCACGAGTAAATCGGCTAAATTCACGAGTAAATTGCTGCAACTCACGAGTAAAGGTGTGAAATACACGAGTAAATGCTTAAAACTCACGAGTAAACAGGCTAAATACACTAGTAAACGCCGATTCATGAGTGAAAGTGGAATTCACGAGTCAATTTTCTGTATTTTGGCTTGTTTCAATACAATTGAAGAGATTGAAGAAGGCAATAATTTTGCTTTCATAGGCAATTATTGGTGCTGGCGGATTTTGTTCATCAAAATCAAATATTCATCATTTTTACAACTGTAAATTCATTCTTTATCTGAAAAGATCTATTTGAACATTTTTGTAATGATTTATTTAGCCTTGGACATACTTAATTAAGATATCAAAAAGTAACATTCATTTAAGGAGGAAACCCAATGGCTAACGATAATATACAAATGAAAATGGAGCATATTTGGCAGGATACATGTGGATCATGGGAAAACTGTACCGAAGCCACAATTCAGTCATTCTTGGCGAAATCGCAAGAAAGCAATATAGACCCGCAATATTGCATGAGCTGGGTGGAACAGCATAAAGCCCAAATACCAGAGTGGGATGCCGTTTCAAAAGTGTCGCTTGACTGGGTTAATCAACATACCTCAACGGGTTCACCCATTTCAATCAAGGATGATTATTAAAAAGATATACTCTTCTGCTTATGATTGGTTCGAACTCTACTATGTTTAAGAGGTGAAGACAGTTGTCAAATAATGAGGAACAAAACGGTAAGTCAAATCGTCGGGATCCAGATTACAAAGTTAATGCTTGGGATGAAATGAATGGTGAAGATAAATTTGTACAATCAGCCATCCAAGAGGAATTCAATAATCCAGTAATCGAAGAAACGATCTTGAAGTTCAATAAAATTGCGAATGAAGAAGAAACGGAAACTTGATTTTGGACGCGCCCTATAGGGCGCTTTTTTTTTGAAGTATGAAAAAGCAAGAGCTTTTCGTTGGATACCTCTTTCACCGGGTACCTTGGAATTCAGGATTTGTTTTGTATACGCAGTGAAATCGCTGAGATGATTCACTACGATTTGTTCTAAAATGTCTAAATTAATGTTTTGGTCATCATGAACAGCAATGTTCTAAATCCAACCATAGCTTTTAAGCGCCTAGCTATATCTTCATCAATAACCGAATGGTCCTTCAGCATATCAAAAGCATCCCTGCTTGATTTTTGATCAGCTACAATATGCATGGCCAGGTCAATCGAGGATTCGCATGTGCGTTGTATATTAAGGATGATGGAAGTCCTTTAGGCTTTCTGGATACAACCTTAACGCGGTTCATGCAACGCTCGATTACACTGGTCTTGTTCAAAATCACATCATTCTCCGTAAATGGACCCACTTTCCTCTGTTTTTTTAAAGATAATTTCACGCTCCTCATTCAATTTAGCGTACTGGCCACAAAAAAATCCTATGAAAAATATGGATTCATTTAGGGTGGCCGAAGAGCCCTGTTTCAGGGAAGGGAGCAAAATCCAGGATTTATAAAAAAGAATGATATACAAATAAAGGGAAAAGGCATTTTGGTATCGTATAAAGCATAGTATAAATCGTTTTTATTTTTGGCTCTTTTCGTAAAAAAAATTTTTGTTTTTAAAACGAAACGATTTATGGTTGATTGGAGCGCAAGTGCGAGACTCTTGGGGGAGCAGCGGGACAGGTGAGACCCCACAGGCGTTTACGCCGAGGAGGCTCACCGCCCGCCCCGCGGAAAGCGAGCATCTGGAGGGGAAATCAACCACACCGCATTACTTGTTAAATCGCAACAAAGTATGCGAAAGCAGCCTTTTTTTTAGCAATATCATTAAGGAGTGAAGATCATGGAAGCATCGGTAGAGCAGATTTTTTCTGTGGAATTGGTGAAATTGGCCGGGCATTTTTTTCAAGTGAATTCTAAGGATCCACTAAAACTTGGAGATGCAGAGAACTATGTATTTGAGGTTTACAGGGATGGAACGCCATACATTTTAAGAATGACACATCAATCGCATCGTACAAAAGGTCAAGTCCTTGCTGAGTTAAAATGGATTGAATATTTACAGAATAATAGTTGTGAGATTCCTAAAGTTCTCTCTTCGAAAGAAAATAACTTAGTTGAAATTGTAAAGGGTTCGGATGGTACGGAATTTTATTGTTGCCTGTTTGAAAAAGCTCCTGGTGTAAGGATGAAAGTCACCGATGAAAATTTCGATGAACCTTTATTTTTTGAATGGGGAAGAACGATTGGCCAAATGCATAAACAAACAAAAAATTATCAGCCTGAAACAAAATATAGAAGGCTGGATTGGCATGAAGAGGAACTATTGAATGCCGAACTCTACCAATCCGATGTTCCAGAGCAATTGATGCACCAACAAGAATTAATCAAGAAGAATTTAGATGCCCTTCCAGTTCATCAAGATAATTTTGGATTGATCCATTCTGATATACATAACGGCAACTTCCATTTTCATGAGGGGAAGATTCATGTTTTTGACTTTGATGACTGCTCTTATCACTGGTTTGCCAGCGATTTGGCCATCCCTCTGTACTATCTGATATGGAGCTTGGAACGTGAAGGGATAAAAGGGCTTGATGAATATGCCGCCAAATTCATGAGAGCATTCATAAAAGGCTATGAGACGGAAAATATCCTGGCACCTGAAGCATACGAATCGATTCCTCTATTTTTAAAGTTAAGGGATCTAACGTTATATAATTTTTTTCATAAAAAGTATGATTTGAAGAATGCGGATGGTCAATTATTCAAAACCGTGAAAAAGATCGAACAAAGAATCATCGATGGCCGTCCTATTGTTCACTTCGATCCGAACATGGTTCATTAAGGGGGATTGGAATGTCAGAAATGAAAAATCACATCATTCGGACTGGTGAATTGGCGGATGCGGAAGCGGTTTTGGATGTACAGAATTCCGTTATTTCCGAAGGAGAGTATTTTATTGCGGTATCGGAGGAGTTCAATAAAACACCAGAACAACAAAGGGATTGGATACGAACGTTATTGAAAAATGAACGGGATACCATCATCGTGGCCGAAATAAATGGTGAGGTCATTGGATGGATCGTGTTTCAATCGGAAAATAGGAAGAGAATGTCTCACAAGGGCTCATTTGGAATGATGATCAGGAAAAATTACAGAGGGAAAGGAATGGGAAAGGAGCTTTTAAAAGCGTTATTGGAATGGGCAGAGGCAAATCCGTTCATTGAAAAGGTGAGCTTGGGAGTATTTTCAACAAATCAGCGGGCAATATCACTGTATAAAAAGATGGGATTTGTTGAAGAGGGCCGTAAAATAAAGGAATTCAAGATGAGCGAACGTGAATACGTCGATGATATTATCATGTACAAAATGGTTTGATAAAGACCAAAAGAGCATGAATGGATTGAATACATGCTCTTTCGGTTTGGTTATGTATCTATTTTTATACGAAAACGCTGTTTATGTTAGGCATCATCTAATTACTTTCACGTTCACTTGCTTTCTTCCCCACGTTAAAGCATCCGCTTCACCCGCGATGAATACATCGATTCTGTTTCCTTTGATGGCGCCGCCCGTATCTGCAGCAATTGCTCGTCCATAGCCTTCGACTTCAACGATGGAGCCTAGCGGAATCACGTTAGGATCGACTGCTATCAGTTTGGCATCATCATATTTTTTTAGGTCAACGCCCATTCTTGTAGTGCCTGAGCATCCCTGGCAGCTCGCTGTATATGCTGTACTTGTTACTGTTATTTCTTTAACGGCAGAGCTTGCTGAACTTGCTCTTTCTTTTAATTTACTGAAGGTCCGTGCACCGGCGATTCCATCAGCGGATAATCCCTTTTGCTTTTGAAAGTTGATGACGGCTTGCTTTGTACCTGTTCCATAAATGCCATCGATAGTTGATGTGTAAACGTCCCAGGCCTTCAATAATCTTTGCAGTTCAGCTACAGGTCTTCCCATATCCCCGCTTTTTAGTACCTGTATTTTCTGATTCGTTTGTGTTCCTGCTATTCCATCGACTTTCAGTCCTGATTTTTCCTGATACTTCTTTACGGATTCTTTTGTAATCGGTCCGAAGTTACCTGTTGCTTCATGATAGGGAAAAACCCCTTTTGTCAGTAATAATTCTTGTAAGTCTTTAACATCACTATTACTCATTCCAAATGAAAGTGTGCGATCCAAAGCAGCGGCTTCGCCTTTTGTTGGCATGCAAACTCCTAGAATGAATACAGAAGCCGTTAGGATTGTTAATAAAATTTTCTTCATGTTTATCCTCCTCGTTGTTTCCTGCAATTAAACCATTCGTTAAACTATCACTCTTTTAGGCGCAGTTAAGGAAAAACACCGCGAAGGCACTAAGTAATTGTTAAAACATGTAACATATAAAAAAGAAATGAGGCGGACATCGGGTTACCATATCCTTAGTGATTAACTAATTATGGAAAATAATCAAGCTTCCCGTGAAACGAACGGAACCGTTTGGTTGAACAAGGGAATTCATTCATGTACGTTTATGTTAATAGAAATTCCATATCAAGGTTAATGGAGGAAATCGTTATGATTAAAGCAGTTATTTTCGACTTTGATGGTTTAATTTTAGATACAGAAACGGCTTGGTATGAGGCTTATAAAGAAACGATGGCTTTTTATAAATCTGATTTGCCTCTCGAACATTTCGTAAAATGTATCGGAACGGATAATACTGAACTTAATCAGTACTTCAAGGATCAGCTGGGGGAAAGTTGTAATATTGAAGAAATTGAATCCAGAGCAAAAAGCCTTCATGAAGTCAAAATGAAAACATCACAGGCACGTGAAGGAGTAAAAGATTATTTAGAAGAAGCAAAAAACAATGGATATAAAATCGCCCTCGCTTCAAGCTCGACGAAAGAGTGGGTCACTCATCATTTGGGGGAACTTGGACTGTTAAACTATTTTGAAGTTCTTATCACAGGGGATGATGTTGAAAAAGTAAAACCTGCGCCTGATTTATATGTAAAGGCAATTGAAGTTCTAGGCACTCGGCCCACAGAAGCCGTAGCATTCGAAGATTCGTTAAATGGGCTTCAAGCGGCCCTGACTGCAGGATTAAAGTGTGTAATCGTTCCTAATCCCGTTACGGAAGCTTTAGCTTTTGAAAATCATCATTTACGCCTCCGATCCATGATGGATAAGAGCTTGTCTGAAGTTATCAAACATATTGACCCATAAGCTTTCGAAGGGAATTATAGTATGATAAAGGAATGAAACCACGCCGAAGATGGCAGAGTCTTCGGTTTTTCCGGTTTTTAATGAATTGGTGCGGGGGGTGACATTATGGGATTGCAAACCAATGACGAAGGAGTCCGGCTGCGGGAGGTCAAGGAGAGTGATCTACCTATCTTTTTCGAGCAGCAACTGGATCCTGCCGCAAACTATATGGCTGCTTTCACATCCAAGGACCCAACAGACAAAATGGCTTTTTTGACACATTGGAAGAACATCTTATCGACGGGATATTCAAAAAATGACCATAATCCACAACGGATGTGTTGCGGGCAGCATTCTCAGGTTTGAACAATTTGGTAACCCTGAAGTGAGTTATTGGATCGGGAAGCAATATTGGGGTAAGGGAATCGCTACAGAAGCACTGCTCAATTTTTTGCCGAAAATAAAAGTCCGCCCTCTTTATGCCCGCGCAGCCAAGGATAATCTCGCATCCATCAAGGTTCTGGAAAAATGCGGATTTGAAAGATTCGATGAAGACAAAGGGTATTCCCATGCAAGAGGGGAAGAGGTTGAAGAATTCATTTTGAAACTTGAATCAGGAAACCCCGGTTAAGATAAGAATATAACAATATCGTTAAACCTATGAGGAAATGGGTGGCATACAATGGGATATAAGATTTTTTCCATCATTTTTATTTTATGTGGTCTTTTTGTAATGTGGTTCGCCATTTTTGGCAAAAAGAAAGAGATCAAAGAGATCGGCTCCGGAATATCAACGAATTTCATCGATGTAATTTTAATGATGATATATAGGCTTTTACCATCTATTGTTAGAAAAATCCTTCTTTTTGCACTAGGCCTGGTCATTTCCATCGGCTTTACTTATATATTTTTCAGCTTGTGATTATCCGTGAATTTTCCTGATTAGATAAAATAGCCCTGAAACTTTATTCAAACAAAAACGTATTAAAAGAAAACGGTACATAGGAGTTGTTGCTTTTTCGAGGAAAAAAAGTGTTTATGATAATGCGGGCGGGAAGGTGACGCCAATGAAGGCATTGGTTCAATATACCCAAAAAGAAGGATATCAGTATAGTAATAATATGCATTTTATGGTAATGTAGTGTTTGTGTGATTTTGGAAAAAATGAAAAAAGGAAGGTATTATATGTCTGAATCGGTTCTTAAGGTTCAATCCTTAACTAAAAAAATTGGAAAAGCAACCATTGTGGACAATGTTAGTTTTGAAATAAAAAGTAATGAAATATTTGGTTTGCTTGGTCCGAATGGGGCAGGGAAGACCACTATCATCCGTATGATCACAGGTCTCATCAATCGTACGGGCGGTACTGTCATGATCAATGGCAGTGACCTCGATAATGATTTCGAAGGTGCAATGAATCAATTGGGGGCCATTGTTGAAAACCCGGAGTTTTATAAGTACATGACAGGCAGAAAGAATATCCTCCATTATGCCCGAATGTCATCCAATGACATTTCCAATGAGAGAATAGAAGAGGTCATCAAGCTTGTCAAACTGGATCATGCCATCGATAAGAAGGTTAAAACCTATTCATTAGGGATGCGTCAGCGCCTTGGCGTGGCACAGGCCATTTTACATAAACCGTCGTTATTGATTTTTGATGAACCGACGAACGGCTTGGATCCACAAGGGATTCGCGAGTTTCGTGATTATTTGAAAGTACTGGCGAGTGAAGGCGTCGGGATATTGATTTCATCACATTTACTATCGGAAATGCAATTGATGTGCGATAGTTTTGCCGTTATCGAAAAGGGAAAACTGATACATACGAAAGAACATATCTTAGATGAAAAAACCGAAACGATCAATGAAGTTTCATTCACTGTCAGTGATGGGAAGCTAGCTAAAAACATCCTTCAAGAACAGTTTGGGGATATTACGATTCTGAAATATGATGCGAAGACAATCTCCGTATCGGCCTCTCGTGAACAAACGGCCAATATAAATAGGAGTTTTATTGAAAATCAACTAGATGTCTATGAAATTGGCATTACTAGAAAATCACTGGAAGATAAATTCTTTGAAATCACTGAGCAGGAAATGAGGGAGTCTGTATGATGTCCTTAGTAAAAAATGAATGGATGAAAATCTTTTCAAAAGTATCAACTTATATATTCATCGCTTTTCTTTTATTGGCAGCATTAGGGACTGCAGTCATCGATTATAAACTAAGTCCCGAAGAATCGGGTAAAGATTGGAAGCAAGAGTTAAAGGCAGATATACAAGAACAGGAAAAGGCTTTGAAAGATAAGGAAATCAGTGAAGATGAAAAAGCCGCGATCATGGAAGATATCAAACTCAACAAGCAACTGTTGGCTGATGATATAAACCCTGACTTGAACACGAATTGGACCTATATGGCGGAATGGACTACATCATTAACATCATTTGTCACTTTATTCGTCGTTATTGTTTGCAGCTCGCTCGTTTCCTCTGAATTTTCGGATGGCACCATTAAACAACTGTTGATCAGGCCTTATAAACGTTGGAAGATCCTGCTTTCCAAATATATTACTTCCTTGTTATTTGCAGCGTTATTACTTGCGAGCCTACTTATATTCAGTTATCTTATCGGCATCATATTCTTTGGCAATGGTTCGTATTCAGACAAAATCATGGATCCCGCATCTTTCGGTGAATTCAGTCCGGTGGTAGTCGGCGAATATTTCGTGGACATGATCGTATACTGGATACCAGGATTCCTGGTCATCACGACCATCGCTTTCATGCTAAGCACATTATTTAAAAACCAAGCACTTGCAGTAGGTATATCCATTTTCATCCTATTTGCTTCCTCGACATTAAATATGGTCATTCAATCATTCATCGGCAAATACGAGTGGTTAAAATTCGTCTTATTCCCCCACCTTGATTTAAGGGGCTATATTTCCGGAGCCATGGAAATGTTCGATGGAGCTACACTTGGATTTTCAATGAGTGTACTCGGCATCTATTATCTTATCTTTTTAGCGCTAACTTTCTTCTTCTTCCAGAAAAAAGATATCACTAATTAAATAGTCCTTACCGAAAAAACCGAAATCAGTAGCTGATTTCGGTTTTTATTATGCAACATAGAATGCATGAGTCAGTTGCTGCTTGAAAAATTGAAACCTTTATCCATATTTATCCGTATAAGATAATATGAGGATATTTAGTAGGACATATGGATGTAAACTGAAAAATAAGGTTCTGTAATTTGGGCTTATAGGATTCTCATGATCATTTCACGATGGACAGTTGTTGGCGTAGTGATCGGGATAGGCGGAGGACTCATAATGGGGATCAGTTCCTGCCTGTTCGCCAGTTAGTAGCTCCAATACAGAATAGTCGACCCACGGAAATAATCCGATAGAGATGGAGTAGATTCAAAGATGGGAAAAATGCATGATAAACGAAAGTTCATAATTGTACTTATTATTATTTTTGGAGCAGCATTAGGTTTCTATGTGTACTCGGCATTCTCTGAAAAATTGACAAAATCAACGGATTTGGCCAATGAATCCATCGGGGGATTCAAGGTTTTGGATAACATATCGAGTCCAGAATTTATTAGGGAATATGGAGAACCCATCGATCAAGATAATAATAATGCCTATGATTATTATTATTGGAAAGGCGGGTTAAAAACGGCCTCTAGCAATACAGACGAGGATAAAGGGAAAATTATGCGGTTAATCATTTCAAGTACGGACGACGATCCATTTGAAAACTCCCTGCAAACAAGCAAAGGTATTAAATTAGGGAGTAAGAAAGCGGACGTTCTTTCGAAGTATGGAGATCATTATTATAAAAGTTATGAACAGGGAGCGGATATTATCGGCTACATTGACCATAAACGGAATATTACTTTAGAATTTTGGTGTGCTCCAGGTGGAAGGGTTGCAGAAATACGATTGGACGATGCAGAGGTCATGTAATGTTTTTTCTCAAGTGTCCTCGATTAAGAGGTTCGGCCGTTTAAGAAAGCGATGCGATAAACATTATGTTCATAAAAAATCTCATCTATCACTTACTATAAAAGCCATGCTGATGATGTTCAATCAATTAAGAGGGATTAGTAGTTAATGTCGGGGGTTGGGCAGGGTGTTAGAGCACTTTGCCTTTTTTTATTTTATTCTATTCTTGCCTTAATTACACTATATCATTCTCGGAAATTCATGTGTTTCGCGTTATTCACCGTTAACTATCTCTGCTGATTTTTTGCTTTTTTCCAGTTTATTGGATTCCTTTAAACGTTCTTTATCATTTTTAGCCAAAATAAAGTTGCCTCTTGAATAAAGGCCGGGTGTGATAGCGTCACATTTTCATAACTTGGGATAGGTAATCTCATTATTGGATGAGGTGTAGACTTTTCATTGCAGGATGGAACTTTTTTCTATTTTATCCGTATATTTAATTGTGTACGGTGCTGGGGGCACCGGTATTCAGCGGCAGTTATCATTTTTATAAATTTGGGAGATGAAGGATCATGAGCGAAAAAGGTTGTATGAAATGTGGAAGCAATGATGCTGCCAAGAAGGATGTAGCCATGACAGGAACAGGGTTGTCAAAAATGTTCGATGTCCAGAATAATCAATTTACGGTTGTGTATTGCAAGAATTGCGGTTATTCGGAGTTTTATAATAGGCAATCATCTGCAGGCAGTAATTTGCTAGATCTATTCTTTGGATGATCACTGGCATGACAAGAACCCCCCTTTTAATGAAAAGGGGGTTCTTGTTTTTTCTTCATTTTAGGAAGAGAATTACTGATTGAACCGGACTGGGTCGCCAAAATAAAAGAAGGAGGGGAAGACGAGATCGAGACGACATTGCCGCGCGATAGCAGGTGTACATGAATGATTCCCGATTACATGTGGGCGAATACATGACACGTGACGGCATGCCCAAGAAATGTTAGTATGAATGTAAAAAATGGGAATTTATTGAGGGGAAATGAAATGAATAAAATAGCACTTCTTCAACTGTCTCTAGCCATGACGATCTTTGGTTCTGTCGGTTTCTTTTCAGGACTATCAGGACTTCCTGCATTGGAATTGGTTTTTGTTCGCTGCATTTGTGCGGCCATTTTCTTATGTGCAGCCTGGATGATGACAGGACATTTCAAGAACGAAATATGGAATTCCAAAGAGGTAATGCTCATCATTTTCTGCGCGGTGGCCAACTTGTTGAACTGGATATTCCTCTTTAAATCTTTCGAACTGATATCGGTGACAATTGCCATTTCGCTTTATCATTTAGCGCCGATCATTGTACTCATTATTGGGAGCTTCATCTTTAGAGAGAAAATGAGTTTATTTTCCATCCTGGCCATTTCACTTTGCTTCATTGGCACATTATTCATTATGGGAACAGATGGATTTCGATCATCAACCCCTGAATGGGAAGGGATCATTTATGGGATCATTGCTGCATTTTTCTATGCGGCAACCATGCTTTTAGGAAAGAGCATTTCAAAGACAAGTGTATATGCGACCACCTTTCTGCAAATGTTCATTGGATTTCTATTACTGATTCCTTTTGTCGATTTTTCAGTCTACACAACGCTAAAATCTTCCGAATGGTTTTATACGGTACTTACCGGCATCATCCATACAGGCGTCGTGTATCTGCTGTTTTTTAATAGTATCCGCCATTTGCCTACAAATGTAGTATCTTTCATGATTTTTGTCGATCCGGCAGTGGCCATCCTTTTGGATATTCTTCTTTCAGGATTTCAACCGGACAGGATTCAAATCTTGGGCATTACATTGATATTTATTGGTGTGCTCTATTCACTTAAGACGACAAGACCGAATGAAAAGGATGTCATGCAAAAAAGGCCGCACACAATGTGAGGCCTTTTTTCTTTATGGTTTTTCTATCAATCTATTGATTAAAATGATAGACATCCCAAATGTCAGGGGTTTCTGATCCAAGGTACCAGGCAGATACACCGCCTAGATGATTTTGTTTGACCAGGTCAATACGGAGCTTCACTGATTTTTTATCTTCTATCCATATTTGATGCTTTTCCCCTTTGGAAGTATACTCCACGTAATTTTGTTGAGCCTTTTTATCCCATACCTTTTTAAGTTTATGGGATGAAATGATTTTGTTGACTTCAGCCATGGTACGGTCATGACTTTTCACTTTTTTGGTCGATAAATCGGTTACCCATTCCCTCGTATAAAATGGTACAGCCAATATGATCTTATGGGCAGGTACTTCTTTCATTAAAAGCTTCGTTCCTTCTTTGATCCAAGGTAACGAGGAAACGGACCCGGCTACCGGGCTCCCTCCCCAATGCTCGTCATAACCCATTATGATGATGTAGTCCGCTATTTTGCCAAGTGCTTTCCTATCCAGACTTTTTGACCAAAAAGGGTCTTCATTTTCTCGGGTGACATCCACGGATACTTTAATTCCATGCGGTTTTAAGGCTTTTTTCAGTTCGCCTATGAAAAGTACAAAGTCCTTCTTGTTTTTTGGATCGATGTTTTCAAAATCTACATTTATTCCATCACTTTTAGTTTTAACAAGTGAATCACGTAAAGCTGAAACTAATTTCTGGCGCTTTTTTGTATTGCCTAGTACAGAACCAGTTAAAACAGGGTCAAATTGATTTCCGATAAGCTGCCAAACTTGTTTTCCTTGTTTATGGGCGTTTTGGACGAATTTTGCATCCGCAGAAACGGACACGAAATTACCGGAATCCTTCAGCGTATAGGAACGGGGAGATACTACATTTAAATTAAGTTGTTTCATTTGTTGGGTGTAGTTTTCTTTCGATCCATTATGCGTCCAGCCCATGACGATAGGTTTTTGCGCCTTTTTTTGAAGCTGGGATGTCTTTATCCATCCCTTCTTCCCATCAAGCAATTGAACCTGGTAATAATAATCCGGGATCTTCAATTTTTGGCCAACTTTAAGGGTAACCGTATGTAAGACGTTTAATTTCGTCAAATCACTTGTGGTTACCTTATATTTAGTGGAAATCTTCCACAATGTATCTCCTGATACAACCTTATGGATCTTATATTTCTGGGGGATCTTCAGGATTTGGCCAATATTTATTTCGGTCGAAGTTAATTTATTTTCTTTTTGCAGCTCACTTAGTGAAACACCATATTGATTTGCTACTTTCCATAATGTGTTTCCAGCCTTTACTTTATGGATAATAGGCCCCGCGGAATCTCCGACGGAAGTAGAAATGACGGGAAACTCCTCGCCCTTTTTTAAGGGCTTTAATTGAGTGGAACCTAATTTAGGAGAACTAAAAACTTTTGTATTGTCCACTTTAACAGAACCTATGTAAAGGGTTTTGCTTGATGAATGACCACTGGGTGGAAAGAGGCATATACAAAGAAGGCTTAATATAATAAAACATCCAAAGAATTTTTTCACAATGATTTTATTCCCCTTTGTAAAATTTAACTTTACTAGTTTACTATGGAGAATCGCTATAAAATAGAGGTACATTGTGGAAAGGCTCTATATAGAAGAAAATATGGAATCTAATTATGATTCTGTATTGTTGTTCCACTCTATGGTAGGACGAATTATTTTGCTTACTGCTGGGACTGGAGGGCTGATATTGACAGTTCCGTTCTTTTCAAGATAACGAAACCCTATACATATGAACAGGTTAATCATTTTTTACTGGTTGGCCTTTTTTTACGCTTGCCGCTGAAAATGACTTGTACATGACATTTGTCATCTTCTAGTCATGACACCTGGTACTAATAAATTCAGGTTATTTTCTTTATAATATGAAATAACGACAAATAAAAAGGAAGTGCAATTGAATAATGACCTTGCAAAATACGAAAAACTTGAGAAAACAAATTGCTCCTTTTGAACAATCAACGACAAAGCAAAGTATATGGCAGATCATCAATACCTTGGGACCATTCATTATTTTATGGTACCTAGCATATATAAGTCTTTCCGTTTCTTATTGGTTAGCTTTAATTCCGGCTGTGTTTGCTGCTGGTTTCTTGACAAGGATATTCATCATTTTTCATGATTGCACGCATCATTCATTTTTCAAAAACCGCCGTGCGAATAGAACAGTCGGTACGATCATGGGTGTTTTGACTTTATTCCCGTTTGATCAATGGGGACATGAGCATTCTGTGCATCACGCAACAAGCGGCAATTTGGATAAGCGGGGGACGGGGGATATTTGGACCCTTACGGTAGATGAGTATTTGGCGGCACCGCTTAAACTTCGTTTTGCGTATCGTTTTTATCGCAATCCATTGGTTATGTTTGGTTTGGGACCCATTTATGTTTTCCTTCTTAAAAACAGATTTAACCGTAAAGGTGCTAGAAAGAAGGAAAAGATGAATACGTATTTGACGAATGTAATAATCGTCGCTTTAGTGGCATTGCTTTGCCTGGCAGTAGGCTGGCAGTCGTTCCTTCTGGTTCAAGGTTCCATCTTCATGATTTCTGGTTCAGTGGGAATTTGGCTGTTTTACGTCCAGCATACATTCGAGGACTCTTACTTCGAAGAGAATGAGGAGTGGGAATATGTATTGGCGGCAGTGGAAGGAAGTTCTTTTTATAAGCTTCCAAAACTGATGCAGTTCCTTACAGGTAATATCGGTTACCATCATGTTCACCATTTAAGTCCAAGGGTGCCTAACTATAAATTGGAAATGGCGCACAATAATACAGAGCCTTTAGAGAACGTTCCAACGATTACTCTTGCGACAAGCTTGCGCTCACTCCGTTTCCGTTTATGGGATGAGGAATCAAAGAATTTTGTTAGCTTCAAGGACATTAAATATTTAACGAAAAAAAGTGTTCCCATTCAAGTGAAATCTGAACTGTAACGTTCATGTATCATTCCGGACTCCCTTAATAATCCTTGGATTTGGGGGAGTCTTTGCTGCATATAAGGAACTCGATAAAGGAGAGAACTTAAAATGATTCGAATTGTCATTGCAGAGAATCAGCAAATGCTGTTAGAGGCAATAAGTTCTCTACTCAATCTTGAAGAAGATATAGAAATTGTCGGGCAAGCCAGTAATGGAGAAGAAGTGATGGCCCTTGTACACCAATTACAGCCTGATGTGTGTATCATGGATATGGAGATGCCTGTAATGAGCGGACTTGAGGCGGCAGAAGCATTAAAGTCATTTGAATGCAAAGTGGTCATTTTAACGACATTTCGAAGGTCTGGTTATTTTCAACTCGCATTGAAAGCTAATGTAAGTGGTTATTTATTGAAGGATGGCCCGGGTGAAGAGTTAGCCTGCTCGATTCGCGGCATAATGGACGGCAAGCGAATATACTCCCCAGAACTTATAGACGAGTCCCCCAGCAATAATGACCGGGAAATGGGAGTGTTAGGGCTGTTAGCCGATGGTCAATCAAAAATGGAAGCGTCTAATAAGCAAAGCGACACAATAGGGACAGTAAGGAAATATTTTTCGACCATCAAGGATAAAATGAAGTTACCGGCTGGTTAGGATTTGTTTCTTAAATCCTGTTGACACGTTTTTTTTAATTGTGTACGATGGATTAAATGATAATATTGAAAATTCTGTGATGAAGAGAGTAGTTCATTTCGAAATGGAAAGCGAGTTAGGGATGGTGGGAGCCTAATGCAGGACGGATGAATGAAGCGCACTTTGGAGAAATTTCTTGAAACGTTTAGTAGGGAACATCGGGGAGTCACCTCGTTAACAATGGAAAGTGGTCACAATTGTGGCAACTAGAGTGGTACCACGGGAATTCATGCTCTCGTCTCTTATTTAGAGGCGGGGGCTTTTTTGTTTAGGAGGGAAAATGTCGATGAATAAGCCAATTGCAGAATTGATTTCAACTGCTTTGAACAATGAAATGCAAGCAAGTGAAATAGAGAAATTAATGGAAAAGCCAAAATTGATGGAGTTAGGTGATGTCGCCTTTCCGTGCTTTACTCTTGCAAAAAAATTCAAAAAATCGCCTCAGGTGATTGCGTCTGAAATAGCTCAACAATTGAACAGTGAGTTGCTCCAAGAAGTGAACGTTGTGGGTGGTTATCTGAATATTTTCGTCAATCAACAGATGGTGACGGAAAACGTGCTGCAAACGATATTAAGGGAAAAGGATCAGTATGGTTCGGTGCAGCCTGTACAGGAAAATGTCGTGATTGATTACTCATCCCCGAATATCGCCAAGCCTTTTTCCATGGGGCACTTACGCTCAACGGTCATAGGGAATGCACTGGCTAACATTGCCGAAAAAAATGGCTACGATGCCGTGCGTATCAATCATTTAGGAGATTGGGGCACGCAATTCGGCAAGTTGATCGTCGCGTATAAGCTGTGGGGCGACAAAGAGGCAATCGAGGCTTCTCCGATTCAGGAATTATTGAAAATCTATGTGAAGTTCCATGAAAGAGCTGAAACGGACGAATCGTTGAATGAACAAGCGCGCGCAAGCTTCAAGTCTCTTGAAGATGGGGACGAGGAAGCACTGGCTCTGTGGAAATGGTTCAGGGATGCGTCTTTAAAAGAATTCGAGACGATTTATGATTTATTGGGCATCCGTTTTGATTCCCATGCCGGCGAAGCGTTTTACAATGATAAAATGGATGCTGTTGTCGGGGAGCTAAAAGAAAAGGGCTTGCTTACCCTATCCGAAGGTGCCTATGTCGTGCAATTGGAAGATATGCCGCCTTGTTTGATTACGAAAACCGATGGGGCGACACTTTATGCGACGCGTGATTTGGCTGCAGCCATGTATCGTAAAAAACAGTACGGGGCGAAGAAAACATTTTATGTTGTCGGAAACGAACAATCCCTGCACTTTAAGCAACTTTTTAATGTCATTGAAAAAATGGGGTATGGATGGTCAAAAGATTTGCAGCACGTGGCATTTGGCATGATGTTAAAAGACGGCAAGAAAATGTCGACACGTAAAGGGAAAGTCGTGCTGCTTGCGGATGTATTGGCAGAGGCAATCGAAACTGCGAAGCGCAATATTGAAGAAAAAAATCAAGCGCTTGAACAGAAGGAACTCGTTGCAAGACAGGTTGGTGTCGGAGCGGTCATCTTTAATGATCTAAAAAATAACCGCATGAATGATATTGATTTTTCATTAGAGCAAATGATGAATTTTGAGGGAGAAACGGGTCCATATGTACAGTACACATATGCGCGAATTTCCTCATTGCTTGAAAAAGGTGAATTTAAAGAGCAGTCCCTCACTTTTGAAGCTCTAGGAGAATATGCGTGGCCAGTCATCCAGCTGTTGGAGCAATACCCGATCATTGTCCAAAAATCATTTGAACAAGCCGACCCATCACAAATCGCGAAATTCAGCTTGCATTTATCGCGTGCATTCAATAAGTATTATGCACATACCAAAATCTTAGTTGAAGATGAATGCAAACAAATGAAACTCTCATTCGCTTTTTCCGTGGCAGTTGTATTAAAGGATGCGCTAAGTTTATTGGGAATTTCAGCGCCGAATAAGATGTAAAGTTAAAGAGTCCTTGCATTAGCGAAGAAAACTGAATAAAAAAAGAATCCATTTTGATCAATTTTCCTTCAAAATGGATTCTTTCAAAATAAAATGGAAGCAAAAAACGCCTACTCGATGACATCGAACCATAACGGGGATTTATCATCAGGTTCACCATTGTAATTGATCGTGATTTCCTCGCCAGCCTTTATATCTTTATGTGCATAAAAGTCTATCGTTAAATCTTCTAAATTATTTTCGAATGTCGCATTTGGTGTGTATGAATGGTTGAATAGGGAACCATTTCCCAAGGCAATGACAGTTTCATCGTCATCTCCCCAATAGAAACAGTGATGAAAGAGTGCGGTTTTCTTTAGATATTTCCATTCATGTTTGGGTGAAATGATGACAGGTGATTCCTCAATGAGTTCATCTTTTTTAATATCCCTTGTAGCATATACTCCCCGGCCATACTTCCCCGTATTTTTAATGCAGATTGGTGACACGGAAGCAACTCCCTTTTTTCGGTCCTGTTTGGCTATCAGTTGTGTCGTGGCATTTTTTTCATCTAAGCTACCAAGGTGCTTATTTAAGTAATCACTGCGTTTGCGAATGAATTCGAAGATGAATTCCGGTTCCTTGTCGAATAGATCAATCTTATTCTTTTTATATGGATCAAGAAGGATGTGGGGGCGTATGCCCTGGTGCAGTGGTAATACTTTATTTTCCATATGCTTCACAGTAAATGTGGTTTCCAATGTTTCAACCAAGAGGTCTTTGTAGTACTTACTGTATTCCGGAACCTGCAAGAGCAGATGAATAAGGTGGTTTGCCTTTTTCCCTCCGATAGGGACATATGTGTGCTCCATGATCCCTCCACTGACTTTGCGTCCCCAAGTGGCATCGTAATCCCAAGGAATGATTTCAAATAACTTCGTTTTACTATTGCGATATAGTGCATAGTTATGAGTGAAACCGTCGTTATTCATGGTGCAAACGGCTCCAACCAGCCAGCGTAAGTATTTATGGATATCAAGATGTTGCGAGACTACTTCAGGAAACTTTGCAAGTGGGGTGGTGTTGATTTTTTTGATGAATTCGATTAGATATTCATCATCGGCGGGTTTGCCAAACGCTTGTTTATAGCCTGACATAAGGGAGTCTTTCGCTTTCCCATCCCTTCCCAATGAAAAGTTGGCATTATTGTTGACAGCATAATAAATCGGGCCGGCAGGAAGTCCTCTTTTTTCTAAAAAAACCCCATCGACGGAATCCAATTGTAAATACACACCTTTAAGCGTGCCATTTCGGAATAGGTTGATGTGTTGGCTATGAGGGGAAAGGACACCAAGGTCTTGAAAGAAATCGAGTGAGAGTTTATTGCGAATGAGGGAAGGATCTCTGTATTCGGCATTGAGATGGATTTTGTGGGCGCCAAAGAATCGTTCTGGCTGGATGAAATCAATCCAATAGGATCTTTTCCGGAATTTGCGGGTATAAGAGCCTCGATAGGCAATATCGATTACATAAGTGTCGTTTTCTACTTTCAAATAGGCGGGTATAGGGTCATCGCTCCAAATATCCGCACGTAAATCTTCTAGATCTTTTTCTTCTATCATTAAGAAATAAGATGGAATATGATAAGACATACACTCACCTTCCTTCCTTCCTTGTATAAGATGTTTTATGGACAGTCTTGACCTTAATGAAGCCGTAATATCATAAAATACTTCGACTTGATCAATCAGGGATTAATCAAGCTGAAGCATTTTATATTTAACTATCTATCTTCTTCTTTTTTTGCCACGTCCAGTGGACGAGCTTGAGCTTGAACTTGAACTTGATGAAGTAGATGTTGTTGTTGTTGTAGATGTGAAACCAGTAGTTATGATACCAGTAGCTGTGCTGCCAGTAGATTATTTTCCAGTAGATTTATGGCCAGTGGACTTGTTGCCAGTGGACTTGCTTCCGGTAGAATTGCTACCGGTAGATGAACCGCCAGATGCTGCTTTTCCTTTTTTCCCTTTCATACAGACCCCTCCTTTATAAGGTTAATTTTATGATATGCGCATTGGTACATACTTGAGCGTTAGTTAACGACAAACGGGCTAATAAAAATTAACGGAGAGGATTTAGGAGAGTTGCCTAATCCCAGAAGATTTATTGAATGGATAAGCAACAAAATGGAGTACCGTCTATTGTTAACATCTTTCGTCAATCATTGCATCATGATCAGGCATTATAATAAATTCATGAAAAAAATGCCCTTTAATCCCGATGACCGGGAAGAAAGGGCATGTACCGCGGACATATCAATGAACTGGATGTCACGTCACGGCGATAATGAATTAATAAGCCAAGCTGAATAGGGCTTTGATGTGTGATAGATAGCGAACATTACTTGCTTCTTTCATCAATGTAGCCGGCAGGCCTTTAAGGGAAGTGTTATTGGCCCCAACGGTTGCCACCGCATCCTTACGGCCTAGGCTCGCAAGTGTACCTGAGTTTACAGGTGAAAATTCTTCAAGTTTCTTGCCTTCAAAGGCTGCATATAGGTTGTATCCAACAAGCTCACCCATTTGCCAAGCATTTTGTGCAGTAGGAGCGTATGGACGGCCGCCTTCTGGAGGGAACGCAACGGCGCTGTCCCCGACAACGAATACGTCATTATGAGATTTGGATTGCAAATACTCATTAACGGTCGCTTTGCCGCGATCCACTTCAAGGCCTGATTCGCCCACGATAGGAAGAGCCGCAACTCCGCCTGTCCAAACAAGTGTATTGGCCGTTATCGTTTGTCCATCTTTCAATTCGATTTGATTTCCTTTAACACCCGTTACAGGCAGACCTGTCAGGAATTCAACACCGCGTGCTTCCAAGCTTGTCATCGCACGTTCGATCAAGTGGTCAGGCAGGACCGGAAGGATTTTTGGACCAGCTTCTACAAGCTTGATTTTCAAGTCCTTGAAGTCCACTCCGAATTTTTTGGCGATTTTAGGGAAATGATCCACGATTTCACCGATTAACTCGACGCCTGTCAATCCGCCGCCGCCGATCACGATAGTTGCGTCCGCCTCATTATTCGTTTGTGCATATTCGCGGATGCGATCTTCGATATGTTTGTAAATTTTGTTTGCATCGTTTACGGATTTCAAGACCATGCTGTTTTCCTCAAGTCCCGGAATGCCGAAGAATCCTGTTTGGCTTCCTAAAGCAACAACTAGGGCATCATAAGATAAAGTGGAACCATTGGCAAGTTTCACTTCTTTGTTATCGACTGAGAAAGAATCCACTTTGGAAATGATAAGGTCGATATCTTTTCCTTTGAAAAGTTTTTCCAACGGAATGGAAACGGCTTGTTCAGAAATGGATCCGCCTGCAAGACGGTGCAATTCAGTGATGATTTGGTGTGTTGGAAATTGGTTCACCACTGTAACCTGTACTTCATCTTTTTTGTAATATTCACGTACGGATAAGGCAGATAGCAATCCAGCGTAACCTGCACCTAAGATGACGATTTGTTTTGACATAGTTAATCCCCCGTCCTTACTGATTGAAAATTCATCAAATTATTTTTGGTTTTTGCGTTCTGAAGAGACTTCAAGAAAAGCTTGGGCGAAACGGAAAAGTTTTTGTGCTTGTGGGTCTTTCATCATTCTTAACAGACCAAAAAGACCGATCACGTCATGATTCACTTCAGCACGATCCTTAGCTTCGATGGCAGTAACCGCAAGCCCTTTCACTGAATCGACTACAGGTGTCGCGATCTCCGAAATGGCGCTGACCGTATCATTTTTCAAAACATCATCAGTCGCAACCGATTGAGCGAAATCATAAGACTTTGTTAAAATATTCACTAACTCAGTTAGTTTTGGTAACTGCTCAACTAAAGTGTTCAACGATTCCTGAACCTCAGGGTTTAATAATTGGTCCAGTACATCTAATTGTTTTTGGCTGGCATTAAGTTGTTCAGTTTGTGATTGGGTAATCGTTTCTGACATATCCAATTCTCCTTTGCAATAAGCATTTTGTTGATGTAAATAGAAAAACTTGTAAAATATTACACAATGTGTGGCAAGAAAAAATACTAACAAAAATGTAATAAATGCTAAACTATAGTATATCCCTTTAGTTCCGTGAAAACAGCTGATTTTTAAAAAAAGATTCATAAAATAAACTTTTCTCGCTTATTTAAGTACAGATTCTGCTGGAAGATTCCATTCTTTACCTAAAAAGGACTTTGAGGGTGTCTATCATCATCGCCTGTCATACATATTTCCATCTTGATTTGCCATCCTAAATGATGGAGGTGAAATAATGTGACTGATTCAGAATCTAAACTTACAGAAGAGAATGATGATAAGAAGCTTCATAAACTGGTTGGCAGTATGGAATATACTAAAGCACAACTATCGGAAGGCATGAATGGAATTTCTGAAGTTTACCTCAAAAACAGTGAGGAAGGCACATCGGAAGCACCTGATAAATAATCATGTTGCGTAAGCATAGCGAAACAGTTATGGTTCCTTGATTTTTATAAACTTCTTACCCTTGTAAGTTGTTTGACTATTCTAAAAATACCCTTGACTTTATGGTGGATTGACGTAAGATAAAGTATATAGCCATAATGAACAGGTAGTTTTATCTAGCAAATACTACTCTGCCATCGCCTTAAATGGACTTGGTGATTTAAAAGATGAATTCTATAAATAACTGTCGAATCTAATAGACTTCGCCGCCCAGCGAAGCTAAACCTAGATCAAAAACCAGTTATATCAATGATTGCTTATTGATATGACTGGTTTTTTTTATTTCATCATGTTCCTTTTTTGGCTAAGAAAATCCAGCGGCTGACACTCTTTCACACAGTTCCATTAAGTGGTGAAAGGGATACGAAGCAATGTCAAAAGGTATGAATTTTTTAAAATCTTGTAGCAGGGGTGGGAATTAAATGATAGGTACGAAGCAAACTAGGCTCGCAATTGATGTAGGCGGAACATTTACGGATGTGTTCGTTTTTGATGAAAGCACGAAGGAGATTTCAATCACGAAAACGTCGTCGACTCCTCAGAATCCAGAAATCGGCATTTTGGATGGAATTGCAAAGGCGGAAATAGATTGTGAAAATATTAAAGTGTTTTCCCATGGTACAACAGTGGGCACCAATGCCTTGATTGAAAGGAAATTGCCAAAGACAGCATTGATCACATCCGCTGGATTTCGGGATGTATCGGAAATCCGCCGAGGAACCAAGCTTGAGTTATGGGATACATATGATGATGTAGCCAAACCGTATATACAAAGAAGAGACCGTTTTGAAGTGGAAGAGCGCATCGATTTTGCAGGGAATGTCTTGACTGAAATCAATGAAGAGGAAGTACGTACACTGGCAAGGAAATTAAAAAGACGCGGTACCGAATCCATTGCGGTTTGCTTCATGAACTCGTATGTAAATGGAAGCAATGAGGCGAAAGTGAAACAAATCATCCAGGAGGAACTCCCGGACGTCTATATATGCATTTCAAGTGAAGTCCTTCCTGAGATTTTTGAGCATGAGCGCATGAGTACGACGATCGTCAATGCGGTTTTAGGACCGACTGTCAGCAACTATATTAAAACCCTTGAAGGTGAAATGAATAAACGGGGGTATGAAGATGATATATTAGTGCTTCACTCCGGCGGAGGGGTAATGACATCCCAAACCGTACCCCGTTATGCGGCAAGGCTCGCAAGTTCCGGAATCGCTGCAGGTGCGATTGCCAGTAAACATATCGCCCAGCTTTGCGGGTTCAATAATGCCATTGGGCTGGATATGGGAGGAACGAGCACCGATATTTCCTTGATGCATGAAGGTGATTTACGGATTACTAAAGATTGGTATATCGAGTATGGATATCCGATCGGTTTCCCAAGTATCGAAATCTTGACGATAGGGGCAGGAGGAGGAAGCTTGGCTTGGGTGGATGAAGGCGGTTCTTTACGGAATGGCCCTCAAAGTGCAGGCGCGGTACCTGGACCTGCTTGCTATAGCAGGGGTGGCGTGGAACCGACCAATTCCGATGCCAATATTGTATTGGGACGACTTGGCACAAAACTATTGGATGGGCAAATGGAACTTGATAAACAAAAAGCGATAGAAGTCGTGGATAAGATCGCCAAGAAATTCGATTATACGATTGAAGAAGCGGCGAATGCCATCACACGGGTGGCCAATGCCAATATGTGTGATGCGCTAAGGCTGATTTCAGTCAGAAGGGGATACGATCCCCGCGACTTTGCACTTGTGGCTTTCGGAGGCGCTGGACCCTTACATGGAGCGTACCTCGCCAAGGAAATGGAAATCCCGACTGTCATCATCCCGCCGCATCCGGGTGTTGCCGCTGCAATGGGATGCCTGTTGGTCGATGTTCGTCATGATATATCCAAAACCTATGTCAAGAATGTCAAGGATGTATCGTTAATGGATTTAGAGAGGGAATTCATCGGAATGGAAAAAGAGGCCGCGGAGTTATTGCAAGAAGAAGGGGTCGCTAAGGAAGCTTCCACATTGGTGCGCTATATTGACATGAGGTATATGGGACAGTGGCGTTCTTTGGCGATTGAAGTCGATTGCCCGATTTCTTCATTGGAAGAGACCCTTGACCGTTTCCATCAAGAGCATGAACGGGAATTTTCTTTTTCCGATAAAGAACAGACCGTGGAAATTTACGGGCTGCTCGTTACGGCTATCGGAACTGTGCCAAAACCTGAATTTCCTACTTATGAACCAGGGGGCACACTTGCTGATGCCTTGAAGGAAACGCGGGATGTCTATTTCGAAGAGGAAGGGTATGTGAATACGAACGTGTATAACCGGGAACTCATTCCGGCCTTTTCTGAAATCCCGGGGCCTGCCATCGTGGATCAGCTTGATACAACGACTGTCATTCCGCCAAATTTCACGGCAAAAGTTGATCAATACAGAAACTTGATTCTTTCCCAAAATAAATAAAAAGAGGTGGATTTCATTGTCGAATAAACAGTTAATTGACCAATCTGGAGTTGGAACAGGTTTAGATCCGGTGACATTTGAAGTGATAAAGAATGGCTTCGTTAACCTTGTAGATCAAATGGCTGAACAAATCCTTCGGACATGCTATTCCTTCGTCATTTATAATCGGGATTTCAGTTGTGCGCTTTGTGATGCAGAAGGAAATACAGTCATGCAAGGGACGCAGGATATATCGGTCCATGTAGGAACACTGCATCTAACGGCAAAGGCGGTGCTCGAGGACTTCGGGGGTGATATCCATCCCGGGGACGTATTCTTGGTCAATGACCCGTATCGGGGCGGTACTCATTTCAATGATACACGGGTTCTCTTGCCAGTCTTTCATGAGGACAAGCTGATTGCGTTCATGCAGACGAATGGCCACTGGGCCGACATGGGCGGCTCGACACCTGGCT
The DNA here is from genome assembly GCF_014844095.1 of Brevibacillus sp. JNUCC-41. Lineage (NCBI taxonomy): Bacteria > Bacillati > Bacillota > Bacilli > Caryophanales > Bacillaceae > Peribacillus > Peribacillus sp. JNUCC41. The sequence goes on along the minus strand of NZ_CP062163.1, from coordinate 877,839 downwards.
CCTTCGATATCAATGCCAAGGAACATTTCGGCGAGGGAGTGAGGATTCCGCCGCTAAGGATATATAGTAAAGGAACATTTTTAAAAGATGTGGTCAATGTGCTCGTTTCAAATATGCGCGTCCCTGAGGAACGAGTCGGCGATCTTCGTGCTCAAGTGGAAGCGGCCAAGGTAGGCGAGCGCCAGTTGTTTGCCATCATCGAGAAGTATGGAATCGATACGACTTTGTCTGCCTTTGCGGAAGTGCAGAATTATGTGGAGCGCTTGGCGAGGGCCAAGGTTGCGGCTTTACCGAATGGAACCTGGGAGACTGTGGATTATATTGATATGGACCCGGAAGCCGGAGACGGCCTGATTCCGATCAGGGTTAAGATGACCATCACGGATGACGAAATCCATTATGATCTTTCTGGTTCACATTCTTATATCGGCTGCTTTTTGAATGCCGGTTTCGGGGCATCTTTATCAGCAGCATACTCGGGAACCAAGACATTTTTTCCTGAAATCCCTTTGAACTCCGGCTTTTACAGAGTGGTGAAGATTGAACTTCCGGAAAACTCCGTCGTCAATGCCCCGGCACCGATTGCCGTAACCGGTTTTTGTTCAGGGGCCTATGAAAAAATCATGAGTGCGTGCTTCGAACTCTGGTCCAATATCATGCCGGAAAGAGCGATTGCATGCTCATTTAACCTGGAGTATTTACTTATCGGCGGTTGGGATCAACGCCAGGAGCAAGATAAATACTTCATGTGGTATGACTGGATGGCCGGCGGTCATGGAGGACGCCATGACCGGGACGGTGTGAACGCCACTTCGCCGACATTCGGTTTGGGTCTCAGTGTACAGCCTTGCGAAGGGCAAGAAAGACTGTCACCCGTCGTGACGATGAAGCATGAAATCATCACCGACTCTGCCGGGCCGGGGAAATACCGCGGCGGGTGCGGTGTAGAAAAGGGCGGTACACTCACGAATGTCAAAAACACCGTCATGTCCTATTGCTGTGACCGTTCCCGTTCAATAACATGGGGGATTTTTGGAGGGCTTCCTTCTTCCCCGCATGGAGCTTGGCTGAATCCTGGCAAAGAGGACGAACGCTATTTAGGTGCGATTTTCTCAAATGTGAAGGTGCAGCAAGGAGATTCCTTTGTACGCCCATCAGCTGGGGGCGGGGGACTGGGAGATCCGCTTGAAAGAAATCCCGAAGATGTCTTGGAAGATGTGATCGATGAATATGTTTCAATTGAGCGAGCCAAAAAAGATTATGGAGTCGTGATCAAGGAAATCGATAAAGATCTCGATTTATTTGAAATAGATGTTGAAGCAACGGAACAAGCTAGGTCGTATATCAGGAGCAACCGTAAACAATGGCTTGAGGAAAACGTACAAAGAGTCGAAGATAAATTCGCCGATGGAGAGCTGGATAGTCTGGATGTCATTCGCCAGTATGGTGTCATCATCGATTATGCAACGAATAAAGTCCTGCCAGAATCAACGAAACAGTTCCGTGAATCCATGAAAACCCGTTCATTGGCTTATTGGAAGTAACGTGAAAAAGGGTTCCGAATTCATTCGGAACCCTTGATTGTAGATAGAGCTAAGCCGAGGAGGCTCCCCGGCCGCCCGCGGAAAGCGAGCGCCTGAAGCGGAAGACAACCTTAATGGAAGCCCATCAATTCCTTCACTTGTTTACAATTATCTTTGGAAGTGAGCATTTCCAAGAGCGTAAAGGCAACATCGAATGCAGTGGAAGGATTGTAGGATGTAATGATATTGTCCGTGACGACAATCGGTTCATTAACGACAATCGCACCAAAATCTTTTAGCTGCCCTTGTCTCATACTGGTTGGATGGTTGTATGTAGTGGCTTTTCTTCCATTCAATATCCCGCTTTTTCCTAGTGGGAGAGAACCTACACAAATGGTTGCTATGATTTTGTTCTTATCATGAAAATGCTTGATCACATCAAGAAACCTCTGATCATAGGCATCCTCATAGAAACCGGCTTCTTCAAATCCTCCTGGAATGGCCAAAGCATCGTAGTCATCAAGGTTCACTTGATTGAGGGTCAATTCGGGCTGCACGATGAAATTCCATGTGCATTTCAATTGTTCATGAAGTCCAACCGTAACCAGGTCAGTCATACCATCACCCTCTAATTTATTCCAGCCCAATACATCTGTAAACACACTTGCTTCTACCGCTTCGAATCCATTGGATAGCAGCATCAATACTTTTTTCATCGTGAATCCCCCTTATTTATAGTTGTGTTTATTATATAAAAAGCAAATTCCCTAATACATAGAATAAATTATGTAATCATTTCATTTCTGTTTATTTTATAATGTATTTAGGTGAATTCTATTAACAATAAAAAGTGGGTGTGATTGAATTGGATCGAACGGATAAAAAGATACTTTCCTTGTTGGAGAATAATGGGCGCATGTCCATGAAAGAACTGGCACATGAGGTTTCCTTAACGGCTCCAGCAACGAAGGAACGGGTGAATAAATTAGAGGAAAGCGGAGTGATAAAAGGATATAAAACGGAAATATCACTTGAAAAACTTGATAGGCGCATAACGGCATTCATATTATTCGAAACGGATAGATGCAAAGACTTTTATCAATTTAGCTTGAACCATCCGGAAGTACTGGAATGCCACCGGTTAGCCGGTCAATACAGTTATTTGATTAAAATAAGTACATTTTCGATGGAAACGCTGGAAGGCTTCGTCGATGAAGCCATTAAATATGGGAAATCGTCCACCCATCTGATTTTTTCCTCCGCATCGAAGAATGTTTTTTCAGGCGAGGAGATGTAAGCAGGATTTAAATTATATGCTGTCTCAAACTCTTTAATATATAGCAATTAGCAGGAAAAAACTTCACCCATCTAGAAAGTAAATAGTAACAAAAATCACAGTTGGAGTTCAAAAAGGGAGTGGGGAAGAGTGAGTTTTGTTTATGAGGAAGAAAAGATAATGGAATTCCTTTTGCAGAATAAAAGTGAATTTGAAGAATATCTTTTATCTGAAGCTGTCAATGTCAGGGATAAAATTGAAGAAATTCTGCTGATTGGAAATGTCGACCTTTTGAATAATGCCCATAGGCTCATCCGTTATATAGTGGAACAGAATGAATCGGATATGATTGCATTTGCCGAACAAGAGGGAGTTACGTGGGCAACCCACTCTTTGACGCTTTCGTTCAAGCTGGAATGGATTCAGGCCATCCGCAGAACGCTTTGGACATTTCTTTATAAGTTCGAAAGTGCAAAAGTAGTCTTCAGTGAATCCAAAACCTTTTTTGAATTAGAGAAAAAAGTGAATGAAAAGGTTGATGTATTTCTTAAATCCTTTTTCGTCAGCTACTCCGATTACAAAGACAAATTGATTCTTGCTCAGCAAAGCTTGGTGGAAAATCTATCCGTCCCGATCATTCCAGTCACTTCCACTACCTGCGTCCTTCCGTTAATTGGGACAATCGATAATACACGTATACAGATAATCGAGGAAAAAGTATTGCAGGAGATAGGTGAACGGCGGATACAGACCTTGATCTTGGATTTATCCGGTATCATCGAAATGGAAGTTGAAATCATTAATGATTTATTGAAAATCCTCGATGGAACGGCAATGATGGGGTGTAAAGCTGTAGTGACTGGATTACGCCCTGAAGTGGTAACGAAAATGATCCGTTCAGGGGTCCAAATCGAGAATAGAGCTGAAACAAAGGGGACGCTGCAGCAGGCCTTGAAGGACTATCTTGTAGTCACCTAAAATAAGTGAAGTGGGAGTCGCCATGTTTTGGTGACTTTTTTTTGTAGGTAATTTGGAATATAAAGGAAATGGTTTTGCTGTTTTTTTCGACTCGGATAAGTAGATATGTATAGAAATTGACGTACAACGATACATTTATTCATTATGGGAACAAACTTTTACTGATTCTCGAAATGTAGGTATGTAGGAAACTAGGGAGATCACAGTAAATCAAGATCAAAGGATCGTTTGTAGGTGTAAAAAATTCCTAATGAAGGTTAGCCTGAAGCAGGTTAACTTTTTTTATTAATCGTTAAGTAGCGCCGACTATCCGCAAACACCCTCATTCTTATATGGTTTAAGATCCACTTCTGAATCTCCATCTTCTAAAAAAAAAACTTTGTGCCGACTTCTTCCCCTTACATTCCAACCAATAACACCTTTCTATAATTATAGTGAACTTTCTTTCTCACTTGATGCGTAAAAAAACAACTTGTAAGTACTAAAGAAAAGCAAAATCATGAGTTTCTTACATGGAGTTTCTTAAATGGAAACGCAAAAATCATTATTGAAACAATGTTTGAATTTTTAACTTATATAATGATTTTCATGAAGTTGAACCAAATACATGCAACCTTTCTTGTTCCTTTCCCTATCTCGATAACTTAGGAAATTCATTTTTATTGAAAGGCGCAAATATTCTAGTGATTGGCACCTTATGCATTAAAGGCATTGGGTAGCTTCGATATTTATGCAGCAGCCTATCAACCTACAACAGGAGGAATGAAGATGGTGAAAAAATAAGAGGTATGTTCATAGTTTTAAGGTCTTTGGAGAGGGATTCAAGAAAGATATTGTTGCAACTTCATTTATTAGGCATTTAAATCTTCATAAAAATTAAGGAGGAATTGAAAAAATGAATTTAAAAAAGGTTCTATTTAAAGGAATGGCAGCAACAGCCTTGCTGGTATTCGTGACGCCTGCATTTGCAAGCGCGGTTGATCCAACTGAAGTATTGGGAAGTGAAAACGGTAAAGGAGCCACTTCTCATGGCCATATCACAATAATGCCAGCAGATGAAACAAAAGGTCCAACTGACCCGATCGTTCCTAGTGAACCGGATGGGGAAACAGGAAATACAGGGGCGCTGACAATTGATAATGTCTCGCCTTTAGAATTTAATACCCACCAATTATCCGGTGGAGTTGTGGAATATTCAACAACTACAAAAAAACCAAACGTTCAAATAACGGATATTCGTGGTACTGGTGCTGGCTGGACATTACAAGTCTCGACTTCACCATTCAAGGATCTAACTGATGAAACGATGATTCTAAAAGGTGCCACTGTTACACTTCCAATCGGGACTGCAGTTACAACTCCAGGAAATGTTTCACCTGCACCAGAATTAAGGGAAGTACAATTAGGTACTGATTCTGAAGTAACTGCACCACAAATCCTTATGTCTGCTCAAAATTCAAAAGGAATGGGAACGTGGGTGGATCAATTTGATCCTAGCAACTTGAAAATAAATGTTCCTGCAGGAAACTTAGCTGGAGAGTATGTCTCAACATTAACTTGGAGTCTATTGGATGCACCACAATAATATAAAAAACCATGAGGTGAGGAAGATGAAAGCAATCACCCTGTCAATGGCAGGAAGTATGATTCTGGCTGGATTGATCTTTTCGACAAATTCAGCCGAAGCAGCTGTCGTAAATAGCGCTATTTCCAAAAATTATATTGATTTTATTCCGGATGAGGGTATTACCAAGCCGGTAGATCCGGTTAATCCAGATGAACCGGCTCCACCGAGTCCGATTGATCCTATAGATCCAGACAATGGCGGAACGGGAAATAGTGGATCTTTAACTTTGGACTATGTCTCCAACATCCAATTTGGAACCCAGAAAATTATGAGTGGGAACACTACATATAACGCAAATAATAAAGATCCATATGTACAAGTTTCAGATAAACGCGGAACGGGCGAAGGATGGGCTTTGACAGCAAAGGCTTCTGAATTAAAAAATAGCACTGGGGAGTCTTTACAGGGGGCTGAGTTAACATTCAAAAATGGACAAGTAAAATCACAATCATCAAATGTTTCTGAACCGCCAACGGCTTACGACGTTACATTTGATAACAGTGATTCAAAAAAATTCATGGAGGCACCTTTAGAAACTGGCCGCGGAACATGGCTGGACGTATTTTCAGGTTCTGACGGCGATAATAGTAATGTGCAACTTAAAGTTTTGGCTGGCTCAGCTGAAGCCGAAAGTTACAGTGGTACTGTAACATGGGAATTAACCAACGCACCTAGCTAAATACTCAAATAGAGCTTGGCTTTATAAGAAATTATGTAAGCCAAGTTCCATTAATATAGATCACATCATGTTGAAACTAGAGGGGGATATAGATGAAAAAAGGGCTATTTATTTTGATTGTGTCCTTATTGATTGGGTTAGGAATCATTTCCCAGAATGAAACAGCCTTTGCTGGGACCATGGAATATTCAATCAAAGCCAATATTCCAAAAAACCAAATCAATAAGAAGTTGACTTACTTTGACTTGTATATGAAACCGGGGGCCGAACAAACGATATCTTTAACAGTGAAGAATAACTCGAGTGAAAAAATCGACTTAATGATTGAACCGAATACAGCCGTAACCAATCAAAATGGAGTGATTGATTACAGTAAAAATAATCAAAAAAAAGATAGTTCATTAAAGTATGCATTAACTGATCTCATTTCCCCAAAACAAAAAGTAACGTTAAAAGGAAATCAAACGAAAAAAGTGCCTTTTACAATTCAAATGCCAGATGAACCATTTGATGGAGTGATTTTGGGTGGTTTCTATGTATATGAAATAAATCAAGGCGACAAAAAACAAGAAGATGATAATGTTCAAATCAACAATGAATTTTCGTATGTGATTGGCGTCAAATTGACCGAAACGGATAAAAGGGTAAAACCGAATCTAAAGTTAAATAAAGTTCAAGCAGGATTGATGAACTATCGCACAGTGGTAACTGCGAATCTGCAAAACACGGAAGCTGTGATTGTCAATAACTTGGATGTGAATGCCCGAATCACGAAAGAAGGAAACAGGAAGATGCTTCACTCTTCAGAGAAGAATGACGTTTCCATGGCACCGAATTCTAATTTCGATTTCCCTATTAGCTGGGATAATCAAGCTTTAGAGCCTGGCAAATATCATATATATATAACGGCAAAAGACGGAGATCAAACCTGGAAATTTGACAAAATGTTTGAGATTAAAGGTGATGATTCAAAGAAATTAAATAAAGAAGCAGTTGAATTGGAAAAAGACTATACACTTTTTTTTGCAGGAATCGGCGTGCTAATTGCGGTATTAATCATATTGGTCATTATTTTACTAAGAAGGAAAAAAAGCGGGGAAAAGCATGAAGAAGAGTAAAATATTCACTAGAATCACTTTCTCATTTCTCATTATTATGGGCTTGTTTTTTTCAAGTCTTCAATGGCTGGGGCCAGTGGACATTCAAGTGGAGGCAGCCGGTCCAGTAGAAGATAATCCTCCATCCAGTATTATATTGGATGGCCTGTTTACGACTCCATCAACAGGATCAAATAGCTCCATCATTAACGATCAACTGGTTTCAGTAACCCCTGGAACGGCAAATCAAAAGGGGGCAATTTGGTCAATCGACGATCTTAAAATGGATTTAACTAAAGATTTTACAGCCTCCATGTATTTGTATTTTGGAAATAATGGGAATAATGCGGCAGATGGTATGGCATTTGTGATGCATAATGATTCAAGAGGTGTAAATGCTATTGCAAAATCTGGGGCAAGCTTGGGGGTTTGGGCAGACGAAGGCTATAATGGATCGAAAACATCTGGCATTCAAAAAAGTTTTGCTGTTGAGTTTGATACCTATAAAAATAACGGTGATCCTAGCTATTTTGATACTAATGTTAACGATGACCATGTTGCATGGGGGTATCCAGGGGAAACCGATACTTATATAGATTATACCTTTGGTGTTTGGCCGTTACAGAGTAATAGGAGAACCATGAAACATAATAACGTAGATGGTAATACTGGCGTTCAGTATCCTGGTCTGTTATCAAATGGTACATGGCGTAAATTCGAAGTGAAATGGGATGCTGCAAGCCAAGCACTCACGTATCAATTAGAAGGAGTAAATCCAGTTACTGTTGCTGTAAATGCACAAGATGTTTTTGGCTCTACAAAAGTTTATTGGGGATTCACTGGTTCAACAGGCCCTACTTACAAGCAAACCAATCGTGTCGCTTTTGATGAAATACCGGATTTAGTAAATGCAGAAGTTGAGCAAACGATAACGAGACAGGATGATTCTGTTGTCGGAGAGGGCTCTTCAGTTTTTAAAGGTGATGTATTAACCTATACGCTTTATTCGAAATATAACGGTGGTTTACAAAATTGGAAAAATATCATCTTGAACACGGTCTTGAATGATCATGTTACGTTTATCCCAGGCTCTATGACATTGACAACCCCTGGTGAGACTGCAGCATTAGATGATAATTCGTGGTCAGGGCAATCCTTGGCACTTAGTATTCCAAATATGAATTCCACTCAAAATGCAGCGACCGTCTCTTTTCAAGTGAAAGTCAATGCAACAACGGAAGCTGCCTCAGTTACTGAAACAGCTAGGTTTAATGGAGATAACTTGGTGATTGATACCAATTCAATTGATTATGTCATCCAGCCTAATCAAGCACCAGAAGTAGCAATAAATGATGCTGGCCCTGTTTACGTATCCGAAGGTGAAGATTATGAAGTGACAGGAACTTGGAAAGACAGTGATAATTCTAAAGGCACTTTTTACTATGAATTGAATTCAGAGGAAATCCAATCTGAAGAAAAAGAGAAAGATGTGTCTCCCGATAGTGCCGACTGGAGTTTTCTCCTTTCAAAAGACCAATTACATATGGGGGAAAACACTTTTGAAGTGTATGTAACGGATGAAAATGGAGCAAAGTCCAATGTAGCAACGCTACAAATCATTGTTGTAGAACCGCCATCTCTTACACTGGTTGATGCTGATACGGAAATACCTATTGATTTAGGAAGTGGCTACACAATAAAAGGGACATGGAGTGATGCAGATAGTGACAAAGTGGACCTATACTATGTGCTGGATAAAGGTGAGCCAATTAAATTTGCATCTGGTTCAGCAAATGTTGCTGATAAAGGGGAAGAAGTCAGCTACGAGTATACCATTCCAGCAGATCAATTATCAGTAGGGACACATGCTGTAAATGTTTATAGTGTGGATGATACTGGTAGACAATCGAACGTGGAAAAACTCACCTTGAACGTCATTGGACAAGTTAGTTTCACCAATGTTGCAACGGATGTTAGTTTTGCAGACATAGAAATTCCTACTCAAGCGACATTTGCAAAACGAAATGCCGATTGGGATATTCGCGTGAAGGATACTCGTGGTACCGGTAGTTCGTGGCGGCTGACGGCTACTTTAAGTGAAGATTTTTCTGATGGAGCTGGACATTATTTATTAGATGCCTTAACTTTTGTTGATAAAGTTGGAAAAGAAGAAAAAATGGTACTAGGAGTTGCCATGAATGTTTTTGAACATACAACCAAAAGTATGGATGAGATATCCATACATTGGCGAGAAAATCAGGGAATATTATTAAAAATGGAACCTTTTGTCTATATAGGTGATTATAAGGGGAGGATTAAATGGGATTTAGTGGATGCGCCATGAAAAATAAAGACTATGGTTAATAATTTTTTAGATGATCGAATAAAACCAAATCAAACGTGTTCTTCTCCTTTTTTAAAGTGACGATAAGTGAATTTAAATTGAACGAGCCGACGAAGCTGATAGAACATTGTCTATCGTTTGAATGGACGACTTTACAAGGCTCAAGGGATGTCCAATTGGGCATGTCTGTTAATTTGCGTCAGGCATGCTCATTTCGTAGCTAGCTAAAACATCCTATGCATACGGTTGGGTCTAGTTAAAATCTAGTTTCAAAATCGGGCAAGTGTACCTGATTTATTTAAAATGAAAAATGTAAAAAGCTCGGTTTCGCTTTTTCTTGTACACTAGCTCCTAATAGACAGCTCATTTTCGTTTTAATAAGTTGGTAAGCCCTTCGATGCATACTGGCTTCCTCTAAACGTGAATGAGGCTTTTTTTGTATATTCCTTTTCTAAAGAAGTGAGTATAGGAAACCTGTATAGCCCTTATGATCGGTCAATATAGGTTTCCTTTTTCTTACATATAGATCCTTACTGCGCTTCTCTAAAACGTTCATAGCACTTAGTTCCGGAGAAAGGTTTCCACTGAATAAAAGTCTCCTTCTTTATGATCTTTATACATTTAATCCAATTATTTAGATCCGAGTTTGGAATAGAGGATTCTTTTTCTTCTTGCAGCAGGAAATCATTTTAATGACCTTATTGGGTAGGTTCAAAAGCGGTATATAACAATTCATATTTGAACTAGTGTTCCAAGAAAAAAAAGGTGCAGATAAAAATGGGATTATTCAGGGAGTTTACTTAAGTATTTAATGGGTATAAGGTAAATGCATTTAGGGCTAAGGTCTTATTTTAAGTGGAGAAGTAAGAAGAGGTGATAGTATGAATCGATTTTATAAACGTTATTCAGACGTGGTTTTTCACTTATTTAAAGATAATAAATGGAGTAATTTGACTGAATTATCTGATAAAACGGGGTATTCAAAAAGTACAATCCGGCGTGATTTAAAATTCCTGGAGACTTTAATCCCCGAGGGATGGGGTTTTGAGAAAAGTGAAAGTCTTGGAATATGTCTTATTAAACCTGAAAATGGTACTTTAGAAAGTTTATTAGTGCAAATAAGAGAGAAGAATTCCTATTTTCACATATTAAAGTTAATCCTTTTGAATGATGGTGTTGATATTTCACAGATTTCTCAAGAGGTGCATATTAGTCGTTCCACCGCATATCGTCATCTTGAAAAATTACAGGAGGTAGTACGGGAAGCAGGCGTTGACTTATCTGCTAGCCCATTCAAAATAGTAGGAGATGAAAAAAAAATCCGACGCTTTATCATGCAAAATTTGGATTTTGCGACATTGGAAACCTATCCCGATAAAGATTCTCTCGATGAAAAGGAATTTCAAACAACTTTACTTCAATTGTTTTCAAAACATTCGATGTCATTTCGGACTGGTGCCTTACACCGACTTACAATGATTTTATATATATCTAACCTTCGTGTTTCCATGGGTTATTTCGTTTCATATCCAAAATCAGTCTTAATTAATTATGAAGGCAGTAAGTATTTTGAATTCTCCAAAGAACTAGGACATTATATGGAAAGATGCCCCACACGAGATATCCAGCTTCAGGAAATATTTTACTTAGCGATTTATCTCATGAGTGAGGAAAAACCACTTAATAGATCACAACATCTTCGATACCTTCGAAACAGAATGAAAAGTAAACGAGGGTTTCCATTGACTCAATTTTTAGACTCCCTTTCTGAATATGTTTGTTTTAATCTATCACAAGATGATATCTTCTTGTTTCATTTATACCAAACATTAAAAAGAATATCACTTGAAACAGAATTTGAAATGGAGACTGTAAGGAATTCCATGTTTCAATATCTTCCATATTTCGAATATAATCCAATTTTTCAGACCATAGAGGAACTGGCTACTAAATCTTTCTTGACAGTTCCGCTTAAAATTAAGAAACTGGATGTTTTGGAAATATTCTCACTCCTTCAGGCAGCCATTTTACGAAATAAGAATCAACACACAATAATAGTTGCTTTAGTATGTCGTACATATACCGAAAAAGATTATATAAGGGAAGTGTTAAAGTATCACTACGGAAATCAAGTTAGAATTTCAACATTCGATCCCTCCAGCAGAGAGTTGATTCACAAGTATGAAGAGATTGATTTAATCATTTCGACGGAAGAAGACATCGGTGTATTTCAGAAAATTCCGGTAATTAAGGTATCCTCTTTTCCAACTCCTTCGGAATTAATGCAAATTAAACAATTTTTTGAAGATCATTTTTTTGACCAATTCAGTATGGACCCGGGATTGATTTATCCATATCAAAAAATGAATTCCGTTGTTAAATGATTCACTATGCAGAAAAACAGATTCGACTTTATTTTGCACAAACGAATGCTACCAACGGCAGGGAAACATTGGTAAAGAGGGAGTGCCCAAGAAACGGGTATTCTTAGGTACTCCCTCTTTACCAGGGGTTTCACTTCAGCAAAGAATACACATATGTATCATGAGGGATACTGTTTTGGTAAATATAACTCCTTAATATTCCTTCCTGGATGAAACCCAGCTTAAGCAAGAGCTCACTTGATGGATGGTTTTCCAGGAAAACGACCGCGCCAATGCGGGTTAAATCAAGGTCGTTGAAACCGTAAGCGATCATTTCTTTAAGAGCTTCTGACGCAAATCCTTTCCGCCAATGTGCTGGATGGAGTTCATAACCGATTTCCGCCCGTCTGTATTTGGGACTGTGGGCATGAAAACCGATGGTACCAATCAATTCCCTTGTGTCCTTTCTTTCAATCCCCCATCGGATAGCTCTTTTTTCAAGATAGTTTTTTGCAAAAGACGCAATGATATCCTTCGCCTGTTCGATATTTTCCAATGAATCCTGGCCGTAAAAGCGGGTGACTTCATCTTTTGATAAGCATTGGAAAACCGCTTCTGCATCACTTTCACGAATTTCCCGAAAGCGTAACCTTTCCGTGTTCAATTCAGGAAACATGTTTATCCCTCCTCATATATCCGTTTTATGTCTATTCGGCTTCCTCGATGGTTTTTCCTTTATTATGAAGCGCCTATTTTGCCGGTATTTTCAGTGGTAATCGGACAAGCTAACAATAGTTCAACATAAATAGCTTTCAATAAGGGGAGATAAATCATGGGAAAAAAACATCGTAACCGTACTGGTTCACCGAAAAAAAATAACCATATTCCGAAAGCGGACATCATTGCAGAACATGAAGCACATGGTAAAGAATATTCTGCGAATAAACGAAAGAACGGCCCTGGTTCCAATACAGATTGAGTAAACTTGGTGACCGCTCTTGCCTTTAAAGGGAGAGCGGTTATTTGTGTTTCTTGCCACAAAAGGATCCATCCTATATCTTAAAGAATGAAGAAGCATTTGAAGGGAGTCAGGATGATGAAAGCACTTGTCTTTGATGATTTCGGCAGGCCCGAAGTTCTGTCTGTAAGGGAAATTGCAGAACCTGAACATTCAAGATCAGCCGTGATCGTACGAATGAAAGCAATCGGATTGAATTTTGCCGATGTATATAGAAGGAAAGGGAATTATCACTTGGTGGGTGATCCCCCATTCATTCTAGGGTATGAGGGGGCAGGGGTCATCGAATATGTGGGGGAAGATGTCCATCATGTGAAAGCCGGTGATCGTGTCGGGTTCGCTGATGTTCCCCATGCCAATGCGGAGCTGGTTTCAGTTCCAGCTGATAAACTGTTGCCTCTGCCTGAGGACATTTCCTTTGAAACGGCCGCATCCGTTTTACTTCAAGGATTGACTGCCCAATATTTAACCCATGACAGTCATCAAGTTAAAGCAGGTGAAACCATTCTGGTCCATGCCGCTGCTGGTGGAGTCGGTCAATTACTGACACAAATGATCAAGATGAAGGGCGGTCAGGTCATCGGCTTGACCTCAACCAATGATAAAGCGGCGGTTGCCAAACAAATGGGAGCGGCTCATGTTTTCCTTTACGGTTCGGACTGGGTGGATTCCATCAAGGCTGTAACAGGGGGGAAAGGCGTTGATGTTGTTTATGAATCAGTGGGCCAAACCTTGATGGATAGTTTCGAGGCGACCAAGACTGGAGGAACGGTTGTATTTTTTGGAATGGCAGGCGGTGATCCAGAGAAAATCGATCCAAGAATGTTAATGGATTCATCGAAAGCATTGATAGGCGGAGACCTTTGGAACGTCCTGACTACCCATGAAGAACGGACAAGAAGAACAGGAGAGCTGTTCCAATGGATTCTGTCCGGGGAAATCCTCATCAAGGAACCGACTCTTTTCTCTTTGGAGAATGGGGCGGATGCACATAGACTTCTTGAAAGCCGGAAAAGTTCAGGGAAAATATTATTAATGCCATAACAAGTCATAAGGGCCTTCCATTCTAAATGGGGCCCATTTCTTTTTATAGCCTGCCTGGATTCAACACCTTATTCATACTGATGTTCAAAACCTTTTTCAGTTCCTTTATATAGACCCATTCTTAGACCCTTAGAATAACTCCGGATAAATGCCCTTGCCCAGGCAGGGGTCATGGCCTGCCTTCAAAAAAAACTGCTGCCCAAGTTCCCTTATCCACAAGGTCCATAGGCAATACACGAGTTCAGGGGAGAAATCCACAATGTGCCAATCACCAAACCCAATCGTCAGTCTGCAATTCACAGTCGGCCTTCGTTACAAGCAAAAAAGAGAACGGATCCGTTCTCTTGGAAAACAAATGACCTATTAAAAGGCTTAAACCGGGTGATTATTTAAGAGGAAAAGGGGAGAACGTCGAGACGCTCCTTTTGGATCGCGAAATAGGATTGGAGGGTTTCCTTTTTCTTAGTGAGAGGGAAGTTCCGGACAGTCGGGGCCACTGCATGATTGCCGAACTTAAGAAGCACGGTCAACAGCCTGTCCAACTGGTCATATGTATCGTTTCTAATGCGCGTCATATATTCGGCCGCGACCTGCTTATCAGCATCGGTACTTTTCCTTTTTCCTTCTGCCCGGAATTCTTCTGTCACTGTCTTTACACGGGAAATGAGCCATGTTTCGCACCAGTCGTTCAGCACATGGCGGATGAAGTCTGCTTGTTGGTACTTTTGGAGAATGGGTTTGATATGTTCAGCCATTTCCAAATCATTCACTTCCCGGCAGAGAGCTTTCTCGGAGATGTTTCTATGAAAATGATCGCGTTCAAGCAGGCTTTTGATGGATTCTGCCTGGTGGGCATACTTGACCATCTGTTCCAATGTTTCATTGTACATGATCTTGCTTAAATAAGCAGAGGCTTGTTTTGGGGCAAGAAGTAACTGCTCATTGGCAGGAATCGCCTGGCCAAATTTCTTAAGAGAATGAGAATAGACGAAACGGGCTAACTTCTGCAGTTCCTTTTGGATATCATTGGAGATGTTTGTCGTTTCCTGCAGAAATGAACGGAAAATATATTTGCCTACCCGTTCCAATTCCCTGCATACAGAATCATTGATATGCCCGAGGTAGCCAGAATCAAAAATCGTTCTCCGCAACCATGTCCTTTCCGCCCTATTCTCCTTATACTGCTCCAACACGCCTTCGGTAAAGGTGAATACCAGAACTTCTTTCTTTGAAAAAGCCCTGCTCGCAAAAGAAATCGTCACTAAATGGCCTAAAGCGTCATGGATGGCATCGACTGCATCTAACAAGCGCTTCCTCGTAAATGGCGAATTGGAATCAGGAACGATTTCATTATATTCGAATAGAACTTCTTCAGACTTCAAAACGGACATTCGGAAAGCGCCCATCAGCAGCAGCCGTTTTCCATGAATCGTTAAGGTTTTGAAAGCATCGCAATAAAAGAAACGGTATTTCTTGCAATAACGGTCCGTATGCCTGTTATAGCCAAGATTACTTGCAGGACCAAGGTTAAACTTATATAAAATATCTTCACCTTGATGAACAGGCACAAACACTTTTTTTAGTGATCCTTGTGGTGCGGTGAATTTATTGATGATCTGCCTTAAGTACTTTTCTGTCGTTCCGACTCCCCGGGCCATCATATGAAGCGGGCTCTGGATGACCCCGTCCCAATCACTGTGGAGCAAGGCGTACAAACACGTATCGAATTCAGTGGAAGATACATTCCTTAATAGGTATTGGTAAGTTTCTTCATAAATCATAAGGCTTCGCCCCCTTTGGCATCCTATTCTAGAGTCTATATAAACATTAAATCGATAAAAGTAGCATCGTTGGAGCAAATAATATTGGTAGTTTTTTTTTCGTTATTTCGATATATAAAAAAATAGTAAAATAGTTGTACAAAAGTGATAAAATGGGTATATGGAAACGCACATGACAAGGAGAGATTTTTAAAACTATGATAATTTCACTACTCGTTTTCATCTTGAAAGGAATTTTATTGAAAGTGCCAATTGCCATATTGGGGCTTTCCTTGATTCCGCAGAGATGGACAAACGCAATCACCAAAAAGGAGATACCTTTTTTCATTGAACAGGTGCTGAGACTTTTAGTTTCTGCTACCATACTTTTTTTCGTTATCGATATCATGCTGCTGGATCTCACTGCCGCTGCATTCTTTTCGAGTTTTGCCCTTATACTTGGGTTCATTCTCATCATCGATTCAAGAATTTATGTGTTCAGTGCCAGTGAATCTTCAAGCACCCGACGGAATCGGAGGGGAAATGAAGCAGCAAAGCAACCAAAAATACCTTGGAACGTACACTTCAACAGTTTGCTAGGTGTCGTTTTGATAGCAGCATGGGTCATCATGCTGTTTTACCCCATCACTTTTGCCGCTGATCTGCATGGACTGGCGAAAGTCGATAAGAAAAAAGAGCTGGAAGAAGTTCAAGATATAAAAACCATGCCGCTTGTGACAGTGAAAATGGCTGACGCAAAAGGCGATGCAGCGATTAATAAAATAGAAAATGCATCATATTTCACTGAAGGCGAATACCGTCTAACCAATATCAATGGTGAATTGGCTTATACATCACCCATTGAAATGGACGGGTTTTTGAAAGCGGGGAAAGCGGAATACACACCAGGTTATAATCTGATTTCCGCCGTATCGACAGATAAAGGGGCAAGTACTGTCAAAGGGAAGATGCTGTATGCCCCCTCACAGTACCTCGATCATGATTTGGAAAGAACGATCCGCAAGGCTTATCCGAATAAAATCATCCATGATTCATATTTGGAACCGAACGAAGATGGAAAGCCTTTCTTCGTAGCTTCAGTCGGACATTATTTGAAATATCGCAGCGGTCCCGTAGTGGACGGGGTCGTATTGGTGAATCCGGAAACGGGGGACACGAAATACTATCCTAAGGGAAAAGAACCTAAATGGGTAGATCGGACATACACATTGGAAACAGCACTGGAATATTGGACCTACTGGGGAAAATATGTTCACGGGTGGAAGAACCAGTCCTTGATTGGGCCGAAGAAAGATGTCCTGATTCCTAATGAGGATAATATGCAAGTTACGTTTAACGAAAAAGGCGAATTGATTTATGTAGTGGACTTCACCAGGGCTAAATCAAAAGGCAACTCCAAAACCCTTGTAGGTTATGGTGTTTTCAATGCCAAAACCGGTGAAATGACGTACTATAAAGGCGTCACGTCCGTTCTGACTGGTAAGGAGGCAAAGTCCAACGCAAATGCGAGTGAGTTTTTGTCAAAATATCCAGGGTGGAAAGCCACTAATGGAATTTTCTATACGATATACGGTGCTCCCACTTATGTGATTCCGGTTACAAAGGGCAGCAAGTTCCAAGGTGTGGCGATCGTTTACGCCAATAGTGATAACCCCCAAGTGGTCTTTGGGAAAACGAAAGACGAAGCTTTCCGCAATTATAAAAAGCTGATTGCCTCTTTAGGGAAAGTCAGCGGTGTGACGCCTCAAAAAGGATTTGAGATGAAAGAAATAAAGGGGAAAGTTACAAGGATCAATGATGCCAATCTTTCAAATGGATACGTATTCTATTTAATTGTAGAAGGCAATGCCAAGAGATTCTCGGTGGACCCTGGAGTCAATGAGCTATCCGATGTTGTGTTGACGAATGTAGGGGACCGGGTTGTGCTGAAGGTGATGGATATGGAAGAAGACATCGTTCCAGTCGATCAATTCACGAATCTGGACTTACCGAAGAAATAAAAGCATGATTGAAGCATGAAAAAAAGCATTGTTATCAGCAATGCTTTTTTTCATGTCTCCGAATGATTGTCATTATAAGTCCGATAAATTGAATGAATGGATGGATTCCATATAATATCCTTTTTGAATGACGGCTTTTATTGCGAAGTGCACATTTATCCGTTTCCGCACCCGGTACAGCAGTGAAGCGATTTCTTCTGCCGTCACAATTTGCTCGGGATCACCGACTCTCTCTGGCCATACTTGCTGGACAATCTCTTCCTTTGAAATTAGGTTGTCCAAATTTTCATAAAGCAGCTTAAAGCAATTGAATTCCTTTGTCGGCATTTTAATGGGTGCTTCTTCATTGATGATCACGGTCTGAAGGTGCTCATTGATAGTGACGGTTTGCTGGAACTCGGGGTTCACCGGAGTGAAATCCCTTGTTAAATCGTTGTCGATGGAAATCATGAATTCAATCAGTCCATTTATCAAAGTAATCGAATCTCCCGGCTCAATGCGACAGGGATTGCCCGGTACGAGCGGCATCTGGTTCACCGAGGTACCGTGTTTGCTTGCCAAATCCTCAATGAAGAGCTGTCCCTCCTCCATATAAATCCGGCAATGTTCCCTGGAAACGAAGTCATTGTAAAGCTTGAAATCAGCTTTGGAGTGCTGGCTTGCACGGCCGATCAGCAAGCTTTTCCCTTCAAAAACATAAGCGAATTCCTCTGTTTGGCCTTTGTGCAAGGCTCTTAATACAACCTTGAAAGTTTTATAGATCATTCACTTCATACCCCTTAAAAAGTCTGAATATTTAAACTATTTTTATAGATTTATCATTTTGGCTACATGGCTGTTTAGCGGGTTCAATTTTATAATTATAAATTATCAGTCGCTTACTTACTAACGAAAAATGAAAAAATGCAAATTAGGCACAAAGCCATTATAACAAAGTGGAATGAAGGATGAAGAAGAAACTCTATTTTTGCTGATGCTCGCTTTGACTGTGGGAGAAGTGCTTCCTCAAAGCCGGCCAGGCAGCACCGGAAGAAGTTTGCGATGGAAATGTACCTTACGCTTGTGGAAAAGGAGTTGACCAAAGGTGAGTATGTGGAGAGATAGGATAAATGCCTTCAGCATCCTGTTGATGATCATTAGTATGATAGTATATATTATTTTTCCCCAGCCCTTTACCCTCATTCTGTACTGTATATTTGGCATTGCCTTTATTAGCCTGACTTTACTGAATTAAGCATATATTGGATTGAAAGAGGGATATAGGAGACGAAGCGGGAAGGAAGAGGACAGAAAAAGGTGGGGTGCATTCAGAAAACATGAATCCTCCACACGATTAGCAAGTTTCTGTTCACCTGTTTGAGAGAATCATGGATGATATAAAAAAGCCCGCCGAATCGATGGCAGGCTTTTTTTGATGCAAAATGATTATATCCCTTTATGTGGTTTCATGATGAAATTGTAACTATATAAAAAAGTAAAAAAACATGAAGGGTAACCAAGTCTTCTTTAAAATCATGGTTCGGGATGGGAATTACTCTTTTTAGACAAGCATGAGATTTCCATAAAAAATTTTGATGATTTTTGTGATTCTTATGCCATTAAGGCGCCCGACTCTGGAATATTGAAAAAGAGAGGCCATCCTTTTTTGGACAGCCCCTTTCCGCTAATTATAAAATTTCTAGTAGAACACCATAGCATTACATTGGTCACTTCAAAATGTTACCCTCTATACTTCAGAGAAGGCATCTCCAAAATGAATCGGCTTTCAATCTTGAAAACTATGAGAATACTGCAATTTTACGTGCGATGGATTCTGTTAAACGAGATGCTACTTTTGGAACAGCCCATTTAATAATTGGTGTTAACACCGCACCAGATAATCCGCCTGCATGGACTTCCACCGTACAAGTCATTAGTGTTTTACCATTAACATCTTCTGCAGTAAAGTGACCGCTTCCTGTGAAATTATCTGATAAACCTTTTAGCTCAAACTTAATATTTGAAGGTTCATTCCATTCGGTAATATCTACCTGCGCTTGTATTGTTTTTTTAATACCTTTCACACTACCTTCAAATGTCCAAATAGATTGCTTGTCATTTAAGATTTCATGTTCTTTATAGGCTGGTACTGCCGTTGCCCATTTTTCGAGATCACTGACATAATCCCAAACTGCTTGTACATCTACTGGAACTACTACAGCATGCGTTCCCGTTGCCATTATGATCCCCACCTTCACTATGTATGAATTGTAACTTTACATTACTACAAAATAATTATTACATAAAAAGCATAAACTTACATCACTAAATATACATAGATTTCCTTCTTTCAATCCCCCGATTATTTGTAGAATCAGAATTCCCAATCCTAAAAACCCCTCTTTAGATAAATATTGAAACGCCGCAACTTTTTTGAAAACATGTGACTTTATTTCAGATCTACCCTTCATAGTTTAGTTGCCAATTATTAAACGAAAGGTTTTTTCATTTTTCGTTGACCTATTATACCCAGAAGTAAAGAAATAATCTTCGTTTCGTTAAATGTTTGAATAGTACGGGGTTTAAGGAACCGATGAGGGGTGGCGTTTTACCAATCGTTTTATAAAATCCCGGGGCGTCACGGATTTAATATAACTTTAAGAGAGCCATTTTTAGGCAGAAACGGTATAATTAATTGTTAGAAGTAGACATTAAAAAATGGACTGCAACCGAGTTTTATACCGTGTTTTAACTGAATCTTGAGAGAATGAACCTTTATACAAAAGTCAAAATAGGAAAAGGAGAAACCATGACTAATGAAACAGGATGGAATTTAGACAATAGCTATGCGCGTCTTCCGGAAAAGTTTTTCACGAGCACGAACCCGACTCCTGTACGTTCACCGGAGTTGGTCATTCTCAATGAGAGTTTGGCTGGAACTCTTGGTTTGGACGTGAAAAAGCTACAAGGCGAAGATGGGGTGGCGGTGTTTGCCGGAAACGAGGTTCCTGAAGGTGCTTCGCCTCTTGCACAAGCATATGCTGGGCATCAATTCGGTCATTTTAACATGTTGGGGGACGGCCGGGCGATATTGCTTGGCGAGCAGGTCTTGCCAGAAGGAGAGAGGGTCGATATCCAGCTGAAGGGTCCAGGAAGAACGCCATACTCCCGCGGGGGCGATGGCCGGGCTGCACTTGGACCGATGCTGCGCGAATACATAATCAGCGAGGCGATGCATGGGCTTGGCATTCCTACCACCAGAAGTCTGGCAGTTGTGACGACAGGTGAAACGGTAATCCGTGAAACCGGGCTGCCTGGTGCCATCATGACCCGAGTGGCTTCGAGTCATCTTCGTGTTGGAACCTTTCAATTCGCTGCAAAATGGGGTACGCTCGAGGAACTCCGGACACTTGCCGACTATGCGATTAAGCGTCATTTTCCAGATATCGAAGCCGATGAAAGCCGTTATCTCTCGCTGCTGCAGGAAGTGGTCAAGCGTCAGGCTGAGCTCATCGCCCAATGGCAGCTGGTTGGCTTCATTCATGGGGTGATGAACACCGACAACATGACGATCAGCGGGGAAACCATCGATTATGGCCCATGCGCCTTCATGGATGCCTATGACCCTGCAACGGTATTCAGTTCAATTGATAGGCAAGGCCGCTATGCCTATGGCAATCAGCCGGTTATTGGGGGATGGAATCTTGCGCGATTCGCTGAGTCCCTATTGCCGCTGCTGCATGATGATCAAGATCAGGCCGTTACACTTGCCCAAGATAAGATTTCTGTTTTTAATGATCTGTATCACGCTAATTGGATAGCGGGAATGAGGGCGAAGTTGGGAATATTCAACGAAGAGACTCAGGATGAAGCCCTTATTAATGGCATCCTCAGTATGATGAAGAAGCATGGTGCCGACTATACCAATACATTCCGTGCTTTGACCTTTGATAAAGTGGAGGATACGGTCCTATTCGGGACACCGGAATTCGCTCAGTGGCAAGAGCTTTGGCAGGCGAGACTGGGCAGGCAGAAGGAATCGAAAGAAGCTTCGAATCAGTTGATGCAGAACAGCAATCCTGCAGTGATTCCACGGAATCACCGGGTGGAAGAGGCGTTGGAAGCGGCAGTGGAACAAGGGGACTACAGCGTGATGGAACGGCTTTTGGCTGTTCTTGCAAATCCTTATGCACACTGCGAGGAACAAGCTGAATACGCCGCACTGCCTGAGTCAACAAAACCATACCGGACCTTTTGCGGTACCTGATGAAAAAACATGCATGGAGATTATGAAGGAGCTCCCGGGATTGAAGTTGATTCTTTGTCAACTTCAATCCCGGGAGCCATTTTTGTTTATTTAGTAAAAAAGTTTTGTTTGAAGAATGTCCAGGGCACGGTCAATATCCGCTAAATCTTCCTTTGATGCATGTTGCAGCCGGCTTTGGAAACGGGATTCCACGATAGCAAAAGCCTCGTTCATCATCATTTCCCCCTCTTTGGAGAGGCGGATGCATTGTTTCCGTCTATCTTCCGAATCACTTATTTTTTCAATTAAATTCCTTTCGCTTAATTTTTTTAGTTCACGGCTCGTGTTAGGCATGGAAATGTGCTGACAGTCACTGATTTCACTTGGTGTGACAGGCTGACTGACTGTTATATATTCAAGAATTTTATATTGTACCGGCGTGATGGAATCGGATTTGGCGTTTTGGGTCAATTCGTGTGTCACTTGATGTACGGAAGTTGTAAATGTGACCATTTTTTCAAAAAGGGCTTTTTTGTCCATAGCTTTCACCTCTCTTGTGAAGATATCAAAAATATTATCAAAATACAATTATCATTTGACAACAAAAAAGGCGCTGTTATATCATTGTTATCAAATGATAAGTAATAGGGGGGACGTCATGAACGTGCTGGTCATCTACACATATCCAAATCAAAAAAGCTTAAGCCATGCTTTTTTAGAAAAAGTCATAAAAGGAAGTAAGGAGAACCCGAACATAAAGGGGCTGCAGGTATTGGATTTATATGAAGAGGGCTTCAATCCGCTCTTGGAGTTCAATGAGCATAAACGAAGGCGTGATATGCATCGTGATCCTCAGCTTGAAAAATATAGAAATCAAATTACCTGGGCCGACAAGATTGTCTTTGTCTATCCAATCTGGTGGGGAAGGCCTCCGGCAATGCTGATGGGATACATTGATCAATTATTTTCTGCGAATTTTGCCTACAGGGATAAAAAGGGATTGTTCCCGGAGGGTCTCCTAAAGGGAAAGTCGGTCGTATGTGTGTCCACGATGAAGGGACCGGCAAAGTATCCGCTTCTCTTGTTGAATGATGCGCATAAAATCTTGATGAAAAGAGCGTTATTCAATTTTGTCGGAATCAAAAAAGTGAAGTTTTTCGAATTCGGAAATATGGAAAGCCCAAAGGGGAAACAGACGCAAAAGCTAGAAAAGGTTTATCGGTATTTCAGAAAGGTGGCAAGCTAAGTTATTACGAGATAAAAAGAAGAACCCCATTCATGTATGGAACATCATGATGATTGGGGTTTACAGTATTTATGGTTTTGTTTTCACGACCCTCCATTTGTTCTTGATGAGGGTAAGGATCAGACAAATCACCAGGAGCGTCAATGAAGCCAATCCGCTGAACCATATGCTTTGGAATTCACTTACATAAGGCCGGATGATGTATGAAGCCAAAATGGCCAGGACCGCACTTATCGGTATGTAATCAGCGACTTTCCCTTTACTGAATACGATGACCAGGATTGGGGCCAGCAATGCCGAATATATATTGCCTGAATAAAATAAGAGCTCTAATAGGTTTGGGGAATAAAAGAGTGTAGCAACGAAAACCGATCCTCCAATACAGATTGAAAGCAGGCAGGCCATCCTAATTTTTTGCTGGTCGCTTTTTATTGTTTTCAATGGCTCAAGAATATTGGCTACGATCAGGCTTACCAATGAATGCAGGCAGGCACCGAATGTTGAGGTGATTGCACTGAAAGCGCAGAGCACAAAAAGGATGAAAAAGAATGGTGTCGTTATTTTGTTTGCCAATCCATCCAGGATCGAGTGTATATCAGTGAAGCCGCCCGTAAAGATGACCATGATGAACAGGGATGAAAAGGAGAGCGGGAATATGATCCAGATAAGGCCGGATAAAGAGAATGTTAAGGGAACCTTTTTCATTTCCATCATGAATAATCGCTGCCATGATGTCAGATCAAAGAAAAACTGGCCGAACCCGACAAGAAGTCCTGCTAAAAGAAAACTCCATAGATCATACTTATTGATTACGAGCATGTATGGATGGTATAAACGAATCCCATCATAAACAGGCTGAATCCCTTCCTTGACGAAAAAGTATAAAGGAATCAAGATTACCGCGGCAAACATGAAGATGACTTGAAAAGCGGCGAATCCATGAATGAGCTTTAACCCGCCGAATCCAGCATAAAGGACACAAAAACCGAAAAAAAAGAACAATCCGACATAGAGCGGGGTGTCGAAAAGAAACTGACATAGGGTGGACGCGGCCATTCCCTGAATGAATAAGATGTGTAAACTGGTTATGACCAGAATCACGATCAATATCCAATATCCGAGGGGGTGAAGCCGGGCTTTTAAATAGTCCCCGATGGTCAGCCCCACGGGGAAATCCTGCCGAACCCTCTTCCCGATGAAGCTGAACATGGACAGGGCGATCGCTCCCATCAGTGCATATCCGATCCCTCCGAAGACTCCATACTTCACCATCGATTCTGGGGAGGATAGTATCGTGGTTCCTGTCACCCAGCGTGCCAGGAGGGAGATGATCCCTAAACCCATCCCGATTTGGATGGGGCCTTGTACGTATTCTTGAAATGTACGTGATCGCAATGTTCATTTTCCTTTCTCGCGGAACTCCTTGGGCGTGATTCCCTCTATCTTCCGGAATAAAGTGCTGAAATAATGCTGGCTATTGAAACCTGAGTTTTCAGCGACGTCTGATATGCTCCAGCTGGTGTTATTGGTTAAGGCCCTTTTAGCGGCCTTTATTCTATAGTGCATTAAATATTCCGAAAAAGAAGTGCCGACTTCTTCATGGAATTTCCTGCTTAAATAAGTCGGATTGGTATGCACTTCACGAGCGATGTCCGAAAGTGAAAGTTTTTCGGCATAATTTTCGTGAATGAATGAAAGTGAATGGTGAATAAGGGTTGAATAGTTTTGAGAAGATTCCCTTTTGTCATACTTGGCCAGGACTTTATGCAGTTCACTTTCTATGACGGGTTTCGTTAAATAATCAACCACGCCTATCCTGATGGATTGCTGGGCATAATCGAAACTTTGATGCGCGGTCACCATTATGATTTCGACTTCTTTGTTCAGTGCCCTTAGGTCTTCACCAAATTCAAGACCCGATCGCCCCGGTAGATTAATATCCAGGAAAGCGAGGTTGATTTTATGATTTTGGTTGAGGGTCAGTGCCTGACAGGCATCAGCAGCTTTATGAAACGTCCAAAAAGGGTATATGGACTGAATCATATATTCCATTTGTTCAAGGACCAATGGTTCGTCATCAACTAATAATACATTCATTCCGGCTCGGCCTCCTCCAATTTCTTTTCAAAAACAAGTGGCCATGATACCTCTACTTTAGTTCCCGATTCATTAGAAGCTATATTCAATTGTGCACGGTCATTAAAATACAAATATAGACGTTTTTGGATATTATCCAGGCCATGGCCGCCTTCGTCCGTAACGGAAGATTCATTTCCCATTAATCCATTATCCGCCACTTCCAGATATACCATCTGCGAATCCAGATGGAACCGGATATGCAGCAGGGCTTCCCCCACTTTTTTTTCCAAACCGTGTTTAAACGAATTCTCCACCAATGTCTGGAGGATGAAGGGGGGGACCAGTGCGATTGATAATGGTTCTGGGCACTCCATGTCAATCTTGAGCCGATCACCGAAGCGAAGGGTCTGGATGTCGAGATAATGCTGGGTATACTGGATTTCCTGGGAAAGGGGGATCAATGGTTCTGATGCTTTATATTTGAATTTCAGGAATTGCGAAAATGCTTCTAAGGCCCGTATCAATTCAGCCGTCCTGTTCAGGCGGGCCAAGCCCAGTATGACATTCAGTGTATTGAACAAAAAGTGTGGCTGGATTTGCTGGTTCAATTTATTATACTGTGCTTCTTGCAGTGCTTGCTCCAGGCGGATCTCTTTGTTTTTATTTTCAAGAAGGTCGATCCTTTTCTCGAATATGAATAGAAATAAAAGAGCGATAGCCCCCATGATGGGAGCTAAAATGAAGAGCATGATAATTAATGTGAATCCTTCGTAACTTAGCATGGTGAACCTCTGCTGGTTATATTTTTAAATAACTTGAATGATTCTGTTTATTAGTATCATACTAAAGACCCCTCCGGAAATCTACAGCTTATGACACAATGTGACAAGCCACTTGATGATTTTGTGCCGATCTTTTTAGTTCAGGCAGCTGTGTTTTGCAGATATCCTGTACAAAAGGGCACCGTGTATGGAAGCGGCAGCCGCTTGGAGGGTCGATGGGTGAGGGTACGTCACCCGTCAAGAGGATCCGTTCTCTTTCATGCACAGGATTGGGTACTGGGATGGCCGATAGCAATGCCCTTGTATATGGATGCTGCGGCTGTTCGAAAATGGACTTTTTATCGGCTATTTCGACTATCTTTCCAAGATACATGACCATTACCCGATCCGAGATATGCCTGACCACGCCTAAATCATGTGAGATGAAAAGGAAGGTAAGGTCGAACTGGCGCTGTAAGGATTTCAATAAATTCAGCACTTGCGCTTGAATGGAGACATCCAGTGCAGATACAGCTTCGTCACATATGATCAATTT
The DNA here is from genome assembly GCF_014844095.1 of Brevibacillus sp. JNUCC-41. Lineage (NCBI taxonomy): Bacteria > Bacillati > Bacillota > Bacilli > Caryophanales > Bacillaceae > Peribacillus > Peribacillus sp. JNUCC41. Next base: position 851,242 of record NZ_CP062163.1, on the reverse strand, counting down.
TGGGTCCACTGCAAGAGCCCTTGCAATGCCGACCCGCTGTCTCTGGCCGCCGCTGAATTCATGCGGGTATCTTTCCATGGATTCCGGTCTCAGCCCGACATGTCCCAACAATTCTTCAATCCGGCTCTTCCGGTTTTCTTTAGGTACTACATTTTGGATGGCCAAAGCTTCTCTGAGAATTTGGCCGATCGTCTGTCTAGGATTAAGGGAGGCGAATGGATCTTGAAAAATGACTTGAAGATCCTTCCTGGTACGCCTCATTTCCTTTTTTCCTAAACTCAGTAAATCCTTATCCTGAAAGTGAATGCTCCCGCTTGTTGGTTCATCCAATCGAAGGATGGCCCTTCCGGTAGTCGATTTTCCGCAGCCGGATTCGCCGACTATGCTTAAGGTCTCGCCCTGATGGATATCGAAGGTAATGTCATCAACGGCTTTTACATGATTGATGGTCCTTCCGAAAAAACCGCCCTTGATCGGAAAGTATTGTTTCAATTGATCCACTTTAAGCAGAACCTTTTTCTCTGCAGCTGGTACACCCATCATTACATTCCCACCTTCTCTTGAGCGTCATATTCCTTCTCCCATTGTGGGGTGTACATCCAGCAGCTGACCTCGGTGCTGGGGCCGATAGCCTGGAGATCCGGAACGGCCTGTTCACAAATGCCCCTCGCATGTGCACAGCGGGGAGCGAAGCTGCAGCCCTTGGGCATGTTGTAAGGACTTGGAACGGTCCCGGGGATTGTAGCCAGTTCTTCCTGGTCCATGTCCAGACGCGGAAGGGAGTTCAATAAGCCAATCGTGTATGGATGTTTTGGGTTTGTGAAAATTTCCTTGGCCAAAGTGTATTCGACGATTTTTCCTGCGTACATGACGGCAACCCGGTCACAGGTTTCGTATACGACACCCAAATCATGGGTGATCAAAATGACAGCCGTCCCGAAATCCTTTTGCAGCGTCTTGATCAGTTCAAGGATTTGGGCTTGGATCGTCACATCCAGTGCTGTTGTAGGTTCATCCGCTATTAGAACCTCAGGGTGGCAGGCAAGTGCCATGGCAATCATGACCCTTTGCCTCATTCCGCCGCTTAGCTCATGCGGCTCCTGTTTTGCCCTTTTTTCGGGTGAGGGGATGCCGACGAGCCGAAGCATGTCGACCGCTTTATTCCATGCTTCCTTTTTTCCCAGCTTTTGATGGAGCCGGATCGCTTCCGCAATTTGCTCGCCCGCTGGATATACGGGATTCAATGATGTCATCGGCTCCTGAAATATCATCGAAATTTCATTGCCTCGTATGGACCGCATCTGTTTTTCAGACTTCGCAAGCAAATCCTCCCCTTTAAAAAGGATGCTGCCACCGGCAATCTTGCCGGGCGGAGATGGAATGAGCCTTAATAATGATAGCGATGTTATGCTTTTCCCACTTCCCGACTCCCCGACGATTCCAAGCGTTTCCCCTTTATTAAGGGAGAAACTGATTCCATTTACTGCTTTACTCGTTCCTTCGTCAGTGAAAAAGTGGGTTTGCAGATTTTTTACCTCCAGTATTTTATCATCAACCTGTTTCATCATCATACCTCCTTAGTTCAAGTCTATTCTTTTGTTAAAGTATCGATAGAGGACATCCACTGCTAAATTCATGAATACGAAGATAACGGAAGCGATGAGGACCCCGCCTTGGACCATCGGCAAATCCCTCGTTCTGATTGCATCGACTATCAATCTCCCAAGTCCATTGATGGCAAAAACGGACTCTGTCAATACCGTGCCGCCAAGGAGTGCACCGAACTGGAGGCCAACGACTGTAATGACGGGGATAAGCGCATTTTTCAGGCCATGTTTATAAATGATGATATATTCCTTTAATCCCTTGGCTCTTGCGGTCCGGATGTAGTCCTGGCGAACGACTTCAAGCATGCTCGACCTGGTCATCCTGGCGACAATGGCCGCTCCGCCGGCCCCAAGGGTTATGGCGGGGAGAATCATGTGGCTGAAAGTTCCCCAACCTGAAACCGGAAACAAATGAAGGTTCACGGAAAAGAAGTAGATAAGCATGAGGCCCAGCCAAAAACTAGGTAACGAGATTCCCAGTAAAGCAACGATCATGATGGAAATGTCAGCTGCCGAGTATTGCTTGGTGGCCGAGATGATTCCTGCAATCATTCCAAGGACGACGGTTATGAAAATGCTGGCAAGTGCCAATTCAAGGGTGATGGGCAAACGGACCATGATTTCGTCCAAAACAGGGCGGCTGCTGCGGAGAGATTCCCCGAAGTCACCTTGAACTGCATGAAGGATATAGTCGACGTACTGATAGAGGATTGGACGATCCAAGCCAAGCTCATGCCGCAGCGATTCAATCGTTTCTTTAGTCGCTCCTTCACCTGCAAGCAGTGTTGCCGGATCTCCAGGGACCATTTGCATGATGAGGAACACAACAAGACTTACTCCCAGTAATACCGGTATGGTTTGAAGTACCCTTCGGATAATAAATACGAACATTTTCTCTCCTCCTTATTTTTTCATTCTTGGATCCAGGGCATCTCTAAGTCCATCCCCGAAGATGTTGAAACCAAGTACCAGTGTTGATATCGCTATCCCCGGAAACAAAGCGATGTGGGGGGCGCTGAACAAATAATCCCGACCGCTGCTCAGCATCGCTCCCCATTCTGGAGAGGGCGGCTGGGCTCCCAGTCCCAGAAATGATAATCCGGCTGCCGATAGAATGGCCGTTGCCAGACGTAATGTGGCTTGAACAATAACGGGTGATAGAATATTCGGAAAAATATGCTTGCATATGATCGTGATATCAGTGGCTCCCAATGCACGAATGGCATCGATATATTCCAGCTTCCTGACTGACAATGTGGAACCGCGTACAATCCGGGCAAACATCGGTATGGAAAAGACGCCGACCGCTACCATTACATTGATTAAACTTGGACCAAGGGCACTGATGATGGCAAGAGCAAGCAAAATTCCCGGGAAAGCCAGCAGAACATCGACAATCCTCATGATGACGGTATCGATCCATTTTCCGTAATAACCGGCTGTTAACCCGAGGAGTATCCCAATGAACGCCCCGAAGAATACAGAGACAAACCCGACCGTTAATGAAAGCCTTGTCCCATATAATAATCTGCTTAAAATATCCCTTCCCTTATCATCCGTACCCATCAAATGTTCGGCTGACGGAGGCTGGAGTTTGTTGACCAGATCAATTTCATACGGATCCTGCGGTGAGATCAAAGGTGCAAAGATAGCCAATAAAATATAAAAAAGTACGATGTACCCGCCTACCAATGCCAATTTATTTCGTTTGAATTTTTTATAAAAGGCTTTCCAGTGTCTTAGTTTCGGAGATTTTCTTTCGTTTACATTCAATTCGTTATGATTGATTACGACCTCTGGCTTCATTGGACTTCCTCCTTTTCTTTCATTCAATTTATTCAAAAAAGGAATTGAAGTAAATATGATGCGGAAAAGCAGTAAAGATAATTAAAAAAAGAGTAAAGATTCTGAAAATATCGAATTTCATTTTTTTTTATAATTTACATAAGCCCGATGTACCCATAGCTGAACGTCACTTGGAGAAACAAAGGGAGGATGAAAAGGGAGGAAATAGAATGAGAAAAGGTATGATTGGGTTGCTTTTTGCCTCTTTATTAGGCATCTCATCCGTTTTATCAGGGTGTGCAACAGAACAAACCGGCAGCAAGGAAACAGAGGAAAAAGCGAAAGAAGGAGGAACGCTGATCGTCGCGCGATTATCTGATGCGACGACCTTGGACCCTCATTTCATAACAGACATTCCATCGGCAAACGTCATTTATGAAAAGGTTTATCAAACATTGGTCGTTCCTGACAAAAACATGAATCCTAAACCGCTGCTCGCAAAAGAGTGGAAACAGCTGGATGATGTCACGTGGGAGTTCAAATTGCAGGAGGGAGTCAAATTCCATGATGGGGCCCCATTCAATGCCGAAGCGGTGAAAACCAATTTCGACAGGATACTGGACCCGGCAACAGCTTCGCCGCAGGCTGGTAAATTGGAAATGATCAAAGAAATTAAAGTCGTTGACGAAACGACTGTACAATTCAAGCTGAAATATCCTTATGCTCCGCTGTTATCGATTTTAGTGAGTAATGAAGGAAGCATCATCAGCCCTAAAGCGATTAAGGAAAATAGTGACAAATTAGCTCAAAACCCCGTTGGGACAGGGCCATTCGTGTTTAAATCGTGGAAGCCTGGTGAAGAAATCACACTTTCGAAAAACAAGGATTACTGGGGGGATAAGCCTAAGATCGATGGAGTGGTATTCAAGGTTGTTCCTGAAGATGCCACGAGGATCGCGATGATTGAAACGGGTGAAGCACATGTGACAGATCAAGTGCCGGTGACGGAGATTGATAGGATCGAAGCTTCGGGCACGATGGATTTATATCGCACGGAGGGACTTGCCGTTGAATACTTAAGCTTCAATGTTAAGAAAAAACCTTTTGATGATGTGCGGGTCCGCAAGGCGGTCGCTCATGCCATCGAGGTGGATTCCATTATCAAAGGGGTTTATAACGACATCGGTACGAGGGCAAATTCGACAATGAGCCCAAAGGTGTTTGGATATGATCCGGATATAAAAGGCTACGACTATGATATTAATGAATCGAAGAAGCTCTTGACTGAAGCGGGTGTCAAGGATGGTTTGGAGTTTACACTGACGACGAGTGATCGTAAGGAAAGGATCAATATGGCCGAGGTGATTCAATCCCAGTTAAAAGGAATCGGAATCAAGGTCAAGATTCAAGTCCTTGAGTATGGGGCTTACATTGACGCCACAGCCAAGGGCGAGCACCAGGTAGCGATAGGCGGCTGGGGCAATGCCACTGGCGATGGAGATTATAATCAATTCAATCTTTTCAATAGCAAATCCCAAGGTGCTGCGGGAAATAGTGCATTCTACAGCAACCCGGAAGTGGATGAATTGATTGAAAATGCACGTAAAGAATCGGATGGCGATAAACGTAAGGAACTATATTCCAAGGCACAAGCAATTGAAAGGGAAGAAGTTCCATATGTTCCGATCCGTAACTATGAACACTTGGCCGTATATGGCGAAACGGTTAAAGGGCTTTGGCTGAATCCGGCAAATTATTTAATGCTTGATGACGTAACCGTGAAGTAGGCATTCATCACAAAAGGAAGGCAGCATAAGGATGTTATGCTGTCTTCTCAATTAGGAGGGGAAAATATGATCGATTTATTGCTAATCCATGGGACCGTGATAACCATGGATCAAAACAGGAGAATTCTGCCTGATGGCGCCGTCGCCATACATCAAGGAAGGATTTTAGCCGTTGATTCAAGCGAAAAACTGAAATTGCAGTATGAGGCTGTAAAAGTCATCGATTGCAGCCATCAATGCATATTGCCGGGATTGATAGATGTTCATGGGCATGGGGGGCATTCCATGTTCAAAACGATCGCAATGGAAAATATTGATTTTTGGATGCCCATCATGACGAATGCGTACAAGCATTTTGTTACAGATGACTTTTGGTATTACGAAGGAAAGCTATCCTCACTTGAGAGATTAAAGGCGGGCGTGACAACCGGGGTGAGCGTGTTAGGATCCATGCCGCGGTCCGATGAACCGATTTTTGCCATCAATCATGCAAAAGCATACGCCGAAGTGGGGATCAGGGAAGTGGTATGCACAGGGCCTTGTAACCCTCCATGGCCCCATTCATTCAGCCGGTGGATTGACGGAAAGAGGGTGGTGAAGGAAGTTACCTATGAAGAGGTGCTACAGGGGGCGGAAGCTGTAATCGAGGCGCTGAACCATGCGAATGAAGGCCGCACCAAAGCGTTCATTACGCCATTTGTCATCGTGACATCCGTGGATCCCTCCAATCCCACATCTCCTGACAGACTTTATGGGCTGAATGGTCATGACCTTTATCAAGCGAAGAAAATTAGGGCGATTGCCAGGAAATATAATACACGCATTCACTCTGATGCCTTTGGCGGGATGATTCATTTAGCGATACAGGATAAGGAAAATGCCCTATTGGGTCCGGATGTCCATTTACAGCACTGTCGGGGCATTTCCTTCGATGAGGCAAGAATACTGGCAGAAACAGGTACCAACGTCAGTGCATCACCTGGATTTGGCCAGGTTCATGCCCGTACCCCGATAACTGAATTATTGGAGATGGGTGCAACTGTGGCAATCTCCACGGATGGGACTTCCCCTTCCACAAGTTTCGATATGTTTCAGGCAATGAGGAAAACACAGTTCGTTCACCAGGCAGCACTTAGGGACTACTATTATTTACCGCCAGGCAAGCTGTTGGAAATGATCACGATAGATGCCGCGAAATGCATTGGCTGGGATGATGAAATAGGCTCCCTTGAGGTCGGGAAAAAAGCGGATGTCATTACGGTCAATCTGCATCAGCCTCACCTGACACCTGAATTCATGCATGTTCACCGGCTTGTATTTCAAGCAGTGGCGAATGATGTGGAGCATGTCATCGTGGATGGGAAATTGATCATGGAAGGGAGGAATGTACGGACGGTCCATGAAAGTACAGTGCTTGATGAAGCGAATGAGGAGGCCTTTTCAACGATAAAGCGTGCGGGGCTCGAAAAGTATATGCAACCGACGAAATATTTTTGGGGCCATGCCAGGGCATATGTAGATGAAAGGCGATATGACGAAAGAGAAGATGCTGCCGCGATGGTGAAAGGGGAATAAGATGAAAACCAAGCTTAAAGGAAGATATGTAATTGGGTATGATGGATGCGATCATGTCATTTTGGAAAACGCGGAAATCGTTTATGAAAAAGACACGATTCTGTATGTCGGAAAAAATTATCCAGGAGAAGTGGACGAGGTAATGGATGCCGGTAACGCCATTATCAGTCCCGGATTCATAGATTTAAATGCATTAGGGGACATTGACCATGATATTTTACATTTTGAAGCCGGTGCCGACAGACAGAAAAACCTTCTCTGGTCGGAGAAACATATAAAAAGCGGACATCCTGAATTAATGACCGGGGAAGAAGAAGCTTTTAAATCACTCTATGCTTATTCACAACTCATCCTTCATGGCGTGACGACGGCGATGCCCATTACTTCCGTTTTTTATAAAAACTGGGCTGAAACCTATGATGAATTGGCAGCTGCGGCAGAACATGCAGCTGGATTGGGATTAAGGATTTACCTTGGCCCGAGTTTCCAATCAGGAATGAGAGTCGTCCAGCCTGACGGGAATATCAAACTGCATTGGGATGAAAAAGCCGGGGAAGCGGGATTACGGAAAGCGGTCGAGTTTGTGGGAAAATTCGATGGAGCTTATGAAGGCATGGTCAGAGGGATGCTTGCCCCAGAACGCATAGAATCCCAAACGGCAGATCAATTAAAACAGATTAAATATTACAGCGGAAAATTGGACGTACCCATAAAGCTGCATGCTGCACAAGGAAGTTTTGAATTTAACACCATCTGGAATGCCCATCAAGCTACACCGATCAGATATTTGTACGACCTTGGCTTTCTCGGACCAAGAACAGGAATCCCGCATGCCCACTTTGTTTCAGGATATAGTAAAGCGAAATATGGACAGGGTGATGACTTGGCGCTGCTTGCTGAAACGAATACAACGGTGATTCATTGCCCCCTGATCATCGGGAGGCATGGGGAGGCGCTGGAATCTTTCGCTGAATATAAACGGGCTGGGATCAATATCGCCCTTGGAACGGACACATTCCCTCCGGATATGTTCCAGAACGTCAGGGCAGGCAGCATGCTCTCACGGATGGTGGAAGGAGATACGGAAGGCTCTGTCTATGCCGACTTCTTTCGGTCAGCCACACTTGATGCGGCCGCTTTTCTTGGCAGGAACGATTTAGGACGCATCGCTGCGGGGGCCAAGGCGGATATCATCGCGATTGACTTGGACGGTTTTCATATGGGTGTGATCGATGATCCCATTCGAACCATGTTCCTAAGCGGGTCTGGGCGGGACGTTAAATTATCGATCATAAATGGAAAAGTAGTCATGAAGGATCAAATGATCCCCAATCTGGATTTAACGGAAATCAGATATAAGGGACAACAATATTTTAAGAAGATGAGAAGAGGATATATGGAAAGGGATTATCAGGAGCTTGCCGAGAAAGAATTGTTTAAGCCATCATTCAAGGTCGTGGAATCGATAAGCGAGACGGAAGCAATTCTTGATAACAAGTAAAGAAAATGAAAAACATAGTAAAGATATTCGAAAAAAATAGTCAGAATATTTCATATAATTAGATAAATGTTCAAAAAATGAAATTGGGAGGCAGAAGACCATGGGGTTAAAACGTGGGACAGGTAAGGTTTTTCTAGTCATGATCATGGCTATCATCATTACGGGCTGTTCTTCTAACAATGACGTAAACACAACGGCAAGTGATCCGAACCGGGCATCAAAAGAAGGGGGGACATTGGTCATTGCCCGCTTATCCGACGCTGAGAATTTGGATCAGCAGTTCATGTCCACGATTAACGCCGCTAGCGTCACTCACCATAAAGTTTATGAAGGTCTTGTACAACGGGATGAGAATAGTGAGATACAGCCAATGCTAGCAGAAAAATGGAAGCAAATAGATGACACGACCTGGGAATTCAAGCTTAGGGAAGATGTAAAGTTTCATGATGGCACGCCATTTAATGCAGACGCAGTAAAAAAGACGTTTGATCGACTATTAGATCCGTTGGTCGCTTCTCCGAGGGCAGTCGTGTTCGAAATGGTAAAAGAGGTGAAACCGGTTGATGAATTTACCGTGCAATTCATTTTAAAGGAACCATTTTCCCCTCTCCTTTCCATATTGGCGAATCACGAAGGCGGAATCATCAGTCCGAAAACGATTGAAAAGTATGGAAAAAAGATCATCCAGGAACCGAATGGAACCGGTCCTTTCGTTTTTGATTCATGGTCCCCAGGACAGGAAATCACATTGACGAAAAACGACAGCTATTGGGGAGACGAGCCAAAAGTGGACAAGGTCATCTTCAAGGTCGTCCCTGAAGACTCCACGAGGATATCGATGATTGAAACCGGTGAAGCGCAAATCGCAGAGCCTCTTCCTGTAGCTGTCATGGACCAGGTTGAATCTTCCCCGGCAATGGATGTTTACCGCAGTGAAGGGTATGGTACCGAATATTTAGGGTTCAATGTCAATAAAGAACCGTTCAATGATGTAAGGGTCCGTAAGGCCATCGCCCATGCCATTGAAATGGACTCGATCATCAAGGGCGTCTTTAATAATGTGGGGGTGAAGGCGAACTCCTTGATGGGATCTAAAGTATTTGGTTACAACGAAGACCTCGAAGCCTATGATTACAACCTGAAGGAAGCGAAGAAACTGATGGCTGAAGCTGGATATTCAGACGGCTTGGATGCAACCATCCTGACAATGGACAGTAAAGAAAGAGTTAATTTGGCCGAGGTCCTGCAATCCCAACTAAAAGGTATCGGGATTAATTTGAAGGTACAGGTGATGGAGTACGGTTCGTTCGTGGAACAAGTGAATAAAGGGCAATCGGAAATGTTCATCATCAGTTGGAGAAACGCGACAGGGGATGCCGATTATAATCAATATAATCTATTCCATACGGAATCACAAGGAGCGGCAGGAAATACATTCTTTTACAGCAATCAAAAGGTTGATCGTTTAATAGATGCCGCCAGGAAGGAAAAAGAAGAAGGGAAACGCAAAGAACTATACGCAGAGGCACAAGAAATCGAGATGGGTGACACCCCGTATATTCCTGTAAGGGTCATAGAAAATGTTGCTGCAGTCGCTAAAGAAGTAAAAGGATTTTCAATCAGCCCTTCAGGCTATCTGGAGATAAATGACGTAACGGTAAAGTGATGGGGAGATAAGACGAAAGGGGTTCATCCATTTTAGGGTGAATCTCTTTCTTTGGCGCAATAAGTAAAAATAACATAAAAACGAGTAAAAATTCTGAAATGATTTGTTGATTTTTAGAACTATAATGAAAGTGATGCATATTCAATCTGGAGTGGAAGGGTGAGTTTAATGTCTCAATCGTATTGGCTGACGAATGTACGCTTGGAAAATGGGTTTACTTATAATGAAAATGAAACGATCACCGGCACTGAAACCGGAAATTACCACATCAAGATTGAAAATGGAAAAATATCCTCGATTCTATTGGCAAAGGAATCGATAACGGATCAGGACCCACAGCATGATGTTCGCGGTCTCCTGATGGTCCCCTCGTTTAAGGAAATGCATATCCACATTGATAAAACCTACTATGGCGGTCCGTGGAAGGCTTGCATGCCTGCCATTAATGGCGTGAAAACCCGGATAGAAGAAGAGCAGGCCCTACTGCCGGAATTATTGCCTACCGCTAAAGCAAGAGCGGAAAAAATGCTGGATTTATTATTGGACTTCGGCTCTACCCATATACGCACACATTGCAACATTGACCCCGTCATTGGTCTGAAAAACTTGGAGGCCACCATTCAGGCACTGGAAGGATATAAGGATAAATTGACGTATGAAATCGTCGCATTCCCACAGCATGGACTATTACGCAGCAATTCCGTCGGTTTGATAAGGGAGGCCATGAAGAATGGCGCGAATCTGGTAGGCGGCGTCGATCCCGCCACCATTGATGAAAACATAGAGCGATCACTTGAAACAATCATGGATATCGCGGTCGAACACAATTCCGATATCGATGTCCATTTACATGATCCGGATCACCTTGGACTCTTCACCATGCAGCGCCTCGCTTCACTGACGGAAGATGCAGGCTGGCAAGGAAGGGTCACGGTTAGCCACGCAAGCGGGTTGGCAGATCTTTCAGTCCCGGAGGCAACGGGCATAGCCGAAAGGTTTTCGGAAACAGGAATATCGATTACATCCACAGTGCCGATCTTCAGAACGATTCCCATCCCCCTTCTTCATGAAAAAGGGGTGAAAGTCGAATTGGGTAATGACAGCCTCACTGATCATTGGACACCCTTTGGCATCGGGGACAATCTGGAAAAGGCCGGTCGCCTTGCCGAGAGGTTTCGCATGATTGAAGAACGTTCCTTAGCGCAAAGCCTGCAATTCATAACAGGAGGGAAGACCCCATTAAACCAGGACGGGATCAAGGCGTGGCCTAATGTCGGGGATGAGGCGAATATCGTGTTGCTTGAAGCCAGCTGTTCTGCGGAAGCGGTGGCTAGAAGGGCAAAGCGTGCCGCTGTCATCTTCAGAGGCAAGGTTGTTAGCGGATCTATTTCATCTTTCGAGACGACAGGTGTTTAATCTTCTATTAAAGAGAGTGATTTGATGAATGAAGCATACTGGCTTACAAACGTTACACTTGATAGTGGATTTGTTTTTGAGAATGGACGGATTGACCGGACGAAGACAGCTGCATATAACATGTATATAAAAAATGGGGTCATAATGGAATTGCAATTGGCTTCAAGTATGCCTTTGAAAACGGATGATCCTGTTCACGACGCGGGAAAGCTGCTTGCACTTCCTTCTTTCAAGGAGATGCATAATCATCTTGACAAGACTTATTTAGGACTGCCATGGAAATCATGCATTCCGGTTCCGAATTTAATTGAACGCTTAAAGTTAGAAGCAAAAGAGCTTGCTGAACTGGCTGAAACCGGTCGGCTCCGGGCTGAACGGATGCTTCAACTATTGTTAAGCGGCGGGGCGACGCATGTAAGGACGCATGTTAACATCGATCCATACATCGGTATGAAGAACTTGGAAGAGATTCAAAGTGCATTATATCGTTTCAAAGGGAAAATGACATACGAGATCGTGGCTTTACCTCAGCATGGACTGCTAAGAACGAATTCAAAAGGGTTGATGAGACAAGCGATGAAAGAAGGGGCGTCTTTGGTGGGCGGCCTGGATCCTGGCGGCGTGGATAATAATATAGAAGCTTCCCTATATGAAATGGTCGATTTGGCCGTTGAATTTGATGCGGACATTGATATTCATATTCATGATCCCGGTCATCTAGGTTTATATACGATCAAGAAACTCGCTTCTTTGATCGATGAAGCAGGGTGGAAAAATAGAGCGGCCATCAGTCATGCTTTTGCACTTGGTGATGTTTCAATAGGAGAATCAAATGAACTGGCCAGTGAATTATCAAAACTGGGGGTATCCATCATGTCTACAGTTCCGATCAACAGGGTCATTCCCCCGATTGATTCACTGCATGAAAAAGGTGTCCATGTTGCCCTCGGATGCGATGGCTTTTATGACTCCTGGTCCCCGTTTGGCACAGGGGATATGCTGGAAAAGGCAGGCAGATTGGCCGAGAGGTACAACTGGAAGGAAGAGTATGCATTGTCCCAATCGCTCCAATTCATTACGGGAGGGATCAAGACACTGGACCCTGAAGGAAATCGTTTATGGCCGAATGTGGGAAATGACGCTAGTATGGTTTTTGTGGATGCATCTTGTTCTGCCGAGGCAGTTGCCAGGAGATCGAAGCGTGCTGCGGTTATGGTCAATGGAAATCTGGTTTACGGCGGACTCGATCGCGAATCTGCCTTGAAGTCGAATTGAAGGTCTATTTCAAGAAGGGATGAAGATCATGAATACAATCTATTGGTTAAAGAATGTTCGTTTGGAATGTGGTTTCAAGAAAGAGAATGAAAGAGTTACAGGAACGATGACCGGGCTATTTCATCTGTTGATGGAGGATGGAAGGATTGCGAAGATTGTCAAAGATGGGGAAGCCATACATGATGATTTAGCGGTGGAGGATGCAAAAGGGCTGCTGGCGTTACCATCCTTCATCGAAAAGCATGTTCATCTTGATAAGACACTGATGGGGGATGTTTGGAGAGCGTGCACTCCTTCTTCAAGTGTCATTGAACGCTTTGAAAATGAGAAGCGGGTTCTGCCTTCCGTTGCAACAAGCACATGTAAACGTGCAGAATCTTTACTGGAAATCCTTTTAGCTTCCGGCTCTGCACATATACGGACCCATGTTGATATTTATCCTGAAGTGGGATTGCAAAACTTAGAGCAAGTGCAGCAGGCGCTTGCTGGCTATTCTAATAGAATCAGTTCAGAAATAGTCGCATTTGCGCAGCACGGATTGTTGCGGTCCGGTTCAGTCCAACTTGTCAGGGAGGCATTGCGAAACGGGGCAGGAATCGTCGGGGCGGTCGATCCAGCAACAGTCGATAACAATATTGAAGCATCGCTGGTTCAATTGATGGATTTAGCAGTGGAAGCGAACGCTGATGTGGACTTGCATTTGCATGATCCAGGCCATCTGGGCACGTTCACCATGAAACGCTTGGCAGCTCTGACCAAACAGGCGGGCTGGGAAGGCAGGGTAGCAGTAAGCCATGCTTTCGGTATCGGGGACGTATCCAAGGAAGAAGCCTATGATTTGGCTGACATTCTTAGGGCTGCGGGGATTTCCATTGTCACCAGTGTCCCTATTAACAGGCAGATGCCCCCTGTTGATTTATTACATGAAAGAGGGGTTGAAGTATCAGTAGGAAATGATAATATCTTTGATGTATGGTCCCCTCTTGGGAATGGTGACATCTTGGAGAGAGCAGGAAGGCTCGCAGAACGTTTCAAATGGATCGATGAAGTTTCACTTTCCCGGACACTCGGGTATATAACCGGCGGAAAGACCCCATTGGACGAAAAGGGTAACCAGGTATGGCCGAAAGCGGGAGATGCCGCAAGTCTGGTGTTAATTGACGCAAGCTGTTCTGCAGAGGCAGTTGCCAGGCGTTCTGAACGTAAAGCAGTCATTTACAAAGGAAACTTGGTTTCCGGTTCACTGTCTAAACAAAAGCAGTCAATTGAACGGTAAGACTAAACCAAAAAGGATTTCCGGATACTTCCGGATTTCCTTTTTCATTTTGTTATGGAACGGCTTCCGCTTCCATGTACTTTTACTTACTTATGTTATATGCTGTGGAAGTGATTTTTTTCTATATTGGTTAAGGACTCCGTTCCGTGTCATTGTCGTTATTCACAAATATATTTTAAGCAGACTCGCTTATCCCTGTCCATTTGCCTTGCAGCCTTAGTCAAGCCAACAAATTAGCTGGGAGCCGCAGTCTTTGTTACTATTAATGGTAACGTTATCATATCGCATGCCCCGTCCGGGGACCGCGTTTATTAGCATGGTGCTGTCTTATCGCCTTTTTTAATGGAAGGGCAATTGAAATTCACCATGAGCTTCAAAAGTATCATGTTCAAAGGAGATGGAATCTATGAAAAGTTGGAGTTCTTCTGTGACTCTATTTTCTTCTTTTCAATGGTTGTTTTTTATTTTTGCAAATACGGTAGTAGTGCCCATATCGATTGGCGCAGCTTTTGATCTTCCTCCCGATGTTACGGAAATGACCATGAGAAGCTCGCTCATTTTCACCGGTATCGCTTGTGTGTTTCAGGGGTGGAAGGGGCATAAGTATCCACTTATGGAAGGTCACTCCGGTCTATTGTGGGGAGTGATGCTGAATTTAGGGTTATCAGCACCATCCATAGGGCTCGGTTATGCTGAGATAGGAGGGGGAATTGCTACTGGCCTCATTGCTGCTGGTGTCGTGACCATCATTATTGCTGCCTTCAACCTGATTTCTTTTGTCCAGAAGATTTTCACCCCCATGGTCATGACGGTTTATTTATTCCTTCTGACGTTCCAGCTCATCTTTGTCTTTTTCAAGGGGATGCTGGGGATTACGGAGAATGGGGAAATTAACATCCCGGTCAGTTTCCTATCAGTGGGGATTGTACTTTTAGTAAGTATATTAAAGATAAAAGGACCAAGGACCATAAGCAATTTCTCCATATTGATCGGGATTATGGTGGGATGGATTTTTTACGAGCTGCTATTTCCGGAGGCGGGGGGAGAAATGGGATCGACGGGTGCCGCTTTTTCATTTTTCCCATTAGGTGCTCCAAACCTGGAATTCGGGATCATAGCGATTTCCTTTTTTGCAGGATTACTGAATTTGTGTAACACGTTCGCTTCCATTCAAGCCGCATCGGAATTAATCGGTGATGAAGCTGAACACAAGCAGTATCGAAATTCTTTATTCATGACTGGCGGTTTTACCATTTTCGCTCCGTTGCTTGGACTTGTTCCGTATACACCTTTTACTTCATCCATCGGATTTTTGCAGAGCACTCAAATCTATGAGCGGAGGCCTTTCTTGCTTGGAGGCATGTTATTGACCATAATTGGGCTCATTCCTCCTTTCATCGCTTTCCTGGCCACCATGCCGATAACAGTCGGGAATGCAGTATTGTTCGTTGCTTACCTTCAGCTGTTCGGTACGGCTTTCAATAGCGTCAAGGGCCAGCATTTCACTTCAGACACGATATTCAGGCTTGCCGTACCAGTATTGATTGGAGTGAGCTTGATGAACATCCTGCCAAATGCATTTTCGAATGTTCCCACGCTTTTACAGCCATTTTTGACGAATGGGCTCATAATGGGCGTATTGATATCAATCGTGCTGGAAAAATCGGTGAACTGGAATCGTTATGAACAGCTGCAGAACTAAGATGACTTCGAAAGTAATGGCTATACATAAAAGATTGAAATAAGGAAAACAAGAAAACCGGAAGGATGTTAACCTTCTGGTTTTCTTTTTTTTTCAGTGATCGTCCAGGTATTCATCATAAACGGTCATTGCTGAAATTAGGCGCTATAATCAGTGGCAATACCCACTCCCCTGACATATTTTGTTGGAGGAAGTATTTGACGTGGTATCAATTCCCTGACCATTTCGTTCAGATTTCCTGTTCTAAGCACTACCTTATAAATAATAAACGGAGGTTATATAATATGTATGAATTTCAAAATCAATTGCAAAACCTGTATGTCGATGATTTCCAGGTGACTCAGCCAGTTCCTTGGGATCAAAGCCAGTACCAGCCAGGATATTCTGCTGACGATTCCCGACTCATTGGTTTCGGTTTTGGTTGTTTTGGTTGCCTTGGTTGCTTTATTGGGGGCTGTGGGTTCGGTCGTTGCGGAGGTTGTGGGTTCCGTTGCGGAGGTTGCGGACGCTGCGGAGGTTGCGGCGGACGTTGCGGACGTTGCGGCGGTTAAGTATCCAGATTTTCTAAAGGAAGTCCCTGCATGTACAGGGACTTTTCTTTATTGTATTAGACATAAGGGACAAATTGTTGTACATAGGATTAAAGTGAAGTGCTGTGCTAATAGCAGTACTTAAAATGCATCGGGTTAGGAGGAGCGGAATGATGAATTTGACCCCTTCTATGCGTTTGAAAGTGAAGAGAGATACGTTTTTTCTTCCGGAACCGAATAGAGGTGTGTATTTCAGGAATAACATAAGTTCGTTCCGTATGGAGGGCGGCTCGATCGTCCAGTGGATTGAAAAGCTATTACCGATGTTCAACGGAAACCATACATTGAGCGAGTTGACGGATGGATTGCCTGGCCCATACCGGAACAGGGTGATGGAAATTGCCGAGGTTTTGTACGGCAATGGGTTTGTACGGGATGTAAGTCAGGACAGTCCCCATCAATTGAGGAATCAAGTACTTGAAAGGTATGCTTCACAAATCGAGTTCCTGGAAAGCTGCGGCGATTCCGGGGCTTACCGTTTTGAAACTTATCGAAATAAAAAGGCGTTGGCCATAGGCTCTGGACCATTGTTCCTTTCATTGGTGTCCTCGCTGTTGGAATCCGGATTGCCCGCATTCCAAATCTTCATTACGGACACGGTACCGACCAATAGAAAAAGATTGAATGAAATCGTGGCGCATGCGCGTAAGACGGACGACGAGGTTTCCATAGGGGAGGTCGTGCTTGAAAAGGGAGAAGAGATTGAATGGCAGGAAATCGTGCAGCCTTTTGACACAATTTTATATGTGTCACAAGAGGGTGATATAGAGGAGTTAAGAGAACTTCATTCGGTTTGCAGGCAAGGGAAAAAGATCCTGTTTCCTGCATTGATCATCAATCAAGTAGGCATGGCTGGTCCGCTTGTCCATCCGGATTCCAAGGGGTGTTGGGAGTCAGCCTGGCATCGTTTACATCAAGCTGAGCTGGAAAAGAATCAGGCACCATCTTCCTTTTCCGCGACAGCCGGAGCGATGTTGGCCAATATAATGGTATTCGAATGGTTTAAAGAGGCTACAGGCGTTACGACAGGAGAACAAGCCAATCATTTTTATCTGTTGGATATGGATACAATGGAGGGAAAATGGCATCCATTCATTCCCCACCCGGGAGTGACGGGAAAGGGGACTGCTGCATGGATTGAAGATTTTGATCAGCGGCTCGAACAGAAATCGGAACCGAGTAAGCCGGGTAAGGTGTTTATGTATTTCAGCCGATTGACATCCTCGGAATCCGGGATCTTTCATCGTTGGGATGAGGGAGATTTAAAACAGCTGCCGTTGGCCCAATGCCGAGTTCAGGTTGTTGATCCGCTGTCGTCCGGTCCGGCCGAACTGCTGCCCGAAATCATCCGTTCAGATCTGACGCATGAGGAAGCGAGAAGGGAATGCGGTTTTTCAGGAGTTGAAGCATATGTATCCCGAACACTCAGCCAGCTCATTCCGACTCTTACACCGCTTCAGGGGGCAGAAGATATAAAGGAGTCGGTCGTCGGTATCGGAGCAGGGGAAACATTTGCTGAATGTGTATGCCGTGGGCTGCAAAGCTATTTGGATAAGGAGCTTGACAATAAGCGTTTCAACCAGGAGAAACTCGTGTCGGTGCAATTGGCTCAAGTGGAAGATGAACGCTGCAGGTATTATCTACAAGCGCTGACCCGTCTGCAAGGAGAACCGATCATCGCGTTGGGTGAGGAAGTGTCAGGTTTCCCGGTAGTTTGGGCAGGAACGAGCGACGGCTGGTCCGGAGCTGTCGGTTTGAATGTAACGATCGCATTACGGAACGCGTTGCAAAAGGCCGTCATGAAAGTCCAAAACCAGACTGTTTGCCTTACAGCTCCAGATTTAGTGGCATCGCCTGTTCTTAAGGAAGAAAAGTCCTTGAATCTTGTGATTCCTTCGTGCGGGGTGACGGGGAATTCCGAGATATTAAAGTCCGCCATTCAAGTCTTGAAGAAGAATAAGAAGCGAATATTCGTATTTGAATTAGAGTTGGAAACTTTCTTGAAGGAAGAAATGGCAGGAGTGTTTGGGGTGCTTTTGCGAGAGGAGGAATCAGGGTGAAAACTGACGTATTGGTTGTCGGGGAAGGAGTGCTGGCCGACCATGTTCAGGGGGACCTGTCCGGCCAATATCAGGTGAATCGCCAAACCGATTTCGAGGCAGGAATACCGCAAAAGACGGCTATGGTCCTTCTGCTGCAAGATGCCTGGAATCCAGCTGTCCATTTAAAGGCGGAAGAGGTGATAAGGCAAGCGGGCGTTCCATGGCTGCGGGGGTTCGTTTCATTTGGAGAGGGAGTGATAGGTCCGTTGGTGCGCCCGGATGTTCCTGGCTGCTCACAATGTGCGGACCAAAGGCATCTCATGGCTGGGCGTGATCGAAAAGAAATGTGGGAAATCCGCAAACAGCTGGAGGAAAATGGGGGGATGGATCGTGATGCGGCTGCATCACGCACAGGCCTTTTACAGATGGCCCACTTGATTTGTGCAGAGGTAAGGAAGGCGATGAAAGGAGAACGCGCCTGTTCGGAAGGGCGTGTATCAATCATCAACTTGAAAACGCTGAATGGCTCGTGGCACTCATTTTTACCAGATCCATTGTGTCTGGTTTGCTCAACATTACCTGATGACTCGAAGGAGCGTGCCAGGATTACGTTACAGCCAAGTCCGAAAATCGGTCCCGACAGTTACCGTACCCGTTCAATGGAAGACCTGAATGAAGTTCTGGCCAAGGATTACTTGGACCATCGCACAGGTTTCTTGAATAATAAAATGATCGACCTTGTGCCGCCATTTGCCGATGTAAGTGTTAATTTGCCTTTATTCATAGGAGATGAGGGGGCGGCAGGCCGTACTCTCTCATATGCGGCCAGTGAGATGACGGCCATATTGGAGGGATTGGAAAGATATTGCGGTATGGAGCCCCGCGGTAAACGGACAGTCATACATGACAGTTACAACAACCTTAAGGATTTTGCGCTCGATCCGATCAGGATAGGGGTACACTCGAAGGAAAATTATGCACAGCGGGATTTCCCGTTTCAACCGTTTAATCCTGACCGATCGATAGATTGGGTATGGGGCCACTCATTTTTGCAAGAGCGGCCGATCTTGGTCCCGGAATTGCTTTCCTATTACAGCTTGGGCTGCGGTCATGGGTTTGTCTATGAAACTTCTAATGGCTGTGCTTTAGGGGGAAGCTTGGAGGAGGCCATTTTCTACGGCATCATGGAAGTGGTCGAACGTGATTCGTTTCTTCTGACCTGGTATGCGCAGCTGCCACTCACACGTCTTGACCCTTATTCTGCAAATGATAAAGAACTGGAGTTGATGATTGACAGGGCGAGGGCGGCAGCGGGGTATGATATCCATTTGTTTAATTCGACCATGGAACATGGTATCCCGAGCGTATGGGCGTTGGCTAAAAACAGGAAACAAAAAGGATTGAATATCATATGTGCGGCAGGGGCCCATCTGGACCCGATCCGGGCCGTGAAAAGCGCGGTCTTCGAGTTGGCTGGCATGATGCTGACACTTGACGATAATTTGGAAGAGAATCTGGATGAGGTTGAGAAAATGCTGCATGATTCTTCACTGGTAAGGAAAATGGATGATCATGGCATGCTGTACGGTTTACCGCAAGCCGAAGAGCGACTGCAGTTTTTGCTTGATGATGACCGCCCGATGCGAACATTCGCTGAAGAATACGGGGAAAAGGTGAACCATCCGGACTTGACGGAAGACTTGCAGGAAATCCTTCAGGAGTTTCGCCGATTGCAACTCGAGGTGATTGTGGTGGATCAGACGACACCGGAAATTGCACGAAATGGATTACATTGCGTGAAAGTGCTGATACCGGGGATGCTGCCGATGACATTCGGCCATCATCTTACCCGCATAACGGGGCTTGAGAGAATACTGAGGGTTCCGATGGAACTTGGATATGCTGAACGGCGGCTTGAATTCGAACAGCTTAATCCGCATCCGCATCCTTTTCCATAAGCGGTGATTTAGGAGGTTGGAGGATGAGTCTAGAAGCATTTTTGTACAATTTGCATTTTGATATCGAAAAGGCAAGTCCGCCGGATTGGGAAGTGGATTGGGAGGATGCACCGCTGACGTATAAGCTTTACCGTGACTTGCCTGTTTTTCCGCTATCACTGGAGGTGCCGCTGACGCTGGAGGGTTGCAGCGGGCCTTCAAAACAGGACCTTAAAGGAATCGGTCATTTCCTCTGGTATGCATATGGCCTGACCCAAGTCAGTCAGGTATCGAGCTCCTCGGAATCTGCGGACCTCATGCAGTCATTCCGGCGTTTTCCGCCATCAGGGGGAGCTTTGTATCCAAGCGAATTGTACGTGTACTTGAAGATGGAGGGATTACCTGCTGGTGTATACCATTATGATGCGGCACACCACCGGCTGGTATTGCTGCGGGAAGGGAATTTTGATTCATATATAACAAAAGCCCTTGGTGAAAACTTTGATATGTCCGCATGCTTTGGCACGGTTTTTGTATCGACGATGTTTTGGAAAAACTTCTACAAATATAATAACTTTTCATATCGTCTGCAAGGTCTGGATGCAGGCGTGCTTCTTGGACAGTTGCTCGAAGTGGCGAAACGGTTTGGAATCGCCGCTGGGGTGTGCTTCCAGTTCCTTGATCGAGCCATCAATCATCTTCTCGGGCTTTCCGATGAGGAAGAGAGCACATATGCGATGATCCCCTTATCGGCAGACCCCGCATTTTGGTGTACTGATGAAAGTAATAGTAATGGACCTGTCACTTCGACAGAATTATTGCCGGAATTGACGGGCATTCAGCCGGAACACTATGTTCGGTCCCAAAGAATCAGGGAATTTCCTATGCTGACTAAACTGAATGCAGCATCCATGATCGAATCCACCCAATCATTCCGGAGGATCAGTACGAAGAATGGGACGAAATCCGAAGGACATATTGTAGCCCTTCCTATCGTGAAGCGGCTGTCCTATGACTTGGCATCAGTTTGCCGGAAGCGGTTTTCACCTGAAATGGACTTCGCACTCGGGAAAGTCAGTCAATGGCAGCTGGCTTCTCTCCTGCAGGAGGCAACCGCTTCGTTCTCCTATCGAAATGACTTGGATGGAAAAAACGGGAACGATGAACATCGCGTTTCATTATATGCTTGTTTGTATAATGTGGAAGACATACAAGATGGTGCATACCATTACGACAGCACGACACATACATTGCAACAGATACAATCGGGAGATCAGCGGCTCCGATTGCAATACGGAATGTCCCTCGATATCATGAATTTTCAGCAAGTGCCAATCTGCATACATGTAGTTGGCGAGCGGGAGCATTCCAAAACGCAACTTGGATATAGAGGATACCGCATCCAGCAAATGGAGGCGGGGATGCTCGTTCAGAAATTACTGCTAGCTTCGTCAGCCCTCGGAATGAACGGGCACCCGCTGCTCGGCTTTGATGTGGAAATGTGTGATGAACTTTACAAGATCGGTGGTGGTCCTCAAGGGAAAACGAGCCTGATCCAAATCCCGATCGGCCATTATCGGAATCGTCCCTGGCTGAAGGGAAGTTTGCATAGTTAAAAATGTAACGATAGCCTTCATTCCTTTTAAAGAATGAAGGCCGTTTCTATTCAATGAGGAAAATCCAATTATTAATAAAGGCTCTTTTCGTAAAGATTGTTGTTTCTAAAACGAAACGATTTAAGATTGTTGTTTCTAAAACGAAACGATTTAAGGTTGATTGGAGCGCAAGTGCGAGACTCCTGCGGGAGCAGCGGGACAGGCGTTTACGCCGAGGAGGCTCACCGCCCGCCCCGCGGAAAGCGAGCATCTGGAGGGGAAATCAACCACACCCATTACTTGGAAAATGGCAACAAAGTATGCGGAAACAGCCTTAATAAAAAACTGGAGCTTGAAAAACGGTATAGCTTCCAACCTAAGAGTGCAATAATCCCGGCCGAGGATTATACTGATATAAAAGGTTTTATCATTTAAGGGAATGAATAAGTAGATAAAAAAGCCAATAATTTGGAACGCTTTTAACAAAACCAATTTAAAGGATGTAGCTTATGGAATGGAGAACGGATAGAAAATCCAAGAAGCCTTTATATAAACAAATAGCTGGTTATATTGAGAGTGGTATTGCTGATGGAACATTTTTACTAGATAAGCCGTTACCTTCTGAGCGCTTCTTGGCACATGAACTGGGGGTAAACAGAAGTACAGTTGTAGCAGCTTATGATGAATTGGAAGCAAATGGGTTAGTTGAACGAAAAAAAGGAAGCGGAACGATGATCAGCAAGGATATATGGGGAATCAACAGAAAACGTATGCCTAGTTGGAATAGATACATCGAAGCTGGTTCATTTTTACCCAATTTGCCGGTAACCCAAAGAATACGTAAAGAAACGGAAGGAAATAATCTAATAAACTTAGCTAGTGGGGAGGTATCAGAAGACTTATTTCCGGTCCAATCCTTACGTGAAATCATTTCGAATAGGTCCTTTATTGGAAGTTTAGGTTATGATCACCCCCAGGGCAATGCAGTTTTAAGGGGCACAATTACTAATCATGTAAAACAGTATAGAAAAATTGATACTCATCCATCTTCCATACTCATTACCTCTGGTGCACAGCAAGCCATACATCTCGTTGTCCAATGCTTGCTAAAGCCAGGCGATGCCGTTGCATTGGAAGATCCATCATACGGTTACAACCTTCCCATTTTTCAATCCGCAGGACTAAGGACTTTTCTTTTACCAGTTGATAAGGATGGCATCAACCCAGAGGATTTACTAGCACTACATAAAAAACATCGAATCAGGATGATATTTTTGAACCCTGTTTTTCAAAACCCAACAGGAACTGTACTTCATATCAACCGACGTAAAAGGATTCTAGAGATTTCATCCGAATATGGAATACCGGTTGTAGAAGACGATCCTTATAGTTTAACTTCCTTTTCTGGGGAAAAAATCTCTACTCTTAAATCGATGGACAACAACGGAAATGTTTTATATATAAGCTCTCTGTCAAAAATTGTTGCTTCTGGCTTAAGAATTGGCTGGATAATAGGACCGAAACCAGTTATAGAGAGACTGTCTGATGCTAAGCAGCAGGTTGACTTCGGCCATGGCTCCTTCACTCAATGGATAGCAAATGATTTTTTGGATTCAGAGTATTTTCCTGCCCATATTACTTATTTAAGAGAGCAGCTAGAAAAAAGAAGGGATGCAATAGTTTCGAGTCTTGACGAATTCCTGCATAAAGAAGTCGAGTATTTTTCGCCAAATGGTGGAATTCATTTGTGGTGTAAGCTGAAGGTGCCTTTGAACGAAATAAAGTTACTGGAGGAATCTATCAAAAGAGGAGTTATATACGTTCCTGGTTCAACATTAGGTACAAATAAGGAATATGTACGCTTTACTTTTGCAAGGGAAAATGAGGCTTCCATTCATGAAGGCATCAAAAGGTTTGCAGAGGCTGTAAAAAGTTTATAAGGGTCTTCTCAGACTGTAGACAAACTCGATTTCAATGAGTTTGTCTACAGTCTTTTTATGGCTTGGACAATTGAACGTTGATTTCCGCTTCAGGCACTCGCTTTCGGCGGGCGGTCCGGGAGCCTCCTCGACGTTTCGCGCCTGCGGGGTCTCCCTTGGCCACGCTTTCCCGCAGGAGTCTCGCGCCTTCCGTTCCAATCAACTTCTGCTATAAAATTTTGGTGAAAACCTACCTGAGATTTGGAGGTGTTGCTTTGTTCGGAACCATCATTGATGAAAGAGATATTTTCCAACCCCTTTTATCTACTAACTTTATAGCTTGTACAATTGAACGTTGATTTCCGCTCCAGGCACTCGCTTTCCGCGGGCGGTCCGGGAGCCTCCTCGACGCTTCGCGCCTGCGGGGTCTCCCCTAGACGCGCTTTTCCCGCAGGAGTCTCGCGCCTTTCTCTCCAATCAACTTTGTTTTATCAGTAAGAAAGAGCTTCTTTTGTCTACAGTCTTTTTATGGCTTGTACAACTTAGATGTTGATTTCCGCTCCAGGCACTCGCTTTCCGCGGGCAGTCCGGGAGCCTCCTCGACGCTTCGCGCCTGCGGGGTCTCCCCTAGACGCGCTTTTCCCGCAGGAGTCTCGCGCCTTTCTCTCCAATCAACTTTGTTTTACCTTTTAGATCGAACCCTTTTGCCTAAAGTCTTGGAATAGAATCATGTTTAGAAAGCATCCTCATCTCTAAAACAATAGTCTTTGCACCTTTCTATGTATATGAACGGAAGAATTCAGCAAGTGGATGGTGGAAATTTCACTTAATTGGATGGTCCTAAAATTGGTTGTTCTTTTATTATAGAGAAGTAGGGTTTTCTAATATATTTACGATGAGCGATCGACCTGCCAATCAGGAACGATTTTTTGTGTAGTTTCACTACGATATACGATGAGAATCGGTCAAGGAAATGGATAATAATACGGGGAGGCATTGGATCATGACGATAAGTATAATATTAGTAGTAGCCATTAGTTTGGTTGCCCTGGTTGGGACCCTTTCGCTAGCGGGGAAGAGTGATAGTGATTATTCCGCAGCAACGAGAGGGAATTTGTTGAACCTTAGTTATATTTATATAGGTCTTGCCCTAATTTTAACTGTGGGCATCGTCTACTTCGTAATAAAGTTAGCCTAAGATATCACGTGAATGATTATTATAATAGCATATCAAAATGGATAGAAATAAAGGCTTAATTGTAAACAGATCATGTTTTGTACAAGACATACTCTATTTGTGGGGGATTGTGAATTTGTTCACATATGTGGCGGAAATGTGAACGAAAAGAATACTGATTGATTCGTGAAAAAATCACCATTGCAAGCTGGGTGAAATTAGAACGGTCACTTCAAAGAAAAACTGACCGCCTCTTTCAATTAAACTTTAAATTAGGCTCTTTTCGTTAAGATTGTTGTTTTTAAAACGAGACTATTTAAGGTTGATTGGACCTGCGGGAGCAGCGGGGCAGGTGCGACCCCACAGGCGTTTACGCCGAGGAGGCTCACCGCCCGCCCCGCGGAAAGCGAGCATCTGAAGGGGTAATCAACCACACCGCTTTACTTGGTAAATAGCAACAAAGTATGCGAAAACAGCCTTAAATTATAACGTAGCGGAGATGATGAAATATGACAGTGCCTGTATTGGTTTTGACTATTATCTTAGGTTTGCTTAAATTATTAGTTACCTGCCTACCAACCGATGCAGTGAATTGGATTCTGAGTAAATTTAAAATACATTCGGAAATTAGTGGCGCGAATGCAATCGTAACCTATGATGGAAATCGTTTGGAAGGTGAAGACAAAGTTCAAGTCATTAATTATTTTAACGAAGCTAAGTTCTTGAAAAAGAATCATATATTCCCAGGGAACGAGCAATTGTTTTTACATCCAGAAAACAGTGGGATTCCAATAATGATTGATACTAAAAGAGGAAAAAACGATGTTCGATTATTTGTGTACATTTACGACGACCATGTGGATGTAGTCAAACAGTACAAGAATAAAGTAGTTGCGTATAGTCTTCTTTCCGAGAGGCTCCAAGAGCGTTCCATGCCAGTCATAAGGAATTTAGTTTAAAAGGAATATATAAAGTGGACTGCATCCCAATGCTAGTAACATCCAAGCAATTGGGATGCAGTTTTTTATATGATTCGTGCATTGGTAAGTAATGCACTTTTTTAAACAGTCAGTTGTTCTCGGTCAATACCTTTAAAGTCTTTTCCCGGATGCTTATCCTTTTTTTATAATCTTTAGCGACCAACTCTGTATATATTAAATCAAAAAGTAATAGCAGCGGAAGCAATGGAGAAATGTTTTGCCCCATATGCATGCTGTTCTTGCTCGTGACCAATAGCGATATATCGCCAAGCTGTGAGAGCTCGGACTTCTTATCTCCAGTAAAGATCAAGATGCGTGAGCCTTGCTTCTTTGCAATTTTAACTGCAGAAATCACTTCTTTCGTTGTTCCGGAAATGGAAATGCCGATGACGACGCTATTCTCGTTACTTAAAGCTGCATCCATCATTGACTGATGGGGATCTGTAATGGCTTCAACAGTTAAGCCGATACGGAAAAACTTGGACTTGAACTCCTGGGCCGCTATACCTGAACTCCCTATTCCATAAACATGAATCTTATTTGCCTGTGTAAGGTAAGATACAGCTTTTTGGATATCGTCATATGTGGTTATATGAAAGGTATTATCAATGATACCTAAGTGATCTTGATACAGTTTAGCGAAATAATCCACCTGCTTGATGTTCTTCATATTTTTCGGTGTATTGCGGAGATCCACGAACCTTTTTAACTCATGCTTGAACTCATTGAACCCGGAAAAGGCTAATTTCTGGCAAAAACGTGTAATGGTTGCAGGTGAAATATGAAGCTTTTTAGCTATTTGACTAATGGTTAACTGACTTACTTCTTCAGGGCGCTGCAGAATGTAATTGGCCAATTCTTCTTCGGTTTTGGTGAATTTGTCCATGCTGCACTCAATGCCATATATGAGGTTTTCTGCGAGATATTCCATTTGACCACCCATTTCAAATTTCTTATATGTATTCATAGTTTAATGTATCC
This sequence comes from Brevibacillus sp. JNUCC-41, assembly GCF_014844095.1. NCBI lineage: Bacteria > Bacillati > Bacillota > Bacilli > Caryophanales > Bacillaceae > Peribacillus > Peribacillus sp. JNUCC41. The sequence goes on along the minus strand of NZ_CP062163.1, from coordinate 824,431 downwards.
ATTAGGGACGTCAATAACCGAATGATCCATGAATCGTAAAAAAGACCCAAACTGTTTCCAGTCTGGGTCTTTCATTACTATGTGCAGCGTTTTATTCTTGGATGGCATCCACGAATCTTTTAGTGATTTGCTGCGGTCTGGTAATGGCACCGCCCACTACTACTGCATGGACATTCATATCCAATACAGAGCGGGCGATTTCCGGTGTTATGACATTTCCTTCCGCGATCACTTTCGCTTTTTTCACTGCTTTTACGATTTCTTTGAGCACAGCATAGTCATCCTGATATATTTTCTGGCCGAACGTTTCGTCCGTATAGCCGTATAAAGTGGGCGCTACGATATCGAATCCTAGATCGTCAGCGAATATAGCTTCCTCAATGGTGGATACATCCGCCATTAGTAAAACATCCGGATATTTTGCTCTTATTTCACCATAAAACTGCTTTAACGTCTTACCGTCCGGTCTTACCCGGGATGTAGCATCCGTGGCAATGATTTCCGCTTTGGTTTCCATCAATGCATCAATTTCGGCCATGGTGGGAGTGATGTAGACATCGTTTTGTCCATACACCTGTTTAATAATCCCTATGACTGGAAGGTCCACATTTTTCTTGATTTCCATTATGTCAGCTACAGAGTTTGCGCGAATACACTTCGCACCGCCTTCCTTGGCAGCAATGGCCATGCGCCCCATAATAAACGAGCTGTGCAGCGGCTCATTCTCCAATGCTTGACATGATACAATTAAGCTTTTGTGAATTTTATCCAGCACCTGTTGCATGTTTAACACGTCCTTATCGTTATCTATGTTCTTAATGACCCAAGTATTCTTCCACTTCATTTTTGATGATCGTCACTTGGGGACCGTATACTATTTGAATGCCATTTCCTTTTTTTACGACACCTTTTGAACCGGTTTGTTTAATGACGTCTTCTTTCACCAACGATTCATCCTTTACAGTGACGCGCAGACGGGTTGCACAGCAGTCGACTATATCGATATTTTCCTGTCCGCCTAAACCATTGACGATGGTTTGGGTTCTCTCTGATGCGGCTACTTGTGTAACGGCGGCCTGTTCATCATCTTCACGGCCGACCACTTTCAAATTCTTCTTCCTGATCAAGAATTTAAAAGTGAAGTAGTATAGGAAAAACCATGGAATGCCGACGAGCAGTACATAAATCCAGTTTGTTTTACTGATACCCTGGAGTATCCCGAATAAAGTAAAATCAATAAATCCTCCAGAAAAGGTTTGACCGATCGTTATATTGAATATATCTGCCATCATGAAGGCAAGTCCGTCAAACAAGGCATGAATAACATAAAGGATCGGGGCGACAAATAGGAAACTGAATTCAAGCGGTTCGGTGATGCCTGTTAAGAAAGAGGTCAAGGCAGCTGAAAGAAGCAGGCCGGCCACGACTTTCTTATTTTTAGGTTTAGCGCAGTGATAAATGGCCAGTGCAGCGCCGGGTAAACCAAACATCATCGTGATGAACCGGCCGGACATGAACCGGGAAACACCCTCATAGTACTTGACGGTAGTCGGATCGGCCAATTGCGCAAAGAAGATATTCTGGGTCCCGCTTACAATCTGCCCTTTTATCTCCATCGTTCCGCCTAAAGCTGTTTGCCAGAAGGGAAGGTAGAAAATATGGTGCAACCCTAAAGGCCCGAGCATCCGTAATATGAATCCGTAAAAGAAAGTCCCGATCGTACCTGTGCTCGTTACCAGCGCACCTAATTGGTTTATGAAAAGCTGGAAATAAGGCCACACGATAAAAAGCACGGCTCCAACCAAGATGGACGCGAAGGAAACGATGATCGGAATGAAACGGGAACCACCGAAAAACCCTAAAACTTGCGGAAGCTGAATTTTATTATATTTATTGTGTAAAAGTGCGGCAACGATACCTACTACGATACCGCCAAACACACCGGTCTCCAGTGTTTGGATCCCGACCGCCATTCCCTGTCCGGCACCTGCCAAATTCTCTTTGGCAAGTTCCCCGTTTATTTGAAGCAGTGCATTTATTGAACTGTTCATGACGAAGTAGCCAATCATGGCTGCCAGCGCTGCGGTCCCTTTATCCGAACGTGCCAATCCTACTGCAACACCTACGGCAAAAATGACCGGCAAGTTGCCGAATACGATGCTTCCTGCAGAACTCATGATCGTGAAAATGGCCTGCAGCCAAGCAAAGTCTAAAAAGGGATAAGCCTCAACTGTATTTGGATTGGAAAGAGCACCGCCAATTCCCAGCAATAAACCGGCCGCTGGCAAAACGGCAATCGGGAGCATAAAAGATTTACCGAACTGCTGCGCTTTCTCGAAAGCTTTCTTCATAATAATTCCTCCCTCATTTAACGAGCCTTTGATACTCTCTATTTTTGATCGCTCTATACTAGCTATATTAAATCCATATGATAGCGTTTTCAATACGGTGCAAGGTTATATCAATTGTTTTCAATCCTGCACTTATTTCTCTGAAAAAGTTTTCATTAATAGAAGTGCTGGATTGGATATTAAGTTATATAAGTATATTGAAATTCCCACATGCTTATTTTTATAATTCGTGTATTGGAGAGTAAATGTGCTATTTAATTAAAAAAAACATTTTTTTTGTGTGAAATCCGAATATTATCTTGTGCAATAAAGAAAAAGTATATATAATTACTTCAAACGATAGTTTGGCAGGTGATAGTCATCTTACCGATAAACTCTAACGAAACGAAGAAAGTGCTTTCTCATATGTATAATGAGGTATCGAAGGAATTGTTCGGCTTTGGTACGACGCTGCTGAAGGTCACTGTTGAGCAGAATGTGATTACATTCCAGGCCAAACATCGACGTGCCCCGCGCTCTGAAGCTTTGGAAGGGGAAGTTCCCAGCCTGAAGCAGGAGGTTGACTTCCATATGTCCCTGCTTTATAAAAAGAAACTGAAACAAAAGCTGGAAACGCAAACGAATTGGGATATTGAGGCTGTCCTGAGGGATTATGACTCAGCGACGCAGCTGGCATTCACCAATATTGTATTGAAGGAAAAAATCATCTAATCATATAAATGGATTTCACTTCGGATTTATCTGGAGGGAACGCCACTGGAGAACCAAAGGATAAGTTTTATCTTTGTTTACAAAGAAAAGACAATCTTGGGTAGAATTTCTATTCTATTTAAGATTGTCTTTTTTTACATTTATATCAGTAAAAAGGAAAATTTAAACAATATAATTTTGGAGGTTTGAATGATGAAAAAAATATTGATGATGTTATCGCTTTTCACATTAGTTTTAGCTGCATGCTCTTCAAAAGAGGATGGTAAGGAAAAACCAGCCAAATTAGTCGTTTCCACTTGGGGATTCGCCGATGATTTCTTCCGTCCGGAAGTTTATGAGCCATTTGAAAAGAAGCATAATGTAAAGATTGTTGTTGATTCAGGAAATAATGCAGTTCGATTGAACAAAGTACGCCAAGCGAATAGCGATGTGGATGTTATCTATTTATCCGACTACTATGCACAGCAGGGCATCGATGAAGGGTTATTTGAAAAAGTCGACCATAGCAAAATTCCGAATATTGATAAGATATACGACAAAGCAAAAGCGCCGAATGGCGATGACTTTGGACCAGCCTATACGATTGCACAATTTGGCATTGCCTATAATCCCGATGAAGTGAGTAAACCGATCACCTCTTGGAAAGATCTTTGGAGCAAGGATTTGGCAGGGAAGATCACGATCCCATCCATCACTTCAACAACTGGACCGATGTTTTTGGATGCCGCTTCAAAAGTTAGCGGAAGTGAAGAGTTCAATGAAGATAAAGCCTTCAATCAAATGAAAGAAATCATGCCGAATGCGGTTAAGGAATATGGGCAAACATCAGAGTTCGTCAACATGTTCTCACAAGGGGAAATCGCTGCAGGCCCGATCATGGAAATGTATTTTGGCGATTTACAGGAAGCCGTTCCCAATGCCAAGTTCATTTCCCCTGAAGAAGGCGGCTACGCAGTGATGAATACGGTGAATATTGTTAAAGCCAGCGATCAAAAAGAATTGGCCGGCGAATTCATGAATTACATCTTAAGCAAGGAAGTTCAGGAAAAATCAGCGAAAGCGAAAGTAGATTCTCCTGTCAATACGGAAGTCAAGCTCTCTGAAACGGAAGTGAAAGGCTTAACCTATGGAGATGACGTCATTAACAGCCTGCGTGTATTGGACATGAAGTTTGTAAATGAAGACTCTAAACAATGGATCGATCGTTGGAACCGTGAGCTTACACACTAAGAAAGAAACGAGGTGTGCTTGATGAAGAAAAAAATGATTCTTGATGTGGATACTGGAATAGATGATGCGATTGGGATCATCCTTGCTGTGAAAAGCCGTCAATTCGACATATTGGCGGTAACGACAGTGAACGGGAATGTATCACTTGATACGGCCACATTGAATACATGCAAAATATTGGATTTATTGAGTGAACAGGACATTTCAGTCATAAAGGGGGCAGATAGCCCAATTATCAGGAGCCCCTTTTTTGAACACCGGGTCCATGGCGAAGACGGGATTGGCGGAGCCTTGAAGGATGTGCCAGTCAAAAAGCGGCCTGATGATGGATTTGCTTCTGATTTCATCATCAATTCCATTTTGAATTTTCCTGGTGAAGTGACGCTTGTCATGACGGGACCTCTTACGAATTTGGCATTAGCGGTGAAAAAATGTCCGCAAATCACCAAGCTCGTTAAAGAAGTCATTTTCATGGGCGGAGTCGTTCAAGGTGTCGGCAATGTCACGCCAACCTCCGAATATAACACGTATGTCGATCCTGAAGCAGCCAAAATCGTTTTACAGGCAGGATTCACGTCCATCACGCAAGTTGGTCTTGATGTCACGAGAAAGGTTCTATTGTGTGAAGAGCATATCCAATTGATTCAAAACCTTGAACTTGCCGACTATATAAGGGAAAGTACATCAGATTATCGGAAAAGGTATTTTGAACGTAACGGTATATGGGCATGTGCGATGCATGATCCATTGGCTGTTGCCATTGCTTTGCAAGAAGATCTTGTCACCAGAGAAGAATATTATGTGGATGTTGAAACAAAGAGTGAGCTTTGTGACGGACAGATGGTTTGCGACTTTCAAAATAGGCTGATGAAGCCGCCAAATGCGCATGTTTGTCTGGATGTCGATGCGGAAGCGTTTTTCGACCTGTTCATTCGCATAATCAATTCATAAATCATTCGAACAGGGGGTTCCGAGGTGAAAAAACGCTATCTATACCTGTTGTTGTTTCCAGGCGTTCTATTTTTAACGATTTTCATGATCATTCCAATCCTAATGACGATTGGCACGACATTTTTTAATGAAAGCGGCGGCTTTTCCATACAAGGGTATCTTGATTTTTTCCAAGATCGATACTTTATTGAAATTCTGCTGACGACACTTAGGGTGAGTCTGTTCACGACAATCATTTGCATTCTATTAGGATTTCCAGCTGCTTATTATATTTCAAAACTGAAACAACGAAAAAAAGCCATCATGCTTTTGCTGACGATCTTCCCGCTATTGACAAGCCCTGTGGTCCGCTCATTCAGCTGGATGGTGATCATCGGTAAAAATGGTGTGGTGAATAAATTGCTCATGGGCATGGGCTTGATTGAAAAGCCGCTTGATATTTTGTACACGCCTACGGCCATCATCATCGGATTGGTCCATTTATTCCTGCCATTAATCATCGTGACGCTGGTGGGTGTGATGGAGAACATCGAAACGGACTTATTAAAAGCGGCGGAGAGCCTTGGAGCATCAAGGTTGGCCGTATTCTCAAAAGTGGTCATCCCGCTTTCGGTCCCAGGTTTGGTCATTGGCAGCATCCTTGTTTTTGTAGGGAGCTTCACGGCCTATACAACGCCTGCTTTATTAGGCGGGAAACAACGGGTCATTTCAACATTTCTTTATCAAAACGCGATTACATTGAACGAATGGCAAGTGGCATCGATTGTTGCTACCATCATGATTGCGGTGACAGTCCTTATCATATCGATCATGAATGGTTTGGCAAAAAAATTAAATCCAAAGGGGTAGAGGTGTATGCAGGAAAAAAATCGAGGATTGGCCCTGTTTACTCTCCTGGTGTTCCTTTTTTTACTAGGGCCTTTGCTTATCATATCCGTTACGTCATTCGAAGGCGGAAATATTTTGAAGTTCCCGCCAGAAGAGTTTTCTTTAAGATGGTATGAAAATATTTTTAATGTGGAAATGTTTTTGGTCGCTTTTAAAACGTCCATCCTTGTTTCACTGGCAGGCAATCTTCTGGCACTGTTACTGGGAGTGCCGGCTGCCTATGCATTAAGCCGGTTTGATTTCAAAGGGAAAAGCGTGATTAATGCATTTTTCGTTTCTCCCATATTAATACCGGGAATTGTGCTCGGCTTTGCGTTTTTACGTTATATTGTGGGGGCTTATCAGCTTCCGATTTATGCGGCACTGTTTGTGGGACATACTGTTATCATGCTGCCGTTCATCATCCGCGTGATTTCTTCAAGCTTATCAAACTTTGACTTTTCCATTGAAGAAGCGGCGGAGAGTCTCGGCGCCAGTAAACTGGGCACATTCTTTACAGTCGTCCTTCCGAATATAAAATCAGGAATTCTTGCGGCAGTCATGATCGCCTTCTTGGAATCCTTCAATAATGTGGACATTTCAGTTTATATGACAGGCCCTGGAGTAAGCACGTTTCCGATTCAAATGCTGACGTATGTAGAGAATTACTTCGATCCTACCATTTCGGCCATTTCCGTATTACTCATGTTCATAACGGCTTTCTTCATGTTTATAGTAGAACGGCTCATGGGATTGTCTTATTTCACAAAACGATAAGGAGGTAATGATGGATGGCTTTATTCACTTTACAAGATATATCTGTAGCATATAACAAACAGAATATATTAAAAGATTTCAATCTTGAGATTGAAAAAGGGAAACTGGTATCCCTTCTTGGCCCGAGCGGCTGTGGGAAAACGACGACTCTAAGGTTAATTGCCGGGTTTTTACAGGCGAACGAAGGAAAGTTTTTATTCAAGGAAAAGGACTATACGAAAGTGCCCGTCAACAAGCGGAATTTTGGCTTTGTGTTCCAAAACTATGCATTATTTCCGCATTTGTCGATATTCGATAACATTGCATTCGGTCTCCGTCTCAGAAAGATTTCTAAAAGTGAAATCGAAAAAAAAGTAATGAATGTGCTTGAGATCGTTAATTTAAAAGGGTTTGAAAAGAGATATCCCCAAGAGCTTTCCGGAGGCCAAAAGCAGCGGGTTGCAATTGCAAGGGCGCTGGTGATTGAACCGGACATCCTATTATTTGACGAGCCATTGAGTAATCTTGATGCAAACTTAAGGGTGAATATGAGGGTCGAGATCCGCCGTATCCAACAAGAGCTGGGAATTACAACCGTATATGTTTCCCATGACCAGGAAGAATGCTTCTCGATATCCGACCAGGTGGCGATCATGAATAAAGGGATCATCGAGCAGCTTAGTGATCCTGCGACCATTTACAAATATCCTGAAACCAGATTTGTCGCAGACTTCATCGGCTTCAAGAACTTCATTGAGTTCGATAAGCGGACAGATCATGACGGTAAAATTGAACTGAACAAATCCGGATACTCATTTGTGCTGAACAAGGATGCCCAGATGACCAATGCAACGGGAAAAGTGGGCGCCATCAGGCCGGACGATCTGTTGATCAAGGAAAAAGATAACATTGGAGCTGTTCAGGAAAATAGTTTATCTGGCCGGGTTAAGGTAAGTACCTATCTGGGAAGAAGCTATCAATATGTCGTTGAAACTCCAATAGGGGATTTCACCGTGAACAAGGAAATGGCGGAATCCTATCGGACGGGTCAGGAAATCATCCTTGAAATTCCGAAAAACCAGATGGTGCTTGTTGACTAGCTTAGGAGGGTAAGTTATGCGAATGGATATGCTTGTAAGAGATATCAACGTGTTTAACAGCTATTTTAAAAGATTTATTAAAGGGAATGCTGCCATCAAGGATGGAAAGTTCTATTATATCGGAGACCGGGAATTGGATGCCTTCGAGTCGGATCGAATCGTCGATGGGCAGGGTAAGTATATGATTCCAGGCCTGATCGATATCCATCTCCACATTGAAAGTACGATGGTGACGCCTGCGACTTTTTCCTACGGGTTAATCAAGAATGGCGTGACGACGATCGTGCCGGAACCGCATGAAATGGCCAATGTTTTCGGAATTTCCGGTGTGAAGGAAATGATCAAAGCTAGTAAAGATTGCGTAGCGGATATGTTTTATGCCATCCCGAGTTCCGTTCCTGCCACATCGATGGAAACAACAGGCGGTTCTATCGAAATAGATGATATAGATGAATTGATGGAAACCGAAGACATTAAATGTCTTGGCGAGATCATGAATTACTATGAGGTCATAACCGATCCGGATTGCAAAACGAATCAGATTTTGTCCCATATCCGTTCTCGTTATCCAGATCTGATCATAGAAGGGCACGTTCCAAAGCTGCTCGACTTGGACTTGCAGAAGATTGTTTATGCCGGAGTGAATTCCGATCATACGCACCAGACCGTGGAAGGGATGGATGCGAGGATCGCTGCCGGGATGTTCATAGAGATCCAAGAAAAATCAATGACTGAAGAAGTAATAGATTACTTGAAGGAAAATCAAGTGGATGAGCATTTCTGCTTTGTCACTGATGATGTCATGACCGACTCCTTCCAAAACAGGGGACATTTGAATGTCCTTTTAAAGAAAGCCATTCAAATGGGGATGACACCGGAAAAGGCGATATATGCATGCACCTATACACCTGCGCAGCGGATGAGGATGTATGACCGGGGTGCCATTGCACCTGGAAAAACGGCAGACTTCCTGCTGCTATCGGACTTGGAAACATTTGAAATTGAACAAGTATACAAAACAGGTGAGCTCGTTTATGAATCTTCACGGCCATATGTACAAGAAGTGAAGGAAAGACAATTTCCTGAGCATTTCTATCAAAGTGTGAAGCTTGCGGAACTTACGGAAAACGATTTTACCATCACAATCCCGGATAAGCTTGAACGCAGCAAGTGCAGGATCATAAACGTGCAGAATGGTTCTACTTTCACATCTGAAACCCATGATCATTTAGATGGGAAGAATGGTCAATTATGCTGGGAAGAAAGCCCTTATGGTTTAATCGCCACATTCGAACGATATGGGAAAAACGGTAATCGGGCGCACGGATTGATCACCGGCGATGTATTGAAGCGTGGAGCTGTCGCCACAACCTATTCGCATGATAACCATAATCTTTTGGTGATTGGCCATAATAAGCAGGATATGATGATGGCCGCTAACGAAGTCATAAGGAAGCAAGGCGGAGTCTGCTGCGTTGAAGACGGCAAGGTCCTATCCATGATTCCTCTTCCGGTAGGGGGAATCCTTTCCGAAGAGCCAATGGACATCGTATCAAGGCAGGTTCAGCACCTGACAGATGCACTAAAATCGTTAGGCTACGAACACTATAATGTCATCATGTCATTAAGCACCTTATCGCTTCCTGTCAGCCCGGCCCTGAAAATAACCGACCATGGATTGATTAACGTGAATGAAGGGAAAACAGTCCCTCTCATAATGAGTGATGAAGCTTAAACCGCGAAGGGGGTTATCCACTGGATAATCCCTATTTTTAATGGCTAAAAGTCTTCTTTTTTTCATTTGTATATAATTACCACTATAGGAAAGATGTGATAAAATAGAAGGACAACTGAGGATAGAGTGGTAGGTCACAGTTTTTCTTTTCCACCTAATGATAGATGGGAAGGAGGTGACCGCTTGATTCATTTCTTATTGAACTTAATTACTGATATGGGTAAAGAGATATTTGTTGCTGTAGCAACCAGTCTTATCCTGTCTATGTTCGCCAAGAAACGGAAAAAGAACCACTCATCCTCCCAAGATGGCAATGGTTCTTCTTCTGACGATTAATTAAGTTAGTTGTGACCAACCACTCTTGCTAGTTGTCAGCCTCATGTTAGCGCATGGGGCTGTTTTTTAGTTTATGTTAATATAAGGATAACATACCCCGATTTTAAAGTAAATATTCAGACAATGAAAAGGGGAGCTACTGAAGAGTGAAAAACATGGGCTTGGCCGCATTTTTTTGACTAGAATGATCCATTACATCACCCAAAATAAAACTTTGGAAAATGGCAAAAAGCAATTGACTCTTTCTTACTTATATGGTATGTTAATTCCAATCTAAGAAAAGGTGTGGTGTTTTATGTCGGGAGTAGGTATCAACTAATTTAGTTGAATAAGGTATTTAATCACTGGTATGTCAGTGCATTAAGTATGCCTTTTTTTACAGTGCAATTCTGCATTGTGAATACCTACCTTAAGACTGCTTCCTTTTCCATAAATCGTGTAACATGCAGGTGTTACGGCGAAAAGCATGGTGGGATTTGTCCTACCATGCTTTTTTGTGTACGCAGGTCTATTCGAGCTGCCCAATTTGTTATCGATTTTAGGTCCTTATAAGGCCGTGCCCGCAGGAGCTTTCTACTCAAATGGCTTGTTCATTTGTAAAGGTAGGGGGACCATTGCGGGCATTTTTTGGATTCGGGAATTTATCACTCACTCATTCAAGGAGGATCATGAGATGAATACAATGACTTATGAAAAATTACAATATATCCAACTCAAGGAAATGGTGAAAAATCATTGCGTAAGCGGTTTAGGAAAAGCGTTATTGGATCAGCTTAAGCCGAGCAGCATTTTGAAAGTCGTTAAAAATCGTTTGAACGAGACAACGGAGGCAAGGAACTTACTGAATGCGGAAAGCCATATTCCCTTGAAAGGCATTTCACATATTGGATTCCATATCGACAAACTGGAAAAAGGAATGATTTTGGAGCCGTCAGAGTTAGTGGCGATAGCAGATTTTTTAAGAGGCTGCAGGAATATCAAGAAATTCATGACCGATAAAGAGTTCTTTGCACCAACATTGCATGCCTATGCCCGCTCCATGACTGAATTCAGGAGCATTGAAGAAGAAATCCAATTCACCATAAAAGGAAATGCTGTTGTTTCCGAAGCAAGCAAGGACCTGAAACGGATCAGGAACCAAATCATCAAGACAGAAAGTAAAATAGAGGAACGGCTGAATAAGTTCTTGAAGAGCGGAGCCAATAAAGAGTTCATTCAGGAATTTTTCATCAGTAAAAAGGATGATCGCTACACCATCCCGATCAAAGCCTCCTATAAAAATCAAGTGGCCGGAACGATCGTGGAAGTATCGGCAAAAGGGGCTACCGTGTTCATCGAACCTGCCTCGGTGACGAAATTGAATGTAGAATTGGCCAGTTTAAAAGCGGAGGAATCGATGGAAGAGTATCAACTTTTGGCCACATTATCGGGAACGGTTTTCGAACAGCTGAAACCGATCAAGATAAACATCGAGTTAATCAGTCAATATGACATGATCTTTGCAAAAGCCAAGTTCAGTAAAAGCATGGATGCCATCGAACCGAAAATCAATGATCATGGTCATATTAAATTAAAGGGCTGTAAACATCCCCTTTTGCCGCAGGACAGCGTACCTTTGGATTTTGAAATCGGGAAGGACTATCGCAGCTTGATCATTACAGGCCCTAATGCCGGGGGTAAAACAGTCGTACTGAAAACGATCGGCATCCTTACATTGGCCGTCATGTCAGGGCTGCATGTTGCCGGGAAAGAAGGGACGGAACTTGCTGTCTTCGATCAGGTATTCGTCGATATCGGTGACAATCAAAGCATTGAAAATGCACTGAGCACGTTTTCATCGCATATGAAAAACATCTCGGAAATCATGGGGGCATTAACCAATAACTCCTTGCTGCTGTTCGATGAAATCGGGAGCGGAACGGAACCGAATGAAGGAGCCGCATTGGCGATTGCCATCCTTGAGGGATTTTATCAGAGGGGCTGCATAACCGTTGCGACCACCCATTATGGTGAAATCAAGCGCTATTCGGAAATACACAGTGATTTCATGAATGCGGCCATGCAATTCAACAGTGAAACACTTGAGCCAAAATACAAGCTGCTGATCGGTCAATCTGGGGAAAGCAATGCCCTCTGGATAGCCAAAAAAATGAATGTTCATGAAAAGGTCCTGCTAAAGGCAAAGCTCTATATCGACAATAAAGACTACGACTTGGAGCGTGTCCAGGAAGGTAAAATCAAAAAAGCGAAGCCAGCGGCCGTTCCTAAGGAAGCATCTTATGAATATGAAGTCGGTGACAAAGTGAAGGTAAGTGAACTGAATGGATATGCAATCGTTTATAAGAAAAAGGATTCATACAATAATGTCACCGTTCTTTTCGAAGATACCTTCAAGGAAGTTCATGCCAGTAGGCTCGAGCTGGAAATAAAGGCCGCCGATTTATATCCTGAAGGTTATGATCTCAATACTTTATTTGTCAGCTACAAAGAAAGGAAATTGAACCACGACCTTGAACGGGGGTCAAAGAAAGCGCTAAAGAACGTAGCAGCGGATATCCGGAAGAAGCTTGGTGAATAAAAAGAGTTGGATTTTAAACGGGAAAAACCAAATCCTGATGACTTATGAAATTATAATATAGTGGTTGTGAAAACCGTGTTCCACCAAAAAAGTTAGACATCGGCAGGGTATGAGTTTTGTTTTAACAGGGCTCATACCCTTTAATTTTGTCTTAATTTCTCGTGTGGAGAAAGAAGGATTAGGCTCTAGACGCAGATATAAAGGTATTAAACAATTTGTAAAGAGGGAATTTTAATAGTAATCAAGTTTAATAGCTATTGAATTCAAAAAATATTCAAAAAGCGAAGTAACAACAAAATCAATTAGAGTTGAGAGATATAATAAGAAAGGGATACATACATCATCTAAAAAAGGTTGTTAGTATCACCTAGATATTTAGCTTCTTACATCTTTTGAATGATCAAACATCTTTAAAATAAAAATTGAACTTAGAAAAAGTACTGGTATTCCTACAACAAAATAATAAATACCTTTGGGCATATACATATCAAAGAAATATAAAAATAATACTACCCAGAGAAATAGGACAATATATTTTTTTGATTTTTTCATTATTAATCAATCATCCTTTGAATTTAATAAAAATCTATCCAACCATTATTAGGCCTTTTATCTCTTTTATCAAGTTGTTTTGCTATCTGATTGCCAACATCTAAATAATTTAAAGCTATAGTTACACAAGCACCTGTAGCTAAAGCTAATTTTGGAGCTCCCCATGCCTTTAAACGACTTACCACAGTTTTTGTGAATAACTTTTCTGCTTCTTTTTTACCTTTTTTAATAATAAATGCTTGAATAGCCCCAACACCGCCGCCTATAGCAAAGCCAATTGCTCCATTAAATACAGCGCCAGCAAACTTTACACCAACTTTCACCTGTACAGCATGTGCCTTTTCAATGGCAAATGTTTTGTCAAAAATATTTTTGGCGGAAACTTCTATTTCATCATCATTTTCATAAGTTGTTGTGTTAATTTCTTCAACTTGTTCTATTAACTCAGTTTGTGCCAATGAAAGATCATTATATGTTTCTGAATTTTCATCAAAAAAATCCACCATGGCATTAGCAAATAATTTTTCTTCTTCTTCATTTTCTAATCCAGCCAAGGCTACTTGTTCTTTTACAATGGAATCAAATAATTCTTTTTCTTCAGTAGTCATTTTATCAATGGATGGCATATTTGCAACTTCATCTTCTAGGTCAAAATCTTTAGATACGACATATTCATCTAAATCAACTTTAGTTGAAAATCCCTCCACTTTTTCTGTAGCTAAAACATTTTCAAGGATTAGTTCTTCGCTTGCAAAACTACTTATAGATGTTAGTGAACTGCACAATAACATTAAAACTGCCAGTATTGATACCTTCTTAAATAACGACATTTTACTCCCCCTTTAATAAATTAATTAACTCAAAAAATCTCAGAAATATATTTTAACGGTCCGTTCAGGGGTAAACTGCTAACATAACTGCCTAGAATAGTAGTCACAGTTTACTAATCCTTGTTTCCAAAATAAACTATTTTTTTAGTTGGTGGGTTCCAAAAATGACCAGTACAATTTCAAAAATGATAGGGCTCTCCTTGTTTAGCGGGATAGATGTCGTCGTACTTTTCGAAGATACCTTCAAGGAAGTTCATGCCAATAGGCTCGAGCTGGAAATAAAGGCCGCCGATTTATATCCTGAAGGCTATGATCTCAATACTTTATTTGTCAGCTACAAAGAAAGGAAATTGAACCACGACCTTGAACGGGGGTCAAAGAAAGCGCTAAAGAACGTAGCAGCGGATATCCGGAAGAAGCTTGGTGAATAACCTGATGTAAAAACCAACATCAGCAGGGTATGAGTTCTGTATATTTACAGGGCTCATGCTTTTTTTTGCCTTCCTTTTCCTTGTGGATTGTAACAAGTCAAATTATTACAAGAAAAGATTTTGGCAGGATGATCAATCGTTAGGTGAGGTGGAAAAGTTTGCGGTTTTTCGTAACATGAGTTACAATCAATTACGGATATTAAAAGTCTGTAATAGTTTTAATTATGAGGTGCATCCATGAAGTATTCAAAGGCAACCAATTATGCACTACATACAATGGTGCATTTAACGATGGAACCAAAAGGTCAAGCAGTAAGCGTGGATCAGCTGGCGTACATGCAGGATTTGTCTCCGACGTACTTGTCGAAGATCTTGACGAAGCTTGTGAAGGCTGGATTGATTGAATCCGTGCCAGGGGCAAAAGGCGGCTACAGCATTTCACGTCGCGCGCAGGACATTTCGTTTCTGGATGTTATTGAAGCGGTGGAGGGTCAGTCGGTATTGTTCAACTGTGGGTTTGACCATGAAGAAAGCGAGTGTTTAATTGAGCGCGTGATGGTCGAGGCGGAAGGCAACATGAAGAAAGAACTGGCTGGACGAACGATTCAAAGCATTGCGGAGCAGATAGAAAAAAAACATGGTCATGAGACAAAAAAAGAAAAATAAATTTTTTTACATGAATTAAGGATATTAAGGGTCTTTAATAGGTTTTATAAAGAAGGAGTGTTTCATATGTTGGATTGTGTAATTATTGGCGGAGGACCTGCAGGACTGAATGCCGCATTGGTCATGGGGCGTGCTGGACGGAAAACAATTTTGTTTGATGAGGATAAACCCCGTAACCGGGTGATACAGGAGTCGCACGGATTTATCACACAGGATGGGGTGAAGCCGTCAGAGTTCAAGAAGCGGGCAAGAACGGATGTCCAGAAATATCCGTCCGTCTCCATTAAGGAGGAGCGGGTGGAGAGTATTGAAAAAGCCAGTGGTGTGTTCCGGATTCAAACGAAAGGCGGAACGGATTACATGGCGAAAAAAGTGCTTCTCGCAACAGGTCTTCGGGATGTTTTGCCGGAGATTCCAAGCATAAAGGATGTATACGGAACGAGTGTTTTCAGCTGTCCGTTTTGTGACGGCTGGGAAATGCGGGACCAAGCATTGGCGGTGATTGCGGATAATGAGCGGGCTTTTCATATGGGGAAACTGCTGTCAAACTGGAGCGGTGATGTAATTGTGTTTACAAATGGCTATCGGATGCTTGATGAGGAGAAGGATATCTTGGCTAGGCAGAACGTGACTGTCGTGGAAGAGAAGATTGAAGGTCTTGAAACGAGAGGAGGGCAGCTGACATCGATCCGGCTGCAAAACGGACAGGAAATCAAAAGAGAGGCAGGGATTGTGGTGACGGACTTGGTACAGTCTGCTCCTTTTGCGGAACAGCTTGGCTGCGAGATCACTCCAAACGGCGGGATAAAAGTGGATTCATTTGGACGAACAACGGTTGAAGGAGTATATGCATGCGGAGATACATCACTCAGCACGCCTTCTCAGCTGGTGATTGCGGCGGCGGAGGGCAATAAAGCGGCCGCTGGACTCATCATGGATTTAGTTGAAGCTGCATTTCTTTTGGAGGGATAGAATCCTTGACTGCATAAGGAAAAAGCTCTTTTCGTAAAGACTGTTGTTTTTAAAACGAAACGATTTAAGGTTGATTGGAGCGGAAGTTCGAGACTCCTGCGGGAGCAGCGGGACAGGTGAGGAGGCTCACCGCCCGCCCTGCGGAAAGCGAGCAATGGAGGGGAAATCAACCACACCGCTTGGTGAATAGCAACAAAGTATGTAAAACAGCCAAAGAAAAAGAGCTAATATTTGTAAAGGGGATTGAGGCATGACAGAATTCTGGGAAGCAAGTTTTATAGAAAATCAAATGATGTGGGGATTCGAACCTTCAGACTCCGCAATCTTGGCAAAGGACTTTTTCCTTGAGAATAAAGTTAAGGATATATTGATTCCTGGTATTGGATATGGCAGAAACGCAAAGGTTTTTATGGACAACGGAATACATGTAACAGGTATTGAGATTTCAAAAACAGCGATTGATTTGGCAAGGCAAAATGGGCTTAATAATAGTATTTTTCATGGTTCAGTAACCGATATGCCTTTTGATAACAAACGTTATGATGGTATATTTTGTTATGCACTTATTCACTTATTGAATAATCGTGAGAGAGATAAGTTTATTGAAGATTGCTATAAGCAGTTAAAGCCAAACGGATATATGATTTTTACTACTATTTCAAAAGAAGCGCCAATGTTTGGAAAAGGCAAACAACTGGATAAAGACTATTTCGAGATAATGGAAGGGGTAAAAATGTTTTTTTATGATTCCGATTCGATTAAACAAGAGTTTGGAAAATATGGATTGATAGATTTTCCGGAAATTGTCGAGCCTCATAAGAATATGGAACATAAACCTCCATTTAAATTTATAATGATAAAATGTCAAAAGGAACTATCATAAAAAATCAAAATAGTGAATTGTTAAGGCTTATGAAGTGATTACGTATTATCCATAAAAAGGGCATGTTTTGATCAATCAAAACATGCCCTTTTCTATTTGCTCCCGTACCGCCCTACGTTCCAATCAGCGTTCAAATTGTCTACAGTCTGAAGCCTCTTTAAATGACAGGCTTTTTTGCGTTGTATCGCCAAAAGTCTATTTTACTTAATTCTTTTACTTCTATCATGATATAGATTGATTAATTCTGCATTTTGCTCCTTCATCTTTTTCACATTCTTATTAATCGTGGCCAATTCCCACAGTACAGCTAATCCAAAGATTAGCATAAGCGTTAATAAATCCATCGTTGCCCTCCTATTGATGTTGTGTACCTTTAATTAAATGACTCTTTTCAATTTCCTTGGATTCAATTCCTCAACTTGGGAAGGCAAGTTTTTTCTTTGATAATAATTGTTTTGAATCAATGCATATATCACTAAAAAAGTTCCCAGTAATTCGAATGATGATAGTGATTTTCCTTGGATAAAAACGATGGCCAATGTGGTTATTGGAACTAAATTGATAAATAGGATCCCATTGATCGGCGTTAAAAGTTTAATGCCTGAATTCCAGCTTAAAAGGGCAATGGCACCGGGGAAAATAATCATGAAAATCATTTCGCCATAAATGGATTGCATAACCTCTGCTGTAGGGGCAGACAGGCCCATTGCAGTTGCGAGAAATGTTATGATTGCTGATACTGCAGTTCCTAAAATGCACGTTAAAGTCGAATATCGGAGTGTTGACCATCCATTGAATTGGTCGCCGCCCATCGTATATATAACCCAGCCTATAACCCCGATGAGAATGAAAAGGATAGGGATGATGCTATCTTTCAATAAAAATAGGAATGATATGTCGCCATTGGTAATGACGAGAATGGCCCCTATCAAGGCAATGAACATACTGGCGATGGTATACTTCATGGGTCTGGTATTTTTGAAAACCCACAGAATTAAAATTGAAATCATAGGCATTAATGATTCCATGATGGAAGCGATAATTACCCCGTTATGCCCCAGTAAGTCTTGACCTGCGAAAATAAGGAAGTTGTATACAGTGAACGCCATCGTTCCAAAAAACAATAATTTCTTCCCTTTCCCTTCCAGGCTAAAAGACTTCTTTCCCTCCTTAATTAATAGCAATATCGCTAAAATTACACTAACAGCTAAATATCGCAAAAAAGAGAAATAAAATGGATCAATATATATTAAGGCCCTTTCTGCAACTGGAAACATCGCTCCCCAAGAAATGCTGGCTGTCAAACATAAAAGTGCACCGATTAAAACTTGATTTTTTTTCATAAAAGCTTCCCCTCAAAAATAATGATTGATTAAATTCCTATACACACCTTATGATAAAGTCATTATCATGTAAAATGACTTAAAATGAATATAATCATCATTATTAATGATAGTTAAGAAAGGGGGGCACTTTTATGGAAATGCGGGATTTGCAAATATTCCAGTGCGTCGCTAAATATGGAAGCGTAAGTAAGGCGGCTGTTGAATTGAATTACGTCCAATCCAATGTAACGGCTAGGATTAAGCATTTAGAGCAAGAGTTACGGACGCCTTTATTCAATCGACATAAACGTGGCATGTCTTTAACTGCAGAGGCTAGAAAAATGCTTGAGTATGTAAACAAAATATTGCTTGATGTGGAAGAACTCAAGCAAGTATTCCTGGATAGTGAAACACCTACAGGGATATTGAACATCGGTACAGTTGAAACGGTCAGCGATCTTCCCAAGATTCTAGCCTCTTATTATAAACAGTATCCAAATGTCGATTTATCCATTAAGGCGGGGATAACCGAGGATTTAATTAAAGATGTCATCGAACATAGGCTGGATGGCGCTTTTGTTACAGGACCGATTAAACATCCGCTCATTCAGCCATACGATGTGTGTACAGAAAAACTTGTATTAGTTACAAGAAATGAAACATTTAACCTGGAAGAAATTATAACAGAACCATTTTTAGTATTCAGTCAGGGTTGTGGCTATCGCTCAAAACTGGAACAATGGCTGAAAGAAGAAGAAGTGATGCCCAAAAGGATCATGGAGTTCAATGTATTGGAAACGATCTTAACCAGCGTGACACTAGGCCTTGGCATTACCCTCGTACCACAATCAGCGGTAAATCACCTTACAGCCACTGAAAAAGTGCACGTGCATGCAATTCCGGAAGAATACGGAAATATTTCGACTGTCTTCATTCACCGTAAAGATGCTTATATGACAAACTCCATGCAAAGCTTCTTACAAACCATTGAAGCTCATCATGACAGCCGATTTAAGCAAAAACTTGGATCCACTCCTGAGCTAATATGAAGGATATTCTTTACATAGAATGATGGAGGATCGCTGAAACCGATTATTAGGCTGCGAAACTATTAGGGGTGGCGAAAACGTATGGATGAAAAAGACTGTTTAATTTTGCAATATTTATATAAGAGTGGTTCAATGAAAGGTTTCTTCTTGAGGAAGAAAATATATGCATCATTTCAAAAGATGTGATACCTGTTGTTAGCCTTCCGGAATTTCCAATGCTTAATCGCAAAGAACCGAATGGTTTGCTGAAATATATATCGCAAATTCCCTCTGAAAAAGGTATTGATTATTGGTGGAATGAAAGGTTTGGATCGCCTCCTCTGGTAATGATGCAAGTGGATAGTTATGGGACATACAAGGAAATGGTCAAAAGAGGGTTTGGGTATGCCATTATTCCTCGTGTTTTTTTGCAAAAAGATGATGACTTGTTTTCCTATGATTTGATTTTTAAAAATGGTGAAGAACTAAAAAGAAGAACATGGATGCTATACCGAAAATCATCTCTACAATTAGCTAGTTTTCCAAGTTTGTGAGTAAAATTAAAAAGCTATTTTGCTATAGTGAGAAAAACTAAAATGGTTGTTCGCCTTTCAGACTGTAGGCAAACTCGAAGAAAAGCGAGTTTGCCTATAGTTTTTTTCTTTTAAATCGTTCCTGTTGAATGGAATGGAATGTACGAGATTCCTGCTGGGAAAGAGTCCCGAAGAGGCTAGTAAAACCAATAGCCAAACTTTTTTGCTTAGCTGAAGAAAAATTGTATTACTTTTCATCAATTGGGAAAATATATAAGTAATAGCAAGAAGGAGGGAACAGAGATGGAAGTTAATATGAGTGTTGAAGAAGTCGTGAATCAAATTTCTGAATTAGTAGAAAAAGAAGGAAAGCCACCTCGAAAGAAAGAGGTAAAGAAGTCAGATCCGGAGTTAATGAAAAATGCATTGTATTATTTTCCTAATTGGGATACTGCAGTAGAACATAGCATGGGATCTTAACCATAAACGATACATAAATATTTATTTTTCAATTAGTATATATAAGGCAAGGGAAGTTATGAAGGCCGCCAATGGGCGGCCTTTTGAACGTGCGATTCTTTACATTGGAACATCATTTCCGGCAAGCCCGGGCAATGTAATGAAATCAACTAACTTTGCATATTTTGATTGCTCCTTTATCAGGCGCTTTTCCTGAACTGGAAAGCGTCTTTGTTATGGAAAAAAGGGAAATGATACTTATTAACTTAAGGGTAGTATTTTCTTGAAATTAGTAAATGAATCAATTTCATATTTTCTTTTCGGAAAGGGAGGAGCATCGATCTTTTTTTGGTCTATATAGTCTGATACTTGCAAAGATGCATAGTGTAACTTTTTTACATATGGAGCCGTATAATAATTTGTTAAAACACATGAAAAGAGGGTTCCAATGAAAAAGATATTGTTTATTTTGGCAGCCGTTTTTTTGGTAACAGGACTTAGTGCTTGTAACGGAGTCCAGGAGGAAAATAAGGAATCTCCACCAATTTCAGAAAAGCCAAATGATAAACCTAAGCAAACCGGCGGGCTAGATGAAAATCTTCCAGGTGAATCGGTCGATGATCCGACAAAAGATCGGCCAAATGCGAAAACGGATATGATCATTTTAGAAGGTATGGAAGAATCATTTCAATTCAGGCTTCATCATAGTCAGGCACTGGGATTCTCAACCTACATCGTGGATGACATGGTCGTTGAAGAGGCTAGTTCTGGTGAAGGAGATGCAATGATTGTTATTGCAAATTTTGCAGGCAAGAGAAATGAGGATGCCAAAGTTCAGATATTCTCCAAAAGGGAGGGTACGAATGTGACAACAGAAGAAAAGAAGGAGTTTGCGAGGGAAGTGGTGATTAGCAACGACTTTGAGATTAAACAGCGATCTGATAATAGGCCTAACCGATTTGATTGGTCTGAGGTCGAATTTGACATTAGTCAGCAGGGCAGTAATTCAATATTGGGTACCGTGTCGGTTTTTCAACATGGCGACCGGGTTTACTATGCGATAGTTCAATACCCGGAAGAATATGAAGAAGGCTTCATACCGCGGGTTGTAAAAATGTTTGATGATATCGTTTGGTATGAAGCACCTTGATAAATGAGGATCCGGAATTGGGAATAATTATCGATTTTTCTGGGAGCAGCTCTATGGCTGTTCTTTTTAAGTAGTAGATTGTATGCTTTAAACCAGGTTAGGAAGGAAAAATGATTGGCTTAGAGAATAGTTATGGAAAGGTGACATACATCTCAAAAAAATGAATTTGATTGAAAATAGGTGAAGCAAGTGGAGTTGGATACATTATATAAGACATATCAACCTTTTCTTTTTTCCATCGCATACCGGATGCTTGGATCTGTTACCGACGCAGAAGATATCGTTCATGATTTATTCCTGCAGCTTAAGCTTGATACCGAACATATTAAGGACATGAAAGCATATCTTGCGAAGATGACGACTAATCGCTGTCTGAACTTTTTAAATTCAGCCCGTAAGAGAAGGGAGGTTTACACAGGACCTTGGCTGCCTGAACCTCGGGTAAACGAAACAGATCAGCCTTTAGATAAGGTTGTAACGGATGAAACGGTTGCATATGCCTTCCTCGTTTTGCTGGAACAGCTTTCACCTGTTGAAAGAGCGGTTTTCGTGCTTAGAGAAGCATTCGCTTACAGCTATGAAGATATTGCCGAAATGCTGGAAAAGAATGAAGTGAACTGCAGAAAGATCTACAGCCGGGCTAAGCGGAAATTACAGAATGATCTGCCAGTCCATCCGGGGGATACGAAACATGTCGATCTATTGGCACAAAAATTCATAAAGGCATCTACGACAGGAAACTTTGAGGAGCTTTTGGATATCCTTACAGAAGATGTTGTCCTTGTTACTGATGGAGGAGGAAAAGTGCTATCTGCCTTAAATCCGATTGTAAACAAACAGCGCGTATTCTCCTTTCTTACAGGAGTGTCTGCTAAAGGAAGTTTCATAGGAGAACTTCTTCCTGTGATGGTCAATGGTCAGGAAGGAATTTTGCAAATGAAGGAAGGAAAGCCTGTCAAAGTCATCTGCTTTGAATTGGATTCAAAGCAAAAAAATATCAGAAAAATCTTTATTGTTACCAATCCCGATAAATTAAATCATATTCCTATTCCATAATAGGGTAGACGGAGGGCTCATAACGGGCTCTCTGTTTTTGTATGTCACAAATCAAAACCCTATTTTGTCTTATAAGTGGAACCAAAAAGATTTAATGGAGGAGATAGACATGGAACAACGCATTAACTACATGAAGACAAATCGGGAAGTGGTCAAATTAATGATGGGATTGGAGGAGTACAAGAAAACAACGGAAATCGATAGCAAATTAATCGAATTGATTAAAATTCGCGCATCTCAAATCAATGGCTGTGCGTACTGCTTGGATATGCATACAAAGGATGCCCGGGCAATGGGTGAAACGGAACAAAGAATTTACTGCTTGAGTGCTTGGCGTGAATCACCATTCTATTCTGAACCGGAAAGGGCAGCGCTGGAATTGACGGAAGCGGTCACTGCCATTTCTGCAAACGGTGTACCTGATGAACTGTATGAGCGGGTCCGCCTTCATTTTGATGAAAAACAATATATCGATCTCGTTACCATCATCATCACAATCAACGGCTGGAACAGATTGGCCATTTCAGCTCAAAACATCCCCGGGCACTATAAGCCCGTAATGCAAAAATAATTTTGGATTAAAATCCCTTGTATGCAACACAAATTAGGATATAAATTAGATCGAAGCGATTTGGTCCCAGTTTTTACCCATGAATGCTGATTTAACGGGATTCACCTATAAAATCAGCATGAAGTTTAGCTAACTTTTGCGAAACAACCAATGGACATCAAGCATCATTATAAAAGGCCACGTTTTTGTATGAAACGTGGCTTTTTATAATCATTTTTCTTTTTTATAAAAGCGTTCACCTGTTTCAGGATTATAATACACTCTTGTTTTTTCTCCAGTCACAGGGTCCATATTTACTTCATCTGTCGGTTGAAATCCATCAGGAACTTTTACACCGTGATTACGTTTAAACCGTTTATCATAGATAAAGTATCCAAGTAAAATGCATAAGATAACTATAACAATTTGTAATATATAGTACCCTATGATGAATTTCATTATATTGCCTCCACAATAACGGCAGTTCCATATGCAACAATTTCACTCATATTTTTACCGATTTCCCCAGAATCATATCTCATCATTACAATTGCGTTTGCGCCCATTTGATTGGCATTTTTAATCATACGGTCCATAGCTTCTTTTCTTGAATCTTCAAGCATAGCTGTATATTGCTTGATTTCTCCGCCTACTAAGGATTTTAACCCTGCCATGATATCGCCGCCAATCCCTCTGCTTCTTACAATTAGACCAAAGGCGGGTCCTTTCACTTCTACAATTTTGTAACCTTCAATATTTTCTGTGGTAACTACCAACATAATAATCGCCTCCATCTTATTTACTTTATTGAAAGTAAGCCCACAATATCTTTTATATCTATGTGCTGTGCAGCCCTATACTCTTTTTTAATATTTCTCCATAAACAGAAGGCATATCTTCAGCTATTGTGTTACCTCCATTGAATAATGATTACCTGTTTATCAAGCAAAAAAAATTATACCATTCCTTTAAATTTTAACATAATACAAGCTTCATCCTGTTTAACACCTAGCATATTTCGAATAAACATAAAAAATCCCATTTCGCAGAAAAGAAATGGGATGAAATTTTAAGCAGATGAATTGTGATCTGGAGGTTATGTTATATCCAACTCTTCAAACCGTTTATTTATATAATTACGAACTGCAGAAACATTTATATGCAGATTATCAGCTATTTCTTTATCCCCGAAGATTTGATTTTTAGTTTTTACAAGGGTATTTTGCAAGGCTGTTTTCGCATACTTTGTTGCTATTCACCAAGTAATGCGGTGTGGTTGATTTCCCCTCCAATGCTCGCTTTCCGCGGGGCGGGCGGTGAGCCTGTGGGGTCTCACCTGTCCCGCTGCTCCCGCAGGAGTCTCGCACTTCCGCTCCAATCAACCTTAAATCGTTTCGTTTTAAAAACAACAATCTTTACGAAAAAAGCCTTTTGCAATAACATAAAACTAATGCACAGAGTCTGTCAGGAACTTCGAAAACCTTGATAAATATCTACATGAGGGTGTTGATACTTAAAAAAGCCTTGGTATTCATAGGCTTTTTTTTGAATGATCAAACCGGGATTGAACGAACCACTGTAAATGGAGGTTCCTCTGTTGTTTCCATGTTCTTGGATTATCGGTGTAAAAACAAAATTCGACAAGGATTTCATCGCTGGTGTAAGATGAATGAAAAAGCCAGAAATGGGGTGAATGTTTTGGTTGGTTTATTACCGTCGCTGTTTGAAAAAGTGGGAATCATCGTAATCGCCGCATTCCTGCTTTCCTATATGAAACCGTTTCGGCAAATGATAGGCCATGAACATGATTTGTCCAAGAAAATCATGTTTATTGCACTTTTTGGGACGTTCGGCATCATAAGTAACTATACAGGGATCGAAATCGGGAATCATGCCATGCCGGAGTGGGATTGGTCTGGGAATTGGCATGCTGAGATTGCTCCCGAGAACGCGATTGCCAACACAAGGATTATGGGCGTGGCTATCGGCGGTTTGCTGGGAGGACCCTTTGTTGGATTGGGAGTAGGTTTGATTGCGGGCATTCACCGTTATTTTCTCGGGGGTTTTACGGCGGGGGCATGTGCGATCGCTGCGATTTTGGCTGGGGTTTTATCGGGTTTTTTGGGGAAAAGGCGCCGAAAGCATGGGACGATCACCCCTTGGTTCGCCCTTCCCATTTGCATGGCATTGGAAGCGATCCAAATGGGCATCATCCTGATGACAGCCAAACCATTTGAAAGGGCGTGGGAGCTCGTACAAGTAATCGGACTTCCCATGATCATCATAAACGGGTTCGGGACTTTACTGTTCATGCTCATCATTCAGTCGATCACGAGGGACGAGGCACGGACGCGGGCTGTACAAACCAATCTTGCGTTCCTGATTGCGGATCAGACTTTGCCCTATTTCCGGCAAGGTCTGAATCAAACATCATGCAAGAGAATAGCCGAAATCATCTTGGGGCTGACTGAAGCCGACGCCGTGGCCATTACCAATGAACATAGCGTACTTGCCCATGTGGGTGCTGCATCCGATCACCATGTCCCAAAGGTGGGAATAGCGACAGGCTTAACGAAAAAGGCCCTTGAACAAGGGGAAATCATCGTGGCCAAAACAAAAAAGGACATTTATTGTTTCCATGATCAATGCCCATTGGAGGCGGCCGTGGTCCTGCCGTTGCAGGTCCAACAGAAAACGGTCGGGACTTTAAAGATGTATTTCAAGCATCCAAATAAATTAAGCCAAGTGGAACAAGAGTTAGCTGAAGGGTTGGCAAAACTATTTTCCACTCAATTGGAACTCGCTAAAGCGGAAATGCAAACGAAATTATTGAAGGATGCTGAAATTAAGGCCTTACAGGCACAGGTACATCCTCATTTTTTATTCAATGCAATTAATACGATATCCGTTCTATGCCGGACGGATGTCGAGAAGGCAAGAAATTTATTGCAGGAGCTCAGTGCCTTCTTTCGTTCTAATTTACAAGGGGCCCGACAAATTCTTGTGCCGCTGGAAAAGGAATTGGAGCATGTTAACGCTTATTTATCCTTGGAGCAGGCGCGTTTTCCAGATAAATATCATATCGACTACCGCATTGAGCCAAGGCTTAAGGAAGTTCTCATCCCTCCATTCACGTTACAGCCGCTAGTTGAGAATGCGGTACACCATGCATTTCCACCTGTGAAAGGCAAAGGTGAAATCATCATTCACGCATACTTTAAAGACCATTCATTGCAAATTGTTGTGGAAGATAACGGAAAAGGGATTTCGTGCGGGAGAATAGATGAGTTGGGTAAGCATGCTGTAGAATCGACTAAGGGTACAGGAACGGCCCTTCATAATATCAGTGAACGGCTGGAAGGGATCTATAAAGGACAGGCCAGCCTCTCGATTGCAAGTGAACCGGGGCACGGAGCACAAGTGAAAATATCAATACCACTCAACGAAAAAGGAGCATATGTCAACGATGATGAAAGCATTTATCGTAGAGGATGAATCACTGGCAAGAGACGAATTGAAATATCTATTGAAGAGAAGCAGGCAAGTTGAAGTCTTGGGTGAGGCCGAGGGGATGGAAGATGCCATGAGGGAAATCTCCCGCCTTAAACCCGAACTTGTCTTTTTGGACATTGAGCTTGCAGAAGGCAATGGCTTGCATTTGGCTAAGCAATTGGCGGAACTTGACCCTGCACCTTCGCTCATTTTTGCGACCGCTTATGATGAGTTTGCCCTCCAAGCTTTCGAGTTATATGCCTTTGATTATCTATTAAAGCCATTTAATGAAAAAAGGATTCGGCAAACATTGGATAAGCTCATGAAGCAGCGGCAAATCGAGAAAGGTGAATCCAGGACAGCACCTCCGGCCAGCCATACGGCGGTGGAACAGACTGGTAAATTGGCTGTATCGATAGATGATCGGATCGTTTTGATCGACCGGGATCATATTTTGTTCATAGGACTCGTGGAAGGAAAGACGATCATTAAAACCGAAGAAAATGAATATAAAATCGGTGAGCCCCTCATCGTGCTTGAAAGGAAGCTCGATAAGCGCTCATTTATACGGGTGCATCGCGGTTTTATCGTGAATGTCATCCATATATCTGAAATACAGCCTTGGTTCAACTCGACTTATAATCTCATTATGAGTGACGGATCGAACATTCCGGTAAGCCGCACATATGTGAAGGAGCTAAGGCAGCTTATCGGTTTTTAAAAATTTTCATAATTCTGCATTTTATCTTCTTCATAATGCAGTCCATCCCCCGATATCTGCATTATAACTTGAAAACCCATTGAAGCCGCTTTCATTGTGATATCATCATTTTACGATGTAAGAAATAGAGGGGGTTCAAATATGAATGCGGTTACAATTGTCATAGGCTCCATTTGTATATTAATGATTGCCTACCGTTTATACGGGACATTCATAGCACTTAAAGTATTAAAACTCGATGATTCGAAGCCGACTCCGGCCCATAAATTAGAAGATGGAAAAGATTATGTTCCAACAAATAAATGGGTGGCATTCGGCCACCATTTTGCAGCCATCGCAGCGGCCGGTCCATTGGTGGGTCCGATCCTTGCTGCACAATTCGGTTATTTGCCAAGTTTATTATGGCTATTAATCGGGGCTGTAATCGGGGGAGCCGTCCATGATGCCGTCGTGCTTTTCGCGTCGATGCGGAAAGACGGCAAATCCCTTTCAGAAGTTGCGAAAGAGGAACTTGGACCTGTAGCAGGTTTCTGTACAGGACTCGCGATGCTTTTTATCATTACGATCACGATGGCAGGACTATCAATGGTCGTGCTGCATGCTTTGGAAAATAATCCATGGGGGACGTTTGCAGTCGGGATCACCATTCCCATCGCCATGGGAGTAGGGCTTTACCATAAAAAAACCGGCAATCTGAAAGGTGCGACCATCGTCGGGTTTGCGCTTATCATGGCCGCGATTTTACTTGGCCCGAACATTCAAGGAACGGCACTTGGTGACTTATTGACACTTGAGGCAAGCACACTTGCCATCATCTTGCCGATCTATGCTTTCTTCGCTGCCGCATTGCCTGTTTGGCTGCTGCTGGCACCACGTGATTACTTGAGTACATTTATGAAAATCGGTGTTTTTGCCGCATTGATTATCGGCGTTTTCGTGGTGAATCCAGAAATCCAGTTTCCTGCGTTTACCGAATTCATTAATGGCGGGGGCCCGATTGTAGCCGGACCCGTTTGGCCATTCATTTCAATAACGATCGCCTGTGGGGCGATTTCAGGATTCCATGCATTTGTCGGATCGGGCACAACCCCAAAAATGTTAAACCGTTGGAGTGATATCAAATCCGTCGGTTTCGGAGCGATGCTTGTGGAATGTGTCGTTGCCATCATGGCACTGATTGCTGCGGTCTCGCTGCAGCCAGGAGATTATTTTGCGATTAACTCTTCACCTGAAGTATTTCAAACATTAGGTATGGAAACCGTGCACCTTAACGAACTTAGTGAAGAAATCGGCATTAATCTGGAAGGACGTACAGGCGGCGCAGTTACACTTGCTGTCGGCATGACCTATATTTTTACCGAAATTCCCTTCTTTGACAAACTGGCTTCGTTTTTCTTCCAATTCGTCATCATGTTCGAGGCGGTGTTCATACTAACCGCAATCGATTCAGGGACACGTGTTGCCCGTTACTTAATCCAGGACTTCTTCGGAGAGTTCTATAAACCATTAAAAAGGGTCGACTGGCTGCCGGGTAACATCTTCGCCAGCGCGTTAGCCTGCTTTATATGGGGATACCTGCTTTACTCTGGGGACATTAGTTCGATCTGGGCACTCTTTGGCGTATCCAACCAGCTCATGGCCTCGATTGGACTCATCATCGGTGCGACCGTCGTATTGAAAATTGCAGACAAACGCTGGTATATGTGGACATGCCTCGTACCCCTTGCCTACTTATATGTAACGGTTAATGTAGCAGGGTATTGGATGGTCAGAAACGTATACCTGAACCCGGACTCTGCAGGATTCAGCATCTTGAACGGAATTTTATCGATCACCATGTTAATCCTGGGCTTGATCATTCTGGTTGCCGCCTTGAAAAAATGGCGTGAACTTTGGAAAATCCCGCAAGCAGAACTACTGAAAAGAACAGCATGAGCATAAAAAAATCCGGGTGAAACTGCCCGGATTTTTGTTCGTTACGAGTGTTAGAAAAATGCCCGCAATTTCGTTTGCCTTAACAAAAACCTGAAAAAGGAAAGTATCAATAATCTCAACTTTGTTAATGATAGCAAATGAGGAGGTGTGATAAGATGGCAAAAGATGTTCTATGTGAAGTGAATAATTGTAAATATTGGGATTCTGGAAACAAATGCAGTGCAGATGCTATTTATGTTGTCAGCCATAAAGGGAATCAAGCAACAAATAGCAAAGAAACGGATTGCAAAACATTTGATCCAGAAATTTAAATCATGAGGGTAACCATCAACTGGTTACCCTTCTTTCTTTTTATTATTGATAATAAAAATCATTTTCATTCAAGATTATAAAAATTCATTTCATTTTTCTTCATGAAAAGGATATTTAGGCGATAAATACGAGAGTTTGGGCGATAGTTCGCAACTTTACTCGTGAATTTAGCTGTTTTACTCGTGAGATTGAACAATTTACTCGTGAATATAGCTATTTTACTCGTGAGATTGAGCAATTTACTCGTGAATTCGCCATTTACTCGTGAATATAGCTATTTTACTCGTGAATTTGGCTGTTTTACTCGTGAATTCGCCATTTACTTGATTAGCCCATTACTCGTGAGATTAAGCACTTACCTTTGAAAGAGTCAGCCCATCACCGATCGGAATGAGCACGGATTCCAGTTGAGGGTGTTTGGCGACCGTTTCATTGAATGCCTTCATGAATGCAGTGTGACGTTCAGGTACAGCATCCGGATATGCGACACTGCCCCTCGCAAGTACGTTATCCATGACGATCAAAGCACCAGGTTCCGCCAGCTTAATGCAATATTGCAGGTAATTTTCATAATTGTCCTTGTCGGCATCTATAAAGAAAAAATCAAATTTCTTGTTATCCTGAACGAGTTTTTCAAGGCTTTGCAGAGCTGCTCCGGTCATATATGATACTTGATCGCCAAAGCCGGCTTTGGATAGATTGCCATAAGCTAACTTTGCGTAATCCTCCTTTAATTCAAGGGAGGTTAATGTTCCTTCGCTGCCGAATCCCTTGGCAAGGCAAATCCCGCTATAGCCCCCAAGAGCCCCTATTTCCAAAACATTTTTAGCCCCTGAAATGGATACAAGCATTGTAAGAAGTTTCCCGGATGAGGGGGATACCGATATGGACGGCATTCCGTTTTCTTGTATGGACGTAATGACTTCTTCCAATAGGGGATCTTTTGTATAAAATACTGAATCGATATAACTGTTAATTTGTTTCATTCATTTCCAATCCTTTCTCATCATTATTGGAAGTTTCTCTTTCTTCACTTTTCTTATCGGCTGTTTCATTTTCTTGTATTTCAAATAATTGAATGAATTCGTTAATTAACATATCAATGGCCTTCAATTCACCGACTAAGATTTGATTAATGGATTGAAACTCTGGTTTATCTAACTGTTCCTTAATGGTTGAACGTTTAATATTCATCATTTCTAAAAAAGCAATGGCCCTTACGCGGCGAAATGTTTTTGGTCCACGATGGTGTGAGCCGTGGTCTTTTCCTTTGTAATGGCCTTCTTTTTTGAGTTTTTCATTTCTCATGTTAAAACCCCCTTTTGTGTATACACATGTATACAAAGTGTCAACTGATAATAGAATAGAAAAATTTAAAATACCGTTTATAAAAATTTTGTCTAAATTGTGAATTCGTTATTTAGAGAGGCAAAAAAAGTACTTACATCCAAAGAAATTTTTTTGTTATAGTTACAAATAGACCGGTTGGTATGGTGGGGGTGTGCTACGGAAATGGATACAAAATCGTTGATAATCGAGAATGCGACGATTCTTTTCCAGCAAAAAGGATATAAAGGTGTTGGACTAAGCGAAATCTTAAAAGTATGTAATGTTACGAAAGGTTCGCTTTATCACCATTTCCCTAATGGAAAAGAGGAATTATTAATCGCTTGCCTTCATTCCTTGAATGAAGTAATTACGACGGATATCGTGGATATTTTTGAACGGTATCCGACAACGTTAGAAGCTACAAAATACATGATTGAAAAGTTAATCGTCCATTTAGAAAGGGAAGGGACGATTACGGGTTACACATTTAGCAGCATGGTAAGTGAAATGGCCACATTAAGTGATCCTGTACGAAAGGCTTGCGCCGAACTTTATGTGAAAATTCAAGGGATTTATTTTAATAAGCTTATGGAAGATGGATTTTCAAAAGAGTTAGCTTCCAATATTGCATTGATGATGACAGCCTCCATCGAAGGGGCAATGATGCTTTGTTTGGCCGAAACATCGGCAAAGCCGCTAAAAGTAATTTCGCAAATGTTACCCAATATATTGAAGGAGTTTTAACAAGTGGATAATAAAAATATTAAAACAGCACCGATAATGGCTGCCCTTTTGGTAGCAGGCTTTGTTGGGCTATTTAGTGAAACCGCATTGAACATCGCCTTAGGTGAATTGAGCCATATTTTTGGCGTGGATGCGACGACTATACAGTGGCTTGCAACAGGCTACTTTTTAACGCTTGGTATTTTAGTGCCAGTAACAGGAATTTTAATGCAAAAATTCACTACACGCCAAAAGTTCATGGCGTCTTTATTTTTTTCGATCATCGGAACGGTCATCGCTGCAGTAGCACCGGTTTTTAGTGTGTTATTGACGGCCCGTGTCATTCAGGCAGCTGGACTGGCGATCATTTTGCCATTGACGCAAAATGTCATTTTCACGATTTTCCCACCTAATAAACGCGGCGGGGCAATGGGTGTGATGGGCTTAGTCATCTTGGCGGGTCCAGCATTCGGTCCTACATTGGCAGGAATGATTTTAGATACGTTATCATGGCATTGGATATTCTGGTTTACGATTCCATTCTTGCTATTCTCGCTTATCTTCGGCTATCTCTATATTCCGAATGTCAATGAAACTCGACAAGTATCAATCGATATCTTATCAGTTGTGTTATCGACGATTGGCTTTGGTGGGATTGTATACGGTGTAAGTGTAGGCGGGGATCATGGTTGGGCGAGCATGACGGTAATTGGCACGATCATCGTTGGATTGATTGCCCTAATTCTCTTTGCAATCCGTCAGACAAAGATGGATAACCCGATGTTGAATTTAAAAGCATTCAAATACCCAATATTTGTGCTAGGTCTTGCGATGAACATGATTACATTCCTCAACATGTTATCGATGCTGGTCGTTTTACCGATGTATATGCAAATGGCGTTATCGGTTTCTGCGTTCGCCACGGGGCTGATCATGCTGCCAGGAAGTCTATTAAACTGCGTTTTTGCTCCGATAATCGGCAGACTGTTTGATAAATATGGGCCTCGTGCCGTAATCACACCAGGAACGATTCTGGTTGTCATTGGCTACGGGCTATATGCAATGTATGGAACAGAAACAGCACTATGGATCATGGTTGTTACGCATATCGTGATGATGCTTGGCATTGGCATGGTACTCGCTTCAGTACAAACGAATACTTTGAATGCATTGCCAAAACAATTCTATCCGGATGGCATCGCGATTACGCAAACATCACAGCAAGTATCAGGGGCAATTGGGATAGCGGTCATGGTTTCGCTATTCTCTGCGAAGCAAAATGGCTACTTGACAGATGTGGCAAATGATTTACCAGCAGCAGCTGCCTCCGGTTCATCACTTGTATTTAAAATCAGTTTGATTTTCGCCATCGTGAATGTAGTGCTTTCACTGTTCATGAAAAAACCGAAGTAACAAAGGTAAAAAAAACAGATCACCATTCAAACGGGTGATCTGTTTTCACTTTTGAACTTTACTAAGTAAGTCCAAAAGCTGTTGTTTTTCCGTCTCATTCAAGTTGGCAAACTGTGATGCTTGAAAATGTTCTTGTTTTGGAACAACTTCATGAAAAAATTCTTTTCCTTCCTCTGTCAATGAAAGATATTTTGTTTTCCATTCCTGTTCCCGTTTAATCAATCCCAACTCTTCCATTTTCCTTAATAGTTGAGTGATATTGCCTTTTGTCACAAAAAGCTTGTTTGCCAGTTCTTGCTGAGACAATCGTTCATGTGTACCCACTTGAACCAGGATATCGAATTGGGCTGCCGATAGATTCCATTTCTTTAAATGTTGATTGGATTCCCGGATGCTCTGGTTATATATTCGTGTTATTCGGAACCATAACATTAAACCTAGTCGCTCCTCATTAGATGCAGAGGGATTCGTTGTGTTTTCTTTCATGAATGTCACCTCATTCTTTCTTCGTCACAATCAGCTTATGAATAAACCAATAGGGTGTCAAATGCAAAAACTTCCATCCTTGAATCAAAGAAACCAGTATGATCAATTGATACTGGTTTCTTTGATTCCTTCATTATGTAGTCGTTAGTTTAGCAAAGATGATAAAGAACAGTGTTAATTCGCCTATTATCACAATATTCGGTACCCCGACAAACAAATTAAAAATAAAAAAGATAGCTAAAATCCCTAAAAATAATCCTAAATGATAGATTTGCAACCGCTGGTGCTTATGTCTATATTGATGGAAAACAAAAGTGGTTGACATGAAATAGAGCAAAACGGAACCGAAAACAAAATATAGGATAAATGAATAATGGACCTCTTGTAAAAACAATAATCTGATGGCTGCTGCAATCATGCTTATGGACATTAAAATAAACAGATGGCCGTAAATGATGATTTGGCCGGAAGATTGTACAGACTTGTCGACCTTTTTCTCCATGTTATCGAAATATTGCCACCACATAGCTATTATCAGGGCAAATGAAATGATGGAAAAGGCTATCGAATCCCAATTTCCTTGTTTAGGCTGAATGACCGCAAGAGTGCTCACAAGAGCTTCCCCAAAAAGAATGATGGTAAATAGGCCAAAGCGCTCCAACAAGTGGGCCGTATTTGTAGGGACCTTTTCTAAGCACTTTCTTCCAAGGATTGGGATGATGATATCGATCAGGATGCCCAAATACAGCACAGCATATCGAAGCCAGGAATCAAAAAGGACGGAGAACAATGAAATGGCAATTCCAATCCAAAAATACCTTCCCAAAAAGAGTGCTGCCTTTTTTCGAACTCCCTCTTCTATCCGCTGTACAACAAGGTATTGGATGGCAGTCACGGCTCTTAAGCCAATATAACCAATTAAAAAAGAAAGATAATAAGGATCAAAATCAACAGATAAGCTTGATGTCATAATGAGGACAAAGAACATTTGCAATATCAAAAATAGCCGTTGATGAAATACATCTTTGCCAAACCGGTTAATAAATATGGTTTGCCCTACCCAAGCCCACCAAATAGGAATAAAAATCAACACGAACTTAAATAAATATTCTGGATGGATATATCCATCTTCAACATGCAGTAAAACATGCGTGGCACCCGCAACGGCCGCCACAAATAATAAATCATAAAAGAGCTCTAACCATGTAACTTTCTTTTCATCCATTTCCGTACTCCTCCCAATCGCCTTATAGATTATAGTATGTTGTAAATATTCAGAAAATGGAAGAGGGACTTTTGTGATGCAATGTAGAGTTCATGATCATTTTTAGGAAGTTCTTTTTACCCAGCAATTATGTTTTGCCAAATTTAGTGATTAGGAATAACGTCACTTTTTTGACTTTGGTATATTATGGTACTATAGGAGATGATTTCAAACAAGGAGGGAAGTAGATGACTAGAACCATCGGCCTTATTTGCGGCAGTTTACGGGAAAATTCTTATAATCGAATCATTGCTCAATCATTGACAGATATGGTTGATTCTTATCAATTTCGCTGGATCGAAATTCATGATCTTCCGTTGTTTAACGAAGACTTGGAGATAACTGGCATTCCAGAAACGGTGACATCATTTAAATCCGCCATTCAGGACGTTGACGGTATCATTATCGTAAGCCCAGAGTACAATTCTGGAATACCTGGCGTATTAAAAAATGCATTGGACTGGGCATCAAGACCTCGGGAGTCCGCTGTTCTTACCAATAAACCAGTTGGCCTGATCGGAGCTACTCCTGGGGGAATGGGCACTGCATTTGCTCAAATGCAAATCAGGCAAATACTGGAGGCCATGCAAGTTCATGTTCTTCCATTTCAAAAAATGCTGATATCGCAAGTACATAAAAAGATTGATTCTGATCAGAAAGTGCTTACTGATGAACAAACAAAACGTTATCTCGAGCGTTATTTACACCAATTCATTCATTGGATCGATCACACTCCAGTTCTAGATTAATTAGCCATAATCAATGAATCTATTATATATATAATTGACAGGCAATAAGTTTATAGATAAACTTATAAATAACAGTCAGTTAAGTTATAAACTGATTGCAACCAACGAAGGGGTTGGGGGAATTACCCTACATATGAACTTTCTTCGATAGCTTTAATAAAAGGAGGACTTTAAAAATGTCTGATCTCTATTCTCGTATTTCCAAAGATGATGCTGCCGTTCTGCTAGTGGATCATCAAACCGGTCTTATTTCAGGGCTAGTGCGTGATTATGGTGTTGATGAATTCAAGAACAATGTTATGGCTCTTGCCAACACCGCCAAGTTTTTTGATTTGCCAGTCATTTTAACAACGAGCTTTGAAAACGGACCGAACGGACCGCTCATGCAAGAATTGGAAGAACTCTTTCCTCACGCACCAAAAATAGCTAGGCCTGGACAAATCAACGCATGGGATAATGAAGATTTTGTTAAAGCAATCGAAGAAACCGGCAAAAAACAACTAATCATCGCGGGCGTTGTTACGGATGTCTGCGTTGCTTTCCCGGCACTTTCCGCTTTGAACGCTGGTTATGAAGTATTCGCTGTCACTGATGCTTCTGGAACAGTCAGCAAACAGGTAGCTGATGCGGCTTTAGCGCGTATGGCCCATGGCGGTGTGCAGCTTATGAACTGGTTTAGCGTAGCGTGCGAATTACAACGTGATTGGCGCAACGATGTCGAAGGTTTTGGTGCTTTACTTTCCAGCCAGCTTCCAGGTTATCAAAATATAATCGGTAGCTATAGGGGAGCTCAGCGTGATTTCAGCAAGATATAAAGAATGAAGGAAGGGACATTTGTCCCTTCTCAGACTGTAGGCAAACTTGATGAAAATCGAGTTTGCCTACAGTTTTTTTATGATTAGTAGAATTTTGTCCTTTCCAGGCACTCGCTTTCCACGGGTGGTCAGGGAGGCTTTGTTTTAAAACTTGGATGGGAATGGACTATGATTTTAAAACAAGATTCCTTAATGGTTTTTGACTGTTTTATGAAACCCTCAATGGATTTCTGAAATCAACTCCGAACGTTTTTTGAGGGTTTGTAAAATATGCCATTTTGATTGGCTGAAGATTGCGTATTCCTAATTCCATCGCCAAAGTTTAGCCCCTTTAAAACGGCTCATCATTCCAAACCCTCAGTTACACCCCGCCCCCAGACTTCACTATCATGCATTCCAATCTGCCTCGAATTTTATTGTAAATCGCTTACGAAATAAAAAGATGCGGTATTGTGCACAATTGTTTGAAGAGTATATTATTGTGCAGTACCTATGACAACTTTCGGACTTAGAAACGCTACATTTTTAATAAGAAGTGAGATATCGTAGAAGCAGGGAGAGGGATTGAGAATGTTTTTAGATGAAAGAAGCGCCAATTTACTAAAACTATTACAGCATTCGCCCATTTCAAAAATGAAAGAACTTGAAGCCCAAACAGGTCTGACGAGAAGGCAAATCCAATATGGTCTGAGCAAAGCGAATGACTGGCTCCAATTTCATGGATATCAACCGATTCAATATAATCGTGAAATGGGCTACTCCTTTTCTGAAACGATCAGGGATGAAGAATTGAATGTAAAACTGACAAAACGCAATTATATATTTTCAGAGACAGATAGGGAAAAAGTTTTTTACCTCATGATCCTGTTAAGCCGAGAAGAATTGTCCGTCTATCATTTCCAGGCGATCACCGGGCTTTCACGTAATACGGTGTTGAAGGATTTAAAAAGACTTAAAGAGAAAAACAGGGACATATCGCTCAAAATCCAGTATTCCAAACAAGATGGCTATGTGGTGATTGGGGAAACCCGAGTAAAGAGATATATCATTGAACGTCTCGTGCATGATGTACTGAACAGTCCCAATAGTGAGTTGATCATGGAATGCATATGGGGAAATCATGAAAAGCAAATCAGTCCGATCCGGTTTCAGCTTGAAAGGATTGAACGTAAATTGGGCATCACCTTTACGGATGAACGGCTTCATGAACTGAGCTATTTATTTCTATGTACAGATCAGCTCATAGGAAAAGGGGAAGAATTACAGGCAGACCAGAGCTGGGCGCCGTTTGTTGCGACGGAAGAATACAAAATGGTTGAGGGAATGACCAGAACGAATGCCTTTCGATCAGTATGGAGCGAAACGGAAAACTTATACGCAACCTTACATTTATTGAGCATGAATCGAACGAAGGATATTTCGCCTCTTAAGGATGATGAAGCCATTCAACATCTTTTGCAGGAAATCGTGGCAGAGTTCGAGAGGCTGGCATTTGTTCACTTGAAAGACAAAGAACAGCTATTCCAACAATTATACGTTCATTTCAAACCGGCATATCATCGCCTGCGGTATGGTCTCCCGCAAATGAACCCGATGACGGGACGGGTGCAGAAGGTCTATCCTGAATTGCATCATTTGACAAAAAAATCCCTGTGGGTGCTGGAGAAAGAAATTGGCTGTCCGGTATCGGAAGAGGAAGTCGCATACTTCACCGTCTATTTTGGCGGATGGCTGCGCAGGCAAGGGACGACATTGGATGATCGAAAACGGGCAATTGTCGTATGCCCGAATGGCATTGGCATCAGCAATATCCTCATTTATACATTGAGGGAATTATTTCCGGATATATTGTTCCTGGACGTTCTGTCCGTTAGAAAAGCGGCTGAATACCCACTGTCGTACGATCTTGTTTTTTCAACGGTGCATATGAGAACAAAAGCGGCATTATTCGTTGTACCGCCCATTTTGGAAATCCAGGACAAACATACATTGCGCCAGCAGGTCATGCAGGAATTGTATGGATATACGACGGAAAGTGTGGATGTTGCAGCTTTATTAAAGATCATATCCAAGTATGCAACCATCCATGAACAGGATCAGCTTGAAAAGGCTTTGAAGTCGAATGTGTATACCCATACACCAAAAATAACCCAATTTTCTTTAAAGGAGGCAGAGAAGCCTGTGTTAGAAGAACTGCTCAATATGCAAACGATTCAATTACAGCGGCATGTTTCCGATTGGAAAGAAGGCATTCAAGTCGCGGCCAAGCCTCTCGTGGACTTAGGAACCGTAGAGGAACGGTATGTGGATGCCATGATCGAGGCGATAGAAACGAATGGACCATATGTAGTGATAACGCCAGGAGTGGCGATTCCCCATGCACGTCCGGAGCAGGGGGTCAGGTCTTTATCCATGAGTTTGCTGAAATTGGATGAAGCCGTGGACTTTGCGCCGGATAAACCGGTACGCCTGATAATCATTTTGGCGGCCGTGGATAACGATTCGCACCTGCGGGCATTGATCCAGCTCACTCAATTATTGAATGAACCAGCCAATATAGAAGAAATTTTAAGCACTTCAGATAAATCGGTCCTTATGGAGTACGTTCATAAATATTCGAAGGAGGAAGCGGAATGAAAATCATGGTAGTATGCGGAAACGGATTGGGAAGCAGCTTCATCATGGAGATGAATGTGAAGAAAGCATTGACGGAAATGGGTAAGACAGCCGAGGTGGATCATACGGATCTGGCATCCGCAAAAACGGTTAAGGCTGATATTTACCTGGGAGCGGCGGATATTGTCGGTCAGCTGGATGATGGAACCCGGACGATCGTCACACTGGAGAACATGATGAGCATCCCTGAAATCAAATCTAAATTGGAAAAGCATGTAGGATAAAAAAAGGAGAGATTGATATGAAGAAAATCATGGTAGTATGCGGAAATGGATTGGGAAGCAGCTTCATCATGGAGATGAATGTGAAGAAAGCATTGACGGAAATGGGTAAGACAGCCGAGGTGGATCATACGGATCTGGCATCCGCAAAAACGGTTAAGGCTGATATTTACCTGGGAGCGGCGGATATTGTCGGTCAGCTGGATGATGGAACCCGGACGATCGTCACACTGGAAAACATGATGAGCATTCCTGAAATCACATCGAAATTGGCTTCACATCTATAAGAAGTAAACATAAGAAGAGGGGGAGA
Source organism: Brevibacillus sp. JNUCC-41 (assembly GCF_014844095.1). NCBI lineage: Bacteria > Bacillati > Bacillota > Bacilli > Caryophanales > Bacillaceae > Peribacillus > Peribacillus sp. JNUCC41. The sequence goes on along the minus strand of NZ_CP062163.1, from coordinate 784,932 downwards.
GGCAATGCTGGAACTTATCATGAATGACATCTTGGGTACACCTTCCATACTTGTGGGGCTGTTTGCCCTCATCGGCCTGGTGTTACAGCGGAAATCCAGTGCGGATGTTGTATCTGGAACGCTAAAAACCGTCATGGGCTTCATTATCATTGGAGCGGGGGCGGCAGTGCTCATTGGTGCCCTTGATATATTCAGTAAAATGTTCGATCATGCATTCAATGTACAAGGCGTCATACCGAATAACGAAGCCATTGTCGCAGCCGCCCAAAGTGATTTTGGGACTTCGACTGCACTAATCATGGTTTTTGGTATGGTTGTCAATGTTTTGCTGGCTCGTTTCACGCCATTTAAATATATATTCTTAACGGGACACCATACCTTATTCATGGCTTGTTTACTTGCAGTCACGCTTTCGGTCGGCGGGCTCAATGGATTTCCGCTTATCTTGGTCGGTTCCATTCTATTGGGAGTATGCATGGTGATGTTCCCAGCCCTCCTTCAGCCATACGTACGGAAGATTACCGGAAGCGATGATTTTGCCATCGGACATTTCGGGACAATCGGATATTTTGTATCCGCGACTGTTGGAAAATGGTTTGGAAATAAGGAAAAAACGACAGAGCAAATCAAGGTTCCAAAATCTTTAGGATTCCTGAGGGACACATCAGTCGCTGTATCGCTTACAATGACGATGTTCTTCGTGATCGTCGCATTATTTGCCGGACAGAACTATATTGAAACGGAATTATCCGGCGGTTCGAACTTCATCGTATTCTCTTTCATCCAGGCGATAACATTCGCTGCAGGAGTCTATATCATCCTTGCAGGGGTACGGATGTTAATTGCTGAAATCGTCCCTGCATTCAAAGGGATAGCCGATAAAGTCGCGCCGAATACAAAACCTGCATTGGACTGTCCGACCATTTTTCCATTCGCTCCAAATGCAGTGATCATCGGGTTCCTATTCAGTTTCTTGGCTGGACTATTATCCATGTTCCTCCTACCGGCACTTGGATTGAAAGTAATCGTTCCAGGGCTCGTACCGCATTTCTTCACCGGAGCTGCAGCAGGAGTATTCGGAAATGCCACAGGAGGCAGACGCGGAGCGATGCTTGGATCCTTTGCCAACGGGCTCATCATTAGTTTCCTGCCGGCAATACTCCTGGTCTTCTTGGGGGATGTAGGGTTCGAAGGTACCACATTCGGTGATTCGGACTTTGGTGTGGTCGGTCTCTTGATCCTAAGCGTCATGAAGCTTTTAGGATTATCCTAAACTGTTATACTGATAAGTAAAGAAACAAAAATAAATGAATGAAACCAACAGCCTAAGATCTTTATAGATAATGGGCTGTTGGCATTTTCATATCATTCGGATTCTTGAGGTGATTTGCATGACCAACAAAGCGATTGTGCTAGATTTGGATGGCACGACATTGAACGAAAGAAACACTGTGAACGAGACGCTGGAACAATACATAGGTGAACTTCGGAAAAGAGGTAAGCTGATTTTCATTGCAACAGGAAGGACGCTTGAAGAAATGAGGGACGTTTTGCCATCCGGTATGGAAGCCGATGGAGTGGTGACTGCCAATGGAATGTCCGTATTCATCGGAAAGAAGCAGATAGCCGAACACGCCCTGCCGCTGGATCTTGTGGAAGAATTGGTAGCCAAAGCAGGAGCGGAAGAGATTTTTTACGAAGTTCATCCGAACGATGGAACACGGATGGCATTACTTAAAGATAAAGACTATATGGTTAAACAAGGTTTGATGCCAAAGCCTGAGACAGTCGATGAAAATGAATGGCTATCAAGAAAGGATGCAGTGGAAGACAAAATAAGATGGTCAGAACAACTGGATATAAGCAGCGTAGCCAAAATCTACTTCTTCAGCAATGAAATGAATACGATTCGAAAATGGAAAGCGGAGTTGGGGAAAATCAAGCAGTACAATGCCTTTACCACAGCTTCCTCCACCCATCATAATGTAGAAGTGACCGTGGAAGGCATCACAAAAGCAACAGGCGTTCAACTGCTGCTGAAGCATTTCCAGCTAGCACCGGAAAATATCCTGGCAGTAGGCGATGGCGAAAATGACCTCCCGCTATTTAAACTCGCCGGGCATTGCGTTGCCATGAAAAACGCCGCGGACCTGGTCAAAGAACAAGCCGATGAAGTGACGGAGCATTCATATCGAGAAGACGGACTGTATCGCTTTTTAAAGGGAATGTTTCACTAAGATATCCTGGAAGGCAAAAGATGATCCAATTATGTTTGTGGAATTTGAATGTTGATTGGAAGGCAAGGAGGGCAGACCTTAATGGGTTTGCTCTTTTTTTACTTTTTAGCTGTGTTAAAGGTAAAGCTTGATTAATGAAATAGACAATATAAAAACTTGAGATTGGGAATTTATGTTAAATTGAAAATGAGATTGTAAATTTCTACATAAACTAACGGGGCAGGTTAGTTTAATACAGACTTCGATTTTCACGAAAGACAAAAGGAATAAAATGGTATAGTCAAAGTGGAGGAATTTACAAAACCAAATCTTTAAGAGAGAAAACTATAGAAGGGGTAGATTTATAGCATTGTTTTTACTGTAATTATTATTGGTATAGGGGTTAGTAGTTTGTACGTACAGTACCCAATAAAGACGGATGCGGGGGATATTAAAAAGCATTTAGAGGGTTGGGAAAACTGGTTAGATACGTCGCATACGATAGAGGTTATATCATTTAAACAGTTAGGTGAAACCGGTACATATCTTGCTTCTTATAAGCTGGATAACTCCCCAGCTATAGCAAAGTTACAGAAAGGTATAAACAGTCGGTTAAAGATTGTGCGGTCGAGTTCTGGAACCGGCGAGGTACGTTATGATTATGTTGCGACGGATGATGGGGTTTATGTAGCCCTGTATGGCGTGAATCCGAATGAGAAGATATCAATGATAGAAGTAGATTTGCAAACGGCAGATTACAGTTATCGTGTAGATGTGCCTAAAGGAGATTACTTTACGGTGGTAGATTTGCTACCTCCTACTATTAAAAGTCCTGTAGCGGTATCTTTTACGGCGTATGATAAAAACGGTAAGCAGATAAATTTGGGTGAATAAATATTTGGAGAGACAGTATACCGGCTCTCTTTTTCTAAAGAAGACAATAAAGTTATTTAATTTATTATAAAGTTGTTTATTTCTTATTCGACCAACTGTTGATTTGGGAAGGCTATTTTCGTAAAGATTGTTGTTTTTAAAAATAAACTATTTAGGGTTGATTGGAGCGCAAGTGCGAGACTCCTGCGGGAGAAGCGGGACAGGTGAGACCCCACAGGCGTTTACGCCGAGGAGGCTCACCGCCCGCCCCGCGGAAAGCGAGCATCTGGAGGGGAAATCAACCACACCGCTTTACTTGGTAAATAGCAACAAAATATGCGAAAACAACCTTTGGGAAAAAGTGGATAATAAAAATGAGCTTGGAGATACATTTCCAAGCTCATTTTTTATGTAACCCATTGATGAATATGTGTGATTTCCTATTAGAGATACTTTGCAATTTTTAAAAGGGATGCTTCTGTGTCTTAATGTATCTGGGGTTTCCCACGTTCCGAGAACACTTGATAAAATAAATATCAGCCTTTTCTTGCTTAAATCACTTTCCATTTTCCTACTAACAAGGAAATGAAACCAGACTGAATTGAGCTGTAAATACTTCGTAGAAACGCCATTAAATCGACTAAATATGGTTGCTTTTTTAAAGTTGAATTTCAAGCCCTGGACGAATCAGTACGTCCATTTCCTTCACGAAGCAATAAAATGCATGCAGGTTGCCTTAATGGACAAAATGATCTTTATTCACAAAATTTTATTAATATTGACGGTATCAATCAGTGAGATGCATTTAGAGTCAGACGATCGGAGGCAAAAAAGCATCAGGGGGATTTCACATCCCCCCTGATGTTTTTTGTTTATCCATTTATCCTATTTATTCCCTGGAGCAGGGTGGTCGACCCCTTTAATTCTATGGCTATGCCCATCTTCTTCCGTTGTGTAAAAATCGTAATAGTGAACGTGCATTCCATTTCCAACCGGAATGGGTGGTCCCGAATAAGCCTTATAATAATGGGTATGTCCATCCTCAAATAACACATATCCTTCAGTATAATGAATATGTTCTCCCTCTTGTGATGGAATTGGCGGGGAAGTTACATCTAAACATTGATGGACATGGCCGTCCGCTACGGAAGTATAATCAACAGATCCATGATTATGATGTGGTACGAACCCAGATACAAAATCATCTTTTCCTACTTTATTCACTCTCTCCACCCCTTGTATTAACAAACATTTTATAAACCATATGCTTGGAAAAATAAGAAGATTCTTAACGTCAAATTTATATAAAGAGGATTAACATGTGAAAAACCACAATACATGTATCCAGAGTTAAAAGCGTTTTAAGTGCCAGGTGGGATCAGTTTAAATGATAAAATAGAAAGACTAATGAATTGAAGGAGGCTTATCATCTTGGAAGCCAAATGTGTTAAATTCTATGAGTTCGGGAATCCGCAAAAGGTTTTAAAAGTTGAAAATAAATGTATTCAAAAACCTTTCGAAGGGGAGGTCCTCGTTCGGATGACTACAAGTCCCATTAACCCGTCTGATTTGCTGCCCATTCGCGGTGCATATTCCCACCGAATTCCCTTGCCTTCCATACCCGGTTATGAAGGGGTCGGCATTGTAGAAGAGGTGGGTCCTTCAGTTTCGAACGAGCTGATAGGCAAGCGTGTTCTGCCTTTGCGCGGTGAAGGGACCTGGCAGGAGTATGTTAAAACATCTGCGGATCTGGCCATCGTCATTCCCGATTCGATCGAGGATCATATTGCAGCACAATTATATATAAATCCGATAACCGCATGGCTAATCTGTACAGAAGTATTGGCATTGAAACCGGATGATGTATTACTTGTAAATGCTTGCGGATCTTCCATTGGCCGTATCTTTGCCCAGTTATCTAAGATACTTGGATTTAAGCTGGTTGCTGTAACGAGAAACAGTAAGTATACGGAGGAACTGCTTAAACTTGGTGCTTCATATGTGATCGATACGTCGCAATCATCCTTGCATGATGAAGTGATGGAATGGACGAATGGGCGCGGAGCGAAAGCGGCCATAGATTCAGTGGGCGGCATCGATGGTTCAGAGCTAGCTTTTTGTGTTCGGCCTAATGGCATCTTATTAACGATCGGCCTTTTATCAGGACAGTCTGTAAATTGGGCGGAAATTTCACAAAGGACAAAAGTGGATGTTAAAATGTTTCATCTTCGGCATTGGAATCAGCAGGCTTCCGTACAAACTTGGCATGAAACGTTTAACCTTTTGATAGGTTTCATTAATGATAAAAGATTGAAGTTCATGATGCCGGCTTCCTACTACAGCCTTCAAGATGTGCAAGAAGCCATTCAAGTCGCTAGCAATGGAGGGAAGATTTTCTTAAACAACTGATTTCGCATGAGTCATGCATCTTGGAGCTCTTCCAATAGGTTCCTAAGGTAAATGGAAATGGCCCCTGATAATATGAAATTACTTGATTACCTGTAAGGTGCTAGTTTAGAATGCGGAATAGAACATGTTGCTACATGATACGACTTTGGAGGAACTACTTATGAAAACAATATATGTGAATGCTACATTTTTTACTATGGACAAGGAAAATCAAATCTTTGAAAATGGCATGATGATTGTACAAGATGATACCATATCCTACGTCGGCCAGCATGATGAACAACAATTGGCTGATGCAGATCAAGTGGTTAACCTTGGCGGGAAATGGATCATGCCAGGCCTTGTGAATGCCCATTCGCATATTGTAATGACCCTTTTACGCGGTATCGGGGACGATATGCTGCTGAAGCCATGGCTTGAAACGAAAATATGGCCGCTTGAAAGCCAGTTTACAACGGAAATCGCTTCTGTAAGCACTCAGCTTGGCATTATGGAAATGATGAAATCAGGAACCACGACATTTTCGGATATGTTTAATCCTAATGGAATAGATGCAGGTGCTGTCATGGAGACGCTAGGCGAAACAGGAATGCGCGGAGCCTTCTCCTACACGATCTTCAGCTTGGGTACCGAAAAAGACCAAAAAGCGAACCTCATGGGGGCAGAGATGTTTTCAAAAAACTATAAAACGTTTGCCGATGGCCGCCTGACTACCATGGTCGCACCACATAGCCCATATGCCTGCACACCTGAAGCGATCATGGAAAGTGCACGGATTGCAAAAGAGAATGATTTGATGGTGCACATCCACGTATCGGAAACGGACTTTGAAATCCTCGACATCGAAAAACGTTACGGATCCCGTCCTGTCGAGCACCTTCGCCGTCTAGGTCTGTTCGACCAGCCTACCGTAATGGCACACGGTGTGGTTCTTAATGACGAAGAGCGGGCGATACTAAAACAGCATGATGTTCGCGTTGCCCACAATCCAATCAGTAACCTGAAGCTCGGATCTGGAATTGCCGATGTCGTCAGCCTTCTTGATGCAGGCATTAAAGTGGGAGTGGCAACTGATGGCGTCGCCTCCAATAACAACTTCGATATGTTTGAGGAAATGAGGACAGCTGCATTATTGCAAAAAGGAATCTATAAGGATGCCACTAAATTCCCTGCCCAAACAGCACTCGCCATGGCCACAAGAATGGGCGCAGAAGCGATAGGCATGAGCCATACAGGATCACTGGAAGCTGGTAAAAAAGCAGATTTCATCACCATTTACCCATATGACAAAGAACATCTGCAGCCGCTGAGTGAAGCCTATTCGCACCTGCTCTATGCAGCACGCGGAAATGATGTATGTGATGTGTACATCGATGGCAAAATGGTCGTGAAAGAAAGGCACTGCTTAACGATCGATGAAGAAAAAGTAATCGCCGAAACGAATCGCCTGCAAGGTACACTATCACGTTAACCTGATGGGAAAACAAACGGATGCACAGAAAAAGGAGCTGCCATTTGCAGCTCCTTCTTTTTATGGACTCAATGATGAAGATGTGGGAGGACCAGTAAGGAATAGTACGCAGCGAATGGCCGTCAAAAAGGAATGACCGCTAGTATTGTAGAATAAATTGTAACGAACACTCTGAAATCAGTCCTGAGTCCAGGTTCTGGAAATATGGAAACAAAGTAGGTATGCAAAAACGGTTAAATACAAAAAAATGCTGCTGACCGCAAAATATTAACCAACTTGATAAAAAATCTTTGCCACCATGGATCATGAATTTCACCAATAATTGAAAAAGGAGGACAAGATGAATGGATGGTGAATCTTCATTATGAAAAGAACAGTTGTATCAACTGGAGGAGAAATTGTTAAAGTCTGAAGTCCGTAAATCTCCAGAAGAGCTTTCATTATTATTGAAAGATGATTTCTTTGAGTTCGGCAGTTCGGGTAACATATGGTCAAAAAACGATTTTATGGGGCAAGAGGGAGCCGGAGCGGTGAAGCTGACACTAAGTCAATTTGATATGCATCCATTGTCTGAGGATACCGTTTTAACGACGTACCGGATTTTTGATGAAGATAAAGTGGAACATACCTTAAGGAGTTCAATCTGGAAATGTACGAATGGAAGATGGCAAATGTTTTTTCATCAAGGCACAAAAACGAAAGGGCCCCGCTAAGCCTATTATTTATGAAAAAGAAAAAAATTAATATCATAAAAATGCGTAAGTAAAATGAGATTTGGTTTTTGGAAAAACTATTTCACTAAAATGATAGGGGTGGGTGAAGCTGATCTTTCGTACTATTGATACCGATAAAGATAAAGAGATTATCATTAAATTCAGGAAAGATTCCTATGTTGTAAGTTTTGGATCTGAAGATGGTTTTGGAGATGAGAATACATATCTGCAACGAATGAAAGAACGGATCCGCAAATTTCCGGATGGACAGGTGATCATTGAAAAGGACCAAGAACCGATTGGCCAAATGGAACTTCAAATTCGTGAGTATGAAGGAATGGAAATCGGCTATGTGAATCTTTTTTATCTTATTCCCGATTACCGCAGTAAAGGCCTTGGCAAGGAATTGGTTCGCTACGCAGAAAACTTTTTCAGGCAATTTAATGTATCCGAATATCATTTAAGGGTTTCTCCGGATAATGGAAGGGCGATTCGTTTATATACGAATTCAGGCATGAAGAAGATAAGCGAAGAAAATGAAAAATACCTTGTATGGAGAATGAGCAAATCAATTTGAAGTTATGTCAATATAATTAAAAGCTATCAATTCACTATACTATAAAAATATCTAGTGTGAGGAAAACTACGGTTGACTTTAGAGAAATTAGAATATATAGTGAAGGACATAATTAAATATAACGTTAATTCTTATCAAGAGATGTGGAGGGACTTGGCCCTATGATACCTCGGCAGCGGGTTTTTACTTTTGTAAAAATACTGTGCTAATTCCAACGGACGAAAGTTTGAAAGATAAGAAGGAGCTTTTCTTAGATAATTAATTTAAGAGTTTACTCTTTTTGATGTCTAAAAGAGGCCTCTTCTGTCTGATGACGGAAGAGGCCTCTTTTGTTTATTCAAAATGTATATGGTTATTTGGAGAATTGGTGCAATTACTCGTAAGTTTGGCAGATTTACTCGTGAATTTGGCAGGTTTACTCGTGAGTTTCACGCATTTACTCGTGAATTCCAAAATTTAACCCTATCATTATGAAACTTGGCAAAGCTCTTCTCTAGATAATGAATTGGTACAAATAAACAGCATGGGGGGAGATTGGATGATTGAGTTTCAACATGTCAAAAAGGTTTATCAAACAAAGAAACAGACTGTCGAGGCTTTGAAGGGCATCAATTTGACAGTGGAAAAGGGGGATATATTCGGTGTAGTCGGTTATAGCGGGGCCGGGAAGAGTACGTTGATCCGGTTGGTCAATTTGCTTGAACATCCTTCAGGTGGTTCAGTGATTGTTGGGGGCAAGGATTTAACCAAATTGAACCCGAAGGAATTGCGGGCAGAAAAGAAAAAAATCGGGATGATCTTTCAGCATTTCAATTTGCTGAACTCAAAGACCGTTTTTGATAATATCGCCATGCCGTTGATTTTATCGGGAATCCCCGGTAAAGAAATCAAAAAGCGGGTGGGCGAGCTGTTGGAGTTCGTTGGCTTATCGAGCAAAGCAAAGAGTTATCCGGAACAATTATCCGGCGGTCAAAAGCAGCGGATCGGCATTGCGAGAGCATTGGCTACCAATCCATCGATCTTATTGTGTGATGAAGCTACCTCGGCATTGGATCCACAAACAACTAGTGCCGTTCTGCAGCTCTTAAAGAAAATCAATAAAGAATACAATATCACCATTCTGCTAATCACTCATGAGATGTCTGTCATTAGGGAAATTTGCAATAAGGTAGCAGTCATGGAAGGCGGATGCGTCGTTGAACAAGGTTCGGTTTTCGAAGTTTTTGCGAAACCGCAAACGGATATTGCAAAAAACTTCGTGAGAACGGTCATACATGACGAAATCCCACAAAGTTTCCTAAAAAGCATAGGGTCCCATATCCCGATTATTTGGAAAATTAATTTTATTGGGACTACTTCGGGTACTCCTTTACTTTCAACGATCTCGAAGAAATATGATGTTCATTTAAGTGTTTTATCAGCCAATATTTCTGAAATTCAGGAAACGCCTTTCGGGAATTTGATCATCGAAGTGACCGGGAACAAAAATGAGGTGGACAAAGCTTATAAATATATTAAAGATGAGGGGATTCTCGTCCAGGAGGTGCAGATTTAATGGGTAATACGCTTTGGGGAATGGAAATAACGGCAGATCAGCTGTCGACAGCTTTCGGTGACACACTTTATATGGTAGCCATCTCATTGGTATTTTCCGGATTGATTGGGCTTCCGCTCGGTATCCTGCTTGTCATTACAAGAAAGGGTCACATCCTGGAGAATAAATGGGTCTTTAATGTATTGAACCCGATCATCAATATATTGCGGTCGGTTCCTTTCATCATCTTGCTTGTAGCACTTATTCCGTTTACAAGAATGATTGTAGGCAGTGCAATCGGAACGAATGCGGCGATTGTTCCGTTAATCTTTTACGCGGCTCCTTATATTGCCCGGCTTGTGGAGAACTCCCTGTTGGAAGTGGACAAAGGGATCATCGAGGCAGCTCAGGCGATGGGGGCGACGACATGGCAAATCATTTACCGCTTTTTGATTCCCGAGGGACTTAGTTCGTTGATCCTTACATTTACAACAGCGACAATCGGGCTTGTTGGTTCTACGGCCATGGCAGGTGCCGTCGGTGCAGGCGGGGTCGGAGATCTAGCTTTGGCTTACGGTTATCAAAGGTTCGATACGATGACGATGATCGTCACAGTGGCGGCGCTCGTGATCATCGTTCAATTATTGCAATCCACTGGGAATTTCGTTTCAAGAAAAATCAGAAGAAGATAAACATAACAGGAGGCAGGAGAAATGAAGAAAATCTTATTAACGATCATCGTATTGGCATTGGCCATCGTGTCTGCAGCATGTGGGAAAAAAGAAGGTGCATCAGGCGGTTCGGATGATGTGAAAACAGTGAAAGTCGGTGTCAGCAGCGGGGATACGAGAACATGGGAATACATTGTCGATATAGCGAAAGAGGAAGGGCTTAATATCGAACTGGTCACTTTCAATGATTATATCCAACCGAACCTTGCGTTAAGTGAAGGTGAAATCGATGCCAATTCATTCCAAACAGTCGCTTACTTCGATGAATTCGTTCAAGATCAAAACCTGAAATTAGAAGCCATCGGGTCGACTGTCATTGCGCCTATGGGCCTTTATTCGAAAAAACATAAAAGTCTTAAGGATCTTCCGGATGGTGCTACGATTGCCGTTCCGAATGAAGCGACAAACTTCGGCCGTGCACTGCTCCTTCTTCAGGAAGCCGGATTGATTACATTGAAAGAGGAATTCAATGGATCGGGATCATTGGAAATCATTAAGGATAATCCGAAAAAATTGAAAATCCAGCCTGTTGCTGCCGGCAATACGCCTCGTCTATTGGATGATGCCGATGCTTCAGCCATCAATAATAACTTTGCCGTCGAAGCGGGCCTTACTTTAAAAGATTCATTATTCCATGAAAGTAAAACGGCGAAACCATATATTAATATCATTGCAGTTAAAAAGGGAAATGCCGATCGTCCTGAGCTGCAAAAATTAGTGGAGCTTTATCAATCGAAAAAAGTGGAAGCGTTCATTGAAAAAACGTTTAAAGGAAACACCATTCCTGCTTATGTTTCTGTAGATGAATTAGTCAATTACCAGGATGCTTGGACAAAACCAGCAAATGAAAAATAATGCTTGAGAACAAGTGCCGGATGGATTCAAGATGGCTATCCGGCTCCTTAAACCAAAAAGGGGAGATACGAATATGGCGAGAGAATTAGTGCAGAAGCGGCATCAGCAGATCATTGAAGATCATATCGACCTTCATTCCAAATTATATATCGAAACGAGTCAGGCCATTCATGCCAAACCCGAGATTGGGAATCAAGAATTCTTCGCTTCGGATACATTAACCGGAATACTTCGGAATGAAGGATTTGAAGTGACCCGCAATATTGCCGGACATGAAACAGGATTCATCGCTAAAAAAACCTCTTCAAAGAAAGGTCCCACAATTGCCTTTTTAGCCGAGTATGATGCATTGCCGGGTTTAGGTCATGCTTGCGGCCATAATATCATCGGCACAACGAGTGTTGCAGCGGGCATTTCCTTGGCTCAAGTGCTGGAGGAAACGGGCGGAGAGGTGATTGTTTTCGGAACACCGGCAGAAGAGGGCGGGCCGAATGGAAGCGCAAAAGGCAGTTTTGTGAAGCATGGTCTATTTGATGGGGTGGATGCGGCCATCCTTATCCATCCTGCCGGGAAAACGGGTGTCACAAGTCCGTTTTTGGCTGTCGACCCTCTTGATTTTCATTTTTACGGGAAGTCAGCGCATGCAGCAGCTGCACCTGAAGAAGGCGTGAATGCACTTGACGCGGTGATTCAGCTGTTCAATGGCATTAATGCTTTGCGCCAGCAGCTCCCAGCCGAGGTCAAAATCCACGGAATCATCACCAATGGCGGGGAAGCGCCTAACATCATTCCTGAATATGCTTCCGCCAGATTTTACATTAGAGCCACAACATGGAAACTTTGCCAAGAGGTGTCCAAAAAAATACGTGCTGTTGCTGAAGGTGCAGCACTTGCCACAGGAAGTAACGTGAAAGTTGAACGCTTCCAAAATGAAGTGCTCGATTTTGTCATTAATCCAGTCCTGGATGAACTGTTAAAAGAAGAACTGGCTCAATTAGGGGAAGCGGTGGCTCCCCGAAAAGAGAGCGGCTATGGTTCGACGGATGCAGGTAATGTAAGCCATGTAGTGCCGACAGCACATCCTTACATAAAAATTGGCCATGATGAGCTGATTGCCCATACGAATGAATTCCGCGACTGTGCCAAATCTCCTGCTGGAGACAAAGCCATCCTGACCGGAGCAAAAGCCCTTGCACTTACAGGGTATAAATTGATTTCGGATCAAGACCTGTTGGATAAAGTGAAAGCAGCATTTCATGAAGCGAAGCAAAAATAAATAAGATGCAGGAAAAAAATTATTGACTGCGGATTACAGAGTTAGTATCATTAAAAATAACAATACCTAGTAATTAAATAGGAATTATAAGTTAATTGACCGGAAAACCGGAGACTTTTCTTTCATGTAAAGAGGTGTCTCCGGTTTTTTTGAATGGGCAACCCGAAAGATTATCTTTCAATACGTATAAAAAAGGAGGATTTAACTTGGGGATATTATTACGTAAAGCGATTGAGAAAAAAAGAAACTTCCTGATAAACAAGTTAATTAACGAGGGGGTTTATAAAAAGAATGACAGACATCTATTTGAATTGACCTTAACCGATTTAGAGAATGAATATATGAAAATAAGTAAAATCGGGGAGAAGGAATCCGACGATCATTCCCCCTGTCTAAGGGTACATTTCATATAATATCAGAATAAAAGGAGAGGGAGAAATGAGGAAGGGCGTAGAAGAAAGGCGGAAGGCATTGATCTATAAACTGATGATCCATACTGTAAATAAGAGTTTGGAACAGTTGATGAAGTTAACTTTAAAAGAATTGGAAACAGAGTATAAAAAGGTTCAAAATGACTGTCATCCCCATAGTGATGCGGGTTCGATACATTGGATCAATGCAAAACGGCATTAGGCCGAAGTTCATGATCCATAAAAAATTTCATCATTTTGCTAACGGCTTTCTGTGCTGATTCTGCATGATAGTTTGAGCTGTAAGGGTCGCTGAATCCGTGTTTTCCATTGAATTTATGAATTTCGACATTCTGTATTTCTAAAGCTGAAATTAACTCGTCCACATTAAATGAAGGCTCTTCCAGTGGGAAAAATAGCAATGCAGGGCATTGTGGCGCTAACTCTGCATAATTCCTAATACGCGAACCGTAGTATCCAACTATTCCATCGACACATTCTTCCTCACTGCACAGCCATGCTACAGTTGCCCCTGCACTGAATCCAAGGATAAAAATCTTTTGGTATTCATCTTTAATATCCGATAATATATCCTTTATTTTATGTAAAGCGCCCGTGAAACCTACGTTCTCCATAAAATGCCGATACGCAGCCTCCTCTTGGGAATAATCAAAAGGCGTCTCCCGTTCTAACAAATCCGGACAAATCACATCAAAACCCTGTTTTGATAATAACTCACAAAAACCCTGCATATGTTGGTTCAGTCCATATATTTCGTGAATGACAATGATGACAGTATCGGAATTTTTCTGAATGTGCAGCATATTTACCCCTCCAAAACTAAACTATATATAAAAGCCGACCAGTTCTTTTATCCTTAACCATTACAAATCATAAGTACATTACCATCAGGATCTTGAAAGTTAAAGTATGCAAAATCCCCAATACGCTCTATTTCTTTAACAATAGATATGTTATTACCCTTAATGAATTTATAGGCTTCATCTACATCATTTACGTAGAAATTAAACAATACATGGCTGGAGGGTTCGTATCTAAAATCAGGATCAAATGTATGGTCGTCTAACGTTAATCCAGTTTCATATGCTATAGGAATATTGTAAACCGGCGATTCTACAGAATCACTATTATGAGGAATGCCAAGGAGATTACAATACCATCCAGCTGATTTTTTTAAATCTTTAACATGAATGAAAACATTGTTAACTTTAGGGTAAATAGGAGAATTTATTGATTTCATACGTTACCACCTTTCGTTGAACCTTACCTAAGAATTCAACAGGTCTCCATAAAAACCCTTTTTTATCAACAAGTAGACTTACATATTCAACCGCTGCACAGAAACGTCCATTTTTTTATGCGTGTCAGCCTTTTCCCCTGTATATTACATAAAGAAAAAGCCCTCATAAAGACAGCTTGTAAATAGTCTATTTAAAAATGAATTCAGACAAAGCCCGCCCACTTCTTTGTTACGAATTTCTGAAGGAATTTGATTTTAAATAAAGTAAAATTAATGCACAATACTACAACTAGAACGCATATCATTTGAAGCCAAAAAGAAATACCTACAATGAATAGTGTAATCCCATACGCAACACTTTCCCATTTCAATTTTTTGCCACCTTAGGATTTAAGTTTTTCCCTTCGGGTCATTGTTCCATTAACATGCCGCGTCCATTAAAAAATCTAGCCTACCATTGTGTTATCGTGAAAAAAATAATGGTAATCAGCAGTAAAATAAAGTGCAGCCAAACTATGAATTTAATAATTAATGCTGCCCAGACTTTTTGGCGTTGACCATAGTGGAAGACAATCAAAGAAAAAAAGAGACAGGCCATTCCCCTAAAAATATCTCCATCCATAAAGAATGAAATCAGGTTTATCAAGGAAGCCATGATAAATAAAACTAGGTACCCCTTGAATATCTTTTGTTTCCTTTGTATCTCGTGTTCGAATTGATACATTCCTATTACCTCTGAATCACCTTTAATTTACAACTATATTATACCAAGTACTCAACTATCCTGCCCTGTTATCACATAAAGAAAAGACTGCCTAAAGAAAGCCCTGATCGTTAGCTATATTCCAGATGCGTAGTACTATTTAAAAATCTTATTAGTTTGTATGGATGATCCGTATACTCAAGAAGATGTATTCCTGTATTATGAGAATTGAACCACACATCATTAATTGCGGGTGGTAATTGAAGAAAGCTTTCAATAATTTTAGTAATCATCCCTCCATGGGATATAATAGCAATTCGTTTATAATTTGCACTGTTTTCTCTAATATAAGAAAGTACACTTTGAGCCCGTAATCTAAAATCCAAATGATTCTCCCTATCCTGCATCTCTCGTAAATCATCCAGGAATGTTACTGGACATTTAATAGTAGTTGATAAAGTTTCGGCAGTTTCACTAGCCCGAAGCAAGGTACTCGACCATATGAATTCTGGTGGAAACTCTTCGGATACACGTCTGCACATTTTTTCTACTTGTGCAACTCCCTTAATGGTTAGGGGTAAATCAGTAGTCCCTTCGTAATTTTCTTCTAGAAAATCGTCTTCTGACTCACCATGCCGAATTATTAGTATCTGCAAGATATCACCTCTATTTTGTTTATTCATCCCAATTAATAATTCTATTCAACGTTAATAAAACCTTTAAATGAATAAAAATTGAACGATTAGGTATAACTCCATTAAAGTTTATAAAGTCGTATCATGTCTTTTTTATATAGATATGGTGCAACCATGTGACAAAATTGTTAGATAATGGATCAAACTGTTAGGAAGAACGATGGAGATATACTTCCTTTCTCTTTAATATGTAAGAAAAAGAGGAAGGTTGGGTAAGGAATGGATTTTTTTGAGCTGAATATCAATGTATTTAGAATGATTAATGACCTAGGGAAACAATATGATTATTTAAACCCTTCTGCCATTTTCATTGCCGAGTATATGGTTTTTTTCTTAGCATTAGCTGTCATCGTAATATGGTTCACTCGAAATGAGCAGAGTAGAATGATGATTGTTTGTGGGATGATTACATTTGTAATAGCAGAAATGATGGGGAAAATGGCCGGGAAATTGCATTCAAACAATCAGCCATTTGCTGAATTGACCAATGTTAATAAGTTGATTGAGAAGGCAGTGGATAATTCATTTCCAAGCGATCACACCATCTTGTTTTTCTCTTTTTGTGTATCCTTTTGGCTTTTCAAAAGAGGATGGTGGCTGTTATGGATCATGCTGGCTTTCCTTGTTGGCATTTCCCGTATTTGGGTAGGTGTCCACTTTCCAGCGGATGTGCTGGCAGGAGCTATCCTGAGCACCATTTCAGGCTTGGCGGTTTACGTTGTTGTTCCTAAAATAAGCCTGATTCATAAATTATTAGGGGGCTATGAGAGGTGTGAACAAATGATTCTATCCCCGTTAACAAAAGCGAAGGAAAAAAGATCAAAGGATTTGTAGGCGGAATCAAAAAACAGGTTGCTCAGGCAGCCTTTTTTTGTTGAACGAAGTGCAGTGTGATAAATACAAAAATATCCACATCATGTTGTTGGATGGTAAAATAAAGGGAAAACAATCCATTGCAATGGGGGACCTAATATTGATTGATATCCAAGAAATCAAAGATATTATCAGACATCGCTATCCATTTCTTTTAGTTGATAGAGTACTGGAATTGGAAGAAGGAAAGAGAGCGGTGGCCATTAAAAATGTTTCAGCAAATGAAGAGTTTTTTACTGGCCATTTTCCAAATTATCCAGTGATGCCAGGCGTATTGATCGTTGAAGCTTTAGCACAGGTAAGTGCTGTTGTCATGCTTACAATAGAAGAAAATAAAGGGCGGATCGGGCTTTTGGCTGGAATCGATGGATGTCGTTTTAAAAAGCAAGTAAGGCCAGGGGACCAGTTACGTTTAGAAGTAGAGATTACTCGCTTGAAAGGTCCCATCGGTAAAGGAAAAGGAAGGGCTACTGTCGATGGAGAAACTGTATGCGAGACAGAGCTCATATTTGCTTTTGGTGATTGATCTAACATGTGCAATAACGGGGGAATGATGGTTATGCCGATAAAAAAAGCTTACGGGTATGTGACGAGAATCAATAATGGAGAAACACAGGTATTGGTTTTTCAACATCCCATTAAGGAAGCGGGCATACAGATACCCAAGGGAACAGTGAGGCCTCAAGAAGATGCTTGCCAAGCAGTGATTAGGGAAATGAAAGAAGAAACAGGTCTGGAAAATTTTCATGTGCAGAAATTAATTGCAGAAGATTTTTGGGAGAACGCCGACGGTGCCGTACATAGTAGATATTTTTACCAAATACATGTATACGATGTTCCTGATGAATGGGACCATCAACCAACGGGTGGAGGAGATGAAGAGGGGCTGACATTTCATTTCTTCTGGATTTCATCCGAACATGAAGTGCAACTTAGTAAAGGGCATGGAGATTATTTAAACCTGATATTCAATTAGCACATCAGTGCGCAGCAGTTTATCACAACCGGCCAAGGTCATTATTGATCTTGGCCGGCTGTTTTTTATGATCAGGTTTGTTTTTCGGTAATGAAAGTTTTTACGCTTGGCGGTTCATATGTATTAAATTGATCAAGAAGTCCATTTGGTTCAACATCTACCAGCGCCATGGAACGGAATTTTTCATGCAGGAACTGTTCGTCGGACATATGATTGAATAAAGCGACCAAAGGATCATAATAGTGATTGATATTCAAGAGTCCGCAAGGTTTTTGGTGAAGTCCGAGCTGAGCCCAAGTGAAAATCTCAAAGAATTCTTCCAATGTTCCTGGCCCGCCTGGCAAAGCCATGAACCCATCTGCAAGCTCAGCCATTTTTGCTTTTCTTTCATGCATGGATTCCACGACGATCAATTCAGTTAAGTTCTTATGCGCTATTTCCTTTTTTTCTAGAAAATCTGGCATGACTCCAACTACTTTTCCGCCTGCTTCCAGAACGGAATCTGCAACTGCGCCCATGATTCCTACACTTGAGCCCCCGTAGACAAGGGTAATATTACGTTTTGCCAATTCCGCACCCAGTTTTTTAGCCTCATCTACATACACAGCAGATGCACCTTTGCTTGATCCACAAAATACAGCTAGACTTTTCAAAATATCACATCTCCCACTTAGTAATCTTCCTTTCTTATCATACAAAATTCAGGAAGATTTGTTAAACTTGAATTAATCTAACTGAAAGGTGGATGAATATGAACGTCACTGAATTTCAACAATGGGTAAAAGATTATTATGAATCACGAGGATGGTCAGAATTGGACATTTTCATTCGCATCGGCTTTTTGGCAGAAGAAACTGGCGAGGTGGCACGAGCCATTCGCTCCCTTGAAATTGGCAGGGATAGACCTGATGAGGTTATTGGCTCGTATGAAGAAAACAAACAGGAGTTAACCGAAGAATTGGGAGATGTACTAGGAAACTTGATTGTGATTGCGAACAAGTACAGTATTCCATTGGAAGAAGTGTTCATTGCCCATAAAAAGAAACTATCTGAACGCTATCATCATGCATAAGAACCTTTGATTCAATTGATTAACATGAAAATCATCCTGTTTTAAACTTGAAGAGCTGTGACTAACAGCTTTTTTTATTCGCAAACGATAGTTCGTATTACCTGTTTAATTCCTCGAAAATAAAAAAATCCAGACTTTCATCCCCCTTTGTTAACAAATAATTCACAAAATCTGGGTAGTATGCGCGATTGAGATGGGATTTTATTGGGTATACACTTACACTGAAAGGAATGAACATTCATTCCGCATCTTGAAAAAAAGGGGTGAATCATTATGATCACAGCAGTAAATAAACGAGACAGTATAGTATCCAGCGCTTTAGAGCTATTCGCAGAACGGGGGTATGATGCGACGACGATTCCGATGATTGCTACATCGGCTGGAGTTGGAGCGGGTACCATTTATCGTTATTTCGAGAATAAGGAAGTGCTGGGCAACAAGATTTTTCAAGAGTACTTGGATATTTTTACTGAAACGGTCAAGAGTGGATTTCCTCATGATGATTCAATTCGCAATCAGTTTCACCATATTTTTAAATCAATGGTTCACTTTACAACCGAGCAGGACCAAGCAATTTATTTTATTAAAATCCATAGTGGAGCCCATTTTTTAAATGAAGATAGTCATGCTAGCTTTCAAGGGCTATTGGATATATTTAGAAATTTTTTCGAGTCAGGAAAAGAGAAAAAAGAAATAAAGGAGCTTCCTTCTTCCGCTTTGATTGCCATCATTTATGGAGCTTTTCTTGAGCTTGAGCGACTTGTTCGCATCCGGGAGTTAGATCCTGACCCAAAACTTTTAGCAGATGTGGAAGAAAGCTTTTGGGATGCAGTCCGATTGCACGCTTGATGAATTTTTAACATGTAAACGGAATGAACGTTCATTCCGTATTCTAAACTATTGTAAAGAGGTGCTAATAAAATGGAAAACACAACTCAGTTTCCACAGCCAAAGACATATGGCCCCCTAGGCAGCCTACCTATCATTGATAAGGATAAGCCGCTTCAGTCCTTCATGAAGCTGGCACGAGAACTTGGGCCGGTTTTTCAGTTTCAATTTCCGGGTCGAATCGCTACATTCGTATCCAGTGCTGCCCTCGCAAAAGAAATTTGTGATGAAACAAGGTTTGATAAGAAAGTCGGTCCAGCCCTGCAAAAAGTGAGAGCATTTGGCGGCGATGGCCTTTTCACAAGTGAAACGACGGAGCCGAATTGGAAAAAGGCCCATAACATCCTGCTGCCAAGCTTTAGCCAGCAAGCAATGAAGGGATATCATGCCAAAATGGTGGATCTTGCTATCCAACTCATTCAAAAATGGGCCCGCCTGAATCCGGCTGATGGGATAGATGTTCCTGAAGATATGACACGATTGACCTTGGATACGATCGGACTCTGCGGGTTCAATTACCGTTTTAACAGCTTTTATCGGGAGACCACCCATCCATTTGTCAACAGTATGGTGCGTGCGTTGGATGAAGCGATGAGCCAAACGCAGCGGCTTGGCATCCAAGATAAACTGATGATCAAATCTAAAAAACAATTCAGGGAAGACATTCAATATATGTTCTCTCTAGTGGATGAAATGATTGCTGAGAGAAAACAAAATGGTGATCAGGGAGAAGATGACCTTCTTTCTCATATGTTGAAAGGAGTCGATCCCGAAACCGGCGTATCACTTGATGATGAAAATATTCGCTTTCAAATCATTACCTTTTTAATAGCTGGGCATGAAACGACGAGCGGTCTCCTATCGTTCGCCATCTATTTCCTCATGAATAACAGAGATAAGTTAAAAAAAGCGCAGCAGGAAGTCGATGAAGTGCTGGGTGATGATGTTCCTGATTACAAACAAGTGAAAAAGCTGAAATATGTAAGGATGGTGCTGAATGAAACGCTTCGTCTGTGGCCGACTGCTCCGGCATTTTCCGTTTATGCGAAAGAAGATACCATGCTGGGTGGAAAATATAATGTGAAGAAAGGTGATGTGTTCTCGCTGCTCATTCCCGAACTACACCGTGATCCATCCGTTTGGGGCGATGATGTTGAATCGTTCATTCCAGAGCGGTTCGAGGATTTGGATTCCATCCCTTATCATGCTTATAAACCGTTTGGAAACGGGCAGCGCGCCTGTATCGGACAGCAGTTTGCCCTTCATGAAGCGACACTGGTGCTTGGTATGGTTTTACAGCACTTTGACTTGATTGATCATGAAGAATATCAATTGGATGTTAAAGAAACTTTGACTCTCAAACCGGACGGATTGACCATGCGCGTTTCACCGAGGAAGCCGGTGATGTCATTTACCGCTGCTCCTCCGGAATCAAAGCCAGCGGACAAAGGAGCCACGGTATCTCCAAGCGAATCAGCACATGGGACACCATTACTCGTCCTGTTTGGATCAAATATGGGAACAGCGGAAGGGGTTGCTCGTGACCTTGCCGAAACAGGGAAGCGACAAGGCTTCAATGCTAAGGTTGCCCCGTTAAATGATTACACCGATCGGCTTCCCAAAGAAGGAGCTGTTCTTATAGTCACGGCATCTTATAATGGAAATCCACCGGATAATGCAGGTGACTTCGTTTCATGGCTGAAGGAAAGCAAGGGTAACACATTGGATGGTGTTCAATATGCGATCTTCGGCTGCGGGGACCGCAATTGGGCCAATACGTACCAACGCATTCCAATCCTCATTGATGAGCGGCTGGAACAAAAAGGAGCAGTAAGGCTGTCGGAAACAGGCTATGGAGATGCAAGCGATGACTTTGAAGGGGATTACGAGAAATGGACAGAAGCACTTTGGCCGAATCTTGCCAAAAGCCTGAACATAGAAGTGGATAGGAATGATCGGGCAGTCAGCTCGATTACAATGAACTTCGTAAGCGATGTGAGCGGCACACCACTTGCCCGCACCCATCATGCTTTTACTTCCATCGTAAAAAGGAATGTAGAATTACAACATGCAGATAGCGGAAGAAGCACACGGCATATAGAATTAACTCTGCCAGAGGGAATACACTATCAGGAAGGCGATCATCTCGGTGTACTTCCGCAAAATCCATCGGAACTTGTCGAGCGAGTGCTCAGTCGATTTAACCTGAACGGTCAAGATTACGTGAATCTGACTGGGGATTCCGGAAAAGCTGCCCATCTTCCTACAGGAAAACCGGTAAAACTAGAAGAGTTACTATCAAACCATGTGGAGTTCCAAGAACCCGCCACCCGGTCTCAAATTCGGGCGCTTGCCACTCATACGGTATGTCCTCCGCATGTAAAAGAACTTGAAGATCTTCTTTTGGACAGTACCTATAAACAAGAAATCCTGAACAAGCGCATAACCATGCTTGATCTTATAGAAAAGTATCCTGCATGTGATATCCCATTTGAACGTTTCTTGGCTTTACTGCCACCTTTAAAAGCCAGATACTATTCTATCTCAAGCTCACCACTCCACAAAGAAGGAGAAGCAAGCATCACCGTCAGCGTCGTCCGTGGAGAAGCCTTGAGCGGAAACGGGGAATACAAAGGAATTGCATCGAATTATTTGGCAGAACGCTCCCAAGGAGACAAAATAGCCTGCTTTATCAATACGCCGCTATCCAACTTCCAACTTCCAGAGAAAACAGGAAAACCAATCATCATGATTGGCCCTGGGACAGGAATTGCACCATTCAGGGGATTCATACAGGCACGCCGCGCTTTGAAAGAAAAAGGTGAAACTTTAGGGGCTGCTCACCTTTACTTTGGATGCCGTAATCCGGAACACGATTTCCTCTATCAAGAAGAACTCGTGCAAGCCGAACAAGAAGGCCTTGTAACACTGCACACCGCTTACTCCAGATGTCCCGGTCAAGAAAAAACATATGTCCAGAACCGATTAGCGGAAAACGCCCAAGACATCCTTCCTTTATTAAAAGAAGGCGGGCACCTATACATCTGCGGAGACGGAAGCAAAATGGCACCCGATGTTGAACGAACACTAATCGAAAGCTATATGCATTTCTATCAAACATCTAAAGAAGAAGCCACAGTATGGCTGCAATCATTAGAGGAAAATGGCAGATATGCCAAAGATGTTTGGGCAGGAGCATAAATAGGAGGTGCAGCGATTCTTAAGGGAATCGCTGCTTTCTTTATGCATGAAATGATAAAAATGCAAACTCACGAGTAAATAGCGTGAATTCACGAGTAAACAGTGTAAATTCACGAGTAAACAGTGCGAATTCACGAGTAAAATGCGAATTCACGAGTAAACAGCGCGAATTCACGAGTAAACAGCGTAAATTCACGAGTAAACAGTGTGAATTCGCGAGTAAACAGTGCGAATTCGCGAGTAAACAGTGTGAATTCACGAGTAAACAGTATGAATTCACGAGTAAAATGCGAATTCACGAGTAAATAGCGTGAATTCACGAGTAAACAGTGTAAATTCACGAGTAAACAGTGCGAATTCACGAGTAAAATGCGAATTCACGAGTAAACAGCGCGAATTCACGAGTAAACAGCGTAAATTCACGAGTAAACAGTGTGAATTCGCGAGTAAACAGTGCGAATTCGCGAGTAAACAGTGTGAATTCACGAGTAAACAGTGCGAATTCACGAGTAAAATGCGAATTCACGAGTAAATAGCGTGAATTCACGAGTAAACAGTGCGAATTCGCGAGTAAACAGTGTGAATTCACGAGTAAACAGTGTGAATTCACGAGTAAATAGTGCAGATTCACGAGTAAAATGCGAATTCACGAGTAAACAGCGCAAACTCACGAGTAAAGAGTGCGAATTCACGAGTAAACAGCGCAAACTCACGAGTAAAGAATGCAGATTCACGAGTAAAATGAGAATTCACGAGTAAACAGTGCGAATTCACGAGTAAACAGCGCGAATTCACGAGTAAAGAGTGCAGATTCACGAGTAAAATGAGAATTCACGAGTAAACAGTGCGAATTCACGAGTAAACAGCGCAAACTCACGAGTAAACAGTGCGAATTCACGAGTAAACAGCGTAAATTCACGAGTAAAATGCGAATTCACGAGTAAACAGTGTGAATTCACGAGTAAACAGTATGAATTCACGAGTAAATAGCGTAAATTCACGAGTAAACAGTGCGAATTCACGAGTAAACAGCGCAAACTCACGAGTAAACAGTGCGAATTCACGAGTAAACAGCGTAAATTCACGAGTAAAATGCGAATTCACGAGTAAACAGTGTGAATTCACGAGTAAACAGCGCAAATTCACGAGTAAACAGCGTAAATTCACGAGTAAACAGTGTGAATTCACGAGTAAATAGTGCAGATTCACGAGTAAAATGCGAATTCACGAGTAAACAGCGCAAACTCACGAGTAAACAGCGCATTCACGAGTAAACAGTGCGAATTCACGAGTAAACAGCGCGAATTCACGAGTAAATAGTGCAGATTCACGAGTAAAATGAGAATTCACGAGTAAACAGTGCGAATTCACGAGTAAACAGCGCAAACTCACGAGTAAACTGTGCGAATTCACGAGTAAACAGCGTAAATTCACGAGTAAAATGCGAATTCACGAGTAAACAGTGTGAATTCACGAGTAAACAGCGCAAATTCACGAGTAAAGAATGCAGATTCACGAGTAAAATGAGAATTCACGAGTAAACAGTGTGAATTCACGAGTAAACAGCGCAAATTCACGAGTAAAGAATGCAGATTCACGAGTAAAATGAGAATTCACGAGTAAACAGTGTGAATTCACGAGTAAACAGCGCAAATTCACGAGTAAACAGTGCGAATTCACGAGTAAACAGTGTGAATTCACGAGTAAACAGCTCATTCACGAGTAAACAGTGTAAATTCACGAGTAAACAGTATGAATTCACGAGTAAATAGCGTAAATTCACGAGTAAACAGTGCGAATTCGCGAGTAAAATGCAAACTCACGAGTAAACATCGCAAACTCGGGTAATACCGCTCAATTTCACGAATATATGCGCTGAAAATAGAAGTATTGGAACTAATGGGGAGTGCATTCATACATTGGCGGAGAGCGTTTACGGATTCTTTATTCATTGTTAAAATTTAAGAATGTGTTAATACTTTGGAGGCAGCAGAAGTGAAAAAAGCCAATGATTTTAGGCAAAGATCTTTCCTATAAAAAGGGGTTAAGTATTTTTTAGCATCACTCTTATTAAGCTGCCTAGCCATGAAGTACATTAATTAACGATAAAGGGGTCACTTTGAATAATGTTTAAGTATACGGTTTGTTTTGTAAAGAAGAATAATGAACTGCTCATGCTTAACCGGGAGAAAGCTCCTATTATGGGTGTTTGGAACGGGGTGGGGGGCAAAATCGAGAAAGGTGAAACACCTGATATAGGTGCACAGCGTGAGGTATATGAGGAAACGGGCATAGACGTAGGGACCTTTTTTTCTAAAGGAACCGTAACCTGGGAAACTCCAGAAGGTGAATTGGAGGGAATATATGTATATTTGTATATGGCAGATGCAGATTTACTATATGAAACACCGAAAAAAACGCGGGAAGGCATTCTTGATTGGAAATCCATTGATTGGATACTTCATCCGCTTAATCTCGGAATTGCCGAGATGGTCGCACAGTATTTGCCGGTTTTATTGAAAAAAGAAGGAATCCATGCATTCACTCACAAAAATGGACAGACATATATTTCATGAACAAGCCTTACTTAAAAAAGGGATACTACAAACCTAGTATCCCTTCCAATAAGTTAAGCATTCTCGCAGCTAAATAAGGCGGCAGAGTTTGCTGACGTGGAACATGTCGGCAACCATACTTTAAGAAAGCCACGAAGGATATAGCAATGTTCCAACGAATTCTGCATCAATCTCATCCTTCTGTCACCCTTCGCTATATCGGGATTACCGAAGAGGAAACCCATAACGTATTGAAAAATTTTATTTTTTTCACTTACGAATGATTCTTCGAGAAGCTAAATTTAGAATATGGAAGAGACCTTAGGTACAATGGACTCTTTTTTGTGCATTGATTCCTAGAGGAGTGTTTATTGTTATTGTTTTCATGCATCGAAAAAAACAGGTAATTGTATTCCTTAAATGGAAAAATTTGATTTTTATATTAAAATACTATATCGTGTATTTGGAAGATAATAGAAAATGGGATTTATAAAAATGAAAAAGGTTGCAAATTTAGGTTTTGCATTAGTATTAGGAGTATCACCATTTTTAATGACGGGAAATGCTTCGGCCGAAGAAACAAATGAACAATTAACTGAAGAATATCAAGTGAATTGGGACGACGCATGGGAGGATACAGAAGAGTCTGATGATTCGGTTGATTTTGGTACTTCTAGTAATTCAAATTTAGCAAGAGCATCTAAATGGGGAGACTTAGCGTCAGGAAAAACGGCATTGTCACCTACTACAAAAACCATTACCAGTGAAGGTACTACAAAAGGGAAAATTATTTCTACGGTAGTGTCAGCTACAACAAGTATTAGAAATGCTAATTTATCCCTTACTAAAAATGGATCTAAAAAAATTGCTATTGGTAAATTAACAGCAACATCTGAGGCAGCCTTAGGTCGAAACTCATCATCAAATGTATATACTGGTTTAACCATTCATACTGCAACTAATTCAGGTGTCCTTTATGAGGCAAGAACAACAAAGAGTAATGCCTATTAAAATCTATTAAAATATTTGATTAGCGCTGTAGCGTAATTGCAGCGCTATTTATTTTAGAAAGGTTTGTTTTAATGCGAAAAATACAGTTTTTAATTTTATTACTGTTATTAATTATATCAGGATGTTCTAATTCATCCGATACTAATTTATACGATGAAAAAGATATACTACAATTGACTTCAAATAATAAGAGTACCATCGTCTCTAAGGACATGGATTTGCTAAATAAATCTGATAAAGTTGCGACATCCAGTACTCCTTTTACTCAGGTCAAAGCATTTATTCCTAATGACGAATATATACAATATGAAAAAGTGCAAGGAGAAGAGTTTCTCTTTTTAAAAATCCCCAAAAATAAATCCTTTATATCTGGTAAAGTAAAGTATGAGAATAACACTAAGGAAAAAATGGTCATTCAAACTTTGTTTTTACAAGGAAATAAAAACGCGCAAATCAAAACAGCTGATTCTAGTAGTTGGAAACCTGCAATGATTTATGATATCCCACCATATTCATCAGTTACTATCAATCTTGATATTAAATGGGATGTAGATGAAATGCAGGAACTTACATTCTTCCCTATTGATCAAACAAGTACTATGAACCGTTATAATGGAGGTAGTTTAAGTAATTATCGTTTCTTTGTACAGAGTAAAAATATTTCAATGGATAAAAAGCTAATAAATGATCAATCTTTTACTTTGGATCAAAAGGAATTGTCAAATCAGCAAAATTTCTATCCAATTCCAACTTGGATAGGCAGTGATAATAAAGAATCAAAGTTAGTTGATAAAAATAATAAATTACTGACAGAGGAGGAAGTTGAAGGTATAAAATTAGCTGCAATTCCTTATAAAACAAAGGTAGATGTACTTTTAATTGATGAATTTGGAAATACCTCTGTATTAGCTGAAAAAGTAGATATTGATGAAAATAAGCCAACTTTTGTTCATATAGAACCTAATAAACTAAAGGAAATGTATGAAGATAAAAGTAGGAAGTTTATTTTTATTATTAATAATCGTGAAAAAGAAATACTTGCAGACTTAAAAACTTTAGACTTACAAAAGAAACCTTTTTCTACAAGTTATCAAGGAGTTATCGAATTTTATGATAAGAAAAAATAATTTTTGGTTTTAGGAGGAGGATAATCATCTCTCGTTGGTCTTTTTTTCAAGTTATAATAATATTTGTGCTAATAAGTTCTATGTTCATAGCTGATATATTTAATAAAAATATATCAGTCCCTATGTCATCTAATCAAATTGGTCTACCAGTACCTGCTTATATGACTATTTTATTTATTATAGTAATTATTGGGTGCTTTTACTTAATAACAATATTTCAATTCAAAAAAAATCGACTATATTATCCCATTCTATTTGGAACAAGATGCATATAATTAGTAGTTTGATTTTTATTATTTCTATTTTTATACTTATGGTGTTAGTGGTAGGTACTCCTTTAGACGAATGGATTCAAAAATGGAGATGGATTTTATATTTAATAATCAATTATTTCTTATTTTTAATATATTGGTTTATACTTTCAATAGTTAATAAATATGGATCTAAAACTATAACTAGACCCAAAAAAATATATTTCTCTTTTTTATGGACTGTTTTATTACTTATACTTGTTATATTTTTTTTACCTGCAATTTAAGAGAGTATACAAAAAAGCTTAAAGTAGATATACATATAAAAAAATCAGTTAATAGAAAACTAGTAGATGAATTAATCGACAATTCTGTTTAAATGTCGAGGAAGCAGAACAGTCTTTAAGTAAGATTAAAGATCTTAAAGCTGAAAGTTACTATTGTTATCATGGTGGGATATTCACTTTATAGGGTTAAAAAATTTAATTTCCACTTCAGGCACTCGCTTTCCGCGGGCGGTCCGGGAGCCTCCTCGGCGCTTGCCTACGGGTTCTCCTTAGGACACGCTTTTCTAAGCAGGAGTCCCGTACCTTCCGTTCCAACCACCTGGAACGGTTTTTTAAATAAAAAACTATAGGCAAACTGACTTTTCTTCCATTTGGCGATAGTCTTGAGGGGGTGGAATGGCTCATCGGTTTTCTTAATAGTTTTTTAGATTTCTGAAATCGGCTGGAATGTTTTTTAAAAGGATGTTTTCGCATACTTTTTGCTATTACCAAGTAATGCGGTGTGGTTGATTTCCCCTCCAGATGCTCGCTTTCCACGGGGCGGGCGGTGAGCCTCCTCGGCGTGAACGCCTGTGGGGTCTCACCTGTCCCGCTGCTCCCGCAGGAGTCTCGCACTTCCGCTTCAATCAACCTTAAATCGTTTCGTTTTAAAAACAACAATCTTTACGAAAAGAGCCTTTTTAAAAAAATTTGATTTTCCGATCTTTGAATCAGTTGAGGTACTGTTTTAATATGTCTAATCCTATTCTTAACTCATCAAATGAGTTGGTCGAAGATAGTGCAATACGCAAATGCATATCAGGTGTGGTCTGCCCGCTTTGGAAACGATTGGAATGAAAAACTCGAATGCCGCGCTTTTTCAGATCTGTTTCCAGCTGTAACGCATCGTTATGTCCTTGAATGGGAAGCCAGCGATATAGACTGAGAGGATGTCCAACATCCTTTCTTAAAGGAAAATATTCCGAATAAATATCATTTGCAGTCTTGGCAAGCTGTTTCTTTTGAGAAACAATTTCATGAGCCTTTCCTGATAGAATAAGCTCTGTGATAACCTCTGCATCAAAAGAAGAGGTCTTTACATTTATGTTGAAAATGGCCTGGGAAATTTTATCGCGCAAAGCATCCCCATAGACCATATAGGCAACCCTTAACCCAGAACATATGGACTTAGAGGTGCCGCAAATATAAACGCACTGTTCTGGAAGCAAGTGGTACATCGGCTGCCGGTAATCGGGGATAATCCCTGCCGTCAGGAATGCATGGATATCATCCTCAATCAAAATTAAACGATGCTTGCGGATGACCGCCGCTATTTCTTGCTTTCGAATATCCGACATCATGATTGTGGTTGGATTGTTGCAAGAGGGCATCAGAAAAATGCCGTTAATATTTATTTGACAACACTGCTTTTCAAGTTCGTCTGGTAGCATGCCAAACTGGTCACCGGGAATGGGAACTAACTTAATATGGAACATCTTTGCCAACTCGATGAAGTTCGAATAGGTGTATAAGTCGGTTGCAATTCTATTGCCGGGCTCAAACAAGGCAGCCAAGGCAACTGCCAATGCATTTTGGGCACCGGAAACGATGGCCATATGCTCTTGATCCGCGTGAATGCCGAAAGATTCCATCCAGTTTAGGGCTGCTGTTTTTTGATGTGGAATACCAGTCGGGTCGTTGTAATTCAGCAGCTGCTCCAAATAACTTTTGTTCACAGTTTTTTGAATGGTTTCTGATACAATATCATTGGTTTGCTCAAAAGAAGCCACGAAACCAAGGTCAATGCTGTTTGCCGTTTTATCCACGGAAATGGTTATGGAACGAGTGGCGTTGGGAGCCACAAAGGTTCCGCTTCCCGTAACCGCATATATTAATCCCTTTACCTCGCATATTTTGTAGGAACGGGTAATCGTGGTGAAGTTTAAATCAAGAAAATCTGCCAATTCTCGTTGCGGAGGCAACTTCGTTCCAGGTGCTAAAAAACCATTTGTTATATCTTGTTCAAGTAATGATGCAAGGGATTTATAAAAAGGCCGCTTTAATGCTTTCTTATCAGGTTTCCAGGACATTGGATAATTGTCAAATGAATTTACTGGCATGGTTTCACCTCTACTAACTTATTCCATACAATCATATCATTTTTTGTATGGAATTCTAATCATGAAACGGGATGATATATATAAGGATATCTATCAATACCCCCATTTTAATGAAATGGGGGTATTTTATTTAAATTGTAATCCATACAATTAACTTGTTTTTTGTACGGATTTTGTATGTTACGTTTAAATAAATTTAGCCATCAGGATGTGAAATATATGAAAAAAAGAACACAAATGCTACCTGCATTTCGTGCAGCCTTTCCGTACACAATGCCCATTTTTGCAGGCTTTTTATTTCTAGGCATCGCTTATGGGATCTTTATGAATTCATTAGGTTTCAGTGCGATTTACCCGATATTGATGAGTCTGACAATATTTGCAGGATCAATGGAGTTTGTTGCAGCCAATTTACTGCTTGTCGCATTCAATCCGATTAACGCCCTTTTTCTAACATTAATGGTGAATGCACGGCATTTGTTTTATGGCATTTCCATGCTGGATAAGTATGGGGGGACCGGGAGGAAAAAGCTGTATCTGATTTTTGGGCTTTGTGATGAGTCTTTTTCCATCAATTGTACCGTTGATGTTCCGAAGAATGTAGACAAGGGCTGGTTCATGTTCTTCGTGACACTGCTCAATCATTCCTACTGGGTGATAGGAGCGACGATTGGCGGCATTTTTGGATCCCTTGTCAAGTTCAACACAGAAGGACTAGATTTTGTTATGACGGCCCTCTTTGTAGTCATTTTCATTGAACAGTGGATGAAAGAGAAAAACCATCATAGTGCTCTCGCAGGGCTTGGACTGTCAGCGGTCTGTCTTATTATTTTTGGCGGAAGCAATTTCATCATCCCTGCCATGTTTTCAATTTTGGGGGTACTCACCCTACTTAGAAAGCCATTAGAGAAAGTTGAGGTCAAGACCGTATGACAATGGATTTAACACAGCAAATCATTACAATAGCAATGGTTGTTCTAGGCACGATGCTTACAAGGTTTCTTCCATTCATCGTTTTTCCATCAGGTAAACCCACACCGAAGTATGTACAGTATCTCGGTAAAATACTGCCATCCGCGGTAATTGGGCTTTTGGTCATTTATTGTTTAAAGGATGTGAGCTTACAATCCGGAAGTCATGGCCTCCCTGAATTTATGGCGATAGCGGTAGTTGCCCTGCTTCACATTTGGAAGAAAATGATGCTCCTTTCCATAGCGGGGGGAACGATTGTCTACATGATGTTGGTTCAATTGGTTTTTTAAATGGATAATAATCAGCACATCAAACACCGTCACAACACTCCAGTTTATTGAATCAGCTAAACCCGGAGACAAGATGGTGGTTCGTGCAATGGAAATGACAGGATTTTATCGATTAGATGGCGGAGGCAGTGTCATACCATCATTATTTTATTGCAATGGTTATTGTTCAGAGCTGTCCTCAATACTGATTTTTTTATGGAGCTAAAGGGGGCTGTTTGACCTTTGTTCAACAATTGGGCTTTAGTAAAGGAATTTTCAATAATAGAACGTTCTTGGAATTAGTTATGGTAAACTAATGGTAATCTTGTGAAAAAAGGTATTGTAGAGAATCATTTACATCGCTTTTATTTTTCGAGAAAATAAAGGTACAATTAATACTTATTTAGCTTATGGATTTTAGACTATAAATTATAATGAGGTAGGAATAAATGATTGCAAAAACAGAAGAGGATTTTAATGGTTTGAAGGAAATTGGCAAAATTGTTGCCTCGATTAGAGATGAATTGGTACAAAGAACAATTCCGGGGATTACGACCAAGGAACTTGATGATGTAGCCGGAGAACTTTTAGAAAAGGCGGGTGCAGTTTCAGCTCCGAAAGGTGAATATGATTTTCCTGGCTATACTTGCATTAGTACTAATGAAGAAGTGGCACATGGTATTCCGGGTCATCGGGTTATTCATGAAGGGGATTTAGTGAATATAGATGTATCTGCTTCAAAGAACGGTTATTTTGCAGATACAGGAATCTCCTTTGTAGTAGGAGAAGGAGAAGAAGTATTAACGAAACTATGCGACGTTGCTAAAAAGGCATTTGAAGCAGGTCTTAAGAAAGCAAAACCCGGTTCCAAAAAAAGCAGAATCGGAAAAGCAGTATTCGAAACAGCGAGACAGCATGGATTCACTGTTATCAAAAACCTTACAGGCCATGGTGTTGGACGTAGAATACACGAAGCACCTGACCATATTTGTAATTATTATGATCCATGGGATAATGATATATTAAAGGAAGGGATGGTTATCGCATTCGAACCATTTATCTCAACCTTTGAAGAAGAAGTATTGCAAGAAGAAGACGGTTGGACTTATGCTACGGAAAAAAGCTATGTAGCTCAAGTGGAACATACGATTATCCTTACTAAAAATGGTCCGATTATTGTCACACTTTAATTCGAATTTAGATCGGTGAACCAGCACTTGAATAAGGGAGTTGCTTTAGCAACTCTTTTTCTTATGGAGTTAAAGGGCAGGGAAATCCGGTAATTTTATTTGGAAAATATGTTAAGGTAGGGCATTGTTGTTTTGAAAGGCGTTGGAATACGAAAAAACAAAGATTTGCTTTTGGCTATCTGTTACACTTTTACTCTGTGGAATTGTTTCTATGGAAGAATCTTATGGGATGTTAACATTTGTTCTGAACCCAATTGGAGTAATATTAGGTTCTTATTCAAATAACCATTAATAGCTTTCAGAAATTATTTATGGTCTTTAGTTTTATTCCCGCTGAGGATTTTCTGACACTCCATCAAACGTTCAGGTGCAATGGCAGTTAATCAGATCTGTCATATAGGCAGATTTTCCTTATGCAACTAAAGGGGCAGGGTAGCATTCCTGCAGTCTGCATTACAGTTTTTTTTGAGGGAAATTCGAACGTTGATTGGAACATAGGGCACGCGCTTTTCCCGCAGGAGTCTCGACCTTCCGTTCCAATCAACTTTGTTTTAACAGTTAGATAGAATCCTTTTGCCTACAGTCTTTTTTGTTTTGGCTGTTTTCGCATACTTTGTTGCTATTTACCAAGTAAAGCGTTGTGTTGATTTCCTCTCCAGCTGCTCGCTTTCCGCGGGGCGGGCGGTGAGCCTCCTCGGCGTGAACGCCTGTGGGGTCTCACCTGTCCCGCTGCTCCCGCAGGAGTCTCGCACTTCCGCTCCAATCAACCTTAAATCGTTTCGTTTTAAAAACAACAATCTTTACGAAAAGAGCCTTTGTTATATAGCCACGTACATTACTTCTGTTTCTCTGACGCTAATTTCAACCCTTTTTGATAATATTGCTTCATCATTTCTTCAGGAACCATGCTTCCGCCAGTCCCCCAAATAATATGTGTACCATTGCTCATCTTTTCCGTTAAATGATGCTTCTGTAAATAATCGATGCCCTCTTTACATAATTTACTTGGTCCTATCATGCCTGCTAGTGCGGAAGGTTCTAAATGGATTCCCTCTGTATCGACCAGTTCCTTTAGCAACTTATACAACTGTTCATCGCTTACCGTATAATTGCCACTTAAAAAGGGTTCCATCGTTTTACCGACAAACCCGGATGGCCTTCCAACAGCAAGTCCATCCGCGTCTGTCACATTATCGATGCCAACATCTTGTACAGAAACTTTATCATGTAGTCCAGTCATTAAACCGAGTAGCATGCATGGCGAGTGGGTAGGTTCTGCAAAGAAACAGTGAATATGGTCTTGATACAATAATTTCAAACCAAAAGCTACGCCTCCAGGACCACCGCCCACTCCGCATGGAAGGTAAACAAACAGAGGATGGTTTTCATCTACAATTATCTCTAGCTCTTCCAATTGCTTTTGCAAACGGGATGCAGCCACTGCATATCCTAAAAATAGGTCGTGGGAATTTTCGTCATCCACAAAATAACATGTTGGATCACTATCCGCTTGGATACGGCCTTCCTCTACAGCTTTACTATAATCAGCTTCATATTCAATGACATTGACATTTTTGCTTCTAAGCAAATCTTTTTTCCACTGCTTTGCATCAGCTGACATATGAACGGTAACATTAAAACCTAACTTTGCACTGATGATGCCAATACTAAGTCCTAAATTTCCAGTCGAGCCTACTGCGATTGAATATTTTGAGAAAAGGGTTAGGAATCTATCACTATCCAAAATCGAATAATCATCTTTAATGGTTAACAATTGATGTTGGAAAGCTAATTCTTCCGCATGTTTGAGAATTTCATAAATCCCTCCTCTTGCTTTGATGGATCCTAATATAGGAAGGTGACTATCACATTTTAGTAATAATTCTCCTAATATAGGTTGTTGATGATCCTGTTCCAAGGAATGTTTCATGGCAGGAATTCTCACTAAAGGAGATTCTATGATACCGTTCGTCCCTTTTGTTTCAGGGAAAACCTTGGCGATATATGGTGCAAAACGTTTCAATCTTTCCTCTGCATTTCTTACATCTTCTTGAGTAAGGGGGGACTTTTTAATTCCGGTTTGAAATTTTTCGACATTTGGATTGAGCCAAAATACTTCTTCCATCGATATGAGCTTCTTTAATAAAGGATATTTGTCTTTCCATGATTGTAATTCTTTGCTTTCAATCTCTTTCATTGGGACCCTCCTCATTTTCTTGTAACAAGTTGTTTGGTGAATTATAATTAAATAAAATTTAATACAGTTTAACACACAATCATCTCGGTGTTAATTTATATTAACTTTATTTAAGTGTGATTTAATATGTCGTTAAGGAGTATCAGTAATGGAAAATATAGATATTGGCAAGAAAGTTGAAAAGTATAGAAAAGCTAAAGGTTTGAGTAGTAGAGAGTTAGCAAAATTAGCTGAAATTACACCTTCAATGTTAAGCCAGATTGAACGAGGTTTGGCGAATCCTTCCATTCAAACCCTAAAGGTCTTAGCTAAAACCTTGAATGTTCCAACATTTAGTTTTTTTCTTGAAGAAACGATTACGGAGGATTTAATCGTTAGGTCCAATAAACGTAAGAAAATGATCATTGATCATTTGTCTTATGAGTTATTGTCACCTGATTTTACGGGTAATCTAGCAACAGCGATTATGAAAGTTCCTCCAAATATCTCCTCGTCAGAAAGCCCTATAGAACATAGGGGAGAGGAAGTGGCATATATTTTGGAAGGGAAAATCAAGCTGTACTTAGGTGAAGAAGAATATATATTGGAAGCTGGTGATAGTGTGAAAATACCAGCAAATTTCAAACATAAATGGGAAAATAATTTTAGTCAGAATGCAGCTGTATTATTTTCAGTTACCCCGCCTGCGTTTTAATAATTGGGCGCGATTCTTTAATGAGGATCGCTTTTCTTATGGAACTAAAGGGGCAGATCAGGTATAGAAGGACTATT
Organism: Brevibacillus sp. JNUCC-41; assembly: GCF_014844095.1. Taxonomy (NCBI): domain Bacteria; kingdom Bacillati; phylum Bacillota; class Bacilli; order Caryophanales; family Bacillaceae; genus Peribacillus; species Peribacillus sp. JNUCC41. The sequence goes on along the minus strand of NZ_CP062163.1, from coordinate 749,469 downwards.
TCATGAATAATGGCATTATAATAAATGGATAAATATTGAACTGTAGGTCCGGGCTTCCTTAAAAGTTGCTTGAATTGCATAGTGAGGAGAATTTTAGTATGAAAATAAAATGGTTTGGACATTCTGCCTTTTTACTAACATCCGAAAGTGGAACCAAAATTCTTATTGATCCATATCATCGTTTCATCCGTTATCGTATGCCGAGTGTTGAACCTGATATAGTTGCCGTTACACATAATCATTTCGAACACAATAAGATTGAAGCTGCAACAGGTGAATACATGCTTGTTAATGAGCCGAAGGAATACATCCGCGAAGATGTAAGAATTAGTGGATTTAAGACATTTCATGACAAGGTAAATGGCGAGAAGAGAGGCCCCAATATTTTATATCGTTTCCAAATGGACGGGCTAACTATCTGTCACTGTGGAGATTTAGGGCATATATTATCAGAAGAACAAGTAAATGAAATAGGAAAAGTGGACATTCTCATCATTCCTGTAGGAGGTACATTCACGATTAGTGCAATAGAAGCTGCTCAAGTGATGCGTCAATTGAAATCTACCATTACAATTCCCATGCACTATAGAACGAAGGCATTGTCAGTCGTTGGCCTGATGTTTTCAAAGGTAGATAAGTTTCTTCAGATTTCCGGACAGCGAACAACCGAAGTTGAGAGATTGGATATTTCAAAAGAGAATTTGTCAGAATATGCTGGTGTCGTAACCATGCTGTATGAATGAATGGATAAGAAATCCTGTTTATCCTTTATTCATTATAAAGGGACAGGTTAGTTCGAAAAGAAAAAGGGAAGATACTAATCATTGATGTTGAATCAATTAAACTTCCTCTTTATGTTATAAGGAGATAGAATATAAATAAAAAGGTGATTACAATTAAAAAAGTAAAAAGTATCCTATTTTTTCTTCTTGGTTCCATATCTCTTTTGATAGGTATTGCAGGAACTGTGTTACCAGTTCTGCCGGGCGGTCCGTTTTACTTATTTGCTGCTTTTTGCTTTGCTAAAAGTTCCAAGAAGATTGAAAACTGGTTCAAAAGCACTTCATTATATGAAAAATACGTTGTAGCATTCCTGCAAAAAAAAGGTATGACTCGAAAAGAGAAAATCAGAATCAATTTAATTGCCGATTTCTTCATCGTAATTTCTGTATTTTATGTGGACATCCTATTAGTGCAAATCTTATTGATAGCACTCGCCCTCTACAAACATTATTATTTCATTAAAAAAATTAAGACAATCGACCCGAACAATACAAAACAAAGAGCTTTTTGAACGGGTTCTTACTTCAATAAGGGAGTTGCTTCAGCTCTTTTTCCTATGGAGCTAACGGGGCAGGATAGTAAGAAAATCAATGTATTTTGGATAAGAAGGCCGCCAATTGGCGGCCTTTTGAATGTAAAAAGTACCCTTAATGAGGTCTTCCCACATAACCATCTAGTTAAAATTCCATAACTCCCGAATGAAATTTTTGGACTCGTTTGTAAAAAAACATAAGCCCTTTTTCGTTTGGGATGCATTGTTTTCTTATGCAAATGGGCCCGCATGAAGCGGTGAATCATGATTTGCTCAGTGACAAAAATCCTTTAGTGTTTTGTGTTGTGAATTTTCAAAAAATAATATTGCAAAATGCAAACGATTCAAATAAAATCAATTTAAGGTAATTACGTTTTTTTAACCTTAAAATAAATATGCAATTGAGCTAATCCTTTTTGGCTAAGCTAAGTCCTAGTTGTTAGATAGGATTTTGTTCCATCCATTAGGTAAAGTTAGCTTCCCGATGTATTGCCTTAAAAATTTGAAAGGAGTTAATTATTTTAGGTACAGTACTAAGCTATCCATGTTTGCAAATAATAATATACCCCATTAAGAGAGAGGGAATTTCATGAATCAAGAACGATATTTGAAAAAGAAAATGGGCTTTTGGTCACTTACTGCATTATCTCTTGGAGGAATTATTGGATCAAGTTGGCTTTTTGGACCATGGAATACGGCAAAAATGGCTGGGCCAGCTGCTATTATGTCTTGGATTATTGCTGCATTCGTCATTACTCTAATAGCTCTTGTTTATGCTGAATTAGCAAGGGTAAGACCAGAAACGGGTGGTTTAGGTCGTTATCCCCTTTATTCCCATGGGAAATTACTTGCTACAGTGACTAGTTATTCGATTTGGCTTGGCTACTGTGCCACTGCACCCGTTGAATCATCGGGAGTTATTCAATACGCTAATGAGTTCTGGCCAGGCCTATATGATATATCTAAGGAGCAACTAACGACAACAGGAATTCTAGCATCGACTGTTTTAATGATGTTCTTTGTTGTGGTGAACTATTTCGGAGTGAAATTATTTGCTGTCACGAATACCATTATTACAACGATTAAATTCATAGTACCTGTCCTAACCATCATTGCTTTTTTTATGACAGGGTTTCATGAAGAGAATTATACAAGTCATGGGTTTGCCCCTAATGGATATGGCGCAGGATTAAGCGCAATCTTAACTAGTGGTATATTTTTTGCCTATACTGGATTCGGGAACGTGGTAATGATGAGTGGCGAGGTGGTAAACCCAAGACGGAATATTCCACTTGCCCTTATCACATCGCTGTCAGTCTCAGCAGTTTTATATGTTTTACTTCAAATAGTTTTTATAGGGGCCGTACCGCCCGAAATGCTAGCTAATGGTTGGAGTGGAATTAAATTTGACTCTCCATTTGCGAATTTAGCACTTATGGCGAATATGGTTTGGCTGTCCTGGACCATTACAGCGGACGCAATGATTTCCCCAACTGGATCGGCGCTTGCTTATACAGCTGGAACTTCAAGACATGTTTTTGGCATGGCGAAGAGTGGATTCCTTCCTTCTTATTTCGGAACTATTAATAAAAGATTTGGAGTTCCAACACGTGCACTCACTCTCAACTTCCTCATTGGGTTACTTTTCTTGTTCCCGTTAAAGAGTTGGACTGCAATTGTAGCAATCGTTGGAGCAATCGGGATTTTTAAATACGCCTCAGCATGTGTCACAGTAATGGTGTTTCGTAAGGTTGGTTTGACAAAAGACAACGGTATCCCAGGCATGAGTTTTATTGCTCCTTTAGCCTTTGTATTTGCGACTCTCCTTATTTATTGGACAAATTGGAGTAGGGTTCAACTTGCAATTTGGGGATTGGCAATTGGAATTGTTGGATATTTGATTACTCATTTTATCAATAAACATAAATCGATGGAAATCATTGGCGGGATCTATCTTGTCATTTATATTCTGATGCTCGTTGGGATTTCGTCAATCGGGAATTTTGGTGGCAAGGGTATTATTCCAGAGCCATTTATGTCATACATCGTAGCAATAATAGGATTCGTTTTTTACTATTTCGCTGTTTATAACGGAGTCTGGTACATGCGGAAAAAGGGGAATGTTCAAGAATTGCTGGATATGGATAACACATACAATTAAATATAATTTCATTTTACAAAAGGAGTAATGGTTATGAAGCTTTGGGGTGGACGTTTTAGAAAAGAAGAAAATAAATTAATGGAGGACTTTAATAGTTCTCTTCATGTTGATATGAGGCTATATTCTGAAGATATTAAAGGGAGTATTGCACATGTAAATATGCTTGTGAAATGTGAATTGCTTACCAAGGAAGAAGGAGAAAGTATTGTAAAGTCACTTCTTTCTATATTGGAAGATATCGAGAGCGGAATATTAGTGATCGAAGGGGATTTTGAAGATATTCATAGTTTTGTTGAAGCAACATTAACGGAACGAATAGGTGAAACGGCAAAAAAACTCCATACAGCAAGAAGTCGAAATGATCAAGTTGCTTTAGATATGAGGCTTTACGCTAAAAATAAGGCGTTAGAAGTGATCGAGTATATTGAAGAGCTTCAAAATAGCCTGGAAGAAAAGGCAAAAGCAAACAATGTGATTATGCCCGGATACACCCATCTACAGCGAGCTCAAGTGGTCACTCTTAAGCACCATTTAATGGCCTACTATAATATGCTGGATAGGGACAGAAAAAGAGTTATTAATGCAATTGAAATTTTGAACGAAAGTCCACTGGGGTGTGGAGCATTGGCAGGGACGACTCATGTTATAGACCGAGAAATGACAGCAGAGGAGTTAGGATTTTCAAAACCTATAAACAATTTCCTCGATGGTGTTAGTGATAGAGATTACCTTTTGGAATTAATGTCCAGTTTTTCAATCATCATGATGCATTTAAGCAGATTAAGTGAAGAACTGATTTTATGGAGCAGTCAAGAGTTTAAATTTATTAGTATTGATGATGCATATTCTACAGGGAGTAGTATTATGCCTCAAAAGAAAAATCCTGATGCAGCAGAGCTTATAAGAGGGAAAACAGGAAGAGTATATGGTTCTCTTACTTCACTTTTAACAACGATGAAAGGGTTGCCATTAGCTTATAATAAAGATATGCAGGAAGATAAAGAACCATTTTTTGATGCATTGGATACGGTTTTGTCATGTCTGGAAATCATGTCAAATATGATTTCTACCATGAAGGTGAATACTGAAAATATGAAAAAAGCTGTAAAATATGGCTTTCTCAATGCAACAGAAGTCGCTGATTATTTAGTTAGCAAAGGGGTTGCGTTCAGGGATGCCCACAGTATCGTTGGTTCTATCGTCATTTATTGTGAGGATCATAATAAAGCAATAGAAGAGTTGACTCTAGATGAATTGAAGAGCTTAAATCCTTTAATCGAAGGGGACTTATATAGCTTTATTGATTATCAAAATATATTAAATAAAGGCATTAAGGTGAACTTATTAAAATAATTTAGTTTTTTTCAATTGAAGAGCTATAGCATAGAGGATAAGTGCGATCTATGCTAATAGCTCTTTATACTTTTTTAAAAAAACTCATATTCAAACACCCCTTTTAAATCAAGAGGTACAATGCCTAGTGATAAATGTTTTTCCAATAGAAGAAGGATTAAACTTTAATTTCTTTCATTTTAAAGATAAGATTAAAGAAATTAAGTTTTGAACTAAGGAGAAAAATATGTATAAAATTGGGGTAGTTGGTCCTAATTCATCAGTTGAGCGCATTATTAATTTAGGTAAAGAATATGAGTCGATCATGGAATTTAAAGCCTACCCATATGAAGATTTTAGAGAAACTGAAAAAATCGTTTTGGAATTCAATAAAGACGTGGATGTCTGGTTTTTTTCAGGCCAAATTTCATATATGGTCGCAAAAAATACTGTGGGAATAGGGGAAAACCTATTATATATTCATCATACTGAATCAGGCATCTATAAAAGCCTTTTGCATATGGGCTATTTTCAAAAGGAATTTTTAAGTAAAGTAAGTATCGATGAAATAACTACAACCCATTTAGAACAGGCGTTAAAACAAATTGATATTACTCCAAAAGAAATGTACATAAAAAACTTCGATATTAATTCAAGCACGGAAGAATTAATCGCATTCCATCTTGATTTATGGAAAGCCGGAAAAACGGAAGGTGCAATAACTTGCTTCGAGGCTGTATATCTAAATTTAAAAGAAGCAGGAGTACCAACCTATCGAATATCTACAACTGATATGGAAATCCGCCAATCATTAAGAATTCTTGCAGAAAAATCGAGAACTTTTTACTTTAGAGACACCCAAATTGGTGTTCAAATTATTGAAATTGAACATTTTGAGAAAATATTTGAGAAAGCTAAAAGCTCGTACCATCTACAATTTTTAGAGATAAAATTAAAAGAAACTCTTCTTAGATTTTGCGAACAATTGGAGGGATCATTAGTCGAGAAGGGAAATGGCCGTTACTTTATATTTAGTACACGGGGGACAATTGAATCCAAAATCAAAGATTTAAAAGATACTGTCTTTCTGTTGTCAAATGAATCCAATGCTACTGTAACCGTAGGAATTGGATATGGTCAAACACTTCACTCAGCAGAAATAAACGCTCAGCGTGCGATCCAACTTTCGAAGGAAAAGTCAGAGAAGGGCATAGTCATTGTACAAGAGGACGGAACAATGATCGAGTCTGCGGGTGAAGAGGAAGAATTACGTTTTTCTTACCGGATAGATGACAAGGATTTTATGAAAAAACTAAAAAAAGCCAAAATAAGTGTGAAAAATTATAATAAATTATATGCTTTAGTTAACAGATTGAAACTGAACGATTTTACAATAAAAGATTTAACAACGCATCTCTATTGGGATGAAAGTAATGCTCGGCGTATTGTAGTAAGTTTATGTGATGTTGATTTAGCAGAAGTCATTGGTGAGGAATCCTATTCTTCTCGAGGAAGACCAAGTAAAATTTATCGTTTAAAATAGCCCATTTTTCGGGTGGTTTTAGAACTTCAGCTTTTATCCCTGAGGGTAGCATTAAACTAGTCTTAAAATAAATTTTACCGTTATGTTGCCAAAGGACTTCTATAAAGAAAATGAAATACAAGATAGCTCGACCATTTAAAGGCATCCATTAAGGGTGCCTGATTTTTTTTATGTGAACCTGACGACGTTATAGGCCTCTTTTTATAATGCTTGCCTAGGTATATACACGTATGAAAAAAATTAAAGGATGTGTCTTAGCTTATACAATTAATTTTGAATTCAAAGGTCACGAAATTTATTCATAAATTGTGCGCAGTGTTTTAGTTCAAAAAAATCGTCCTGAGTAAATATAAATTAGTAAGTGTTTTTTATGAATGGACCCAATGAGGTTTGTTATTTCCATTCATTTGCCCAATCTTAAATAACCCACCCGCATACAATAAAACCAGATTACGAGGGTACAAATGGTTTTATTATAAGGCGTGAATTTGATGGGGAAGGACTCAAAAAGGGATTTATGTAGTGAATTTGCTCGAAAAGTTCGGGAAGCATTCAAAGTCTTAAAAGCTTAAGTTGAATTTTAAATCGGGAGCTAAAATCAGAATGTCTTATGCAACTAACGGGTGGGTCGTTCATAAAGACTCACAAAAATAATCAAAAAAACTGAATCAGAAGAAAATCCATTTTGATCAATCCTTTTCAAAATGGATTTTTTTTTACGCTAATATGGGGGAAAGAGGACATTTTGATTAATCTTTATTTTAAAGCTACAGCAGTTAAAACATTTCATTAACTTCCCATGATTCGACCATTTGATGCGCCATCCTTGGATCATATCCTTTACCCATCAGATAGGCTATAGCTGCAATTTCCATCATTGCATGAGGGATGGATGTTTTTTGAGCTTCGTTTAAACCATACTGTACCCATGGTCCAACCTGTGACAGTGTTTCTTGTTTGAGATGGTGTGGGTTAGTGTAAGAAGGATACACAATATTACTTCCTTTCAAAATATAGTTAAATATCACTATCCTATATTATGCACCTTAACTCATCCCGTGTTCGATAATCTCTAATTTTATAGATTAAAGTTATGAATCAAAGGATTCCCTTTTTCAACAATAGAGGGAGGTTAGTTTAAGTGAGGGATTTTACAATTATTTCTAATTAAGTATTGTAACTTCCTTGAGAAGAAAAAATCACCCTAAAAAAACTAAATCAGTTTCAAGCTAAAAGTGAATTTTTTGAAATTGGTTAAACTAGTGTATCGATTGATTCTTCAAAGATTTACGAAAAAAGTTGACAAAGTCCACTAATTACAATAATGTATTAGTGGATAAAGTCCACTAAAAAAAGGAAGTCAAGAATGAATATAAGTAAAAATACCATGGCTGATATACGGCAATTCAATAGATTTTATACGAATATACTTGGTGTATTGGATAAGCATATTTTGGATACCGGGTATTCTTTCACTGAGGCACGGGTAATTTTAGAAATCGGTTTGATGGAGCAGTGTATAGCAAACAATTTAGTTGATAAGCTGGAAATCGACCGCAGCTATATGAGCAGAATAATTAACAAGCTGAGTAAAGATGGACTGGTCATGAAGGAAAACTCGACCTTGGATAACAGAACTAGTCTGATTCGGTTAACTCCTGAAGGGATGACTCTTTTCAACCAGCTTAATGAAAGATCTGATGAACAAATAGTGAGGTTATTCCAAGGATTATCACAAAATGAAATAAAAGAAATCCATGCTTCTATGATGTTCATTCAGAAGAAACTGGATAGTTTGGGGAGAATATAGGATGATACGTTTTGAAAATGATTATACAGAAGGTGCTCATGAGCGAATTCTGAAACGATTAATAGAAACCAATGAAGAACAAACACCCGGATATGGAGTGGATGAACACTGTGAAAAGGCGAGAGCTTACATTCGAAAAGAGTGTGATGCGGCGAATGCAGATATACACTTTTTAGTAGGAGGAACACAAACGAATACAACTATCATCGCTTCAATTTTGCGGCCGCACCAAGGTGCAGTTGCTGCAATTACCGGGCATATCGCGGTACATGAAACAGGAGCAATTGAAGCCACTGGTCATAAAATACTTACTTTGCCGAGTGATGATGGAAAAATTCAAGCTGAACAGGTGAAAGAATTATATGATGCTCACTGGAATGATGTGACTCATGAGCATATGGTACAGCCAGGCTTGGTTTACATTTCTAACCCTACGGAAAATGGAACGACTTATAGTAAAGCCGAATTGGAAGCATTAAGTAAAGTTTGCCGGGAATGTGGTTTGCCATTGGTATTGGATGGAGCTAGATTAGGGTATGGTTTGGCTTCAAAAGACAGCGATTTAACCTTGGCAGATGTTGCAAGGCTATGTGATGTGTTCTATATAGGGGGAACGAAAGTTGGTGCAATGTTTGGTGAAGCGGCTGTTATCATGAATGATGCCCTGAAAAAGGATTTCCGGTATTTTATCAAGCAAAAGGGAGGATTACTGGCTAAAGGGAGACTATTGGGGATCCAGTTTGAAACCTTATTTGAAGATGGCTTATACTATGAAATTTCCAATCATGCCGTCGAACTGTCAATGATGATTCGAGAAGCTTTTGTTGAAAATGGATTTTCATTACGATATGATTCCACATCAAATCAGCAGTTTCCCATTTTGCCTGAAAATGTAGTTTTGGAATTAGGCAAAAAGTATTCATTCTCCTTCTGGGAAAAGGTCGATGCTGTACACAGTGCTGTGAGATTTTGCACCAGTTGGGCTACGAAAAAAGAACATGTTGACATGCTGGTAGAGGATATCAAGGCAATAAAAAGAGAAAAAAAGTGACACGAATAGAATAATAAATGAGTTTAGTTTTTTGTATTGAAATGTATGGGGATACAAGGGAATTAACTTCAATAAGGGAGCTGCATCGGCAGCTCTTTTTTTATGGAGGTAATGCCAGGTTGTTGAGTGATTTTTAAATGAGGTTTGTGATCCGAATAATAAAAAACAACCAGTCATATAACGGGTTGTCTTTTGGCCATTGATTCAATTTAGTTGACAGTAAACATCCATGAAATACCAAATTTATCCTTCAGCGAACCGTGAAGTTTCGCAAAGAATGTTTCATGAAGATCCATATGTATTGATCCATCTTCTTTTAATAGGTTCCATGCCTTTCTGGCTTTTTCCTCCGAGTTAAGCTCCACGCTTACAACCACTTTGTCACTATCATTCAATTCGCGTTTTGAATCAGAACCCATAATAAATCCATCTTCTGTTATTCTTAATTGTGAGTATAGAACAAGGTCTTTATCACTCTCTTTAACAGGAAAGTCTGGACTTGAAGGGAGCTCACTATATTTTTGCATCGCAATAAGTTCTCCGCCAAATGCCTCCATATAAAGTTTGAAAGCCTCTTCACATTCTCTGTTAAACATTAAATACGGTTTAATCATTTTCATTCCCCTTTGAATTAAAATTGGATTCCATAGTGATAACTGCTAAAGTATACACGAACATAAGTTCTTTTTTCAAGCGGGAACTTCTAAAACTTACACCTGTATCATTATGTACAAAAATAACATTGTTTTATTCTCCTCGTGCAACATGGTGAAATGGTTTCCATAATTGGAATGTGACGTATTCAGCAAACTTATAATCATCTTCCACAATCGGGTGCGATCCTGGAAAAAGATTTAGCGTTCATTTAGTACAACAAAACAAGATAACCATCATGGAAATAGAAAAGACCGATTCACCTCCGCTTGCTATTCTAGGTAAATTCGAGATAACTAGTTTCTTCATTGTTTTTATTAAAGGCTCTTTTCGTAAAGATTGTTGTTTTTAAAAACTAAACGGTTTAAGGTTGATTGGAGCGCAAGGGCGAGACTCCTGCGAGAGCAGCGGGATAGGTGAGACCTCACAGGCGTTTACGCCGAGGAGGCTCACCGCCCGTCCCGCTGAAAGCGAGTATAACCACACCGCTTTACTTGAGTATGCGAAAACAGCCTTATTAAAAGGCACTTTAATGGGGGAACGAAAAAAGCCCGATTTCTTTATATAGAAATTGGGCTTTTTAATATTTGAATTCATTATCATTGTAAATCGGCATTTTTCTGACGTTAACCAAAAATGACCGTCTATTTGGATATCATTTTTTGTAGTCAATTGTCTTGTGGAATTTTTCTTCCTTTAATCATTGATAAAAAAGAAAAACTGTGGTAAATTTATATAGTTACACAACTTTGTGTGATTTTTGTATAAATTATCCCTATTTTAATTATACTCCACAAAGTCCTTTTCAGTCAACCCCTATTTTTATTTTTTTAAGGAGTGTTTGATGAATATGGAACTTCACCAGGAGCATGAAAGAATGTGCCGCGCAATTGGTTGATCAGAGAATGATTTGTCTTGGTATTGAGCGATAAATGGGAGGGAAAGAAATGAAACCATATGTATTAGAGTTTCGGGAGATCGATAAAACGCAACTTTTACTCGCCGGAGGAAAAGGAGCGAATTTAGGGGAACTATCGAAGATTCAGGGAATACAAGTGCCAGAAGGATTTTGTGTTACGACAGAAGGTTATCAAAAAGCCCTTGAACAAAACGAGGCCTTCTGCGCATTGGTGGATCAACTAACACGGCTAAAAGTAGAGGATCGAGATCGAATTGGCGAGATCAGCAGAAAGATTCGGAAAATCATCATGGAAGTAGAAATTCCTTCCGATGTAGTGAAGGCTGTTGTTCACCATCTCTCCCTGTTTGGTGATGAACATGCTTATGCAGTGCGCTCTAGTGCTACTGCCGAGGATTTGCCGCATGCCTCTTTTGCTGGTCAACAAGACACGTATTTAAATATCATCGGCGTCGATGCCATCATGCAGCATATCAGCAAATGTTGGGCTTCCCTGTTTACGGATCGCGCGGTAATTTACCGTATGCAAAATGGATTTGACCACAGTCAAGTTTATTTATCCGTTATCGTTCAAAGGATGGTCTTCCCACAGGCTTCAGGGATTTTATTTACCGCTGATCCGATTACTTCTAACCGAAAGCTGCTATCGATCGATGCGAGTTTTGGACTTGGAGAAGCATTGGTCTCTGGTTTGGTCACTGCCGATAACTATAAAGTGCAAGAAGAGAAAATCGTCAATAAGAGGATAGCAATCAAAAAATTGGCTATCCATGCACTAAAAGAAGGCGGAACAGAGACCCAGCAGATCGATCCCGATCGGCAAAAGATTCAAACACTTACTGAACAACAAATATTACAACTAGCACGCACAGGAAGACAGATCGAAGCTTACTTTGGCTGCCCGCAAGATATCGAATGGTGTTTGGTTGACGATACATTTTATATTGTCCAGAGCCGGCCAATCACTACTTTGCATCCCATTCCAGAAGCAAATGATCAGGAGAATCACGTGTATATATCTGTTGGTCACCAACAAATGATGACCGATTCCATGAAACCGCTGGGCTTGTCCTTTTTCCTGTTAACGACTAATGCACCCATGCGTAAAGCTGGTGGAAGGTTATTTGTTGATGTCACACATATGCTGGCTTCACCTGACAGCAGAAAAATGTTATTAGATGGCATGGGACAGCACGATCCGCTCATGAAAGCCGCACTCATTACCATAATAGAGCGAGGAGATTTCATAAAATCTTTACCAAATGATAAGGAAGGGCAGGGTTCCGGTAAAAGCAATAAAAGTGTGTCGTCTGCGGATTCTAGGGCACAAATCGAAAACGACCCGACAATCGTTTCTGATTTGATTAAGAGCAGTCAAACATCGATAGAAGAATTAAAACAAAACATCCAAACGAAATCAGGATCGGATTTACTTGATTTTATTCTGGAAGATATCCAGATATTAAAGAAGATTTTATTTGACCCACAAAGTACAGCTGTGTTTATGGCTGCTATGGATGCTTCATCATGGATCAATGAAAAAATGAACAAGTGGTTAGGTGAAAAAAACGCAGCAAATACGCTTTCTCAATCTGTACCAAACAATATTACTTCGGAAATGGGTCTGGCGCTATTGGATATCGCAGATGTGATTCGTCCTTATCCAGAAGTAATTGATTATTTACAACATGTAAAAGATGATAACTTTTTGGATGAACTGGTTAAGTTTGATGGTGGACAGGAAACCCAAGACGCTATCCATGATTATCTCCGCAAATACGGAATGCGATGTACCGGAGAAATCGATATTACTAAAACTCGTTGGAGCGAAAAACCATCTACACTCATCCCAATGATTCTCAACAATATCAAAAACTTTGAGCCTAATGCCAGCAATCGGAAATTTGAGCAAGGGCAACAGGAAGCTTTGAAAAAAGAACAAGAGTTATTAGATCGATTGAAGCAATTACCGGATGGTGAACAAAAAGCCAAGGAAACAAAACGAATGATCAGCTTAATCCGGAATTTCATCGGTTATCGGGAATATCCAAAATACGGCATGGTTAATCGCTACTTCGTTTATAAGCAGGCTTTACTGAAAGAAGCCGAACAACTCTTACAAGCCAAAGTCATTCGTGAAAAAGAAGATATATACTACCTCACTTTTGAAGAACTTCACGAAGTCGTACGCACAAATCAATTGGATTACCAGATCATCAGCAAACGTAAAGAAGAGTACAGATTATATGAAAAACTAACTCCGCCACGTGTTATCACGTCTGATGGTGAAATCATTGTGGGTGAGTACAAACGAGAAAATCTCCCAGCCGAAGCTATTGTAGGTCTCCCTGTTTCTTCCGGAGTTATTGAGGGAAGGGCACGTGTCATCTTAAACATGGAAGATGCGGATTTAGAAGAGGGAGATATATTGGTCACCCCATTTACCGACCCTAGCTGGACACCATTGTTTGTTTCCATAAAAGGCCTAGTTACCGAGGTTGGTGGACTGATGACTCATGGAGCAGTTATAGCGCGTGAATATGGCTTACCGGCGGTTGTCGGGGTGGAAAATGCCACCAAGATCATAAGAGACGGTCAACGAATCCGCGTGCATGGAACAGAAGGGTATATCGAAATAATATAATTCATTACATGTAAATCATAAAAGAAGAGCTTTCGCTTTCATGTAGTAACCAAAGCCCCATTTCCCGCCTGCAACACCGGGAAATGGGGCTTTTTTATATTTCGATTTTAATAACGTCGTAAATGCGCAGTTATCTATTCAAGTGAAGCTATTTCAGCTTGTTCGAATCTCTTGGAGGGGAACTGTCCTGGAAAAATTTGTTTCCATTTACTCGCGGTAGCCTCTGGTGTTGGGCGCACTCTCTCAGCAAGTCACAAAGCCTGCGTTGGAACGTAGGGTACTCGCTTTCCCCGCAGGAGTCTCGTACCTTCCGTTCCAATCTACTTTTTAGATATCTTTAAGACAAAGCCCAAGAATCTAGAGCATGCGTGAACTGTTATTCCTTTATGATATCCAACTCTTTCAAGGCATCAAGTGTAATCGTTTTGGCTTTGCTTCCGCTGCCGTCCATGTTCGTTGCGAAGGCCCATTTGCCTTTGTCCGTTTCGATGTAACCCACATACCAGCCCAATCCCATATCAGAAAGGCGTGTACCGGTTTTTCCATGGAGGACATATGAGTCTGCTTCTTCATTGATCATGATTCTCTTTACGGTTCTCATATGCTGCTTATCGATAGGCAGTTTTTCCTCTACAAGGTTTTCGATGAATTGGACTTGTTCCCGGGCAGAAATCTTTATGCTGCTGTCGAGCCAGAACTGATCGATACCACCGGAGATATCACGATTGCCGTAATTGATCAGGTTCACATATTTCTGCATGTTTTCCGCCCCGATATCGCGGGCCATTGCTTGATAATACCAGATCACGGAATGCCTCATGGCTGAAGCCAGCGTATGATCTCTGTTCCAATCCTCAAATTCCCTGATTACGCCATCCCAGCGCTTCACTTCATACTCATCGCTCACCGCTTTTGTCTGTAGACCGATTAATGCATTCGCGACTTTGAATGTCGATTCCGGGGTGTAGCGTACTTTACTTCTCTGTTTGTTATAGATATATACTTTATCATTTTTAAGGTTTTGGAGAACCATCGTGCCTTCCGCACCATCGAAAGACTCCCCGATATCCAGTTCTTTCACCTCGTTTGCACTTGCTTGAATCGTACCCATGGAACCAGTGACTAGCAGGACAAGAATGAAACATAACGATTTGATTTTCATTACACACTCTCCTTTAAGGCTGGATTGATACATCATCAGAATAATTTCCATAAAATAGGTTGGTAGCTAAAGTATACCTATTCCCGATAAAAAACGAAACCCAATTCTTGGATTCTATCTAGTTAGCATCAGTCAAGGAGGAATGCAGCGGGTGGCTAATGAATGTATAGAGCAAATGCCAGAATGGATAAAGGGAGGAATTTATCATGAAGATTAACCAAAGAAAAGTAAATAGTAATGAAAAAGAAATTTCATACACATATATTGAAAACGGAAGTCCAGCCGTGTGTTTTATGTTTTCAGGTGCGGGATACACGTATGAGAAGCCGTTATTCTATTATTCGACGATGGTGATGCTTCAAAATCAGTATGATGTCGTGCATATTCATTACGCTTACGACCAGGATATTTTCAAGCATCCATTGGTAGATATAACAAAAGTGATCGTTAATGATATAAATCCCGTCATTACAGAAATACTTCAAAACCATGAATATCAAGGAACAGTGTTTTTAGGTAAATCACTTGGCACCATCCCCATCATCAGCGGAATTATGAAAAGTGAGCGGTTTATGAAAGCCAAAATGATTTTGCTTACGCCCCTATTGAAGTTCGATTCGATTTTTGATGGATTATTGAGCAGCAATCATTCAGCACATATAGTTATAGGAGAAAAAGATCATCATTATATTCCAGATAAAATCCAAGCGATTGAAAATAAAACGAACATAAGCATCGATAAAATCCCGCATGCAAACCATTCCTTGGATATGGAACCTTTGAATGTCTCGAGGTCGATTACCGTGCTAGAAGGTGTAATGAATAGAATGGAAGAGTTTATAAAAGGATAGGACAATCGCGATTAAAAGGGGAAGGCAAGGAAAAAAAGAAAATCAATGAAGTTATGTGGGGGTCATCGGTCTTTTAGATAGAATTTCGGCGTGTGAAAATTCAATATTTGGATAAGCTGGTCGCCCATATACGCAGGTGATTGTTTGAAATCATTGTCAATCCATTCTATTATCAATCCAATGATGCCGTTACAAAAAATCCAAAACCCCTGAATTCACTCGAATTCGGGGGTTTTGTCATTCAAATGCCCAATGTCTATCTAAGCATCCGTCTCGTTAATTGCGCCTCCCAGCTTTTATTGATAGTATCCAACTATCTTTTTGATCTCCAATCATATGATTTGTACTAGGGAAAACTGGCGGAATTAGCCGCGAGTGCCCATATTCCTTTCCCTTAAAGGTAACGGAACATGATAGTGGAAGGATAAAATGTTATATTAAAGGTATTGATGACTAATCATTTGGTTTTAGAAAGGAGAAACCATGGAAGGAACCAATACATTTCATTCAATTGATGAATATATTATACAATTTCCCGAAGAAGTTCAGGAGATACTGCTAACGTTGAGAAAAGTCATAAAGGATGCAGCACCGGATGCGGAAGAAAAGATAAGCTATCAAATGCCTACCTTTGTTTTATATGGAAATCTGGTACATTTCGCTGCCTATAAAAAACATATAGGATTCTATCCGACTCCTAGCGCGATTTCTGCGTTTGAATCTGCTCTAACGGAATATAAATGTTCAAAAGGGGCCGTTCAGTTTCCGCTAAACAAGCCAATTCCTTATGAATTAATAACCGAGATGGTTATATATAGAGTGGAAGAGAACAAAAAGAAAAAAGCAGAAGGCAAATCAAAAAAGAAAAAATAATATGAATGATTATCAGAATTCGTCAAATATTCGTGAGATTCAAGACCGAAAGAGAAGGGTGGAAATAGTATGTTCAAAAAATTATTCAGTAAAAAAGAAAGTGTGGAACAGCTGCTTGCTCCTATTAATGGACAAGTAATAAATATTGAAGATGTTCCAGATCCGGTGTTTTCCGGTAAAATGATGGGGGACGGAATAGCGATACTTCCTGAGGAGGGGTTGGTCGTATCTCCAATCGATGCAGAAGTAATCCAAGTTTTTCATACTAAACATGCACTTGGCCTCCGCACAAAGCTTGGCATTGAATTGTTGATTCATATTGGATTGGAAACAGTTAACCTTAATGGTGAGGGATTTGAAGTCCACGTCGCAGAAGGGCAAAATGTAAAAGCAGGAGACAAGCTTGTTACATTTGATATCAATCTGATAAAATCCAAAGCTCCAAGCATCGTAACTCCAATTGTTGTCACGAATGGCGAGCTAGTTGAAAAATTGGAAAAAACAAAAAGCACCCAAGCGAATATAAACGAAACACAGATTATGAGTGTTTATTTGAAGTAGGAAGATTTTATGGTGATCTCTCCTTTTATGCTGCAAGCAGGATAATCGAAAAATGCAGCGAATAGTAGGTGAGTGAACAAATAAATCAAGCGAGGGTGAATTGGATGGGAGTTCAAGCGGAAAAGATTTTTGTAAACTTGCCTGTTAAAGATTTGGATGCCTCAGTAGAATTTTTCACAAAGGTCGGCTTTGAGTTTAACGAGCAAATGACCAATGAAAATGCAACATGCATGGTTATCAGCGAGTCCATATATGTCATGTTATTGGTGGAAGATTACTTTAAAACGTTTACGAAGAAGGAAATCCCGAATTCAGCAGCGAGTACGGAAGCCATCGTCGCCCTGTCCGTTAAAAGTAAGGAAGAAGTCGATGAAATCGTGAATAGGGCACTGGATGCTGGCGGAAAGCCTTTCAATGAAGCCATTGATCATGGTTTCATGTACGGTTGGAGTTTTTTGGATATCGACGGGCATTCTTGGGAAGTATTTTACATGGACGAAAGCGGATTTAATCAAAATTAAATTAAATGCAAGACACAGTCCTTTCCGAAGGACTGTGTCTTTTTTTTGAATCTCCTTGCCGTATCCGGGTCAGCAGGATCTTCTAAGTGCTAAAGTATAAAATAACCATTTATACTTATGATACAATATAAGGGATAATGTAAAGGCGGGTACAAAAAGTGACGACAATTTACGATATTGCGAAAAAAGCGAATGTATCAACGATGACTGTATCGAGAGTCATTAATAATAAAGGGAATATCAGTGAAAAGACAAGGGAAAAAGTTGAAGCGGTCATTAAAGAGCTTAACTATATCCCGAATTCCGCTGCCCAAAGTTTGAATATTAAAAGAACGAAGCTGCTTTCATTAATCATAACCGATATCACGAACCCCTTTTTCACCCAGGTGGCGAGAGGGGCAGCGGATAAAGCCAATCAAATGGGATATCAGCTCATTTTATGCAATACCGATGAGGATTACGAAAAAGAGAGTGAATATATCGATGCATTGATTTCAAAACGGGTGGATGGCGTAATCATTGCACCAACAGGCGATCAATCGATGAAAAATTTAAAGAAATTAATTAAAAACAGGGTTCCATTTACATTGATAGATAGGCAAATTCAAGATGTTTCTTGTGATCGGGTACTTGGTGATAACTATGAAGGAACGAAAAAGCTTCTTCAGCATCTCATCGATTTTGGACACGAACGAATCGCTATGGTTCATGGTCCGCTAACGATCTCCACTTCGAAAGAGCGTTATCAGGCCTATATTGAAACGCTGAAAATAAATGATTTGACCATCGATCACTCTTTCGTCATAGAGACTCATTACAAACAGGAAAAGCAATGGAACGGCATTGACGGATTGATGAATGTCCCGCCCTCTGAGCGGCCAACGGCGATTTTTGCCGCCAACAATTTCATTGCCATCAAAATTATAAAAAGTTTACGAGAAAAACAGATTAAAGTGCCTGAAGACATTGCCGTCGTTTGCTTTGACGACTTAGAATTATTCTCGGACTTCGATCCTTTTTTAACCGTATCATCACAGCCTGCTTACGATTTCGGATATCTAGGAACACAATTAGTGATCGAGCGAGTGGATGAAGTCGGTCCTGCCGACTATCGGACGATCAATTTAAAGCCTGAATTGGTAATCAGGAAATCATCTGGAGCTCCTATTAAATAATAGGAGTTTTTGGTTTTCCAAAGAAAAAGTGGCCTCTCCCGGTAGCATGCCGCTCATAACAATACTGGGCTAATATCCTTCCACTCATAAACCAATAGATTCAATTCAGCGCCAGCCATTTTGATTTTTTCGTTTTTAAGCAATTCAGCACCAAATGCCTCATAGAAGTATCGAGATTTATTATCTTCAAGCACCTCAACAAAAATTGTCTTAAATCCCAGTTCGTCGAATTTAAAGAATAATTCTTTGATGAGTTCCTTACCTATCCCCATTCTTTGAAAATTTTCGAGGATATAAATTGAAGTTAAATCACCAGAATCCTTAACTATATTTTTTTCCCTTTTCCCGCCACTTATAAATCCAACTATTTTCCCCTCGTTATTTTCAGCAACATAAACATAATTTCCATCACTGGATATATTCTTTTTCCATAATTCTTTCCTTTGCCCATAAGACAGATTATCTAAAAAATCACTCGGCATTATATCTTTATAAGTGGTTCTCCAGCAATCCACATGGACTATAGCTATTCCTTCGGCATCCGCCATCGTTGCCTCTCTTATTGGCATATTGGTTTCTCCTTTTTTAGATTAAATGAGAAACAACGGTTCAAATAGGTAAATTCAGATTTTTCACCATTGATGCACTGAATTCAGGGGTATGTTCAATATAAAAAGAATAACTATCCTTAGATAGAAATAGTTTCTTGGAGCCATCTGAAAAAGTGTGATCCAATTGTTTTGATAGGTCATTAATAAAACGATTATTGGGTGTACCGAATGTCACCGCCATCTTTGGCGGTGAGGCCTTCATAGCAATAGGAATCCAAGGCCTTAGTTTTGAAACCACTATTGCATGTGCTGTTCCGCTAATGACGAAATTAAATATATCTTGATCTTTTTCCGTTTTCATACCAAAGTGACTTTTCAGCCACTCTCGTAAGTTTGGTACAGAATCAACAGGGAAGCCAATCTCTCTTAAATAAAGTATTTGTAACATACCGGATGCCTTCAGTTCATCCTCATTCACATAATCATGGGCAATAATCTCGAGAAGATTACTATCTCCATCACGAAAATATAAATTTTTTCTACCGTTCGTTTCGTCCATATACTGACCCTGTTCTTGGCTTAGGACCAATAATCCGGATTGTTGCACAAATGCTGTTACTTCATCAAAATGAGAATAGGGGACTTGAAAAGCAAAGTGTGCTGGAGAAATGGGTTCAAACGCTTCTTTAAAACTTAACGTCGTAAAGGGCGTAAGCTGAAACTGAATAAAGTCTTTAGATTCAAATAGAATGGGAAACTGCAGGCGTTTAGCATAGCATTGCTTTGCACCTTCTATAGATACTGTCAGTAATTCTAAATCCGCGAAATGAGTAATCAAAAATATCCCCCCTTAAACTTCTAGTTTGCTATACTTCCTATTTTTTACTAAAATTATCCATTTAGCAAGCAATACACCGATAGCTTAATTGTTAATAATTAACTATTTGTGATACTATTGCCTGTAGTTTGTTTTTGCGGGAGAGGTATTAGATGAAGCGGATATTCCGTAGTAAAGTATTTTATTTATTAATCTTCTTGGTTACATTTGGGATTGTGCTAGTTTTTAATAATGATAAAGAACCGACTGAGAAATTAACTGAAGATGAATTTTTTACAACTTTAGAGGATGGGAAAGTGGCATTTTTAAAGGTGGAGCTACAAAATAGTGTTTATGAAATAAGAGGCCGGTTGGCAGGGTATGAAAAGGATCAATACTTATCGCATCTGTACCGGATAGTGAAATTTGGCAAGATAGAATGAATCACGCCATAAGGGAAAATGATATAGAAAAAATTGAGTTTACGCCAGAAACCAAAGAGCCAAGTGGATGGGTCACCTTTTTTACAACGACCATTCCTTTCGTAGTCATTTTCATCCTGTTTTTTGTTAGTTTAATATTTCTATTTGTCATAAAAAGAATGAAACATTCTAAATGATTAAAAACTCGCCGTTCCAATTGGGAATGGCGAGTTTTCTTATTAATAAGAGTTGAAAATGGTAATTCCATTTGGATAGTTTAAGAGATTTCACTTAATTTATTGACAATTTAAAATATTGCTGTTATTTTAATGTTACCGGTAACATAAAGATAACAAGAGGAGGTCAGCATGATGATTGATGCACATCAGCATTTTTGGAGAATTGACCGAGGTGATTACTCTTGGCTTACAAATGATATGGGAGTCCTATATCGGGATTATCTTCCCGACGATTTATCACCATTAATACATAAGAATGATATTTCGGGGACGGTCCTGGTACAAGCGGCTCCAACCTATGAAGAGACTATATTTCTATTATCCTTGTATGACCGCCATGACTGGATATATGGCGTGGTGGGCTGGCTTGACTTATCTGCTCCATCCTTCCCGGAGCAATTGGATTCATTGATGAAACGACCGGGAATTGTTGGTTTACGCCCTATGTTGCAGGATCTGGAAGACAGTGCTTGGATTTTACAAGAACAAGTGGTGGAAAATCTGAAACAGCTAATTCGATATGATCTTCCGCTGGATTTGTTGATTAATCATAAACATATTTCATCTGTTTTAACATTAATGAAAACGCTTCCTGACCTAAAGGCCGTCATCGACCATATGGCTAAACCGAATATATCAGCAGGGGAATTAAACAAATGGCAAGAAGAAATGAATGCTTTGTCACAGTTTCCGAACATTTGGTGCAAACTGTCGGGTTTATTGACCCAAGCGGATCCTGCAATGTGGAAGGTGGATGACTTTACGCCATACATACAACATATTGTTCGGGCGTTTGGGCCGGACCGTTTACTTTTCGGCAGCGATTGGCCTGTATGTTTATCAGCTGGGAGCTATGAAGAGGCAGTGGCGGTCATAAAATGGAATTTACCGGAAACTTTAACACTAGCTGAAGTGGATGGGATATTTTCTGGAAATGCAAAAGCCTTTTACAAGCTAAAAGAAAGGGGAGAGGAAAATGGGCAAGTTAGTTTATGAACAGGACATTACAAGCATCGTCATGTCTCATCAGGATAATGTTGCGACATCATTAAAAGATGTAGAAGAAGGGGAAACATTACTCTATGTCATCAATGGTCAAAAAGAGGCAGTGGAAGCAAAGCGTTCGATTCCATTTGGGCATAAAATCGCAATCAAACCGATTCAGCGATCGGCGGCCGTCATCAAATATGGAGAAGTGATCGGTGCAGCCACGATGGATATCGAGCCTGGTGAACATGTCCATGTACATAATATTGAGGGAATCAGAGGAAGAGGAGATAAGGCGGAAGGGGAGCAAAAACAATGAGCATGATAAAAGGGTATCGCCGTTCAAATGGAAAATTTGGAATCCGTAATCATCTATTGATCATTCCTACCGTCATTTGCGCCAATCATGTGGCCAACAGAATCCAGCAAGCTGTACCGGAATCAGTGGCCATTCCGCATCAGCATGGATGCAGCCAGATTGGTGATGATAAAGAACGTACACATAAACTACTTGGCGGAATGGGGAAAAACCCGAACGTTGGAGCGGTCCTATTAATCAGCTTGGGCTGTGAGGTGATTGATGCCAAAGTATTGAAACAGGAAATTGAAGAAGAAACGGGAAAACCAGTGGAATGGCTAGATATCCAAGATGCAGGCGGGACGATAAACGCGATTAAGAAGGGGACTGAAGTGGCGAAGGGGTTATTTCTGGAACTCGAAAAAGTGCCGCAAGTGGATGCCCCCATTTCAGAATTGATAGTAGGCGTGAAATGCGGCGGTTCCGATGCTACATCCGGATTGTGCAGCAATCCCGCTTTAGGGAAAACGGCTGATCTGCTCCTGAATAAGGGAGGTACGATCGTAATGGGTGAAACCACGGAAATCATCGGAGCTGAACATCTTGTTGCCCAAAAAGTAGTAAGTGAAGAAGTGGCCAATAAACTATATGCATATGTTGATAGATTCGAAAAAGAAGTGGAACGCATCGGGGCCGATATGCGCGGCGGAAACCCGAGCCCGGGCAACATTGAGGGAGGGCTCTCGACCATCGAGGAAAAATCGCTTGGCTGCATAAGTAAAGCAGGTACAGCCCCATTGAACGATGTCTTATCATTTGCGGAAGCACTCCCGGGTAATGGCTATTACTTCATGGATTCCCCGGGGAATGACATCGAGTGTGTTTCAGGCATGGCGGCAGCCGGTGTACATATGGTCTGCTTTACGACAGGAAGAGGGACACCGACAGGGAACCCGATCATCCCGGTCATCAAAATAACGGGAAATGAACATACGGCCATCAAGATGATCGATAACATCGATATGGATACAAGCCCTGTCATGAAAGGAAAAGAAACGACAGAGGAAGCGGGAAGTCGCATTTACGAAACGATCGTTAAAACGGCACAGGGTGAGCTGACAAAGGCGGAAATTCTAGGGCATCAGGAATTCAGCATCAGCCGGATCAGCATCAGTCTTTAAAAACGGATAGGAAAAGGGAGGAGAATTCATATGGGTAAATTGAATAATCGAACAGCACTTGTCACAGGAGGCAGCCGGGGAATCGGTGCAGCGATTGTCATGAGATTGGCTGAGGAAGGTGCCAATGTGGCTATCAACTATACATCACCAGGTTCATTTGAAAAAGCGAACGCTTTAAAAGAAAAAGTAGAATCCGAGTTTCATATCCAAGCGATCGTCGTGAAAGCGAACGTTGGGGTGAAGGAAGATGTCGATGCCATGATCGGTGAAGTGGAAAAAGAATTGGGAACAGTGGATATTTTAGTGAATAATGCTGGCATTGCCCCGTTTGAGCCTTTTTTGAGCCTTTCGGAAGAAACATGGGATGATACGTATCGGACCAATGTGAAATCGATCTTTTTGACGACGCAAAGAGTGGCGAAGAGAATGATTGAAAATAAATATGGCAAGATCATCAATATTACATCAACGGCTAGCGTCCTTGTCACGAGTCCGGTCATTCCCCATTATATTTCATCGAAAGCAGCTGCCTCTCATTTAACGAAGGCATTGGCGGTCGAGCTAGGAAAATACAATATCAATGTGAATGCTGTCGGCCCAAGCACCGTTGCGACGGATATGTGTGAGGAATATTTGGAAGATCCGCAAATTCTCGCAAAAGAGATTGAAGCCAATCCGATGAAAAGACTTGGGACGGAAAAGCAAATTGGTGATTCCGTCGTATTTTTGGCTTCCGATGAAGCCATGCAAATCAACGGGCATCTGTTAATGGTGGATGGCGGTTTAACGGTGAAAGCGGCGCAGCCTGAAGATCATATGAATCATGAACAGGAGGTAACGTCATGAGACTGCAAAATAAAATCGCTGTCATCACTGGCGGGGGAAGCGGGATCGGAAAGGAATCAGCCCGTTTATTCGCTAGTGAAGGCGCATTTGTCATCATTACCGATATTCATGCAGAAAATGGGCAGGGCACTGTTTCTGAAATAAAGGAAGCTGGCGGGAAAGCGGCATTTTATGAGGTGGATGTAACGAATCCGGAAGCGGTTCAATCTGCAATCTCCCAAATCATCGAAACCTATAAGAAAATTGATATATTGTTCAATAATGCCGGAATCTCGAATGTGGGCAGGGTGGACGAAGTGGAACCGGATGTGTGGGACCGAATCATGAGCGTGAATGTGAAGGGGGTATATCTGCCTTCTAAATACACGATTCCTTATATGATGGAACAAAAAAGCGGGGTCGTTATCAATATGTCATCATGTGCAGCGGAAATGGGTCTCGTGAAACGCGCCGCATACTCAGCAACGAAAGGCGCTGTACTTGCTTTGACGAAAGCGATGCAAGTGGATTATGCGCCTTATAATATTCGGGTGAACGCTTTATTGCCAGGTACGATCCTGACTCCGTTCGTCGAAGATTATTTAAAAACTTCATATGACGATCCTGAGGTTGCCATCGGCACGATCAAGAAAAGACAATTGAGCGGAGATTTGGGCAGGCCTGGTGATGTGGCAAAAGCGGCACTGTTCTTAGCTTCGGACGAGTCTGCGTTCATGATGGGATCCCCTTTATATATCGATGGCGGGGTTGTTTTTGGAAAAAATGCATAAAAGGAGGAAGAAACGATGAAATTGGCTACTTTTATAAAAGGTGAACAGCAAAAACTGGCTGTTCAAATTGAGGATCAGTTAATAGATATCGAAGAAACGGCGAAGAGGAATGAATGGAACCAAATCGTGTCGGATGTCATGGACGTGATAAATTTCAGCCAATCCGAACGGGACGAATTTGAAAGTAAGATCCATGAAGCTGTCAGAGAAGGAATGGCAGCTTCAATTGAAGAGAAAGGGCTCGAATTCGGTCCCAGTGTGACGAAACCGCATAAAATCATTTGCGTTGGATTGAATTACAAAAGACATGCGGATGAAACGAATGCACCATATCCTGAAGTGCCGATTTTATTTAACAAGTTTGATAATACATTAACGGGCCATGGATGTGAGATTGCCATTCCAAGCGTAACGAACGAGCTGGACTATGAAGTGGAACTCGGAATCGTGATCGGCAAAAAGACAAAAAACGTATCGGAAGAAGCGGCACTGTCCCATGTGTTCGGATATTGTACGGTCAACGATTTGTCGGCAAGAGATCTGCAAATGAGAACACAGCAATGGCTGCTTGGGAAGACGTGCGATGATTTCAGCCCTGTTGGACCTTACCTGGTAACAGCGGACGAAGTGGGAAATCCAAACGACCTGCAGTTGAAAACGTACGTAAATGATGAAATAAGGCAGAATTCCAATACATCCGATATGATTTTTTCATGCGCGGAAATCATCAGTTATATTTCCAAACATATGACATTGGAACCGGGCGATCTTATATTGACAGGTACACCTGAAGGAGTGGTATTGGGCTTGCCGGCCGAACAGCGTGTTTATATTCAGCCAGGGGATGTGGTCACCGTTGAAATCGAAAAACTGGGAGCACTCACGAACACATTCGTGGCTGAAAGCGAAGAGGCCATGACGAATGCTTAAAGGAATTCCGCCGATACTTTCTCCTGAATTGATGAAGATCATGATGGAGATGGGGCACGGTGATGAAATCGTACTTGCAGACGGAAATTATCCGGCTGCAAGTCATTCAAACCGGATCATCAACGGTCATGGACATGGCGTGGCCGACTTCCTGCAAGCGATATTGGCGTTTTTTCCACTCGATACGTATGTCACGCATCCGGTCATACTGATGAACCCTGTGGAAGGCGATGAAAAAAGCCCTGTTATCTGGAAGAGTTATGAAGATATAATAAAAAAATCGAACCATATCCCCATCAACATCGGAAAACTGGAACGAATGGACTTTTACGAACGAAGTAAAGCGGCCTATGCCATTATCGCAACAAGTGAACGGGCACAGTATGCGAATCTCATATTGAAAAAAGGTGTACTTTAATTTATCTAAAAGGAGTGAAAACTTTGCAAAAAATTCCGAATATTATGTATGTTTATGCGATCTTTGGCGGCTTGGCCGGACTATTATATGGTTTTGATTCCGGGGCCATTTCTCCTGCAATCCCATTCATCACCGAGGAGTTTGGACTAAGCCCGTCAGGTCAAGGATTGATTGTAAGTTTCCTGCTATTGGGGGCATTGCCTGCCATCGTCCTCTCCACTTCACTATCAAAGGTGCTTGGAAGAAAATCGCTCCTGATTGGGGCAGGCATCACATTCATCGTCGGGTCGATTGGCTGTGCCTTCGCTACAAATGTAAGCGTTTTAATAGCATCGCGATTCATCCTTGGAATCGGCTGTGGAATAGCCAATATGTGTTCTCTTATTTATCTGGTGGAATTGGCTCCTCCTAAAATCAGGGGATTGATCGGAGCTTTATATCAATTAAGTGTAAACGTCGGGATCTTGAGTGCTTACATAGTGGGGGCTTCCTTCTCCGCTAGCGGATCTTGGAGAATCATGCTCGGAATCGGAATCATTCCAGCAGCAATCTTCACATTTGGAATGCTTATCTCACCGGAAAGCCCGCGGTGGCTCATGACTGCAGGAAAGGAAGACCGTGCAAGGAAAGTCTTGATGAAACTAAGGGGAACGAAGCAAGAAGTGGAAGATGAAATAAACGATATCAATCATTCTCTTAAACAGCAAAGCGTAGGGTTCAAACATTTAATACACCAATATAGAAAAATATTGAATATGAATTTCATTCTAACATTCTTCCAGGTCTTCACGGGAATCAATGCCGTCGTATACTTTGCCCCAATCATTTTTGAAGGGGTTGAAATCAACGGATGGAGCGGTTCCAATATAGCAAACTTCGGGATCGGGACGGCCTTGGTCGTTTCCACTGCCATCTCTTTATTCATCGTTGATAAACTAGGTAGAAAAACGCTGCTCATCTACAGTATTGGCGGTCAGGTCCTGCCGCTGATCGGATTGGCGCTATTTTCGGATTATACGATTTTCAGCATGGTTTGTGTGTTCTTATATGTCTTCGCATTCGGAATCGGCCTTGGACCCGTCTTCTGGCTATTCATACCGGAAGTGCTGCCATTGCAGGCAAGAGCGATCGGAATGGGCGTCATCACCTTTTTGCAATACACATTGAACTTCCTTTTTTCATACACGTTCCCGCCACTGTTAAGTGTCATTGGCAATAACGTTTTTCTCATATATGCGGTCTTATCAGTGGTCGCTTGCGTATTCATACACTATAAAACTCCTGAAACGAAAGGGAAATCATTGGAGGAAATTGAAGAATACTGGCGTGAACAAGATTTGGCAAAGGCCATTAAACCTGCTTGAATTCGGCCATTGCAGCCGCTAAGTTGCGGCTTCTGCAAAAAAAGAGATAAAAATGATATTGAAGATTGCTGAATAGTTTGATAGAATAAAATAAATGAAAAAGACTATGTGCAACTGGCGAAACACGGATAACCGTGAGGGAACACATAGTGTCGTAGCCGTTCGCCTGGGCAGAGGTAAGGGATTTTATCCCTTGCCTCTTTCTGTATATTAATAGATAGTGAAGGTTTAAAGTATGCAGATTTTCATGGGCTTAAAAATCCTGTAAGTATTTTGAAATTTCAAAACTATCATAAGCAAAAGAGGAGCAAACACAAATGAGCACATTACTTTTAGAAAAAGTCAAAACGATCAAAGCGTTAAATAATATTGCCGAAAGCGGGCTGAATGTATTCAATAAAGGCGAATTCAAGGTCGACAATGACAGTGAAAACCCTGATGCGATCGTTCTTCGCAGCTTTAACATGCATACTATGGAATTCGGCGATCAGTTAAAGGCAATCGCAAGGGCAGGGGCTGGAGTCAATAATATTCCGGTCGATAAATGCACTGAGCAAGGAATTGTCGTTTTCAATACACCTGGTGCTAACGCAAACGCTGTAAAAGAAATGGTGCTGACGTCATTAATGGCCTCATCTCGTAACCTTTTTGCAGGTGTGGCTTGGACTAAGACGCTTGAAGGCGAAGGAGAACAAATTCCAAAGCTTGTTGAAGCAGGAAAGAAACAATTCGTTGGTAAAGAAATCAAGGGGAAAACTCTTGGCGTAATCGGTTTAGGTGCGATCGGTGCACTTGTAGCGAATGATGCCCTGGATTTGGACATGGATGTCATTGGGTTTGACCCGTTCATCTCTGTTGATACAGCTTGGAACTTGTCCCGCAATGTACAGCGCGCCATGACAATTGAAGAATTGTTTGCAGAATCTGATTATATTACAGTACACGTTCCATTAACTGACGACACAAGAGGAATGTTTAACCAAGAAACATTCAGCATCATGAAGCCGGGCGTACATATCTTGAATTTCTCACGCGGCGAGTTAGTGAATGAAGAGGATATGCAAGCTGCACTTGAAAGCGGAGTGGTAGGCAAGTTCATTACTGACTTCCCGAATGAAAACGTGTTGAAAATGAAAAATGTCGTTCCAATTCCGCATCTTGGTGCCTCTACGCTTGAATCAGAGGAAAACTGTGCCATCATGGCAGCCCGTCAGTTGAAGAACTTTTTAGAAACAGGGAACATCAAGAACTCTGTGAACTTCCCAAATACTTCCCTTCCTTATACAGGAAACCGTCGTGTGGCAACTTTCCACGAAAACGTTCCGAACATGGTTGGGCAAATCACACTGGCTGTATCTGGCTTTAATCTGAACATCGCTGACATGGTTAACAGAAGCCGTGGGGGATATGCGTATACGATCATCGACATTGACGGTGAAGTAAACGGCGATATCATTCCTGGCTTGGAAGAAAAAATCAAACAAATAGAAGGCATCGTTACAACTCGTATTATCTAATTTGAACAGGAAGACTTTCTTGCTCAAATAATAAGTGAAAGCCCCAATTCCTTTATGGAGCTGGGGCTTTTTTATGATAAAAATGCCAAGTTATTGCGTGTTGAGAACCTAGGGTTTAAGACGAACACATCCTGGCAGCTCAATATATTTTCACTTGAGGTCAAAACTTCCTCCATCACGAATTGTTAAGCATCGAAATTCTCCAATCAAAAACCTGTTATGGTTTCACATCTGGATTTTCTTCATAATGTACAAACAACATCAAGTAGATTGCGAATAGAAGATGCAAATAAAGTGGAATATTCTTATCGTTTTGAACGACAACAAATATGTAAATTCCATATAGCAAAATTGGAATGGTTAAAAGGATTCTCAGCTTAGTCATAGGTCATCCTCCCAGTTATCCTCGAATAATAATACATCATGCAGTTGAGCCATTTGAAAATCATTTTCTGCTATTGCTTTCATTAAACTTCCACAATTATCTTCCTTAAGAACATCTGCTTGTTTCATAGTTTCATCCCCTTAGTTTACAGAATATTCTGTCAATCATATTACTACAATAGTATGAAGGACAGGGGAAATGATGTCAATCTATATTCCATTTGTACTCATCTTGGTTAAGGATGTCTACCAAAATCACTATCTCATATATATATCTACTTAGTGAGATGGGCAAAAAGGTACATTTCTTTATTCAGAAGACCCCTCAAACAGGATAAGCAATGCGGTCAGTTCAATAAGGCGTTTGGTAATTTGCTATTGTAAAAGAATCGTCCCAATGTGATACAGAGACGATTCCTTATGTTAAACACCATTTCTGCACAGCATGATTCCCCTATATCAACTTCCCTACAAATTATGATGAAGGATACTCGATGTTAAAAAAGCTCCAACAGGAGGTAATTGCTCGGTATAGGCGCTACCGCCAGCAGGAAATTGATTCAAAGGTATATCAGTGGTGGCAATCCAAGACCCAGATTCACCTGCTTGCAGAGAGGGAGGCTTCATGAGAAAACGTCCTTGTAGAATAAAATGCCGAATCCTAATCTGGTTATCATCAATCATGGTTAAATTGCCAGAGAATGTGGCATAAGGTGAATCAAATGAGATTTGTTTAGTGCTTTTATTCCAAAATCCATTAATCGGAATAGGTGTACCCCGAAAATTAATTGTACCCATTACCCTTTTATCCGTAATAGAGTTAATCGAAAATGTGCCCAAAATGATCGTTCTGCCAGCTATTGAAGCGTGGATGCCCCATAATGTTGGGAATGGAAAGCTAACCGAAGAAGTACCCTGTGAAGTTACCAATGCTATGCCCTCCCTTAAATGTTGTTTATGTTCTGAGGAAGCTTCCTTGTTTAAAGATACAATCCAGTATATGCAGCACGGGGAGAATAATCCAATAAACAAAGGTGAAGCATTACATCCCTGCCTGAAAAAAGGATTGAACGGGTCGCAAGGAACGGAATGAAGGGAAATGAGGTAAATACGGCGAAAGTAATCTATAGAAATGTGTTGAAGAAAAGCAGCACTCTTGAAAAAAGAAATGGTATAGATCGTAAAAAAACTTTAAAGGAGTGACGAATATGCATAATAACGATTGTTCCAAAAGGTGTCAGTGTTTCATCGTACCTAATTATATTCTTGAGAATTTGGCACAAAATGATGTGGAAGAAGCACGGATCAGTTTAGTGAAAAGCCGTCAAATGCGCAGGCGCAGGATCTTTAAAGAATATGATATTGACGGTGTTGTCGCTTTAACGGATGCAGGATCTGAACGTCAAGGTGAATCTGCCCGACATGTTTACGATTGTAAAGGGGGAACGAAACTCCGGCAGAATGAGGCAAGGAAAGAAGGAGATCGATCAAGTGCAGACCCTGTTGTTAACGCTGCATACGATTATAGCGGAGTTGTGCGTGACTATTTCAAGGATGTCTTGCACCGTAATTCAATTGATAACCAAGGCCTTGATCTCATTCTGAACGTTCATTATGGGAATAAATTCACGAATGCCTATTGGGACGGAGATGAAATGGTATTTGGTGACGGCGATGGGGTCATCTTTAGCAATTTTGCCAATTCACTCGATGTAATTGGACACGAACTGACACATGGGGTTACGCAGTTCACAAGTGGATTGGAATATGAAGGTCAGTCCGGGGCTTTGAATGAACATCTTTCAGATGTGTTTGGAGTTACCATAAAACAATTTCACTTAAAGCAAACGGCAGGAGACGCCGATTGGCTAATCGGTGCTGATATAATGGGACCGACACTGAAAGGGCAGGCACTCCGTTCGATGAAAGCGCCAGGTACTGCATTTGACAATAAGTTAATGGGGAAAGATATTCAGCCTGATCATATGAAGAACTTCTATAAAGGAGAACGCGATAATCATGGTGTCCATATCAATAGCGGCATACCGAACAAGGCCTTTTATCTAGTATCCATGGAAATCGGAACGGACAAGGCGGCTTTGATCTGGTTCAATGCGATGCAGAATTTATTTGCAACGGCAAACTTCAATCAATTCGTGCAAATTGTCATCAAAGCAGCGCAAAAGCTCGTTGATAGCGGAGAAGTGCCTGAAACAGCCATAGGAACAATTGAAAATGCTTTTAAAGCGGTTGGATTGCCTGAGTAGTCATATTCCATGAATAGGAGGACTCATCTAACATGCATATCAAATTTAGCTGCATAGGGGGATTTGCCAACCTCGACTTGAATTTCCAGATAGATACAGATGAATTGCCAAAAGAGCAAAAGGAAGAATTGCAGAACTTAATGATGACAACGGATCTTCCTAATGCTGCCGAAAGCAAAAAAGTAAAAGCGCAAGGGTTCGACGCGTTTTCATACCAACTGGTTATAGCAGATGAAAAGAAGCAGCAGTCTTTCTCTTTTACTGACATAACAGCTCCAGAGGAAGTGCGGCCCTTATTGGATTATTTACGGGATTTAGCGATTGAAAAAAAGATGGCAGAATAACCACGTCAAAAAAAGTCTATCATCACGATAGGCTTTTTTGACGTGTTTTAAAAGTTCACAAAAATGTCATTTCATTTCACTTTTATATGAATTTTGGCTGTTTGTTCTCTAAATGGACACAAAATAACAAGGAAATAGCGATCTGAGAAGCAGATTTTAAAAGGAAATTCGAGATTTTTTATAGAGTGAGCCAATTAAACAGGCAATGCAGCCACAAAAGGGAAAGAATTTTGATAGAGGTAAAATCAGATTGATTTTACAAAAAATACATAAAATAGGATAATGGTCGCATGGAGGTGAGTGACATATCTGAAAGGAAAGTGCGAGAGACGGAAATAAAAACCCCTAGGTGAGGACGTCCTGGAAGACATCACCTAAGGGCTTGCGAGCAGGAGTATACCTGCCTCTATATCCAGTATACTCCAAAAAAAATGAATAGGGAAATGGGGAGTGAATGGAAGGATGATACGCAAAAACTATTTATTGAATGTGGATACGGTGGGAATGATGGAGCATTACGATTCCAATGGTGTGGAGATGACCACGGTAGTGGAAGGGGAGAACACATTCCATGTTGCCCAACCGCGACAGGAAATCCTGAATAACACGCTAAACCACTTTGGGCTGGATCTAGATGGAGGACTTGCAGCAGCCAAATCCGTGCTTGGCGGTAAATACAGGCTGCCTGTCTGCATAAACGCCCAGCTGGGAATGGTCTGGTTCTCCTCCCGATCATTTCGGAAAAGGGGAGGGATCTGGTTTTCCTACATCCATATTCGAGATCTCGAGGAAATGAACGAAAAAGAGACATTGGTCCACACAAACTACGGACATTGCCTTCCAGTAAACTTAAGTAAAAATCAGCTCTCCTTCAAAAGGGATCAAGCCTCCTATTTGCAAACGACCTTCCATGAACGCTCATTAGGCAGAAAGACCTTTTATTACGAGCCGGGAAGCGGAATCACCTTTTGCAAAGAACCTGGGGAGGTCCATTACAGGGTGAAAGGGAAGGAATAATTAAATCAATGAGAAAAAGATCGCCGAATTGGCGGTCTTTTCTTCGGAATAGATAGAGTGAGAGCGGGTTTAATTTTAAATATGGAAATATAGTTATTGTAAAAAGCGAAATGATACATTATGATTAGTGAAAAGTTAATTTTTAGGAAAGGGAGTTCATATTTTGAAACGATTATTTGCTATTTTACTATCTTTTGGACTAGTTTTGGGTCTCTCGTTTGGCGCGAATGATGTTGCCGGTGCCAAAACAAAGGTGAAGACGTATAAAAACTGTACAGCATTGAATAAAGACTACAAAGGAGGCGTGGCTCGTACATCTTCCGTTAAAAATAAAGGAGGAAAAACGAAATACAAACCTCATGTTTCAAAGGCGCTATATGACGCCAATAAAAAAAGCGATCGTGACAAAGACTGGATCGCTTGTGAAAAATAAGGATTATTCTAAGAGGCCTTTTAAAAGAAGGTCTCTTTTTATTTGGCTGTTTTCGCATACTTTGTTGCTATTTACCAAGTAGTGAGGTGTGGTTGATTTCCCCTTCAGATGCTCGCTTTCCGCGGGGCGGGCGGTGAGCCTCCTCGGCGTAAACGCCTGTGGGGTCTCACCTGTCCCGCTGCTCCCGCAGGAGTCTCGCACTTCCGCTCCAATCAACCTTAAATCGTTTCATTTTAAAAACAACAATCTTTACGAAAAGAGCCTTTTATTTAGATTGCTGCTATACATAAATGGTAAGCACCCGGGCGGTTTAAGATGAATGGAGTCCATTACAGGGTGAAAGGGAAGGGATAATTAAACCAATAAGAGGCAGACCGCCGAATTGGCGGTCTTTTGTATTTCCAACATATTATTGATCGTTTCTGCTGCCTTCTAGTTTAGTTTTAATGAACTCGATCCAAGTTTTCCGCTCCAGGCACGCGCTTTTCCCGCAGGAGTCCCGAACCTTCCGTTCCAATCAACTATGTTTTTAAAAATTCATTTTTTTATTTTTCAAACCGTCCAAAATGAGTGTTTTCTCGATTTATAAGTGCATCACCAAGATTAATTCTGTTCATAAGTCTCTCATGGTCCGAAGGAAAACGTTCTTTAATATTTGCAACTCCCTCTATTGTTGGGATATTACCATTAGGCACAGGACGTTCTTCTCTTTGAAATCCGGGGTTCAAACTAGGCCTGTCAATTGTATCGTTGTCATCATTATTATTCCCGGCATTATTAAATGAATCATTGTTATGATCTTGTGGCATATATTTCACTCCTTCGCTTATATTATCCGCTGATGGCATTAATCTATTCGCACGCTGTTCTTATTCGTAATCCATATAGTAACGAATCCTGTATTTTCTAATCCGCAACAACGCCAATTCTCTTAATGGACATCAAGTGCGAAGTGTCAAAAGTTTTTTTTAATGAAAGGTTATTAAAAAACTTATAAATATTATTATTGACTTACATTTTAAATTGTCTTACAATTTCAAAGTGAATAGTCAAAACATTCAATCAAATGGAAGGGGAGCTTTTCAAGCTGATTCACTTCATCATGAAGCATGACAACATACTGCAGTGTACACTTTATGTCAATTCGGTATAAGGTCTTGTCATAATTTCAAAATCTGTATATCTAGAGTTATCAAAGTATGAATGCTTTAGAAAAAAATGAAAGCGAATACATTACTCGCTGGAATGGAGTGAATAACTTGAAAAATCAATCAAACTTTGCTGAATCCACTGTGATTGTTCCGGAGGTCGTAAGTAAGAAGCCGAATTTCATCACGAAGTTCAAAACATCTTATGGTCCTGGGATTCTTGCCGTGTTAACGTGGCTTGGAGCCGGGGATCTGGTAACTTCATCGGTTGCCGGGGCAGATTATGGATATAGCTTAATGTGGATTTTAGCTCTGTCATTAATCCTTCGTTTTCTTATCGTTAATGTTATCGCCAGGTTCCAGCTCTGTAACACAGAGGGGTTAACTATACTTGAAGGATATGGACGTATCCACCCATTCTTCGGTTACTTCATGTTTGGTTATGCACTAATAATGGGTCATCTTTTTAATGCATATATGATTAAGGGAGCGGGAGAGGTATTATCGACCCTATTCCATGTTAACCAGCCATTCTTAGCTTCAATGGTCGTTGTAGGATTAGTTTTTATGCTTATTGGCAGGAATATTTATAATAGAATTGAAAGTGTCATGAAAGTGCTTTTGGCGTTATTGACCATTGCCTTCTTGTTCCTGGCCATTCAAGCAACACCGGATGCGGGGCAAATCATTAAGGGAACAGTTGGTTTTAGCATTCCAAGTGATACTGGCGTTCATGGAGCATTATTGGTGGCGATTTCAATTATCGGTGCAGTGGCAGGATCGATTTCGAACTTTGTTCATCCATATTTCATGAAGGAAAAGGGATGGACGAAACCGAGTCATGTAAAGGTTCAAAGAAATGATTTGCTTTTTGCCATCGGAGTTTGCATCGTGATTAATTTGGCCATTTGGGTGGTCGGGGCAGAAATTTTAAAACCGAATGGAATTCATGTGGAAACGATTGATGACTTGGCAATGGCATTACAAATGTCGTTAGGACAATTTGGCTGGTACATTTTCTATCTTGGTGTATTTGGCGTATTGTTCGCGAGTGTAGTAGGGAAGTCAACTGGTTTTCCTAGATTGATAGTAGATGCCTTTTATGTAATAAATAAGGATCGTCGCGAAAAGTACAATGGTAAATATGAAAAAGATCCAATGTATAAATGGATTATGATTTTTGTATTGGTTACCCCAATCATTTGGTCCATTCCCGGCATGCCTGGTTTCATCGCTTTGACAATCGGAGTAAATGCAATAAACATCATCGGTTTTCCTATTATCGCTATTGGGATGCTGGTGCTATCAAATAAAAAGAGCTTGATGGGAAAATATAAAAACAATTGGTTCGAAAATATCATTCTATCTTTAGCTTCCATTTTAGCGATTTGGTCCGCCATTCAATTAGCTACAACCTTTTTTTAAATAATGGTAGATTATAGGTAGAGGTATTTCAAAATATATGTGTCTGCATTTGATCCCGATGGGGTCCTACTTTATTGGAAGTGAGGGTACTAATGATGAAACCGAAAGTAATCATCTATAAGAAAGTGGCTCAAGAAGTGTTGGATTATGTTCGAGAGACTTGTGATGTCGTTTATTTTGAAGGTCTTGACTCACGAAATTATCCTGAATTCCTTCAAGAGCTGAAGAACGCAAAAGGCATATTAGGTTCAGGATTAAAAGTGGATAAAACTTTACTGGATCAAGCACCGCACTTAAAAATCGTCTGTAATTCGTCAGTTGGTTACGACAATTTGGATATAACCGAGTTGTCCAATCGAGGAATCATGGCCACGAACACTCCAGAGGTATTGAATGAGACAGTCGCAGATACGATTATGGGCTTGATGCTGTCCACGGCGAGAAGAATGCCGGAGATGGATCAAATGGTAAAGTCAGGGCAATGGACATCGAATTTCGGAGAAAAATCATTTGGGTTGGACGTCCATCATAAAGTATTAGGGATTATCGGGATGGGCGGAATAGGTTCTGCCGTTTCAAAAAGGGCCCGTTTTGGATTCGATATGAACATCCTATATCACAATAGATCTAGAAACGAAGAAGCAGAACAAAAATATGGAGCTACATACTGTTCTCTGGAAGATCTGTTAAAGCAATCTGATTTTGTCTGTTTGATGACACCGCTGACTCCCCAAACTGAAAAGATGATGGGGGAAAAAGAATTCAAGCTTATGAAAGAGACTGCCATCTTCATCAATTGTTCTAGAGGGAAAACAGTGGATGAGGAAGCCTTGATCACTGCGCTAAAAAACGGTGAAATTCACGCGGCAGGACTGGATGTCTTTGTACAAGAGCCCGTCCAGGAAGACAATCCGTTGCTTTCCATGAAGAATGTCGTCACTTTGCCTCATATCGGTTCCGCAACATATGAAACCCGCCTGAAAATGGCGATGTTGGCAGCAACCAACCTTGTAGCCGGAATACAGGGAGAAACTCCGCCTACCTTGATTAAAGCTGGAGTAAAGGTGAAGTGATTTCTTAAACAGCATTTATAAATTAAGATGGATAGCCTTATTTGGGGCTATCCATTTTTTGATTTCGTATTATTCAATAAAACAAACAAGCCCTCACTATAAAGGAGGGCTTCTGGCTGTAGGCGAATTTGTTACTATAGATTTCCACTCCAGGCACTCGCTTTCCGCGGGTGGTCCGGGAGCCTCCTCGGCAGGCCTGCGGGGTCTCCCTTGGACGCACTATTCCCGCAGGAGTCTCGTACCTTACGTTCCAATCACCTTTGTTTTAAAATTAGAAGCCCTCACTATAAAGGAGGGCTTCTGGCTGTAGGCGAATTTGTTACTATAGATTTCCACTCCAGGCACTCGCTTTCCGCGGGTGGTCCGGGAGCCTCCTCGGCAGGCCTGCGGGGTCTCCCTTGGACGCACTATTCCCGCAGGAGTCTCGTCCTTACGTTCTAATCACCTTTGTTTTAAAATTAGAAGCCTTCACTATAAAGGAGGGCTTCTGGCTGTAGACGAATTTGTTACTATAGATTTCCACTCCAGGCACTCGCTTTCCGCGGGTGGTCCGGGAGCCTCCTCGGCAGGCCTGCGGGGTCTCCCTTGGACGCACTATTCCCGCAGGAGTCTCGTACCTTACGTTCCAATCACCTTTTTTAAAAAAATATAAGCCCTCACTATAAAGGAGGGCTTCAAGCTGTAGACGAAATTGTTACTATAGACTTCCACTTCAGGCACTCGCTTTCCGCGGGTGGTCCGGGAGCCTCCTCGGCAGGCCTGCGGGGTCTCCCTTGGACGCACTATTCCCGCAGGAGTCTCGTACCTTACGTTCCAATCACCTTTGTTTTAAAAATAGAAGCCCTCACTATAAAGGAGGGCTTCTGGCTGTAGACGAAATTGTTACTATAGACTTCCACTCCAGGCATACGTTTCCCTTGGATACGCTTTTCCTAAAGGAGTTTTGTACTTTTCGTTCTCTAGTAGTTGATTATTTCCATCGCTCTAACTTCGGGATGCCCCTAGTAAAGAACTTAGCAATAAATTTAGGCATTTTCATATTTTTGATCATATGATTTTGAACAAATTTTTGCATTTCCATCGCAGTAATCTTTTGAGTGAATTCACCATTCATATAACAATGACTGCAATATTTAGTGCTTTTACTACCATCTTTTTCAGTTCCTCCACCTAATTCATCTTTAGATAGCGGCATTCCACAGCTCTGACATGTTTTATATTTTTTCATGATAAATTCTCCTGCAAAAAGTTTTATTCTAAACATTATCTAACAAACAAAATGAAGTCAAGACAATAGGAATCACATATCATCGAAACGACGAATCAACCGTTGATGTGGGTGTTGCCGTTATATAAGGCAGGACTAGCGGAGCATTTTTTCAAATAGTCATAAAAATAACCAGTCAAGCCACTGCTCAACTGGTTATGGATATACATGTTAAATTAGAGTTTAAAATGACGATTCATTACGGCAACTGTTGTGTAATATACATTGATATAGTCCTGAAAATGTGATAAATTAATATAGAAACACATTTATAAATATAATATAACAGTTTACCCCTTACTATAAGTGTAAGGTAAAACTCACCTCTAGTCA
Organism: Brevibacillus sp. JNUCC-41; assembly: GCF_014844095.1. Taxonomy (NCBI): domain Bacteria; kingdom Bacillati; phylum Bacillota; class Bacilli; order Caryophanales; family Bacillaceae; genus Peribacillus; species Peribacillus sp. JNUCC41. The sequence goes on along the minus strand of NZ_CP062163.1, from coordinate 710,866 downwards.
ACCCCTATTTTTATTTTTTGAAGGAGTGTCTGATATGAACGATGAAATTCGGCAGGAGCAAGAACGTTTGGATGAGGTGATCGAAACAATAACGAAACAAATCGGCAAAATTGATGGAGAAACTTCACAGCGCAGAAAAGAAGTTGTTAATATCCGTAAACATTTTTGGGATGACCTCAAGGTTAATATGGATACTTTTGATGATTACCTCGAGACCATCATTGGCTTAAGGCAACAGGCTCAAGCCTTGTCAGAAAGGGAAGGCGCACATAGATATTCCTACAAGAGGTTATCTACACTGCGCCGCATGCAGGAAGTACCTTATTTCGGCCGGATCGATATCACTGAAGAAGGATCTGCCCTTACCGAACATATTTATATAGGGACCTCCACTCTTACTGATGCAACAGGAGAAAATTTCATTGTCTACGATTGGAGGGCCCCGATTTCGAGTGTTTATTATGACTTTCCTCCCGGCCCCGTACAATACTCTACTCCCGGGGGCATGATTTCTGGGATGTTGGAGAAAAAGTGGCAATATATCATCAAAGGAGGCGTTATCGAATCAATGTTCGATACGAGTCTCACCATTGGGGATGAGATACTGCAGCAGGTGCTTGGCAAAGGAACAGATAAGCATATGCACAGTATTGTGGCCACCATTCAACGGGAACAAAATAGGATCATCCGGAACGATTGCGGACGTCTGCTCATTGTTCAAGGTGCTGCCGGCAGCGGTAAGACATCAGCTGCCCTCCAACGGATCGCATACTTGCTCTACAAGAATCGGGAATGGCTAAAAGCCGACCAAATCATTTTATTCTCTCCTAACTCCATGTTTAATAACTACGTATCCAATGTGTTGCCCGAACTTGGCGAAGAGAATATGCAGCAGGTAACATTCCAGGAATACTTGGATCATCGTCTGACTGACTCATTTCAAGTTGAGGACCCTTATGAGCAATTGGAATTTTTGTTGACTGCAGCGGATGATCCTTCCTATAGCACCAGGACAGCGAGTATCCAATTTAAGGCATCGATTCGTTTCTTTGAGATCATCAAAACATACAGGCAATCACTAGAACGATCTGGAATGATCTTTAGAGGGTTAAAGTTCCGCGGGGAAACGCTCGTCTCCGCCAAACAAATCTCGGAAAGATTTTATAACACGGACACCACCTTACGTTTTCACAATAGGGTTGAAAAGTTGAAAGAGTGGTTATGTGAGATGCTTGATGAAACGGAAAAGTCTGAGTTGAAAAAACCTTGGGTCCAGGAGGAAATCGAGTACCTTAGCAAAGAAGACTATCAAAAGGTATACAACCAATTGGAGAAAAAACGCGGCCATACTGAAGATTCCTTTGACGATTATGAGAAAGAGCATAAAATGCTCGCGCGTATGATTGTTCGCAAGAAATTGAAGACATTACGCAAACGGGTAAAAGCACTTCATTTCATCAATATTAAGCAAATATACAAGCAGCTCTTTGACGAACAAATACAGAATGAACTGTGGAATGAGGGTGAAACACCTGTCGAAAGGGAAATATGTTTATCAACGCAAAAAATGCTGGACGAAGGTAAACTGTATTACGAAGACGCGACCCCATTTTTGCTGCTGAAGGAGCTAATTGTAGGATTTCAAACGAATACCTCAATAAAATACGTGCTTGTAGACGAAGCGCAGGATTATTCTCCATTTCAATTCGAGTTTTTGAAACGGTTGTTTCCTTCTGCAAGGATGACCGTGCTCGGTGACTTTAACCAGGCAATATTTGCACATGCCAGCGAACGGGTGGATTTCCAGACTCTTGCCAGTTTATACGGAGTAACTGAAACCGAGAGTATAACCTTGGATCAAAGCTATAGATCCACAAAGCAGATTATTGAATTCACACGTGAACTAGTTCCTGAAGGCCATCGAATTAAGGCATTCGAACGTGAAGGCGAGAAGCCAGTACTGACTCAAGTGTCCAGCCGTGATGAATTGCACCGCAAAATCGTGGCTAAAGTCAAAGACTTTCAAAGTCGTGAATATAATACCATCGCAATAATCTGTAAATCCGCTGCCGAAAGTGCCGCTGCATACGATGCCCTTAGTATCCACGGTGAATTTAAACTCGTACAGAAAGGCACAAATGAATATGAACAGGGGGTTGTTGTCATTCCGGCTTATTTGGCCAAGGGCATCGAATTCGATGCTGTCATCATTTATGATGCATCTATGCAGACATATGGTGATGAGAGCCTGCGAAGATTGTTCTACACCGCATGTACCAGGGCTATGCATAACCTGCAAATATATACGGTTGGCGAAGCCAGTCCTTTCTTGCAAAACGATGCAACGAAGCGTTTCCTTCTGACAGATTAACGTTTCCTTTCTTCTCCTTTCATTTTATTGTTCTTTTATCAAATACTATAAAAGAATCTTTAGAAAAGGAGGAGATGAATTGACTAACGAGAAAGAAAACAGATCCGTAAGACTTGATCAGGCGGAAGCTGGAGAAAGTCATGTGACTGGTGCATCAACGGTTGAACCAGTTAATGATGGCCATTATCATTATCCAGGACCCATGGAAGAAGGCTATAGTGGAAATACAGGAAGAGCGGTACAGCCTGACGGGAAAGAAAATCCCGATATTCCTCAGAACAAAGATACAATAAATTACACCCGTGCTTTAAAGTAGGTCCTTCCAACAAACAGCTGTTTTGAAACCTGTGTAGACTTTGTTTCTATGCAGGTTTTTTATTGGGGTGATCTTTATAGAAACCCACCTCGTTTTTAATTTATAACAGTTCGGACATAATATACTTGGAGGTGAAGGAAATGAGTAAAAAGACAGGAAGAGGTCGCATTGCACCAAGTGTTAACCCGCAGGGACACGGAAAAGATGTGGAATTCTCCACTGAGCCAAAAAGCGATCTTGAAAACAAGGCAAAAAAGTCCAATACAAAATAAGCGCATTGGGAAAAAATATGGTCATACTTCATAAAGAATGCCCTTCTCTTAGACGAGAGGGGCTTTTATAATCTAGGCTGTTTTCGCATACTTTTTTGCCATTTACCAAGTAATGTGGTGTGGTTGATTTCCCCTCCAGATGCTCGCTTTCCGCGGGGCGGGCGGTGAGCCTCCTCGGCGTAAACGCCTGTGGGGTCTCACCTGTCCCGCTGCTCCCGCAGGAGTCTCGCACTTCCACTCCAATCAACCTTAAATCGTTTCGTTTTAAAAACAACAATCTTTACGAAAAGAGCCATAATCTATAAAGTTTTTGTCGATGAATCATCCGTTTCTGAAGCAGTGAAATGTGAAAGAGTGTCAGGAGGCTGCCTTTTAAAAAAACACCAAATACATTTGTCGCTGTGCTAATATGAAAGACTGAGCTTAATAAAATGGAGGGGAGTTACAAATGAAAATAAATCGGTTAATAGCGAATAATATAAACCATTTGGATGCAGCGCTACCAGACGATCAATCATTAGGAATTGCTGGGTTATCCGGTTCCGGGAAAACGACTTTTTGTCAAACCATTGGGGAAGAATCCAAGAAGCGTCTCGTTTCCTTATTGCCGAAGTCTGAATATCAATATTTATTTCCTAATATTATGGAAACCAACTTCAGCGCAATCAAGATGGAAGAAATGCCGCTGGTCCTTTTTCTCGGCAAATCATCCATTTCAGCCAATCCCCGTTCAACCATTGGCACACATACTGGTGTGTTTAAAGAGATTCGTGTTTGTCTTGCTGAAAAATTCAATCTTTCTCCGGAAGTTTTTTCCTTTAATAATGCCTTAGGCTGGTGTCCCAGCTGTAAAGGACGCGGTACGACGAAAAATGTCGAGTGTCCTAAGTGTGAGGGGAAACGCTACAATCAAGACGTCGAGCAATATACCATTGAATTATTAGATCGCCCGCATACTATTTCCGATATCAACAACTTAAGCATTGAAACCATCCTTTCACTTGCAGAGACATTACATATTAGTGAAGCTAAACAACATATTCTCCAAAATATAATCAATATGAATATTGGCTATTTAGGCTTGAACCGTATTATGGGGACAGTGTCAGGGGGAGAATTGACCCGGATGTATTTGGCCGAATTCATGGCAACAAGTGAAAATTCCGTAATCATCATTGATGAAATCTCCGTCGGTCTTGATCATCAAACACTATTGAAAATTTTGGAACAGATTGAGCAATTAGGTTTTAAAAATCAAATTTGGCTCATCGACCATTCAGACACGGTGTTAGATAGCACGGATGAACAATTGTTCTTTGGACCTGGCAGCGGGAAATATGGCGGGAAAATCGTTGAGGAATCACCGCGTCCCAAACCAATCAGCTGGGAACGAAATGAAGCGGCACCAACGGAATACTATCAATTTGAGGATCTTTACTGCCGTAATATTCAAATGGAAGAAATCCGGATTCCCAAGAATAGGCTCGTTACCTTTACGGGTGAGTCGGGATGCGGTAAATCTACACTTGTCAATGAATGTATCTCCAAGGATTTTCAGAAGCGGTATCCAAAGGATAAGCTGGTCATGGTCGGGCAGGACCGAAACAAATCTATTACAAGTCGATCAACCGTTGCGACGTTTCTTGATATTAAAAAGAAACTCACGAAATACAGTGATGAAATTGATGATGTTTTTCTGCGTTCGATCGAAGATATCATCGAAGAATTGCCAAAGGAAGACATCGCCCATAAACGCTTGAGCTTATTGATCAAACTTGGGCTTGGTTATTTAACGTTAGAAAGAAAAACACAAACACTATCGACAGGTGAATTTCAATGTGTCCACTTAGTTTCCGAGCTGTTCGCAAAGACAAGAAACCCACACACGCTGTTCATTTTTGACGAGCCTTCAAAAGGGCTATCGCAAAACATTTTAAACCAATTCATCGATAGTGTCAGGGTCATCCTCGAGGATGAATCGGTCTCCATCATCATGATTGAACATAATGGTTATATGCTGGAAAGTTCGGATTATATCGTTGATTTTGGTAAAAGACAGCTTGCACCTGTCCAACATCTTGACGTTGTCAGTCATGATGAGCATTATCGTCACAAAGACAGTGGAGATCGAGCGGAACCATTGCATATCTCTTCCACACTTCGGTCAAAAAATGGCATCAATTATTTACAGGAAAATCATCTGGACTATTTCAAAAAGGCAGAGAACGTCTATAAGGGCGGCATATTAAAAAGCTTATCACCAATCGCTCGTGTGATTTATGGTGAATACGAGTCCGACACGATCGCACCTGTGATCGCCATCGATCTTGAACGGCATTTGTACAGTCAATATACGTTTCTTTATGAAGTGGGCGGAATGATCAACCATCTAGTCGCTGCACATCCGACCAATAAAGATACAAGAAGCTTTGATTTCTATTCTGCAGAAAACCATTGTCCAAGCTGTTCGGGCCGCCGGGTCATTGAAAAATTTGACTTTGATGTCGTCATTCAAGACAAAAACGTGCCATTCTGGGATGGCTTATTACATCCGGACGTGATGGAAGTATTAAAATACTATCAACATTCAAAACTGCAATTCCTGTTTGATGAAATCAAGAATGAACTCGGTCACGACATCAGTAAAAGCTATAATGAGATGACAGATGCAGAAAAGCAAACCTTCTTATATGGATATTGGGAAAAGTCCTTCTATGATAAAGCGGGCAAGGCATCAAGAATTTGGGAAGGCTTCAATTTCATCATTGGACGTTATATATTCATATCGAAATCGATCATTAAAGAGCAGATGAAAGCATCAAAAGAGATGATCGCCTGCCCAGTCTGTCAAGGAACGATCCTGAACCATCATAAAGAACTGACATTTGGTGATACAGACATTCGCGAGATCATCCAAAAACCAATTGATGAAGTCATCAAAATTGTCGGGAAGCTGCCAGAACTGGAAAAACTAAAAGCAATTGTAGGCGGCGATATCGCACTTACGGATGATGTCTCATTCCTTCCTCGGGAAATAAAAGCAGCGTTGAAAATGCTCGAACTGGAACTGGCAAGCCTCAAAGGCTATGAAGTGGTCTTGCAAAATACCCTGCCATTCTGGGGCAGCATCAAAGGCAATCTCGAAGCAATCAGCAACAAAAACCAGATCACCATCTGTGACTTTGCCGATATTAACGAAACAAGAGAAACCATTATTGATAAATACTTCACCAATGGCAAATACAAAAAACTAACCTATGTCTATGAAACATTTGGCTACAAAAAAATCGTGACCCAAATCAATAAAATCAAAGCAAGTCATAAATGCCCATTCTGTAATGGAAAGAAAGTCATTTCAGAAGATAATCTCCATGACGGTGTATATAAATTAACGATACCGTGTGTGAGTTGTCATGCCAGTGGCATCAATGATGAAGGGCGTAAAGCAATCGTCGAAGACATCGACGTCCAGACCTGGCTGACAGGGAAAGTAGGCGATGTTGTGGCTGAAAGTGAACGTACCGAGGTTGTTGCCAATATCCCCATCTTCGCCCGGATTCGTGAGCTGAACAAACGAGATATGATGGCGGTTTATCAATGCCTTGAACAGAAAAAGTAAATAATGACAGCATTCTACAATTTTTTAGTTTTTTAAACTTTGCCCGTTGATTTCCACTCCAGGCACTCGCTTTCCGCGGGCGGTCCGGGAGCCTCCTCGTCGCTTTTGCGCCTGTGGGGTCTCCCTTGGACTCGCTTTTCCCGCAGGAGTCTCGTACCTTCCGTTCTAATCAACTTTGTTTTTTAAATTTAGATAGAACCCCTTTTGTCTACAAACTAAAAGTCCGCCGATAATGGCGGACTTCTGTTTGAATATAAAAGAGGTTCAGAGTCCGAATAGTGAGTGAAGGTCGAATACTATGGGTGAACGGCCGAATACTATGTGGTTTAGATCGATAAACTGCGTCAATGGACCAAGACAGTGCAGCTGGGCGAATAAAGTTCTCCGGTTTTTATCGTTTTTTACTGTAATCCTAATTGGATTGAAGAAATTTGCGACACTCCTGCCGAATAACTGGCTAGCCAAGACCCCACAGCCGCTTGCGGTTAGGAGGCTTGGCAGACAGTCAGCGGAAAGGGAGCGGATTTCTGAAATCGACTGAACTTATTAAATAAAAAACTGCAAGGCAAACTGAATATTCATCGAGTTTGTCTACAGCTTTATAAGGGTTTGTACAATTTAAACGTTGATTTCCACTCCAGGCACTCGCTTTCCGCGGGCGGTCCGGGAGCCTCCTCGTCGCTTTTGCGCCTGTGGGGTCTCCCTTGGACTCGCTTTTCCCGCAGGAGTCTCGTACCTTCCGTTCCAATCAACTTTGTTTTTAAAATTTAGATAGAACCCCTTTTGTCACAAACTAAAAGTCCGCTGTAAATGGCGGACTTCTGTTTGAATATAAAAGAGGTTCAGAGTCCGAATAGAGTGAAGGTTGAATACTATGGGTGAACGGCAATGGCCCATGACAGTGCAGTTGGTCGAATAAAGTGCTCCGGTTTTTATCGTTTTTACTGTAATCCTAATTGGATTTCTGAAATCAACTGAACTTATTAAATAGGCAAACTGAGTTTTCATCGAGTTTGTCTACAGCTTTATAAGGGTTTGTACAATTTAAACGTTGATTTCCACTCCAGGCACTCGCTTTCCGCGGGCGGTCCGGGAGCCTCCTCGTCGCTTTTGCGCCTGTGGGGTCTCCCTTGGACTCGCTTTTCCCGCAGGAGTCTCGTACCTTCCGTTCCAATCAACTTTGTTTTTAAAATTTAGATAGAACCCCTTTTGTCACAAACTAAAAGTCCGCTGTAAATGGCGGACTTCTGTTTGAATATAAAAGAGGTTCAGAGTCCGAATAGAGTGAAGGTTGAATACTATGGGTGAACGGCAATGGCCCATGACAGTGCAGTTGGTCGAATAAAGTGCTCCGGTTTTTATCGTTTTTACTGTAATCCTAATTGGATTTCTGAAATCAACTGAACTTATTAAATAGGCAAACTGAGTTTTCATCGAGTTTGTCTACAGCTTTATAAGGGTTTGTACAATTTAAACGTTGATTTCCACTCCAGGCACTCGCTTTCCGCGGGCGGTCCGGGAGCCTCCTCGTCGCTTTTGCGCCTGTGGGGTCTCCCTTGGACTAGCTTTTCCCGCAGGAGTCTCGCACCCTCCGTTCCAATCAACTTTGTTTTTAAAATTTAGATAGAACCCCTTTTGTCTACAAACTAAAAGTCCGCTGTAAATGGCGGACTTCTGTTTGAATATAAAAGAGGTTCAGAGTCCGAATAGTGAGTGAAGGCCGAATACTATGTGGTTTAGATCGATAAACTGCGTCAATGGCCCAAGACAGTGCAGCTGGGCAAATAAAGTTCTCCGGTTTTTATCGTTTTTTACTGTAATCCTAATTGGATTGAAGAAATTTGCGACACTCCTGCCGAATAACTGGCTAGCCAAGACCCCACAGCCGCTTGCGGTGAGGAGGCTTGGCAGACAGTCGGCGGAAAGGGAGCGGATTTCTGAAATCGACTGAACTTATTAAATAAAAAACTGCAGGCAAACTGAATTTTCATCGAGTTTGTCTACAGTTTGAAAGTCGGCCGATAATGGCGGGCTTTTTTAATAACCTTCTTGATAAACGGGAAGTGTTACTGAAATCGTTGTTCCCTTATTCAAAAGGCTTGTTATATGAAGTGTGCCATTCATCGTTTGGATGGTCTTGACAGCTACCATTGATCCCAACCCTGTCCCTTTTTCCTTGGAACTGTAATAAGGTTCACCAAAACGATTTATTTGTTCCTTGCTCATGCCTATTCCATTGTCACTTATTTCGATAATGATATCGAAATTATTTATATAGGAAACAATACTAAGTTCCCCGCCGTCCGGCATTGCCTCTATACCATTTTTAATCAGGTTCATGAAGCATTGCTTGAAATGTTGAACATTCCCCCTGGTAATGCCTGGAGTCAACTTTTCAGAAATGGTAACTAAATTCATGCTGGCCAATGGTTTTATCATTTCAAGTACATAACCTATTTCACGGTTAATTGAAATAGTATCCACTTTTTCAATTGCAGGTTTTGCAAACGCTAAATATTCACTAATAATGGATTCTGCACTATCAAGTTCTCTAACGACGTGCTGTATATATTGTTCTTTCACTTCTTGTGTTAAATCAGGAGCCTTTAGCAGTTGAACAAATCCTTTCACAACTGTTAATGGATTTCTAACTTCATGTGAAATACTGGCTGCAAGCTGACTGACTACCTCCATTTTTTCAAGCCTTATCATTTGTGTTCGGATTAAAATGGCATCTTTTAAAATTTCCATTATATATACAGCTATAGCGATAATGAAAGGAGGGAGGATGATAAAGTAAAATAGATACGCCTCCGTTATTCGAAAATAATCAGACATACCGAGTGAAATAAAGCTGGTCAGTATTCCGAGAAACAAAATTAATAGTATGGAGCCATTTAGCTTATTTTTTCGATTGAAATTTTTAAATTTGGAAGAAAATAGTGCCGTTATAATAAAAATAACGATATAAACAATCAATGTAAGGAAATTGAAACCATAAAAAGCAAACCTAAAAGTTAATATGATGACAAACAGAGCAGCCCCTACAGGCCAACCACCATAAAGTGTCCCTATTATAAAAGGAATTTGCCTGAGATCGTGGACACAATATTCATCTATATAAATAGGAAACTTCATACACAATATGATAGGAATGCTCATGCATGCAGTAATAAGGGTCTTGCCATACTGACTTAACCTTTTGCCATGATCTAATAAAATGAAATAAATTAAAATACTTAGCAAGATATAAAAGAGGTTATCTAATATGTTTTGATTAATATAAGTAAAATTCATAGGATTCTCCTGAAAAAGTAACCGTTTCGTTTATTATACAAGAATAACACTAAAAAAGAGAATCATAATAAAGTAATTTTTTTACAGAAAGACATGTAGATTCAAAAAAAGAGTTATTTATTGTATCAAGGTGAGAAGTGAAACTTATTTAACGAATTATCAGCTGTAAATTTGGTTTTACAAAATAAAGGAAATATAATGAAGGTAGAGGTGAATACATTGAAAAAATGGACAAGAGACATAGAAATTAACGCTCCGATTGAACAAGTCTGGAAGTTTTTTGATGGTTCTGTAGAAAATATGCAAAAAATCATGCCTCAAGTAGTTGAACACAAGCCCGTTAAAATAACCGAAGAAAAGGTTGGAAGTGTATATCGCCAAAAGTATCGAGAAGGAAAACGAACCGAAGAGTATGATATAGAAACATTGGAATATTTGAATGAAACGAATGAGAAAAAGCTAAAAGTGGGCTTTATACTTGCTAAAATGTTTGAAATTACAGCTTTCTATGAACTAAATAAAATCAATGACAATAGAACTTCCTTTACATATACAGTCACCAGTCGCCCGTTAAAGTGGTTTTTGAAATTACTTTTATTATTTGCCACCGAAAAAGTGGTCGTTGAATTTATAGAACGTGTCAAAAAGGTAGCTGAAGCAGAAACAAGTGGATCATGAATGAATTAAGTCAATCTTCCGCATTATAGGGGGCGTACTTTGATCGTTTCATTCCACTGCAGGCGCGAGCGGTCCGGGAGCCTCCTCGGCGCTCTTGGCGCCTGTGGGGTCTCCCTTGGACGCGCTTTTCCCGCAGGAGTCTCGCACACCCGCTCCAATCAACTCTGCATGAAAACTAAATCGACACAGCAACACAGATAGAAAATGATCCGTTTTTTTCAAGATGGATACTGAATGATATACAAGACCCATGTTTCAAAGGCACTATATGATGCCAATAAAAATAGCGATCGTGATATAGACTGAATCGCTTGTGAAAGATAAGGATTATTCAAAAGACCCTTCCGAAAGAAGGGTCTCTTTTTTTAATTGCTATTACATTCAGGTATAACAACATGCATGGGCTTCTGTTATACCTCAATCTCCATCCCGATGTTCCGTTCTTTCGATTGGCGGTAAACGCCTTTTGCGACAGCGAGGTCAAAGTATGCAGCACCGACCGATTTAAAGAAGGTAATTTCCTCTTCATTTTCCCTGCCTGTTTTGGTCAGCATTACAAGCTCATAAAGCTCCCCGTGAATATCATTAAACGACCAATTTCCTTGATTGGCTGCATGCATGAGTTCTCCTGCTTCATCCTTCACGCCCGCCAAATCGTCGACGATAATTTTAGCGGCGCGTGAAATCGTGGTATGATCTACTTCTTTCATATCCGGCAAATAAGACCCGACTCCGTTAATGTGCGTGCCCGGCTTTACATCCTGCCCATTAAATACAGGCTCGTTCGAGCGGGTTGCACAGCAAATAATATCTGCTTGACGAACAGCTGCTGAAACATCTTCGTAAACCTCAAAAGGAACGGTCACTCCGAATGCGCGTAGCCTTTCACCGAATTTCTCCGCTTTCTCTCGTGTGCGATTCACTAATAAAATACGTTCAATGTCCCTTACGGCCAACACACCAAGTGCTTGTTCAAATCCCATAGCTCCCGTTCCGATGATCGTAAGAACCCGGGCGTCTTTACGAGCAAGAAAGTCTGTGGCAATGCCGCTCAGTGCCCCCGTTCTGAGACGTGTTAAATAGGAGGCATTCAACAATGCTAAATGTTCGCCATTTTCTGCATCTGACAGCAAGATGACTCCTTGTGTTGTTGCCATCCCCCTTGAAGGATTCTTCGGGAAAATGGTAACGACTTTGACTGCAGAAACTTCTTCAGATAGATCAGCACTTGGCATGTAAAGTGCTGATGCCTCGTGTTGAGGGAAAGCAAGTACTGTGCGATGAGGGTTGTCTATTTTTCTAGCACCATGTGCATGCAATACCGCCTTTACATCCGCTATTGCGTCTTTCATTCCATATGATTGTTGAATTTCCTTCTCATTTATAACTAACATTCAATTGTCCTCCTTGAAGTAAAGGAACCATGGATTACATGGCTCTATTATTATGCGTTTCGTCTAATTTCTGATTGCTGCGATCCTTGACTGCCCAAATCGCTGCTAGTGACAGGACAGATGCAAAAATAATATAAATGGCGACTGGAACATAGGAGTTATCAAATCTATTAAGTAAAGCCGTTGCAACTAGCGGCGCTGTTCCTCCTGCCAGAGCTGCCCCGATTTGATATCCAAGCGTGATGCCGGTATAACGGATCTTTGCATCGAAAATTTCCGAGAACATCGTTCCAAGAACAGCTGTGATGGGAGCCCAAATAACCCCTAAACCTATCACTGTCGCAACGATTAATAGCAGGACCGATTTTTGCTCCAGCAACCAGAAGTATGGGAATGCAAACAGTGCCATCCCAATCGTACCGCCAATGAACAGCTTTTTACGGCCAATAGTATCAGATAAATTCCCCATGATTGGTATTAAGATCGTCGTTATTATTGTTGCAATCATGACTGCAGTTAATGTAGCAGTCCGAGAGAAACCGAGATTTGCAGTAGCATATGATACGACAAATGTGCTGAAAATATAAAATGGCGCCGTTTCTACCACTTTGGCTCCCACGGCGATAAGCACTTCACGCCAATAATTCTTAAGAGTTTCAACAATCGGCAGCTTTGGAACTTCTCCGGATTCCTTTACTTTTTTGAAAGACGGAGTTTCATCAATTCCTTTACGAATCCATAGGCCAAAAAATACAAGCAAAGCGCTAAAAATGAATGGTATACGCCATCCCCAAGTCATGAATGCGTTTTCAGGAAGCATTGTCATAATAGATAAGGCAACGGTTCCAAGCAGCATTCCTATAGTGACACCCATCTGAGGAATCGCTCCGAACAGTCCCCGTTTCTCAGCGGGAGCATATTCAACGGCCAATAAAAGCGCGCCACCCCATTCACCGCCAATTCCCAGACCTTGAACTAAGCGCAACGTGATTAATAAAATCGGCGCCCAAATGCCAACGGCTTGATACGTAGGGAGAAGCCCCATCCCAAATGTTGCGACCCCCATTAAACTAAGTGTTAAAACAAGTGTTTTCTTTCTCCCGATACGATCGCCAATATGGCTAAAGATCACACCTCCAAAAGGGCGGATGAAGAATGCTAACGCAAAGGATGCATAGGCAAGCAACAGCCCGATTGTCGGGTCCTCATTCACGAAGAATATCTGGTTAAACACGAGAGCTGAAACGGTCCCATATAAAAAATAGTCAAACCACTCAATCGAACTTCCGACTAAACTCGCGATTAAAATTCGCCGCATTTGTTTCTTCTCCATCTTGAGTCACCCCTTCAAAATTGAAGTATCACTTCAATTTACGTTTTCTTTCATTTTAAATAATTACAAATTTTCTGTCAATATTTTTCGGTAAGCTATTAATGACGAAACATTCTTCAAAACTTGTCATGTATAATGTAGCTAGATACTATGTAAAAAAAGGGGGCATCTGTATGCCTTTTGATTCAATCGGGAAAAAAATGAAATTATTGAGGAAAGAGCGGAAACTAACATTAAAGAGTCTGGCTGAACAAACAGGCGTTTCGATCAGTTTTTTATCACAAGTAGAACGGGGAAAATCAAGCGTCACTCTAGAGTCATTAAAAAAAATCGCTGATACATTGGATGTCAACCCAAGTTTCTTCTTTTCTGAGGACCGCTCCCAAGAAAATTCAGATTATAATCATGAACAATTTCATTATCAGAATTTATCCAGCGGCATTCGTGATGCTGTTTTTTCGCCCATTCTTGTCACCTTAAAGCCAGGGGAAAATAAAGGAAGCGCCTTTTCCCATAGCGGACATGAGTTCTTATTCATTATCGAAGGGAAGTTAACCGTGGAAATAGAAGGAGAGAGAACAGAACTCCATGAACAGCAGTCATTCATGTTCGATGCTAGAAAAGCCCATTACTGGTTTAACTTCTCGGATCAAATTGTCCGGTTTCTGGTGGTATCGTCGAAATAATGGAAGTAAATGATCAATGGATTTTCAAGTGTACCAGTTAACGAAAAATGTCATACAAAAGGATAGATGTAAACAGGGATTCCTCACTGTTCATCTATCCTTTCTAACTGTTAATTTGTGTCTTTGCATTAGGTCCTCATTAGTTGATAGAATGAGTTGTGTTTCTATTAATGAGGAGCGCTATGCTTATCTTTCAACAAATGGAAAGTGGGATTTTATGATTAACCTGCATCAAGTGAGTAAAAAATTTTCACAGTTTCAGGCAATTAAGTCCGTTACGTTAACAATACCTAAAGGTGAAATTCATGGAATAATCGGAGCAAGCGGAGCAGGGAAATCAACGTTGCTGCGGCTAATGAATTTGTTGGAGACCCCAGATGAGGGCGAAGTGGAGGTAAACGGCCAAAGGTTGACCACATTGAACAATAAAGCACTCCGAGGGGCACGGAAGTCGATTGGCATGATCTTTCAGCATTTTAATCTTGTGGCAAATAAAACGGTTCATGAGAATGTGGCAGCCTCTTTAGAACTGGCAAATTATCCAAGGAAAGAACGTCGGAGCCGTGTTGTAGAGTGTCTTCAATTTGTCGGATTGGAGGGTGAGATGGATAGATATCCTGCACAATTAAGCGGGGGACAAAAGCAGCGTGTTGCCATTGCAAGGGCATTGGCAAATAACCCGCAAGTGTTATTATGTGATGAACCGACCTCTTCCCTTGACCCAAATACAACGTCTGAAATATTGGAAGTGCTGGAGAGCATAAACAAACGCTTCGGTGTGACGATAGTCATTGTCAGTCATGAGCTGGATGTCATTAAAAGTATATGCAATCGTGTTACGATCATGGAAGGTGGAGAAATCTATGACACTATCATAATCGAACCAACTGGGATTGAAAAAAGGGATAATCGTCCAGAATACTTCATCGAACAATTAGCAGAGAATGGTGGGCTGGGTCATGCCTGAGATTTTAGTTCAATATGAGGCAGAAATTTGGCGGTCAATTGGAGAAACCATAACCATGGTCGGTGTGTCCATTTTAGCTGCGATTTTGATTGGATTGCCTATCGGTACCTTGCTATTTCTTTGTAGGAAGGGGCATTTGCTCGAAAATCCGTGGTCTTTCTCGATTTTGAATTTATTTGTCAATATTATTCGTTCTTTCCCATTTTTATTATTGGTTGTTTTTTTAATCCCGTTTACAAGACTCATAATCGGCACAGCCATTGGTACAGCAGCTGCTTGCGTTCCATTAGCGATCATTGCCATTGCCCATTATTCGCGATTGGTCGAGCAATCTTTATTGGACGTGCCAAAGGGTGTAATCGAGGCAGCCATTTCCATGGGTGCTTCTGTTAAGGATGTCATCTTTAAATTTCTTTACGTGGAGGCTCGTTCAGGGCTTGTCCTCGGACTGACAACATCGATTATCAGCTTTATTTCCTATTCAACGATCATGGGTGTGGTCGGGGGCGGCGGTATCGGCGATTTTGCCATCAGGTATGGCTATCAGCAGTTTAAAACAGAGTTAATGATTTATATGATTATCATTATGATCATTCTAGTACAGCTTATCCAATTCATTGGCACGGCTGTAGCCAGAATGATTGATAAAAGATAAATAATGGAGGGAAACATCATGAAAAGAATACTCTTTCTCATGGCAGCAATCATGTTGCTTTTAGTAGGATGCGGAAAGGCGAATGAAGGAAAAGAGAAAGAAAATGCGCAGAATCAGGAGAAGAAAGAGGTAACATTGAAAGTGGCCTCACTCATTCCCCCAATGACGGAAATCCTTGAGCTTGTTAAACCGAAGCTGGCAGAGGAAGGCATTAACCTGGAAATGGTTGTATTAGGTGATAATGTGCAGCCTAACACCGCACTAGCGGCAGGAGAAGTGGATGTGAACTTCTTCCAACACGTTCCATATATGGAGGAATTCAATCGAAACAAAAATGCCGAGCTAGTACCAGTGAAACCCATTTATTTTGCCAATTATGGGGTGTATTCCAAAGAATACGATTCAATGGATAAAATGCCAGAGGGTGCCGTTATTGCCATTGCAAATGATGTGTCGAATATCGATCGTTCATTGGCATTGCTGGCACAGCATAAAGTCATCACTTTAAAGGAAAAAAAGGGTCCATACTATACAATGTCTGATATCACTGAGAACCCTAAAAACTATAAGTTCAAAGAAGTGGATTTATTAATGCTGGCGAGAACGTATGATGAAGCAGATGCGATCGTGATAACACCTGCTTACGCCGCACCGCTTGGTTTGACACCAAAAAATGACGCACTTCTCACAGAAGGTGTTGAAAATGACTTTGCGATTACATTAGTGGCACGCAAGGATAACGTGGATTCCGAGCCAGTCCAAAAGTTGGCCAAGGCCATGACAAGCCCGGAGGTACGCAAATTTTTAGAAGAGAAATATAGTGAAACGGCCATACCGGCATTTTAATTTTGATACAAAGAAAGGGCTATTCCTTCAACGGGAATAGCCCTTATTTACGTATTGGTTTAACTTTGTGATCGCCCATCGTCTAGCTACTATTAAAAATACTGTCCAATTCCCCTTCAATTCTTGAATAAATATAGAAACTCTTCTAAAATATATTTAGTCCATAATTTTACAGTGAATAAAAATATTACATATAAATGAAATCTATTATAAGAAAAGAAGTTGAAAGGACTTTCCATTATGTCGATGATTTACGAATCTCAAACACTAGTTTCGGCCATGCAAACGCGTGTCGGACAATATAAGGATCTGAAAGAACAGCTCACGGAATTAAAAAAAGAATTTGAGAGTATCGTTCATTTGGATGATGAGCTGCAGGGGCAAGGCGCAGAGGCCATTAAAGGATTTTACAAAGCACAGATCGATGTCGTGGATTCTTGGCTGCGTCTGATCAATCGGCATGTTGCCTTTTTAAGTGGAATTCAAGGAGATACAATCGAGGCTAACCTGAGTGAAACCTTGGTTACGGTCCCATTTTTAGAGGAAGAGCTGGAAAGCGCCAGTCGAAATTCAAAGGAAATGGTCACAGCCCAGAAAAATGATCTAAAAAAAATATTGGCTGGAATTGATGATATCATTCAGTTAGAACCTTTTTCCGATGATGTGTTCTTTGAGAATATGGAGAAAGCTGAAAGGAAACGGACCGAAACGATAGACAAAGTAAACGAAATCGATCATAAGTGGACGGCTGAATATGCCAAATCCGAAGCGGACCAAGCGGCAGTGACGGCACTCATGGAGCAATTGAAAGTATCCAGTACAAGAGGAGGAGTAGTATCCCCTCTCTATTTTAATGCAACAGCTTATAAAAATAGTGAAGCCTATAAAAACCTGGAAGTCAGGAAAAAAGACACCGCGCAATATCTGAAGGTTAAGAAAGAGGAAGCGGAGAATCGCCGGATCAAGGATTTGAAGGCACAACTCGATCATGTAACAGATCCAGATGAGTTCCTCAAAATCGCCAAACAGATCGGCTACGAAAACTTAGCGCCCACCCAGCAGCAATATGTTATACAGCTAGAATCGGCTAAGCAAACCGCAGACATTGCAAAAGGAATCGGCGTAGGCCTTTTTGATGTAGGAAGAGACTTCGTGACAGGAGTTTGGGACTTTGTCACAGACCCTGGGGAAACGGTTGAAGGTGTAGCCAATTCCATCATGCACCCGATAAAAACCTATAAATATATATCCAAATCCATCTCGGACTCTTATGAAAGAGATATGGTAAATGGTGATGCCTATTCACGGTCCCATTGGGTAACTTATGCCCTCGGAACAGTCGTCACATCAGTAGTAGGAACAAAAGGCGCAGGAGCCATAACGAAGACTGGTGTAGCGACCACCAAAGCCGCTGCAGTTAAAGGCGTTACGAAGGCAAAAGAACTGGCCACTATCCCTAACCTATTGCCATACAACCCTAAAAATCAGCTGTCGTTGGCAGGCGGAGTACCTTATAATGTGGTTAATGGTGTTGGGTTAAAAGAACAGTTAATTACGATGGCGAAAGTGGAGTCTGAGGTTAGTGGAGATGGCGGGAAAAAGTTTACTATAGATACTATGAGGCATGTTTATCATGGAGAAATTAATCGACGTGGGAAAGCTGTTGGTTATCACCACGAGAGTATGATGGGTGGTAAGATAGTTCCAGGTACTGAAGAAACTCCAGATATCAACGGAGTATATAGAGCTAAGGTGGAAATAAATGGAGTGACAAAGATTGCAAAGTCAACTTTCTTTCCAAAAGATTGGGACAGGGTGAAGGTGAATAACGCTATTAACGAGGCTTTTGAAAACAAAATAAAAGATGGAAATAGATATGTTGGCAGAACTTCATCAGGAATTGATATTGGAATGTACTTAAACCGTGATGGGACAATAGCTACTGCATTTCCTTTATATAAAAATTAAATATCGGGAGATAATTAACTAATGAAATATTCGTATGAATTTACAAGAAACCCATTAGGATATCTAAGGATAATTTTACCACAAGAAATTAACCTTTTCTCAGACTTCATTGAAGATATTGTATTTGAAACAGAAGTGGATGAGTATATTGATATTGTTCGCAAAGTAATGGAAGGTGAATACGATGAATTTGAAATAGAAGGGAATGCTACCAGTGTCTTGATAAAAAAAGATACGACGGTTCTTCACCACTTTTATATCTTCGATAATCCAAATGAGAATGAAATGGAAACTGAACAATTTAAAGAACTTATGCTAATATGGAGAAACAAAATTCCAGAAAGATACAAAGAAACTGAGAATTAAGTTTTATAGATCTAGATAAAGCACTGGGATAACCAAAATTTAAAGAAGAGTTGATACAACCAATAAAAGTTGGTTCTATCAACTTTTATTTTGGAAGATAAATAATATATCTTTATGTAATCCCATATCTAAACGAAAAAAGCTCAAAAACATTACATAAAGCGAAGATTGCAATTGTCCAACTAGTTCAATTCTCTTCTAGCCGAATATATCACACTTGAATCCTCCATGTACCTGGTCATCTCATGAGCATGTGGTATTCTAAATACTTTAGACCCTGCTTATTTTGAAAAAAAGGCAGTAATTATTGGAGGGTGGAAAAATGAGTAAAAAGTTATCTAAAGAGGAATTAGTTGAACTAGTAAATAAAATTTGTAATCCTATGCTGCCTGATGAAGAGGTATGTGAATACATAGAAATTTTAGAAGACAATGTTCCTCATCCTGCCCCTAGTGACTTAATTTTTTGGAATGATGAGGATATATCATCAGAGGAAGTAGTAGAGATTTCCTTAGCATATAAGGAAGAAAAATAAATGTATTTAGAACACGTATTAGTGGAACCTTGAATGGCTATTTACCATTCAAGGTTTCTTTTGGTTGAAATACTTAACTTAAGTTACTAGGTGAAGAAGCAACATCAATGAATAAAGATATTTTAGGAGGATTCTATGGATAATAAGGAAAAAGCAATAAAAATCTTTGATTTAATTAAGAATGGTGATATAGAACAAGCGAAAGAGATCATTATTACTGATAAAAATTTGCTTGATTTTGTAACACCTTTTGGAACTTGGCTACATGTTGCGGCTAGAGCTGGTAAACTGGATATGATAAAATTTCTAGTTGAATCTGGTATGGATATTAACATAAATGAAGGTGTACCAAAGTCAGCGACTATTGCACATGCAGCTAGTGAAGGTGAAATAAGTATTGTAAAGTACTTATTTGATAATGGTGCATTATTAGATGTTAGTGACCCAAATAGAAATCCTCTATTCTCAGCGATTTATGGTGGGCACCTTAATATTATAAAATATCTTGTTGAGAATGGTATTGATATTACTGTTAAATATACAGGGGATACTATGAAAGATATAGGAGCTTATGAATTTGCTATTGAAAGAGGGCAAACAGAAATTGCTGAATATTTAAAGCAGAAGTTGGATGAAAAAGAATAGAAAAGAGTTAATAGTATTGCTATGGGATAGTACAATAAATGGTTACAATGACTTTATAAGTTATTCTATCAAGAACCTGATGAGAGCACTTGGTTGCCTTTAGCAACCAAGTGCTTTTTAGCATAAAATATTATAAAAACGTTTATATTTGTATTCGGTAGCGACTACAAAAGCGTCGCAGTAAAAGGCGTTTCGAAAGCAAAAGAAAAGGTCTCTATCCCTAATCTATTGCCATACAATCCTAGAAACGAACTGTTATTGGCAGGGGCAAACGATGGGACTAAAATCAATTTACATAATTTAATTCAAGAAGAACCTGGTACTATGTTAGAGATACCAGAGAGTCTACATAAACAGTATAGTAAAGTAATGATTGAATTGGAAAATAACGAATTAAGTTTTAGGAATTCTCCTGAGCTTTCGAGTCAATATAAAGCATTCCATAATAAGTAAGGATATAGGAGTGAGAGTATGTCAAAAATGATTGGTGAATATCAATAAGATCTCTTTAGAAGATATAAAACAATTTGAACAAGAGTATGATGTTACGCTACCTAAACAATATGTTGATTTTTTAATGAAGTAAAACAATTTTGGATGATAAAGAAATTTTGACCACAATGACTTTATTTGGTGCGTGGTTACATGTAGCTGTCAAGAAGGGACATCTTGAAATGGTTGCGTTGTTCCTCTTTACAAAGACCTTTATAGAAAATTATATTAAAGTGGTAGTAAAAATAATAAAAACCCTGGGTAACTTTTTGAAGGAGAATTTGATGTATAAGATATTAATTGTTGAAGATGAAATGCATATTGCCAATGCATTAAAAAACCATTTTGGGAAATACGGCTATGACTGCCACATTATAGTGGATTTTGAAAAGGTGCTCGATGTTTTTCAAGATTTTCAACCGCACCTTGTCATAATGGACATAAATCTCCCTTACTTTGACGGCTATTATTGGTCTCGCAAAATAAGAAAGGTATCGAATTGTCCTATCATAATTCTCTCAGCTAGGATGAGTGAGCTGGATCAAGTGTATGGAATTGAAAATGGGGCAGATGATTTCATTACAAAGCCTTTTTTAATGGATGTTGTAGTGGCAAAAATAAACGGCCAAATTCGTCGTGTATACGGTGAATATGCACAAGAAACGCAAACTCACATTTTAAAAAAGGGAGACACATCTTTAAACTTGGATACTGTTCGATTATATACATCTTATGGTGAGGAGCTATTGACTGTAAAGGAACTTCAGCTTTGTAGAATCCTTCTTGAAACATTCCCTAATGTTGTCACAAGGCAACAGTTGCTTACATCTATTTGGGATGAAGAGGCGTTTGTAGAGGAAAATACGCTTACCGTTAATATTAAAAGGTTGAGAAAGAAGCTAGAAGCGATTAATTCTTCGCTTGAAATTATAACAATCCGGGGAATTGGCTATCAGTTAAGGGAGAAAAGCATATGAAGCTGTTTTTACGGGATCATTTAAGCTTTATTATCCTATATATTATTTCATTTATTAGCTTGCCAATTGTCATTCAGCGGCTGGATGGTTTGGAAAATCATTATGCATATTTTGTCTTTTTATCCCTTACATTCCTAGCCATTTTCCTGTTCATTCGTTATGTACGCCGAAAAAAAATGTATCTACATTTAAATGGCAAGAATATGACGACAGACAGCCTTTTGATTTACCAGCCGGCTGCTCCCATTGAAAAGGAATATGCGGCACAAATGCAATCTATACAGTCCCTCCTCCTTTCAAAAGAAGCCGAGCATAAAGCTGTCTTAGATGAACAGCAATTGTTGATTTCTCATGCTGTTCATCAAATGAAAACGCCCCTTTCTGTCATTCAATTGCTAGTACAATCCAATCGGTCGAAGGAACCAGATTTACTTGTGGAATGGCTAAAAGTTAAAGCAGAATGCAATAAACTGAATTTCTCTTTAAATCAGCTGCTGACTTATAGCCGCTCCACGAAATTATTAGCAGATCTAAAGATAGAGCCGATTCCATTAAAAGGTGTCATACAGGAAGTGGTTAATGATTTAAAGGATTATTTTATTGAGGAAGAAATCTTTCCAAAAATTACGATACATGATGACGTATGGATCTATTCGGATCGTAAATGGACAAAGGTTGTGATTTACCAGCTATTGAGTAATGCTGTCAAATATGGAGAGAAGCAATCTTCCGTTATGATTCATTATGACAATGGTCAACTATTGATCAAAAACAAAGGGGAAACGATAACTGCAAACGAAATAAACCGTGTTTTTGAATTGTTTTACACAGGTACGAAAGGCCGTACTAAGGTTGAAGCGACTGGTATCGGGCTTTATTTAGTAAAAAAAATTCTGTCAACATTAAATCATCCATACAAGTTATATTCCGCGCATCATGAAACAACTTTTATCATTGATTTTTCGGGAAATATAGAAACGGCTGCCAAAGGTTAGCCGTTTTAAATATGACAATTTTGTCATCTTGCTGTCATGTTCAAAGATTTTAGGGAGCAGGAGGAGGGGCTATACTAAAAGCAACGAAAGATACAAAGGAGTGAATTGCATATGGCAAACACGATTTTAGGCGTAGAGCAACTTCAAAAAGAATACACAGGAGAAATCACATATAAGGCATTAAAAGGAATCGATTTTCATTTAGCTGAAAATGAATTTGTTGCCGTGATGGGACCATCTGGCAGTGGGAAAACAACATTCCTTAATTGTATTTCCACAATTGATCGGCCTACCAATGGGATTATTACCATCAATTCCAAAAATCCATATGAGTTAAATGACGATGAATTGGCGAAATTTCGACGAAAAGAACTTGGTTTTGTTTTTCAAGATTTTAACCTGGTTCATACATTAACAGTAGAAGAAAATATTTTATTGCCATTGACACTGGATTCCATAGATGAGAAAGAAATGAAACAGCGTTTAACGGATATTATCGATTTTTTGGGGATTCGAGAGATTTTAAAAAAGCGTACATTTGAAATTTCAGGAGGACAGAAGCAGCGTGTGGCGATTGCAAGAGCGGTCATTCATGAACCAAGCTTATTGCTAGCGGATGAGCCAACTGGAAACTTAGATTCTAAAGCCGTAAATAATGTGATGGGATTGTTCGAATCGATTAACAAGTCTTTTAACACAGCCATATTAATGGTGACGCATGATGCTTATGTTGCCAGTTTTGCCCAGCGTGTCATTTTTATAAAAGACGGTGTTCTGTTTAATGAGATACATCGTGGTAAAAGCAAACAGCAATTTTATCAAGAAATTATGGATACCCTCACGTTTCTAGGCGGTGGTCGGCATGAGTTTTAATCAAATTGTCGTCCAAAATATTTTACGAGACAAATCGACGTATATTTCTTACTTTTTAAGCAGTGTGTTCTCGATTCTCATCTTTTTTCTTTTTTCGACAACAGCTTTCCATCCGATGATGGCGGAAGTTGATACCACAAGCACACTGGGAATAACAATGATGCTTGCCAGCTTCTTTATTTATATTTTCTCATTTGTCTTTATCATTTATTCGCTGTTTGCTTTTTTAAAAAAGAAAACAAAAACGCTTGGCGTATTTATGATGACGGGTGCCTCCATGAAGCAAATTCGCAAAATGGTTTTTAGAGAAAATATGCTTGTTGCCGGAGCAGCAATTATCACAGCGATTGGACTCGGACTTATCATCGCCCCGTTATTTTTAATGGTGGCTAAAAGGGTATTACGTGCGGATAGCTTTGGCATGTATCTACCCTTACAATCCATCATGTTAACGATTGTTTTATTCACTATTTTATTTATTGTTGTATCAAAATGGATGACACGCTTTATTAAAAAAGAAGAAATCGTACAGCTCTTAAAATCAGATGTGACACAGGAAAAGCTCATTGCATCAGCACCATTGAAACTAGTGCTATCCGCTATTGTCAGTGCCTTTTTACTCGTGTCAATAATCAAGGAAATGAGTTGGATAAAGTCTTTTGAATCGCTCGGCTATATTGCTCTAATTGCCAGCCTATTATTATCCCTTTATTTCATAATTACTCAAGGTGCGCTACTGGCCATTCGTCTATTGGAAAGAAGACCATCATATTTTCGAAAAACGAATATGCTGTTTGTTTCCAACTTAAAGGCAAAAGGACGTTCCCATGCGCATATCATATACCTTTTAACGGTTTTACTGCTTGGTGTTTTTGTATGTACAAGCGTTCTATATAGCTCCTACTATAATGTGAAGGAAAATACTGAGGCCCTATATCCTTACAGCTTCCAATATATCTCACTTCCTAGTAACACATCGGAGGCCGAGAAGGAAGATATTGCGTTTATTGAAGAAACATTAGGCAAAGAAGGTAAGTATACTGCCGATTATTCAGCCTTCAAAGCCGAGGATGACCATCGGATTGGCTTTATGTCCGTTTCGAATTATAATGCTCTTGGTTTGCATAAGCCGATAAAACTAGGGGATAACGAGTATTATGTTGCAGCCGGTAATGAGGGGGTACGTCCAACTACTGAAATCATTCATGATTACCCGTTTGGAGAACTTCATTATGCCGGTCTAGAAGAAAAAAATATTTTATCAACAGGTTTACGAAATGCATATTATATCGTTCCTGATGACGTATATGAAACAATTGATTATCCAGTTTATAAAGTGTTTGCTTATGAGGCAGAACATTGGACGGACAAGGTAGAAGTAGCTGAAACCATTTTATCACGGGTTCATACAGAGCCGGATATTCGCTTAACAGCTTCTAAAATTGATTTATATGATACGGAAAAATTTGTGAAGAGTATCATGTTTTTCATCGGATTTATGTTGAGTTTGATCTTTTTGAGCGCAGCAATGAGTATTCTTTATTTCTACCTGCAAACGTCACTCGCAGAAGAAAAGGAAAAATATGCGGGCATTCGAAAAATTGGTCTTTCTGTTAAAGAACTATCTTCTGTTGTAACGAGGGAGTTGGCCACTTTAATTTTTATCCCGTTTACCATCGCAGCTATTGTTTTATTTGTAGCGATGCTTAGTATGCGCAACTATATTTCATCTACATTCTATCAAATGACAGCGCTTGGTGTAGGTATATTTATACTGCTATTTGTTATAAGTTTTTTCATCATTCGACGGAGTTATTTAAACAAACTGGCAGATTAATATGCAAACAGCAAATGGAAGAGGATTCTTTTTAATCCTCTTTCCATACTGTTTTCTTAGACTACTTGATAGGCGGAGTGAAAAATATGAAACGAATAGATGAATTAGATTACTTGCGCGGCTTTGCCCTAATAGGAATTATTCTGATTAACATTACACAAATGATTAACTACCTTATCCCTGAACAGGGAACACTTGATTATGCTGTAAGGGTCGTTTTGGATTATGGCGTGAGTCAGCGATTTTTCCCGATTTTTTCTTTCTTATTTGGAATTGGTTTTTATCTGTTTATATTCCGAGCCAACTCAAATGGGAACAATGGAAGAAAACTATTTATCCGTCGGTTGCTAATTTTATTAGCTATTGGATTTATTCATCATCTCTTCCAGCCAGGTGAAGCGTTACTTCCTTATGCCATATGCGGCTTTATTTTAATTCCATTTTATAAATTCAAACCTAAAACAAATTTTATAATCGCAGTCATTCTATTGATTCCATCTCTTTGGATCGGCTATGTGTTTATGATTTTTACAATGTTTTTACTTGGTTTATGTGTTGGGCAATTACAAGTTCTTGAGAGTCTTAATAGATATAAAAAGACCATTCGCCGACTGCAAATGATAGCTTTGGCAGCTATCCCAATATCTTTATACTTGCAGTACAAGATTACATCAACCACTGGTATGATCGATGTGGCTGGTACTGTTGGCGGACTCTCTGTCAGCCTGTTTTATGTTACAACGTTGACGCTGCTTCTTCAGCATACAACAGTAAAAAAATGGCTTTCTCCTTTGAAGAATATAGGGAGAATGGCATTGACAAATTATTTAATGCAAACTTTCTTGATTATTTGCATTGACTCTATATTTAATTTGAACAATCATGTTCATTTAACAACATTAATAATGATTTCTGCAGGAATATTAATTCTTCAAATGATTTATAGTACCATGTGGCTTAAGCGATTTAAGATGGGTCCGATCGAGTTATTATGGCGTACAGGCACATATGGAAAAGTGCCTCAGTACTACAAAAAAGGCAACTAACAGCGGAAATCTGGTTAAAAGTGAGATTATTGAGAAATTAAAATATGGTTTTAGCAGTAGCTACTAAATGAAGCATCTGACTATTAAAGAAGTTAAAAGTAATTCATCCTTCATTTGAAGCTTATCATACGAGGAGGAGTAAACATGAAAATTATTAAATCATTAGCGATATTTAGTTGTCTAGCGACTTTTATGTTAGTCGGTTGTGGTAAAAAAGAAGTGATGTTTGAAAAAGATTATTATGTGCAAATCGATGAAGAACCAGAACAAACTAATGAGGGGCAATATGTTTATAATTTAAAAGGATTCGATGAGAATGGGAACGAAAAGGTTGTCTATTTTTATGTTGAAGAACCATACAAAATAGGAACGCTTTTACATCTTCCTAGAAGTCTCGATGGATATACCGGAGATCCTGAGGTGATTGAAGCTGATGATTTGTCTAAAGAGGTTAAAAAGAAATTAAATCTATAAAAACTAGATCAAGTAACGGGCAAGCATTACGCAAGCCCGTTGATTTTTATGTAGTGCCAATTCAACAGCTTATAGGATTACACTTGCGTCATAACTCATATGAATAAAATGCTTTGCCTTCTCGATATTTTCATCGCTAGCTATTACAACTTCTAAATCCCCTGTACCGTAATGACCGATATTACTTACATAACGAGTAAAGCCACTGTTAATTAGGTTGATTTTAATGGGTGTTAATTATCCACAATCTCATCACGTTACTATTGGATCTAATTTTTAATTAATCTCATTAAATATAAAGTGTAAATAATTGTTTTAGGCTTAGGTTAAGAGCTCATAACCTTGTTGGTTTTGGGTCTTTTTATTATAAAACCGGCTTTTAATCACCCAGTTTTTCTTTTGGTCAGCGCGTCTTTTCACCTGTCGTGTAGGAACTTGCATCAATCATTCACATTGGTAAGAATGAACCTATTGATTTCGATAAAACAATTGTTTAGTGAATTCCCCTTCAATTCTTGAATAAATATAGAAACTCTTCTAAAATATATTTAATCCACAATTTAACAATAAATAGAATTATTACATACAAATGAAATCTAGTTATAAGAAACAGAAGTTGAAAGGACTTTCCATTATGTCGATGATTTACGAATCTCAAACACTAGTATCTGCCATGCAAACGCGTGTCGGACAATATAAGGATCTGAAAGAACAGCTCACGGAATTAAAAAAAGGATTTGAGAGTATCGTTCATTTGGATGATGAGCTGCAGGGGCAAGGTGCAGAGGCAATCAAAGGATTTTACAAAGCACAGATCGATGTCGTGGATTCTTGGCTGCGTCTGATTAATCGGCATGTTGCCTTTTTAAGTGGAATTCAAGGAGATACAATCGAGGCGAACCTGAGTGAAACCGTGGTTACGGTCCCTTTTTTAGAGGAAGAGCTGACAAATGCCAGTCGAAATTCCAAGGAAATGGTCACAGCCCAAAAAAATGATCTGAAAAGAATATTGGCTGGAATTGATGATATCATTCAGTTAGAGCCCTTTTCCGATGATGCGTTCTTTGAGAACATGGAGAAAGCTGAAAGGAAACGGACCGAAACGATAGACAAAGTAAACGAAATCGATCATAAGTGGACGGCTGAATATGCTAAATCCGAAGCGGACCAAGCGGCAGTGGCGGCACTCATGGAGCAATTGAAAGTATCCAGTACAAGAGAAGGCGTAGTATCCCCTCTCTATTTTAATGCAATAGCTTATAAAAATAGTGAAGCCTATAAAAACCTGGAAGTTAGGAAAAAAGAGACCGCACAATATCTGAAGGTTAAGAAAGAGGAAGCGGAGAATCGCCGGATCAGAGACTTGAAGGCACAACTCGATCATGTAAATGATCCAGATGAGTTCCTCAAAATCGCCAAAAAGATCGGGTACGAAAACTTAGCGCCCACCCAGCAGCAATATGTCATGCAGCTAGAAGCGGCTAAGCAAACCGCAGACATTGCAAAAGGAATCGGCGTAGGCCTGTATGATGTAGGGAAAGACTTTGTGACCGGAGTTTGGGACTTTGTCACAAATCCTGGAGAAACGGTTGAAGGTGTAGCCAATTCAATCATGCACCCGATAAAAACCTATAAATATATTTCCAAATCCATCTCCGACTCATATGAACGGGATATGGTAAATGGCGATGCCTACTCGCGGGCTCATTGGGTAACCTATGCCCTCGGAACAGTCGCCACCTCAGTAGTCGGAACAAAAGGCGCAGGAGCCGTAACGAAGACTGGGGTAGCGACTACAAAAGCGGCTGCAGTAAAAGGTGCAACGAAAGCAAAAGAACTAGTCTCCATCCCTAACCTATTGCCATACAATCCTAAAAACCAACTGTCGTTGGCAGGTGGAGTACCTTATAATGTGGTTAATGGTGTGGGGTTGAGGGATCAGTTAATTTCTATGGCGAAAGTGGAGTCTGAGGTTAGTGGTAGGGTTAAATCTGTAAGTGATTATCTTGATGGTATAGGCGAAGCCGGTAATGTTAATGCCACTAAGATGAATAAGCTTAAAAATGCTATTCAAAATAATACTTTTAGTGTAGATGAACTTTCTGAGATTAGTAAAAAGATGTCTGATTTAGGTATTACTAAAGAATATAATGATGTATTAATTAAAATTGATTTTGGTAAATATCTTCGAGGATTAATAGGTGACCCACCTACTGCTATGATAAATCCTCATGCACATCATATTCTATTTAAAAAAGGTCTAGGCCAGGCGCAGCAAGAACTGGTTCGAGAAGGTCAGGAAATATTAAGAAGGTATGGGGTTGATCCAATAATTGGACAAGAAAATCTTGTTTGGGCGCCAAATGCCGTAATAGGACAACATAGTATTGATGCTTTAGAGGAAGTAGTGAACAGGTTAAGGGCTGTTGAAGCAATGGATGGTGACTTTGATGATATTGTTGAAGCTCTTGAAGATTTAGGAGACATAGCTAGTACAAGATAGAAGAAATACAGGAGGTAATGTTATGGATGAAAAAAGTCTAAATAAAACTATAAGAAATGCTATTAAGCTTGGTGAAATTAATGAAGTAAAGCGTTTAATAGACGATAATCCAGAATCTTTACATACAATGACACCATTTGGTACGTGGTTACATGTTGCAGCAAAGAAAGGACATTTTGGAATAGTAGAATATCTGATCCATAAAGGAATCGATGTTAATACAAAAGGTGATATATTTGATGCTTCTCCTCTAAGATTGGCTGCAGGAACGGGGCATTTGGAGATAGTAAAGTATTTAATAGAGGCAGGCGCAGAATTAGATGTAAGCTTAGCAAAAAGAAATCCATTATTTGGAGCGATTTATGGTGGGCATAAAGAAGTTGTGGAGTTTCTAGTTGAAAAAGGAATAGATATTTCAATTAGATATACGGGAGAGAATATTAAGAATATGGATGCATATGAATATGCTAGAGAATTTGGGCAAACAGAAATTGCTGAATATTTAAAGCAGAAGATGGATGAAAAAGAATAAAAAAGTGTTACAGGGAATAAGCCTGAAAATTACGAAATTAACAGGTTCGTTAGTTTAAAGATGTAATTAGTAATAGACTACTTTAAATAGCTAACCATAAAGCACTTGATTGCCTTTTAGGCAACAGGTGTTTTTGTTTTCTTTTATGATGACTATTTTGGTCTTTCTTTAACTCATTCTGCAAGGTTCGAAAATATAGATGATCGGATTATAGAAGAAACTATAGCTGAATTAATGAGTAGATAACTTACACTTTTAGTTACCATGTTTTTTAAAAGATGTATAATTTATAATGAACGATTGGAAAGGTGGACATATGAGAAAATTACCTGAAGATCTTTATAAAAGTGATTTGAAAATGTATACACATTTAAAGAAAATAAGAGATAAATTATGGAGTAACGATTCAAAAAGTAGAGTATCGGTAATGGTTGGTGCAGGATTCAGCAGAAATGCATCAAAGATAGAACCGTCATTTGAGGGTATGGCTTTGTGGCGAGATTTAAAAGCTCAACTGATTAAAGATTTGTCACATCATCATAAAATCGAAAAGAAGGACGTGCTAGATATAGCACAAATTTATTCGGATGAATACGGAAGATCTGCACTAGATGAGTTGTTAAAAGCTGCAATTCCAGATGACAATTTTGAACCAGGTTCACTACATACTGATTTATTAAGGTTGCCTTGGACAGATGTTTTTACAACTAATTATGATAGTTTACTTGAAAGAGCAAAAAGAAATGTTTATGAAATCAGCTATCAAGTAGTATACGAGATTAATGATATACCAAGCTCTGTTCAACCACGGATAGTGAAACTTCATGGTAGTTTTCCAGCAAACAGACCGTTTATTTTCACGAAAAATGACTATGATAATTATCCAGCGCAGTTTAGTCCCTTCGTAAATATGGTTCAACAATCAATAATGGAAACAACATTCGTTTTAATAGGTTTCTCTGGCGATGACCCTAATTTTACTAAGTGGACTTCTTGGGTTAGAAGTAATCTAAAAGACCAGATGCCCAAAATATACATGATAGGATATGATGAAGAATCACAAAAAGATGAACTACAAGAAAAAGGAATTACATTAATTGATTTTAAAGAGTTATATAAAGAAGATTCCGATCCATACAAATCGATGTTCGAAGATTTATTTGATTTTTTATCGTACAAAAAAAGAATCGAAAAAATTAAATGGCCACATAAACCAGGTGCAAGAATTCTTAGTGACGAGTACGGTTATAATCGGGAGACATATCCTGGATGGGTTGTTATGCCAGATGAAATTAGGAAGAAAAACTCCTTACGATTTGTAAGAAGCTCATCGGATTATTTAATGAAAATTGATGTAAATAAAGTCGGAAAAGTAGATATAAATAAAATTAACGACTTAATTTGGTATTACGATAAGTTTCTTATTCCTCTAGAAGCAGTTTTATATAAAAGACTCAATGCTATAGTAGAAAATTATAAAAATGAAAAAACTGATTTAATTCCAATAGCTTTAAGACTACTAAAAGAGGCTAGATTAAAATATGATTTAGAAATTTTTCGGAAGTATGAAAAAGTTCTTAGTAAACTAAACTTAAGTGACGAAGATTCTCATAAGTTAACTTACGAAAAAATTCTCTTCTACTTAGATTTAAATAGCATCAAAGAGGTAATTGATACACTTGAACTATGGGACGTTGGCATACAAGAATTGGATTGGGTAATAAGAAAAGCCTGTATATACACACGGATAAATCAATCAGATAAAGCAGAAGTTTTATTTGAAGAATACCTCCAGACAGTGAGACGCCTATTGGCAATAAAAATGGATGATTATCGTCTACTTTCTTTGGAAAGCATTATACTCCATAAATTAAGTCAGATTAAAGTCGAATCTTATGATGATCGATTACGGGTTCTTAGTATGAAGTACTGTGATTCAGGAAAAGAATTTACAAGTCTATTAAGGTCAATTAAAGAATTTAATTATAGTTATGGAACAAAAAAATCACTTCTTTTTGATCCGGGTAAAGAAATGATCTCTACCAAATTTATAGGTGGCACTTCATTCAACCCGATTTTTAATGAATCTTTTGCTTTAATACAAATCATAGAAGAATTTAATTTATACGTAATTGATGGAGAACAGCACGAAATGGCTTTGAAGAATATTCAAGTACTTTACCCAGAATATTCACTTATAAAGAGAATACAAAAAGCAAACCAAAAAGATATTAAAAATCTTTTTACCCGAGAATATGTATACAGTATGGGCAATAATGAAAAAGCCGTTTTGATTAAAATTCTTAAGAATTCTTTATTAAAAGGAACCAATTCTGCAATTCCAAACTCAATAGCATTAGAGATTTATTCAAGAATATACATGATTCTTGATGCCGAAACCAAATTGGAAATTGACGATAAAATTATAAATTATATAGAAGCCATTAAATTTTGGGACATACCAACATTAAAGGCTTTAAAAGATACTATTTATCGGATATTCTATGCGAAAAATTCAGATGAAGCGAAAGAATTTGTAGAAAAAGTTATCGCATTAAATTTAAGAAGTCAAAATTATAGAAGTAATGATTTATACGAGCATTCTTTTTTTGAACCAATTTTGGTGATTTACAATTACACCGATAAAGTTAAAGGAATGAAAGTCTCTGTATCCCAGTTAGAAAGGTTATTAGATGTTCTTGAAAATGATAATGACTATTCAATTGTAGAAGCTGCATTTATAAGACTGTCTTTTTTATCTTTAGCCGAGAGTTTAGACGATTCTTATCGCGAAAGATTTAGAGAAATACTAAAAAAAATGGACAAAGATAAACGGGTGGGAATTAGTGATTTTATTATAGTGAAAGATATCGATAACTTTATAGATGGAACAGATGTAATGCCTAATACTGAATTGGATGTGTTTATAAAAGACGAGATTCCGATATTTTATAGAGATAAGTCTATGTCCGATGGTCATGGGGTAACTCAGTATTTTAGATCGATTCAATATCTTTTCAAAGGTCTTACGGAATTAGATGATACAAAGAAACCGGATAAGTCATATTATATTCAGTGGCTTGAAAAATTTTACCTATGGTGGGACAGCCAAAAAGTGGCCTTATTAAGAGATGTAGAATATGTTCATCCTATGATACCAATTGACGAAATTTTACTAAATCTCATAATCGCTATGAAGAACAATATATGGGGATCAATACCTTTGGATTATTTAAGAGAAGAAGATAAGAGTAGAGCGCTTACTATCTTAACTGAAATCTTTGCGAAAGAGCCTGAGAAAGCAATGCTTTTAATTCCTGTATTAGAGAGAATGGGTATCGAGCATCAATACAATCTTAATTACACTATTGAGAGTTTGTCTGATAGAAATATAGAGAAAAGTAAATATTCAGTAATGTCTCTATATGACTATTCAATCTTTATTAATAAAAAAGAAATAGATGAAGATTTCAATCTAATAAAAGAGGAACTTCTTCATATTTTGAAGTATGGATATGGTGAAAATTTAAATGAGGCAATTCAAGTTTTAATAGAAATAGTGGTAATTGATTCAAAACTAATTGACGACGAACTAGTACCGGTGTTAATAAGCAATTTAAATAGATATTTATATACCTTGAAAAATGATGAGTCACTTATTGTCACTCAGCAAGATTTTAAGTTATTAGGTAGTTATGCAAAATTGGTAGCCGTATTGGTGAAATATAAACCAGAGGAAATAGGAGGGTCTTTTGAGGAATGGAGAAGTTTTATCCAAACCCACAAGCTTCCAGAAGTTAGGTCAGCTTCAATGCATTTCGAACAATAACTGAGATAGCTAATGTATAAGAGCTTGGAAGTTTGATAGAGAGTGAATTGAAGAAAATAAAGCCGGTCGAAACTAATATGGTTTCGACCGGCTTAGACTGTTTATTTAATAGAAGCTTTCTAATTACTAAATGTAAGAATTCTTGTTATTCCAAAATTATTTAACTGTTTTTACGTCGAACGTCTTGTCTTTTTTTACGGGCTTTATGAATATCTAAGCAACGGCGAAAAAATAGAGGACTTTCTACTTATGCCCTATCAGTATATAATAATATTGGATGATGAGGAAGAATTAGTAAAAGTTATTCAAAATAAATTGGAATTAGAATTTATGGAGGAAGTTAACTTAAAGAGAAAATTTATTTTTTGAATTGGTGTAAGAAATTTAAATGATATTCAACTGCATTACACCGTTTTTGAATGTAACATGATGGAGGAGGAATTACCTTGAATGAAATGATAAAGCCGCTATCCCCTTCAAAAGCAGAGCAAGCAAAGTCTCTTTTAAAGAGGGTAATACGTTATCAAGCAGAATTATCCAAATCACCACTTGCACATGAGGTAATAGATAGAGCCACACCTGTTGTTTGGTTTGGTAATATTTCGTCTAATAATTGGGTAACTATTGCAACAAATCCTTCATCAAAGGAATTTCTTGATACAGATGGCACCTTGTTATTAGGAAAAAAATCACGCTTTTATGTAAGTGAATTAGGGCTTCTCTAGAGGATTATGAAAAGAACGATTCACAATTAGAATCAACAATAGAGATGTACAGTTCTTATTTCGAAAGGGATACCACATATCGTAGTTGGAATTGGAAGGCTTTCTAAACGGTATGGGTGGTTCTTTATATTCACCTCATAACAAGAAAAGAGTAGTACATACAGATTTTTTCCCTATTCCAACTAAGAGTCAGATGAGCAGAATAAGATCAAAAGGAAATTTATTTGAAACACAATTTGCAAAAGATTTTATTAGGGATACGTTAGATTTTCTAAGTTCCTCTTTGATTATTGTGTTAGGAAAAGAGCACTGCTCCAGACTTGCTTTAGGAAATGAATTTAGTTTTAACAATGCCAAGTCAATAAAGGGTTTTCCTGATGCTCAGTATCAAATTGGCTTTTATCATCAATTAGGAGTTCCTGTAGTTGGTCTACATTTTAAACCATCAGAGCAATTCATTGGTTTGGGAGGAAGCAAAGTTGACTCTAATGGAAAAAGCCATGGGAGTTATGCTACGAAGTCTGCACTAAACTTCATGGGTAACGAAATAAAAGAAGAGATAATGGAAGTGTTTGGATTTGCTATTAATTAAAAATCAATGTGTTAAAATATTTTAGAATTTGTCTATATTATTCAGAATAATGATGGAAAGCAAATATATTTAATTTTATACATTATTAAGGAGGACATTATGAAAAAAAATCCATTGAATTTGATGGAAATATTGCAAATATGATGCAAAATGAGAATTATACAACAAGATATGACATTTTAATTTATGCTGGTGATTATAGTGAAACAACTGCTATTGGACCTAGTTTTAACTTCGAAGATGTCAATGTATCTGATTTAAAGCTTACTGGTTCTGAAATACCAGAAAATATTGGTATGGGACAAAATCTTCATATTACTGCTGTAGTTGAAGAATACAATGAAACTTCTGGACTTTTCATACTTAAGCCAATTTCTACTGAAATAAGATAAAACTTATTGAACCAAAGCAGCTGAAGTATTGAAAGATACTTTTCGTGTAAAAGATAATATGCTTTGATAAGATGGGACCGCTAGTAGTAACTAGGGGTTTATTTGAATTGTAGAATGATATAATTTAAGTAAAGAATTTACTTTTTGGAGGTAAACTATGAATGATTTTGTTAATTCTCAAAAAGAAAAATATAAAGTTTGGGTCACTGAAAATCTGGGTGAAAAAACTGGAATTTGGTATTCACCCTATCTTGAACTACTTGGTTATCTACTAGATAAGTTTGAGCTTGGTACTGGATATAAGCAAAATTTCTTTGATTACCAGTTGTATTCAGAATTTAAAAATGTCTATCAACAGATGACAAAACAAAGTGATGAAGATATAGAAAAATTAGTGACTGGTAAGGGAATACCTCGATATCCAGAAGAGTTTGGAACTAGAAGAATACAATTCAGACAGAAATATGCCGAAGATGAATTTAATCGTGGCAAAAGAAGTAAGCCAGACAATTTAGGGGGGATACCCGACTGGGGTGTTTTACTTAGATCCTATCTAATATTTCTATACTACCATGAAAATCCTACTTTAATTTATCCTAAAAAGGAAAAGAAAATTGCGAATCAAGAAGGTGAAATTGATAATAGCATCAACTATTGGGTTGTTTCGCCGGGGGAACATTCAAGATTATGGGATAATTTTCATTCTGAAAGTGTGATTGGGCTTGGTTGGGATTATCTAGGTGATTTAAATAACTACGATTCTAAGGAAGCGATTGAACGAGAAATATCAGAGCAGAGAGCTGATGGAAAGCGTCCCATCAACGATACAAAAGCTGTGTGGGATTTTTATAGTGTAATTCAGATAGGCGACGTTGTTTATGCTAAAGAAGGAATTAAGAAAATCATCGCTCGTGGAGTCGTTACTGGAGATTATTACTTCGATAGTGGAAAAACTGAGTACAAACATAGAAGAAAAGTGGAGTGGCTGCAAGTTGGTAAGTGGGAACTGCGTCAGACTTTTGCGCAAAAGACTATGACATATCTGAATCCTTACCCAGATCTGATTCAAGAAATTGAGCAGGTGATAAATGACGACATCATTGATCCAACAATTGCGGAAGTAAACGAATTTCGTACTTGGTTATCAAACCAAGTCACAGACAATGGAACCAGTTTGAACGATAAAACGGTTACTCAAAAGGTGAACGCATTAAAGGATATAGAGAGCTACTTTGATACTTCAATATTTGGAGAAACAGATACTGAGCAATTGAAGCAATTGAAAGATGTAGTTGTATCAGATGAATCCTACAGAAAATATAAAGGAGTATCTGGGAGTTCGATTGATTATTACATTCGTTTTATTGAATCTAAACCTACTGTTCAAGAAAATGAACCTTTTTCTACTGATGACTTTCTTTCCGATGTTTTTATCGAAAAAAAGGAGCTGAACCGACTAATTTCTGTACTTGAAAATAAGAAGAATCTCATCATGAAGGGTGCCCCCGGAGTAGGAAAAACGTATATTGCAAAACGTCTGGCTTATGTGATGATGGAAGAAAAGGATGAGACTCGTGTCCAAATGGTTCAGTTCCACCAAAGTTACAGTTATGAAGATTTTATTGAAGGTTACCGTCCGAAAGCTGAAGGTGATGGTTTTGAACTTAAACAAGGTCCATTTGTGAAGTTTGCAAGAAAAGCAGCACGTGATCCTGAGCGTGATTATTTCTTCATTATTGATGAAATTAATCGAGGAAATATGAGTAAAATATTTGGAGAAT
The DNA here is from genome assembly GCF_014844095.1 of Brevibacillus sp. JNUCC-41. Classification (NCBI taxonomy): domain Bacteria; kingdom Bacillati; phylum Bacillota; class Bacilli; order Caryophanales; family Bacillaceae; genus Peribacillus; species Peribacillus sp. JNUCC41. The sequence goes on along the minus strand of NZ_CP062163.1, from coordinate 673,870 downwards.
TGATGATGCTTATTGAAACAGATAAGCGAGGGGAACAAATCAATCTCCTATACTCTAACGATAAATTTTCAGTTCCATCCAACTTATATATCATAGGTATGATGAATACAGCCGATAGAAGTTTAGCGCTGTTAGACTATGCTCTTAGAAGAAGGTTTTCATTCGTCGAAATTAAACCGGCATTTGAAAATGATACCTTTAAGTCGTATGTTGAAAAATTAAATAATCCAGAAGTTTTGGTTCGTGTAATAGATGAAATCAAGAGTTTAAATAATCAAATTGTTGAAGAGCTTGGTACGGGCTTTCAAATTGGTCATAGTTATTTTGTAGGGAGTGCTTATAAAGTTGATTCTGTAAATCGGGTAGAAGAAGTTGTTGAATATGAAATTATTCCTCAACTATTCGAGTATTGGTTTGACGATGAACAGAAGGCTAAGGATTGGGCAGAACGACTAAGGGGTTGTTGCGATGGAGAGAAATAGCAATATTCCAATTCGTAATATCTATTATATGCTTTCATATGCATATCAAACTTTGAATCTTTCAGAATATAAACATATTGGAACAGAAAAGTTTGAAAACGTCAAAGACCTTTATGCAGAAATTTTATCTATTGGAATACCTGTATTAATTCGTGGGGGATTAATTAAGGATTACATATGTGTTGAGGAGAGTTCCACTGTTATCAAGGGGAAAATTGATATAAATTCTTCAATAAAGAAAAATGCGTTGGTAGATAAGAAGCTCGTGGTGATATACGATGAGTTTTCTGAAGATATATTGTTGAATCAAATTATAAAAGCTACTCTTGTTTTCTTATCTCATTCAGCAAAAATAAAACAAAAAACTCGTAGATTATTTTATGGTTTTCTCCCTTATTTTGCTGAGGTATCAGACATAGAGATGAACCTGCAGCTTTGGAAAAATGTCCAGTATAATCGGCAAAATATTCGCTATCAATTTATCATTGATGTATGCAGATATCTTTTTGAAGAGCTATTACTTGATGAAAATTCGACATATCAATTTATGAAGCAAGTACAGGATGAACAAAGGCTTTCGGCTTTATACGAAAAATTCATCTATTCATTTTTCAAACGTGAAACGGATTATCTTGTATCACGTCCTCAAATTCAGTGGAACGTTGATGATGGGTTTATCGAAGCATTGCCAATCATGCAAACTGATATTGTGCTTCAAAAAGGTAATAAAACACTGATTGTGGATACGAAGTTCTATTCAGAGAATATGGTCGCAAGATTTGAGGGAGGGGCGTCAAAACAAAAATCAGGTAATCTCTATCAAATTTTTACTTACGTAAATAATTGGAAAAAGAAATCTACTGAAATAGTAGGTGGCATGTTACTTTATGGTAGAACAATAGCATTAAACCAACCGAACCATACGTACAACATTAAGGGAAATAAAATTTTCGTATTATCTCTCGATTTGAATCAAGACTTTAATGGTATTAAAGCAGATTTGTTTGCATACGCTATTCAATTCTTCAAATAATTCTATAAGAGGATATGTATATTATATGCATTCAGCGCAAGTTGGGTATTTTGCTTTTACATAATAAGTAAATGTGAAGTAAATAAAAAAGTGTTGAAATGCAATGCAATTTGTTAATGAGTACTGTTAACTAACATTGCATTCCTTGTCAGTAAACACTGCTACATCAATTTAAGCTAAAGTTTCCGAGACCTAATAACAACACATGTGGAGTGTGTGGCGTTGATAGAGTTGAAATAGCTTTGTGGCAATAGGTTTAAATATGAAGTGTGTTTAAATGTTCCCTCGGACTATGGTTCGGGGGATTTTTGACCTTGTAAACCTCATTTAGATTAGTTACGGTGAACCGTATCGTAAATGACATTAATTTTATTACTAGTAACATAAGACATTATTTGAAGTAAATGAAGATTATGCAGCTGACCCTCCTGGTTAGCTATTTTTATATGGGGAATTCTATGCTACCATTATCTAAACATAACTGTTCGACAAATTATTCAATGTATCTTTAGCTATCTGAAACATTTTCTTATATAACCACAGTCAGGAGCAAATCATGAACATCGAGAAAAAGCTAATTGTCAATTCAGACAAGGGTAATTTATTAAATGAATTAATTTCTTCTATAAATGAGTGTGAAAAGTTTTATTTCAGCGTGGCCTTTATTAATTATAGTGGTCTTCAGCTGTTGTTGGATACTTTCAAGAATACGGAAAAAAGGGGAGTAAAGGGGAAAATTATTACTTCTACTTATCTGAATTTTACTGAAGCGAAGGCTTTAAAGAAAATAAATGAGTTTAGTAATATCCATTTGAAGATTTTTGAAACAGATAAGGCGATTGGTTTTCATACGAAAGCGTATATTTTTGAATTTAAGGATAGCTATAAGGTGATTATTGGCTCTTCTAATATTACTCAAAGCGCCCTTAAGAGTAATATTGAGTGGAATGTTGAGATTATTGCTAAAGAGGATGCTCAATTTCTTAAAGATGTCTTAAAAGAATATGATGGCTTATGGAATAGTAGTGTCGTAGCGGATGACAATTTCATTAGTAAGTATGAAGAGTTTTTGAGTAAATTAAAGGGCTATACGAATACACAGCAATTTATTTATGAAAGCTCTGAATATATCATTCCTAATAACATGCAAAAACGTGCGGTTGAAAACCTTGAAAGAATTAGATCGTTTGGGGAAAAGAAGGCATTAGTTATAGCAGCAACAGGTACGGGTAAAACGTATATGTCTGCTTTTGACGTAAAGGGATTCAAGCCTAAAAGATTGTTGTTCATTGTACATCGAGAAGAAATATTAAAAAAAGCAAAAGAGACCTTTGAAAAGCTCCTTCCTAATGAAAAACTGACATTTGGATTACTAACTGGGAATCAAAAGCAAAAAAATGCTGATTATATTTTTTCTACCATACAAACTTTGTCTAAATGCTACGAGGAATTTAAACGAGACGAGTTTGATTATATTATCTTTGATGAGGCTCACCATGCAACAAGCCCTAGTTATCAAGCAGTGCTAGAATATTTCGACCCACAATTCACATTAGGGATGACAGCTACTCCAGAGAGAAGCGATCAACAAAACGTCTTTGACCTATTTGATAATAATGTTGCCTTGGAGGTTCGTTTACATGAGGCTTTAGAGGATGAACTGGTTATTCCTTTTCATTATTTTGGTATTACCGACATTGAGGGAATTGATTTAAGTGATGTAGATATTGACGATGTAGCGGAGATAACGAAGCGATTAAAGGTTAACGAGAGAGTCGACTTTATTATTAAGAATATGAATTTCTATGGCCATGACGGTGACAAAAGAAAAGGTCTAGGTTTTTGCGTAACCGTTGAACATGCACAATATATGGCACAAGAATTTAATAGTAGGGGTATTCAAAGTATCTGTTTATCTGGAAATGACTCAGTCGAGCTAAGATCGTATTATATAAAAAAATTAGAAGATGACCATGATGATTTAGAATTTATTTTCACGGTTGATATCTTTAATGAGGGTGTTGATATTCCTTCTGTAAATACCGTATTAATGTTAAGACCTACTAATTCTCCGATCGTTTTTATTCAACAGCTAGGACGAGGACTTCGTAAGCATAAAGACAAGAGTTTCCTAACCGTCCTTGATTTTATCGGGAATCATAGTAAAACGTTCTTAATTGCCATCGCATTAAATGGAAGCCGTTATTATGATAAAGAAAGCTTGAAAGTTGCCATAGCGACTGGCTTTGCAAATATTCCAGGTTGTACGCATATTCAAATGGATAAAATCTCGGAAGAACGGATATTGGCGCAGATTGATAAGGAAAACTTTAATTCTTTGAAGTATTTGAAGGAAGAGTACTTTGAATTTAAGAAAATGAATCAAGGTAAAATTCCTTTATTATTAATGGATTATATGAAATTTGATGGAGCTCCAGATCCGATTAAGTTTATTAATCGCGAAAAAACATATTTGCAATTTGTAGCAAAAGTAGAAAAAGAAGATTCCTTGAAAAGGCTATTACTAGACGAAGATTTTGAAGGAGTATTAAAAGAATTATCAAGTAAGCTACCTTTAAAGAGAGTGTATGAGTTTGCGATTGCTAAATATCTATTGGACCATAATGAGATTTCTTTAGAGACAGCAAAACGTGAGATATTGAAGTTAGTTAAAGAGGTAGATGAAGATAGCGTATTGCATGCCTTGCAGTGTCTAAATCAGGATTTTTATGATCCTGGTCAGAAAAAGAGGAACTTGAAGTTATTTACACTTGAAGATGGTCATTTATCTAAGACCTCTACTTATCAAAAGGTTCTACAGAATGATGAATATAGAACGTATATAGAAGATCTTATTATTTATGGAATCTTTAGATATGAAAAGGAATTTAAAGAAGACTACTATGGGGTGCCACATTTGAAGCTGTATGAACAATATCAAATGGGTGATGCTGCATTACTATCAAATTATCGCAAAAGTCACAGTGCCTTTAGGGGTTCTGGATTACTTTCGAATGGAAATGACTATTTCTTATTTATTGATTTACACAAGGAAGAAGATATTAAAGAAAGCATTAATTACCACGATGAATTTATAAACGAGCGCATTTTTCAATGGCAGACTCCAAATAGTACAGCCCCAAGTTCTGAGAGAGGCAAGAATATTGTATTCAACCAGGATAGAGGGATACATTTACATTTATTTATTAGAAAGTATAAAGAAATAGATGGAAAGACAGAACCTTATATTTATATCGGGAAGGGAAACACGGTGGAATATGAAGGGGAAAAGCCAATTACCGTTACAATGGAATTAGAGAATGAGGTACCAGCTAGTTTATATACGGAGTTCACTAAAAGAGTATAGTCTTCTCATTTGAGAAGACTATTTTTTTCATTGATTAATTGCTCCACAGCTGGAATGTCAGCAGGAGCCCATTTTAGGGAACCTAAATTCTCTCGCTTTAACCATATCAGTTTTGAATGTTCATTGGCAGTTGGGGTACCTCCAATGATTCTAGATTTTATAGACAGTAGGTTAATGATGAAGGTTTCATATTCATGCGTATTATCATTAAAGATTGAAGCCTCTGTTTCAACCTGACATTGTAATTCCTCATTAATCTCTCTTTTTAAAGCAGTAAAAATATCTTCTCCCATTTCTACTTTCCCACCAGGGAATTCCCACATGTTCGGGATACTCATTTCTGGAGAGCGTAACGCACATAGTATTTCATCTTTTTCATTTTCAATGATGGCTGCAACTACTTTAACTTGCTTTTTCATGTTATCCTCCTATAGGTTTGCTCTATGTAATCATACCATTACGGTATGTATAATTAAAAGAAACTGAAGGGGAATAATCAGAATAGAACAGTAAGGTTGAAAGGCACTAAGACTCATGAAAAATTGATTGTTTTTCCACAGCATTTAAAGATAATGATTTAATGATTGTCATGTAAAATCCTCCTTATAATTTTTTACCTTACAATTCTATAAGGGAGGATTTACTAACTTTTTTACAACCTATATGAAGTTTTATTTGGATTAGTGTACAAAACTTTGCACAATTTGTGAAATCATAAAAACTAACAAACTTGATATAATAGCTCCGACCAAAATATTATAGCCTGAAATGAAATCATTATAGAATCCAATTGTTCCAATCATTAAAAAAATCAGAATAAAAACATATGATATAGAGAGAGAAATTAGAATTTTACGAAAAATACGTTGATCTGCAACAACGTAACTACTGTTCCACTTATCATTTTTCTTCTTGACTAAGAAATTAATTACTTGATAACCAATAACAAGAGAAGCTATCCCCCATAAAAACCATAGGTTACCATCATTTGTTAAATTTGAATAACATGAATATCCAAAGGAAAAGAATAAGTACATATAACCAACTAAAATCATCCACTTTTTCAAACGCATAAAGATCCCTCCTGATTTTAATCTGTTTTTTCTTCTAAAAAGAATAATTTTTCGATTGGTTCATTTAATACAGCAGAGAGCATTAAAACAATTCCTATTGAGGGTTCGTATTTTTGTTTTTCCAAAGCAACAATGGTTTGTCTATGTACACCTATTCGATCCGAAAGTTCTTCTTGGGTAAAATCATGTAATCTTCGAAAATACCGTACGTTGTTTTTTACTTTTCCTCTTTTCAAATTTCCCACCTCTTATGTATAGTATTATATACAAAATGGATTAAAAAGAATACATTTTAAAGAATGAAAGGAGTTTATTGGAGATAAAGTAGACAAGAAAATTAAAAACATGAGCTGGTTGTGCCAGACCCATATCCTCAAAAAAGAGACATCCCCCAAAGGATGTCTCTTCTCTTTTACAAACTTATAGCACTCATAATCCCCTCATGCGTAGCTTCCTCTATCGTCCGCGGACCAAAACAATCCCAAATCTGTTTCACAATGAGAGCATGGCCTTTCATTTCTTCGAATAGTTCTGTGTTGGGAATGCGGTCAAGGGAGAGGACGATGGAGTCCCAGTTGGTTAGTTCTTCTTTTTGTTGGTTGAATAGGTTCCGGATGGTGACGTGATCTTCTTTGATTGTCCCGATGTCGTAATGGGGAAGGAGTGTGACGTTTAGGTTGTATAGTTTTTTTAAGTATTCATTTCTGAGATATTGGTGGACGGTTTCGCCGATGTGCAGTCGTGATGATATGAGTGTGACTCCATGGCCTTTTTCGGCTAGATAGATGGCCGCTTCCATTCCTGGCCAGTCGCCCACAAAGTCGAATACGAGTACGTTGTCCCCCACTTTTTTGGTTGAGCTGAAGAGGTCATCACTCATGATGATCCGTGGGTCACGACTCCTTCGATTGCCTTGAGTATAGGGCCGTGAGCCGGTTGCACAGATAATGGCGCCTGGTTTCCATTCGGATATTTCTTGGACGGTGGCCGTTTTGCCTAATTGCAGATTCACATTGCTTCTCATTAATTTCTGGGAGTAGTTATCGAGTGTGATTTCTGCCAGTTTATCCTAAATGGGTATTTTGTCATGATTTTGTTAGGTGGTAAATAGGTAATATGATATAATTATCCTTGTTATATAAAATTTACCTATTATGGATAAGGAGAGTAAAAATGAAAAAATTATTTTGTGCGATATCAACCATTGGTCTGATAAGTAGTTTTTTAGTAAGTCCAACTTTTGCTAATGAAAATACTGACATACTAGAAGGAAAGGTTAATCAAATACTCGAAGAATCAGGATATGATATTGAAACATTAGAAGAAATGGAATTTACTGATAAAGAGGAAATAGCTACAGCAATACTTGAAGATCCTAGTTTAGTTGAGTCTAGTAATACCTTGTTAACAATTGATAATATTTCGACGTTAGAGTATTTTACAAATACTGAAGATAGTGAACTTATTCAAGAAGGATATGAGCAAGAAGAAATAAATAATATTAGGGATAAAATAGATTATATTGATAACTTAAGTAAAAATGAAGTAAAAGAAAAATATAATGTAAGTTCATCAGAATATAAAATGATAAAAAAGGCTATAGAAACTAACCCTGAATATGAAGCTAATGCCGATTCTGGAGAAAAGACTGTAACCACTTCAGGGAGTATTGCCACTTCTAAAATGTCTTTTGGTATGACGAAAGTTAATAACTCTACATCTAAAGCTCCTTCATATAACATTACTGTTACATATAACTGGAAATCGCCTTATTTTGTTGATTCCTTTAGTGATAATATTGGAATTGCATGGGGCGGTGGTTTAAATTCAAAAAATATTTCCTCTACAGCTAAATATTATGCTGGTAACTGGTATACAGGTAAATTTAATAGTTTAAAATACACTAAAAGTTGGAGTAAAAGTGAAACTCCTAATAAGGGAATAGTATTTTCCACAGCTCAATCAAGAGCGGTTGCTACTCAACAAAATAAAACGGGTACTATAAAAGCTACACTTTATCAAACAAAGTTCAAAGGCTATGATACAAAAGTTATTTCACAATTTGCACATAAAATTGTAACAGTAAGCAATATTACAATATCAGGAACTCCCAGCATTACTATAGGTACTGGTTTTGATAAGAGTGCTCAAAAAGCTTCTACAATAAAATATTAAAAATAAGTATATATATTTTAATAATTGATTATTTAGGCAGATGATTAAAAAAATGATAATAAAAAAGAATTTATTATGTATTATACTAATAGTTATAGCGTTTATTGCCATTGTATTTTTGGTATTTAATTATATGGATTTTGAGAAAGAAGAAGTAAACTATGATAAGATAATCCCAGAAAATCAGTGGGCTTTAATAAATAATGGCCAAAAGGTGGAAAATTCTTTTGGGGTAAAAAACTATGATATAAGCGCTAAAGAAGCTTGGAAAGTAACTAAGGGCGATAGAAAAGTAATTGTAGGAATCCTTGACACAGGAATAGATATTTCAAATCCTAATATTTCTGATAATATTTTTTTAAATCAAAAAGAAACTGAAAAAAATGGATTAGATGATGAAAAAAATGGATTTATTGATGATATCAATGGATGGAATTTCTTGAAAAATGACAACTCTGTTTATGATAGATATTTGTCCGATTATCATGGTACATTTATTGCTTCATTAATTGTTGGTAAACATGACCTTAATAATAATGTTTGGGGAGTGGCACCTGAAGTTAACATTCTACCTTTGAAATTTATTAATGGATCTACTGGAAATACTGATAATGCAATAAGGGCAATTGAATATGCATATAAAATGGGAGTTAGAATCATTAATTGCAGTTGGGATAATACTAGTTTTGATACTGGTTTGTACGATACAATGAAAAAATATAAAGATATATTGTTTATTAGTTCATCTGGTAATAATCAAAATAACTTAAAGAAAACACCTGTATATCCATGCAGTTTTGAATTAGATAATGTTGTTTGTGTGGCGGCTGTTAATAATACTGGTAAAATATATGAATACTCAGGCTATGGTAGTGAAGATTTGATTTATGCTCCTGGTGAAACTATATTAGGTTCCTTACCAGAAAATGATTACCTATATTCAAGTGGTGCATCTTTCGCTACAGCTTATGTAACAGGAGTAGCAGCTTTAGTAATAAGTGAGTATGAGGACATTAGTAGTAATGACTTAGCCCAAATACTTAAAATTAGTAAAAAATCGTTAACGAATGCCAACGCAGATGCCTATGACATAATTGATGCTAAAAAAGCTCTCGATAAAGCAAAAGTTATGGAGTAAAAAATTTTATTAGGGATTGATATTATGTTTTATTTACTTATTATTATAATGATAGGAATTTGCTTTCTACAATATAAAATGGTTAAAAAATCTACTATACTTGTAAGTTTGCTTTTACCTATCCTATTTAGTATTGCTTACATCTTTCTTAACTTTGATATTTTTCATATATACGTGTTAGTTTTTTGTATTATACTTTGGTTAATATTTATTTGGAAAGTGCTCAATATTAAAAAAAGGTAAGAATAAAATAGGTCGTGCCATACCTATATAATCAGAGAAGAGACATCCCCCAAAGGATGTCTCTTCTCTTTTTATAAACCTAACACACTCATCATCCCCTCATGCGTAGCTTCCTCAATAGTACGCGGTCCAAGACAATCCCCAATCTGTTTCACAACAGGCGCATGGCCTTTCATCTCTTCGAATAGTTCTGTGTTGGGAATGCGGCCAAGGGAGAGGACGATGGAGTCCCAATCTGTTAGTTCTTCTTTTTGTTGGGTGAACAGATTCCGGATAATGACGTGATCTTCTTTGATTGCCCCGATGTCGTAGTGGGGCAGGAGTTTGACGTTTAGGTTGTATAGTTTTTTTAGGTATTCATTCCTGAGATATTGGTGGACGGTTTCACCGATGTGCAGTCTTGATGATATGAGTGTGACTCCATGGCCTTTTTCGGCTAGATAGATGGCTGCTTCCATGCCAGGCCAGTCACCGCCGAAGTCGAATACGAGTACGTTGTCCCCGACTTTTTTTGTTGAGCTGTAGAGGTCATCACTCATGATGATCCGTGGGTCATTGATTCCTTCGATGGCTGGTGTATAGGGCCGTGAGCCGGTTGCACATATGATGGCGTCTGGTTTCGCTTCGGATATTTCTTGGACGGTGGCAGTCTTTTCTAATTGTATATTTATATTGCTTCTCATTAATTTCCGGGAATAGTTATCGAGCATCGATTCTGCCAGTTCATGCCGCATCGGTGCTTTGCGCATGGTGCGGAGCAGGCCGCCGATTGATTTGCTTTGATCGATCAGTGTAACGGAATGACCTAGTGAATCCGCGGTTATGGCTGCCTGTAATCCGCCAGGTCCGGCGCCGATGACGAGGACATTTTGTTTGTTTCTCGTTTTCTTTAATTCTGGTAATATCCATGCTTCTTTACCTGTTGTTGGGTTTTGGACACAGCCGATCGGCAGTCCTTTATGATAGTGACCTATACAGGCCTGTAAACAGCCTATGCATGCGTCGATTGCTTGAAGGTCGCCGTTTTTTGCTTTGTTGGGCATGTCAGGGTCGACGATTAAGGCCCTGGTCATTCCTACTACATCGGCTTTTCCGGTGGATACGATCTGTTCCGCTTCAACGGGGTCGACGATTCGATTGCCGACAAAGACCGGTACGGCTCCCGCCATCCTGATTTTGAATCCATGTGCAGATAGGTATGCGTGCTTTATCGGTGATGGCGGTACGATATGTGTTGATCCCTCGAAGGTACTTGAATCTCCGGCCGTGACATTGATGAAATCCAATCGGACTTTTTCCGCGAGATATTCGACGATTTGCACGGAATCCTTCATCGTTGTCCCGTCCATCGTCAGTTCATCCGAACTCATGCGAATGCCGACGGTAAAGTCTTCTCCGACTCTATCCCATACTTTCTCCAATATTTCCACAATGAATCGCATCCGATTTTCAAACGATCCGCCGTAGTTATCGGTGCGTTTATTTGTATGCACCGACCAAAACTGGGCAGGAAGATATCCATGTGAACAGCAAATTTCGACTCCATCAAGTCCGCCTTCCTTTGCCAGCTGTGCTGAATGGGCGAACCCTTCAATCACTCCTTCAATATCTTCTAAACTCATTGGCTTTGGCATGACACCGAAGCGAAGGCTGGGAACGGCTGATGGCGCCCATGCCGCATTTCGGTAGTCGCTCGATACGACTTCCCGTCCGCCATGAAATAGCTGCGAGAAAACCTTCGTTCCATACTTATGGAGCGTTTCGGAAATCTCTTTGTAGGCATCGACGATTCTTTGATCATATCCGGCAATCGTTTTGGACGTAAGCATGCCGGATGGGTGTACGGATGCCGCTTCAAGGATGATCAATCCGACGCCCCCTTTAGCACGGGCTTCATGATAGGCGACCATATCCGAAGTGGGGATTCCGTCCGTGACATGATTTGTTTGATGTGCTGTACTTAAGATTCGGTTTTTTAATTCAGTCGAACCGATCGTTAAATGAGTAAATAGATTCTTGAATTGAGCCATGATCATGACCACTCCCTAATGTTAGATAGAATGAGAGTATAGAGGGCACCAATCGCCCTCTACCTATCCCTATACAGGTTCAATATGCAATAATCATGCCGTTCGGGGAATGGTGATGATTAATCGTTTTTTTACTTTGATAAAGAGGGTATGGCCCATGAATCTAGTATTTTATATATAGATAACTGAACCTTTTTTGAAAAGTGGTGATTCATAAAAGGTTCAGCTTTAAATTTGGTTGGTATATGGACATTCGTTGCTAATGAGAGGGGCGCTTATTTCTTTGCCGCCCCAAAAAGTGTAACAAAATCGGTTCGATATCAAATTATGGGGTGATTGTGTGGATACGGAAGTAAAAAAAGAATCACTAATTGTATTTTCCGATATTTCCATTTTGGATATAAAATCCTTACTGAAAATCAATTCTTCTCCTTTTATTGTCATGAAAAATCACTTGGAAATCCTCGGCATATTAGAGGAAGGTTTCTTTTTGAAGAGATTGGATAGTGAGGGTCATGATCAAGAAATCACGGCTTATCTGAATACATCGTTTGTCGTTGTGGAGGATTTAGATAAGCTAAGTGAAGAGGATATGTGCACCTATGATTTTGTGATTCAATATGGCGATAACCAATATAGATGCTATCCGATCACTGAAGCCAGGGAAATTCTGCTTAAACAGAAGATTAAGAGCTTAATAAGCTTAAATGAATCACTACATGAAGAGCTTGAGGTGACAAGAAAGAAGGTCAAAGAGCTGACGCAAATCCTGGATTCCAGCTATGATGAAATTTTCGTGACCGATGCCAACGGGGACACGTTATTCGTGAGTGAAGCGTGTAAGAAGCTTACAGGGCTGCCGCCGGAGGCCTTTATTAATAAGAACATTAAAGAGTTAGTTGAAAAGGGGCTGATCGTCAATTCGGTTACATTAAAGACCATGAAAACGAAAGCGATCCATTCAGCGGAGCAAACGTATCCGCATGGGCTGACTGTATTCAGCACAGCGAAGCCGATTTTTGATGAGGAGGGGAACTTATATAGAATCGTTTCGAATTCCAGGGATATCACCGAATTGGTTGAGATGAAGAGTCAATTGAACAGAGTGAACCTTCGGAACCAGCGAGCCCGGCATGAGAATTCGAGAACCGTTTCGTTCAATAACTTCATTACAAATTCGGATAAGATGATAAAGGTTTTGGAACTAGCTGAAAAAGTCGCACCGATGGATTCATCGATCTTCATCCATGGTGAAACCGGAGTCGGGAAAGGCGTATTAGCAAGGGTCATTCATGATCTTAGCAGCAGAAAGGATAAGAAATTCATTCAAGTGAATTGCGGCGCGATTCCATCGGCATTAATCGAATCCGAGCTGTTTGGCTACGAAAGCGGTGCATTCACGGGAGCCAATAAGCATGGGAAACAAGGGCTTGTTGAGAGTGCTGATGGCGGTACGCTGTTTCTTGATGAAATCGGGGAAATGCCGCTCGACATTCAAGTGAAAATTCTCCATCTGGTCCAGGACAGAACGTTCATGAAGGTGGGAGGAACGAAGGAGAAAAAGGTGAATATCCGCATCATCTCCGCTACAAATAAAGACTTGAAGCAAATGATCAAAAATAATCAGTTCCGCGAAGATCTCTATTATCGGCTGCATGTCGTTCCGATGGAAATACCGCAGCTGCGTGAGCGGAAGGAAGATATTCTATTATTAACCGATTATTTTCTGAAGAAATTCAATGAAAAGTACGGTCAATCCATCGCGATCGATGATCATTCGAAGTTAATTCTGCAGCTGCAGGATTACCCGGGCAATGTTCGGGAATTGGAAAATGTAATTGAACAGATTGTCGTGACGGCCAGGAAACCTATCGTAACGATAGAGGATTTGCCTTCCGACTTAACCTACAAAGATACGGCACTAGTCAATTTAACAGGAATCATTCCCTTAAAAAAAGCGTTAGAGGAAACGGAAAAGCAATTATTGTCCCAGGCCCTTTCCACCTATAAATCAACCCGAAAAATGGCCAAGGCCCTGGAGGTCAGCCAAACGACGATCATGCGCAAACTAGGCAAGTATCAATTTAGCCATCATGACGATTAATAAATTTGCCTCCGTTGAAATCTGAATATTCAAAAACTTGGTATGGATATTGCATATTTAACTATTGATTATTTCTATTTTGATAAGGGGGTCAAAAAATGGGCGAGTTGATTTTCTCTTTAAGTTATGGGGGTTCCTTAATTGTCATGGGGTGGATCACAAAGGTGTTTCTAGTGAAAATGAAAAGAAGTCAAGAAGAGATAAAAGCAAAAGATCCGATTGAAAAGGTGGGGATGTAAGTGGCCTTTCTGCTTGGTATTATCGTATCCTTTTGTGTATATGTCTCGATCGGCATTTTCTTATTCAGGAAAGTGAAAAGCTCAGAGGAGTATTATGTTTCTGGACGGAGCGGAAACACATTGATGATAACCGGTACGCTTGTTGCCTCTTTCCTAAGTACGGTATCTTTCATGGGAGAAGCGGGGTTTTCCTATGAAGGGTATCCGATCCTGCTGCTTATTCTCGTTATTTTTAATGCAAGCGGCTATATTTTCGGGGTATTCCTGTTTGGCAGGTATTTAAGAAGAAGCAAATCATTGACGGTTCCTGAATTTTTTGGTAACCGCTTTCGTTCCAAGAAGGTCCGCCTGGCAGCTGCCATCACGACGATTCTCGGAATCGCAGCATACTTAGTTGCCGTTACCCAAGGGGCAGCCGTTTTATTGGCCGAGGTTTCCGGGGTTTCCTATCCAATAGCCCTGGTGATCATGTGGGTCGTGTATTCATCCTTTACTATTCTCTCAGGTGCGAAGGGGGTCATGGTGAATGATACCGTGATGTTCTTTTTATTCTCGATCGCAACGTATATTAGCTTTCCTTATATTATCAAATCAGCAGGCGGTTTCCCTGATGCCGTTACTAAAGCGGCAAACCTGGCCGAACGGCCTGATTTATTAAGCTGGCATGGCATTACCGGACCTGGCGCAACGATGGGCACTCCTTGGGAAGCGTTGGCCTGGGCAGTCATCATGGGCTTGGTCTGGGGCATTGTCATTGCAGTGAGTCCATGGCAAAGCAGCCGATATTTGATGGCTAAGAATGAACACGTAGCCATCCGGGCCGGCGTATGGGCAACGATATCCATTTTGACCGTCTATTTTTTCCTCCATATCAGCATATCGACAATCACCACCATTAAAGCGGATATCGCACCGACGGAAAAGGTATTCATTTGGGCAGCGATGAATATTGTCCCGACATGGCTTGGAGTCATCATCGTTAGCGGCATCATGGCTGCGGCATTATCATCCTGTTCGAGCTTCCTGCAAATAATAGGAAGCAGTATAACAAGGGATATCATGGAACAATCCCGGAAAAAGGAATACACCGATCAACATCTATTACGGGCCAGCCGCATTTCCATGGTCGTGATCAGCTTGATCATCTTATTCATTGGATTGTTCCAGCCGCCAGCCGTCATGTGGATCGGCTACTTTGCGGCAACATTATTTGCGGCATCATGGGGACCGATTGCCATATCAAGCGTATTTTCAAAGAAGGTAACGAAAGAAGGAGCCTTTTGGAGCATCGTGTTCGGCTTCTTTGGCGTGATTCTCGGAGAAAGCCTCGGCATGTTCGGAATAAGCCTTCCCGTTTACTTCAATCCTGTCATCATAGGCTTAATCTTAAGCATAGGTGCACTCATCATTGGCTCCAAGTATGGAACGATCTCCATCGAAGAAAGGGAGTTTCAAGCAAATATCCTTCAAACCCCATTTGAAATAGACGAGCAAAAAGAAATGAACATCACCCGCAGATACCCAACCTATTTGATGATCAGCGGCGTCATGATCATCATGGTTACACTAGTATTTTATTATTGGCCGATAAATATGAATTGATAGAAATGGCAGGGGAAATCCCTGCCTTTTTTTGAATGAAAAAAGTATCCAGGTTTAATACATTAAGGATGAATCGTGACCGGTGTCCCGATTGGAACGATCCTTGATAATTCCTCCACGTCCCGATTATGCATGCGAATACAGCCCTTTGAGACAGCTCTACCGATCGAGCTGGGATCATTCGTTCCATGAATGCCATAGTGTTCTTTTGATAAACTCATCCACATTGTACCGAATGGGCCTCCGGGGTTTGGGACTTTATTAATGATGATGAATTGTCCTACTGGTGTACCGAATAGCATTCTTCCAACAGCGATTGGATATTGTTTTTGCAGGACTCCATTTTTTAGCAGCCTTAGATTATGATTGTTAACGGACACATCGATTCTAAATGGTATGGTATCAGGAGGGGGAAAACCAGGAATCATGATGGGTTGACCAGGATAAATGACATTTGGATTTATGTTCGGGTTAGCAGTGATGATTGCCGATAGCGGTTTTCGATAGTCCCTGGAAATCTGTGTCAGTGTTTCACCTGGTTTAACTATATGAATCATTCTGAACACCTCCATAGGTTATAGTTGTCATGTTTCATTCTATGTCATTTTTCAAAAGTGTTTCGTAACTCGCTGTTATCTGTTTTTAATGAAACTTATATGTTAAGTAACTTAGCCGAAAAGAAACCGAAATGAAGTTTTGATAAAATAAGTTTTTATGGAAATGAATTTTTTGTTGTTAAAGAGGGGGAATAAAGGTGGAGGAACATGTGAAAAAGGCTTTAGTGGAATGGAATGAAGAAATCAGTGATGTGTTAAATGGGATAGAAAAAGAGTATGAAGAAGTTAAGCGTGATCTTCAGGTTTATTCCTATAAGTTCAATATTACCAAACAAGTTGTACAATCCACTATAAATGATGAAATCATTCGAAATATCCGCGAGCTCTATCATAAACCTTTTGAACAAAAATTGAATGAATTGAAAGAATCAATAAAAGAGCTGGAAGAAAAGAGAAAGGTTTTTCAAATGTTTGTCGATAAAATTGAAAAGGTTAGTGAAAGAGAAGAAGGAAAACCGCAAATATCAGTCATATAAGGCAGCGAATATAACTGCTTTTTTTTGCTGGAATTTACAAAAAGCAGCCCCTTGTTTACCCCAGCATCTACCAGGGTACACTATCCTATAAAAAGGAAATGGGGGAACTCTATGTGGAATGCGGTCTTTTGGGGAGGGGTTTCGGGTTCTGCTGTCCTGCTTGGCGCATTAGCCGCCATCTTCATTCCGATAAAGAAAAACATCATTGGCTATATTATGGCTTTTGGTACGGGTGTATTGATCGGTGCAGCGGCATATGAGCTGCTTGCTGATTCGGTGAGTGATGGAGGAATCTGGGCGACGGGGATCGGATTCATAACAGGGGCCGCCGTATTTACCGCCTTGGATTTTCTTATTTCCAAAAAAGGTGCAGATAAAAGGAAACGGTCCAATAATAGCTCTACGAAGGAAGCAGGCCTAGCCATTTTCATCGGGACGGTGATGGATGCCATACCGGAGTCGATCATGATTGGCGCCAGCTTAATAAGCGGCGGCTCGGTAAGCTGGCTATTGGTCATTGCCATCTTCATCTCTAATATTCCGGAAGGGCTCTCAAGTACAACAGGTCTGCTCAAAAGTGATTATTCCAAGAAGAAAATCATGCTGCTGTGGTTATCCGTATTGCTCATTTCGGCACTTTCCTCAATGTCGGGCTATCTATTCCTCGATCATGCCCCGGACTATATCCTGGCAGCGATGGCGGCATTTGCAGGCGGCGGAATCATCGCCATGATTGCCTCGACGATGATGCCTGAAGCATATGAAGACGGAGGACCGATGACGGGCATTTTCGCCGCCGCCGGCCTGCTTATTTCTTTGGTTCTGGATTCGATGTGATAACGAAAAAGTGATTGTCCCCTTGGAAAGAATGGGGGCAATTTTTTTGTTTGAAATCTATCATAGTAGGAAATGCATAGGCGAAATAAAGGAATCTATCTTAAAAGAATTAATTGTTGGTGTTAAAATATCATTTCAAATCATACACTCTTCATATAGATTCCAGACATTGAGGGGATGTTAGAAATGAACTTCGAGATGCGAATAGCGAATATGCTGGCTGATAATATAAATGGTTTCATTACATTCGTCAGGGAAAATCATGAAAATGAAAATAATTGCTTTTGTTTAAATAGAGATAAATTGTATCAATTGAAGCTTCTTGTCGAGGAGTTCAAGTTTCAAGTATTGGCAGATGAACTAAAACGAATCAATCGGTTTACATGGGATGAAAACTACACGCATTTATTAGTTGATAGATTCAGGAAAGGGATGGGGATCATTGAAGAGTACGTTGAAAACAACTACAGCGATTTATTCATTTTTACCGCTAGACTCTATACGCTGAATAACCTCAGCCTATTACTTTGCAAGGAGGAAGAATCGGGCACAGCCCTCAGCGAATAAAAGAAGAGCACATATTATCGTATATAATATGTGCTCTTCTTTATTTCATTATAGTATGCTTACGGGCCGGCCTTATTTGCTTGGCATCGTGGAGATATATTTTTTGACTACTTCATAAACATATTCTTGATTGGCTGCTGCTGTATTCGGGTTATATTTACCGCCATTCACTTTATTATTGGATAGCACTCGTATACCTAAGAAGGGAACATCGTAAGCTTTGGCGATTTGGGCAGCCGAAGCTCCTTCCATTTCCTCAACAGATGTACCATATTTCGTATGGAACCACTTAATCCGATCCACTTCATTATTCCAAACGTCTGCAGAACCGATCGTGCCATCGACAACCTTACCTTTTGTGTAAGTATCTTTAACTGCATGAGCAGCAGCGAGTAAATCCTTATCTCCCTCGTAGAAGCGTGGCTTTTCAGCGTTAGGATCTTCTCCTGCACTTCCTTCAGAAGCCATTAGGTCCATCGGTTTCCAAATGGTTGGATCAATTCCTTGGTTTTCAGTTTTATCTGCCGTTTTCAATGAACCTAGGTTTACCGTTCTTTTTCCTAAAACGATATCAAAAACGTTTAAGTTTGGATCATGTCCGCCTGATGTCCCTTGATTGATGATGGCAATAGGGTTATATCTTTCAATGGCCAATGCTGTAGCGGCAGCTGTGTTTTCCATCCCTTTTCCTGTTTTTGCAACGATTACAGGATAATTGTCTAACGTTCCAATGTAAAATACAAAATCTCCTGATTTTTCTTCTTTAACATTTTTTAACCTTTTCGCGAAATTTTCAGCTTCGATGGGCATTGGACCTTGGATCATGATAGGCCTTTGAGTCTTTTTTTCGACCGTTTCATTTTTGGAAGCAGAGCTGCATGCTGCAATCACCGATACGAAAAGTAATGTGATGATTCCTAATATCGTGTACTTTTTAAACATGTTTTTTCTCATATAATTTCTCCTTAAAACATATTATTCGATTGTTTGATACACTCGCAGTTGCGGTCATAGAAAAAGGTCCAGAACGGCAGAATGATTTCTGTCTTCTAGACCTACGATAGTCAAAGTAAAGTTGATTAAGCAAAATGATTATCATGCTAAATCATTTGCTGCTCAAGAAAGCGGGCAGCCGAATACTTTAACTCGTAGTCTAGTTCTTTCACCGGGAACCAGGTAGAAACGCTCAGACCATATTTCCGAGCATATACGAGTAAATTACGATTATTACTTTGCTAATATAACAAACAAATAATAGATAATCAATAAAAAAAGTGAACGTTAAAATATAAATATAATTTAATGTTCGTGTTTAAAAGGTGTAATTCGATAATAACATTGATTGGAACGTAGGGTACTCGCTTTCTGCGGGGTCTCCCCTAGACGCGTTTTTCCCGCAGGAGTCTCGAACACCCGCTCCAATCAACTGAAGCGTTTTTTTAATAAAAAAACTATAGGTAAACTGACTTTTCTTCCCATTTGGTTATCGTCTGGAGGGGGCGGAATGGCTCATCCCGATCCATGATTACAAGACTATGTTTTCTTAATAGTTTATTAGATTTATGAAATCAAACTGGGAGAAAAATGATAACAGGATAGAAGAATAGGTGCAGAGGGCTGTACTATTTAATAATTCGCCCATAACATGATAGACAGGGCGATTAATAAAGTGATAATTTTTAGCACTGCCTTCCTTTTTAAGGGGGCATCTACCCATGTCAAAACAATGCTCACCATTATTCCGATAAATAGAAATACAGCGCCAATCCTCTTCATCCAAGTCATTTCAAAAATTGGTTCAAGCAAAAAGAATAGTAGACTGAGTGCCACTAAACCAATTGTAGAGATAAAACGCTTACTCGTAAAATCGGTCTTCACATCATTTCGTTCTTCTTCTGACATCTTTTTATAACCCCGCCACATCATGAAGGCCGGAATCCCTAACATGAAAACTAATCGTACGATTGCATCTATATTCATTGAGTCCTCCAGGAATGTTTATATATCTTCCATATACGTTTAATGCTGGAAGAAGTTTCAACACTTCCTGCATAATGACATCGAAGTAGGTTATTTCAGGGTCTACCATGATCAACCAAGGTTATCACTACATTTCCCTTTTTATGTCCTTGTTCTACATATCTATGAGCCTCGGGAAGCTGTTCCAGCGGGTAGCGTTTATCAATGACTGATTTTATTTTTCCAGTTTCGATTAGCTCCTTTAGGAGTAATAAATCTTCCGTAAGTACCTTTGCTATTCCTTGCCCTTCGACGGACACGTATCGCCCGTTCGGGGTCAGTGCTTTCTTGCAAGCGGCTTTCGAGCTTTTCCCGACTGCATCAAAGATGATGTCATATCGCTCTTGTCTTTCCGTGAAATCCTCTTCCGTATAATCAATTACCTCATCTGCTCCCAATGATTTCACCAATTCAAAATTAGCGGCACTGCATACTCCGGTAACTTCTGTTCCAAAGTATTTGGCAAGCTGTACGGCTGAAGTACCTACCGACCCGGATGCACCGTAGATGAGGACCTTTTGTCCGTCCTGGATCTTGCCTTTTCTGAAAAAATGAAGGGCTGTCGTTCCTCCAAAAGAAACGGCGGCCGCTTCCTCATAGGTCACATTGGCAGGCTTCATTGCGATCGGCCCGTCTTCTGGTAAACATGTGTATTCGGCATGAGCCCCGAAATTCATTCCAGTCATGGCAAAAATCTGGTCGCCTTTTTTAAATTTTTTTACATTTCTTCCCGTTTCCTCTATCTCCCCGGCCAGTTCCACTCCGAGTACCGGTTTTCGCGGTTTTCTAAGACCCAGGAAGATCCGCATCGGCAGCCATAATAAGAAGGGGCTATTAAAACTACGGACTCTTATGTCCCCTGAAGCCACTGTTGCCGCATGAACCTTTACCAGAACTTCGTTGTCCTTGGGCGTTGGTTTTGCCAGCTCTTGGAGTTCCAGTACATCGGGTGAACCGTATTTTGTGCATACCATTGCTTTCATCGCGAGTCTCCTTCATTTTTGATACAATCTTTTAATGCTATGATTGAAGTTGTAATATAAAACTACATGTAAGCGAAACGGAAGAATGAATGCTTACAAGCATTAGGTATTGTCCCGCATCGGTCAGGGGCAAGTATCTCGCTGAGCGGTCGAAACCATATGGGACATTCTATAAGAAGAAGGAGCTAAAAGTATGACCATTAACGAAAGACCAAGAAGAATAATTTTAGATTTGGCAGTTACTTTAGATGGCTTTATTGAAGGGCCGAAAGGAGAAATTGACTGGTGCATTATGGACCCTGAAATGGGGTTCACGGATTTCTTGAATCAAATTGATACTATTTTTTATGGAAGAAAAAGCTATGAATTATGGGGACAATATACTCCAGAAAATGAGGTATCTGATACTGAAAAAGAAATGTGGAATTTAGTTCATGGCAAAGAAAAATTCATGTTTTCCCAAACAAAAAAAAGCAATGATGATAAAGTGACGATCATAAATGATCATATTGTTGAAGAAGTAAATGAATTAAAGAAAAAGCCCGGTAAAGACATTTGGCTTTATGGCGGGGCAAGTCTTATTACATCTTTTATAAGACTTGGGCTGGTTGATGAATTTAGGTTATCTGTTCACCCTGTTGTTTTAGGGGAAGGAAAACCTCTGTTTATAGATATGAAGGAGAGATTGAATCTAAAACTGGTTGATACAAAAAGATTTTCCTCTGGCGTTGTTCAACTTTGCTATCATCTTAATGAAGAGTAATTGACTAAATGATCAAAATTCTTTAGGGAATTCATATTTATAAGAAATGATGAATTCACGAGTAAAACCTTGAAATTCACGAGTAAAACTCTAAAACTCACGAGTAAATGCCTGAAATTCACGAGTAAATCCCCAAAACTGACGAGTAAAACCATAAATAAGGCTAGTGAGGTATCCACACTTGATGTGTGGGTACCTTTTTTTTATACTTTTTGCAATTTATAAATTATAAAATGTAATATATATGTTGCAAAAAGTAAAATAAATCATATAATATGGGTAAGCGGTGGAATTAAATGGAGGTCGATTGATGATGGGATTATTTAAACGGACGAAAAAAATTACGGATGAGCGGGTTGAGCATGTAAGAAATAAAATTTATAAAGAAATGTACCACGTCATCTTGGCCATTTGCCTGGTGAGTGCACTTTTCAAACTATATAAATATGGTGCAGGCAGCGGGGAGTTATATTTGGAATTCGTGATCCTTGTTGCAGGAGGGCTGTATTACTTAGCTCGTTCCATTTTCTTAGGTGTATTCTGGGATGAAGTGGAGATGCATGACCGCACAAGCAAAACGCCGATGAGCAGGAAGACGATTCTTGGGTCGGTTATTTTTGCACTCATCATCGCTATAATCATGGGGGTGAATAGTGCTGTATCCTATGCGGATGGCAGTTCCCAAGGCGTATGGTATTTTGTATTGGTATCGTTTGTGTCCGTTATGATCTATTTACCGATTTTACTTTTGTTTTTTGGCGGTATATACTTGCTTGCGAAGAAAGTCGGAATGAAAAATAGCGAAGATAATAAGAAATTGTAGGTGCCTTCCTTTGAAAAATTTGAAACTGAAGCTTGCGAGAGTAGAAAAGGACTTGTCACAAGATGAACTGGCCAAGATTGTCGGCGTTTCCAGGCAAACGATAGGATTGATTGAATCAGGAAAGTATAATCCCTCCTTAAGTTTGTGTGTCGGTATTTGTAAAGCATTATCGCGTACATTGGATGATTTGTTTTGGGAGGAAGACTGATTAGGGGTATCCATTGACTTGGATATCTTTTTTTTAGGAATTTATCATCAAAAAATGGGGGAAGGTATAGCATGTAAGAAAAAATTTGAGAGGGATGGTTTAATGGATCGTACGATTGGTTACTTACGTGAGATATTATCTAACTATACGGACCAATATCCTGAAGCACAGGACATTTATAATAAAATCAAAAGCGGGCAATTTCATTCTGAAGAAGAACTCGTCAATAATCTATCCGGAAGGGAAGCCAGCCTCCTTAACCATATTCTTCCTAAGGAAATCAAGCATGCGAAGGAAGCGAGTGATACGGAACGAGTCACGCAATTATCAGAGGTATATGAACTGATTCTTATATGATAAAACCTTGTCCATGATGTTCATGGACAAGGTTTTGTTGGTTTTTTTATTCCATTTCACTAAGTGAATCCATATGACTGGCGATCATGGCGATGATCGTGCTTGCTTCTTCCTTGCTGAAAATGAAATTCGTTTCATCCTTTATCAGGTCATCATCCGCTGTCCGAATCCGGTTGATCCGTTTGAGCACACCATCACCTGTTTCCTGAACGATACCGAATTGGTAGGTGACCTCCACTTCATTATCCTGGATATAGGCGGTCACTTCAGGTGTTTCCCATTCTACATCGATTTCGTATATATCGGAATCCTCGCCGTCCGGATCATACAAATCATCATTTTCATCATCCATATCATATTCGTAATCATCATCATCCTCTTCCAAATAGTTATGGAAGCTCTCGTGGACAGCATCGACGATATCTTCAATGTCTGAAAGGATGACCTTGCTGATCTGCCCTAAATCCGGCTCGAACGATTCCATATAAAATTCTTCATTATACGGATCAAAAAACAGCGTGGAAAAATAATCCCTCTCATTGTCATCCAGCTCTGTATAAAACTCGATCCGTGGATGCTTCGACCCGCGCTCCACGATCATACTGCCATTACGATCGTATTTCTCACAAATTGATTGAAGATGATCCTGCAATTCCCCGCTAACTCTGTCAAACCATTCTAATGACATTCCACATCCACATCCTTTCGTGATTATTATTTCCCAGAAAAGACGAACATGACGTGCCATTTAAAGCCAAATGCCATTTATCTTCGCACCAAAAAATCAGTTATAAAAAAATCATTCAAAGGGAAAATAAGCTGAATAGCAAAAACGGCATTTGGATTTATGAAGCAAACACAGGACGGCTTTTAGCGGCAACAACGAATTCGCATTTTCAATCTTCCCTATACCTTTCAATAATGAAGTCAATAAAATACCTGCTTGCTATCGGCAATATCCTTTTATCCTTGTATGCCAAAGTAATTGTCCGAATAATGGAGGGAGAGGAGAGATAGTTTTTTTTCCGAGAGTAATACAACGAGTAATGAGAAGAATTAATTTTGTAGAAAAACCGCCAATAATCGAGGAAGATTTTTTAGTAAGAGAAGACATTAAGAATTAAAATTTCGGTAAAAAATGTTTTAAGAGATTTCTTGAAAAAATAGTAAAAATATGGATTTTATGGAGCTACCCGAATGATGGGGAGCTTTTTATTCGTTTCCCTGAAAAATTTCAGGACCATGCTACTTTCATCCCATAAAAGTTTATATAGAGTGTGAAAGGGGGTGAGTGATATGGCAAGTCAGATTCCAGTTTCAAGTACGTTGCGGATCGATTTTGAGACGGGGTTAAATGAAAAAGGGGCTCTCGTTTTCAAGCGGAGGGCATTTTCGAACATCAAGGTCGAGGCGACGGCGGATCAGTTGTTTTCGGCAGCTGTTTCAATCGCAAGTGTGCAGAATTATCCAATGGGTGAAGTGACCCGGGTGGATACGTATTCATTGATAGGCTAAACGGTTTTGATGTCGTACGAGGGGGAGGTGATTTGAAATGGCTAAAGTACTGGAATTGATTTTCGTTACGGAGGAAGGAAAATCAGCGACGATTTCCGTTGATAATCCGAAGGAGCCGGTCGAGGTAAATACGGTTAAACTGGCAATGGAAAAAATCATTGCGGGGAACGTGTTCGTTACATCTTCCGGAGATTTCGTCGATTTGAAGGCGGCGCGCCTTGTCGAGCGGAATGTCGAGGAAGTGGAACTTATCTGATGCAAGGGACTTGTTGGACACCCTGGAAGTGAGGTGAATAAAAAGTGGATCAAATCCTGCCATTTGTCAGTGATATTGGGTTCCCGATCATCGTCACCCTTTATTTGCTTCATAGGATTGAAACGAAATTGGATACTTTGAATGAAACCCTTGTAGAGCTGCCAGATCGCCTGCGAGAAGGGATTCCCAAGTCAGGTTAAGGATAAGAGGGAAGCATCATGGGTGATATCATTCATGATGCTTTTCCTTTTAAATGGTAAAGTTTTAATAGATTCTAGTTTCATATCAAAACTATCGGGTATACATAAAACTGTAGCTAGTTCATCAAAAATCCCAAACAATAAGGAGGAGTTTTAATGACTAACAACAATGAAAAAATGAGCAGGGAAGAAGCTGGCCGCAAAGGCGGGGAAGCAACAGCAAAAAAACATGATAAGGAATTTTTCCAAGAGATTGGTCAAAAAGGCGGAGAGGCCACTTCCGAAAATCATGATAAGGAATTCTATCAGGAAATTGGCAAAAAGGGCGGAGAGGCTCGAGGCGATCAACGTGATGGGTCCGATGATTGAAAAATGAGCAAGGAAGAAACAGGACGCATTGGCGGAGAAAGAAGTCGCCGCTAAATAAAGGAAGCGATCTGAAGCATTTAGCTGATTCTAGTTTTATAGCTGTTCAAACGGGTACATGGCATCTGTAGCTAGTTCAATGAAAATCCGAATAATAAGGAGGAATTTTTAATGACTAACAACAATGATAAAATGAGTCGTGAAGAAGCAGGCCGTAAGGGTGGAGAAACAACAGCGAAAAATCATGATAAGGAATTCTATCAAGAGATTGGCCAAAAAGGCGGAGAAGCGACATCCGGAAATCATGATAAGGAATTCTATCAAGAGATTGGTCAAAAAGGCGGAGAAGCAACATCCGAAAATCATGATAAGGAATTCTATCAAGAGATTGGCCAAAAAGGCGGAGAAGCAACATCCGAAAATCATGATAAGGAATTCTATCAAGAGATTGGCCAAAAAGGCGGAGAAGCGACATCCGAAAATCATGATAAGGAATTCTATCAGGAGATCGGCGAAAAAGGCGGAGAGGCACGGGCCAATCAACGAGATGGTTCCGATGATGGAAAAATGAGCCGTGAAGAAGCAGGACGCAAAGGCGGGGAAAAAAGCCGCCGTTAAAATATAATCGAGGAAACTCATAAAAAACCGAGGGAGGAACCATTCCCTCGGTTTTTTATGCCATCACATGGAAATCCCCTTCACAGCACATTACAAAGTGTGCTTGGAAATTAAAGTGGGTAAAGAAATAACACCTGGAATAGAAAGAGGTGATGAAGAAGTTGATTGTCCATTATTCATTTCCCCGTTTAAAAGTAGGCGGAGTTACATTCACTGCACGGCATTCATTGCTTGCTCTTGGTCTTGCAGGCATCGCTTATCTCATTTCCAATAAGAGGAAGCATCAAGAGGTATTCAAAACGGCTTCATTGATGTGTAAGATCGAACGGAATGAAGATTCCATAAAGCTTATGTGGCCAGATGAAGGTGGTTTCTATCGGGCATTCAGGGGGCAAGAGCTGATTTACAGCGGCCCGGAGCCAAGGATGGCAGATCAGGGACTGACTCCAGGAACCATCTATACGTACACGATAGATAGCTTGAATGAAAAAAAGCAGACAGTGAACAGGATGAAAATACAGACATCAACGACCGCTGAGAATAAAAAAGAGGATAATATCCTTTTGGATTTGGTATTCACCACGATTGTCGCGAAAGGCCAAGCCAGCCTGGAATGGGAGCCCATCAAGGGAATAAAAGAGTATCGGGTTTACCGAAACGGCGTGGATATTGGGAAAGTGGGTGGATGTTCCTTCAGTGACCGGGGTATTAGTGATGAGCAGGAATACACATATACCATTAAAGCAAAGCGGCCCCTTCCGCGTTCAGAGCAGGAGTCCTATGCCGTGAAATCCCTTGTAGCGAGTATTGTCGGAGCCGTAAAAAAAGGTTCATCCCAAGCACAGGCAGCGATCGAGGAAATAACGAATACAAAAAAGATAGGACCTGTAAAACAACTTTTGCATTCAGTTGAAAACGACGCGGATGGTAAAAAGAAAAGAAATTGGCAACTGCGCTATTCCACCTTTTTACCGGAAGGTTGGCTGAAGAACCCCAATCTTGCCTCAAAGGTTCCCTATTTTAAAGGAGACAACCGCTGGTTTGATCCTGAATCATCCCGTTTCCGGACTAGGGTCGATGTGTACATTCACGAAAAGGAAAGTGAAGCCGAGATTGAATGTACCAAAGCAGTCGGGAAAAGTGAGGCCTACAATCATGATGGGGATTTCCTTGAAGAAGGAGTGGCCTCTGATGAAGCCATTGTAGTGAAGCGCATATTATCCAATCATGAGAAAACGACGATTCAGCTGACACACTCCGTAGGCAACCCAATCATCATTTCTCCTGCCGTGGATTATAAAGTGATCGGGACCTTTTACCGAAATGGCGAAATCAATATAGCCGGCTATCATGATCAGGCACCGCATCACGAGGTCTACCTAAAGGAGGCAGATGAACAGAACTGGGAATCCCTGCACTTAGCGGAAAACAAAGGGCTTGAAATGATGGCGCATCCTACGGCCAACCATTTATGGAGATATTCCACATTTACACAATGAAAAGGACGAAAAGCAATGATTGCCGATCGTCTTTTCTAATACAAAAAACAAAAAGGACCTCGAATTACTTGAAGTCCTTTTTGCTCGTTGATGAGGTCTTTTTTATAAAAATCGCTTTCGAACACTTGGCGACGGCAGCATACAGCTTTCTTCTTTCTTTCCGAACCATTTGTAACGGTTCCTGGCAATGTAATCATACACGAAGTTCCTGATGAAGCTTGGAACGATGATGAAACCGTAAAGCAATTTCCACGTCCCTTGCAAGCGGCGGCAAATCCTCAAGGCTGCAGATGATTTATAGTAGGCCTTATCCCTTTCGATCAGCACCATGCTATCTATATCTGCAGGAACATCATACTTCTTCAGCAACTCTTGTCCCGCCTCACTTTGAAGCGAAGCGTAATGAAAAAGCCCCTGCGGATCCCGCTTTATGATGAACTGGACACTCGAATCGCAAAAGTTGCATTCACCATCAAATAAAATGACCGGATTCATGAACATTCCTCCTATAGAGAGACGTTATCATACTCATGCTTCTATAATACACTACCCGCTTTGGTAAGGCGAAAACGTATGGAACTGCTTGGAGATTTGAAATTCTGGAAGGGATTATATGTTCCGGCCAGTCACTAAACGGGTGTACCATAAGAAGGCTGAAATTGACGGTTGGACCCCTTTTTTAAGTCTCTGTTATCAAACTGTTATTTTCCATTAACTATTCTGTAAACAAGCTATGATAAAGTAGATACTCCATTGAATTTCCTTTAGTAAAAAAGCCGGCAATCCTTTTTTTGAGGAAAGCCGGTTTTTTCATTCAAAGCATAATTAAGGATTAAGAGATATAACGAGCAGTTTCTTTAGAGGAGGTAAGATTTAATGAAACGTGATCCTTATTTTGATAATGCGAAAGCTATTTTAATCGTACTAGTGGTTTTGGGACACACATTAGCTCGAATGGTAGAAGAAAACGAATGGATTTTAACTATTTATTTGTTTGTTTTTTCATTCCATATGCCAGCTTTTATTTTAGTATCCGGCTATTTTTCAAGAAAGATAAAAAGTAAAAAGGACCTTTGGATGCTAATAAAGAAAATATTGATTCCCTATGTAATATTCCAGGTAATTTATACCTTCTATTATCAGAAGTTATTTGATGAACCAATTGAATTCTCAATATTGACCCCAAGGTGGGCCTTATGGTTCTTAATAAGCTTATTCTGTTGGAATATATTATTATCAATATTTACCTCGAGGAAATATGGAATCGTTTTTTCGATAATCGTATCTCTAATAATTGGTTACATTGGTGAAGTAAATGAATGGTTAAGTTTGTCGAGAACGTTCTTTTTCTTTCCTTTCTTTTTAATTGGACATTTTTTAGAAAAAGAACATTTTGAATGGGTTAAAAAGCAAAGGAATGCCCTAATCGGCTGGTGTGTACTAGGGTTAATCTTTGCCGGCATTTATTTCTTTGGTGAAATGACCTGGAGGGAATGGTTTTATGGCCGTTTAGGTTATAAGGAATTAATGGAAGGTTCCATTGCCCTCGGTTTTGTATATAAGCTGATCGTTTATTTAATCATGGGGGCGGCAACTTATAGTTTTCTTTGTATAGTTCCTAGAAAGCAGACATTTTTTACTGAAATAGGATCCATTACATTAGTTATTTATCTTTTTCATATGTTTATTCTGGAATATGTTTATAACTCATTTATTTATGATTGGATCAAAGAAAGTGGCCAATATTATGTTTTATTAGCCATATCAGTAACGATTATATTTATATTATCAAGAAAGCCGATTGTAAAAGTGGAATGTATGTTAATAGGAATGAAAATGAAAACATAACAGATTTTCAACACCTATAAAGTAACCAGCCCTTCAGTTTGAATGGTTGAGACTGTTGACAAACCTGATAAAAACAAGTTTGTCTCAATTTTTATTTAGGTTTATAAAACCTCGAACGTCGATTTCCATGCCAGGCACTCGCTTTCCGCGGGCGGTCCGGGAGCCTCCTCGGCGCTTTTGCGCCTGCGGGGTCTCCCCTCGACGCGCTTTTCCCGCAGGAGTCTCGCACCTTCCGTTCCAATCAACTTTGTTTTGAAATATAGACAAAACCCCTTTTGTCTACAAACTCAGCCCTTCAGTTTGAATGGTTTTTTTATGAAAAGCTTTAGTGATTTACAAAAATATCTATTTAAAGGGGAATAAAATAGGGTCTCCAATAAAAGGGCAGTGACCCTTATAAAGTTATTTCAGGAAAGAAAATGAAGGCCATTAACCGAAATGTTTCCAAAATTATTAAGGGGGAATTACTTTTGTATTTCACTTTCAATAAAACATCTTTTACCTTTCGGATTTATTTTATTATGACTATATAGAATTTGACTATCATTAAAGGAGAGGCATATGAAAAAGTTTTTCTTCATCTTCATCTTGGCTTTAATCCCCTTCGCCTCTACGACTGTAAGTGCAGAATCTGACTTACCTCTCAATAGTGAAGCAGGGATCATTATTGATGCGAAAAGTGGGAATGTATTATACGAAAAAAATATGAATAAAAGGATGTATCCAGCCAGTCTAACGAAAGTTGCCACGGCTATATATGCTATAGAACACGGGGATCAGGACGAACTGGTGACGATAAGCAAAAAAGCAGCGGAGGCAGACGGTTCTTCGGTATTTGTGGAACCTGGGGAGGAAATCGAGCTTTCCAAATTAATTGCAGGAATGCTGATCAACTCCGGAAATGATGCAGCCATCGCAATTGCCGAGCATATGTCTGGTAGTGAAAAACTGTTCATGGAAGATTTGAATGAGTTTTTAAGAAAAGAAGTAAACGTCACAGATACTCATTTTACGAACCCCCATGGATTATTTGACAAAGACCATGTAACAACAGCCAGTGACCTTGCGAAAATTACCCAATATGCAATGAAAAATGAAACGTTCCGTGAGTATTTTGGGAAGAAGGAATTACCATGGGAAGTGGAAACATGGGACACCACTCTAGTTACCCATCATAAAATGTTAAAAGGCGAACTCCCCTATAAAGGAATAACCGGCGGGAAAACCGGTTTCGTCAGTAAATCCGGTTACACCCTGATTTCTACTGCCACTAGGGGAGAGCAGGACTTGATTGCCGTCACTCTGAAAGCTCCTTCAGACAAGGTTGCCTACTCTGATACTGAGCTTTTATTCAACTATGGCTTTGAAAACTTTAAATCAGGCAAAATTGATAAAAATAGCATACTTTATTCAGCGGACTACTCTAATTCCTACAAGCTGAACGAAGACTTATACTTTACTCATTTAATGAATGATCAACCAAGTCTAAAAACGAGTAATGATGGAATTCTCTCAATCATGAACCAACAAGGGGAAGCAATAGATTCCTTTGACCTTAAAATGATAGCTGATGTCAGAAACACAGTATTGCCTGCCCCGATTAAGAAAGAAACACTCGATGATAATAAGCTAATGAATTTTCTTTACCATCGGTAGGTTTCGTCATTTTTACTGAAAAAATCACCGCATGGAATCAGAGGCGCTGCCTTATACATACCCCGGATTAAAGGGGATAAAAGAGTGCACTTATAATGACAAATAGGTGTACTCTTCTTTTTTATGATGATCCCAGGATATGAATATTCATTTAGAGGACATAATAGTGTTAAATATGACTATTAGGGATGATTTCATGATGTATATCTATAATGATTATGGGGGAACACATACCACGTCTTTGGCTGCCGCATATCATTTAAAACAATTACCTCAATCGGAAAGAAAATTAACCTCGAAAGAAATATTAAATGTGAAATATTTCAATAAATTAACGAAAGAAGATGCTGGAAAGCTAATTTTTCGCGGAATCGATGAAGAGGGCAACTCCGTTTATACAATTGGGCATAAAAGAGACAAACTTGTGGTTCCAGCATTAAAAGAATTGACTTTACTACTAGAAGAAAAATTTCATTTTAACGAAGTAATAGTATTCTCCAATACTTCACCAACTGTACCTATTGCTATGTCTATAGGGGGATATTTATCAAGAGCATTAAAAATTGATTTTATAGGTGTACCATTATTGCTTATAGGTGCCAAACAATGCTGTGATAATATTTTTCGGCTGGTTGAAAATACGAAACAAATCGGGAAAGCAGCGAATGGGGAAAAAGTGATTATATTGGAAAATGAAATATATAAGTAATACTAATGAATTTTAATGAAATTATAATGTCGATATATTTTAAGTCAACAAATTGTTGGCTTTTTTTGTTATGTTCCTGGATGGATATGTGCTATAGAAGAGGTGCTGCTTGTCATCTAACGGGTGTATAAGAGGTTTGTTTAACGTTTACAGATGGAAAGGTCATTACGTACATTGATCGTCATACAACAAATGGTACGGTCATTGTTCATTCCGGACATAGTCTATTAGGTTATAAGAGCGATAGGAAAACAACAGGTAAAATTAGAACTCAAACAAGAAGTTGCACAGGAGGAAGTATAATGAGAAAAATTGCAGTTATTTATAGTGGGCATGCACTACACTATCGTACATTCCACGAGCCGAAATATGCGCAATTTATCGACAAACTGATTTATATTTCCCTGAGTTTGCCGAGATAGATTTATGATGTACTGATTGTGCCATCACAGTTAAACTCGAACTTATTACTTCAAAATGCGAAAAAAATTCGTGACTTTGCTAATGAAGGGAAAACAACGATTCTTTCCGGTCATGGTGGCCCAGGATTCCGTGATGTATTTGAGTTTGTAACACGTGCAAAAACTCGCGGGGTATATACTGTTGATGTAAACTATCCAAACGCACAATATAGCCCATACCGTCCAACAGGTAGGCAAGCGAATTTTATGAATTCGCTTGTTTTTTCTTTGCCTTTTAAACCAACAATACGAGCTTTACTTCATTCCCAGGAGCTGATCAGCAGCTCCATTTTTGAAAATGGTAATTGGAATGAATCGAACAATAAACCGCCACCCGAAAGTGGAGGTTTATTATTGAATCGAGGAAATTACTGTTCTTTTAAGCTGGTTACAGAAACACTTTGTTTTTTATTTGGATCATCAAGGGGATGGATTGTAGCTATTCCATTTTGTTCATCCACATGCTCAATGTAGATACTTTCCTCATTATAGGTTACATTAACCATATTTGGTGAAGAAGCAATTTTTTCTGCTCGTTGTGCGTCCATTTTAGCCACCTCCTTAGAATTTGCAACATGTATAATATTTGTTCCGAATTACCTAGATATACTTGTTGTAATTAAAATTCTTCCAACAATCCCTTACACACTTAATTTACAAACTGGTGCATCAGCTGAAGGTCGAGTTATATTTAAGGAAGCTTATAATCATTTAGACTAACGTGGCGAGCTAGTTCAAAAGATTAAAATCTGTTGTTTGGTAAAATTAAAGAAAATTAAAAAAGTTTTGGGGGAGATGTAAAAATGAATAGTAAAGGATTTTCGATTTCTACTAATAAAAAGTATTTGGATATAGATTTAATACATGATTTTTTGAATCAAGAAGCTTACTGGTCAAAGGGAATACCTAAGGAAACAGTAATGAAGTCAATTGAAAATACAACCTTATGTTTTGGGGTTTATAAGGGTGAAATAGGTAATGAAGGTAGTGAACAAGTTGGATTTGCAAGGGTCATAACAGATTTAGTAACACATGCATACCTTTGCGATGTGTTTATATTACCTGACTATCGTAAATTAGGATTATCAAAATGGTTAATGGATGTCATCACCAATCATTCCGAGCTGGAGGGGGTCCGCAGGTTTATGTTAGCTACTAATGATGCACATTCATTATATAAAAAATACGGTTTTAATCAGATCGATAATCCAGAGCTATTTATGCAAAAAGTCCGTAAATCTCCATTTTAACAATAAGCTTATTTTCATTAACGGGTGTGAAAGGACCCTGCATAATCGTGCACAGAATGTCGGATGATTCGTTTCAATTCCTGCTATTCTTTTGATATAAGGAGGTCATTGAATGGATTTGCTGAAAAATATGAATGGTGCCATTAAATTCATTGAAGAAAATCTTACGAATGAAATTGACTTTAAAGAAGTTTCAAGAATAGCTTATTGCTCGGAATATCATTTTAAAAGGATGTTTTCCTTCCTTGCAGGTATCTCACTATCCGAATATATCCGCCGAAGACGTCTTACACTTGCAGCGTTTGAGCTAAGGGATAACAACATAAAGGTCATAGATATAGCGATAAAGTACGGATACAGCTCACCTGACTCTTTTGCAAGAGCGTTTCAACATTTGCATGGTATCACACCATCAGAAGCGAGAAGTAATGGTCATTCACTTAAAGCCTATCCACCGATGTCCTTCCAATTATCCATTAAAGGAGGCAGTGAGATGAACTATCGAATTGAAGAAAAAGAGGCATTTCACATTATTGGAATTAAAAAAAGAGTTCCAATCATTTTTAACGGGGTTAATCCAGGGATTGCATCTATGTGGAAAAGCTTAGACGAGAAAACGATAAATGAACTTAAAAACCTATCGAATGTCGAGCCATTGGGGCTGCTTAGTGCATCTGTGAATTTTTCAGAAGGCCGCATGGAGGAAAAAGGGGAGCTTGATCATTATATCGGTGCAGCGACAACGAGGGAGTGTCCAGATAACTTAACACAGCTTGAAGTTGATGCATCTACATGGGCAGTATTCGAAGCGGTAGGTCCCTTTCCTGAAACACTGCAAAATGTATGGGGACGTATTTATTCCGAATGGTTTCCATCCTCAAACTATGAACAAAGGGAAGGACCGGAAATCCTTTGGAATGAAAATAAAGATATGACCTCACCAACATTTAGAAGTGAAATATGGATCCCCGTTTTGAAAAAGTAAGGCTGGACGAAAGATTTATTCGAAAAGCTGTCTTAAGGCAGCTTTTTCTTATGTAACAAGCATGGCAGGATAATGGAATAAGGGCTAGGTATTATTTGCTAAAACGAGCAATAATGATGGGTAGAAAGTGATTATATAAGGAGATTGGGCGATGCCTGTTATTGAACATCAACTATTTATTAAAGCACCAGTTCACTTATGTTTTGACCTTAAGAGGAGCGTGGATATCCATACCAAAACGACAGCGAAAACAAAGGAAGTTGCTGTTGATGGTGTGACAGAAGGGCTATTAGAGGAGGGGGATACTGTAACATGGGAAGCCATTCACTTTGGTATTAAACAAAGGCTGAAAGCCCAAGTGACATTAATGGAAAAGCCAAATAAGTTTGTGGATATTATGGTGAAGGGAGCCTTCCATTCCTTCGTGCACACACATCAGTTCATAGAAGAATCAGGCGGAACTATAATGATGGATAAATTTCAATATGAATCACCGTTCGGTCCAATTGGAGTTTTAGCTGATAAGTTGTTTTTAGAGAAGTATATGAGAGAATTTATCATTTCTCGTGCAAAGGAACTGAAAAAGATTGCCGAGAATATGCACTAATCTTGTCTAACGAAATGGTGCTTTAACTATCAGGGGGCTACTGTCTTTTTTTGTTGCAGAAGAGATAAGCGCTTTTAATTTACGACGATATTATTGATATACAAAAACGACTTAATGGACTAAGTAAACCTTATGGCGGGCAAACAGATGGATGGGGGGATGATTTATTAAATAGCTGTTGTTATGAAATTACTGGCTATTAATGAACGAACGGGTGCTTTAGCTGAAGTTCGGAGCTGTCTTTATCACCGGCACCCTGAACGTTAGCAAATGGCTCGGCTCAGCGGTACAACCGTGTAAGGCCCGCGGATACAACCGACCTTTAATTATAATTATGGTCAAATCTTTTGTAGCGATTTGATCTTTTTATTTGTTTTTATAAGAATAACATAAATAGAACAAATGTTCCAGTGTTAAAGTGTAAAATTATTACTTTTTATTAAAATCACTCTGGTAAAGGGCTTTGTTGATTCTCATGAAGACTAAGGGCAGGATAGTTGAAATAGAGTGGCCATTCTAAGAAAAACAGAATGAGTACGCGGTACTTGTGAGGTTGAATAACTCATCTTTTTGGGAACTAAAAAAGTACTTTGATCAAGTACGTCATCAAAGTACTTTACATTTAACAAACTACCAATTACCACAACAGTCCTCATCGCAGCGTTTTTTCTTTTTACAACAACACTCGTGATGTTCATTATCGCAGTGATTTTTCTTCTTGCAACACTCGTGATGTTCATTATCGCAGTGATTTTTCTTGTTCCAACAATCATGGTGATGGTCCTCATCGCAGCGTTTTTTCTTTTTACAACAACACTCGTGATGTTCATTATCGCAGTGATTTTTCTTCTTGCAACACTCGTGCTGTTCATTATCGCAGTGATTTTTCTTGTTCCAACAATCATGGTGATGGTCCTCATCGCAGCATTTTTTCTTTTTACAACAACACTCGTGATGTTCATTATCGCAGTGATTTTTCTTTTTACAACACTCGTGATGTTCATTATCGCAGCGTTTTTTCTTTTTACAACAACACTCGTGATGTTCATTATCGCAGTGATTTTTCTTCTTGCAACAATCATGATGTTCATTATCGCAGTGATTTTTCTTCTTGCAACAATCATGATGTTCATTATCGCAGCGTTTTTTCTTTTTACAACAACACTCGTGATGTTCATTATCGCAGTGATTTTTCTTCTTGCAACAATCATGATGTTCATTATCGCAGTGATTTTTCTTCTTGCAACACTCGTGATGTTCATTATCGCAGTGATTTTTCTTCTTGCAACAATCATGATGTTCATTATCGCAGTGATTTTTCTTCTTGCAACACTCGTGATGTTCATTATCGCAGTGATTTTTCTTCTTCCAACACTCGTGATGTTCATTATGGCAGCATTTTTTCTTACACCAATCATGGTGATGGTTCCTATGGCAGCATTTTTTCTTACACCAATCGTGGTGATGGTCCTCATCGCAGTGATTTTTCTTTTTACAACACTCGTGATGCTCATTATCGCAGTGATTTTTCTTAGAACAATCTTCGTGATAACACATAGAAATGTCACTCCTTTCTATCCTATAAAATAAATAAAGGCAAAGCCTTCTCTATTTAGAGAGGGCTTTGCTAGTCAAGATTAAAAACTGCTCAACACTGTCATTTATGGAGCAGGAAGAGTATTAGTCGTTGGAGTAGTTGTAGTTTCACAACGACGTTCATTTACGTCGCAAATACCACCATGTGAATCCACGATAACTTGTCGAGTAACTGTAATTGTAGTGCGTAGTACAATCTTGACTAAAATAGCATTGGTAGTAACAAGTCCAGTGGTGCCGATGACTGGAACGCCTGGTTGAGCAAAGATCCCTTCTACTACTAATGGGGGTTCTACTACTGCATCCTCAGGGCAGGCACCTGGAAAATCTGTATGCTCCTGGAATGGTAAACTCGTTGAAAGTGTGGCTGTTAAAAGAGGAGTGGTTGTTCCTGGTGCCGTATATGTTACTGTAATCGTTACAGGAATAAGCCCGATGTTAACGACTTTGTCCCTAATGATTGTTGTGTTACGGGTAACACCAGCTAGATTCGGTGTAACAACTACCGATCTAATAGTGGATCCTGCTGGTATTGCTGGAGTAAACGCGGTAAAAGGAAGTGTTGTTTCTGCAACCTTTTGTACCGATTTAGAGCCTACAACGGAATTAACTAGGACACAGTCGCTGTTTAATGGAGCAGCGAGTTGGCGAGTTGGAGCTTTAAAATTGCAATTGCAAGCAGACTCGTCGTGAGACTTACAAACCTTACATGGCTTTTTGAATTTTGAATGACGATCAAATCTTGAATCATTCCCCAAACCCCAGTCGTTGTCGGAACAGGCAGAACCCCAGTTGCTGTGCATCGGATTATTCATACTGAAATTTCCCACAAAATCACAATCCTTTCTTGTAACCCTTTTTTTTTGAAAATGAAATGGAGTGTAGTATCGAATCGTACTACCCCAAGTGTATTTTCGTAGTAGTTACAAAATATAGTATTAATAAATTAAGGCGATTGCTTGGACAAGTTACTTATATTTACGGACAAACTGTAAATATTTATAGGTTTATAATGTAGCATTAGAGGGAGTATGGAACGCGGTAAAGAATTGGATGAAACCAAAAGGAGGCAAAAAGATAAACATTGAAAAGCAGTGCCTACTAAAATACTGGTAAACGCAAAAAGGTCTTCTTTGCTCGACCTTTCGAAAAGTGAACAAAGAAGACCTAAACTCTTTTTAAGGAGTCTAAACGAAGTTTCGTTTCCGTTTTCATCGTTTAAATCTATGGGGTTATAGAGGGAACTTCAACCGTTACCTTTTAATGATGTTAAAAAATAGGCGTGTACCAAGTTTATTTTACCGTTTTTCTAATCCGGCTGGGGTTGGTCAAGGGATAAAGTATTCCTTTTTGTCTTCGGAGGCTTGATTCATAATCACGGATCATATCTTTTTCAGCGATTTGAAAAGAACGGATGTTTCAAATTGGAATGTGAAATTATTCCTTTTTTTTAGAATCAGCTCTGCTATATTGTTGTTTCACTTGAAGGGAGCAAGACAGTCGTAGTGTTATGAACTACGCAAGAAATATATGATATAATTGGATAAAAAAGGATAAATCTTTTGACCACGTTAATTATCTCAGTATATATAATCATTACACTTGTATCGCTTTTTACTTTCGCTGGGCCTTATTCTCCATTGGTGGGACTTGCAGTTGGATTACCTATACATATTCTAATATTGCTTACACAAATATATAAAGAACTGAAAGTGATATCTAAACAATTTATGTCGTTCAATAAAGAGGCATAGAAAGGAGAACCGTTTGACTCAGAACATTTATATAGCTTCACCAATGTGATTGCTAAAAAGTTCGTTCGGGTCAAACCCCTTGTCCCAAGGTCAACCTAATGTCTTTAAAAATGACATACTCAAATCACATCCCTTTAAGACTTGAATTTAAAGGTGGAATTATAATGAGCTTTTTAGATAGACAAGAAAATGAAAACGTGGATAGTCCATTTGCAAAAAAGACAAAGGCTGTTGAAACAAAAGTAGTTAAATTAAATGCTGAGTTGCATTATAAGTTAAAATTGTATGTAGCAAAAAAAGGAACGGGGATATAACAGTTGCATATTTAATAGCTGGTACTTGTGCTGCATCTTGTCCAGCTGTACCGCCAATTTGTGCTGCTTGTATTGCTGCAGTTGCTACTATGGGGGCGGGTACTATTGCTGGTGTCATAGCTTGTTTCAACTTATAGAGTATATTTTTGAATAGGAGGTCAGATTATTTATACAAAGAAAAAAATATCAATTGTTATTTCAGTAATACTATCTTGCTTCTTGTTACTTATGTTAATTTTTTATATGGGATCAGCTAAGTCTTCAGCTGCCCTTATCTCTTTAGATACCCCAAAACTTGAAAAATATATAAAAGAAAAGGAAAATTTCTGGGTATATATTGGGAGGCCAACTTGTGATGAGTGTGATAAATTTTCTCCTGTTTTGAATGAAGTTCTTAAAGAAAATAATATCCAGGTTTATTATTACAACACAGATAAAGAAAGAGAAGAAAACGAAAAAGAAATGGTTAATCAGATTAATAAATTAGGAGTTAAAACAGTCCCTACTATGATTAATTTTAAAAAAGGGAAAGTTATAAAAACTGTTAACGGTTATCAAAATAAGGCTAGCCTAGAAAAACTACTAAAAGATTAGAGAAGCCATTACTGTTACTTTATCCTTCATAAGGTTATAGCGTTTGTAAAAGAGTTTCCCCCTTTGGATAAGGTAATCTAAAGGGGGAAAAAGTAAGTAGGATATCTGAATTAATGATTGATTAAGGAACTGTTCAATAAGTTGTTCTG
The DNA here is from genome assembly GCF_014844095.1 of Brevibacillus sp. JNUCC-41. Classification (NCBI taxonomy): domain Bacteria; kingdom Bacillati; phylum Bacillota; class Bacilli; order Caryophanales; family Bacillaceae; genus Peribacillus; species Peribacillus sp. JNUCC41. The sequence goes on along the minus strand of NZ_CP062163.1, from coordinate 634,357 downwards.
TTAAAGGGGAATTTGTGAAGGTAACATGAATGAGGTAAATGATTCCAAGTAGTTATTATAATGGATAATCTAAAATCCCCCTTTGGTTAAGAAGTAATTTTGAATTGGAACCAATATTACAAGAATGAAACCTACAACAGTAACGGATATAACTTTAGTTAAACCTCTTTTTACCTCCTTTTCCAAAAAAACACCTCCCAAATTACTTGGAATTATTTTCAAAACACTTAAAAATCCATTGTATTAATACTAACATTATTTTATGAATATTCCAACTTATGATGTTGATATTAACTTCCTAATTACACTGAGCCAACATTGTAAAAAAATACAAAGATATAATCGATGAAAAGTCTGCTGAATAAGCAGGCTTTTCTTTTTATACAATGGTTGTTTTCTAATTCAAATATAAGCGTTTTTATTTTTATTGTAGGTAATTTTTAGACGTAGACATATAGGTTCAAACGTACAAATCTAAACCACTTTATTATTACTACACAGTTGCACTGTTTTTCCTTTTAAAAAGTAAACAATAAAAATGTAACTAGTAACTTATTTACAGAGATAAAAGTAACTGGTGTAATTTGTTTGATAATGTTACGCTCTTCATATTGAAGTTGATTAGTCTCCATCCACTTTTTTTGGTTGATACAAAAAATACAGTTAAACATGGTATAAACTAAGATTTCATTTTCCATTTTTTCTTCTCCCTCCGTATATTTAGTAAAGAATATTAACTGCAGATTTTTACAACCTTTTTTAAAGTAGTTTTATTTTTTTACTTTTTCGTAAAACCCCCAAAAGCCAACTATCTCATCCAGGTCATACATTTTTATCATTTTTACCAATTTAAGACGTAGTTCTTGTTCTAAGTCGTTTCTGTTCTGTAAACTCGTTTGTAGTAGAGTTTTATTAATTTTGGGTGTGTAAAACTTTAATACCGTTTCAATAGCTTCGTTATTTTTTTTTGAATCGATTGCTAATTGATACAAAATCTTGTCCATAAAGAATACTTATTTCCCTTGGAGTTAGTATAGTTTCATGGACACATTTTAGTTAAGTCCTTACAATGATTTTTGAGAGGACGGTCCGTCTTGGAACGTAAGAATACAGGTAAAAAATATAATAATGAATTCAAGAAGACTATTGTAGATCTTTATCACTCGGGTAATTCAGTTAAAGAATTAAGCGGCGAAAATGGCGTATGTTTTTTTCAGGATAACTAAAAGATAAACTTTATGTATTAATCCAGATAACCAGAAACGAATATTGAAATACTTGATTGAGATAAATTCAGCAATGGTGAGACTGGTAAGCCATAAAAGAAATTTCCAATCAAACTATAAAAAAGAACTACAATAAAATCTCCACCTGAATTCAAGGATGGTTCTTCAAAAATTGAGACTAGAAATAAACCAATTGTTAAGGAAAATGATGAGTAGAATGCCACTTTGATTTTTCTTGATTTGTCTTTAAACAGAAGCTTCCTAATCACAGGAAATAAAAACGCAATCGTTATAAAAGCAAGTAAAGTTTTAATTATTATTGGTGTAGTTGAAACAAGCACTATTGTAAACATAACAAGCACGGTGAAAACAAGAATATAAGAATTTCCTTTTATCATAGATACCTCGAACCTTTTTACCTTAATTGTACAATAAACCGAAGTTAGTATGACTTGCTTGTTGAACTAACGTGCCGTCCGCCATTATAGAGATAGTAGTTAACCCTGTTCCTTCTTCAGCCGAAGCTGGTAACGTCAAGTTGGTTCATGGATCGGCGATATTCTTGACCGAGATAATTGGATTCCCGAATGGTTTAGTGGGTTGTTAAAAAGTTTCCGGAGATTTTTGTGTCATTATCCTATTTGGAACATATGTTGAATTAACCCATTTAATTATTTCCTCCTAAAACGAATAAGGAGATGTTTCTATTGTCAAATTGTGGTCATGAATCAAGTTGTTGTAATGATGGTGTTGGATTTGGTGGCGGCTTCGCTTTTATAGTCGTTTTGTTTATACTCTTAGTCATCGTTGGAGCTGCTTGTTTCGGCGGAGGTTACGGCGGCGGGTACGGCGGCGGATACGGCGGCGGATACGGCAGTTTCTGCTAAAAGTAGTATAAAAAAAGCCGACCTTTATTGGTCGGCTTCTTTTATGACTAATTTATCGCGAAGTTAGCTTAATGATTGAATCGATAATTTGATCCCAATCTTCACTATGAATCTCATGCCCCGATCCATCAAGAGTCACTAATTCTGCATGAGGGATGGCTTTTGCAAGGGCAAGCCCATGCTCGTATGGCAAGGCTGGATCTTCTGTGCCATGAATAATGAGGACAGGTACGGATATCTCACCCATTCTATCAAAATATTCGTCCCCGCCAGCAAGCAAAGCATGATTGAATCTGCTCGGCAGTTGTTTGGCGCGGTCCGCCTCCCTTTGTGCCAGTTTATACATTCTTTCCTGCTCGTAAGGTTTGGAACCGGCTAAAGTTTTCCATCCATCCGCAAGAAAAGCGATGACCGCCTCCCGATTTGACCAATCCATGGATGCACTCTTCGCATGATGATCCAATATGCTTTGGTCCATTGGGGGGAGTTTTTCCATTACAGTCCCGAACACACTTGATGCAATTAGCGTAAGCGTAGTTACGCGTTCCGGATATCTTAAAGCGAGAATCTGGCCGATCAAACCGCCTAGGGACATCCCGACGATAGACGCCTGCTCTATGGAATAAGCGTCCAGAACACCCGCGGCATCGTCAGCCATGTCCGTTATTGTATAGTTGGAGGTACCGGGTTCATAACTGACAGATCGTCCGAGATCCCGATGATCGTACCGAATGACAAACCTCCCCGAATCAGCGAGGCGGAGACAGAAGTCATCATCCCACCAATCTAATGAAGACATCGCTCCCATGATCAAAAGCACAGCAGGGTCCTTTGGGTTTCCAAAACTTTCTGTACATATATCCACTTTATTTATTTTCAGTATCTGTTCACTCATGTTTTTTTACCTCCGTATTAAATATTATCTAATAGCCGTTACCTTGGCGCAGATCAATAAATTCTTTCCGGAGCATGATGATTGGCCTGCGCTTTTAATTATCGCAGTCTAACCCACTTAATAATCATGACGAGGCCTCCTTTTATATTTGTAAAATGGGAAATGTCCCTATATTACTGTAACATGTGCGAGGTCTGTGAACCACCAAATTTTCCCACAATCCAAGGAAGCCAGAAAAACCCGAATGCAGAGCACCTTTTTGGTGTCATTTATTCGGGGTTTATCGCAGATGCCTTTTTCCTTTTATTGAGCTGTATATCCGCCATCTAACACGACTGCCTGGCCTGTGATGCCCCGTGCTTTGTCGCTTGCGAGGAAAATGGCATAGTCGGCAATTTCACTTACATCGAGTAAGCGGTTTTGTGGGACAAGTGGATAGATGACATCTTCCAAAACGCTTTCTAGCGGTACTTGTCTTGTTTTCGCCAAATCCTCCAATTGTCCGCGGACGAGAGGTGTGTCTACATATCCTGGGCAAAGGGCATTGACGGTAATGCCAAAAGAGGCGCTTTCCAAGGCGGCGACTTTCGTTAAACCGATTACACCGTGTTTGGCACTATTGTACGCTGCTTTGTTGGCAAATCCAATCAGGCCGTTAATGGAAGAGATATTGATGATTCTGCCGAAGCCTTGTTCTTTCATGATCGGCAAAACGTTCTTTATTGAAATGAATGGCGCGGTCAGCATGATTTTGATCATCAGTTCGAATTTTTCAGTTGGAAACTCCTCGATTGGAGCAACATGCTGAAGGCCTGCGTTATTGATGAAAATATCTATTCGTCCGTATTTGTCTTTAGCTTGTTTGATTAGTTGGATAATATCCTCTTCACTTGTTACGTCCGCTTTTAGGCCGATAACATCCAAGCCTTTGTTCCTCAGGTCTAAAGCAGCTTTTTCAACTGTGTTTTGATCAAGGTCGGACAAAACGACCTTTGCGCCATTTTCCGCGAATATCTTTCCGATCTCAAAACCGATTCCTCTAGCGGATCCGGTAATGATCGCCACTTTATCTTTAACCATATTACATTCCTCCAATAAAAAATGTAATGGTCCAGGTCTGTCATTTTATGTCGTAAATAGGGAATATTTCACAAGGCAAACTCCATTGGAAATATAAAGGGAAGGTTATAAAAATATGGTTTAGGTTAATGAGTAAGAGTCTATCATGATTTTCAAGATAAAAAAAGAATTTTATTCCCCCCTAATCTTTGGCATAAATATTGCATAAATAAAAAAGTGAGTAAATAAAGGTAATGGAAACGGAAAGGGGAAGCTGGATGATTAAAAAAATAACCATTATCGGTTCAGGTGTAATGGGGAGCGGGATCGCTCAGTCTTTTGCAGTTAGCGGGTATTCCGTCACCATTAACGATATAAAGGAAGAGTTGCTACACCATGCCCAAAATCGGATTTCTGAGAATCTATCACTGCTCATTGAGGAAGGGGCATTGACTGATCAGGAAAAGCAAGATGCTTTAGCGAATATTACGTATAGCGTAGATTTGGAAGGGGCTGTAAGGGATGCTGACTTTATCATTGAGGCGATTCCGGAAGTCATTGAGCTGAAGTTGAATCTATATCAGCAAATGGAGGGAATAATCAAACCGGATGCCATTGTTGCTTCAAATACATCGACCTTTCCGATTTCTCAATTGATGGAGAAGGCCTCGTTTGCCGACAGAATGGTCATCACGCATTTCTTTAATCCTGGCCATTTGGTTCCGTTGGTTGAAGTTGTTCAGCATGACGAAACAAAGCCTGAAATCGTCAAGACAACAATGGATTTAATGCGTAAAATCGGCAAGTCTCCGATTCTCTTGAAAAAAGAAATAGCAGGATTCATCGCCAATCGTCTCCAGACTGCCTTGATGCGGGAAGCCTTTTATCTATTGAAAGAGGGCGTTGCCGATGCTGAGGATATCGATACGGCGATAACGGCTGGACCAGGTTTTCGATGGGCATTTACTGGGCCGATCGAGATTGCAGATTTTGGCGGATTGGATACATGGCAGCGCGTTTTTGATAATGTTTCACCGGTATTGGATCAAAGTAAGGAAGCCCCTGATTTGATTCGTGATTTGGTAGCTAAGGGAAAGCTTGGGACGAAGTCGGGAGAAGGGATTTTTACGTATGAAGGATCTGCCGTGTCTCAGAAAATCAATGAGAGGGACCGTAATTTTATTAAACTGGGAAAATTAAAAATGGAGAAGGAGGAAGTATTATGAGAGAAGTAGTGATTGTGGGGGCAGCAAGAACACCAGTTGGTTCTTTTGGAGGCAGTCTTGCCAATGTGTCGGCGGTTGACTTGGGAGTTGTGGCTGCCAAGGAAGCGATTAAGCGGGCGAATATCTCGGCTGACATGATTGATGAGGTATTAGTAGGGAATATTCTATCTGCTGGATTAGGGCAAAATGTGGCACGTCAGGTTGCGATTCATGCAGGGATTCCGGAAACAACGCCGGCCATGGCCATAAATAAACTTTGCGGATCTGGCCTCCGGACGGTAATAATGGGCGCACAATTCATTGCCCTTGGCGATGCTGATGTGATTCTTGCCGGGGGGATTGAAAGCATGAGCAATGCTCCATATTTACTTCCGAATTATCGTTTTGGACAGAAAATGGGGAATGCCGAAGCAGTCGATTCCATGACATATGATGCCTTGACGGATGTTTTTAATCAATATCATATGGGCGTGACTGCGGAGAATATCGCCGAGCAGTGGGGAATCAGCCGTGAAAAGCAGGACGAATTTGCTTTAGATAGCCAACGGAAGGCTGAAAAGGCACAGCTTGAAGGACGATTTGCAGATGAAATCGTACCTGTTGAATATAAACGCAGAGGAAAGACGATCTTGGTGGACCAAGATGAACACCCGCGTCATGGGCTGACAATCGACCAGCTAGCGAAGCTGCGTCCTGCTTTTAAGGAAAATGGGACGGTTACGGCAGGAAATGCATCCGGAATCAATGATGGGGGTGCGATGTTAGTCCTGATGTCTAAGGAAAAAGCGGACGAGCTGGGACTGGAAGCATTAGCGACAATTAAGTCATATGCAAATGCTGCGCTTGATCCGAAAATCATGGGATACGGTCCTGTGCCTGCGACAAGGAAGGCTTTGGCAAAAGCGGGATTGACAATAGATGATCTTGATTTGATGGAAGTGAATGAAGCCTTTGCGGCACAATCACTCGCCGTGCTTAAAGACCTTAAACTGAATCCCGAGAAAGTGAATGTAAATGGCGGTGCAATAGCTCTGGGTCATCCGGTAGGTGCTTCCGGTGCCCGAATCTTAGTGACTTTATTGTATGAAATGAAGCTTAGGGATGCAAAAACCGGCCTTGCCACATTATGTATCGGTGGCGGACAGGGAACTGCGCTGATTGTGGAACGGTAATGACTTGGCCCCTTTTTCCTATGATATAATGGAGGAAACTTCAGACGGGTTAAGGAGAATAGGAATGGCCAGCGATAATAAAACTATTCAATTTGAATTAGTGAAAGCGATATTGGAAGAATTGCCTTTTGGTGTTTTGGTAACGAAAAACGAAACAGAAATCGTTCTCAGCAATCGCGTATTATCCGAGGCTTTTGCTGAGAATGAATTGGATCGGCAAATAAATTTGATTATTGAAAAAAAACTTGTACCCGCTGTAAATACTCCGATTCGTTTGAATGATCATAATGGGATTGTCAGAAAGGCCCTCATTCAAATGGGTGATGAGGAGTATCAGATTTATCTCCTATTATTTACAAATAATAAAAGTGATTTTCTTAACAGCGATAATCATGAAGAACTTCTGTTTAAGGATATTATCGAATTTGCCTATGACGGCTTGGTGATGGTCGATACGGAAGGGTATGTCCAAATGCTGAGCCACGCTTATGCGGATTTTCTTGGCGTCGATCAGGAAAGTTCCATTGGGAAACATGTAACGGAGGTCATTGAAAATACCCGTATGCATGTGGTCGCCAAAACTGGCAAGCAAGAGGTCGCTGAATTACAAAAAATAAAAGATAATTATATAATTGCGACCCGCTCCCCGATAAGGAAACAAGGTAAATTAATAGGGGCGGTCGGAAAGATTCTGTTTAAGAATGTCGGCCAATTTACCGCTCTTTCCAAACGGATAAATTCACTAGAAGTTGAGCTGAAAAAGTACAAAGGCGATTTTCGCGAGAGGAATAAGGCCTCATATACGTTTGATCATCTGATGGGGAGAAGTCCTGCTTTCATGGAAGTAAAAGGTCAAGCCAAAATTGCCGCTAAAAGCGACTCGAATGTGTTGATCTTGGGTGAAAGCGGAACAGGTAAGGAGCTGTTTGCCCATTCCATTCATAATGATAGCAGAAGGGCCATGGGTGTATTTGTCAAAGTGAACTGTGCGGCCATCCCTGCAGAGCTGCTGGAGTCAGAACTATTCGGCTATGAAGAGGGTTCCTTCACTGGTGCAAAAAAAGGCGGAAAAGCAGGTAAGTTCGAAGCGGCTGAAGGCGGAACGATTTTTCTCGATGAAATCGGTGAGCTGCCACTGCATATGCAGGTTAAGCTGCTCCGTGTGTTACAAGAAAAAGAGATCGAGAGGGTCGGTTCGACGGGAAGCATTCCGATTGATGTACGGGTAATCGCTGCAACGAACCGTAATCTGGAGGAAATGGTCTCGAAGGGGGAATTCCGACTTGATATGTATTACCGGCTGAAGGTCTTGCAAATCCAGGTTCCTTCCATGAGAGAGCGACCGGAGGACATTGAAATACTGGTAAATCATTTTGTTGAAAAGTACCAGAACCTCATGAAAAAACGCGTAACGGGGATGAGTGAACAAGCTTTACGGCTGTTGCGTCTTTATAAATGGCCGGGTAATATCCGTGAGTTGGAGAATATCATCGAACGCGCAATGAATATTGTGGAAGAAGGGGAAATGATACGTTCCAAGCATCTCCCTGAAGAAATAACGGGACATAAAGAATCAGTATCGATTCGCACTTTAGCGGAAGTAATGGATGAAACCGAACGGGCTGCAATCGTTTCGTGTTTGGAAATGACTTCTGGTAATAAATCAGAAACGGCAAAGAGACTCGGAGTGAGTCGAACGACACTATATGAAAAAATGAATAAATATGGTTTATGAATGTTGAAATTGTCCTTTTGCGAAGGGTACTTTCTGAATTTTTAAAATAGTAGATTGGACGGATAGCGAGTACCTGGAGTAAACGCAACGTTCAAAGTATACAAAACATAAAAAAAGAATGTAGGAACAGAGGTTAAATCTAAAGTTTTAAAAAAGTTGATTGGAACGGAAGGTGCGAGACTCCTGCGGGAAAAGCGAGTCCCTGGAGAGGAAATCAACGATCAAATTAACTATAGACCAACTCGATTTCCATTGAGTATGTCTACAGTCTGAAGTGCCCTTTAGCCCAAGGGCACTTTTTTTATACTTATTAACCACCTCTTAAGAATTTTTCACTAGCAAATATTTGAAGTGTAAGGAAATCCGTACATAAAATGAAAGGAAATATAAATGGTGTAAGAAAAGGCTTACACTTTTTCGGAGTTTATACGTATGTGTACTGAAACCTTGACAGTTTTAAAGGGTTTTATTGAAAAACAGGGAAATAAAATGTTGGAAAAGGCTTTAAAAGATGTCATTTTTCATTGTGCTTAAGTTGGCACAATAATTGCATAATTAACTTTTGTGAATGGCCTATCTGTCATTTTATATTGTGTTTTCACGTAAAATGAAAGGGGATTTCGTAATTCAGCAGATTGTTGAAAGCGTTCTCACTAATTGGAAACCACTTAGGAAGCTCATTCAGCTTGACTTGGGGAAGGCAAGCTTGGATGGCAAAGGCGGAAAAATTGAAAATATGGAATTTAGGAGATTACTAGTAGTTCTGCTTAAGGGCTTCTGAAATTATTTTGGGGCAAGAGGAGAAAAGGGGGAATTGAGTTGGTGATTCAAATTTTAGCCATTGTTGTGGCGCTGGGACTTTTAATCTTTTTAGCCTACCGGGGCTATCCGGTCATTATCATAGCGCCGATCGTTACTTTATTGGCGGTCATTTTATCCGGTGGACATTTGCTGCCGAGTTATACAGAGACATATATGACGTTTGCGGCTAACTATATAAAAGCGTTTTTTCCGATATTCTTATTAGGGGCCGTATTTGGAAAAGTCATGGAAATGAGCGGTGCAGCAGCATCCATTGCCAAGACCATCGTAAAATCACTAGGCTCAAAGCAGGCCATTCTTGCCGTGGTGCTGGCGTGTTCGGCGCTGACATACGGCGGGGTTTCATTGTTTGTAGTGGCATTCGCCGTTTATCCGTTTGCAGCGGCAATCTTTAAAGAAGCAGACATTCCAAAAAGGTTATTGCCAGGAACGATAGCATTAGGCGCTTTCACTTATACGATGGATGCCCTTCCTGGAACACCTCAAATTCAAAATATCATTCCAACGAATTATTTCGGAACGGATACCTATGCAGCCCCAATAATAGGGATTATTGGCGCGATCATGGTATTCACTGGAGGAATGATCTGGTTAGAGCGTCGCCGTAAACAAGCATTGGCAAATGGCGAAGGCTATGGGGAAGGACATATTAATGAACCAGAAAGTGCAGAAGAGCAAAACCTGCCTAACTTTTGGCTGTCCATCGTACCGCTCATCCTTGTCGTAGCGTTTAATTTTGTTTTCAGCCGGAGTGCTATTTCGGTTAAGCACTGGTATGATGCATCGATGTTGAAGGAAACTTTCAACATTGCCGATGTAAGCACAGTCACTTCATCCTGGTCTTTGATTGTTGCATTGACAATCGGTATTATTGCAGCGATGCTTCTGAATGTTGGACGTATCAAGGTCAAATTGGCAACTGGATTAACTGCTGCGGCAATGGGATCCTTGCTTGCCATATTCAATACTGCATCTGAAGTTGGTTTCGGGAATGTGGTGAAAACGCTTCCTGGATTCTCGGTCATTCAAAACTGGGTGTTCGATGCAAGCGGCAATCCACTCGTATCCGAAGCTATCGCCGTCAATGTGCTGGCAGGGATTACCGGATCCGCGTCAGGTGGACTTTCGATTGCGTTAGAAGTAATGGGAGGTCACTATTTGCAGGTGGCCCAAAGTGTCGGAATCACCCCTGAAATGCTTCATCGAATTGCATCCATGGCATCTGGCGGAATGGATACGCTGCCGCATAATGGTGCCGTCATTACCTTGCTTGCCATTACTGGACTGACACATCGTCAATCTTACAAGGATATCTTTGCGATTACAGTTTTGAAAACTGTAACCGTGTTCATCATAGCTTTTGCAACTTCACTGTTTATTTAATAGAATAGTATTAAGAATGGAGATGATGGAAAATGAGTAAATTATTAACATCTTTTGATAGCGCTATTCAACAAATCGAGGATGGAGCAACCATTATCGTTGGCGGATTCGGATTAAGCGGAATACCAGAAAAACTGTTCATTGCTTTGCGTAACAAAGGGGTAAAGGATTTGACGATTGTCAGCAACAATTGTGGAGTCGACGATTGGGGTCTAGGTCTTTTGCTTGAAAATAAGCAAATCAAAAAAATGATCGCTTCTTATGTAGGGGAAAATAAGTTATTTGAACAGCAATTTTTAAGTGGCGAGCTGGAGGTCGAGCTAGTTCCACAAGGAACGCTGGCCGAGCGTTTAAGAGCGGGCGGAGCGGGAATTCCTGCCTTTTATACAGCTACTGGAGTAGGAACGGAAGTCGCGAAAGGTAAAGAACATAAAGAGTTTGATGGCCGCACATACATTATGGAAAAAGGAATAGTCGGAGATTTTGCCTTTGTAAAAGCCTGGAAAGCAGATCATTTCGGTAATCTTGTATATCGGAAAACGGCAAGGAATTTTAACCCTGTCGTTGCCACTGCAGGAAAAGTCACGCTTGTCGAAGTGGAGGAGCTCGTGGGCACAGGAGAACTCGATCCAGATGAAATTCATACTTCAGGGGTTTATGTACAGAAAGTGCTTGTAGGAAGTGACTATGAAAAACGAATTGAAAGACTTACAACTGCTAACGCATAAAAAGGAGGAGCATTCGAATGACGAGACAACTAATTTTAGAACGGGCCGTTAAAGAAATCCAAGATGGTATGTGTGTAAATTTAGGGATTGGAATGCCGACCTTGATTGCCAACATGATTCCAAATGACTTTAATGTCATGCTTCAATCGGAAAATGGCTTACTGGGAATCGGACCTTATCCACAAAAGGATGAAGTCGATCCGGATTTGATTAATGCCGGAAAAGAAACAGTAACCGCAAAATCGGGAGCATCATTTTTTGATAGCGCTGAATCGTTCGCGATGATTCGCGGCGGCCACATCGACCTGGCCATTTTAGGCGGGATGGAAGTGTCCGAGAATGGGGACTTGGCAAACTGGATGATTCCAGGGAAGATGGTAAAAGGAATGGGAGGGGCGATGGATCTCGTCCAAGGCGCAAAAAGAATTGTTGTCATTATGGACCATGTGAACAAGCATGGGGAATCCAAAGTGAAAAAGAGCTGTACATTGCCATTGACGGGGGAAAAAGTCGTCCATTGCCTGATTACCGAACTGGCTGTTTTTCAATTTACAGAAGCTGGCATGGAATTGATTGAATTGCAAAATGGCATAACACTTGATGAAGTGAAAAGTAAAACAGAGGCTGACTTTACAATAAGCCCCTCTATTGAAATTAAGGCGTAAGTTAAAGAGATTAATAAAACAATTCATTAATAGACTACTTTCATTCGCAAACAGGCGAACGGAAGTAGTCTAATTTTTTTGGGGAAATTCCCTTTCTATTGTGAAGGAACAATAGGCTTTTTCACCCTCAGTTATCAATCTTGGATAAAGATGATATATTCAAAAAAAAATAATAATTTCCGGCATTCCCTCCGAATATCTGGCTAGCCGAGACCCCACAGACGCTTGCGTCGAGGAGGCTTGGCAGACAGTCTGCGGAAAGGGAGCGGATTTCTTAAATCAGCTGGAACGTTTGTTAAATAACCTATTACTTCCATTCTCTAATAAATGAGAACAAACTTTTCCAACCATGCTACTTTTCCATTAAAAGGGCTTATATAAAGCCTGATGGGAACTAAAAGGAGGGATTGCATTGACGGTAGCATTACGAACATTACTGGATCGATCAGTGAAAAGGATGGGCAAAGGGATGAATCCTGTGGTGAAGGGATCAGCATTGGAAATGGTGGAATGTGCTTATACTGAAGGGATCACTGTACAGATAAGTGCAGGCCATCGCTCTTTGGAAGAACAAGCCGTACTTTATGGTCAAGGACGAGTTTACAGCTACAATGGAAAAAACTATAGCAATCTAGCTAAACCTATTGTGACGAACGCTAAACCAGGGCAATCTTATCATAATTATGGACTGGCCATTGATTTCTTCATTGTGAGTGATGATGGCAAGAGGGCGATATGGACAGTTGATTCAAAGTGGCAGCGCGTGGCTGCCATAGGTAAGGATTTAGGATTTAAATGGGGCGGGGATTGGAGTTCATTCAAGGATTATCCCCACTTGGAGATGACAGGCGGGTTATCTTTTACACAGTTACAAGCAGGAAAAGAACCTCACCTTACCTTCAAATTAGAAAAAATGGAAATGCCGAAGGCCAGCAAAGGAGATAGTCATATAATTTCGATACAAAAAACGTTAAATAGCCGATATAAAACGAATATTGAAGGTGATGGGTTTTATGGTCCAAAAACTCGATCGGCTCTAATAAAAGGTTTACAAACGGAGCTGAATAAGCAATACAATAAAAAGCTAATTGCCGATGGAAAATGGGGACCTAAAACCAAGACAGCAACCGTCACTTTAAAAAAAGGAGCTGCTGGCAACATCACATGGATCCTGCAAGCAGCGCTCTATTTGAAAGGGTTTAACCCCGGACCCCTTGACGGAGAATTCGGGGGGAAAACAGAGGCGGCATTATTTCAAGACCAAAAGGCAAGCAAGATTTCCGCTGATAAGCAAGCAGGTCAAGAAACATGGAATGAATTGCTTGCTTGATAGAAAAAACCATACCGTTAGCAGAAAGTTAAAGCTGTGGCAAAAGCGCATCAATTGCTTATACCTCCACTCAAATAGTAATGATGGATTGCAAAGTTCTTAATATTCCTTTGGAGTACGTACCTGCCGCTATTTTAGTATGAGCTTCCTTCGCTTCTTGAGTTGCATTCCCTACCAAGTAACCATGTTTAACACTTTTTAACATGAGCAGATCATTGCCGCTATCCCCGAATGCAAAGGCATGCTCCCGACTCAGCGCGAATTTGTCTAGCATAAAACGTACAATTTCATTTTTTCCAGTACCCAATGGAATAAAGTCTATATCATAACTATCTTCAGGATCTCCGGCAAGGGGATTGCAACGATTGATATTTACCCCTACCCCGTACTCTTTGGCCACCATCTGGATGGTGGCTAAGTTCTTCTTGTCGAGGGATTCATGTTGTATTTGATAATAATAATTTCTTTTGTAGCGTGAACTTCCCATTTGAGTCTGAGGAATCAATGGTATATTGCCGTTATGTAGAACATTATAAATTTCATCGACTTTCCTTTTATTAAATTCTTCGATAGTAAGCTGTGAATGCCAATCTGGATCATTTTCCAAAAAATTATTTTCTGAGAAATAGGTGATTTCAGTACCTAAGTCACTAGCAATAAAATGCGGGAAAAATCTGAAGCCACCTTGTTCCATTTTATGTAATATTGATTCAATACCACTTCCAGTGACCCAGCCAAAGACAAGTTCTCCATCGTGACTTTTTGCCTCTAAGTAATTTTCAAGTTCATATAAATCTTTCTGTCTCTCGTGACTCATGGAGTGAGGATAATAGGTTTCATCAAAATCACAGAATACAATGTATTTTGGGTCTTCAACATTTGGCAGTAACTGAAACCCGCCCTTTTTATTCAATAACATAACAATCCCTCCATTAGCTAAAAATATCCGCTTCAATAACATGTAAAAATGCAACTCAGGAAAATTTGGTAATATGTGATATGTGAGGAACGGTTTAATAATAACTTCTGAAATCGGTAACATGTCAACCACTTATTACAAGGATGTGATCAAATGACTAAAATTAGCGAAATAGCCAAGATGTGTAATGTCTCTAAAACAACGGTATCTAGAGTCTTGAATAATCATCCATATGTATCAAAAGAAAAAAGGGAACAAATCTTAAAGGTCATGGAAGAACTTGATTATGCACCAAGTTCACTTGCCCGGAATTTTAGGACAAATAAAACCCAAACCATTGCACTATCAGTCCCAAGATTCGATCATCCATTCTTTGCCCAATTGGTTAAAGGGGTATCTCTAGCGGCATTGGAAAATGATTATAAAGTTCTTATTTTTCAAACCTTTTATGATTCGAAAAATGAATTGGATGTTATGGGAAAATTAAAGAATAGAGAAGTAGATGGAGTTATTTTAGGAGCGTTAGAAAATGAATGGAATGTAATAAAGCCTTATTTGAAATATGGCCCAATCTTACTGTGTAATGAATACCATCATTCCGCCTCTATACCAATTATTGGTTATGATGAATTTGAAGCGACTTACAAAGCGGTAAATCATTTAATAAAAAAAGGCCATAGGAAGATAGGTTTTTGCTACGATACTTCTTATAGTCAGGCTCAGGGCCAAAGAAAAGAGGGATTTATAAAAGCGTTAGCGGATAATGATTTACTACATAATGATGACTGGATATTTGGACATGGATTTAATATTGAAGATGGATTCCGTATTTGTGATGAAATAGTAAAATTAAAAGAAAAACCTACTGCCTTATTTACTGGAAATGACCAGGTAGCAGCAGGAATTATTAAAAAGGCAACTACATTGGGCTACAAAATACCGGAATGCCTAGCTATAGTTGGTTATGATAATCAATCGATTTGCCAAGTCACAACCCCCACCATAACCACAATCGATATACCAATTATGGAACTAGGACAATGCACTGTAATAGAATTAATAAAATATTTTAATGATGATTTGGAATTAAAGCGGGACATTATTAAATTGCCTACCAAACTTAAAATCAGGGAATCAACCTAACCATCATTAAGATATAAAACTTCCTATTCAGGTTCATTATCCTTTTAGACAGACACCAAAAAGAAGAGCGGGATTAAGCAGTTCCAGCTATATGGATGTTGTCGGATAGGATGCAATCCGTCCTGCCCTGGGAATAATTCGACTTTCCCGGGAAATAATTCACCTAAACCCGTCATGATTCGACTTACCCTGGAATAATCCTTCCTGCACAAGTCCGCTAATCATCTAAAGAATTCATTCAAGTTCCAAGCACCAATCATTGCATCTCATAAAGCTCCCTGGCGGGTATTCGAATTCACATTCGGAGATGAGGTTGAAGCCGAGCTTGCGGCAAATTGCGTTTGATGCAGAATTATTGATAAGAAGGCGTACCGTCATTGGCATTCTTAATACCAATTGGACTTGCTATGTCACCTGCTGTTCTAACTGCTTTGTTTCATACAGGAGCTATGATAATTGTTAGTGGAACAGCTTTTGTAATTGCTACTCAAGCCAATAAATCCAAGAGTTATTATCATTTTGCTGCAACTGTTAAAAAGGGTGGAGTATATATTGGTAAGGGCTTATCAAAGTCTAAGGCAGTTGCTAGAATAAAGTCGAAGAATGATACGTGGTCTACTTCTAGTAATCAAGCAAAAGGTGTTGCATCTTCGGCTAATAAGAATGGAAAACCAATAAATGAGGTTGACAAACTTAACGGTAAACCTAAAAAAGGTTATTACTGGCATTGGCACCCTTATAAGCGAACTCCGAAAGCTCATGCTTTTTACGGTGGACCCGTCAAATAAACGCAGGGGGTAAACAATGAACAATTACGAAAAGTTATATAAACAATACCTATACAGGCAAGATGAACTATCGTTAACCAAGGAACAGGTCGTTGACCGTATTTTATCTAAATTCAAAGCTAGAGAATTTTCAAAAAAAGAAGTGCTAGATTTAGTCAATGATGACCAATTAGAATACTCTAAGATTTTCACATGTCTTGTAATAGATGATCCATCGGTGTTAAATAAACTGTTTTCAAACGAAGAAAGACGATACCACAATGAACAAGTGCTGGATAATCGCGAAAATCCGCTTAATGAGAAAAAAATAAAAAAAACCGAATGGAATTACAACCAGTTACTATTAGATGAACAAGAAGGTAGAAGAATCGATATATTCTTCGAAAGCAAAGATGGCAGATACATTTCGGAGTTTATTGTAAGAGACCAGTGTGAGAAATTGAATAGTTATTTAAATGCATTGATTGTAGGTTCACTTATTCAAAGGGGCGTCGCAGAGTATCCAACTGACATTACAGATGAGTATTTTCAATATTACTTAAAAAATTTAGAACAATTTGGATTCTTGAATTAATACGCCTTTACTTACTTAATAAATAACTCAAGTGTTTTCCAAGTTATCAAACAAAAAAGAGCTATAAAACGCCCAGTCTCCCTTGATTGAGAGAGTGGGCTTTTGTCACTCAAATGAATGGAGTTCTAAGTTTTCAATTAAAAATGTTGATAAACTTTTTAACTGTTGAGTTTAATCCTATACAATCCAAATTTCTCTTTCATTTACTACTATCCTAATGGTAATGAGCCATTGTCAGATAAGTTCCAAGCACCAATCATTGCATCTCATAAAGCTCCCTGGCGGGTATTCGAATTCACATTCGGAGATGAGGTTGAAGCCGAGCTTGCGGCAAATTGCGTTTGATGCAGGATTATTGATCGAAGGGAAAGCGTGAATGTATTTGTATTTTCGTTCGGCTTTGACTTTCTCTATCAGTGCCTTCACGGCTTGAGATGCGATTCCTTTTCCTTGAAAGGAAGGGAGGACGCTCCAGCCGATTTCGTATACATATTCATCATTTCACACTCTTTGCCAGTAGCCAACGGAACCGGCTGCCTCTGCCTCCGGAAACAAGTTGATGCTAAACATGCACCCCTTATCCCCAATCTGTAGATACCGTTGATGGCGTTTCAGGATTTGTTCATTATTTTCTGTTCCGCCAAGGTGTTCCATCATTTCTGGGGCATTTAGTTGAAAAAGTAATGCAAGGTCTGTATCTTCCCACGGTTTAATTTCTATTTTCATTTTTTTGCTTCGTTCTGAAATCCGACTCACCCCTGAATTTTAATTTTTCTTAATTAATTTTCTTGGCTTGGTGCGATATTCCTTTAGTTGAACTTATTAATCTATTGCCTTTTTGTTGAAGTTTTAATCTTATAAGAATAATGAGATGAATGTTTCCCATTAAATGCTATAATTTACAGGTGATTCTATCAAATGACAGAGAACGGAGATGAAGAAATGAAATCTTCAGTAAATCAGTTTTCCACTCAATTTGAATGGATATTGAATGTGATCAATGTGGGTGTCCATATCGTGAATAAGGATGGGGATACGGTATTCTACAATGAAATGATGGCACATATCGACGGGCTTGATCGTGAACAGGTGCTGGGGGAGAATATTTTTCAGCTTTATCCTTCATTGACTGATGAATCCAGTACGCTGCATGTAGCATTGGAAAAAGGCAATGAAACGATTGAGTCCATTCAAACATATGTCAATGTAAAAGAGAAAAAAATAACGTCGATCAATAGTACGTATCCTCTGTATGAGGATGGTGAAATTATAGGGGCAGTGGAAATCGCAAAGGATATTACGAAGGTCATGAATATGTACGACCAAATTGTCGATTTGCGTTCCCAGCTGGTCGAGACCCATAAGAAAAGCAAGTTCTCTGAAGGGACGGCGACCTATCATTTTAGTGATTTGATTGGTAGTAGCCCTGCTTTTCAGCAAGCGATTTCATTGGCGAAAAAAGCGGCCCGTACACATTCCCCAGTGATGATTTATGGACCCACCGGGACAGGGAAGGAACTGGTCGCCCAAAGTATACATAATGTAAGTGCTCAGAGAAATCAGCCTTTCATCGCGCAGAACTGTGCAGCTGTTCCAAAGGAATTGATGGAGGGGCTGCTGTTCGGCACGACGAAAGGGGCTTTTACCGGAGCGATGGATCGCATGGGCATTTTTGAGCAGGCGAATGGCGGAACCCTTTTCCTTGATGAGCTGAATAGCCTCGACCTCGGTCTGCAGGCAAAATTGCTGCGAGTGCTTCAGGAAGGTGAGGTGCGCCGTGTTGGAGGTTCGAAGGAGCAGAAGGTTAATGTTAAGATCATTGCTGCGATGAACATATCTCCAGAAGAGGCGTTGGAGCGGGGAATCATTCGCTCGGATTTATTTTTCCGCCTGAATGTCGTGACGGTCCAAATGCCTTCTCTTTTGGAGCGTAAAACGGATATTCCGGAGATCGTCAATCACTTTATTCAAAAGTTCAACAAATCATTTTTTACCGAAGTGCGCGGGATCAGTCAAAAGGCGATGCAGCGGCTTCTTCAATATCAATGGCCAGGGAACATTCGTGAACTGGGACATGCCATCGAGTTGACCTTTAACGTCATGGACGCAGGGGAAGATATGATTGATGAACATCATCTTCCCGCTTATCTTTTCCCTTCAGGAAATTATGCTGCAGCAAATGCGCAGAGCCATCATTCCCCATTGCAGGACAAGATTGATTTACCTGTCGTTCTGGAAGAAATGGAAAGGGAAATGATCATCAAGATGTTCGAGAAATATAACGGAAATATTAGCAAAACGGCAGAAGCCCTCAATATTAAAAGACAGGGGCTGCAATATAAGTTAAACAAGTACGGCATTGAGAAAGTTTATACGGCGGGATCGAAGGAATCGAAGTAAATTCAGGTTTTTTGGAAACGCTGCCACTTTCTTGATCATGTAACTTGAAGAGGGCTCTTGTGAAAAGAGACCCTCTTTTTTCGCATGGCGCAAAGAAATTGGCTGCAAAAAATCATGCGTATTGAAAAATTTCTTGCGACTTTAAGCTCGGTTTGCCCCCTTTTGCTTATGTTTACCTTGTTATTCGTGTTGGCATCATTCTTGCGAGAGTATATGTATAAGCTTTTAAAATAAGGGGGGCATTTTAAATGAATTTGATGGGAATGGATGTAAAACATAAAGAATACCTAGGTGGACGCAGGCATTATAATGATATCGAATTGTGGAAAGATGTAACGGAAGAGCAGTGGAATGATTGGCTCTGGCAATTGACAAACACGATTAAAACACTGGATGATCTGAAAAAGGTCGTTAACCTGACACCTGAAGAAGAGGAAGGAGTCCGGATTTCGACTCAAACGATTCCGTTGAACATTACGCCTTATTATGCTTCATTGATGAATCCCGATGATCCTCGCTGTCCGATTCGTTTACAGTCGGTACCGCTTTCGGCAGAAATGAACAAGACTAGATATGATTTGGAGGATCCGCTGCATGAGGATGAGGATTCCCCTGTTCCGGGATTGACGCATCGATATCCGGATCGCGTTCTATTCCTTGTAACGAACCAATGCTCCATGTACTGCAGATACTGTACGCGACGCCGTTTTTCAGGTCAGGTTGGCATGGGTGTTCCGAAGAAGCAGCTTGACGGGGCGATTGAATATATCCGGAACACTCCGGAAGTAAGGGACGTGCTGATCTCTGGTGGAGACGGCCTGCTGATCAATGATAAGATTCTTGAATACGTATTGAGTAACTTACGTGCCATCCCGCATGTGGAAATCATTCGGATTGGAACACGTGCACCGGTCGTTTTCCCGCAAAGGATTACAGAAAATTTATGTAATATTCTGAAAAAATATCATCCGATTTGGTTGAATACGCATTTCAATCATTCACTTGAACTGACGGATGAAGCGAAAAAAGCATGTGATATGCTGTCGATGGCAGGAGTGCCGCTTGGTAATCAGGCAGTCATTCTGGCTGGAATCAACGATAGTGTACATATCATGAAAAAGCTTATGCATGACTGTGTAAAAGCAAGGGTAAGACCTTATTACATTTATCAATGTGATCTATCTGAAGGGATTGGCCATTTCCGGGCGCCGGTTTCAAAAGGGCTGGAAATCATTGAAGCTCTGCGCGGCCATACATCAGGATATGCAGTGCCGACCTTTGTGGTGGATGCTCCCGGTGGAGGCGGAAAGATTGCCCTGACTCCGAATTACCTTCTTTCGCAAAGTCCGGATAAAGTCGTTTTACGGAACTTTGAAGGAGTTATCACAAGCTATCCGGAGCCAAAGAATTATGTTGCCGGCAGTGCGGATGCTTACTTTGATGAAGTGTATGGTACGGCGGATAGGAAAGAAGCCGTCGGGATTTCTGCTCTCATGACGGACGAGAAATTCAATTTGGTGCCAGAGGGCCTTCGTCGTCTTGACAAGAGAAAATCGTATGAAAGCACTGATGAACATGCTTCCTTGAAGGATCGCCGTGATAAACGGGATGAAATGAAGGAAAAATTAAGGCTAGCTCAAGAAAAAAAGAACGCCATGGCCGTTAGTGGCTCGGTTAAATCCGATGGCAAGGAGGAATGAAGATGGATTGCTTGTGGTGCAACGCCCCGAACGTGGAAGAAAGTGAAAAGAAGGATTGTTACTGGATCATGCCTGACGGGAAACGCTCGATAAAAGTCCTTCAAGTTCCAGCCGTGAACTGTCCTGAGTGTGGAATCTATGTGTCCGATTCGATGAATCAAAAGGTGGATGAAGCCTTGTCTATATATGATGTGAGTGAATATCCTGATGAGTTCACGTATGATCAGCTTCTTCAGGCACCTGTCAAAAAATTATTCAATTGGAAATAGAATGCCGGGAGAAGCGGATGATATGCATCTCTTCTCCCGAATTCTTTAAATAAGGGGGGGACGTAATGCCTGTTCAAAAGCTGCCTTTTTTCACCCAAGTGGAGACTGGGGATTGTTATACGATGGAACTCTATCATGATCATGCCAATCAGCGCTTACGCATGGATGATTATCGGGGAAATGTCAAAAAAGCGATCGATCGGGCCCTTGCCATCGCAAAGGAGCAGGGCTTCACTAAAGTGATACTTAAGGCCAGAAATGAAGATTTATCAGCGGCATTGGGTCAAGGATTCATGCTGGAAGGCATATTGAGCAAGTATTTCAAAGGGAATGATGCCTATTGCATGGCTTTCTATTTGACGGATGAAAGGCGAACGAGCGACTTTTGGGTCAAGGAAGATAAAGTCATCCAAGAGATAAGCAAGGTTCCTAGGGTGATGGAATCTCAGCAAATTCCTGAGGATTATATCCTCCGGTTTGCTACGGTTGATGATGCACAAGAGCTGGCGAAGTTATATGGTGCCATTTTTGAAACCTATCCTACGCCGATGAATGATGAGCGATATATCAAGAAAGTGATGGAGGAAGGCACGATCTTTAGTGTAATCGAATATGAAGGAACCATCGTGAGTGCTGCATCCGCTGAAGTGAATGAGATGTATCACAATGCTGAATTGACGGACTGTGCAACGATTCCCGAACATCGAAAGCATGGCTTCATGAAGGTGCTCATCTCCGCTTTGGAACAAGAATTGTTCAGGAAAAACATTTATTGCTCTTATTCTTTGGCGCGATCCTTGTCAATGGGCATGAACGCAGTCTTTCATCAGCTGGGATATGAATATGGAGGCCGATTAACGAAGAATTGCAATATTTGGGATAAGTATGAGGACATGAATATTTGGGGTAAAGATTTATCCGTCAAGTAGGAGGATTGTTTCTATGGCTAAATACACATGGGTTGATAAAGAAACCTGTATTGCATGCGGGGCATGCGGTGCAACAGGACCCGAGATTTATGACTATGACGATCAAGGGATCGCTTTCGTCATCCTGGACGATAATCAGGGGATTGCCGAAGTTCCTGAGATCCTGCATGATGACATGCAAGATGCTATGGAAGGCTGCCCTACCGAATCCATCCTGATTCAGGATGAACCTTTTAGTTGGTAGAATCGGTTTCTTTTCAGAACTTAATTGATTAATAGATAATGAGAAGTGTGTACGAACGTGAAAAAGGAGAGATGAAATGGAACGGAATCATTTGATTAAGCCCACTTTGGATCATCACTATCCCACTATCTCTCATGGGAATGGAATTTACCTTTATGATATAGATGGAAAACAGTATATAGACGGCTCATCAGGAGCGGTCACAGCAAGTATAGGCCATGGTGTATTGGACGTTGTCGAGGCAATGACGGAGCAGGCCCGCAAGGTTTCTTTTGCATATAGATCTCATTTTACGAGTCGAGCCGCAGAGGCATTGGCAAAAAAGCTGAGTGAGTTGGCTCCAGGGGATTTGAATTGGTCATTTTTTGTGAATAGTGGCTCGGAAGCGACCGAAACGGCAATGAAGATCGCGATACAACATTGGCAAGAAAAAGGGTTCGAGCGAAAAAATCGCATCATATCCAGGTGGACGAGTTATCACGGGATCACGATGGGCGCTTTGTCGATGTCAGGCCATGTACCAAGAAGAAAACGCTTTGTGCCGCTATTGGAGGATTTCCCTAGCATATCTGCTCCCTACTGCTATCGCTGTCCTCATTATAATGAAACTTCCGGATGCAAGCTTAAGTGTGCAGATGAACTGGAGACAGCTATTCAAAGGGTCGGCTCCGAGAATATCGCAGCCTTCATCGCAGAACCGATAATCGGTGCATCGGCTGGTGCTGTAACACCGCCGGATGGCTACTATCAAAGGATAAAGGAAATCTGCGAAACTTATGACATTCTTTTTATCGCCGATGAGGTAATGACGGGAATCGGCCGGACAGGAAAAATGTTCGCAATGGAACACTGGGGAGTCACCCCGGATATCATCGCATTGGGTAAAGGAATGAGTGCCGGCTATACGCCAATTGCAGCCACGATGATTACTGACCGTGTCATGGAGCCCATTTTAAAAGGTTCGAAATCAATCATGGCTGGACACACTTATAGTGCAAATCCGCTATCTGCAGCCGTTTCATTGGAAGTGCTTTCCTACATTGAGCGAAATGACCTGGTCCAGGCAGCCGAAGAGAAAGGTCAATATCTGTTTAAGAAGCTGGAAGGATTGGCCGAAAAATTCGACATCATTGGTGATGTAAGAGGGAAAGGGCTGCTCCTTGGGCTTGAGTTTGTCTCCAATCGGATTTCAAAAACGCCATTCGACTTGCAAATCGGCCTGACCACAAGGATTGTCAATAAGGCTTTTGCTAAGGGGCTGTTGATCTATCCTGCTGCAGGTGCGATTGATGGAATCGCTGGCGATGCGGTTATCATATCTCCGCCATTAATCATTACAAATGAAGAAATCGATACCCTCGTCAAGATACTGGAAGCTTCCCTCGAAGAGTTGCAGCAAGAATTGCACACGGAAGGTTTGATTGAGGACATGCAGGCTATTTAGGAGGAACGTTATGAAGCAGGCCATTACGAAGAAAAACAAAATTGTGACCATGGAAGAAGCATTGGAGCATATTTCCGATGGATGCACACTCATGTATGGCGGGTTTGGCGGAGTGGGGACTCCTCCGACGCTCGTACAGGGTATTCTTGACAAGGGCGTTAAGGAATTGACTTTGATTGGCAATGATACTGGATTCCCTGACATCGGCATTGGCCGGCTTGTGACTGCTGAAAGGGCAAAGAAAGTGATCGCCTCGCATATCGGTTCCAACCCTAATGCCGGCAGGCTCATGACTGAAGGAAAGCTGCAGGTGGAATTTTCACCTCAAGGGACATTAGCCGAACGGATTCGTGCTGGCGGTGTAGGCTTAGGCGGGATTTTTGTCGATGTCGGGATTGGTACGATAGCCGAAGAAGGCAAGGACAAGATGGTGATAGAAGGAAAAGAATACTTAGTGGAAACCGCTTTGACGGCTGAAGTCAGCATCGTCTATG
The DNA here is from genome assembly GCF_014844095.1 of Brevibacillus sp. JNUCC-41. Classification (NCBI taxonomy): domain Bacteria; kingdom Bacillati; phylum Bacillota; class Bacilli; order Caryophanales; family Bacillaceae; genus Peribacillus; species Peribacillus sp. JNUCC41. The sequence goes on along the minus strand of NZ_CP062163.1, from coordinate 610,325 downwards.
CCAAAAAGGCAGATTCGCTGGGGAATTTAGTGTACGACAAGACTGCATGTAACTTCAATCCGTTGGTAGCGATGGCTGGAACCTTTACGATTGCGGAAGTGGAGGAAATCGTTCCTGTAGGCGAATTGGATCCGGAATGTATTGCTACACCAGGCATTTATGTAGATATGGTGATTCCGACAAAAGGGGTGAATTGGAAATGGGCATGGCAGTAGATGTACGAAATCGCATCGCGAAACGCGCCGCCAAGGAAATCCATGACGGATTGATCGTCAATTTAGGCATCGGCATCCCTACCTTGGTGGCCGACCATATACCTCAAGATATTCATGTGATGTTCCATGCGGAAAACGGAGTTCTCGGTACAGGGCCAAGTCCTGATCCCGGGCAAGAAGATCCTGCCCTCTGTAATGCAGGAGGGTTCCCGATCACCACTGTAATGGGAGCTTCCTATTTTGACAGTGCAACAGCATTTGGAATGATCAGGAAAGGGTACATCGACATCACCATCCTTGGAGCCCTGGAAGTCAGTGAAAAAGGGGATTTGGCGAATTGGATCGTCCCAGGAAAGCGGGTGCCGGGCATGGGCGGGGCAATGGAGCTTGCCCAGAAAGCGAAAAAGGTGATCGTCCTGATGAATCACGTGAATAAGCAGGGTGAATCGAAGATATTGAAGGCATGTACGCTCCCATTGACGGCAAGGCAGAGTGTGGATTTAATCATTACGGATATGGCTGTCATGGAAGTTACAGAAGAGGGAGTGGTGCTGAAAGAAGTCATGGCGCCATATACCGTGGATGATGTGATAAGGAATACAGAGGCGACATTGAAAATCCATGCTGCCGTCAACACGATTGAATAAGTCGAAAATATGCATTCAAGATTAAGGAGGGATAAAGGTGCCGGATATTAAAAAACGGATAAACCAATGGATCAAGGATCATCGGGAAGAAGGAACAAACCTATTGCAAAAAATGGTACAAGCCCCAAGTACGCAAGGAAATGAAGCAGGGGCACAGGCCATCGTCGCCCAAAAACTGCAGGAAATGGGTTTGCAAATCGATAGTTGGGAACCGGACGGCAGCGAGCTGAAAAAGCATTCTTATTTCTATTCTCCGCGCAGTGAATTTTCCAACAGCCCCAATGTGGTAGGTATCATGAAAGGGACTGGCGGCGGACGTTCCATCATTTTGAACGGACACATCGATGTGGTTCCGGATGGTGACCGGGATCAGTGGGACGACGATCCATATAGTGGAGCGATTAAAAATGGAAGAATGTTTGGTCGGGGTGTAACCGATATGAAGGGTGGAAATGTATCGCTGATCCTTGCGATGCAGGCATTGAAGGAAAGTGGCATCCAATTAAAAGGAGATGTCATTTTTCAAAGTGTGATTGAAGAAGAAAGCGGCGGTGCCGGAACACTGGCGGCCGTCCTGAGGGGATATAAAGCAGATGCCGCCCTGATCCCTGAACCGACGAATATGAGGATCTTCCCGAAACAGCAGGGTTCGATGTGGTTCCGAATCCATGTCAAAGGACGATCAGCCCATGGAGGAACAAGATATGAAGGCGTTAGTGCGATTGAAAAAAGCATGACCGTCATCAATCATATTCGTGCCTTGGAAGAAAAGCGAAATGCACGTGTCAGTGATCCGCTTTATCAGAACACGCCTATTCCGATTCCTATTAATCTAGGTGTCATTGAAGGCGGCAATTGGCCGTCATCCGTCCCTGACCTTGTGAAAATCGAAGGTAGGATGGGCGTTGCGCCAGAGGAAACGATGGAGCAGGCGAAGGATGAAATGGCGTCCTGGTTATTGCAGCTGGCGGAAGTGGACCAATGGTTCAAGGAAAACCCGCCCGTATTGGAGTGGTTCGGGGCACGCTGGGTTCCAGGAGCAATTGATGTAGAGCATGAACTGATGAATGCGCTTGTTCATCAATATCGGCAAGTGGCCGGACAGGACCCTGTCATTGAAGCCTCCCCTTGGGGAACGGATGGGGGATTGCTGACACATGTCGGTGAAACGCCTGCAATCGTTTTCGGGCCAGGAGTAACCGAGGTTGCACACTATCCAAATGAATACATCCTGCTCGACAACGTGTTCTCCACGGCCGAAATCATTGCCCTTACATTAATTCAATGGTGTGGAATGGAGCCTGAGCAGGATGGGGTCACCCAGACCGGGAATAGGGAGACGATACCAGGCAATGGCAATTAAACTGGATAGGATCCCAGCAAGTGAAGCGAACTATTAAGACTTTCACAAAGCGATTGTTAAAAACTCTTATATTTCTTGAACTTTTAACTTTAAAAGAAAATGAGGTAGGAACCATATGGACATGAATCTCATTGATAATCAAGAACCGACAGTTAAAAGGAAACTGAAAGCAAGGCATATGACCATGATTGCCATTGGAGGTTCAATAGGAACCGGATTATTCCTGGCAAGCGGGGCAACCATTCAGAGCGCAGGGCCCGGTGGTGCCCTTGCTGCCTATGCCTGCATTGGAATCATGGTTTATTTCCTTATGACGAGCTTAGGGGAAATGGCGACATATATGCCTGTGTCGGGATCATTTTCCACCTATGCCACACGCTTTGTTGATCCCGCATTCGGCTTTGCACTTGGCTGGAATTATTGGTTTAACTGGGCTGTCACCCTTGCCGTGGAAATAGCTGCTGCAGCCATCATCATGAAATTCTGGCTCCCTGATGTACCCAGCCTTATATGGAGTGGATTATTTCTTGGAATCGTCTTCACCCTCAACGCCCTATCCATTAAAAGCTATGGTGAATCTGAATATTGGTTTGCCTTAATAAAAGTCATTGCTATCATTTGCTTCATCATTATTGGTTTATTGACCATATTTGGGGTTTTTGGCGGAAAGGTGATTGGATTCGAAAACTTCACCATGGACGAGGCACCATTCAAGGGAGGATTTTTATCGATCATCTCAATCTTTCTTATCGCGGGATTTTCTTTTCAAGGCACGGAGCTGGTTGGTATTGCTGCCGGGGAAAGTGAGAATCCCGAAAAAAATGTTCCGAATGCGATCCGCCAAGTATTTTGGCGCATCCTATTATTTTACATCGGAGCCATCCTGATACTCGGCCTCTTGATTCCGTATACAAGTCCAAGTTTGCTGAACGGGGATGTAGAAAACATTTCTGTAAGCCCTTTCACACTTGTCTTTGAACGGGCAGGACTTGCATTCGCGGCATCCGTCATGAATGCAGTCGTGTTGACTTCCTTACTATCCGCAGGGAACTCGGGACTATATGCATCAACGCGGATGTTATGGTCGATGGCGAAAGATAAACAAGCTCCCCAATTCCTCGCCAAAGTCAATCGCAGGGGAATCCCGATGAATGCTTTGATACTAACGACATTAATTGGCGGGCTCGCCTTCTTGACCTCCATTTTTGGGGACCATGTATTTACATGGCTATTGAATGCATCCGGGCTAACCGGCTTCATCGCCTGGATTGGAATCGCCATCAGCCATTATCGCTTTAGACTTGCCTATGTTGCACAGGGTGGTGACCTGAACGAATTGAAATATAAAGCAAAATGGTTTCCACTCGGTCCGATCCTATCATTCGTCCTTTGCATGGGAGTCATTGCCGGGCAGAATTATCAAGCATTCCTAAGCGGCAGCATCGACTGGTATGGCGTCGCTGTCTCCTATATCGGATTACCGATATTCCTGGCGATCTGGTTAGGATACAAGATTTATCACAAGACCAAATTAATATCATTAAAAGATTGTCAATTTGATAAATCAGATGTGGCTTGATATGAATAGATAAAAACCTGAAATCCCTTTGGGACTCAGGTTTTTTTATGAGGATTTGTATGAAAATCCAGTTATATCTCCGAAAATGGAGATATATCTTCGAAAATAGGAATATATCTCCGAAAACCCAGTTAGATCTCCGAAAATAGAAATATATCTTCGGAAGTCCAGTTATATCTCCGAAATCCAGTTATATCTTCGAAAATAAGTATATATCGATGAAAACGGCAATTAACTCATTAAAGTTCGCATTGTTTCTTCCATTCCTTCTTTGTATGGAGTTTTAGGTATGGGGCCGATACGGTTTTCATATTTTTCTCCATCCAGGATGAATCCTTCTTTGGTTAAATACATGATTTCCACTACTTCTTTCATGAAAGGGTTGAACAAGCCAAGTATCTGAATGATGTTTTTTGTAAGGGGAAGAACCATCTTTTTCTGTCCCGTTACCTGACGGGCAATTTGGATGATTTCGTTTCCGGAAATCAGACCAGGCCCAGGGATGTTCCAATTTTCTCCATAGGAGTTGTCTTTTTCTGCTATTTCCACGATCATTTTTGCTGCATCAGGTAAGTAGACATATTCTCTTGGTGTTTTTAAGTCCCCGATAAAGACGGTCGTTTTATTTGCTGCGAGTCCATTCAATGTTGGCTGAAGGTAGGAGTTCTGTGAGGTAGCGCCATAATAGTCTGGCAGCCTGACAATCAATGCTCTGGCATTTTTCCATTTTTGGCTGAATATGAGTTTCTCGAATTCCAACCTGATTTGCCCTTTTTTTGTATGCGGCTGTTTTGGATGGTTTTCATCTCCTTTCGCAACTTGGTGCCCATAGATATATATCCCATCTACAATGACAATCTTCTTACCTAAAATATCGGTTGCCTTCATGACACTTTCCCCAAGTAAAAGGAGTTTTAAAGCCATCTCTTGATAGGGAACGTTGGCACATTGGAAAATGACTTCCGCATCTTCTGCAGCCTCAACAATGGTTTTGTAATCAAAGATGTCACCGATTCTGTATGATAATTGTTGCGAATGATCATGCTCTTTCATTAATCGCTCTAGCTTACTTCTTGAACGCCCGAAAGCAATGACTTCTGTGCCCCTTGATAACAATTCTGAAACAATGACTTGACCTGATCCGCCAGTTGCTCCTAACACAATAGCTTTCTTCATATTTTACATCCCCTTTTAATTTATTGATCAATCACTAAATAAACATTCAAAATAAGAAACCGATGAAAATCGGTTCTTACCTGCCCCCGCCATCTATAAGCTCGGGCATATTGATGAAGTGGGAAATATTGCAAAGTATCCCCCTCGCCAGGAAGGTGGTCACTTGGTCCTCTGCATTCGGAATTCCGGCAGATTGAAATTTTTCAAGTGTGTGATTTCTAATGCTTGCTAACCCTTTCTGCGTAGAATTTCTTATTGCGTCTTCCGTCACTGAAAGTCCTATGACCTGCAAGGCAATTTCATTGGGATTGGATTCAGTCAATTCTTCATATACCTGGATCATATGGTTAACAAGGTCTTCGGGTCCTGTTTCAATTTTAAAAGCTTCAAGGATCCTTTCGTATGCCCGATCCAGGGCCGCTACGAATAACTCCTCTTTAGTTTTAAAGAATTTAAACACATATGGCTGGGAGATGCCGGCTTTTTCGGCAATTAAGGCAGTCGTTGTATTGTAATAGCCTTTATCTGCAAAAACCTCCAAACCAGCTTCCAGAATGTCATCTTTTCGGTTCTCTTTTTTTGGTCTGGCCATTGGTATCCTCCATAATTTCATTAATTAGTGATTAATCAATCACTAATTAATATCATAATATCGCAGTATGGTGATTTTTGCAATAAGGTATTAAAATCATTTTTTTTGCAGCTGAATAATTGGGGAGGGTAAGCAATACTATTATTCTATGTACTTTTATTACTGTGGATGAAAGGAAAATGAGGATGAAAGAGGCGTTTCGCGGTTCTGGAATTGGAGTCATTTTCATGGCGTTCTTCGGTACGCTGTGGGCAGGTACCGGTGTAATGGGATTGCAGGGGTGGGGGTTTCCTTACATGGAACTCGCAGCCATCTTCGTGGGAATCATAATGGTTATCGGCGGCATTTCATTAATTCATGCATCACAAAAAATGTCCAATCAAGTTTCAGGAGATGGGGCTAGGCGTCTGAAGCGTATCGGATTCTTGTTTAATATGGTCTTCATTGCCGAAGGTTTGCTGATTGGGATTGCCATTGTCATCTGTAACTTGATCAATCAGACCGATCTTATACCGGGAGTCATCGCCATTATTGTAGGGATTCATTTTTTACCTTTGGCGTCACTTTTCCAAATCAAGGTTTACTATGCAACAGGAGTGCTTCTCTGTTTATTGGCGCTTATCACATTGCTTATTGTGCCAGACACTGTCATGTTTGGGGAGCATCAAATCCTTGCACCGTTATCTTTGCTCGGCTTTGGATGCGCGCTAATTCTCTGGATCACTGGACTTACGCTATGGCTTAGAATAAAGAATTCAAGTCTAACGATAGTCGATGAAGATTGAATCAATCAAAAAACCCGTCATGGCGAACGGGTTTTTCATTTTGATTTATTTTTCATCCAGGTCAAGAATCTGAGAATTATAAAATTGGGGTTGTCACTTATGGGAATATATTGTAATATATATAACAATATAAAAATCCATTTACATTTTTAGAAGCATTGATAAGGACATGAATCATTTTTACGGTCTTCAGAGAGGGAAGGGTTAGCTGCGAACTTCCTGGCTTAGGGAACTGATTTACCGCCTTTGAGCTATATCGGTGAACAAGAGTAGCTGATATCGTCTAAGCTGCGTTACAAGCTCCAGAGCCATGAGTGTTTCTTGCTTATGGGAAATTGGGTGGAATCACGGGTATAAACGCACTCGTCCCTTATATAGGGATGGGTGCGTTTTTTATTATTATAATTAGTGCCATGATAAGGACATGAATCATTTTTACGGTCTTCAGAGAGGGAAGGGTTAGCTGCGAACTTCCTGGCTTAGGAAACTGATTTACCGCCTTTGAGCTATATCGGTGAACAAAAGTAACTGATATCGTCTAAGCTGCGTTACAAGCTCCAGAGCCATGAGTGTTACTTGCTTATGGGAAATTGGGTGGAATCACGGGTATAAACGCACTCGTCCCTTACTTAGGGATGGGTGCGTTTTTTATTATTATAATTAGTGCCATGATAAGGACATGAATCATTTTTACGGTCTTCAGAGAGGGAAGGGTTAGCTGCGAACTTCCTGGCTTAGGAAACTGATTTACCGCCTTTGAGCAATATCGGTGAACAAAAGTAACTGATATCGTCTAGCTGCGTTACAAGCTCCAGAGCCATGAGTGTTACTTGCTTATGGGAAATTGGGTGGAACCACGGGTAAACGCACTCGTCCCTTACATAGGGATGAGTGCGTTTTTTTATTACTAAAAAAGGGGTGTTTATGTGATGGGTGAAAAAATGATTAAAGTTCAATTCCCGGATGGGCAGCAAAAGGAATATCCGCTTGGGATGACAGTGGAAGGCGTGGCAGGGTCCATCAGCTCAAGTTTAAGGAAAAAGGCAGTGGCAGGAACACTGGACAAGCAACTGGTTGATCTATGTCACAAGCTGAATGAGGATGCCGAACTGTCGATCTTGACTCTGGATTCGGAAGAAGGATTACAAGTATTACGACATACAGCGGCGCATGTTTTGGCACAGGCAGTGAAAAGATTGTACCGAGATGTGGAATTAGGAATGGGGCCAGTCGTGGAAGATGGTTTTTACTATGATTTTAAGTTAGACCATCCTTTGAGCCCAGAAGATCTACAAGCTATTGAAAAAGAGATGGAACAAATCATAAGTGAAAATCTAGAAATAAAAAGGGTCGAAGTGACTTATGAAGAAGCTGTGAAGTTATTCGAGGGCAGAGGGGAGTCATTCAAGTTGGATATTGCAAAGAGCATCCCTAATGGTGAAAAATTAACGATCTATCAACAGGGGGAATTCGTCGATCTTTGCAGAGGACCGCACCTTCCATCCACATCATTTGTAAAATCGTTCAAATTGACTCATGTATCTGGTGCCTATTGGCGGGGAGACAATCAAAATGAAGTTCTTCAAAGGGTGTATGGCGTGGCATTCCGAAAGAAAAAGGATCTACAGGAACACTTTGAATTCCTGGAAGAAGCGGCCAAACGCGATCACCGTAAATTAGGAAAGCAGTTGGAGCTATTCATGTTTTCGGAAGAAGCCCCTGGAATGCCGTTTTATTTACCGAAAGGGCAAATCGTTAGAAATGAATTGGAGAAATTTTCGCGGGAGCTTCAGACTGAAGCTGATTACGACGAAGTTCGGACTCCTTTCATGATGAACCAGCGGTTATGGGAACAATCGGGTCACTGGGATCATTACCATGAGAATATGTACTTCACTGAGGTGGATCAAACAAAATTCGCGATGAAGCCAATGAACTGTCCGGGGCATATGCTCATTTTTAAAAACAGTCTTTATTCTTACAGGGATTTACCCATTCGAATGGCCGAATTCGGTCAAGTCCACCGTCATGAATATAGCGGGGCATTGAACGGGATGCTGCGTGTCCGTACATTTTGTCAGGATGATGCCCACATCTATGTTCGGCAGGATCAAATCGAAAGTGAAATTAAACAAGTGTTTCATCTGATCGATAAGGTGTACCGCACTTTTGGATTCGAGTATTCCGTTGAGCTTTCGACGCGTCCAGAGGATTCAATGGGTGATGATTCCCTTTGGGAAGCTTCTGAAACAGCCTTGAAAAATGTTCTGGAAAGCATCGGGATACATTATCAAGTAAATGAAGGGGACGGGGCATTTTATGGACCGAAAATTGATTTTCATATTAAAGATGCATTAAAACGAAGCCATCAATGTGCAACAATCCAACTTGATTTTCAAATGCCCGACAAATTTGATCTGACTTACATCGATGAAAATAATGAAAAAGTTCGTCCGGTCGTCATTCATCGTGCCATTTTTGGATCGATCGATCGCTTTTTCGGAATCCTGATAGAACACTTTGCCGGTGCTTTTCCAGTATGGCTCGCCCCGGTGCAAGTACAGATCATCCCCGTCTCACAAGTTCATTTGGATTATTGTTTAAAGGTTCAAAAAGAACTGAAGAATCTGGGCATAAGAGTGAAAATTGATGATCGGAATGAAAAGCTCGGGTATAAAGTCAGGGAAGCGCAGATGGGGAAAATCCCATATATGCTGGTTCTCGGAGATAAAGAAGAGAAAGAAAATGAAGTGAATGTCCGGAAATACGGGGAACAAGAAGTTGAAAATGTCGCAATAGAAACGTTCATCAAGAAAATGGTCCAGCAAATAAAAGAACGCAGCATCTAACAAAAAAAGCAGCGTAATCCGAAACTCACGAGTAAATGCGCGAAATTCACGAGTAAATGCGCGAAACTCACGAGTAAATGCACGGAACTCACGAGTAAATGCGCGAAATTCACGAGTAAATGCGCAAAACTCACGAGTAAATGCGCGGAACTCACGAGTAAATGCGCGGAACTTACGAGTAAATGCACAAAGTTCATGAGTAAATGTCCTTAAGTTAGGTTTGTATAGAAAAAGACAGCCGAATAAATCGGCTGTCTTTTTCTATACGAACTCACCCAGTAAATGCTTATGTAAATAAAACCTTGGCTGCTTGGATGGCAAAGTAAATGCCAATCCCTATAAGGGATATACCCGAAACGATCGAGATGCCCATTAGTAGGGGTTTGGATAATAAGCGTCTGAAGGTGCTGGCGATGATGGCCATTGCGAAATCCCAGGTTAAGAGGCCGACTAGGATCCCTGAGCTGTATAAAAGTAGTTGATCCATATCATATTTTGATGCGGAGTTTGCGAGAATGGATCCATAAATGCCCAGCCAAAACAAAATGGATAAAGGATTCGAAAGGGACATGATGAAGCCTGTCAGAAATGAAGAAAAAAGGGAGTCTTTCGCTTTTCGTGCATTCACTTCAATCTTGCCTGCACTTAGCAGACTTTCGATCCCGGTATAGGTCAGGACGAAAAATCCAAAAAGCCATAAAAATGTCTTCATGAAGGAGTTGTCCAAAAAGTGGACGACACCGAAAAAGACGAGGGCTATAAAAACAAGATCTGCTAAAATGGCACCCCAGCCAAAAATCCAGGCATGCCAAAAACCCTTCTTGATTCCTTTGTCCAATTGAGCAGCGTTTATGGGACCGATAGGAGCCGCCAGTGATAAACCTAATAATATATAGCTGAAAAAAACGCCCAATTCATCACCTCATCGTTTAATACATCTTCGCTTATTTGAATGTATTCAAACAATTGGACTTGTACCACTTTTTTAGCCCTTTTAGAGTGGATATGGTGAATCGTGGTCCGGTTTGCGCTTACCTAGTCATTGTAAAAAAGAGAAACCCATTGTTATACAGAATGGTTTTTTTGTTTTAAAGGTCAAAAGGGGTAATTTTGGTTAATGCGCTACTGAATAAATCTTTCAAAGCTATAACATAATAATTTAAGACATCTAAAAAATGATGCAAAACACATATTGATTTCACGAATGGTTACCTTTTATGCAATTAGTTGCTTTTATAATGGATGAGGAGTGTAAGTATGGAGGGTCATGAGAAGCAAAATAAAGATGTAAGCGTGTGGTGCTTGATCAGTATGGCATCGATTCCATTGGTGATGACGCTTGGAAATTCAATGCTTATTCCGGTTTTGCCAATTTTCGAGGATAAGGTGGGGATATCTTCATTTCAATCAAGCATGGTGATAACAAGCTATTCCGTTGCATCCATTTTTTTAATTCCCATAGCAGGTTATTTATCAGATCGATTCGGACGGAAGATGGTGATCCTGCCAAGTCTGATCCTAGCCCTCATTGGTGGCTTGGTCGCAGGTTATGCATCATGGAAAATGGAAAATCCCTATACATGGATCATCATTGGGAGGGTATTGCAGGGGATTGGGGCGTCTGGTGCCTCGCCCATCATTTTGCCTCTTGTGGGGGATTTATACAAAGATGATGATGAAAAAACGAGCGCTTGTCTGGGTATCATAGAAACCTCGAATACATTTGGGAAAGTGCTTAGTCCAATATTGGGTTCCCTGTTTGCTGCATTTATCTGGTTTTTACCATTCTTCTCGATTTCATTCTTCAGTTTAATATCTATTGTCTTGGTCTTTTTCTTTATAAAGGTACCAAAGGAAAAGGATGATCCGAAGAAATTCAATGAATTTTGGCATGATACGAAAAAAATATTCAAACAGGAAGGAAAATGGTTATATACAGTTTTCCTGATTGGTGTATTTGTCATGTTGGTTTTATTCGGTGTTCTTTTCTTTTTGTCTGATAATCTGGAAAAAATCCATGATTTGCATGGAATCAAAAAAGGTTTAGTGATAGCGATCCCGCTATTTTTCCTTTGTGTGTCTTCTTATGTTGCCGGGAAGAAAATCAAGGGCGAATTGCCAATCATGAAAAAGATCATCATGATTAGTCTGATTGTCCTTTCAATCAGCCTTGTATTTGTCGGTTTTACAAAAAATAAAGTTTTCCTTTTATTACTCGTAACAAGTTTGGCGGGCATAGCAATTGGTGCGTTATTACCGACACTTGACGCAATCATCACTCAAAATATAAAAAAGGAACAGCGTGGGACGATAACTTCCTTCTACATGTCATCTAGGTTCATCGGAGTTGCGGCAGGCCCTCCGGTCATGTCCCTTGTCATGAAAAATCATCTCAATTTGAGTTATATCATTACAGGGATCATAGGTATAGGAATCGTCTTGATTGTTTGGAAATTCATTAGTTCAGACAAAAAAGAAGCTGCTGCCTCCTAATCAATAGAGATTCCCGAAAAAGCCGGGCTTTCCCACGGCTTTTTTGTACTTTTCATTTATAGCTGGATGATTTTATCTTTTGTAGCTGCATTGGATTTCGCAGGTTTTTAAATGAAGGCTGTTTTCGCATACGCAGGAGTCTCGCACTTGCGCTCCAATCAACCTCAAAACAACAATCTTTACGAAAAGAGCCTAAATGAAAAAAAGCTTAATGGCTATTTCCATCATCCCTGGATTATCTTTATCGGCGCTTATCAAGGCATTTTAGCCGTCGTATCACAGTGCTTATTACATAGCACTTCAATTCTTATTCGAATACTTGATTTACCATTTGGTAAATTTCTTCCTTACATAATTCATTGTGGCATTATCAACACTATGAATGATGGAAGGGGGTAATGTTATGACAACAAAAGCCAATTGCCGTTCAGCTAAAGGGAAGACTGCTCAAAATTCAGCAGCATCCGGTGAACAACAAGGCGATATGATATGGTGGCAGTTATCATTGGTCGGTGTTGGCTGTACAATCGGGACAGGGTATTTCCTCGGTTCGGCCATAGGGATTAAAACGACTGGGCCATCCATTGTATTTTCATTTGTTTTGGCTGCACTAGGTACTTACATCGTTTATAATCTGCTAGCTAAGATGACGGCTGCCGATCCTCAAGAGGGCTCTTTTTGTTATTATGCCAATAAAGCATTTGGACGATGGGCTGGCTTTAGCTGTGGCTGGAATTATTGGTCCTCCAATATATTGATCATGGGAAGCCAGCTTACTGCGCTTTCGCTATTATCACAATTTTGGTTTCCGAAGGTCCCGCTGTGGTTATTTGCATCCGGTTTTGCCATTGTTTCGATCGTGGTGGTATTGCTGGGAACAAAAGGGTTCGACAGAGTGGAAAACATACTTGCGATAATTAAGACGGCAGCGATCGTAATGTTCATCATTATTGCAGTATGTGCCGTTTTCGGCTGGTTTGGTCTTGATGGAGGGAAACCGCCCTCATTTCCGAATAAGTTCGATGAATTATTTCCAAAAGGGCTAATAGGGTTTTGGACATCCCTTATCTATGCCTTTTATGCGTTTGGCGGCATTGAGGTCATTGGACTGATGGCAATGCAGCTTAAAAAGAAGGAAGATGCGCCTAAGGCAGGGACGATCATGCTCTTGGTTCTTACCATCATATATGTGATTTCATTGGGGTTAGCCGTAACCATGATTTCAATAGGGGCATTCAGTGAAAAAGAAAGCCCATTCGTTTCGGCATTGGACAGTTATCACCTGGCATTTTTCCCGCACGTTTTTAATGGTGCGATCATCATTGCCGGTTTCTCGACGATGACCGCTTCACTATTTGGTGTAACCAATCTATTGGTAACCCTCTCCGATGATGGGAATGCACCCGCATTATTCATGCAAAAAATCAAGAAATTCAAGGACCTTCCACTGCCCTCACTCGGTCTTGGGGCCTTGGGACTTTTAGGATCAATCATCACTGCCTTGCTCCTGCCAGGCAAGATTTATGAATATATTACAACATCAGCTGGGATATTACTTTTGTATAACTGGGCATTCATCATTCTCTCTTCTTTTAAAATCTTGGAAAATAAGATTTGGAGTAAGATTACGGCCGTTTTCGGACTTCTTTTAATTTTGGCCGCCATAAGTGGCACCCTGCTTGAAAAGGAGATACGTCCAGGGTTCTTCATCAGCCTTTTATTCATCGTGATCATCGGTCTTGCCGCCGTTTTCATGAAGTTCAAGGTTTGGAATAAGAACAAGGCGATGGCCGCAAAAGCAAGTAAATCAGGGCTTGATTGAAAAAAGGAACTCGAGTCGAGTTCCTTTTTGTGATTTGGCGCTAAACCTCAATGATGATCGGAAGGATCATTGGTTTTTTCTTAGTTTGAGTAAAGAGGTATTGCCCCAGTTCCTTCTTTATGGTTTGTTTAATGACGTTCCAGCGGTATATTTTTTCACTTTGTAAGTCATTGACCGTTTTCGTGACAAGACGGTTCACATGCCTAAGGAGATCTTCGGAATTTTGAACATAAACAAATCCCCGGGAAATGGTATCGGGTCCTGATACTATTTTTCTTTCCGTCTTGCTTAGTGTGATGACGATCACGAGCATTCCATCTTCGGAAAGCTGCTTACGGTCCCGCAGAACGATTTCTCCAACATCACCGACGCCAACACCATCAACAAAGGTATTGCCTGCAGCGACCTTTCTCGTTTGACGGGCAACGGAGTTTTCAATATCCACCACATCGCCGTTATTGATGATGAAAGTATGCTCCTTCTCCACCCCGACAGACTCAGCTAGCAATCGATGCTGGTGCAACATCCGATACTCACCGTGAATCGGTATGAAATACTTGGGTTTCATCAGTGTAAGCATGAGCTTTAATTCTTCCTGATAGGCATGTCCGGAAACATGCATGCCCGTTACAGTCCCAGAACCGTAAATGACTTTGGCACCAAGTTGAAACAGGTTGTCGATGATGCGTGAAACATCCCGTTCATTTCCGGGTATTGGAGTGGAGGCAAGAATCACTGTATCATCAGGCAATATACTCATATCCCGATAATTCGAACTGGAAAGCCGGGAAAGTGCAGCAAATGGCTCTCCTTGACTTCCTGTACATAAAACCGCGACCCTTTCAGGAGCATATTTATCCACTTCTTGCGGTTGGATAAGCATCCCATCAGGAACCTCGAGGTAGCCGCGTTCAATGGCAACGGATACGACGTTCACCATGCTTCGTCCAATCAGGGCGAGTTTCCGGTTTGTCTTCTGTGCAGCGTTCACAACTTGTTGAACGCGATTGACATTTGAAGCGAAGGTCGAAAGAATGACTTTCCGTTTTGCCTGCATGAAGGCTTCTTCAATATGGCTGCCAACCAGATGCTCCGAGGGGCTTGAGCCCGGGCGTTCAGCGTTCGTGCTTTCAGATAATAAAACCAGTACACCTTCACTCCCGATTTTGGCCATTTTATGAATATCGGGATACTGATCATTCATGGGAGTCAAGTCAAACTTAAAGTCCCCTGTATGAACGACCGTGCCTTCAGGCGTATGCATGGTAACTCCAAGGCAATCGGGTATACTATGATTCGTTTTGAAAAAGTCCAGAACCATCTCCCCAAATTCCAACCTTGAATCCGAATCGATCTGAATTAATTCCGTATCAGCCAAAAGGTTATGTTCTTTTAATTTCAATTCAATCAAACCAAGTGTTAAACGTGTGGCATAAATGGGTACATTCAATTTTTTCAGGAAATAAGGGATCCCGCCAATATGGTCTTCATGCCCATGAGTCACAATTAAAGCGCGGATCTTCTCCTTATTTTCCTGAAGAAAGGAAATATCGGGAATGATCAAATCGACTCCTAATAAACTTTCATCAGGAAACTTAGCCCCACAATCAATAATGACGAGATCGTTAGCATATTGAACCACGTACATGTTTTTACCGATTTCATTCACTCCGCCCAGAGCCAGTATGGACAAAGCATTCTCTTTCGCACTCAAGTAGATAGACCTCCCTTTATGATGATAATGATAGTGTTTCCATAGGTCCCTTTTAAAAAACCAACTCTTTTTTTTAGGCTCTTTTCGTAAAGATTGTTGTTTTTAAAACGAAACGATTTAACGTTAATTGGAGCGCAAGTGCGAGACTCCTGCGGGAGCAGCGGGACAGGTGAGATCCCACAGGCGTTTACGCCGGGGAGGCTCACCGCCCGCCCCGCGGAAAGCGAGTATCAGGAGGGGAAATCAACCACACCGCTTTAAATAGCAACAAAGTATGCGAAAACAGCCTTTTTTTAAAAACAGGGCAATTCAAAAAGCCATAAAAAAAACACCTGCCGTTTTAGGCAGGTGCGTGTATCTTCAATCTTCATAGGCTCAAGCAAGAATTGATGCTTTCTTCAAAAGTCTCAATGTTTGCTTGGACCTTTGATGCATATCCAGTTTTTAAAGTGAGCAGCAAACTTTCTATCAAGAATTTTCGCGGCTTGTCGGACTGCATCAGCTCATCTTGGATAAAGTCGATCAATTCAATGGCTCTTGTTCGATCTTCATCGCAAGGCAAAGCTTTGTTTATCGCTTTTTTCAATTCCGTGGTGGTTTGAAGCAAATCATTATGGCAAGGATCAAGGTTGTTTGTAAAGTTTGGAAACCACTTATCCATTAGTTCCGGGTCAATGATCTGTTCCCCGCTTTCAGCCACTTCATTGACTAAGCGGACAATCCGGTTCATGCAATAGCGGATAATTTGTATGTCCGGTGTACCGGCGGGATTGGCCCGATGGCTAAAATGATTCATGTGGGTCATCATCGAATGAAAGATGATGACGCTATCTAAAAGATAGGGTTTTTTGTTTTCCCCGAATATATCGATAAAACGATTATATATCCAGCGTAAGTTCAACAATACTGTATTATTGATGAATTGTTTTAATTCTTCATCGTTAGAAACACGGACTTCTTCGATCAGGATAAGCAATTTGCTCTGCTTGTTCACCATCATCTGCAAATCAAGCTGCCGGATGAAAACTTCAATATCGGCTGAATCTTGACCAATCAACAGTTTTTCCCTGTCATGGAGAATCTTTGTATAGAAGGAACGGAAAATGGCTATAAATAATTCACCCTTCGAAGGGAAATAATTATAGAATGTACCTTTTGATATACCGCTGCCATCTAAAATGTCCTGGATGGACGTGGCTTGGTAGCCTTTGTCAATAAACAGCTTATGAGCCGTATCGATGACATTCTGCCTTCGATTATTCATCATATCACCTAATTTTCATTATACTGCTTGTATAAAAATAATCGTACTCTATTTTTCATCACAGCACAAACCCTTATTTAAACCAGTAAATTTTTATTGCAAAAAATGAACTAGGGGTATATTATTGATTTTGTGAGATTGGAATATACCGCACGTCTAATAAAATGAACCAATAGTTTGAATGGAGGAATAGATAAAAAGTGAGTACTGCACAAACAAATGAGAAAAAGGGTTCGTATGGCATTTTGGCCATACTGATGGTCGGGGCGTTTATATCGATTTTGAATTCAACCCTTTTAAATATTGCACTGCCATCAATCCAAACAGACCTGGGAGTCGAGACTTCCACAGTCCAATGGCTGACAACGGGCTATATGCTCGTGAACGGAATCATGATTCCGACAACTGCCTTCTTAATAAGAAAATATTCGGTGCGTAATTTGTTCCTGACAGCCATGCTCCTATTCTCAATCGGGACGATCGTTGCAGGTGTAGCGCATGTATTCCCGCTATTATTGAGCGCACGTATGGTTCAGGCTGCCGGTTCGGCAATCATGATGCCATTATTAATGAACGTACTTTTAACTTCTTTCCCTGTTGAAAAACGGGGCTCGGCAATGGGATTATTCGGTTTGGTCATGATGTTTGCCCCTGCAATCGGGCCGACGCTTTCAGGCTGGATCATCGAACATTATGATTGGAGAATGCTATTCCATTTCATTACTCCGCTAGCCTTACTAGTGCTTATTTTCGGCTTCTTTAAACTTAAAGACCACAAGGAAAAAGTCGATATCTCAATTGATAAAATATCGGTCATCCTTTCAAGCTTAGGCTTCGGCGGTTTGCTTTACGGATTCAGTTCGGCAGGCAGCAAAGGCTGGGACAGCCCGTGGGTATACGGAACACTGGTAGTCGGTGCCATCTCCCTGATCCTTTTCATAACACGCCAGCTTAAAATGGAAACACCAATGCTTGAGTTCAAGATCTTCAAGCACCCGATGTTCGCTTTATCCGCAACGATCTCAATCGTACTGAACATGGCGATGTTCTCGGGGATGATCTTAATTCCGATGTACACACAAACAGTACGTGGCATTTCACCATTCGATTCTGGATTACTGATGCTTCCAGGTGCGTTATTAATGGCCCTCATGTCACCGGTTACCGGTAAGCTTTTCGATAAATTCGGTGCCCGCATCCTTGCTTCAATCGGTTTGCTTATCACCGTGGTAACTACGTATTTGCTAAGTAAATTATCAATGGAAACTACGTATACAGAAATTGTAATCCTGTTTTCCGTTCGTTCCTTCGGGATGTCAATGTCCATGATGCCGATCATGACAAATGGCTTGAACTCGCTGCCAGCCCGCATGAACCCGCATGGTACGGCCATGAATAACACACTGAACCAAATTTCCGGTGCGGTCGGTACGGCATTGCTCGTTACGGTCATGTCTAACCGTGCAGCTTCTACTGCCGAAGATTTAATGACGAAAGCGATGAGCAAATTAACAAGCCAGCCCACCGCTGAGATGATGGGCCAAATGAAAGCCCAAATCGGGATGCAGGCAATGCTGGATGGAATTAACTTCTCCTTCTTTGTATCTACCTTCATTGCCGGTGTGGCGCTGATTCTGGCATTATTCATTAAGCGTGCTTGGCCGGCTGAAGAAAAACCAGCTGTGAAAAAAGATCAAACCGCTTAAAGGAAACAATAAAGCCCTATGTCACCTGAATCGTTCAGGCAGCATAGGGCTTTTTCTTTTAGGCTCTTTTCGTAAAGGTTGTTGTTTTTAAAACGAAACGATTTAAGGTTGATTGGAGCGCAAGTGCGAGACTCCTGCGGGAGCAGCGGGACAGGTGAGACCCCACAGGCGTTTACGCCGAGGAGGCTCACGGACCGCCCCGCGGAAAGCGAGCATCTGGAGGGGAAATCAACCACACCGCTTTACTTGGTAAATAGCAACAACGTATGCTAAAACAGCCTTCTTTTAAGTTCAGCCGACTTAATCAGTAAGCTTTACCCATGCGCTTTTTTACATCAAGATGTCACTTCCTCTGAAGCTGCTTTTGCATGCTGGATATGACTGGCCATCCAGCCAATGATCGCTGCCGAAACGAGATAGGCTAATAAGATCCAAATCTGCGTTTGCAAGTTTTCCCAGCCGCCTAGTGAGATGACCTCTTGAAGTTCCTTTAATGAGTGGGCCATAGGTAAAAGTTGACCGATTTTCGTCAATAATGACATGCCCAGTTCGCCTGGGAATGTTCCGCCGCAGGTCGCCAATTGGAACACGAGAAGGGTCACGGCTGCGAATTTGCCCACCACTCCGAATACGGTCACCAACATAAGAATGAATGTCATGAAGGTAAATGAAACGATGATGCTTGATAGAATGAATACAGGGACACTGGCCACGTGTAAATGGAATCCAAGAAGGACGACTGCATCCACTAGAAGTGCCTGTATCAAGCCGATTACATATACGAGCAATAATTTATTCGTGAAATGAACGGTTCCGGTAACCTTAAGATTCTGCCTGCGGCCAAGCGGCAAGATATTGGAAGCCATGATGCCGCCTACATAAAAGGCCAATGACAGAAAATAAGGGGCAATCCCGGTTCCGTAGTTAGGTACTTCAGATAAATTGGATTGGACCAATTGTACGGGCTCAGAGAACATCGAAGTTGTCGAATCGTCGTACTGAAGACTGGCCGTTTTATCGGCGGCTTCATTAAGCTTGGTGGATAATTTGCTTGAACCCGTTTCCAGTGAAGCCAGTCCGTCTTGAAGTTCCGTCGATCCACTGGCTAGCCGGCTGCTTCCGCCGGCTAGTGAATCGATTCCGGCATGTAGAGTGGAGAAACCATTTTTCCATTTAAATAATCCATTCGCCAATTCTTCAGAACCCTCGTTTAATTGCTCGGCACCAGAGGTAGCTTGTGCCATTTTATTACCAAAGGCATTCATCCCGGTTTGAACGGTTGCTTGTCCATCAGCCACTTTGGCAGCACCTTCGCCCAATTGCTTTTGATTGGCATGTAAAGTGGCGGCTGTTTTGGATAAACCTTCCGATAGGGCAATGATTTGCTTGAAGTCTTGATCCTTTATTGCATCAGGATGACTTTTCATATAGGCATCCAATTGTTTCTTTAGAGTATTCGTTGTATCGGCAGCCTGTTCTTGCCCTTGCATCAATTTTGCATTTCCGGCTGACCAGTTCTCAACACCCTTACTTACTTCCTTCATCCCATTTTCCAATGAGTCCTGTGCATCAGATAGCTGCTTCATGCCAGATTGCAAGTTGTGGGAACCTGTTGCTAATCCTTTCGCACCATCCGTTAGGGCTTCTTGTCCGTCCAAGAGCTTGTTGCCTCCTGTTTGCAGCTTCTGAGCGCCTTCATTCAAATTCTGGATGCCATCATTCAATTTCTCACTGCCACTTTTCGCATCCGCCGTTCCTTGATGAAGTGTTTCCGCTCCATCTCCGGCTTCCGCCAAGCCATTAGAAACGTCCTGGAACTTCGAAAGTATGCCTTCAGAATAGACTTTCGTGATGCTTGCGTTGATTTTTGCCGTCATTTTTTCAACAGCAGTGGAGCTGATCTGTGAGGCAACGAAGTTCTTACCTGGATTGACAGTATACAAAAGTTTAGCCGTTTCCGGTTTTTTATCCATTAAAGTCGTGACATTTTGCGAAAAATCTTCCGGAATCGTGACTACCATATAATAGGTACCTTCCTTAAGACCCGTATTTGCCTCCTTTGCCGTGACAAAGTGAAAATCCAATTCTTTCTGCTTTTTCAATTGTTCAACGAAATCCTCTCCAGCCTCCACTGGCTTATCGTCCATTTTTGAACCATTATCGAGATTGACCACTGCCACAGGGAGCTGATCCAACTTTCCATAAGGGTTCCAATATCCTGCCAAGAAGAAACCTGAGTAAATCAATGGAACGACCAAAAGGAAAATCAAGGCGATTCTCCCGTGTTTATGTTTCCACATTGCTTTTATATCTTGAAATACAAGTTGTAAACCTTTCATTATTTGAGCCTGCCCTTTCTAACTAAGAGATTATTTCATCATAATGGCTTTTTTAGATACTGTATAATACATAATTGATTATGTAATAATAGATTTAAATCTATGTGAAAAGAGTGGGAAAATGGAAATATTACAGCTCCAGTACTTTCAAACCGTAGCACGGTTGGAACATATGACGAAGGCTGCGGAACAACTTCAGATTGCTCAGCCATCCCTCAGTAAAACCATATCCCGGCTTGAAGAGGATTTGGGAGTCGCACTGTTCGATAGGGAACACCGGAAAATCAAGCTCAATGCCGCCGGACGAATTTTCTTGAACCGTGTTGAACGCGCTTTTGCGGAACTGAATGAAGGGAGGCGCGAAATAGTGGAATTAACTGACCAAGACCAAAAGAGCATCACCTTGGCCGTTACCATTCCGAGGGTCCTGCCGGATTTATTGGGGACATTTTTATCTCAATACCCGGATGTCCGTTTTCAACAATTCCTAAAATCCATATCATCCATGAAGCAGCTTCTAATAGAAGGGGAAATTGATTATTGCATATCATCCGTTCCGATTGAAGGCCCAGACTTAAAGTGGGAACCGCTGATCACCGAAGAAATATACTTGATCGTGCCTCCCAATCACCGGCTGGCAGGCAGGGAAAGCATTACACTTCAAGAAGTGAAAGATGAACCATTCATCAGTATGAACACAGGCTTCGGGTTCCGCAGCCTCACCGATCAATTTTGCCTCGAAGCGGGATTCGTCCAGCACATCGCATTTGAAGGAGATGAACCTGCTGTCATCTCGGACCTTGTCAGGAAAGGGTTGGGAGTCGCCTTCGTATCCGAGCTGACATGGCTTCATCAAACCGGTTCATTATCCCATAAAATCCGGATAACCGAACCTGCTTGTCAAAGAACGATAGGGCTCGGCTGGTCAGAAAAACGCTACTTCACCCCAGTAGCCAAGCAATTTCGGTTATTTGTCATGGATTACTTCGCGGCCGCCAAATCCGCCAGACCAAAGGATCAATAAATGTGGGAAAGGTCGAAATAATCGGATTAAGACAGGAATGAATAGCTGTTAGGGCGAATTAATGGGTCAAGGCATAAAAAGTATAATTTAATTATCGTGAACATAGTATTTTAGGAGGTTTTCTTAAATAGATCGGGTTCAAAAGACCAATGCAGATCCTAGGAGATGAATGGAGATGGAAATACGGGTTAATCAAATTGAATTGAATGGACACACGTTTCAATACCGGGAGAGCGGGGATGTTTCTGCACCGCCGGTTGTTGTTCTTCATGCGCTGGGCAAAAGTGCAGAGTCATGGGATCAAGTGGCTGCCGCATTAGGTGAAAATTATCGTGTATTGGCTCTAGATCAACGGGGACACGGTGGGAGTGCGAGAACTAGTACATACACTTTCGAATTGATGTGCGATGATTTGCTTCATTTTGCGGATGCGCTGAATTTGGAAGGGTTTTCCCTAATAGGGCATTCCATGGGAGGGACAGTTTCCTATCTTTTTTCGCAATCTTTTCCTTCGAGGATAGATAGGTTGATTGTCGAAGATACGCCTCCACCTTTCTCGGATGAACCAATAGAGATTCCTTCCCAACCTTCTGGCCCTCTGCCGTTTGATTGGCAGGTTGTGCCTTCGATCCTACAGCAGCTTAATGAACCCGAACCCGAATGGTGGGCACGCCTTACCGATATTATGATTCCGACGCTTGTTATAGGGGGAGGGTCGAGCCATATCCCCCAAAATAAATTGCAGGAAGTTTCCGAGCTTATTCCGAATTGCGAATTGGTGACGATAGAGGATGCAGGACACTTTGTGCATGAAGATAATTTATCAGCTTTCTTGTCTACCGTAACAAGGTTTCTTTCCAAAGGGCAGGCGTATTAATGAGAAGGAGGGGTGCCGATGCAGCCCTCTTATTCCTGCTTAAATGTATGGTTTATTTTATAGACGGCATTTACCGATTTATTATTAATGATTTCCAGTAACTGTTCAGCCATATAGTCAGCGCTGTATTTAAAGCCGGTGTTGACCCATTCGATGATCATGCCTAATATCGCATATGCTTGGTAACTGGAGGCAAGTTCTGTATTGATCTTGGGATTCGGCCGGTAATCTTCTAGGTCTTCCAATGGAAGTTTCTTTAATTCATCACAAATCCTTTCCAGTAAAGTAGGCCATGCATTCGACTTTAGGATGAGGGTATAAATGTTTGCATAATTAGCTACATGTTCAAATATTTTGACCACTGAAGCTGTTAGTTCATTGATGGTGAAAGTTTCAACATTTTTATAAGGTTCCCGGTAAGATATGATCAAATCCGCAATTACATCCTCCATGACCTCTTCAAGCAGTTCCTCTTTATACTGATAGTGTTTGTAAAATGTACCTCGATTAAGGTCGGCGCGTTCTACAATGTCAGTAATCGATATTTCCCTGAAATCCTTGTTTTGCATTAATGATATGAGAGAATCTTTCAAAGCCAGTTTGGATTTCCTGATCCTTCTATCAATCCCAGTGTTATTATTGGACATTTTCTTCACCCTTTGTTGGTTATTGTGCTTTTAATGAACATAATGAATACTTTTTGTTCATTGTTCAACATCAAGGTCATCATTTGCTGATTGTATAAGCCTATTGAAACTAATTATACTATAAAGGAAGTAAGTTAATGAACATCTGTACGATAAGTATCACTTCACTAGAATGAATGGGGGAGTTCAAATGAAATTACAAGACAAAGTTGCAGTAGTGACAGGCGCAGCATCCGGCATGGGGAAACAAATCGCTATAGATTATGCTAGAGAAGGGGCTAAAGTCGTCGTATCGGATTTAAATCTTGATGGTGCGAATGAGACGGTAGAAGAAATAAAGGCGAATGGCGGTATGGCTTTTGCCATTAAAACGAACGTAGCGGTGGAGGAAGATATTCAACATTTGATCGATACCACGGTAAGTACGTATGGTACGGTGGATATTTTGGTGAATAACGCGGGTATCATGGATGGCATGGAACCTGCTGGAGACATTGAAGATTCTAGGTGGGATCGGATTTTTGCCATTAACACGACAAGCGTCATGCGTTCGACTAGAAAAGTATTGCCGATCTTTTTGGAAAAACAAAAAGGGGTCATCATCAATATTGCTTCTGCTGGCGGTTTGCACGGTGCTCGAGCGGGCGCAGCATACACTGCCTCTAAGCACGCAGTGGTTGGGTTCACAAAAAACACGGGTTTCATGTATGCCAATAAAGGGATTCGCTGCAATGCAATAGCACCAGGCGGGGTTGAAACCAACATCGGTTCCAGCATGACGAGCATCAATGAGTTCGGCATCTCTCGCCAACAATTGGGTATGGCCATCAATCCACGCAATGGCAAACCTGAGGAAATCGCTAAAGTGGCTTTGTTCCTTGCTTCAGACGATTCCAGTTTTGTTAATGGCACGGTCATCACGGCAGATGCTGGTTGGAGTGCATATTAAGCCGTAAATGAACAAGAGGATGGTCAAGAGAACTTGGGACTGATTCATGCATTCCTGCTAGTAAGCAGGGATGCATTTTTTTGAGTGGAGACTTGGATGGGGATCGGGAGGTTTCGACTTCATCGGGGATCATTTTCATTTCAATCGAAAGTGGATAAGTGGGGGCTGGATAGATCAACTACTATCCAGTTTTTTCTCAATAAGAATGATGCTATCAATTGGATTTAAAAGATAAGTTGAACTCTGAAATCTTGGAAGCAAAATAGGTTCCCTGAAAAAATCCACTTTCCCTATGAAATTGGATCACTGCGATTACGTCCATCCATCTTCCACACAAACGATACATTAATTTGCGTGAGAATATTGAAGGACTTTCTGACGGACGTAATCAAGGTGCTTGTACATTTGACTGAATGCTTCATGTGGATCATGTGCTGCAAGTGCCGCATAGATGGCTTTATGATACTTTACAGTCAGTTCCCGTTCCCTGAATTGTATCAGGCTATTTATTTTATTATGGGTAATCAATAAGGAATCGATCATGCCTTCAATAATGGGATTGTTCGCACTTAAAGCAATGATCTTGTGGAATTCTTTATCGGCCTCTCCATAATCGTTGTCTTCACTATTGGCAATCGTGTCAATCGTAACTTGCAGTTTCTCCAGTTGTTCGTCTGTGATCTTCTCGGCAGCCATAGTTACCAGTCCCAACTCCAATGCCATTCGCGCTTCGATGATCGCTGGTAAATTATCCGTAGCCAGCGCCAGCATGACAGAGAATGGATGTGTACCGATTTTATCGTTAAAAAAGGTTCCTTCACGCGTTTTCCGTGTAATGACTCCTAGTGTATCAAGTGCACTGAGTGCCTCCCGTAAAACAGGCCGGCTTACTTCAAGTTCTTTCATAAGTTCCATTTCAGGAGGCAGTTTGTCGCCTGCTTTCATTTGTCCGCTGACGAGCAGATGCACGATTTGATCCACGACTTGTTGTGAAAGAGTGTTGCGATGTACCGATTGTACGCCTAATTTCTTTGACGATTCTTCCATTGTGTAACCCCTTTTCTGTTAAATCCTATATGTATTCATACTGTAAGACTAATTATATAATATAATACACTTATTTGCATGTAAGGAAGGGAAGAGCCATACCCAAAAAAAGTAAAATGCGCCGCTCTAAAGAGAGAGACGCACGCATTGTTGGAAAAAATCATCTGACAAGGCAAGGTGATTTTGGATTGAACTCCCATCCGGAGATCAGGTATTGCATCGCCATTGAATCATCACGGGCACCAAGTCCTTTTTGTTTATAAAGCTGATGTGCCTTCTCGATTTGTTCCATATCCACTTCAATTCCAAGTCCGGGCTTGGAAGGGACATCGACCATACCGCCGACTATTTTAAAAGGTTCTTTCGTCAAACGCTGCCCATCCTGCCAAATCCAATGGGTATCGATCGCAGTGATTTTTCCTGGTGCGGCCGCAGCAACGTGTGTAAACATGGCAAGCGAAATGTCAAAGTGATTATTCGAGTGTGATCCCCATGTCAATCCCCAGTCGTTGCACATTTGAGCGACACGGACGGAGCCTTGCATCGTCCAAAAATGTGGATCGGCAAGAGGGATGTCCACGGATTGAAGTTGAATGGAGTGCCCCATTTGCCTCCAGTCCGTTGCAATCATATTAGTAGCGGTCGGAAGGCCCGTTGCGCGCCTGAATTCCGTCATGATTTCCCGGGCGGAAAAACCATTTTCCGCTCCGCATGGATCCTCCGCATAGGCTAAGACATGATATTGATCCCGGCAAAGTTCAATCGCATCCTTAAGCATCCAGCCGCCATTTGGGTCAAGGGTGATCCTGGCTTCAGGGAAGCGTTCCGCAAGAGCCGTCACCGCTTCGATTTCTTCTTCCCCGCGCAAAACTCCGCCTTTCAGTTTAAAATCATTGAATCCATAGCGAGAGTGGGCGGCTTCGGCCAAGCGGACAATTGATTCAGGTGTGAGCGCTTCCTCATGACGGAGGCGAATCCAATCATCTTCCGCTTCAGGCTCGCTTAAATAACCAAGATCCGTTTTATTGCGGTCACCTACATAAAATAGGTAGCCCAGCATTTCCACCTTATCACGCTGCTGTCCTTCGCCGAGAAGGGCTGCAACTGGAACACCTAAATATTGGCCGACTAAATCCAGAAGTGCCGCTTCCAATGCTGTTACGGCATGGATGGCTATACGGAGATCGAACGTCTGAAGGCCGCGGCCTCCCGCATCCCGGTCCGCGAACTGCTTACGGATGGTATTCAGAATGTTGTTGTATGTCCCAATGGACTGGCCGACAACCAATTGTTTGGCATCTTCGAGCGTCCGGCGGATTTTTTCGCCTCCGGGAACTTCACCTACACCTGTATTACCCGCATTGTCCTTCAGAATGACAATGTTCCGGGTGAAATAAGGAGCATGGGCACCGCTCAAATTCAGCAGCATGCCGTCATGGCCAGCAACTGGAATAACGCTCATTTCTGAAATTACCGGTGTGCCGATTTTTACATGATCCTTAAGCATTTGATCGTTCATGATTCTTCCCCCTACCAGAATATTTAGTTGACTATGATTTTAACTCTACACGTTTGATTTCACCAACAAGGAATAAATAGCTGCAGACTGCGACAAGAGCATTGGCACATACGAAGACCAGCGCCCCATTAAATGATCCTGTCGTGGCAATGATGTATCCGATGATAATCGGTGTTGTAATGCCTGCAATGTTACCGAATGTGTTGAAGAGCCCGCCACTGACACCGGACATTTCCTTTGGTGAGGTATCGGCCACTACCGCCCAGCCGAGTGCCCCAAATCCTTTACCGAAAAACGCAAGGGCCATAACGAATATAACCACCCATTCCGTATCTACATAGTTTGCAGCTACCAAGCTCATCGATAGAACCATCCCCACAACAATGGGCACTTTTCGTGCGACAGTCAATGAGAATCCCTTCCGTAACAAGAAATCCGAGAATGTCCCTCCGAGAATGCCGCCAAAAAACCCACAAATGGCTGGAAGGGAAGCGACGAGTCCAACTTCAAGAATGGTCATCCCTCTTTCTTGTACAAGGTACACAGGAAACCATGTCAGGAAAAAGTACGTTAACGTTGTAATGCAATATTGACCGAGATAAACACCTAACAGCATACGGTTTGATAAAAGCTGCTTAATATTATTCCAGTTGACGCCTTTCTTTTCTTCCTTTTTTGCAGTGGTTTGATCCATATTGATCAAAGCGCCGCCTGCTTCGATATATTCAAGCTCAGCTTTGTTGATGCGCGGATGTTCCTTTGGGCCATATATCGTTTTCAGCCAGAAGAAAGCGACGATGATTCCTAAAGCGCCCATAAAGAAGAAGACGTATTCCCAACCAAACTTATACGTAATGTAACCCATGATCGGTGCAAAGAGGACGGTTGCAAAATACTGGGCTGAATTGAAAGTGGCAGCCGCGGTTCCGCGTTCATGGCTTGGGAACCAGGTAGCAACGATGCGGCTGTTGGCCGGGAAGGAAGGAGCCTCTGCCAATCCAACTAAAAAACGCAGTCCGAACAATACCATGACAGCCGTTCCGGCAGAGCCGAGAAATCCGATAAACCCTTGTAAAAGCGTAAAGGTAGACCATAGCGTGATACTCCAAAAGTAAACTTTTTTTGAGCCAAAACGGTCCAAAAGCCATCCACCCGGAATTTGTCCAGCTACGTAAGACCATGCAAAAGCGGAGAAAACATAGCCCATCATGACTGAATCGAGACCAAGCTGACCAGACATGTCCGTACCTGCGATTGATAGCGTCGCACGATCCGCATAATTCAGAGCTGTAACCAAAAATAGCATGAAGACAATGAACCATCGTGTCCGTGTTTTTTTCTGGGCATACGGCAGTTTAGGAGATGTTTGAAAAACTTTTTCTTCAGCGTTCATATACTCACTTCCTTAAACGTATTTAATTATACTTTTTGGTTGTTACCGCTTACAATGTCGGCTGCGTCTCCCTTCGTGAAAATTCTTAATATTTAGTTTTGTCCAATGGTAAGACAAATAAAATTGTTTGTCAATCGCTTTTTTTATAAATCTTTTTTCATTTTAGCTCCTTAATGATCGTGCTTTTTTGTATATATTTGAAGCGAAATTATTATGGGATAAGGTGGTGGGTTGATTTTTCAGAAAATAAAAAAAATACGATTGACCAGAAGGTGTATTTGTCTTACAATAAAACAATAATACACAAGGGGGAATACAAGATGAATAAAATTCGCAAGGCGCCTAAAGGGATCCTCGGATTTCCCGTGGCACCATTTACAACGAGTAATAAGCTTGATGAAAATGCACTCGCCCGAAATATCCAATTTTTACTAGATGAAGGACTCGAGGCTATTTTCGTAGCATGTGCAGCAGCGGAATATCCATCATTAAGTAAAGAGGAATATGAAGCGATGGTTGAGGTGGCCGTATCCGTCACGGCTGGAAAAGTCCCTGTATACACAGGGGTAGGCGGGAATATTCAAACTTCCCTGGAACTTGCCAGAATATCAGCGGATAAAGGGGCAGACGGATATTTAATATTACCTCCATATCTTGTTACTGGAGAACAGGCAGGTCTGGCGGCTTATTTCAAAGCGATCGCAGAGAGTACAGACTTGAATTCCATAGTATATCAGCGTGATAATGTTTCACTTTCAATTTCAACTTTGGAAGCGCTCGCGGAGGTCCCGCAGGTGGTCGGCGTCAAAGACGGTCTAGGCAATATGGAGTTGAATGGACTTCTTACATATACCTTCGGAAAGCGTTTCGGCTGGCTGAACGGAATGCCGCTTGCGGAAGTTACCATGTCGGCCTACGTTCCACTCGGCTTTGACTCTTACTCATCTGCGATATCCAATTACATTCCGCACATCTCACGAAAATTCTATAATGGCATTTTGAGCGGAAATCAAGAAACGGTCAAAGAAATTTACCAACAGGTCATCATGCCAATCAATAATATTCGCCGTCAGCGAAAAGGGTATGCCGTTTCTCTCATTAAAGCAGGTATGGAGATTATGGGAATGCCAGTTGGGCAAACAGTCAGATTACCAATTCTTCCGGTGGAAAAAGAACATTATGCAGAAATGCAAACGATATTAGAGAATGCTTTAGATCGTTTTCCAAAAGAAACACCAATTCAATCAATCTAATAAGGGCGGGATTATAGATGATAACTACAGTTCAAACAAAAACGTATCTTAACTATATTAACGGTGAATGGGTTGCTTCCATTTCAAATGAAGTTGAAAAAAGTTTAAACCCGGCAGATAATCAGGCAATTGTCGGATATGTACAGAAATCTGCCAAGGAAGATTTGAACCTGGCAGTGGAAGCGGCGAAAAAGGCGAAAGATAAATGGCGCAAACTAGCTGGTTCAGAGCGCGGGGAGTATCTATATAAAGTAGCGCATATTCTTGAAAAGCGGATTGATGAAATCGCAGAATGTGCAACACGGGAAATGGGTAAGACCTTTGCGGAAACAAAAGGGGAAACGGCACGCGGTATTGCGATCCTGAAATACTATGCAGGAGAAGGAATGCGTAAAGTGGGGGATGTCATTCCATCCACCGACAGTTCAGCGCTTATGTTCACGACACGTGTCCCGCTTGGTGTAGTGGGTGTCATTACACCTTGGAATTTCCCAATCGCCATCCCGATCTGGAAGATGGCTCCTGCTCTCGTTTATGGGAATACGATTGTGGTGAAGCCAGCCACCGAGACGGCCATCACCTGTGCGAAGATCATGGAGTGTTTTGAAGAAGCCGGTCTACCGGCGGGTGTTATCAATATGGTCACAGGGCCGGGCAGTGTCATCGGGCAGGGCATCGCCGATCACGAAGATATAAACGGCATTACCTTTACCGGCTCAAACGGCGTTGGGAAAAGGATTGGACAAGCGGCGATAGCACGCGGAGCGAAATACCAGCTTGAAATGGGCGGGAAAAACCCGGTCATCGTTGCAGCGGATGCGGATCTAAATCTGGCTGTAGAAGCAGTCATTACCGGCGCGTTTCGCTCGACGGGGCAAAAATGTACCGCGACAAGCCGTGTCATCGTTGCAGCTGAAGTTTATGAAGAGTTCAAGCAGCTGCTGGTGAAAGAAACGAAAGGCATTTCCATCGGGGATGGATTGGATAGCGGGACATGGATGGGACCATGCGCTAGCGAAAATCAATTAAATACGGTTCTTTCTTATATCGAAAAGGGAGTCGAGGAAGGCGCTGCACTTCTAACTGGCGGAAAGCGTGCTGAAAAAGGCACTCAGGCTAATGGCTTTTATGTAGAGCCTACGATTTTTGATAACTGTACGTCAGATATGACAATTGTACAGGAAGAAATCTTTGGTCCGGTGATTGCTTTATTGAAAGCTGATTCAGTTGATGAAGCCCTGCAACTTGCGAACAGCGTCGAATACGGTCTTAGTGCTTCGATTTTTACAGCCAATATCCAACACTTGCTTTCATTTGTTAACGATATGGAAGCCGGATTGATCAGGGTCAACGCTGAGAGCGCAGGCGTTGAATTGCAGGCGCCATTTGGCGGCATGAAAAACTCCAGTTCCCACTCCAGGGAACAAGGAGAAGCAGCAAAAGAGTTTTTTACATCCATTAAAACGGTGTTTGTAAAATAATATAACGTGAATGCGATCAATGGATAACGCTTTCGAATGAATGATTAAAGAACTTATGAAGTTAATGAACCTGGAAGGAAGTTCAATGATGAAATCGCATTCCAATCATGATATGGCAGACTGCGATAAAATTCATTTGCTTTCATCACTTTATCTAAGCCCTTACTTTATTACGAAGAGTAAAAATAAAAGATATTAAATTTTTCTGAAAAATTAAGCGAAATAAAGAGGAAGCGTATGACAACGCATCAGCAATGAGACTGAACATCCTAAAAAAACCAATGTGCGTGGTTGCATGGTGTATTGCTCATAGGAGCTCTATCCTGCATTTTCATAGTAAATAAACCTGAAAGAATCGTATTGATAGCTAAAAATTAAAGGCTCTTTTCGTTAAGATTGTTGTTTTTAAAACGAGACTATTTAAGGTTGATTGGAGTGGAAATGCGAGACTCCTGCGGGAGCAGCGGGACAGGTGAAAGGCCGAGGAGGCTCACCGCACGCCCCGTGGAAAGCGAGCATCTGGAGGGGAAATCAACCACACCGCATTACTTGGTAAATAGCAACAAAGTATGCGAAAACACTCAAATTAAAAGAAAACGAACTTTTGAAAAATGAAGATTCCCAATAGCATAAGGAATATAATTGAAGCCATTTAAAAAGCTACATTTATATCCATAACAGACAAGTATGCTAGCTTTATTATATTGAAAGGGTTGGTAAAGTGGATACGAAAACGCAGCTGACGGAGGTACCGCTTTATATTAAGGTAAATAGGCTAGACAATGTCGCCATCGTGGTTAATACGGGGGGCCTGGATCAAGGAACCGTTTTCCCTTGTGGGCTTGAATTGAAAGAAAGAGTACCACAAGGCCACAAAGTGGCTTTAATGGATATAGTCGAGAATGAAGCCATCATCCGCTATGGGGAAGTTATCGGCCATGCGGCTGAATCAATCAGTAAGGGATGTTGGATTGACGAGTCATTGGTGATGCTTCCGGCTTCTCCGGATTTAAAGGAATTGCCGGTAGCAAATGATATACCCGAAGTTTTACCCCCGCTTGAAGGTTATACATTTCAGGGATTCCGCAATGAAGATGGCAGTGTTGGAACCAAGAATATATTAGGCATTACAACAAGCGTTCAATGTGTAGTGGGCGTGCTGGATTTCGTCGTGAACCGGATAAAAAAAGAGCTTCTCCCGAGGTATCCCAATGTTGATGATGTTGTCGCCATAAATCACAACTATGGGTGCGGTGTCGCAATCAATGTACCGGAAGCGGTCATTCCCATTCGCACGATACAGAACCTTGCGAAACACCCGAATTTCGGCGGGGAAGCCTTGGTAGTTGGATTGGGGTGTGAAAAACTGTCTCCAATGAGAATAAATCCAAGCGGGGACGATTCAGATATCATTTCCCTTCAGGATCAGCATGGATTTGCGGGAATGGTCCAATCCATTATCGAAATGGCCGAGGAACGTTTAATCAAGTTGAACCGCAGGCAGCGGGAGACGTTTCCGGTTTCCGAATTAGTCATCGGCACGCAGTGTGGAGGAAGTGATGCATTTTCTGGTGTGACAGCTAACCCTGCAGTGGGATATGCTACAGATCTGTTAGTTAGGGCAGGGGCAACCGTTCTATTTTCTGAAGTCACAGAAGTACGGGATGCGATTCATCTATTGACGCCCCGTGCAGTGAATGAAGAAGTGGGGAGAGCGTTAATAAAGGAAATGGATTGGTATGATAACTACCTGGCTTTAGGTGATGCCGATCGAAGTGCCAATCCGTCTCCAGGAAACAAAAAAGGCGGATTGGCCAATGTAGTGGAAAAATCATTAGGCTCCATTGCCAAATCCGGAGGCAGCCCCATTTCAGGCGTACTGGCTCCAGGTGAAAAAGCAACGGAAAAAGGGCTGATTTTTGCAGCTACACCAGCTAGTGACTTCGTTTGCGGAACGCTGCAGCTCGCTTCCGGCATGCACCTTCAAGTTTTTACAACCGGAAGAGGCACACCTTATAACCTGGCAATGGCTTCCGTCATCAAAGTATCTACAAGAAATACATTGACCGAGCAATGGAAAGATCTGATTGATATAAATGCAGGAACTATCGCTACAGGTGAAGCAACCATAGAGGATGTCGGGTGGGAAATGTTTCACCTCATATTGGAAGTGGCCAGCGGTAAAAAGAAAACCTGGGCAGAGCATTGGGGCCTGCATAATGATTTTGCCCTGTTCAATCCTGCGCCAATTACCTAATAATGATGTTACTTAAGAAGGACTTCCTTTTAAAAGGGGTCCTTTTTTGTTGGTCCAATTTTTTTCCTCCAGAAAAGAGGACCGCCTAACTTTTAGTTGAAGTTATTAATGAACGATCGGTTAACCAGCATAATGAAAAAAGAGCAATACTGTACAGGAGGGATATCATGGTAACATTCAGGAATGCGACGGTAAAAGACTTAAGTGAAATAGTACGGATGCTAGCGGATGATGTGTTGGGGAGGGAAAGGGAACGCTATGAAAATCCACTTCCTGAAAGCTATCTAAAAGCATTTGCATCCATTGATGCAGATGAGAATAATGAATTGATCGTAGCATGTCTTGGTGAGGAAATCGTTGGGGTGCAGCAAATCACGTTCACTCCATATATTACCCATCAAGGCGGTTGGAGAGCAACGATCGAAGGGGTTCGGACGGCATCTTCAGAACGAGGGAAAGGCATTGGAAGCAAGTTGATTCAATATGCGATTGACCGTGCCCGGAAGCGGGGCTGCCATATCATTCAGCTGACGACCGATAAAAAGCGGGAAGAAACGCTGCGATTTTATGAACGTTTAGGATTCAACGCCACTCATGAAGGCATGAAAATGAAGCTTTAATTCACCGTCTTTTGACCCCTTTTTCTGTGCACAACAATTTGTCTGGTAGTATATGTTAAAATTATTTGTGAGATATTAATAGATGCGCAGGATTCTTGATGAAAGGGTGTGCTCGATGGAAAACGAAGCATGTATTCAGAAGAGGTACGGTGTAATCAGTTTTACTTCATTCATCATTGGAATCATTTGTTTTTTTACTGTTTTTATTACACCTATTAGAATGGCAAATACCGGGAGCATGACGGGTGATTATATAACTTTTTTCCTTACGATTGCCGGCATCGCCCTCTCTGTCATAGGAATTTTGAAGAAAACCGAGAAAAAAATGATCCCGATCATTTCTTTGGTTTTTTCCTCATCATTCTTTATATTTTGGGTGATCATCATCACCTTGTTGATAACTGGGGAAATAGAATTGCCCCGTAGAACAATAGGATAAAGGGATTGAACCAGGGAAGCTTCTTGGGAGATAGAACTGACAAAAGGTGGTTTTTCAATGATAAGAGGTTTATATGAAGCACATTTACCGGTTCGTGATTTGAAACGTTCCATCGAATTCTATGAGGGGCTTGGTTTACAGTTAGATCATAAGATTGAAGACAACCTGGCATTTCTATGGATTGAAAAGGACAAAAGTTGGTTGGGGCTTTGGGAAACGGAAAAAGTGGAAGTTGAGTATCATCCCTCCCTACGGCATATCGCTTTTCAAGTATCATTGGAAGATCTAAAGAGCTCAGTCGCATGGCTTGAAGATAGGGGCTATGCGCCAAGAGAGGCTTTTGGATTTAAACCAATAGAACCTTTCGTGATGCCTCACGGGGAATATGCCCACGCTAAAATTCACTTTAATGATCCAGACGGAAACAGTTTGGAGTTTATTAGTAAAATGGAGAATCCCCAAAAAATCAAGAATCGTATGTATTTAAGTGAATGGGAACAGATATAAATGAAAAACAGAAGTAAAAAAAGCGAATGACAAATGGGCGAAAACTTCAAGAATAATAATCATTTATATCTGTTTTATGTCAAAACAGAATGGGAGAATCATAGAATGAATGTCAAAGCGGAATTATATTGGAATGAATTTTGGCAGGGGAAAGATGAAGAAAAACCCCAGGCAGTCAGTGCATGGCAATTCGGGGCTGATCCCGATCAGTTGGCTCAATTAGTGATGGATGGGATGAAAACGGCTACGTGCTCTGGGTATGTTTTTTATGAAGAGGAAAATGAACCATTACCATCCGTAGGTGATTACAGCATTATTTTAAGTAGTGAGGATGAGCCCTTAGCCATCATCCAAACAGTGAAAGTCGAAGTATTGCCCATGAATGAAGTGAGCGAAGAGTTTGCGATTGCAGAAGGGGAAGGAGATCGAACCTATACATACTGGTGGGAGGCTCATGAAAAATGGCTGAAAGAACAATTGGACAAGATCGGGCACACCTTTAAAGAAGATATGCTACTTGTGTGTGAGCGCTTTGAATTGATACATGTAAAGTGACGGAAGTGAACAATAAGTGTTTTCGTTCAGTGATTTGCTATAATAGGTCATTGGATTAAAAACTTATAGAAAGATAGGTATTTGCATGAAAAAGAAACTGACATTCATTGGATTGGGAATCGTGGTTGTTTTCCTGCTATTACTTGGTACGTATAAATTAATGAATTCGAGAACATATCAGGTATTCGGAGGATTGACGGATAATGTCGAGACGAATGAAAAAGTGGTCGCTTTGACATTTGATGATGGACCATCGAAGAATGTGAATCAGATCCTTCCGTTATTGGCAAAATACGATGTAAAAGCTACTTTCTTCCTGATTGGTAACGAAATCGAAAAATACCCAGAGGAAGCTGGAAAAATAGCGGAAGCAGGACATCAGATTGGGAATCACACATATTCCCACAAGCGAATGGTTTTTAAATCGCCTTCTTTTATCAAGGCGGAAATCGAGAAAACGGATAAATTAATTCAGGACTCCGGATATAAGGGTGAAATTGACGTCCGGCCACCAAACGGGAAAAAAATCATAGGTCTGCCTTATTATTTAAATGAAAATGATAGAGAGACCATTACCTGGAATCTGGAACCAGATAGCTATTACACTACTGCTTCTGACAAAGTGAAGTATGTGAAGGAAAATATAAAACCAGGTTCGATCATCCTGATGCACCCGATGTATGATGATACGGGGAAAGAACTTCAAGCGATTGAAGGGATCTTGCAGGAGTTAACGAACGAAGGGTATACGTTCGTAACGGTCAATGAACTTCAGGAAATGTAGTCTCATTTATACCGTATGTACGGTTTTCGAAGAAAAGGGTTGCTGCGGCAGCCCTTTTTTATTTGATATATTACAGAATAGTACAAAACGTGGTCTGCATATTGTTTCTTAACGGAATTCGTTGATGGCATGCAATCGCATGAAAAAGCTATTTTAAAATGGGGCTGGTTACTTGTATCGGAATAAAAATACCGCTCTGATCATCATTTTGTGTTTCCTGTTATTCCTATTTCTTGTCGTGCTCCTTTTTCGCCACATCAAAGTATACTTCGTGTATAGCTCGGGCATCGGCCCGTTATTGTTTATCGGGGTAATGGTTTTGGCTATCGTTATGCTTTTTTTCAAAGGATATAAATAATCGAGTTTGTTTGCATTTTTTTAGGTTGTGCTATTTGAACGTTGATTTCCACTCCAGGCACTCGCTTTCCGCGGGCGGTCCGGGAGCCTCCTCGACGCTTCGCGCCAGCGGGGTCTCCCCTGGCCACGCTTTTCCCGCAGGAGTCTCGTACCTTACGTTCCAATCAACTTTGTTTTAACATTTAGATTGAACTCCTTTTGTCTAAAAACTGGAGGCTGCTGCGGCAGCCTTTTTTATGTGGAAAACAGCTCTTCACATAGAGAGACATAAAAAAATATAAAAATCAATAAAAAATTAACGTTTAAATACTAGTAATATATGGTAAGATTTTAAATGGAATTATTTTCTTTTAAATTTTATTCAGGGGTGATTAGTACGTGGAGTTTTTTACTAAGTGGTCGTTTAAGAACAAGGCTGCCGTTTCATTGGTAACCATATTTATTTTGTTGATAGGAGTTGTCAGTTATTTTAAGCTGCCGATGGAATTTTTACCATCTGCTGATAATCCACAAGTTACGATTATCACAATGGGGCAGGGCACCGATTCGAAAACGATGGAAGCACAAGTTACAGAACCTATTGAAAGAGCGGTCACTGGAGTTAAGGGAAAGAGTTCCATATACTCCACAACGGGAGACGGGTTTTCAAAAGTAGATCTATTCTTTGAAGCCGGATCGGATATGAAGCAAGCAAAACTTGATGTTCAAGAGGCTTTAGGCAGTGTAGCTTTGCCACAAAGCATGGCAAAGCCTACTGTTACACAGTTAAATACATCTATGATTCCCATTTCATTTGTTTCCGTTACTTTTAAGGATGGATTAACAGCTGAAAATATAGACTTTACCAAGAAAGAATTAGAGCCTCTGTATAAAGATATTAAAGGGGTTTCCGATGTACAGACATTTGGAGTTTCCCAATCCGTTCTTTCGGTCAAGGTGGATAATGAAGAATTGGCTAAAAAGAAAGTCTCCATTCAAGATGTCATGAACGTACTTAACGGTCAGAATGCAGCTTTGGCCGTAGGTGAAAAAGTGATTGATGGGAAGGCAAGTAACATCAAGGTTATCGGGGATTTAACAAGTATTGAAAAATTAAAAGCGTTAAAGGTCACCCCGAACGTCAAACTTGCAGAGATAGCAAAAGTTGAAGAAGCGAAGGATGGCAACCTCATCAGTCGTTTTAATGGAAAGGAAAGCATTGATTTAAGCATTATCAAGGACAGTCAATCAAATGCTGTCACAATCAGTAAAGAGGTTGAAAAAGTAGCGAAAAAAATTAATGAAAAGTATAGCGACCAGAAATCGATCATTTATTTATCTACAGCTGATATGGTGGAGACTTCCGTTCAGACGATGGTAAAAGAAGTTCTGCTGGGAGCGCTATTCGCCACGATTGTAATCATGGTCTTTTTACGGAATGTACGATCTACATTCATTACAATCGTATCCATACCGCTATCTCTTGGCTTTACGTTATTTTTGCTGTCATTGTCGGGAGTGACGCTGAACATTTTGACGCTGGGCGGTGTAGCTGTAGCGATCGGGCGCTTGGTGGACGATAGTATTGTTGTTATTGAAAATATTTTCCGGAAAATGCAGCAGGAGAAGATTTCAATTGAATTGGTGATGGATGCAACGAAAGAAGTGGGAGTGGCGATAACAGCTTCAACCCTTACGACTGTAGCCGTTTTCCTTCCGGTTGCCTTATTGAATGGAGGGCTTCAAGAGTTTCTTCTTCCTTTCGCTTTGACTGTCACTTATTCTTTACTGGCTTCCTTAATCGTGGCATTAACGGTTGTCCCGTTAATGAGTGCAGGATTGCTGAAAAGGACGAAGCTGCCAAAACATCGCCCGGCCAAGCGTTTTACCAAGCTCGTTACTTGGTCACTAAACCATAAATGGGTTGTCTTGATTATTGCTATGCTGTTGTTTGTCGGTTCCATTGGTACATATTTTGCCATGCCAAAAGGGGCGATTGATAATTCTTCAGCAGACTATGTCTCCGTGACATTAACTTATCCAAATGATCAGCCCTATGAAAAAGTGAAGGAAAAAGCGATTGAACTCGAAGAAACGATGCAGGATATGGGTGAAGTAGATAATATTTTCATGCAATTAGGAAACTCTGCAGAATCAGCACAATATGGGGAAGTCACATCACCGACGGAAGCGATTTTCGGCATCCTGGTAAAGGATAAAGCAAATGTAGATTCGATCCTGAAAAAAATGGAAAAGGAACAAGAAAACTATCCTGATGCGAAACTTACGGCACAAGCCTCTTCCTTTATGATGGGGGCATCAAAGACGAACATTACGATAGATGTGGTTGGCAGTAATGTTGAAGATTTGGAACTGACAGCCAATAAGGTAAAAGAAAGTATACAGGATATTAAAGGAATTGAAGAAGTAACAACGAACCAAGACGAAAAGAAAACCATTTATTCATTCAAGGTAGATCCGGCTAAAGGCAATACAGAACAAATCGGTCAACAATTAGGTATCATGCTTAATAAAACGCCTATCGGAAATATAACTTTACAGGATAAGCAGACCCCTGTCGTCCTTGAACCGATCTTAGATCCTAAAAAACCAGAGGATTTAAAAAACATTCCGATCATGACAGATGGCGGTTTAGCCCCAGTGTCAAAGGTCGCTTCTTTAAAGAGCGAGGAGAGTGCAACAACGCAGTTCCATAAAGATGGGGAAACGTATCTTCAATTGAACGCAACGGTCGATCCGGCTAAGCTTTCCGATATTGCAAGTAAAATAAATCTTGAGATATTTGGAGATAAAGAGAAGAACAAAGGACTTGATATTCCGAATGATGTAGATATTCTAGTCGGGGGAGCCAGTGCTCAGCAAACAGATGATTTTTCCGATCTGTTCCTTACGATGTTAATATCGATCGGCATTGTCTTTTTAATCATGGTTATAACATTTAAATCGATCAAAGCACCGATCGCCATTTTATTTTCCTTGCCATTCGCTGCCATTGGAGCGGTATTAGGATTGGTTATCAGCCGAATTCCAGTCGATATTACAGCACTGCTGGGTGCTCTCATGTTAATTGGAGTTGTTGTGACAAACGCGATTGTGCTTCTGGATCGAGTCAAACAAAACGAAGAAAAAATGATTATCCGTGATGCGATCGTCGAAGCGACAGCTACAAGATTCCGTCCGATCATAATGACGGCTGTAGCAACGATTTGTGCCATGCTGCCCCTATTGTATAAAAAAGCCGAAACAGGAAGCTTGGTTTCACAAAGTTTAGCGATCGTTGTCATTGGCGGGCTAGCTGTGTCTACACTGCTCACACTTATCGTCATTCCATGTATATACGAATTGCTGCACTATAAAAAATCGAAAAAACAGAGAAAGAAAAAGAGAGAACCCGTTAACGAACAAATCGAAATGTAATAATAAAAAGTTTGTAGAGAAGCAACGCTTTCTTTACAAACTTTTTTTTCTGTAAAATAGTGCATGCTCTTAGTTTTTTAAAAATAATGGTTGACTTTCTTTCCTCCTGTAACTAAAATGATTACAGCTAGTGAAAATGTTATATTTTTTTTGGTTTGTATTGTAACTGATTCGGTTACAAGTTTAGCCAATGATGAAAAGTGAGGGAATATATAATGACAGTGAAAATTAAAGCGTATTCTGATTTTATATGTCCATTTTGTTTTTTAGGTAAAGGTCCTTTGGATGAAATCATGGAGGAAAAGGATGTAGAAGTGGAATGGATGCCATTTGAATTGCGACCGAGTCCACATTCCAAAATAGATCCATGGAATGAACCCGATAAGTTGAATTCATGGGATTCTTACATTCTCCCTGTTGCGAAAAAACTTGGAGTGGATATGCGTTTACCCCGTGTCTCCCCGCATCCATATACACATTTGGCGTTCGAAGGGTGCCATTTTGCAAAGGAGCACGGAAAAGGGAACGAGTTCCACAACAGAGTATTTACAGCGTTTTTTCAAGAGGAACAAAATATTGAAGATATTGAAGTATTGACAAAATTAGCGGGTGAAGTTGAACTTCCTGTAGATGCTTTTAGAGAAGCATTAGTGTCACGAAAGTATCGGGAAGTGCACCAAGAAGCACTGAAACATGCTTATGAAGAAGCAGATATAAGGGCTGTCCCAACGTTTATTATTGGTGATGAAGTGATTCAAGGACTAGCCAGTAAAGAAAGGTTAGCGCAAGTCATTGAGAAGGAAGAAGCAAAAAATGAACGGAATGAACTTGAGGGCTTGCAATGTGAAGGTAAGGGGAATTGCTAAAGCCTTTTGAGGATTAAAAAAATTAGGCTCTTTTCGTAAAGATTGTTGTTTTTAAAACGAAACGATTTAAGGTTGATTGGAGCGCAAGTGCGAGACTCCTGCGGGAGCAGCGGGACAGGTGAGACCCCACAGGCGTTTACGCCGAGGAGGCTCACCGCCCGCCCCGCGGAAAGCGAGCATCTGGAGAGGAAATCAACCACACCGCTTTACTTGGAAAATAGCAACAAAGTAAGCGAAAACAGCCAAAAATTAAAAACATCATAATTTGGAGGAATCAAAATGTCAGCAACTACAACAAATTTAAAAGAAGCCATTATCAATCGCCGTTCCATCCGTAAGGTGAAAAAGAACGAAAATATTACGAAAGAAAAAATGAATGAAGTATTAAAAACGGCTTTACATGCACCAACTTCATTTAATATGCAAAGTGGACGAGTGGTGGTAGTGATGGATGACGAGCATGAAAAGTTCTGGGATATTGTAAAAGAAACACTTCGTTCCCGTGTTCCAGAAGAGAGCTTTGCGGCAACAGCAGAACGATTACAAGGATTTCGTGATGGAGTGGGTACTATTCTATTCTTTGAAAATCAAGAAACAATAGAACAAATGCAAGAAAAAGCACCCTCCTATAAAGAACAGTTTCCATATTGGTCCCATCAAGGAAATGCTATGCTTCAGTATGCAATATGGATGACTTTATCAGCGGAAGGTATAGGGGCATCTTTACAACATTATAATCCAATCATTGATGAAGAAGTGATGAAGGCTTGGGATCTTCCAGGGAAATGGTCATTGATAGCTCAAATGCCATTTGGTGAGCCGAATGAACAACCAGGAGAAAAAACGTTACTGCCTTTCGAAGATATTGTGAAATTTTATTAATTCAAAGATTTAGGGTGGATACTGGATTAACCAAGAGCGCGTTTACTCTTAAAGAGTAAAACGTGCTCTTTTTTTGAAGAAACGTTCCAGCGGCATTATATATATAGGGAACAAATAATTGACAATGAGAATCATTTTCATTTATAGTAAACTGTGTAATGAAATTAATTCTCAATTAGGAAGGTGATATAGATGAAGGTATTCATTGGTTATGTCAGTTTATCCGGTAATACCGAGAAGATGGCTATAAACATAAAGAATAGAATGAAGGCTGTCGGCTGTGAAGTATATATGGAAAGATTGGATACTGTTGAAGTTGATGCTTTAAAGGATTTTGATTTGGCCTTTATTGGTTTATATACATGGAATCTTGAAGATTTACCGTATGAAGCACACGAGTTTTATGAAGAAATTGACCAGGTGGACTTTGCTGGAGGGAAGGTCGCATTCTTTGGTGCCGGCGACTTGACCCATTCGAAACCGTGCGCCGCGATAGATATCCTTTCCGATAAAATGAAGCAATTTGGATTTGATGTATATGATCGAGTATTGAAAATACACCATGAAAGCAATACATACGAACAATTTAGGAAAAGTGAAGACTTTGCAGAGCATGCCCTTATATGGGGAAGCAATAGGAAGAAATGGAGAATCTGCATGTGGGATCGGATGCTAGGCAGTCCGAAATACCGAAAGTCAGCATTTTTGTTAAGGAGGGTCCTTGATGATTACCCAATTAAGTTCAAAGAGAGAAGTAAAAAAAGAGGAACTTATACAAGAGCTTCTGAAATTAGGGATTTTTAAAAAATATAATAAACAACTATATGAGCTTCCGATCGTTGTTTTACAAAAGGAATTCAATCACTTGAGAGGTGAATTAAAAAATGTCTAGGAGAAGGAAATTTTATACTG
The DNA here is from genome assembly GCF_014844095.1 of Brevibacillus sp. JNUCC-41. Classification (NCBI taxonomy): domain Bacteria; kingdom Bacillati; phylum Bacillota; class Bacilli; order Caryophanales; family Bacillaceae; genus Peribacillus; species Peribacillus sp. JNUCC41. The sequence goes on along the minus strand of NZ_CP062163.1, from coordinate 567,995 downwards.
AACTGCTAAAGGAAAACCGCGAACTTCTATTGCATGACAAAATGGAAGTGGAACGCATCTATATAAAAATCGATCAAAAAGCCATCAATGAAAAAAAGGGAAGTAAGCAAGTACAATCATGACTGGTTAGAAATTTGGTTCAGTCAACAAAATAAGGTTTGGATGCTTTTTTAGGGTTTGTAAAATGATTTCCGCTACAGGCACTCACTTTCCGCGGGCGGTCCGGGAGCATCCTCGGCGCCTTTGCGCCTGCGGGGTCTCCCTTGGACAGGTTTTTCCCGCAGGAGTCTCGTACCCTCCGTTCCAATCAACTGGTCTGTTTTTAAATAAAGGCTTCGCATACTTTGTTGCTATTTACCAAGTAAAGCTGTGTGGTTGATTTCCCCTCCAGATGCTCGCTTTCCGCGGGGCGGGCGGTGAGCCTCCTCGGCGTAAACGCCTGTGGGGTCTCACCTGTCCCGCTGCTCCCGCAGGAGTCTCGCACTTGCGCTCCAATCACCTTAAATCGTTTAGTTTTTAAAAACAACAATCTTTACGAAAAGAGCCTAAATGAAAAACTGTAAGCAAACACGATTTATACGGTTTTTCATAGTTTAATGAAACCTTATTGGATTGAAGAAATATGCGACACTCCTGCCGAATAACTGGCTTGGCAGACAGCCGGCGGAAAGGGAGCGGATTTCTGAAATCAACTGAAACGCTTTTAAATAAAAAACTGCAGGCAAACTGACTTTCCTTCGAGTTTGTCTATAGTGGGACCGAAATCTTTTGTTGATTTCGGTTTTTTCTTTTGGACCTGATATTGAATGCTGTTGATTTTCATAGAACATATGGAGCATCATATTAACGATCAAATTCTAATTTGATATTAAAGGGCTTCGTGAAGCATCCTGATTGTAATTCATTTAAGCCTTTACAGTTTTTGTTTGTAGGTCGGACCCAATATTTCTTCTCAATTTTTCACTTTTCGTAACAGTTTGTCATGAAGTTTGGACAAGGTGAACAATACAAGGATAGAGCCTATTAATGTTAACGACATATCCCATTGTGCGTCCCAAATATCACCTTGTGTTCCTAAAAATTCTTTTGAAGCTTTTCCACCTTTTGAAACAATGGCAGTTATCCATTCGATGATTTCATATAAGGCTCCAATGGCAAGCGCAAAACTTAATGTAACAGCAAATAACCACGGTCCTTTTGTTAGAGGGGTTTTACGTATTAATATTTCTCTAATCACAATCGCAAATAAACCTTTCAGGAAATGCCCAAACCGATCATAGTGGTTCCGGTTTAGATCGTAATGATCTTTTAGCCAATTAAATGCAGGGACTTTTGAGTACGTATAATGGCCACCGATGAACATGGTGATTGAAAGAACGGCAACAACGAAATAGGATAATGTAGTGAGGCGGAATTTATTATATGTAGCAAGTAAATAAATCAGAAACACAACGGCAGGAAGTACTTCCATTGTCCATATCAAGTATCCTTCAGGCTTAATGACTGACCAAATAAAAACGGCAGTGACTAGCAATAGAAATAATAAATGAATCAGTATGCTTTTATCTCTTCCCAATTTTTTTCACTCCATTAAATTTATCAGTTGATAGAATCAAACAGTTCGTGTATGGATAAAACGCTTAATGCTTTCATTTAAATCATTAGCCGCTTGTAGGGACCTGATGCTTGGCATGTTCAATGAATTTTAATTCCGTAAATGGCAATTTTTCATGTAATAAATAAGCGTAATGATGCAATGGTCCGGTCGAATAACCGCATATATAGCTTTTTTAATTTCCAAATGATCCAATAGATGATTGATATCTTCTATAATCAGGGGATAAGTTACTGGCGTCTTGAATACTGACTTCTTCCGTGACCCCTAATATCAAAAGTGATAACTTTGAACTCTTCTGATAATTCCTTCAGTTGGTATTGGAAATACACACTTGTCAGTACTGGAGGATGAATAGAAACAATAGGAACACCGTTTCCCTTAACAGAATAATACAAGCTAATACCGTCCACATCTAACATGGGCATATGAATATTCACCTCATTTGAAGAGAACTTGCATAATATCCCTCCTGAAAGAATTTTCCCTTTCAAACGTATTTTTATAACTAATCGTTTCGGTTACAATCATCTTGAATTTTTTGGGTTTTTTTGAACAAGATATAAGAGTTCAGGAAATGAACAAAAAAATATAAAATAAGGTGATTAAGATGAAGGCTAACATGAATAAAATTTTGCCAGTTGTCGCTTCGGTCGGAGTAGGTATTGCTACTTATCAAATGTTGAGTGGAAATGGCGGGAAAATGAATAATATGGTGCCGCTTGCCACTAACTTGATGGGCATGGGAACTGGGATGCAAGGGCAGAATCAACAACAGCCATAAAATCACTAAAACAAAATGATCCCCTTTAGGGGATCATTTTGTTTTAGTAAGAAAAGGGACCTCCATCATATAAGCTTAATACATACCATGAATAGTATTTACCATTTTTTATAATTTAAGTAATAAAACACCAATAAAACTACTCCATACGTTATAATGAATGGGCTCCAAGGAAAGTGCCAGAAACCTGCAGGAGTGATCAAATGAATGGAGGTTATATGTGTTGAAGAAAAAATTATTGGTCATCATTCCAACTGTTGCCCTGATGTTGGCCCCACTAGGAACGGGAACTTCAATTACCCACGCAGCAACAAAGGAGAAAATCGAAACGAAGGCGGAAACGCGCCCGACCCTCAGGAAAGGCTCACGTTCAAGTTATGTAAGAGACTTACAGCAAAGCCTTAAAGATGTTAAATATAGTGTAGGCGTAGATGGGATTTTCGGTACCCAAACACAAAATGTGGTAAGGGAGTTTCAAGTAGATCATAACTTGAGTTCAGATGGTATCGTCGGTCCGATGACATGGGCTGCTTTAGATGAGAATAAGGTGGAAAGAAAACAGTTCACGGAGAAAGACGCGATCGCGTTAGGGAAGAAGAAGCTGGGTAACAAGATCGTATTCAGCGGTGATGGCAGATTGCTGAAAGATGGCAAAGGAAAATCCTATTACAACTATAAAGCAGCTAATAAAGATTGGATCGATCAAGGCGGCACAGGAACGATTGGGTGGTTCCACATTTATAAAGATGGCCGTGTAGTGGAACAATAAAGGATATACACGCAAAGAATGTTCTCACTTTATGTGGGATTTTTTTTTTGTAAGGCATGGATATAATAAGAAGACTAACTACATCCACTTTTTTGGATATAAATAACAAATAAATAGATATAATAGTAATTGGACAGCAATTTGGTATAGTGGGCAGCGGCCACTCCTTTTTAAGAAAGGGGGTGTCGCTGGTGATTTCTATTATGGACGGACTGATGCTAATGATTTCATTCGCCTCTTTAATCGTCGCAATAATCGCGGTTACATTAAAAAAGTAACCCCCTCCATACCATCCGGCCAGATGTATGTAGGAAAAGGGTTACTTTCATGATTGAGTAGCCACTGACTTACCACGGAAAGCCGCTGCTCTTTATGCAGTTTGCTGTTCATTAAGACGCTGGTTTAACCAGTGTCTTTTTTTATATGTTAGTAATAATTATTATATCCTCATTTTACCTACACATTCAACAAAAAAACATGGAAAGAGCACCGATTGGTTTCTTTGATCATTTCCAGAGTTTCATGAAACGAAGGTTTGGTAAATAATTAGATTTTCGTTAATTTCCCGTCGGCTTCCAGTTTGAATAATCTCATTCCTTTATAAGATACAATCGAAGGGATCATACAAAGCAAGGCCATAGGTAAACAATAAAGAAGATAGAAATGCCCGCCGTTTCCGAGCAGAGGAATAAAGGCTAAAGCTACAAAAAGTAAAGTGAAAAAAATGATCGTGAAAATCCCGAAAGATTGATGATAGAATGCATGAATTTCGCTTCTTCGTTCCTCTTGGTTGGGTAAGGTCTTTACTGCTTTGTGCGTTCGAAGGAATAGGTACAGGGAGAACATTAGAAATAAAGCGGAAAATGGTAAAGCGATCGCAAATAATGAAACGTCAAGAATGGAAAGATAAAAGCTGGATAAAAAGAATACTTCTGATACCCCTAATGCAAAACAATAATTGAAGATACTTATTTTACCAGGTTGTTTAAGCATGAAATCCCTCCTTCTATATCATATTATGCAACGGCTTTCATGTTCACCACTTTGTCACATTTAAAAAGAAAAAAAGTGCACCTAGAATCAAGCAAAGTGGGTTAGTGGCATCGCTTGATACTATCAAGCATGCAGATGGTGAATAGAGTCTTCGCATATTACAAATAGTAATAAAATATCGCTTGAAGGGGGGAGTGCTCAATGACTGTAAAAACGGCAATAATAGGGTTTCTGATCGTTCTTCTATTATATTTCCTTTATGTAGTGGTGACTGCAGTGGTTCTTTTCCCCAAAGCAGAAAAAAAAGAAAATAGGCCGATTAAACATGTGAGTGAATATATGGGTGAGAAGGAATCCACCGTGGATCGTGTCCTGCTTCTCGAAGACGGCTATGAGTCGGGACTCGCTCGGATGCGAATGATCCAGGAAGCCCAGCATTCAATCAATATTGCCTACTATGCTTTTGGAAAAGGCAAATCAACCGAACTTATTATTGGAGCCTTGATCGAAGCGGCTGACAGAGGTGTCAAAGTCCGAATTCTTTTGGATGGAATATCTCATGGACTCAGAGGTCAATTAAGCAGTGCCCGTTATGCCTTGGCCTCGCATGAAAACATTGAATTAAGATATTACGAAACCGTTAAGCCATTTAAGCCGTGGACCTGGCATAATCGCCTTCATGACAAAATCATCATTGTAGATGGGAAGTTGGGCATCATCGGAGGGAGAAATATCGCCGATAAGTATTTAGCCAGCAAGCCGCCGAAGAATTATGTCTATGACAGGGATGTGCTCATTTTCAATGCTAAAGAGGAAAAAGATAGTGTAATCGTTGAAATGAAGGTCTATATGAATGAATTATGGAACCATCCGTATACGAGCGATGTCTTTTCAAACCTTTCGAAAAGGCAAACGGAAAAAGGGAAACGTGAAAGAGATGCATTGGTGAAACAATACAGCGCAGCTTTGCAAACTGAAGCCGATTTCGTTCATCCAGCCGTCGATTGGAGCAAGGCTACAACACCTACTAAAAAAGTGTCCTTCATTCATAATCCAATCGAACGTTTCAATAAATACCCTTTTGTGTGGAGATCTTTATTGGATATTGCGGCGAATGCCAATCAATCGGTAATTATTCAAAGTCCCTATATTGTTCCCGCGGATGCTTTGAAGCAATATGTACCGAAGAAGCTGGATTCAAAGGCTGATTGGACGATACTTACCAACTCTACGGCATCAACCCCGAATGTGATCGCTTTTTCCGGATACTTGGCGCGTAGGGATAGTATCGTTGAAACGGGGGCAAGGCTTTATGAATATTCAAAGCCTTATTCTTTGCATGGTAAATCGGTTGTCTATGATCAACGATTAAGTGCAGTGGGTTCCTACAATTTGGATTCTCGATCTGCCTTTTTAAATACAGAATCGATGGTGGTCATCGATAGTGAAGCATTTGCCGAGCAGCTGACAGTGGCGATCGAGTCGAAAATGTTGAATAGTACACTCATTGCTGACAATAAAAAATATATAGAACTGCCTGAAGATCAGAAAAAGGAAGAGTCTTTTTTTAAAGCCACCTTTTTAAATGCCCTCTCGAAAATTACCGTATATTTGAATAGGTTCATTTAAATGATGACGAAAGGACAGCAATCTGAGTGATTGTTGTCTTTTTAACCTTTCGCGGAGTGTATCTTATGAAAGCATGTGTAATTTGCTATACTTGAGCAAGCTAATCACAACTATCGTAAGGAGAACAGAAACATGCAAACATTACAGCACCTATCGAAACATATTGCCTATCTGACGCCAGTTCAGGAAACCGATCGCCCGGTACTTGCCGCCATTACGGGAAACAAGAAAACGCTCATCATCGATGCCGGTAACTCTGTCAGGCATGCACAGCTCTTTAAGGACGAATTGCTTCGGCATGATATAAGCGGGAATTTCCTCGTTCTTACCCATTCACACTGGGACCATGTATTCGGGCTGGAGAATATCAAGATTCCGGTGATTTGTCAGGAAAAAACATACACGAACATGAAAGATATGCAGCAGCTTTCATGGGAAGATCAAGCCCTTGATCAACGGGTCGAAGAAGGGACGGAGATTCTCTTTTGCGCCGATGCAATCAAATTGGAACATGGGACGAATAGAGAGATTACCTTCCCCCTGCCTGATATCATCTTTGAAAAAACGATGACGATCGATCTCGGCAATATAACCTGTATCATTGAACATGTTGGCGGCGACCATGCCAAAGATTCCTGCATCATTTATGTACAAGAAGAAAAAACGTTATTTCTGGGAGATTGCCTTTATGCCAATCTTTATGCTGAAAAGTGGAATTATACGGCTGAACAGGCTTCACTTCTCATTAAGAAAATTGAAGCCTATGATGCCGAAACATATATCCTCTCCCATCATGCTCGGCCTTGCTCGAGACAGGAGATGGAGGCGGAGTTAAAGCTAATGAAAGAATGTGCCAGAACCGTGGTCAAGCATCGGGGAAACCAAGATTTAATGGAGCAGGAATTGGCTAAAGAATTAAAGAGGGATTTAACCGAGGACGAGCTCGAAACGGTTAGATTTTTCGTGAATGGCTATGTTGAGTGATACAAGCACTAAAGAACACAACAAGGTAAACACTTTAATAAAGGTTTTGGTGGGGTATGGGTTCGGTAATATGGGGCTCATACCCTTTTTCCGCAACCGAACTACAAAAAATCGATAATAATCATTAATAGTACTGTAACAATAAGAATGGATAGGAAACCTGAGATAATTTTCCCTGCCTTTGCTCCTCTATCATCGGGATGAATATGACCAATGATAAAGGAGGGGATGAAAAATATAGCCGAATAGAACATTGTATAATGAATGCCTGAATCTCCATTCGACCATGCGCTAAGTCCGATAGTATTTAAAATATTATCTCCAAAACAAGGCTTATCACCAAATTGAAAGGTAAACAATATTCCGATTAAACATAGCGCAAAAGAAAGTGAACCAAAACCGATATCCTTTGTTTTCCGAACTTCATTAGTTGGCATGCCATTTTCTTCTTGTATAAAAACACCAAATTATGGTTTTTATTGTATCATAACTCATAAAAACTGCACCTCCAATTGTTAGATGTTGGCTAACGATTAGGGTGCAGTTCAAATTAATTATGAGCTTTTTCCAGGGCTAGCTTTATCCCGAAACCGATCAAGGCCGTCCCGGTTATACCCTCGAAAATCGCTTGGGTTCTAGGCTTTTTCATAAAAGCACTGATCTGGTTCAACAGATAGATATAAAAGACAAACCACAACACAGTTAACACGGTATACGTCATGCCCATGATCAGGAACGGTAAAAACGTATCATTTCCCGGATTCACGAACTGAGGCAGAAATGTTAAAAAGAAGACGGCCACTTTAGGGTTCAGCAGGTTGGTAAGGAACCCTTGCTTAAAGCAAGACTGGTTTTCGTATTTACTTTTGACGGGCATTTCCGCCGCTGCGGCCACTTGTTTATTCCTTAATCCCCATAGGGTCTTGAAGCCTAGATATACCAAGTAAACGGCACCGACATATTTGAAGATGGAAAATAGTAAAGCGGATTTCACAATGATTGCTGAAAGTCCGAACACGGCAGCTGATGTATGAATAAGCAGGGCACAGCATGTGCCGAACATCGTTTTAAAACCTCCCGACGTCCCCACGGTAACGGTATTCCTTGTGGCTATTGCTGTATCTGGACCAGGTAAGATGATGAGAAGGATGCACATGATGATGAACAAATAAAAGTTTTCCATATTCGGACCTCCGCTCTTAGTGATGAATTCTGAAAATTATAACATAGATGTACTTGGTTTAGGGGAAAAATTTGATGGTCATGATTTTCCCAGGATAATGGATGAGAGGGGAAAGTTTAATAAAGGCTCTTTTCGTAAAGATTGTTGTTTTAAAACGAAACGATTTAAGGTTGATTGGAGCGCAAGTGCGAGACTCCTGCGGGAGCAGCGGGACAGGTGAGACCCCACAGGCGTATACGCCGTGGAGGCTCACCGCCCGCCCCGCGGAAAGCGAGCATCTGGAGGGGAAATCAACCACACCGCTTTACTTGGAAAATAGCAACAAAGTAAGCGAAAACAGCCTTAATGAAACAAAAAACAAGCCAAATCATTTTTTGATCTGGCTCGTTTTTTTATTAGTTCATTGCCAACACTGTTATAAGTTAGGGTAACTTTTTCAACACAGCACGTACCGGACTTCCATCTGCTTCAACTAATGGAAGAGGGAGGGCAGCCAACTCATAATTACCCGTTCCTATACCGTCTAGTACAAGACCTTCCAAAATGTGAATTCCATGACCGGCAAGTTCATGATGTGCAGATAGTTCTTTACTATCCAAGGGATCTACTGATGGTAAATCAAGACCAATAAGACGAACGCCGTGTTCTGAAAGATATGCCGCTAATTCTGGCTGGATATGAGGAATGGTTTGTGGAAACACACTCCGATTCTTCCAAGCGTCCGTCCGAATTAACAGACGGGTAACGCCTTGCAGGTCTATACTGGATAATTCATTGACACCGATGCTTGTTTTGTTAGGTAAATGGATAACCCGGGCACTTCCCATATATAAATCGAGATCCAAATCAATCACTCTTTTTCCATCGTCATCAAAATGAAAAGGAGCATCAATATGGGTACCGGTGTGGATACTCATATTGATTTGACCTACATTGACAGATCCACTTTCTTCTTTACTCCAATTGACTTTGTATGAAAAAGGTGTATCTCCAGGCCAAACTGCAACGTTTTCATCCAGACGTTGTGAAATATCAATCCATGTCCCCATGCACCTTACCTCCATCTCTTCTTATAGCTTCGTTCTTAGACTCCATAGTTCCGGGAAAAAGTGTTGATCGAGCGCTCTTTTTAAATACGTTACACCTGATGATCCGCCAGTACCTTGTTTATTACCAATAATTCTTTCCACTGTAGTCATATGATTAAAACGCCATAATTGCTGTTGATGGCCAATGTCCACTAACTTCTCGCCCAGCTCATATAAGTCCCAATATTGCTCAACATCGCGGTAAACTGTCAGCCACGCCTCTTCTACACTGGCATTTGGTTCATATCTTTGTGACCAATCCCTGCTGGTGGCTTCTTGATCAATAGGTAATCCGCGCGCCACAAGTGCATTGATCGCCGCGTCATAAATACTTGGTTCATGAAGGGCCTGCTGCATTTGCCCGTATAAATCTGTTTGGTGCTGATAGACTGATAGCGTATGGACATTTTTGTTTCCTAATGCAAATTCAATCAAACGATTCTGATAAGATTGGAACCCGGAAGATTGTCCCAGTTTATCCCTGAACTCCATGTATTCAGCCGGCGTCAAAGTTGAAAGGACATTCCAGGACTGGATCAATTGCTGCTGGATCCTCGAAACGCGCGACAGCATTTTAAACGAAGGTTCCAACTTGTTTTGGCGGATGGACTCAGTTGCTGCTGTCAACTCATGCAAAATGAGCTTCATCCATAGCTCACTCGCTTGATGGATAATGATGAATAGCATTTCATCATGATGATCGGAACATCTATGTTGACTAGTTAAAATCTTATCTAGGTGGAGATAATCTCCGTAAGACATCGCTTTTTGAAAATCGGTTTGAATTTCTTTCTCTAGACCAGTTATTGTTTGTTCATTGTTATCCATATTCTTCATTCCGCAATCTCCTCACTTTTCCAAATGCAAAACTATTTATTCCGTCATTCTATTCTATCTTCTTTTCCAGAGGTTCTTCCATTACATTATGGTTAATATTTCTTCTTTTTGAAACAAAATAAGCAATAGTTAAAAATAGTAACCAAGGTATCCCGAATTGAAGCATGATCTTGAAATCTGTAAACCATGTTGTAATCATTAAGCTGAATAGAAGAACGGCGCCCAATATCGTTAAATAGGGAAAACCGATCATCCTTACCGGTAATTTGCGTCCGCCGGTTTTCTCCCATTTAACCCTGAAAAACAAATGGGAAATGAAGATCATGAGCCATGTGAACATGGCACCGAACATGGAGATCCCCATCATGAATGCATAGGATGAACCAGGAAGTAACGCATGAACGCCTGCCGCAATGAAAATCCCGGTTGTAGAGACAGCAAGTGCTTTTCCCGGAACGCCCCTTTTGTTTAGCTTTCCTAAAAAGCTAGGTGCATGTTTTCCGCGAGCCAATGAAAACATCATACGTGTTGAAGCATAGAGCTGGGCATTCATGGCAGATACTGCAGCCGTTAAAATAATAAAGTTCATGATCCCGGATGCACCAGGAATGTTCAAGATTTCCATTACTTTGACGAATGGACTTTCCTCAATCCCAGCCGTTTTCCACGGTACGATCATCAACATGATGCCGATTGTCAGCACATAGAAGGTGGATAAACGGAACACGGTCGCTTTTAAGGCTTTTGGAACAGCTGCATCCGGATCTTTTGCTTCTCCCGATGTAACCGCTATCATTTCTGTTCCAAGAAAGCTGAATAAAGAAATAAATACGGCCACCCACATTCCCCACCCGCCAAATGGGAAAAAACCGCCTTCATTTACAAAGTTCTCAGGTCCTATATGCGGCTGATCGGAAGAACCGAATAGTACATACGATCCAAGAAGGATAAAACCAACAATGGCACTTATTTTAATGAAGGAGAACCAATACTCAAATGTAGCGAATGTATTCACGCTAGTAGCATTTACATAAATCAGTGCACCTGCAAACACTAAAATCCATACGATTCCCGGCACGGTCGGAAACCAATACTTCATATACACGCTGACTGCACTTACCTCAACCCCAACAGCCAAAACATTGGCAATCCAATAAGAATAGCGGACAAGATAGCCAGCCATCGGAGTCATGTACTTTTCAGCAATGGCCCCAAAAGATCCGGAAGTGGGATGGGCAACCGTCATTTCGGCTAAACAGCCCATCAACAGTAAAACAATGAATGCCCCGAGTGCATAGCTGAGCAATACACTTGGCCCTGCCGCTTGAATGGCAAGCCCGCTGCCAAGGAATAGCCCTGTCCCGATGGCGCAGCCCATAGCGATCATGGAAAGCTGATTTGTTTCCAGCTCACGTTTTAATCCTTTTTCTGGCTCATCTTTAAAGTTCAATTGAGTATTTTTGTTCTCCATAGTTCATCCCCTTTTTATCAAAAAAGATTTTATCCTGCTCACATTAACTGACCATTTGAGGGATGAGCCCCATCTGGCGGAATTCCATGTTATGCGACCACTTCACGCTCATTCTTGAATTTTTCATATTGTTTTTCTGACATGATTTTCTTGAGTATTTGTACAACTTCCCAAACTTCTGCGTAGGAAGTATATAGTGCAACCGGAGCGAGACGAATGATGTTAGGTGCTCGGAAATCGGGAATGACACCGTTCTCTTTCAATGCCTTGCATATCCGTGCAGCTTCTTTATGCTCAAGGCTTACATGACCTCCGCGGCGCTTGTCTTCTCTAGGAGTTCCGATGAAAAATCCCATGTCTGCCAATTCGGATTCGACTAAATCCATTAAATATTGATTGATTTTCAGGGATTTTTCGCGAATATTCTCGATTCCCGCTTCAATAAAAATGTCCAAAGACCCAATCAAAGGTGCACAACTTAACACATGGGGAGTGCCGATTTGATACGCGCCTGCTGATTCAGCTGGTGTTAACGTATGTTCCATATCAAATTGTTTATCTTTTTTGGAGCTGAACCATCCAGCCAATCCAGGCATCGTTCCAAAATGTTTTCGATTTACATATAAACCGCCGACACCGCCAGGGCCGCCATTTAAATGTTTATAATTGCACCAATACGCAAAATCCACATCCCATTCGCTGAATGAATGCGGAATTGCACCGATAGAATGACATCCGTCAAATCCGATTACGATTCCTCTTTTATGAGCTTCAGCAGTTAATCGTTTCATATCCAATATTTGACCGCTGCGATACAGGACTGTAGGCAAGATGATCAAAGCGATGTCATCGTTCATTGCCTTGATGATGTCATCCTCTTCAAGAAATCTGCCATCCGAGCTTTTGACGCGGATGAGATCTGTCTCCGGATCGTATCCATGTGTACGCAGCTGACTTTGAAGGGCATAAATATCAGTCGGAAAGGTTAATTCATCTGCTAAAATTTTTGTGCGCGTACCTTCTGGCTTATAAAAAGTGGCAACAAGCTGATGCAGATTTACAGTTGTGGAGCCGGTTACGATAACTTCCTCGGGAGAAGCCCCAACCAATGGGGCCATCTTCGCTCCCAATTTCTCAGCCATGAAAAACCATGGGTGATTTCCTTGCGTCCATCCATCGATTCCATGTTCCTTCCAATCTTCCAAAGATTCCAAAAGAGTGCGCTCAGCCCTTTTCGAAAGAAGCCCCAATGAATTTCCATCCATATAGATGGAACCCGGCTTTAAATAAAACTCTTCTCGAAATCCTTTAAGAGTATCTTTCTCATCCATTTGTTTAGCGTGATCCAATGTGTATTCAGAAACCATAATCATCCTCCTATATTAGTATTCTAAATAATTCTAGGAGAATCGTACCAAAGAATATGACACGGTGTCAATAAGTTAATTCAGAAAATTATAAACATTGAATCAACCTTTCCAACAAATGTTTTTTATTTTATGGAAATCCTTTATGCTAGAAGATAAGGGGAGGAATAAGCATGGAGAATGGCAAAGTAGGGGATAAGCGGCATTTACGCTCGATCATGACACGGCAAAAGTTATTAGAAGCTGCAAAGGAAACATTTCTTGAAGAAGGTTATCAAGCTGCGCTTATTTCCCAAATGATCAAAAGGGCAAACATCGGATACGGAACGGCCTATGTTCATTTTAAAGGGAAAGAGGATCTGCTGATTGTATTAATGGAAAATGTAATGGAGCAATTTTATGAAATTGCCGAAACCTCTTTCTTTCCAAAATCAAAAGACGAAGCAAAACATATCATAAACAGACAAGCTAATGCTTTTTTGAAAATGGCTGAAGCTGAACGCAATATGATGCAAGTTTTCGAACAGGCCATTGGGTTCTCAACCATTATTTCAGATAAATGGAAAGCGATCCGCATGAAGTTCATTCAGCGAATTTCAAAGGACGTCGCCTATGCACAGCAAAATGGACTGGCAAGAACTGAACTAAACCATGAGCTTGTGGCAAGAGGATGGTTTTTCACAAATGAAATGTATCTGTGGGAAATCGTCCGAAACGAACATCAAAGTTCTGTCGAAGAAATTGCTCAAACCATCACCTCAGTGTACGTCGAAGGCTTGTATTTGTAATGATTATGGCAGTTCACCAATCTTCCGGTAATATCGGAAGATTTTTTTTATTCAAGGCTTTACAACATTAAGCATTTCGAGCAAAAACATTAAACTCACGAGTAAAGCGGCGGAATTCACGAGTAAACTGCCCAAATTCACGAGTAAAGCGGCGGAACTCACGAGTAAAACCGCAGAATTTACGAGTAAAACGGCGGAATTCACGAGTAAAGCCGCAGAATTCACGAGTAAAGCGGCGGAACTCACGAGTAAACTGCCCAAATTCACGAGTAAAGCGGCGGAACTCACGAGTAAAACCGCAGAATTTACGAGTAAAACAGCAAAACTCACGAGTAAACTGCCCAAACTCACGAGTAAAACCGCAGAATTCACGAGTAAACGCAAAACTCACGAGTAAAACCGCAGAATTCACGAGTAAACGCAAAACTTACGAGTAAAGCGGCGGAATTCACGAGTAAACGCCAAACTCACGAGTAAACCAGCAGAATTCACGAGTAAACTGCCCAAATTCACGAGTAAAACAGCAAAACTCACGAGTAAGCTGCCCAAACTCACGAGTAAAGCAGCAAAACTCACAAGTAAACTGCCCAAATTCACGTGTAAACCGCCAAAACACACTAATAAAACGCCCTCATTAGCATCGGACTTACGGCGTCTACGCCTTAAGTCTTACTAGAAAATATAGCTAAGGCTCATTATACGAACTTGTAAAAATAGATAAGATATAAACATAGAAAGGAGGACGAAAACAATGAAGAAATTTGGTTTGTTTATTGTAGGACTGATCGCGCTTTTTCTGTTACTGGCGAACGTTGGTCCACTGATCAGCCTGGCGATTTGCTTGACGATCCTATACTTTGGATTCAAGCAGTTCATGAAGTCCGAATCGACAGGGGCGAAGATTGCGTGGGGATCAGTCTCCATTATCGTGCTGATCGTTTCTATTTCCCATATCCCGGCAATATTGGGACTGGTGGCAGCTTATGTTCTTTACCTGGTTTATAAAAAATGGAATGAAAATGATGAAAGTGCATCATCTAAAGAAAATGACCCATTCTCAAATTTTGAAAGAGAGTGGAAAGAGTTGAATAAGAACTAATAGAAGGGATGTAATTAGAATGGGTAATTTATTTTCAAGAATGAAACAAACGATTTCAGCGGATTTTCACGACTTGTTGGATAAAAAAGAGCAAAAAAACCCAATCGGAATGTTAAATCAATATTTGCGTCAATGTGAGCAGGAGACAGAAAAGGTCGGTAAGCTGCTTGAACGTCAATATCTTCTGAAAGAAGAGTTTGTGCGTGAATTTAATCAAGCGCAAAATCTGGCTGAAAAACGTAAGCATCAGGCTGAGATTGCCAAGCAGTCGGGAGAAACGGATTTAATGGAGTTTGCTGTAAAGGAAAGCCTGCACTATGAAGAGCGAGCGCTAAGCTTGAAGGAGGCGCATAAAAGTGCAGAGGTTCAGTTGGCTGAACTGGAGCGGAAATATGAAGAAATGAAGCATAAACTGAAGGATATGCATCTGCAGCGTCTGGAGCTCATGGGCAGGGAAAATATTGCCCGGGCAAACAACCGGATCAATCGGGTTTTGGATGGGGGCAGATCCGAAGCCAAACCGGTAGCGATGTTTGAAGAAATGGAGCATTATATCGATCGCATCGAGCACCAGGTCCATACTGATTATAATCGGCATACGATCGATGCCAGGATTGTCCAGCTTGAAAAAGAATTGGAACAAAAAGAAGCGTAAAGGTTTTTTATGGCATCGCTGTTATCCCCTGACCTTTTGGAATGGAGGGCGGGGGAAAACAGGCTGTCAGAACATGATAATTTCATGGTATTCTTAAAAGGCACGGGTTCCTGTGCCTTTTAAGAATATCATGATCATATACAGGGGAGGCGAACCGATGTTGAACAAGATGAAGACGGATTATATGGGATGGATACTTCTCATCGGAGTCGTCCTGATTTTTTTAGAGATTGCATTTAAGGGAGGGGGTCTCCTTTTTCCCCTCGCTTTTTCAATAGGATGCATCTATGTAGGCAGGAAATTCACAAAACGGACCATCGGGAAAATCCTATTTTTTATAGGGTTGATTTCCCTTATCATCAATGTCTTGAATATGTTCGTCTTTAAATTTTTCCTAATGGCGATCCTCATTTATCTTTTGTTTTTATATTATCAGTCCAAAAAGAATCCTGATTGGGTCAGTCCCATTTTAACCAATGACGATTCTGACGAAGAAAAGATCAATAAGGAACGATTGCTAAAAATCAATTACCTGTTTAAAAATAAGTTTTTCGGTCATCAACAGACGGCCGAGCATGTATATGAATGGAATTCCGTGAATGTTCAGGGCGGGATCGGTGATACGGTTATCGATTTAAGCAAAACGATTTTACCGAAAGGCGACGCTGTCATTTCCATCAGGAATATCATTGGCAATATCACTGTTCTCGTCCCATATGGCGTCGAAATCAGGGTCCATCATTCTGTCATTGCAGGCAGGGCGCGGATTTTTGAAAATAAGCCTGAATCCAGGGTCTTTAATCAAATTTATTCCTACCAAACGGAAGGGTTCAATGAAACGGATCACAAGGTCCATATCATCACTTCAATCTTAGTTGGGGATTTAGAGGTGAAGCGGATATGAGTATACTGGCACGGCAGATATTGACTGCCCTTGGTGTTGCTTTCGTTCTGTCCCTTGCCTTGCCGGCTGCGGTTTTCTTCATCTTTCCTTTATCAGACTGGAGCTTATTGTGGGAGAAAGTGGTCATGGGCTTACCCTTCGTCATATTCCTGCCAAGTCTGGTCATGACGGTAGGGCTGATTTATGGAGTCGTTTCGGGAATGTTTTGGAAGAGGCAGCTCGAAAGGGTGGATGAAGGGCTGCATTTGCTTGAACAGGGCCGCTTACCTTCGCAAGAGGAGACGTATCCTGTCCAAGAGATGGCTAAAATGGCGGAACGGATGCAACTGATCCATAAGCAAATCAATGAGCAGACAAAATTATCACAAAAAATGGCGAATGAAAAGGCCATAGATCAGGAGAAACAGATTCAGGAAATCGTTTCCCAGGAACGAAACCGTTTGGCGCGGGAGCTGCATGATTCGGTGAGCCAGCAATTGTTTGCCGCTTCGATGTTCATGTCGGCCATCACCGAGTCACAATCCGATATGGAAAAAGCGGAAATGAAACAATTCAAGGTAGTGGAAGAAATGATCCATCAATCCCAGCTTGAGATGAGGGCGTTATTGCTTCACTTGAGGCCTGTTGCATTAAAGGGAAAATCTTTACATGAAGGAATGAAGGAGCTTCTTTTGGAATTGGCCCAAAAAGTGACGATGGATATAAATTGGAAGATGGAGCCTGTCACTCTGGATAAGGGGATTGAGGACCATCTGTTTCGGATTTTACAAGAATCGATTTCCAATACACTGAGACATGCAAAAGCGAACTCGCTTGAAGTGCTATTGATCGTTCGTGATGGGATGATCATTTTACGGATAACGGATGACGGCATCGGTTTTAATGTCGAGGAGTCGAAAACGGGATCATATGGTTTGCAAAACATGCATGAACGGGCTGTTGAATTAGGCGGAACGATGCAACTTGTAAGCGTTCCGAATAAAGGAACGAAACTTGAAGTGAAAATCCCATTATTAAATGCTGGAGGTGATCATGATGATTAAAGTATTATTTGTCGATGACCATGAAATGGTAAGGATAGGGGTATCGGCTTATTTATCTGCACAGTCGGATATCGAGGTGATCGGGGAAGCGGACAATGGCTTGAAAGCTGTCGAACTGGCAATGGAATTGCGTCCGGATATCATTTTGATGGATTTGGTGATGCCTGAAATGGACGGCATAGAAGCGACGAAACGAATTATTGAAAAATGGCCTGAAGCAAAGATCATCATTGTGACAAGCTTCCTGGATGATGAAAAAGTGTACCCGGCATTGGAAGCCGGGGCGACGAGCTATATGTTGAAAACATCAAAGGCCAGCGAGATTGCGAGAGCCGTCCGTTCCACTTTCCAGGGACAAAGCGTACTTGAACCTGAAGTGACGGGAAAAATGATGGAGAAGTTGCGTCGCCCAAAGATTACCGAGCTTCATGATCAATTGACAAACCGTGAAATGGAAATCTTGCTGCTGATGACACAAGGGAAAACGAATCAGGAAATTGCGGATGAACTTTACATAGCCCTGAAAACAGCCAAAGTGCATGTCAGCAATATATTAAGTAAGCTTGCCGTGCAGGACCGCACGCAAGCAGTGATTTACGCTTTTAAACATTCGCTCGTTCAAGAAGATCAGTGAAGAGGGTCCATTTACTAATAGAGGAAAGTTTGTTATATTTAGGGAACTATCCCATCCTGTAAAGTTTTTTCAAGGTTGCTGACGCAGCCTTTTTTTATGGATAACGGGAAAAAGGCAGGTGAAATGATGTTAAGAGTGATCTTAGAATTATTTCGTATAATCACCATCATTTTCGTTATTGGAATGATAATGGGGTTCATCATTAATTCAATCTATGCGATTTTTGGTATAACCGTAGAGAATACCACGGGCGGATGGGTTGTTGCTTTGGCAATTTTCCCATTACTTTATGTACTCTATAAAAACCGGCTTCAATTTTCTGGGTTCTATAAAAATGACAGACAAGTAAAACTCTCAAACAGGACAACCACTATACTGCTTTGCTTCTCTGTGCTAATGTTAACGGTTGCCCCATTATTTCGCTAACGGAATGCAAAAGAGCATGTTTTGATCAAAACATGCTCTTTTTTATAAGATTTTTTTCATTATACAGCTTCATCTGCGGTATCGAGCCTCTTGCCGTAGATCCGATAAAGAACCAAAGCGAATACCATTCCTATAAAGGAGATGGAGGAGATGAACAGGTAAAGGGTCTTGCCGCCGTAAGTCCCATATATGGCTCCGCCTATATAAGAAGCAATGATTCCCGAAACCCCGAAGAATAGCAGCGCCAGTACGGTCTGGCCTGTGGCGCGCCATTCCACCGGAACGATCCGATATAGATATTGGATGGCCGCCGAGTAGAAAATCGGGAAAGTCAATAGCTGCATGACTTGCAAATAAGCTAATAGCTGTGGATCGGTAATCCACGCAGAGACGAAATAACGGATAAAGAAAAACGCTGCTGCAAACGAAATGATGATGATTTCCTTACCCTTGCGAAGCCACCAAAAACTTAGGGCGAACACAACGATTTCACTTCCCGCCGCTAAGAACCAGGTCAAGCCTACAAGCTTGGCACTTCCTCCAAGTTCCCGGATATACACCCCGAGGAAAGTATCGTTCATCCTTGCTGGAACAGCACAAATAAAGACCAATAACAGAAAGAGAAGCGTCTCTTTATTGCCGAAAAAATGCTTAAGGCTGCTAAAGGTGACAGGTTTCCCTGAAACGGGTGCATCAGGCATCATCCAGCTGATAATGAAACTGATCAAACCAATGCCTGCAAAAAGGAAGGCAAGGCTGTTCGCCCCGAAATAAGACATAACATAGCCGGTGATCAGCGATATGACCGCATAACCCAATGCACCATATGTCCGGATGGAGCCGTAGCTGATCCCGGATTTCTCTGCCATCGTAAAATTGAGGCTTTCCGTCAAGGGATCGATCGGCATCAAAAAGAAATATAGCAGCATGGCAAACAGGATGAGCTGAAGATAACTGCTTGAATCATAGAGGAAATAACCGATTATGCTCGAGAAAAAGATGAGTAACAACAGGACTTTTCGTATTGTCCTTGTTTTGTCGCTGATCATTCCCCATAAAGGCTGGGTGATGAGGGTGACAAAACCTCCTGTACCGACGATGAATCCGATTTGGGCAGGACGCAAACCTTGATCAGCCAGATAGACTGGGAGAAACGGAATGAAAATGGCAAGCAGTCCAAAATATAAAAAGTTAAAACCCTTTAATAATCGTATTGCTTTCATAAAAAATATGATACCTCACGTGTTCTATAGATTGATTTCAACCTTGTTATTGTAACATTGATGACAGAATTTGAAAAAATAGTTTTAATTTTAAGATGAAAATAGAATGATAGAGTGGGTTTCAAAGAGATTCTTGACCCATGAGGGTAGATGCCTTTCAAAATTCATGACAACGAGGAATATAGATAGGGACCCCTTATGCTATCCTTTGCTTTCCAGCTTGAATAAGCTAGGTTTTTTTTATTAGTCTATTCATGACACCCATTTTGGAAAAGGTAGTTATTGGGACTTTTTTATTACGGGTTAATTATTTTTGTGTACTGATTGATATAAATAACCGTCTTCCTTAACTCTCATGCTTAATTAAATCCAAGACGAACACATTCCCTAAAAAAATTGATTTGAATGCAACCAAAAAAGTAAGCATGTTTTGCTAAGTGAATTCTTCAATCTTTATACACTTTAAGTGATTTCTTTATCTCATATAGTCTTTCCTGAACGACTTTCTCAAATTCGTAATTCTGCTGCAATAAGAATATATTCCTTGCCTCTTCATACCCCTTTGTGGCACTTTCCATGTTGTTCAGTGACTGCAAGGATAAGGCGCGCTGATATAAAACTTCTCCCAAAAGGTACATAGATTCTTCCCGGATCAAAATTTGAATAGCATCAGAGCAAATTTTTATAGATTCATAATATTGTGCGTCCTTATGTAAAGATTTTGTCAATCCGTATTGAATCCGGACTTTAATTCTATAATTCATTGAGGTTTTTGGAAGTTGTTGAAGTTGCTTAAGGGCATCTTCATAAGAGGCAATAGACTTTTTATATTCAGTAATTTCGTTATAAATAATGGCTTTGCTATTCAATATTTCTATTTTTTGAGCAGAAAAAATATGAAAATGAGTAGATAAGTCTAGTGCTTGATCTAAAAAGTCCAGGGATTTCAATATATCATTATCACAATAATATGCTACGATCCCCAAATGCCAGAGGATGAATTGTTTATTGATAGGTGACTGGAAATCTGCATGGTATTGTTCTGCTTCGAGAATCCGTTTTACCTGCCTATACTCTCTATTTCTAATAGAAACCCTGACTTGAGACTTCACTTCCTCACTATATTCCATTCGGTCTGAATAAGTTTCTAAAAGTATATCCTCAATGCTGATACCTAAACGCAATGAGAGCTCATATAAAGTAGTCGCTAATGGAATGACTTTCCCCTTCTCTATGTTGCTTAGTTGTGCTTGAGTAATGATTCCCTCTGCCATGACTTTTTGTGTTATGCCTGACCTTTTTCTTAAAGTGTAGAGTACATTTCCGAGCTTAAAAGGAATATTTGAATCCATTTTATCAACTCCTAAAAATATAAATACTTTTATATTTTTTTATGTAATTCATTGGAAATACATAAAAAATATCGAAAAAAATACTCTGTAGCATTCATACAAGAAAAATGTACCATATTTGGATGGTTTATACTAGTTGTATCGATCAATATCAGGAGGTTAGGGATATGAAAAAAATATTAGTATCTGGGTTCTCCATTCTATTTACATTAGCGATGGTTGTACAATTCGATTCAAGCTTCAATTTGGCTGTAGATGATCGGCCTATAATAAATGATCTGCCGAATCAGCATTGAGGTTTAAATACCAATATCAAACTATATTAAAAAGGGAAGATACCTAAAGGCGAATTTAAATAAAATAAATAAAAAAAGGATCATTTATATGAAAATAAATAAAGATCAATTATTGATTATAACCATTTCTTCATGTGTTATAGCTAGTGTGATGTCTACGTCCATGCTGACGATTGCGTTCCCTAATCTTGTAGACTTTTTTAATATTTCTTATTCCACACTTCAAATTAGAAATATTCTATTCTTTTCTTTTTTCGCTTTTCTCATTCCGCTTTTTGGTAAAGTGGCGGATATATTAGGGGCAAGAAAATTGTTGATATTTGGCCTATCGCTATTTATCGCATCTACCATTCTTAGTGGAACCACAAATAATTGGAATTTGTTTTTGGTTTATCAGACGCTTCAGGCAATTGCAGATGCAATGGTAGTACCGGCACAGGTATTATTGATTAGGCAAAGTTTTAAGGATAATAAATTAGGTTGGGCTTTTGGGTGGTTTTCCGGAGTTTTAGCGGCTGCCTCACTTATTGGACCAGCTGCTGGAGGTTTGGTAATAAAATACTTCTCTTGGCAAATGATATTTGGAGTATTGATTATCATAAGTTGCATATCCTTAATTCTTGTATTAATGGTAACTCCCAAATCAAAAAAAAGAATCACGGCAAACCTTCATTTACCTTTAAAAAACAGTTTGGCTTTACTGGTTATGGTAATCAGTTTTCAATTCATATTCAACGATGAAATTAGTATAGTGGGACGGTCACTTTCTATTGCTGTTACGATATTGAGTTTGATTTTATTTATATTTTATGAACGGGCAAACTACGGAAATACTTCTCTGCTTCCAAGAAAGGCAATAAAAAACACCATTTTTATCTCATCAATTATTAGAATATTCGTTCTTTTTACTATCACAAATGTAATTGTGCTTTACATACCAAGTTACATGCGGGATATACATAATATTCAACCAGATATTGTTGGCTATATTATTATGGCAGATTCGATACTGGCCGTTTTGTTATCTGGGTATGCAGGTAAACTTGCAGATTTAAAAGACAATAGAAACCTTTTACTTCTATCTATTTCGATTTCCATAATTGGAATGGTAAACCTTACTATGACAATGTTTAATGGCAGCTTAATTTTCTTTATATTTGCATTTCTCCTTTTTGGATTGGCAGGTGTCATTTCCATGCCCACACAAAATAAAATTGCTATGATGTCCGTTCCTGAGGAAGAAACCGGGGTTTATATGGGTTTGTTCCAGATGGTACAGTTTGGAACTGGGGCTTTCGCGGCGGGGGTATTCAACACTTTATTGGATTATGGCACTGACCAAGGTGACTTTTCCAAAGTTGGTTTTTCCTACGTGTTATTCATTTGTATAGGATTATATTTGGTGGCTATTGGAACAGTCATATATGATAAAAGGCTTTTAAAGAGCAATATAAAATTGTCTTTGAAAGAAGAAGTATGATTCCCGTTTAGCTGATAGTGAAATATACCAAGAAGAGACAGCTTTGAATTGATTTAAAGGAGGTGATACATGTGACTAAGCAAGTGGAAAATACACAAGCGGAAAAGCTAGTGGAAAATCTTGAAGTAATCGAAGCTAAAGAGCTGGAAGTGGGTAGTGCATTTCATGCATTCCGTTTCAATGCAGTGACGGACGCAGAAAAATAGATTAGAGCCAAGAGTTACAGGCAATCCATTGCAAATGGTAAGGAGGTGAAACATATGACTAAGCAAGTGGAAAATACACAGGCGGAAAAGCTAGTGGAAAACCTTGAAGTAATCGAAGCTAAAGAGCTGGAAGTGGGTAGTGCATTTCATGCATTCCGTTTCAGTACAGTGTCGGACGCAGAAAAATAGATTAGAGCAGAGTTACAGGCACAATCCATTGCAAATGGTAAGGAGGTGGAACATATGACTAAGCAAGTGGAAAATACACAGGCGGAAAAGCTAGTGGAAAACCTTGAAGTAATCGAAGCTAAAGAGCTGGAAGTGGGTAGTGCGTTTCATGCATTCCGTTTCAGTACAGTGTCGGACGCAGAAAAATAAGTAAGATCCTAAATCCATAATGGTGATTCAAAGAGAGTGTTAGCTTTTAAAAAACTAGCACTCTCTTTGGATAAATTAAAGGAGAATTTCTTTAGATGGAAAATTCAGATGCTATGATAGTTTTTCCTCCTCTAACTGAAGCCAGGCTCTTTCCATATCTAAGTTTACCTATGATTACTAGTTTTTTGAGGAACAAGGGAATGAGTGTAAGTCAAATTGATTTAAATATTGAATTATGCCATACCCTCTTTAGTGAAGATTGTTTAGCTGAATATGTGAGCATCAATGAAAACGGAAGTAAAGACTTAAAATTGATATATAAAGTCGAAATGGCTAAATACTTATTCAAAGAACAAAAGCAACTTTACAATAATGTATTTATTGAGAAAAAATCTTCTGATTCATTGAAGTATGACGTTCGGTTGGTGAGACAAGGCATAGAACTATTACTAGTAAATTCGTTTTTAAAGCTTGAGATTACCTCATTGGAGGAAATCCTTGAATTGGTAAGGAATTTTAGTTGGAAAAAAAGTGATATTGCAACAAAGGTTTTATATGAAAATATCAAAGAAAAAATTCTTAACGATAAGCCCAAAATCTTCGCGATTTCTATTGCCTATTATAGCCAAATATTACCTTCCCTTTTAATATGCAAGTGGATTAGAGAACTTTCCCCTAATACTCACATTATTCTTGGCGGACAACAAATCATGATTCGTCAATCATCTTTCTTAAGCCTAAATGGATTAAATCAATTTGTGGATTCATTAGGAATATCAGCAGGTGAAGAAACATTATTCATGTTGGACAGGTATTTGAAAAACGATTGCCAAATCGGGATGGTGCCGGATATTGTTTGGCTTAATGAGAAGAATGTTGAAAATATCCCATCTAAGTCTGCATATAGGATCACCGACGCCTTACCACCTGACTTTTCTGATTTACCGTACAAAAACTATTTAGATGAAGAAGTGCATATGTCTTTGATTACATGTGTGGGGTGTTACTGGGGACGATGTACTTTTTGTTCATATGGTAATAGATCCAGAAAAGAAAAAAGTTATCAGCAAAAAACGGCAAGGCAAGTAGCAAACGAGTGCGAGGATATCATTAACAATTACGGGGTTAATAGAATAAATTTCATAGATGAGAATACTAATTTGAGGCTTGTCGTCAATGCAGTCAAAATCCTTAAATCCAGAGGATACGAAATTAAATTCAGTACACGAAACCGTCTTGAGAATGTGTTGTTAGACGCTGAATTTTGTTTTGAGCTAAGTAATTTAGGCTGTATTTTAATGTCTGTTGGCTATGAAACCAATTCTCAAAGGATTTTAGATTCCTTGGATAAGGGAGTGCAATCTAGTAATTATCAACAGATAATAGATAATTTACATAATGCCAACATTACGCTGCGAATGTCTATAATTGGTGGCTTACCTGGTGAAACCGAGGATGAAATTAAATGTTCTGAGGAATTTTTACTTAAAAATCAAGATAAGATTGGCATCGACGTCATGCAAATGCTCGTTTTAGAACCAGGTACCTATATTTATGAAGATACAAATAATCCTGATATCCATATTCAATCAAGCAAGAATCTAAGAGGAAACAAATTACTCAATTATGGGATGGGTAGAATGGGAGCAACATTTCAATACTCTGACGGAAAAACGTTTGAAGAAAAGCTGAATAGATTCTTGCAATTGCACAAAAGTGTCAACCCCCAAAAGAATGATGAGCTACCTCCTGATAAATACAAAACGGTAGGACAGGATATCACTTCAAATACCTTATTGATAAACCCATGGACTAAAATCATTAAGCTAGATAGGACGTATATCATGGACTTTGTATGGCAAAGAATCTTCTTAGTGCCAGAATCCATAGAAGTATTCGGAAACACACTGATAATTAGCAAGGCTGACGATAAAAAGTACCTTGAGTATTTTGTCGAAAAAGGTGTGATTAACCTTAAATAAAATAACTTATGGGAGGAATGACAAATGAGCACAGTCTATCAGAAAATAAAATTTCCGAATGTAAAGGAAAAACTGGGGCTTGGTTTAGGCATGGATTTACCTTGGGGGGAAGATATAGGTTTTTCCAGCAAAGGGGACCATGACGACATCACGCCTAAGATGAAAGGCTTTTTTCAAAATTATAAAGACGAGTTTAATTATATTTTCTTTGCTTTTCAACCGAAAAATAGAAGTGTGTTAAAAGCCGAGGACTACTTTGAAGCCTATGATAGATTATTTGAAGCCAATCCACATCTAAAGGCGAGAGCATTCCATCAAACGATTTTAAATATGGGGGCTACCGAATATTACAAAAAAACAGAAATCATAGAATTCACAAATAAGATTATAGAAAGATACGACATAAGATGGATTGTAGAAGATCTTGGCCTGTGGTCAATAAAAGGGAAAACCGTCCCTTTCCCTTTACCACCATATATGACACCAGCAGGATTGGAAGCTTGTATTAAGAACATCAACGAATACCAATCTGAACTGGCTGTTCCAGTTTCAGTTGAATTTCCTGGATTCACTGAAGGTACTAACTTCTTTATTGGGGAAATAAATGGATTTGATTATTTCAGAACATTGGTCGAAGAGACAAACTCCCCTATCACTATAGATATTGGTCATATCCTTAGTTATCAATGGTTGTTAGGGAATACAAATGAAAAGATGTTCAATGGTTTAGAAAAATTGCCTTTTGAGAACTGTTTTGAATTGCATCTTTCAGGTTGCCAAATTATTAAAGGGAAATTCAGAGATTTGCATCATGGAGTTTTAATGGATGAACAAATTCAGCTTTTAGATTACTTGCTTCCTTTATGCCCTAATTTAAAAGCCATTACATATGAAGACCCTAAATATACAGATGAAGGAATATTAATTCCGAAGTCACAGAAAAATTATCAAAGAATGAAGGAGGCAGTTGAAAAATGGCAAATGATTTAAAACCAAAGAATTATTCACTAGACGAGTTACTTTACAATTTATTATATGATTACCAATATAGAAATAACTTTTTAAATGATGAGTTTAATGAACTGAATTTATCAGCTGATAATTTAAATCACATAAAAACAATAGATAAAGAAGAGCTTGTAGCAACGGCTACAACAATTGTAAGAAATTTAATGAGCGGAAATATTGAACATAAAGGTGGTTTAAGAACTTCTTTTCCCGGTGTTTTTCAAGCTTTAGAAACCCTTGAAACCGATATAACGCTGTTAATGCATAAGTTCCTGGCGTCCAAACATTTCGAGTGCTACATGGAATTGCCCTATGCAGGGGAGGGGACTTGTATCGAGGAAGCGTTTTACAATTATTTGTCTGAAAACGAAGAATTTATCCTTGCGGCTGATAATAATCATTTACTATTAAAACACGAATTTTTAAATGCCATTTTATCTATACTAACAGTCAATAAACACCCATTTTTCAGAATAGATAGTGACCTGGTTAAAAATAATGGTCATATTTACTATGCGTACCAAACATACTCCAAAGAAATATCCGAGGCACTAAGTGGAAAAAAAGTAGCTAGTGATTCCGAAAAGGTTATATGGCTATATGCAGCGACCGAAAAAAATTTAATTAGGGGCCCTATTCATCCAAGTGTATTAGAAATGGTAGAAATAGGAGGTTCAAGGGAAATAAACCGCCAACAAAAGTTCAATCAGGACCAGATAGACTGGATTCTAAACTTAGGATTAATTAAGAATGATGGATAAAATATATGTATATGAGGAACATAGTGAAGTATTTTCATATTGGGTCAATGAAATTCCCAGGAATAGTACCTTGGTTTATTTTGATCAACACTTAGATTTAAAGTTCATAGAAAATTCAAAAATGAAAAGAATCAGTCAGTTCATTAAAGAGGGTCTGTGTATTGATGAATTGAAAAAAGATATTCCTTGTAGGGAAGATGGAAGATATTCTTATGGGATTGATGACTTTTTGTACGCCGCAATACAAGAGGGCCTTTTTCGGAAAATAATATGGGTATATCCTCGTATGTTGGGAGAAAAAGGGTTTAGTGAATTACTTTGGGAGCTATTATCCCTTGTACCCAACCATGGAAAAGAATTCATATCAAGCTTTAGAAACGGAAAAAACTCTGCTTCTGTACAATTAAATAATATTGAGTTACATGTCACAACGATTGACTATCTAGGAGAATTCATAATTAATGAGCAGGTTATTGTGGATTTCGATTTGGATTATTTTTATGATCCCAAGACTAATGATTTATCGAATGATATAGACGAAACCTTACATGTATTGAACAATCTAGGCCTCTTTAATCAAGTGAAAACAATGTCCTATTCTATCAAAAGTGGGTTTCTACCTGAAAGTTTCAGGTGGATAGGGAAATATATAGCAGGACAAATGGGGAGGGAGATTGTATATTCCAAGGAAGATAAGTTTTCTCCGAAGGTAACGATGGAGAAAATTTCATCGAATAAAAAATTGAGTCTAGCAGAAATAGACGAATTAAACTTTGAATTGAGGCCATTAGGAGCAATAGGTTGGAAATTGAAATCGATTCTCTATACCCAGTCTGGTGAAATTGAACTTGCTAAGAATTGCTATCAAAAAGCGACTAAAAAAGGTGATGATTCATATTGGGCTGCCTATGTTTTAGGCATTCACTTTTTCAAGGATAGGAATTATGAAGAGGCTTTAAATTGGTTTAATAAAACTGGAAATATAGTCGATACCATCGAGGCACATGGCCTAATATTACGTTTAATTTGTTGCCTTCGTTTGGAGCTGTATCAAAAAGGATATGATTTATCAAAAGAGTGCATCGAATTATTACCTATGAGAATAGAGGGTTATATATTGGGTGAAGCATTCGCAGCAAAACTAGGAATGAAATTAATGGATTTTGATGGCAAGATCCATGACGATCCTTCGCAATTAGTAATTAGTCGGGCTGATACGAAACATGAACAATGAATATTTAATATCATATGATTCAACCGTTGAAGGGGTTGTTTCACCAAGGTGTGATGATAATGAAAAGAATAAGTTTCTTCAAGAAGAACTAAATCATTGTTTAAAATTCATTGAACGTGATAGCTATGATCACTCAAGACATTGGAAGTCCTTCAAACTTCGTATTGGATTAAGCAGTTATGAATTAAAGTATTCCATCCTTATAAAGATCTTAATAGAGACTTCAACATCTATTATTCCAGTATTATGGCAAACAAGAACTAATAAGTCACCATGTACTGAATTAATGGATCATTTTGATGTTATTTTAGCGGAAGTAGAAGCTGCTTTATATGGTCAGCAACTTGAACGCAAGATTGAAACACAAATTGTGCTTGAGCCATGGACTGGATCTCATTATGTACACGAATGTTTTGGTCATACTTTAGAAGCAGATAATTACCTAGAGTATTTAAAGCCAAATGGAATAACGATGGGATACAAATGGTCAGAATATAAAATCAACGTATTCGATGACCCGACCATTCCTGGGCAAAATGGCAGTTATTTATTGGATGCGGAACAGAATGAAACATTTAGGACTCACTTAATAAAGGATGGGATAACCGTAGGTTTGATGCATAACGCAAAAACTTGTAAGCTCCTAGGCTTACAATCTTCATGTAATGCAAGAAGCGTTGGCATATCTTCGCTTGCGATGCCCAGAATGTCAACAACTTATTTGGATTCTGGCAATATGGAAGTACAGGAGATAATTTCAGGAATCGACAATGGGATCTATTGCAGAGGTTCCTGGGGTGGGGGATCACTTGGTTTGAATTTTGTAATCCGGCCATCATATGGTTTGGTCATTAAAAATGGGAAAATAACCAATAAAATACTTAGAAGATTTGATATTAAAGGAAACAAACTTGATTCAGCTAAAGCTATTAAGTCCCTTAGCAATGAACTGCATTTCTTTAATCCGGTTTTTGGCTGTAATAAGAATGGTGAAAATAATCTTAGCGTCACCCAAGGTTCACCTCATATTCATTTTGAAAATCTAACACTTTATCCCGTACTTTGAAAGGATGAGCGAATTGATAGATAAGATACACTATAAACAATTATCACTAACGAATTTTGAAGAAAATTATGCGGGTAAAAAGCCACTGATAATAACAGGATTAGTAGATTTATGGCCTTCTAAGGACTGGGATACAGACTATCTACAGTCTACTTATGGAGAAAGGGAAATCATCATAAGGAAATCAGGATACGATAAAGAAAAAAAATTTTACAAATCAAAACTTGGTAAATTCATCGGTATTTTAAATGATAACCCCGAAAAATTGTATTGTGACTGGCCCTTTTCCATCATGGGAAATGAAGATTTAGAGAGTTATTTTGAAACTCCATCTCTATTCGACCATAATACAATCAGGACCAAAAATAACAAGAAATTAAAATGGATTTTCCTAGGTTCGGTTGGAACAGGAACCCCAATACACCAGGATTTTGAGAAATCACATAATTGGAATGCAGTTGTATTTGGCCAAAAAAAATGGATTTTTTTCAGCCCTGATGATACTGAGTATGTGAAAGAATGTAAGCATGATTTATTCGATTTGGATTTAAAGGAGGATCCAAATTTCAAATATTCCAAGCCCTACATTGTGGAACAGTTTTCTGGAGAATTAATGTACACCCCTAAAAATTGGTGGCATGCCGTGCGAAATATCGAAACCTCTTTCTCAGTTAGTGAGAATTTTTGGTATAAAGATGAAAAGGAATAATCCTTTATTCCTTTTAAGTGACAGGTTTAAAACTGGTATTTACTAAATTTAGCGGCATACAAACATTCTGTAGATTTTAGTGATGCCGCCGTATCTAATGAAATCGGGAAATCAGCCATAGGGCTGTTTTTCTTTTTACCCTCTGAATCCTTGTTGCCCTTAGTGAGCCTTCGCCTGCTTTGCTTCAAAAATCCTCCATACGAATTTATCAATTCCGTCATTACTTAAGAAAGGATGTTTGCCGGAGAATAGTCAATCTCACTTTGAAAAGATGGATATAAATGATAGAATTAACACTTATTGTTAATTGGAGAGGGTGGTATTTCATGGATCAAGACACAAAAGTGATTCAAGAATTGCAGGAATTGAAGCAAAAAGTCGGTCATCTTGAAGACTTATTAACGCAGCAACAGAATAAAAAGGAAAAAGCAGGACCATTTCGAATCTTTCTGGACGCAGTAGTCTCATTGTTATTTGGATTAATTGTTGTAGGACCGGTTATAGTGATTGTCGTTGGGGTCCTGATGGTGGCGGCATCATGGTTAGGGAGGGAGTTTTAAACGTTTAGGAGAGCCTGGGCTTTTAATAGATTCATTTGATAAGGTAAACAGGAAGTTAGTGTTCGGTTATTCCAGTGGGGATTATTGATGACGGATTGAAAGAAGGCCACGGTTTTGCTCTAATTATAGATAGGGAAGGTATTAAGCTTAATTATGGCCATCCTGTCTTCGTTCGCCAAGAAACGGAAAAAGAACCACTCATCCCCACAAGACAGTAGTGGTTCTTCTTCTGACCAAGATTAAATCGTTCTGAAAAATGGCTGCTTACTCTTGCTGTTTTCACCCTCATGTATCGAGCATTGGGTCTTATTAGTTTATGTTAGGGTAATTACATGAATATTCAGACAACGAAAAGGGAAGTTGAAGCATGGTTGCTGAAACGTTTTGTTTGTCCTGGAAATGCTCCGTTGCATAAATTAAAGTCAGACCCGGGTAGGTGTTTCATAAATAAAATAATCATCTTTTAAAGATATAATGCAAAAAAAGGACTGTTACTGCAAGGTTGTATCTTTTTTCAATGGACAGAGAATCATTTTCTTTCATGAATTCTTCGATATCTTCACACTCAAGATTAGAGAATAAGGAAATCGTCTCTACTGGTATACCAAATTCTTTGTTCAGTGCTTGAGTTATAGCAGAGACCCTTTCATTTGCATCGGATGAAGGCACGCCTATGACTAATAGGCCCACTAAATCTATTAGGTCCATCATTTCTGTTTGAGTTACCGTGGATTGAATATTTTCACCATTTGCAAAATCTAGAATGACTTGCTCAGATATTCCTGTAATTTTACTTAATGAAGCCGCAGGCATTTTATAATCATTTAGAAGAGTTCTTAATAACTCTTTAGGTTCATGACCAATCATCTTAAATAACCCTCTTTCACTTTTAACTCTATTATATATGGAAGTAGACAATATAATAATATTGTCTATTTATTGTTTGAAAAATACGGATGGCACTAAGTTAGGAACAATCAAACTGAAGAAATATTTACCTTAGGTAGAAATGATCAAATTTCTAGTGAAGTTGCTGTGATAATGCATCAACTTTATTTCACATAGTATTCTACTGATTTCATAGTGCTGGCTCAAGGAGATTTCCCATGATTTGTTTCTTTGAAAATATTATTCTGAGAAAGTTATTGACAAATTTACTTTGAGTCCGTATAGTATTGGATATTATTAAAAATATTCAGATATAATTTAATTTTTGAAACGCAATGATCAGGAGTAGTAAAAGCACATTATTCGGTAAAGAGAGCTGCGGGTTGGTGCAACGCAGTCCAATGATACTTTGAACTTGCCTGGGAGTGGTAAAGTGAAAGAAAGGAATGATTCCATTCTTTTGTTTTAACGATTGACCTTCGTTACAAGGTTTTAAAGCAGGGCTCTAGAAAAGAGCCAATAAGAGTGGTACCGCGGTAAGCTTAAGGCATATCGTCTCTTTCTTCATTTGATTATGAAGGAAGAGACGATATGCTTTTTTTGATTTTTGGGAGGTAAGGATATGGAAACGGACAAACGGAATTTACAGAGGACAATGACTTCAAGGCATATTACGATGATGGCATTAGGCGGTGCCATCGGGGCAGGTTTATTTAAAGGAAGCAGTTCAGCCATTGATATGGCAGGCCCTTCCGTAATCATTGCGTACTTGATAGGTGGCATCATCCTATTATTCATCATGCAAGGTTTAGCTGAAATGGCGGTCCGCAATAGCGGTGCACGAACATTCAGGGATTTGGTCCAATCGATTTTAGGAAAGTATCCTGCCTATTTCCTGGACTGGATCTATTGGAAAATGTGGGTATTGAATATTGCGGCCGAATCAGTGGTTGCGGCGATTTTCCTTCAATATTGGCTGCCTGGATATCCAATCTGGATACTGGCATTAGCTGTTTCGGTTTTAGTTACTGCGGTTAACTTACTATCGGTAAAGGTTTTTGCTGAAACGGAGTACTGGCTCGCTTTAATTAAAATTACTGTCATCATTGTGTTCATCATGGCTGGATTATTGTTGCTGCTCGTTACTTTTGGTGATCATACAGCCGTCGGTTTTTCTAACTTGACTGAACATGGCGGTTTCTTTCCGAATGGATCGACCGGTTTGATCACGGCGATGCTGGTTGTAATCTATTCATATGGCGGTACGGAAATCATCGGGGTCACATTAGCTGAAACGAAAAACCCTGAAAAAGTGGTACCAAAAGCCGTTCGCAGTACATTAATCAGGATCATTTCCTTCTATATCATTCCCTTTTTCATCATCGTTAGCTTAATTCCTTGGAACGAAGTAAACGGGGTGCAGGAAAGTCCGTTTGTAATGGTCTTTCAAATGATTGGGATTCCTGGTGCCGACCATATTATGAACGCCGTTGTTCTATTAGCGATCATTTCCTCGATGAACTCCGGGTTGTATGGTTCATCCCGCGTTCTATATACACAAGCCGTGGATGGTCGCATTCCGAAAATCTTTTCCCGTTTATCCAAGAAGAAAGTACCTGTTCCCGCAATCTTAATGTGTACTTCCGCTTTATATGGCGGTGTACTGATTTCGTTATTTGCTGGAAGCAAGACATTCGAGTTCCTAATGGGTTCGCTAGGATATACCGTACTATTCATCTGGTTGATCATTGCTTTCGCCCATTTGAAATCACGTAAACAACAGTCTGGAAAAACAAGTGCTTATTCGGTAAAATGGTTCCCGTATACGACTTGGGCTGCGATCATCGCTTTAATAACGATCCTGATCGGAATCATTTTCACGACATCCATAATCGTTACGATCATTACACTTTGCATCTACATCTTCATTTCCTTGACGTTTGTATGGAAAAAACGCCATAACAAAATCTAGAGAAAGCGGGGATATCGCTTTTGCCTTCTCGCATATAAGTTTCAGTTTCAAGCCATGGTAGCATGCCATGGCTTTCGTTATGTATTCTTGGTCACACCAAAAGTAAGAGATATCCATTTT
This sequence comes from Brevibacillus sp. JNUCC-41, assembly GCF_014844095.1. Lineage (NCBI taxonomy): Bacteria > Bacillati > Bacillota > Bacilli > Caryophanales > Bacillaceae > Peribacillus > Peribacillus sp. JNUCC41. Next base: position 534,491 of record NZ_CP062163.1, on the reverse strand, counting down.
ACTAGTTCATGGGAATCATTAACTTTAGCAATTAAAGAGTTAATCTAGTGAAAAATGTTGTATAATAATCTTTGGAAAAAAACCAATATATTGAAAGCCGGAGCGAGCCATGAAAAACAAATCCATACTATCCTTTCACCCGTTATACTATCTATTACTTTTGGTGATTACTAGTTCCATCTATTCAATCATCAACCAATCTTCAGGTCATGCTGTCGATGTTACGACTATAATAGATGGGGAGATTCCCTTTATTAAAGAATTTGTCGTGCCTTATTTACTTTGGTATCCGTATATTTATGGATTGCTGATATACTACTGTTTTGTTGACCGAAAGCACTATTTCGTAGGATTAGGCAGTTTAATATCGGGGAAACTTCTCTGTTTTCTTGTATATTGCCTTTGGCAATCGACAGTCCCGCGTCCAGAAGTAGTGGGGAACGATATCTTTGCCCATTTAATGAGAATCGTCTATAGTCATGATCAACCTGTCAACTGTCTTCCCAGCATTCATGTACTGACTACATTCATCATGATGATCGTCGCCCATAAGCGGAAAGAACAGCATAAATGGGAGTATGCCAGTGTCACTGCATTCGGAACACTGATAATCCTCTCCACGCTATTTACGAAACAGCATGCTGTATTGGATGTACTCGCAGGGATACTTCTTGCATGTGGGGTATATGCAGCTGTCCAGTATATGTTCCAAGCCCTATCGGCTTATCAGGCCAATCATTTCGCAGCGAGGCAAATTAAAAAGTGACCACAGGAAAAAGCCACTGTAAGAATATTGGCTCCCATGAGCTAATATGTTACAGTGGCTTTTTGTGTATTAAAAATTTGGATATTTATGTTAAATTATATATGATATGATGTTTTTAATCGAATTGAAACAATGGAGGGAGGAAAAGAATGCCTCATTATCTTAATAGAATTACTGAAGACTTGGTTAAAGCGAAGTTGGAAAATTATTGGCCGGGTTTTGAACTTGCTGCTTATGCATTATATGATAAGAAAAATGTTTATCTTTTCAATCATCCCAAATTCAGTAACGATCTACAATGTACATATCATACTTTAAAGTGGGATGTACGGTTTACTGGCGACACAATTATTTTGTATGAAGAATATCCCACTGCAATTGTTAATATGGATTCGTATGAGCATTATGAAGATTTGTATTCAATAGTGGTTCACGAATTATTTCACGGCTATCAATATATTAAAGATGAAAAACGGTTTCCTGATGAAATGATGGGAATCACATATCCGGTGTCAAAAGAAAATGTGGAATTGCGAAATCGGGAAAGAACAAATCTTTATCATGCGTTGTTGGAAAATAACGTAATGAAGAAGAAACGATACCTTGATGCTTTCATTGCCCTAAGGGAAAAAAGAGCAGCCAGTATTGAAGAGTACCTGATATATGAAAAGTTGATTGAAACCATTGAGGGACCTGCATGGTATGTCGAATTAAGGGCTTACTCCGAAAAAAGCCCGCTTGATTACCATTCAGTTTTAAAAAAGTATGCACAACCACTAATAAACAAATTTAAATCCACTTCTAGTATTAGAAGAAGTTGTTATAGTTCCGGTTTGTTTATGTGTTTGTTACTTGAGGAGCTTTCACCAGGCTGGATGGAAAGTTTTTTTGATAGAGAAGAAACATTATATGACCTATTAAAACAGCATACCGGTGACTGTATCGAAGATTCAATAGCTGATGTGAAGGTAAGTACTGAAACAGAGGAAGCAGTTAATTTTGCTTTAGAAAAGAGAAAAAATGAATTTGAAGAATTTTATCAACAAGCAGGAATTCATCTATATATTGAAGGGGAAATAACTGCTGAATCCTTTGACCCGATGAATATCATCTCCTTAGAAGATAAACTTTTACATAAAAGCTTTTTAAAAGTAAGAATCAGCAATCAAGACTTTCTTTTTCAACAACCTGTAATTGCCCATGTTGGTAATGGAATTAAATATATAAATAAATTACATCTGATATTAGGCAATAGCCCCATTGAAAACAGTGATTCGCTTACAATTGATGGTGTTGGGGAAATAAAGGGAAAATATAAGAAACAAGAAAATATCAGGCATTTACTTATTGATTAAAATGGACATAAAAAAATAAGTAGCTCAAATAAATCGTCAAAAAAAGAATAAATCCCACTAAAGGGATAATGAGGAAATAAACACTTGCATTACAAGGTAGTGTAAATGTAAAATGAAGTAAATATTTTTTTGAACTAATACCTTGTTATACAAGACAAAGGGGGAGGTGATTCAATATCCATGGCATCAACTCAAATGCTTAAAGGGATTTTGGAAGGTTGTCTGTTAGCGATCATTAAAGAGGGGGAGGTTTACGGGTACGAATTAGCCGAAAAGCTTGGGGGATATGGGTTTGATTCTTTAAGTGAAGGTACCATTTATCCATTATTAATTCGCATGCAGAAGGAAAAATTAGTAATTACGACTTTAAAGAAATCAACAGCAGGTCCTAGTCGGAAGTATTACTCTTTATCTGAAAAAGGCGAAAGCGAACTGGAAGTCTTCATTGACCGGTGGAATAAGCTAAGTTCAAATGTAAATAAAATAGTGAAAAACAACGGGGGAATGTAAAGGTGCTTGATGTTAACAAAGCGTTATCCAGGGAAAGTCAACTCTTTTTAGAAGACCTCAGATTATACCTTTTTTCAAGTGGAAAGAAAACGGCTGAAATCGAGGATCTCATCGAAGAGTTAGAGGTCCATCTTTTCGAAGCGGAGAGGAATGAAAAAAGTGTAGAGCATATCATAGGCAGAAGTCCAAAAGAGTACATGAAACTTCTTTCTGATGAAATGTCAGTTGATTTTAAGGGATGGCTGAAATATATAGCGATGATTTTAATCGGGGCATTTTCCTATTGGATTATTGCAAAAGCTATAAATGGTGGGATTGGATTTTCATTATTGGAAATCATTGGCTACCCTTTGGCGGCAATCCTTTCAATATTCGGTTATATGTTATCTTTTAGGTATATGGCTAGTCATAAATTATCCAAGGTAAAGCAAGGTGCACTCCTATATGGACTAGGCATAATCTCGATTGCATTATTTGCAGGTTTAATTTTGTTTAGTGAGATCTATAGCACAACGTTTATTGAATTTGAAAACACAGGTAATATTATTGCTGTAATACTAGCCATTTCAATATTCATCCTCATATCCTTATGGAGCAAATCCTGGGTTTCCATCATCATTCCGATCCTCCTTTTTGCACCTGAAGTTTTATTGAAACAGACCCATTACCAAGGGGACGTTAATTTGATACTGAGCAGTTTAATAACGATGCTGGGTATCCTCATTTATTGTGGATATACGATCAGGAAAACCAAAAGCAGTTGAAGTGTTTTACCTGCAGGTTCCAATGTATAGGCAAATAAAAAAGCATCAGACTTCCCATGACAGGAAGTCCGATGCTTTTTATTTTACATTTCAGCTTCTATTTTCAAAGATGATTCTTCGCTGAACTGTTCCTTATCCAGGTCGCCCGTTATTTTACTGGTCAGAATACCGGAAGTCATGCTTCCGCTGACATTCACAGCCGTTCTTCCCATATCGATCAATGGCTCGACGGAAATCAACAGTCCGGCCAAGGCGATTGGCAAGTTCATTGCAGATAATACCAGGATGGCAGCAAAGGTTGCTCCTCCGCCTACACCTGCAACCCCGAAAGAGCTAATGGCCACGATGGCAATCAACATGGCTATAAATGAAGGGTCCAGCGGGTTGATTCCAACCGTTGGAGCGATCATGACCGCTAACATGGCCGGATAGATTCCGGCACAGCCGTTTTGACCGATCGACAAGCCGAAGGATCCGGCAAAGTTGGCAATACCTTCCGACACCCCTAGTTGTTTCTGTGTTTGGATGTTCAATGGAAGAGCTCCTGCACTTGTTCTTGAAGTGAAGGCAAACGATAATACCGGGAAAGCTTTTCTTAAATATACGATTGGGTTCAATCCTGCAAGCATCAGCAATAGCAGATGGATGAGGAACATGACAATCAGGGCGACATAAGAGGCTCCCACGAATTTCCCCAGTTTCAGGATGGCATCCAAATCACTCGTAGCTACCGTCTTCGTCATGATCGCCAAGATCCCGTAAGGCGTTAATCGCAGGATCAATGTTACGACACGCATGATGATGCTGTGCAATGTATCTACTATTTTAGCAAAAAATTCAGCATGTTCAGGCTGCTTGCGTTTTACTCCTAAATAGGCAATCCCAAGGAATGCAGCAAAAATTACAACGGAAATGGTTGATGTCGGACGTGCTCCCGTTAAATCAAGGAACGGATTGGACGGAATCAATTCAAGGATTTGCTGTGGCATCGTTTTATCCTGAATCGTACCGTAAGTTTCCGAGATTTGATCCCCGCGGCTTAACTCCGCTTCCCCTTGCTCAATTTGAACGGCTTCCAAATTGAATACAGTTGCCGAGGTGATCCCAACAGCTGCTGCAATCGCCGTCGTCCCAAGCAGGATTCCGATGATCAGCACACTGATCTTTCCAATATTGCTAGTCAGTTTCAATCTTGTGAATGCGGATAAGATCGAAATGAAGACAAGCGGCATGACGATCATTTGCAGGAACTTGACATAGCCCGAACCTACAATGTTAAACCAATCGACCGATTTAACGATCGCTTCTGACTGGGGCTCATAGAAATACTGCAAAAGAAGTCCGAATACAATCCCTAAACCAAGTCCAGTAAAGACCCTTTTTGTAAAGGAAACATGCTTCTTATTCATGTAAAATAAAACGCCTAAAAGAACGAGCATTATGGCAAGATTTAAAAACACATAACCAATCATATATATTCCCCCTAATTCCGATTAACCAAATAAGAATAATAAATATCTGAAGACTATGATACATCATCCGTTGATTTTTTACCAGAAGAAAATAATTTATTTTTGACTTTTTAACTAATTCATGTATATATCCTTATTCATGGACTGAATAAGAAGTCACAAAAAAGAGGTATACATGAACCTTTCTCCACTCTCGGATTAATGGTTAAGTATGCCTCTCATAGATAAAATTATTACTTCTTCAAATCAATCACGATATCATCCAATACCAACTCTTTGGGAGCACTTCCTGGTTTTGTTGGGAAGGATGTTGATTGCTGCTAAAGACTGTTGAATAAAAAATATTCGATATATATTTATGATGAAGGATAATCCCTTGGTTTTCTTGAATGATATATTAGGTCGCGTATGCATGGCTTTTTTTGAAAGGATGAAGCAATGATGGATATATACATTCACAGGCTAAATGAACAGGATGCACAAGCGTTATTTGCATTTGAATGCAATAATAGAAGGTTTTTCGAGCAAACGGTGCCAGGCCGGGGAGATGATTATTATCGTTTTGGAACGTTTGAGATCAGGCACAAGGAATTATTAAAAGAACAAGAAGAGGCAATCTCCTCTTTTTATTTAATTAAGGATGCTTCAGGCATAATCGTCGGCAGGATTAACCTTGTGGATATCGATCCCATTAAGGGTACGGCTCATGTCGGTTACAGAATCGGTGAAGCGTTTACGCAAATGGGGATAGCAAATGAAGCTTTAAAGCTTTTGGTTAATCTGGCGCCGGAATTGAATGTGAATCAAATACAAGCCAAAACGACAAGCGACAACATTGCCTCCCAAAAGGTATTAGTGAAAAACGGTTTTGAAAGGATATCGATTAATGAGGGAATTTGTGCGGATTCCGGTCAAAAGCTAATATTCTACCATTATGGTAGGATCCTTTAAATCCAATTTCTTCTATATAGTAGACCGTATAAATTGTAAAGGATATAAAAGATGAAGAAATAATCCCGAGATATTTTCGCTGCAAAAGATTTCATTATTTAAAAAGAGAAGGAGAATATAATATGATAGAAGGTTTATATGAAGCCCATCTGCCCGTCAAGGACCTGGCCATCTCTATGGATTTTTATAAGAAAATAGGCTTGAAACTAGCCTGGAGGGATGAAGATACTGCCTTCTTTTGGATAGAGGAAAACAAAAGCTGGGTCGGATTATGGGAAGGGAAAGAATATCAAACTCCATACCACCCTTCACTAAGGCATATCGCATTTCGGGTATCTTATGAAAATATGAAAAATGCATTAACTTGGCTCCAATCCCTGAAAATTGAAGTCGTCCCTTTTGGAAAAAGGAAATCGATTGAACCTTTTGTGCGCCCGCACCAAGGTAACGCTTCCGTCTATTTCAATGACCCAGATGGAAATAGCCTCGAACTCATGTGTTCGATAAAAGTCCCTGATGCATATAAGCATATGACCGAAAAACTTTCACTTGAAGAATGGGAAGAACTAAATTCTATAGAAGAAAACAAAAAAATCAACTAGCATGAAACGATTGGTTGTATTTAATAGAAGGAAGTGTAAGGATTGTTTAATCAATTAACGAATCACGATAGTATTCTTAACCATTTACGTGCAGACTGTGAGAATTGTTTTGGTTTGTGCTGTGTAGCTTTGCCTTATGCAAAATCTGCTGATTTTGCATTTGATAAAGATGGGGGTACACCATGTTCAAACCTTCAATCGGATTATCGTTGCGGCATCCATGAAAATCTCAGAGCAAAAGGTTTTAGGGGCTGTACGGTATATGAATGCTTCGGTGCGGGGCAAAAGGTATCTCAACTCACATATGCTGGAAACGATTGGAGAGACAACCCAGCGTCAGCAAAGGAAATGTTCGATGTGTTTCCTATTATGCAACAACTTCATGAAATGCTTTGTTACTTAAATGAAGCACTGAATTTAGAAGATGCGAAACCTCTTTATCAAGATTTGCAGGCTGCTTTCGAAGAAACGGAATATCTCACTAAGCAAAGTCCAAAGTCTATCATGGACCTGAATGTACCAGCTCATAGAGCGATCGTTAATGATTTGCTTCTGCGCACAAGTGAACTCGTACGTGAAAAGGCATCATTTAATAAAAATAAAAAACAGAAAAAACAGAACAAAATAGGCAGGGGAAGTGACCTTATCGGTGCAAAGTTGAGAGGCGCTGACCTTAGGGGAGCGAACTTAAGAGGAGCTTTACTTATCGCATCCGACCTCAGAGAAGCAGACATGAGAGTGACGGATCTTATCGGTGCAGACTTTAGGGACGCTGATTTAAGCGGTGCCGATCTCACCGGGAGTTTCTTCATCACACAAGCACAGATTAACTCGGCTAAAGGCGATACAAAGACAAAATTGCCGCGCACATTAAGCATTCCCGATCATTGGAGATAGAAGGAAAGCCAAGATCAGAGCTGACTTTCATGCAGAGTATACGCCCCATGAATGAAAATTGTTTAATTCACGAGTAATGGGAAAATTTTGTAGATTTAGCTTTAATCCTAAGCTTTTACATAGAGTGAGTTCTACTAACATGCGATTCTTCATTGGGAAGGATCGTCTTTTGTAATTGGGCGGAAAATTTTCATTTTTCCATTTGACTCTGACGTTGCGTAATACCTTAAAGTAAATGATATCGAAAGGAGGTAAGAAGCAGTGCCAATGAAAGTGAAAGAGCTGGCCGATATAGTTGGCATTAGTGTGCGGACACTGCATTATTATGATGAAATCGGGTTATTATCGCCAGAGGAAATAACCGAATCAGGTTATCGCCTTTATTCGAATGATAATCTTGAGATGTTGCAGCAAATCCTGTTTTTCAGGGAACTTGGCATGCCGTTAAAGGAAATAAAACAAATGATAAGCAGCTCTTCGTTTGATAAACAAGATGCGTTAATGCAACATCAAAAAATGTTACTGGAAAAACGCAGTCAGCTCGATAAATTAATTAAGACGGTCGAAAAATCGATTAAGCATATGAAAGGGGAAATTCAAATGACGAATAAAGAAAAATTTGAAGGATTTGATTTCAGTCAGAATCCATATGAAGAAGAAGCCCGCAAGCTTTGGGGGGATAAAGCTGTCGATGAGTCGAAGGCTAAAGTGGCGGGCATGTCCAAAGATGCACAGAATATTGTATCTGAAATCTATATCAAACTTGCGTCAATCCGAAATGACTCGCCCAAGTCGGAGGAGGCACAAGAGGCAATTAAAGAATGGTATGATTGTTTGAACAATAACTTCGGCACATACTCACTTGATGCTTTCAAGGGATTAGGTCAAATGTACGTGAATGATCAACGTTTCACTAAAAATATCGACAAATACGGTGATGGTTTAGCAAAATTCATGTGTGATGCGATGGGTCATTTTGCTGACGCTAACAAAAATTGATTCCCAGATTAGATGGAAGGTTGCTCCGGCAACCTTTTTATTTTATAGCTAAAGGGACGGTCAGTTTAAGAAGCTGTATACTATAGTTGTGGTAATATTTTTAATATTCAGATTTATTGAGAATAGGGGGAAACTTATGGAATTTAGAGATGCCGCCTTTAACCTCGGGGAAATTAATGATGTTGATGGAAGTAAAGTGGCTGTTTTTAATGGAAAGGCCATTTATATAAGCATCGTCACTAAACTTCGGGCCGCAGGTTGTGTTTACGCCGAGGAAGAGGCCCGGTTGCTCATCAGCGCGGCAGGGACAACGGCCGAATTGGCCGGGATGGTGGATAGACGGATAGCGGGTTTGCCCCTTGAACACGTCATTGGCTGGGCGGAATTCTGCGGTATCCGGATAGAAGTTGACCCCTGAGTCTTCGTACCCCGCAGACGGACCGAGTTTTTAGTCCGCCAAGCGGCAGCACTTGCTATGCCAGGAGCAGTCGTGGTTGACTTGTGCTGTGGTACGGGCGCGGTTGGCTCCGCTGTGGGCGATGTTCTCGAAGATATCGAGTTGTACGCCGTCGACATTGACCCGGCCGCGGTGCGGTGCGCGCGTCGTAACGTCACTTCAGTCAATGGTCAGGTATACGAAGGGGATCTCTATGAACCGCTTCCATCCAATTTACGGGGACGTGTTGACGTACTGGTCGCAAACGCACCATACGTCCCTACTGAGGAAATCGGTCTACTACCCCATGAAGCGCGCATGCATGAGGCGAGGGTGGCATTAGACGGCGGGGCGGACGGGCTTGATGTCCAGCGAAGGGTGGCAGCTTCGGCAACACTTTGGCTGGCACCGGGCTCCCATTTGTTAGTCGAGACCAGTGAGCGGCAAGCGATGCAGACCGTGGAAATCTTTGCTGGATACGGGGTGATGCCACGGGTGGTAAAGTGTGTTGAACGGGACGCCACTGTCGTAATTGGAACCAGCCCCGCACTGTAAAGAAATGTTTTTAATGGCGCTTTTTCTTATAACGATTGGAACGCTGGCTGTTCTTGCTTGCCTTTTGACGGCACTATTTATTTGGTTTTGGGACTCGGTCTTTTTATAAAAAAAGAGGTCTGCATCATAAAAGGGACCAAAGAAGCGGTCCCTTTCCGACGTTATTTCTTTAGCATGTTTACGATTTCCTTAGCTTTTTCTAATATAACTCCTTCAATGATACTGTTGTTTTTTCGAACAGCCGTACCGAAATGATAGTGACCGGTATGCAATTCGGAATGGATAGCAAGGATATTATCCTTATTTAAGCCGCTTCCAACCAGTATCGCTATGTCGCCGCAGACTCTTTTCATTTGTTGAATCGTTTTCATGCGGCTGGGGAAATCCCCATGCCCACCTGACGTCAATATCGTTGTGATTTCTCGATATTGTGCCAGTGTTTCAGCTGAAATGACTGGGTCGTTTGTTTCATCTATGGCTCGGTGGAATGTAATCTCCAAACCTTCACATACCGTCAATAATTCTTCGAGGTAAGGTCGATTGATTTCATTTTTTTCATTTAATACACCCAAAACGACCCCGTTCGCTCCAAGTGAACGAATGATTTGGATATCTTTTTTCATGATTTCCAAATCTTTTTGCGTATAACAAAACGACTGGCTATGGGGCCTCACCATCACGTTGACTGGTATCTTTACTGAATGGACGACAGCTTCTATCAGGGCGTGGCTTGGAGTTAATCCCCCCTCGGCCAAAGAACTGACAAGCTCGATTCGGTCTGCGCCCGATTCTTCGATTATAATGGCATCTTCTATCGTTGTGGCAATGAATTCAATGTACATTGTATTTTCCTTTCCTGCATGCAAGTGTTATAAGAATAGCTTGTATAAGATTATTAAATCTATTAAGAATAGTAAAGTCAATTCATTAATAGATCCCATGACCTCTCATCAAATTCCTCCATTAGTTTTCCTCAAATGGAATTTATTTATTTCTCATATTTATGAAACGAAATGAACATTCGAACGTATAAAAAAAGAATCAATTACTATTTGAAAGTGGAATGTCTGGCGGGGTAATTAAATGAAAATCATCATGACGGAGGTTATTTAATTGGATAAAGAAGGTAAGGAAGTAAAGAAATCGAGGTTTTACAAAGTAGGGATGGGATTTCTGATCATTTCCCTTCTCACTTGGATCATTCCTGTCGTAGCTCCTTTTACGCCATTTTCGACTGCGGCTAAAGCAGGGGTCATAACAGGTGCAATCGTCTTTGCGGAAGTCATGTTTTGGGCAGGCGCGCTTTTGGTCGGGAAAGAAGTGGCTGCTAAATATAAAGGTTATTTAAACCCGAAAAATTGGCGAAAGGAAAAAGGATGAAGCAATGGGAGTGAAGTTCCATGGAAACTGAGTTGCTGAAAGTTTTCGATTCAAATCGCATTCAAACAGGCGTAGCTTCACGTGAGGAAGTACATAGATTGGGACATTGGCATGAGGTTTTCCATTGCTGGTTCGCAAGTTCGGAAGCGGGCGTGGATTACCTATATCTTCAGCATCGTTGTGCGATGAAAAAAGATTATCCGAATCTAATGGATATTACCGCTGCAGGCCATTTACTGGCTCATGAAACGGTATACGACGGAGTCAGGGAGATTAAAGAAGAAATAGGCATTGACGTTTCCTTTGACGAGTTGGTTCCATTAGGGATCATTGAATACCATCAAACGAAAGTAGATTTTATCGACAAAGAACTGGCAAACGTCTTTCTATATGAAAGTGCACATAGCTTCGATGATTTCACCCTGCAGCCAGAAGAGGTCTCCGGAATGGTGAAGGTTGCGCTGAATGACTTCGAAAAGCTTTGGACCGGAGCAGAGGACAAAGTGAATATTAAGGGCTTTGAAATGAATAACGAAGGCCGTAGGGTGAAGATCGATAGCTTTGTCGGACGGGATGAGTTCGTTCCGCATGATCTTTCCTATTATGAAAGCATCATTAGATTGATCAGGGAAAACCTTACTAAATGAAAATGAAGCCCCGACAAAACGATTCGAGTTTTGTCGGGGCTTTTCTTTTTTCTGAAAAACATTAAGTACAACGGCCTGAGTCTTTCCCGGTCAACGGCAGCCTATTGGCTCGTTTTGTCTCAACGCGACATTCATATGTCCTTAGATGTTCCCGTATTTGTCCTGAATGGTTCATAGGCATAATGACTTTGTCCTCTGGTGATTGGGTTGATGAAGCGAAGCATACCAGACTGTAATAGTGATGGCAGGCTGCCAGTTAAAGGCGGGGATGCAGTTTTTCATGAACTAGGGAATTTATCACTTGTAAGAATATGTCAAAATTGTAATATGAACAGTGTACAAATCTTGTTAAGGGGATGAGTGAAATAATGAAGAAAATGGTTTTATGTATTTCATTTTTTGTAGCTTCTTTAGTCCTTTTTGGCTCCCTTGATCTTTTTGCAAGCAATGCATCAGCAGAAACACACACCTATGATGGAAAAAGTCCTTACTATAACAATTGTGCGGACAGTGCAGTAACGAAGAAGAATGTGAAAATTAATTTAAACGGTGCTTCTGCAAATTTAGAGTTGAAATTCAGTACAACTTGCAAAACAGCTTGGGCAAAGCTCACCCTAAGCAGACCGGCTAAAGCAGATGGGGAGGCGACGGCATTGGTTGTCCGAAATACTGATAATAAACAATTTAGCTGTGCATCTCCTGGAGGAAATGGTGAAATAAATAAAGGTCAAACGTCATGCTATACACCAATGGTATATGATTTAGATCCGCGAAAAGCTCAAGCGGTTGCATACTGGCCATATACGGCAGGCGAAACTGGCTGGTATTAATCATAAAGTGAAATCCTTCATCTACTTTTATGCAAAGAAAGGACGAATGACTTGAATAATAAACTGAAAATGATAGGTTTATCCATGGTGATGACACTGTCGATGTTTCTTGTCGACTTTGGATTTGGAAAAAATCAGGCTCTGGCTGAAACACATACTTATGATGGAAAAAGTCCATTCTATAATAGTTGTGCAAGTTCGGCGGTAACGAAGGATAAAAAATGGATCGATTCAAATTCGTACGTAGAATTGAAATTCAGCACTGTCTGTAAAACCGCCTGGGCCAAAGTGACCGTGACACGGCCCGCCGTATACAACCATGAAGCGGACGCCAGAATCGTCCGAAGTACTGATGGTAAGGCCTATACATGTGCCAGCTCCGGGGGGAATGGTGTCGTGAATGTCGGGCAGACCTCGTGCTATACACCAATGGTATATGATTATGACCCGCGCAAGGCACAGGCCCAAGGGATACATGCAATCCCTAATAGTGATGCATATAATAAAGCTGTGACCATTTGGTACTAAAAAACTAAGGCAAAAAAAGCATCCGTATGGTCGGATGCTTTTTTTTTCGGTCAGATTGTGCTCATACCTTCATTTCCGCTTCCAAATGTAGTAGATATTGTTTCATCTCCGTACCTCCACGGTAACCGGTAATGTTCCCGTTTTTTCCGATAACCCGATGACATGGCACCGTGATCAGAACAGGATTGGCACCAATGGCCGTACCGACCGCCCGAACAGCTGCTGGTCTTTGGATGATTTGGGCAATATCGGAATAGGAACAGGTTTTTCCGTAAGGTATTTGATTCAGCGCTGCCCAAATTTCTTGTTGAAAGGGCGTGCCTTTTACATCTGTCGGAAGTGAGAAGGTCTGCCTGGTTCCTCCGAAATATTCTTGGAGTTCTCTTAGATAGGGTTTTAATGCTTTTTCATTTTCAATAAGTCTCGCATTTGGAAAGCGTTTTTGTAGCCAAGACTTCAGTTCTTCATATGTTTGACCAGGAGAGCCTACATAGCAAAGCCCTTTTTCCGTTTTGGCCACATATAACTGCCATCTATCATAATGCAATATGGCCCAATCGATGGTTTGTTCTTTATCATTCTTCATTTTCTTCACGCTCCAAAACTTGAGTTTTGAGATAAGCTTTCCGATATCCTGAAGGGGTAATCCCCATTTTCCTTTTGAATAGCGTCATGAAATAGGGTGTACTAGAGAACCCGACAGCCAGGCCTATTTCAGTTATCGGCTGTTCGGACTTTTCCAGCAGCCACGTTGCTTTTTCAAGGCGTAGCCGTTGAATGTATTCAGTGGGCGAGATTCCCTTCACACGCTTGAATGATCGTTGTAAATGATAGGGGCTCCCGTGGGAAATATCCGCCAATTTATTCAATGTGAGGGGTTCGCTGTAATGGGTGTCGATCCATTCGGCTATTTGTTCAACCCATTCTTCTATCGGCAAATTCAATCCTTCCGGCTTACATCGTTTACAAGGCCGGAAATCTTCTTTCAAAGCCATCATGGCATTTTTGAAAATCTTCACGTTTTCCTTATTCGGCACCCTGGATTTACAGGAGGGCCTGCAAAAGATGCCCGTCGTAATTACTCCGTATAAAAAATGATCATCATATGCTGCATCACAATCTATAATAGCTTTCCAATATTCATTCGGGAAATCTGCCTTTTTTGGATTCAACACATTCACCTCTGCTTTTAGTATACAAGAAAGGGTTGATATACAAACATATTGATAATATAAAAGCAAGATAACGTAATGTTAAAATAAGGGAGTTAAATGAAAGCGCAAGATAACGAATCCATTTTTCATTAGTATAAAGAGAATGGGACAAAGGAGGACATATCAATGGATGAAGGCATGATCGAATTGAGGATTCATGTACCAAGGGAGTTTAGCTTTTCGGAAAACCTTACATACTTATCAAGATCGGCCAATGAATGTCTGTTCGACATTGTTGATCAAAAAATTTATCGAGCACTTGTTATCGAGAACGAGACACTCTTAGTGGAAATCAGTGCGATGGATGAAACGGAGCTGACCGTTCGGTTTCCAGGACGAACTGCAGTGATGGATAATCAGGTAATGGATGCTATTTCCCAATACGTTCGTCATTGGTTCGATCTTGAGACAAACCTGCTTCCTTTTTATGAGATGGCCCAAAATGACCCTTTATTGCACAAGCCGGTAAGCCAATTCTTCGGTCTGAGAAATATGGGCATCCCGGATTTATTCGAAGCGATTGCCTGGGGAATACTTGGACAGCAGATTAACTTGACCTATGCCTATACCTTGAAACGGAGGCTTGTGGAGGGATTTGGTGATTTTGTTGAATTCGAAGGAAAGCAATATTGGCTGTTTCCAAAGCCTGATGTGATCGCGAAATTAACGGTCGAAGATTTTGCCGATTTGAGGATGACGGTGAAGAAGTGTGAATATTTAATAGGCGTTGCTCAACTGATTGCAGGAGGGGAACTTACTAAAGAAAAGCTGTTGAATGCAAAGGATGTAAAAGAGGCCGAAAAAATGCTGACCAAAATACGGGGAATCGGTCCGTGGACAGCGAACTATGTCTTGATGCGCTGTTTGCGTTTTCCAGCAGCCTTTCCCATCGATGACGTCGGGCTGCATAATTCCATGAAACTGGTCATGGAAACGGAAGCAAAACCAACGAAAGCGGAAATCCTGAAACTATCGGCAGCGTGGGCCGATTGGGAATCCTATGCGACCTTCTATTTATGGAGATTGCTATATTGACTTCGTGTATATTTCAAATTCGGAGATAAAACAGTAGAATGCGTCGATATATCTTTAAATTCGGAGATAAACTGCATATCCAGCCCAAACATCTTTAGTCCATATAACATACATTATTCCATTCAATCATATAGAGGTGAATGACCATGTATATGTACCCGACGTATCATTATGAAGATCAAGTTTTTCTTGAACGGCAGTTTCCCGGTCTATCCGGCTTTCCAGGTATCCCTGGATCACCAGGCTTTCCGGGCATCCCTGGATCACCAGGCTTTCCAGGGCAGCCAGGCTTTCCAGGCCAACCCGGTTTTCCCGGTGCAGGGCCACCGCCGGGTTCGCAAGCACCAACAGCTCCCCCGCCAGCGTTTATCCCTCAACAGCAATCGGCTTCAACATTTGCCATAGATCCAGGTGCCATTTCGTTTTGTCTGTTTAGGAATACTTTTATATGGCTAAATAATGGTGCGAGTTTCTGGTATTATCCTGTTTTTGTCGGTCCGCGATCTGTTGCCGGCTTCAGGTGGAATGGCAGGTTCTGGACGATTTTTGGCATTGATACAAGACAAATCAATTCTTTTACCTGTTTTTGAAAATGCTCAAAGGAGATGTTTCCTTTGAGCATTTTTAGGTTTCAGGCTGTTTTGCTTTCTTCCAGTAAGAAAAGATAGGGTAGCAAGAAAGAAGCAGCACTATCCAAAGAAAGACATCATTAAAGGATATGCCTATCGTTGAACGTCCCCCTAAAGCGGTCAACAATCCGACTAGGGAAAGGAGATACAGAGTGTAAAAAAATTGCGCCTTGATCCTCATTTCATGATCGGCGTGACCATCTTTCTTAAATTGGACACTGAGAAATAAAACAATCATAATCCCAAGAAGTACCTCGGATGAAACGATATGAGATAGTAAACTGACTGGAAAAAAATCATAAATAAGCAAAAGGGTGATGATGATCATATAAGTCATTTGAAACATTTTTGAATGTCGTGAAATAAACGGCCAACAATGTTCAATATTTAATAGAAATGGTAAAATCATTATGCTCCTATAAAATTAGTGAATGAAAATGAAAATAGAGGATGCTGCTGAATATGAGGAAAGTATCGCTGGAAACCAAGATTCTTGGGTTAGTCTTATCGTTGAGCCTGTTTTTGATACTCTTATTGACGACTTCTTTTTCCTATATGGAAGGAAGGCAAATAGCGAAGGATAAAGGTCAATTGGCGTTGGAACTTTCAAAGACGATTAGCTTCATGCCTACCGTCACAGAGGCCTTTGAAACGGAGGATCCCGCTGGCATAATTCAGCCGATTGCCGAAAAGATCCGCAGGGAAACAGGGGCCGAGTTCATCGTTGTCGGGAATAAAGAGGGAATTCGCTATTCCCATCCGCTGGCTTCCGAAATTGGGAAGCGGATGGAAGGCGGGGATAATGCCAGGGCCATTAAGGAAGGCGAATATTATGTCTCCGAAGCGGCAGGGTCGCTCGGTCTTTCCATTCGGGGGAAGTCACCGGTATTCGATGCGGATGGAAAAATAATTGGAATCGTCTCCGTCGGTTTTTTAGTGGACGATGTCCGCGCCCAAATATTCAAGGATTTGTCCAAAGAGATGATTGTATCTTTAGTGGCCATCATGATATCGATCATTGGCAGTTATATGCTGGCAAGGAGCATACGTAAAGATACATTGGGGCTGGAACCATTTGAAATCGCCAATTTATATAAAGAAAAAAATGCAGTGCTTCAATCGGTGAAAGAAGGGATTCTGGCCATTGACCAAAATGGGTTGATTACTTCGATGAATCAGCCGGCAAAAAAATTGCTCGATATTAAAGAGTCCGTTCGCCATTTGAATGTGGATGGCCTATTCCCTTCAAAATATTTATTCGAAGTGCTGAAGTCCGGTGAACCGCAGGTGGATAAGGAGATTTCATGGAAAGACAAATCCGTTATCGTCAATTGTACGCCAATCTTCGATAGTGAAGGGGTAAGCGGTGTTGTCGCTTCTTTCCGTGATCGAACGGAAATTGAGGAAATGGTCAACACATTATCGGAAGTGAAGATGCATTCAGAGGATTTAAGGGCACAAACCCATGAGTTCACCAATAAACTATACGTCCTTTCAGGTTTGATACAATTAGGCGAATATGATGAAGCAATAGATATGATTCAAAGCGAAACATCCGAATTGCATTCCTTGAACCGTGTTGTGTTCGAACAGATCAAGGATACAAAGGTACAAGCCCTTTTACTTGGAAAAATAGGGAAAGCATCGGAGAAGAAGATCATCTTTGAAATAGATGCCCAAAGTTACCTAGAGAAACTGCCGGATCATATAAAATTGTCACAACTAACATTGATTCTGGGCAACATTATCGATAATGCACTTGAAGCGGTTTCAAGCATGGAAGAGCCGCTCGTGAAATTTTTCGCCACAGATATCGGAAATGATATGGTATTTGAAGTGAGTGATAACGGAAAAGGAATACCTGAGGATGCCGTCGCCCATATTTTCGATCGGGGTTTCACTTCGAAAAACAACGGAAGTCCGAGTGGTTATGGACTTGCGAATGCTGATCATGTCGTCAAAGAGCTGGGCGGCATCATCGAAGTTCACAGCGAGGATGGAAACACCATATTCACCGTGTATCTTCCTAAAGAACAGTGAGGAGGGAAAGAATGCTGAAGATAAGAGCAGTCATCGCAGAAGATGATTTTCGTGTAGCGGATATCCATGAAAAATTCTTAAAAAACTTTGATGAAATAGAAGTGGTCGGAAAAGCCGTCAATGCCAAAAAAACGCTTCGGATCTTGGAGCAAAAAAGCCCGGATTTGCTTTTGCTTGATGTTTATATGCCGGATCAACTTGGTACAGACCTTCTTCCGGACATACGGAAAAGGTTCCCGAATGTGGATATCATCATGATCACCGCGGCAACGGATAAAGACCAACTTGAAAAGGCGCTTCACTATGGTGTTGAGAATTATTTAATTAAACCAGTGGAAATGAAGCGTTTCAATCAAGTTATCGAAGAGTATCTGAAGAAGGTCCATCTGATGAAGTCCAAACAAGAGATAGATCAGGATTTTGTTGATCTCATTTTGAATAAGGGAGCTGCGGTTTCGGAAACGAACGATGGGCCGGCCTTACCGAAAGGGGTCGACGAAATCACTTTGGCGAAAGTCATCGAGGTACTCAAAGCAAGCGATATCGGTTTGTCGGCTGAGCAAGTGAGCGGACAGATCGGCGCTTCCAGGACAACCGCGAGACGCTATCTGGAATATTTGATATCCGTAAAGAAATGTAAAGCGGAAGTCGTATACGGAGTAGTGGGAAGACCTGAGCGAAGGTATTATAAAATTCAATAGAATGAAGTGTGAAACACCTTCAAGATTGGAGGTGTTTTTTTATGCGATTTAAAAAAAGCAATATATGTCAAAAAAACGATGTTTTAATTGTTATCTTATTCTTAAGGAGGTTCGGAAATGAGATACAGTCCCAATCATCAGTAATAGAATGAAACTGTCGGGTTTTATAAAGTCAAAAGATGTTGATGGATTTTGTGGTTTATGGATGAGGGTGGATAATGCCCTTCATGATGTTTTGCAATTCGACAATATGGGGAACCGGCCCATCGTTAACGATACGGAATGGAACCATTATTATATTGTCTTGGATGTACCCTACAACAGTGCCATCATTTCATTAGGGGTCTTTCTATCAGGGCCTGGAAAGGTATGACACGAGCTGGAATTCGAGGAAGTCAGTAAAGATACACCAACGACCAATATAGATTACGGCTGTGACCTTTTGGATGGACCGGCAAATCTATTGAAAAATGAATGCGCAGCAGCATGCCTTTGCAAAAAAAATATAGTCAAAGTTTTCTTAATAATTGCAATCATCCGCTTAAAGAACCCGCCATTCAATCCTTGGAGTGGTGCCGGTTCAGCCTCGAAAAATCCCTTCCGTGAACACAATGAACAAAATTAACTAAATAGTTTTAAAACACAATAAATTGAGAACGCTTACAAATGAAGCGGTTTCATATACAATTTACCTTATTAGAAGATAAGGAGTGATTGATATGCTCGCTTTATTAGGATACTTGATGATAGTAGCGTTTATGATTTTAATTATGACAAGGCGACTTTCAGCCATGATAGCTTTGATTGCAGTGCCAAGCGCCTTTGCACTTATTGGCGGGTTTGGCGGTAAAATGGGTGAGATGGCGCTGGAAGGGATCAAAGGCGTTGCGCCAACGGGAATCATGATTTTATTTGCGATCCTTTTCTTTGGCATTTTGATCGATGCTGGCGTTTTTGATCCAATCATCAATACGATACTTAAGGTTGTAAAAGGAGATCCGGTGAAAATCGCCATCGGCACGGCCGTCCTGGCTTTGCTGATTTCCTTGGATGGAGATGGTACAACCACATATATGATAACGATTTCAGCCATGCTTCCGCTATATAAACGGATTGGCATGAGGCCGCTTGTATTGGCCGGCATTGCCGTTTCGTCATCTGGAGTCATGAACCTTCTTCCTTGGGGAGGCCCTACAGCACGGGTGATGACCGCTTTGAAACTTGAAATGTCCGATGTTTTCACTCCTGTCATCCCAGCGATGATCGGCGGGGTCCTGTTCGTCCTTTTCATGGCATATTGCCTGGGTAAAAAAGAAAGAAAAAGAATCGGGATCATAGAAGTAGATTATCGTGTTATGGCACAGCAAGCGGCTGCAACGGAAGATGCTTATCTTAAGCGTCCTAAATTGATAATATTCAATTACGCATTGACTCTTACATTGCTGGTGGCGCTGATCATGGAACTTATGCCTTCAGCGGTTCTGTTCATGATAGGTTTCGCGATTGCCATTACGGTCAATTATCCGAAACTCAGTGATCAAAAAGAGCGTGTGGCAAACTATGCGGACAATGCTTTATCTGTAATTTCGATGATTTTTGCAGCAGGTGTCTTCACTGGAATCCTTGCCGGAACGGAAATGGTCGATGCCATGGCAAACTCATTGATTCAGCATATTCCAGATCAAATGGGCACACATTTTGCTGTCATTACAGCCGTCATCTCAGCACCTTTTACGTTCTTCATGTCTAATGATGCATTTTACTATGGTGTGCTCCCATTGCTTGCTAAAGCGGGAGCTGCTTATGGAATTGACCCTGCCATGATCGGCAGAGCTTCACTATTAGGGTTGCCCGTCCATCTATTAAGCCCGCTTGTTCCATCTACCTATCTATTGGTTGGAATGGTAGGCGAAGATTTCGGTGCATTGCAGCGTACCTTCCTGAAATGGGCATGCGGATCGACGCTTGTCATGATAGTGGTATGTGTCCTATTGGGAATCATCCCACTATAAAGCTCTCTAAAGAGTCCCGTTCGTCAAGATGCGAACGGGACTCTTTTCTGTCTGCATCAAGCGCTGAATAAATCTATAAAAAGTGAGATACATTATGTTTGTCTTCTCTTTCGCGACAAAGTTAGCTTTTACTTTTATTGAATGAGGAAGGTACGTACCTTAAGATTAAAGGAAACTATATTAATTATGAAGGGGAGAGAGCAAAATGGCTCACTTTAATATAAAAGTTGCAGTTCAAAAGTTCGGTAACTTTCTAAGTTCTATGGTCATGCCGAATATATCAGCTTTCATAGCATGGGGGCTAATCACTGCCTTATTCATCCCATCTGGTTTCCTGCCAAATGAAAGCCTTGCCAAAATGGTTACACCGATGGTTACGTTTTTGCTGCCGCTTTTAATTGGGTATACAGGTGGTAAGTTAATCCATGACCACCGTGGCGGCGTAGTCGGTGCCATTGCGACAATGGGTGTCATCGTCGGATCTGATATCCCGATGTTCCTTGGCGCCATGATAATGGGACCGTTCGGCGGTTATGTCATCAAGAAATTCGATCAATTGATTGAAGGGAAAATAAAAGCCGGTTTTGAAATGCTTGTTAATAATTTCTCAGCGGGGATAATTGGCGGCTTATTGTCCATTCTATCCTTCTTGGCCATTGGTCCTGCTGTAGACGTATTTACAGGCTGGCTAGTAGCTGGAGTCGATTGGCTTATCGGTACAGGTTTACTGCCGTTGACAAGTATCCTGATCGAGCCTGCCAAGGTATTGTTCTTGAACAATGCCATCAATCATGGTGTACTATCACCAATCGGTGTAGAGCAAGTTAAACAAACAGGGGCCTCCATCCTGTTCCTTTTGGAATCGAATCCTGGACCGGGTATCGGCGTATTGCTTGCCTACTGCTTTTTCGGAAAGGGAACGGCGAAGAAATCGGCTCCAGGAGCGGCCATCATTCATTTCTTCGGCGGGATCCATGAAATATATTTCCCTTATATCCTAATGAAGCCGATGTTATTCTTAGCCGTCATTCTTGGAGGCATGAGTGGAGTATTCACATTGGTCCTACTGGGCGGAGGGTTGTTCGCTCCTGCTTCTCCAGGCAGCATACTTGCCATTACAGCAGTAACTCCGCATAATGCAGGCGCATATATTGCTAACTTTGCAGGCGTGATCGTAGCAGCCCTTGTTTCATTCATCGTCGGTGCATTCATCTTGAAAACAGGAAAGCAATCTGAAGAGAATATTGAAGATGCCGCGAAAAAAATGCAAGAAATGAAAGGCAAGAAAAGCTCTGTTGCCGATGTATTCGCTTCAGATCCGGGCACGATGCCATCAGGCGTCAGCAAAATAATATTTGCCTGCGATGCTGGGATGGGGTCAAGTGCGATGGGAGCTTCGCTGCTTCGCAAGAAGGTGAAGGAAGCCGGTTTGAATATCACCGTGACCAATACGGCGATCTCGAACATTCCTGCTGATGCACAAATCGTCATAACACAGGAAGAGCTAACTCCAAGGGCACAGAATAAAGTGCCGAATGCTTATCATGTATCGGTGGATAATTTCCTATCGAGCCCTGAATACGATTCATTGCTTGCACGGCTTCAGGACGATGGCACCGATGAGCTGCATGAAATCGTCGAAGATGCTGAAGAGAAGGTTCCCGGTGTTCGTGAACATTCAATTGAGCCTGGCATCAATGATGATGAGCAGGATGATAATGAATTGCTTCGCGAAGAAAACGTCTTCCTTAATCAACAATTCGCCAATAAGGAAGAAGCGATCCGCTTTGCAGGAAGAGCTTTAGTCAATGCAGGTTACGTTAAGGAAAGCTATATTGAAGCAATGATTGCCCGTGATGAATTGACTTCAACCTATATGGGGAATGATGTAGCCATTCCGCACGGAACCGAAGAAGCTAAGAAAGATGTCCTTAAATCCGGATTTACCGTTCTGCAAATTCCTGATGGTGTCGACTTTGACGGCCAAAAGGCACGATTGATATTCGGCATCGCCGGCAAGGACGGGACACATCTTGAAATTCTATCCGGCATTGCAGTTACCTGCTCCGAGATGGAGAATATCGAAAAGATGGTTAAAGCCACATCAGCCAGGGAATTGATGGATATTATAAATGTCGGAAATAATTAAATACACTTAACCTAGAATAGAAAAGCGTTTGACGCTTTTCTATTCAGTATTTTCTCGTGTTACTCCACCAGAAATGAGTTGGTAGCATGTATATTACTTCAAGGGAAAAATCAATCATAGAATTGATCATAAAAACGTCTGGAAAACATACAGCCTTATCCATTGCGACACAATTGAATGTTAGTGTCCGGACTGTTCAACGTGATCTGAAGTCCATAGAAAAAATCCTGCAATCATTTGAGTTGCATTTAACACGCAATACACATGAGGGACTGACCATCGACGGGAAGAATGAACAAGTCTTTCGGCTTGTACAGCACCTGATGGGCAATCATCCAATCGATCAAACGCCTCAAGAAAGAAAGTTGCATCTCCTTTTAGCTTTACTGCAAGAAGAATCATATAAAACTCAAGTTCTTGCGGGGGATCTCGGTATAAGCATAACGACTCTTACAACCTATTTGGACGAACTGACTGAATGGTTAAAGAATTTTAATATCGTGATTACGAGAAAAAGGGGAGTGGGAATAGAGCTTGCCGGCACTGAAGAAAATAAACGGAAAGCCCAGGCCGCCTATTTCCTGCACTTTTTTAATGAAGAGCTGATTGAAAGTTTATTTTTGTTGCAAGAAGGGAAATTTCCAGAGGCGAAAATCCTCGACTATTTCGATCCCGAATATCTTCTGGCTATCGATGGGGTGCTGAACTCAACGTTTAACAGTGTTCATTCCCGTTTGGCGGATAGCGGGTATATAGGGTTAATTGTACATATTTATGTAACCCTGCAAAGGAATGAAAGCCAATTTTTTTTGGAGAAGGACTTCAAGAAAATAAGCGAACTTTCCGATGAGAATAATCTCATGAATAAAATAGGCAAGGAACTAAGCGCCATGCTGGAAGTCTCTTTTACCATCGATGATATAAGCTACCTGGCTGCCATCCTGAAAGGTTCCAAGCTTCATGCAGCGGATGCCGTTCCATATGACAGTGTGTTGCTTGGCCAACTGATAAGAAGCCTGATAAAAGATGTTTCGGCACAATTGCAAATCGATTTGACCAAGGATTTCCCCTTGTATCAAGGGCTCCTTGCCCATATGGAACCATCGCTTTTCCGGATCAAACAGGAAATGGGATTGTACAATCCCTTAACCGAAGACATTAAAAGAAAGTATCCGGTTCTCTTTTTGGCAGTAAAGACCAGTCTGGAAAAGGGATTCAAAGAAATAAAAGAATTTCCTGAAGATGAAATAGCCTTCATCGTCCTGCATTTCGGATCTGCATTAGTGCTGCGGGAGGAAGAAATATCAATAAGGGCACTCATCGTTTGCCCGACAGGTATCGGCACGTCGAAAATGCTTGCAAGCCGGATCAAAAAAGAAATCATCGAAATCGAGACTGTAGAAATCAAGACGATCAAAGACATCCAGCAGCAGGGCAGCCTGAAAAACTATGATGTGATCATTTCTACCGTCCGGCTTCCGTATATCGATAGTGATTATATTCTTGTATCCCCTCTTTTGAGTGAAGAGAATATATTGAACATCAGGAATTATTTAAGGAAGAATATTGAAAACTTCACGAAGAATAAGCGTTATGGCAGTCATTCAGCCCGTAAGGAAACCCTGGCCAAAAAAGAGGATGGCGAACTGAAAGAAGTACTGCAGGAATTGAAAGATGCCCAGCAGAGCATCGAGTCGATCATGGATAATTTCCGGTTTTATCGGCTGCCGCATCTGAAAGGGCATCCGGAAATCATCGAAGAAATGGTCAGGATGGCTGAAAATGAATCACTGCTAATCGGTGCGGATGATGTGGTCGGATCCTTAAACGAACGGGAAAAAAAAGGTGGTTTAGGCATTCCTGGCACTGGAATGGGCCTTTTCCATACGAGACACAAGAATGTGAAAAAACTGATATTCCAAGTGGCCCACCTGGAGGAATATCATCTGGTCAAAGGTATGGATGGAAATGACGTCCATATGAAAAATTTGCTGCTGATGCTGGCACCTGAGGAATTGAGTGTGAAGCAGCAGGAAATCGTCAGCTTAATAAGCTCAAGCTTAATTGAAAGCAATGAATCCATCATGATTTTTTCATCTTCGGACGAGGAAATGATTAACAGAAGGCTGGAAGCCATATTTTTGGACTATTTATATACTAACTTGATAAAGGGATGATTGTAATGAAACAAGCAGTACATTTCGGTGCAGGAAACATTGGAAGAGGATTTATCGGCGCACTCTTTTCACAGTCGGGATATCATGTGACTTTTGTGGACATAGCCGAACAAATCATCGATCAATTAAATGATAAAAAGCAATATCAAGTCAAACTGGCTACTGATCAACAAGAATCCGTAACCGTAGAAAATGTTTCGGGTTTAAACAGCTTAAAGCAGGAAGAGGAAATCATTAAAGCAATTTCCGAAGCAACCTACCTCACCACTGCCATCGGTCCCAATATTTTGCCTCATATCGCTCCTTTAATTGCAAAAGGATTAGCCTCAAGGGTGAAGGAAACCGATGAAAAACTATATGTGATCGCTTGTGAAAACCAAATATCGGCAACAGACCTTTTAGAAGGCTACATCCTAGAAAACCTGGATCAAGATACAAAAGAAAAACTTGCCGGAAAAGTATACTTCTTTAACTCAGCAGTCGATCGCATCGTTCCTATCCAAAATAACGAAGGATCACTCGATGTTTTGGTGGAACCTTATTATGAATGGGTCGTTGAAACGAATGAAAGCATTCCTGCCGTTGAAGGGATGACCATTGTAAAAGAACTCGCCCCGTTCATTGAGAGAAAACTGTTCACCGTTAATACAGGACATGCCGTCATAGCTTACCTCGGTTATCTCAAAAATAAAAAATCGACGATTGACCAATCATTGGAGGACGCGGGCATTGTAGAGCAAGTCAAGAATACCCTAGGGGAAACGGGCGCCTATTTAATAAAGCAATACGGTTTGGATGCAGATGAGCATCAGCAGTATATCGAAAAAATAATTAATCGATTTAAAAACTCCTACCTGAATGACTCGGTGAATAGAGTCGGTCGGTCACCTCTGCGCAAGCTCGGACCAAACGACCGCCTCGTCCGCCCTGCCGTAGAAGCTAAAAAAGCCGGACTTTCCTATACTAATCTGGCGAAAGCGATAGCCGCCGCTTTACTCTTTGATTTTAACGAAGATGATGAAGCCCTTAAACTGCAAGCGATGATCAAAGAACACGGTATAGCTACCGCACTTAAAGAAGTTAGCGGATTGGACGAAAATAGCGAAATAACCAAAGAAGTTATCAACCACTACAACAACTTGAAATAAAAGCCGAAAAACTCCTGAAAAATTTTTTCAGGAGTTTTTCTTAATCAAAAAGCGGATTATATATCCGCTGAAACTTAAAAAAATCTTGTAAACAGTAATCATTCCGTTTTATAATGAAAGGCAGTTTAAAGTATAAATCGTAATCATTTTGATTTGTTCGAAAGGAGCTTTTTAATGAGATTAGGTTTTACAAAATGTGGATTGGTGCAGTAAATCAAGAGTTAGGGGCAATTACTTAAGATTTTGCGGCTATTGCACGAGGTTTAGAGCCGTTACTCACGGGTTTAGAGCAATACTCGTGAAATTGGCGCAATTACTTGGAGTGATTACTCGTGAAATTGGTACAAATACTCGAGTTCGGAGTAAATACTCGTGAATTTGGGTCATTTACTCGTGAGTTTGGAGCAAATACTCGTGAGTTTGGAGCAAATACTCGTGAATTGGGCACAAATACTCGTGAGTTTGGAGCAAATACTCGTGAATTCGGAGAGCATTTACTCGTGAATTTGGCACAAATACTCGTGAATTTGGAGTAAATACTCGTGAATTAAGTTTATTCTCGAGGCATTACATAGTTTGATTTCGGATAAGCATTCGGCAATGCGTTGCCTGATTGTCATGATAGTAAAGCAAAGCTTCAATCTAAATCGTAATTAATACGATTTATATTGAAGCCGAAAAAAATAGTTGAGGTAATGGAGGAATTCTATCGTGTTCAGAAAAAGTAAATTGATTCTTATAGTATGTTTATCGGTTTTTCTTTTGGCTGCTTGTTCCACAGAGTCTGCGAATGATGAAGTGGAAGGGGAGAAGGAAGTGAACTTGCTTTTTAATTTTGCGACTAGCTCGCTTGATCCGAATGTTGATACTAGTTATGTGTCACTAAGGGCTGGAATCACTGAGACATTGGTGCATCTCAATGATGAGGATTTGACCATCGAACCTTGGCTGGCGAAAAGCTGGGATAGCAAGGATGGTCAGCTATGGAATTTTGAGTTAAGGGAGGGTGTGACTTTTCAGAATGGAAAGAAAATGGATGGCAAAGCGGTGAAGGCTTCCTTGGAGAGGGCGATGAAGGATAGTCCGGCGATCAAGAATGCTTTGCGGATTGAATCGATTGAAGCGGACGGGAATGCGCTGACCATCATGACGGAGGTTCCCTTTCCTGAGTTCCCTTCTGAATTGGTCCATCCTAATACATCGATTATTGACGTGAAGGAAAGTGACTATATAAACAAGCCGATAGGAACAGGGCCATTTGCCGTTTCGAAATTCATGCCTGGTACGGCTGTTGATTTAATACGGTATGAGTCTTACTGGGATGGAGCCGCAAAGCTTGAGAGAGCCAGGTTTTCGTTTAATGAAGATGCCAATGCACGGTCCCTCGCCCTTGAATCGGGAGATGCCGATATTGTTTTCCGTCCGGAAGTGGAAGGCCTGGAAAATTTAGAGGCGATAGATGGTGTGAAGGTTGAATCGACATCCACTTTCCGCGTACATCAAATGACGATGAATTTGGAACGTGAAGCCCTGCAGGACATACACGTCCGAAAGGCGATAGATGCCTTGATCGACCGTTCTTCCATTGCTGATACGATTTTACAAGGACATGCAGAAGTGGCAACAGGACCATTTCCGTCCACTTTCTCTTTTGCTCCGGACTATCCGAAAAAAGAGAATGGAATGGAAGCTGCTAAAGGGTTCCTTGATCAGGCGGGATATAAAAAAGTAGATGGTGTCATGCAAAAAGACGGCAAACCGTTAACGTTTACACTTCTTACATACAGTTCACGTGCCGACCTGCCGTTAATTGCCCAAGTTTTTCAATCGGATGCGGGCCAGTTGGGGATTGATGTGAAAATCAAGCAAATAGAAATCCCTGAAGAGTATATGGCGGCCAATCGCGATTGGGATTTAACGACCTACAGCAATTTAACGGCTCCGCGCGGGGATGCCGGCTATTATTTAAATGCTACTTATCATCCAAAGGGAGCCTTGAACTTCAGTGGAACCGATGATGATCACCTGACGTCCCTGATTGATAAGCTGAATGTAACGGTCGAGCAGGATAAGCGTTCGGATTTAGCTGAGGATATTGCGATGTATGTGGATGGACAGGTGTATAATTCTTTCATTTTACATCCGAATACACTTGTTGCTTATGATGCCGATAGAGTTAAAAACTGGATCACTTCGAGAAGTGAATACTACATGCTGACGAATGAACTGGATGTGAAGTGAATGTTCCGCATCTTAGTCCGTCGATTCATCGAGGTCGTGATTTTTGTCCTTGTGATTACATTCATCTCTTTCCTTTTTGTTCGGCTTGCTCCAGGGGACCCGGTCCTCTCGATACTTCAAGTGGATGATGTGTCGATCACAAACGAGCAAGTCAATGAGCTTCGCGAAGAATTGGGGTTCAATGATCCGCTGTTAGTGCAGTATGGCGATTGGTTTGCGGATTTTATCCAATTGGATTTCGGTAATTCCTATCTGACGAACCAGCCTGTGATGGAGATGATCATGAGCGGTCTGCCTGCAACACTTGAGCTGGCGGTCGGCGCATTGCTTGTGATTTTTGGTATAGCCATTCCATTAGGTTCGCTTGCTGCCTTGTACAGGGGAAGCTGGATTGATCAGATTAGCCGCGCCGTTTCTTTGTTGGGCGCAGCCATTCCTAGCTTTTGGCTGGGGCTGCTCTTGATGGATTTATTTGCGGTACGATGGGGGGCCCTTCCAACAATGGGCAGGGACGGATTTCGTTCTTTGATTCTGCCGTCAGTCACGTTGGGGCTTGCCATCACAAGTGTGTACGTCCGTTTGCTGCGTTCGAGTTTGATAGATTCCCTCAGTTATGATTTCATCAGGGCTGCCCGATCAAGGGGGATTTCAGAAATGCGGATATTCTTTGCCCATGCATTTCGTTATAGCCTGCCCCCGGTCATTACCGTATTCGGTATCAGCCTTGGCAGCCTGATCGGCGGTGTAGTGGTGATCGAAGTGATTTTTGCCTATCCAGGCATAGGTAAGATGGTCGTGGACTCGATTCGGTCACGGGATTATCCAGTCATTCAAGGGTACTTGTTGGTCATGGCCATCATTGTATTCATCGTTAATAGTGCCGTGGATTTATCTTATCGCTATTTAAATCCGGAGCTAAGGCTGAAGGAAAGGAAGCATGGAAAATGGAGTTAGTTATCAAAAAAAGATCCAAAAGGCGCTGGAGAATGACCGTCCTTTTTACGGTGATGGCTACAGTCCTTGCCGTTGCGGCATACACCTTTCTTGTTCTGAAACATGATCCGGCACTGGTCAATCTGGGAGAAAGGCTATGGCCGGCGAGCGTGGAACATCCGCTAGGGACGGATCATCTAGGTCGTGATGTATTGACACGTCTTCTGCTTGGCGCACGGCTGACGGTTGGCTACGGTCTTTTATCTCTGTTTGCCGCTGTTATCATCGGCGTCCCGTTCGGGGTGGTTGCCGGTTTTAAAGGAGGTCTGATCGATCGGATCTTCATGCGCATTGCAGACGCATTTCTCGCCTTCCCTGATACGATCGTTGCCATTGTGCTTAGTGGCTTATTAGGACCAGGAATTGAAAATCTCCTGTTGGCGATCGTTCTAGTGAAATGGGTGAATTATGCCAGGCTTGTGCGAAGTACTGTGATCACCGAACGTCGGAAGGATTATGTCACAGCTGCTACAATCAATGGATTAAGTCCATTTGGGATTATGCGGAAGCATATATTTCCGCACATTATCGGGAACGTGCTTGTATTGGCTAGCCTTGATTTAGGAAAAATCATTTTGCTCATATCTTCCTTATCGTATATCGGGCTCGGTGCGCAGCCGCCGGCACCAGAGTGGGGTGCCATGCTGAATGATGCCCGTCCATACTTTCAGTCCAATATGATGCTGATGATTTACCCGGGGCTCGCCATCGTATTTGTCGTCCTTCTATCCAACATACTCGGTGATTATTTACGCGATGCATTCGATGTGAAAAAGGAGGTGGAATCATGAGCATTTTATCCTTGAGGCAGCTAAATATCATGGGAAAGC
Organism: Brevibacillus sp. JNUCC-41; assembly: GCF_014844095.1. Classification (NCBI taxonomy): domain Bacteria; kingdom Bacillati; phylum Bacillota; class Bacilli; order Caryophanales; family Bacillaceae; genus Peribacillus; species Peribacillus sp. JNUCC41. Next base: position 504,630 of record NZ_CP062163.1, on the reverse strand, counting down.
AACGTCATATCGTCAAGGATCTTTCGTTAGATGTGCAGGAAGGTGAGTGGTCCGCACTTGTCGGACAAAGCGGGAGCGGCAAAAGCATGACGGCCATGGCCATATGTCAGCTGCTTGCACCCAATCTCCAAGCGAAGGGGGAAATATGGTACGGGGAAAAAAATCTTTTAACGCTATCTTCCTCTGAAATCAGGAAGATTCGCGGAAAGCGCCTGGCTTATATTTTTCAAGATTACCAGGGCTCATTCACACCGTTCCTCACTATCGGCCAACATTTCGACGAATATCAGCGAACACATTTGAACCTTTCCAAAAAGGCAAGGAGACAGCAAGCGGTAAAGGCGCTCATATCGGTGGGCTTGAATGAAGATATCTACGGCAGATACCCTTTTCAATTAAGCGGTGGGCAGCTTCAGCGTGTATCCATTTCGATAGCCTTGCTGCTTGAACCGGATATTTTGATAGCGGATGAACCGACCACAGCCTTGGACAGTGTATCTTCCTTTAAGGTCTTAAAGCTGTTATCAAGGCTCCAAAAAGAAACCGGATGTGCGGTCTTATTCATCACCCATGATTTACGTCATGTCAAGAAGTATGCGGATCGCATTGCGGTCATGAAAGACGGGGCCATCATTGAGACCGGTGATAAAAATCAGGTATTGAATCATCCGCAGCATGCATATACGAATAAACTGATTCAATCATCTCCATCATTGAGCAGAATTCCATTTGAGATTGAAGGAGTGTCAGGATGACGTTATTAGAAGTGCAAAATGTCCATAAAAGCTATGATAACGGAGTGGAAATACTAAGGAACGTGAATTTCAGCATCGAAAGGAAGGAATGCCTCGGGTTAGTGGGCGAGAGCGGCTGCGGAAAAAGCACACTGGCAAGGCTCATCCTTCAGATTGAATCCTTTGACCAGGGCAGCATCCTATTTGAAGGAACCGCGCTGCAAAACAAAAGCGAACGCAGTTTAAAACCGTATCGCAAGTACATCCAAGCCGTTTTGCAAAATCCTGCATCGGCCTTGAATCCAAAACTAAGGATAAAAGATTCACTGATGGATCCATATCTTCAATTTGGCAGCCAGGTCAATATGAAACATTTTACGTATATAAGTGAAGCGAACTATATCGGACAGCTGCTGGAAACCGTGGAGCTCCCAAAGAGTCTTGCTGAACGTTATCCGCATGAGCTAAGCGGCGGACAAAAGCAGCGGGTGACCATTGCACGCGCGATCAGCATTGAACCGGCCCTCATTATATTGGATGAACCGACTTCAAGCCTGGACGTTCTGTCACAAGCAGCGGTGCTGAAATTGTTAAGGGGGCTGCAGGAGACTTTGGACATTTCCTACCTTTTCATTTCTCATGATCTTTCGGCTGTACAGGAGATGAGCCAACGGATCATGGTGATGAAAGGGGGTGCTATTGTGGATTCTTTCGAAAACGAACAGCTTTTTTGCAGCGATCGCCATTCATACACAAAAGAACTGATTTCGATGTTTGAATAATGAGGTTTCGGGATTTAAATCGTAATGGTTTCGATTAAAGTGAAGTTTGACTCTTAAGGAGGAAGTAAGGTGAACCATCGATCATATTTGGCCATGGCCATTCCACTGACCATATCGACGATAACGACGCCATTGATCGGTGCTGTGGACACCGCTGTTGTGGGTCAGTTGCCAACCCCCGCTTATTTGGGAGGCGTAGCCATAGGTACGGTCATTTTCAATACCTTATATTGGCTGTTTGGTTTTTTGCGGGTGAGCACTTCAGGGTTCGCTGCACAAGCACTCGGGGCAAACGATGGGAAGCAAGGCATTTTAGCCTTTTTAAGGCCGTTTATACTGGCGATTGTTGCAGGGGTAGGTTTCATCCTGCTTCAGGAGCCAATTGAACATGTTTCCTTAACATTGATGAATCCCGATGCTGACGTCCGAGGATATGCGGCTGAATACTTCAACATTCGAATATGGGGAATCCCATTCACTTTGATGAATTACGTCATATTGGGATGGCTGATGGGGATGTCCAAGATCAAGGTTTCGCTAGTTTTACAGGTGCTCATGAACCTGATGAACATTGCCCTGGATTTGCTATTTGTTCATGGATTCGCATGGGGTGTGCAAGGGGTAGCGATAGCGACTCTTTTTTCGGAAGTGACGGCCTTCTTCATTGGACTGATCATTATTGTGAAAGCGTCGCTGCATCGAATGGAAATGCCACCTTTGAAAGAGATGTTCGATCCTTCATCCATTAAGAAAATGATGTCGGTGAATCGGGATTTATTCATCAGGACGCTTTGCCTGTTGGCCGTTTTTAATATTTTCACGGCAATGAGTGCCTCATATGGAACGGAGATATTGGCGGCGAATGCAGTACTCATCCAAATTCACTATCTGATGGCTTACTTCTTTGACGGGCTCGCAAATGCTTCAAGCATTCTTGTGGGAAAAGCGATTGGTGCGGGAGATAAGCCCTTATATAAGAAGACCCTGATCCTTTCGTTGCAGTGGGGTGTTCTGTTCTCCCTGATGATTGCTGTCAGTTATTATTTATGCGGTGATACCATCCTATCACTTTTCACACGGATGCCAAGTGTCATTGAGCTGGCTAACATTTATGAGATCTGGCTTATTTTATTCCCTCTATCTGCTAGTGTAGGCATCGTTTTCTACGGTATTTTTACTGGGGCAACAGAAGCTGCCTCTATTCGTAACTCGATGATCTATTCCTTGATTGCCTTCTTGATAACACTTTATATTTTTGTACCGGCATATCAAAACCATGCATTATGGCTGGCCTTTACTGTATTCAGCCTAGGACGCTCGGTATTTTTGGCTTTTTATATACCACGGTTAAGCAAAAAATTATTTCCTAATAGGAGTGTGCGCCTTGAAAACGATCAAATGGTCTAGAAACCAGGAAAAAATCATTCATACATATATGGATACTTATAAAATTTTACTAAAAGAAGATGATTTATCACCAAATAACGAAATCATCAATCGCGTTTTAACCGAACTGGTTTCGATGATTTCGATACCGTTGGATCAGCATGTGGCAGAAGAAATTCTCAACCATGATGAAATCCGGTCGATTCGGGATACGATGCTTGAAAAGCTGACGATTGCTGAAACATTGATGGAGAATCATTATGCAAAATTATTTGTTGGCAGTGTGAACACCCTTGATGACTTCCGTTCTTTCATTTATTGGGATAACTACAAAGAACTGATTCAAACGGAGATCAGTGAATTGAAAAAGGTGAAAAATGGTATTCAATCATTCGCATTTGTAGGGACGGGTCCTTTGCCATTAAGTCCATTGCTGCTTCAACGGGAGTTGGGTGCGAAAATGACATGTCTCGATATAGATGAACAAGCCCATTCACTTGGCAGGCGCATTGTCCACGAACTGGATGTCGAAGGGAATTCAGACTATATACTGATTGATGGCGCCCTTCATGACTACACGGAGTTCGATCTTGTATGGATTGCCAGCCTGGTTCCCAATAAAGAAGAAATACTGGAACGGATATTTCGGACGAACCCTGGCGCAACCGTCGCAATAAGGTCGGTTGACGGCATTCATCGATTATTATATGAGCCCGTTGATGCGACAAAGTTCAGTAAAGTGGCATGTGAGGAAGTCGGAAGAACGATTGCGGATTCTTTCATCATCAATTCAACCATTTATTACACATTTAAATAGTGACATCATGGAACGAGTTGCTCCGGCAATTCGTTTTCTTTTGAGAAAAAGATATTCCTATAAACTTACTTGACATTACAAACTTATTAAAATATAATAACTTACATAAAGTAACTAACAAAAGGAGAATTCATACATGAATAAAAATGATGCAGGTCAAGTTTTTTTAAGGGTGATTTTAGGTCTTACTTTTTTCATTCACGGTGTTTCAAAGTTTCAAGGGGGCATAGGGAATACAGCTGGATTCTTCGATAGTCTTGGCATTCCTGGCTTCATGGCATACATCGTTGCAATAATCGAATTGATCGGTGGAATTGCGGTTATACTGGGTTTGGGAACACGAATCGTTTCCGTCCTATTTGCGGTCATTATGGCGGGGGCGATCTTCACGGCAAAATTACCTGCCGGCTTTCTTGGAAACGGGCAAGCGGCAGGCTATGAACTGGACTTGGCGCTGCTGGCCATGTCTGTCTATCTAGTGTGTGCAAACCGTACGGTTCTTTCTTTGGATCATGTGATTTTCAATAAAAAAGGGAAGTGATAATATGGATAAAAATTTTCATCAAAAACCAATTACTTTTGTTGGCGAAGTCAGTATAAATGTATTGGATTTGAATAAGGCCATTTTGTTTTATCAAGAAATCTTCGGTCTTCAAGTATTGAAGAAATCCGACCGGCTAGCTGTTTTAACGACAGACGGAAAAACCCCGTTGCTGACACTTGAGCAGCCTGTGGATGTGATTCCGAAAGAAGGGCGGACTACGGGCTTATATCACTTTGCCCTTTTGCTGCCAAGCCGTGCCGACTTATCGATTTTTTTACGCCATTTACTTCAAACGAAATATCCATTTGGAGCGGCGGATCATGAAGTGAGTGAAGCGCTGTACATTACCGATCCGGATGGAAATGGCATTGAAGTATACTCTGACAGACCATCCACTGATTGGAGATGGGCCAGTGGGGAAGTCGCTATGGGCACAGATCCGTTGGATGGGAATGACCTTCTGGAAGAAGGCGATGGTGAGTGGAGCAAACTTCCTGCGGGTACTTTAATGGGGCATATACATCTGCATGTAGCGGATTTACGTAAAACGGAGGAGTTTTACATGCAGGGTCTTGGGTTTACCGTTGTGAATCGATATGGAGGAGCGCTCTTTACTTCAACCGGCGGATATCATCATCATATCGGGCTGAACACTTGGAATGGCGTGGGCGCTCCTGCTCCAAAGGAAAATAGTGTGGGACTGAACTGGTATACTCTTGTTTTTGCAGATGAAGATGCGAGAAACAAAGTAACGGAGCAATTACAAGGAATTGGGGCTGTCGTAACGGAAAAAGAAGGGTTTTTCGCTGTAACAGATCCATCTGGCAATAAGATTCATTTAGTCGTCTAATTTAAAAGCAGAAAGCAAGGGTGAGGATAATGGGATTCTTAAGTAAATTATTTGGAAATAAAGAAACCGCGGCAGGGGAGAATGGAGAAATGACAAAAGTATTATTCGTTAAAGTGAATGATCGTCCAGCAGATCAGGCAATCAGCTCGAAAATGTATGATACATTCTTAAAAGCATATAAAGAGACACACCTTACAGATGAAGTGACCGAGCTGGATTTATTTAAAGAAGAACTTCCGTACTATGGAAATACGGCGATAACCGGGTTGTATAAACGCAACCAAGGTCTTGAACTGACATCCGAAGAGGAAAAGGCGGCAGAACTGGTTGACCAATATTTAAATCAATTCCTGTCCATGGATAAAGTGGTATTCGCTTTCCCTCTATGGAACTCAACGGTTCCTGCACCGCTAATCACATACCTTTCCTATTTGGCACAAGCCGGTAAAATGTTCAATTATACGGCGGAAGGTCCTGTCGGGTATGCTGGTGATAAAAAAGTCATGCTATTGAATGCCCGCGGTTCTGATTATGCATTGGAAGGAATGGCTTCTGCTGAAATGGCCGTGAATTTAGTGAAAAATATCATTGGCCTATGGGGAATCAACAATCCGGAGGTCGTGGTCATTGAAGGCCATAATCAGTATCCGGACCGGACACAAGAAATCATCGCGGATGGTTTGGAAAACGTTACAAAAGCGGCTGAAACATTCTGATTGCAAGTCGAATGAATAGCAGGCAAAGAAGGCCCTCCATCATAATGGGGGCCTTTTTTGTGCGGGAATGATGTTATTTGACCTGATACTTTTTCAAGCGGTATTGAAGGCTTTGGCGGCTTATATTCAATGCCTTGGCAGCTTGGGAGATATTCATGCCATGTTCTTTCAAGATTTTCTCCAAATATTGCTTTTCAGTATTGGCAATATAATCATCAAGAGATAAGGTCGACTCTTGTAAATCTCCAATTGCATGATTCTCTTTTTTTTCGGGATGAATGTCTTCCAAATGGGCTTTCTTCCTAAATAGCGTCGGAAGGTGGGTGATGGCAATCTTTGTATCGCCAGGTTCCATTAAATTCATGGCCCCCTCAATGATATGTTCAAGTTCCCTTACGTTCCCGGGCCAGTCGTAATCATAAAAAAGCGAGTAGACCTCTTCACTGATCCCTTCAATATTCAATTCGAACAGCGCATTGAATTTCTCGATGAAGGATTGCGCCAGCAAGGGAATATCCTCTTTCCGTTCACGAAGAGGCGGGATGAATAACGAAACGACACTTAATCGATAATATAAATCCTTTCGTAAATGATCATTTGCAATGGCATCTATTGGATCTTCATTTATCGTTGCTATGACCCGTACGTCAATTTTTTTATCTTTTGTATCCCCAACGCGGCGAATCGTCCTTTCTTGAAGGGCCCTTAATAATTTCGCCTGCATATTCGGATTTAAGGAATTGATTTCATCAAGAAGGATGGTCCCGCCTTGTGCCTGTTCGAATAAACCTGGCCTTTCAATCGATCCGGTGAAGGCCCCTTTCTTCGTACCAAAAAGAATTCCTTCAATAAGACTATCTGGCAGGGCAGCACAGTTTTGGCTGATGAAAGGATGTGTCGAACGGCTGCTGCCATTATGGATGCTTTGGGCAAAGAGTTCTTTTCCCGTTCCCGTCTCCCCGACAATGAGGATGGAGGATGCCGTCCTGGTCGAACGCTTGCTTTTTTCAATGACTTCCAAGAAATTCTCACTCGTTCCGATGATGCTGTCAAACGTATATTTCGTATCGCCTTTATTCAGGATATTATCTTTAATGATTCTTTCAAGATTCGTTATATCCTTTGCCACTTCAATGGCTCCGATGATATTTTGATTCTGGTCCAAAATCGGAAATGTATTATTGATTGTTGTAATTTCCTGTCCGAGATTATTGAAGTAGGTCTGCTTCGAGTTTTCGGTTTTCCTTCCAGAATGAAGCGCCCGTATTAATGTGCTCTCCGTTTCTTCCTTGAATTTAAAGATCTCGTGAATCTTTTTCCCTAATACCTCTTCCGAATCCATGCCTTCTATTTCAGCCATTTTCTTGTTATATATAATGGTCCGCCCTTTTATATCGATTATATGTAACCCGATATCGATTACGTCCACTAGTGAGTGGAGGATGGTTTGGAAACCTTCTATTTTAATGATTTGATCTAAATGCATGAATGCCTCCCGTTTTTCTTCTTTTCTTAGAGCTATTGTAGAGGAATTGTAGCAAAGGCGCAAATAAAATTTGCACAGCAAGAATATTTTGCATTGAAGTGCAAAAATATTTTGCGGAAAAAGTGAAAAAACGCTGTTTTTTATGGTTTTTCTAGTTGGCATGAATTTTGCATTAATAAAAAGTGTAAGGTTTAAGCGACAAAAAAGGGATTAGAGCAAAAAATAATGGCATACTATGTCAGTTTTGCCCCAAAAGTGCTGAATTTCATTGCATTTTAAAAGTAAAATCATTATTTTTTCAAAAAAAATGAAAAGTTGGCACGGAACTTGCTTTATTAATAAGCGAGAAGTAAAAACATAAACTTTAGGGAGATGAGCCATAATGGTCCAACCATATAAACACGAACCATTTACTAATTTTAAAATCGAAGAAAACAAAAAAGCTTTTCAAGCGGCATTGAATGATGTAGCTAATGATTTAGGGAAGAAATATCCGCTGATCATTAATGGTGAAAAAGTGTTTACTGATGAAGTCATTACCTCTGTAAACCCAGCAAATAAAGAAGAAGTTATCGGAACCGTATCCAAAGCGAATAAGGATCTTGCTGAGCAAGCGATGCAAGCGGCAGATAAGACATTCCAAACTTGGAGAAAAACGAACGCGGAAGTGCGAGCGAATATTTTATTCAGGGCTGCAGCCACCGTTCGGAGAAGAAAACATTATTTCTCGGCACTATTGGTTAAAGAAGCAGGGAAGCCTTGGAATGAGGCGGATGCAGATACAGCGGAAGCGATCGACTTCATGGAATACTATGCACGTCAAATGCTGAAGCTTAAAGACGGCATGCCAGTGGAAAGCCGTCCGATTGAACATAATGCTTTCAATTATATTCCACTTGGTGTCGGAGTCATCATCTCACCTTGGAACTTCCCGTTTGCGATCATGGCAGGCATGACGACGGCTGCTCTTGTTTCAGGAAATACAGTCTTATTGAAACCGGCCAGTACAACACCGGTCATTGCAGCTAAATTCATCGAAGTGTTGGAAGAAGCGGGCTTGCCTGCCGGAGTCGTAAACTTCATTCCAGGAAGCGGTGCCGAAGTGGGCGATTATTTGGTAGATCATCCTCGTACACGTTTCATCAGCTTTACTGGATCTCGTGATGTTGGAATCCGCATTTATGAGCGTGCCGCAAAAGTTCAGGAAGGCCAAATTTGGTTAAAACGTGTCATCGCTGAAATGGGCGGTAAAGATACGATCGTTGTTGATAAAGAAGCAGATCTGGAATTGGCGGCACAATCAATCGTCGCTTCTGCATTCGGATTCTCCGGTCAAAAATGTTCTGCTTGTTCACGTGCCGTCATAGTGGAAGATGTATATGACCAAGTCTTGAATCGTGCCATTGAATTAACGAAAGAAAAAACAATCGGGGAACCAACGGATGTAAGCAACTTCATGGGTCCGGTCATCGATCAAGCCGCTTACGACAAAGTCATGAGCTACGTTGAAATCGGTAAAGAAGAAGGGAAAATTGTTGCAGGGGGAGAAGGAGACAATTCAAAAGGTTTCTTCATCCAGCCAACGATCATTGCCGATGTGGATGAGAACGCACGCGTCATGAAAGAAGAGATTTTCGGACCAGTGGTTGCATTCTGTAAGGCTAAAGATTTCAATCATGCAATCGAGATTGCCAATAACACGGATTATGGATTAACGGGTGCAGTCATCTCGAACAATATCGAACATATCGAACAAGCGCGTGAGGATTTCCATGTAGGTAACTTGTATTTCAATCGCGGCTGTACTGGTGCCATTGTAGGATACCAGCCATTTGGCGGATTCAATATGTCAGGTACAGATTCAAAAGCGGGCGGTCCTGATTATTTAGTTCTTCACCTTCAAGGAAAAACAACATCTGAAACGCTATAAATTTTAGGGGGAATCAACATGACAACAGTAACGGAAAAATTAATCGAGCAAACAGAACAATATGGTGCAAACAATTATAATCCACTTCCAATCGTCATCGCGAAGGCAGAAGGAGTTTGGGTGGAAGATCCTGAAGGCAACAAATATATGGATATGCTAAGTGCCTATTCAGCAGTGAACCAAGGCCACAGGCATCCGAAAATCATCGACGAATTAAAAAAACAAGCTGATCGCGTAACATTAACGTCCCGTGCATTCCATAGTGATAAATTGGGACCATGGTATGAAATGGTTTCCCGCATTACGCAAAAAGACATGGCACTGCCTATGAATACAGGTGCTGAAGCCGTTGAAACAGCAATCAAGGCTGTTAGACGCTGGGGTTATGATGTTAAGGGAATCGCAGAAAACCAAGCTGAAATCATTGCTTGTGTCGGTAACTTCCATGGCCGTACAATGGCAGCGGTGTCCTTATCATCCGATGAGGAATATAGAAGGGGCTTCGGACCGATGCTGCCAGGGATCAAGCTTATTCCTTACGGCGATCTTGAAGCATTGAAAGAAGCGATTACACCGCAAACGGCTGGATTCTTAATCGAACCGATTCAAGGTGAAGCGGGAATCATCATACCGCCACAAGGATTCTTAAAAGAAGCTTACGACTTATGTAAAGAAAATAATGTCCTATTTGTTTCTGATGAAATTCAGTCAGGACTTGGACGTTCAGGAAAAATGTTCGCCTCTGACTGGGATGGAGTAGTTCCGGACATGTACATTTTAGGTAAAGCGCTGGGCGGCGGGGTTTTCCCAATCTCTTGCGTAGCTGCAAACCGTGAAATCCTTGGCGTATTCAATCCTGGTTCACATGGTTCTACATTCGGCGGCAATCCATTGGCATGTGCGGTTTCCATCGCTTCATTGGAAGTTCTTGAAGAAGAGAAGCTTGCGGAACGTTCATTGGAGCTTGGACAATACTTTATGGATAGTTTAAAAGAAATCAAGAATCCAATGATTAAAGATATCCGCGGCAGAGGCTTATTCATCGGAGTCGAATTAACGGAAGCCGCAAGACCTTATTGTGAGCAGCTTAAAGAAGAAAAACTGCTATGTAAAGAAACACATGATACAGTTATCCGTTTTGCTCCGCCATTAGTGATTACAAAAGAAGACTTGGATTGGGCAATCGAACGCATTAAAAGAGTTTTATCCTAATATACCTATGAGGTGAATTCCATTGAGTACAACTGTCAAAGAAGAAAAAGAAACTGCCAGCTTGCTTGATTCAACACAGGTCGTAATCAAGGAGGCGCTTGATAAGCTTGGCTATTCTGAAGAAGTGTTCGAGCTTTTGAAGGAACCTCTCCGGATGCTGACCGTCCGGATTCCGATTAAGATGGATGACAATACGACGAAGATTTTCACTGGATACCGTGCCCAGCACAACGATGCTGTCGGTCCGACGAAAGGCGGAATCCGTTTTCATCCCGAAGTCGATGAGGAAGAAGTCAAGGCACTTTCAATGTGGATGAGTTTGAAATGCGGAATCGTTAATCTGCCATATGGCGGAGGAAAAGGTGGCATCATCTGTGATCCGCGCCAAATGTCCATCGGTGAATTGGAAAGGCTTAGCCGCGGATACGTTCGGGCGATCAGCCAAATAGTGGGGCCGACAAAAGATATTCCGGCCCCGGATGTTTATACGAATTCACAAATCATGGCATGGATGATGGACGAGTACAGTAGAATAAGAGAACACGATTCTCCTGGTTTCATTACAGGTAAGCCACTGGTACTGGGCGGTTCACACGGTAGGGAAAAGGCGACTGCACAAGGTGTCACAATCTGTATCGAGGAAGCGGCAAAGCGTAAGGGCATAGAACTGAAAGGTGCACGCATCATCGTCCAAGGATTTGGGAATGCAGGAAGCTTTTTGGCCAAATTCATGCATGATGCAGGTGCGAAAGTGATTGGCATATCGGACGCATATGGTGCCATTTATAACCAGGATGGTCTGGATATCGATTACTTACTTGATAAAAGGGATAGCTTTGGAACGGTAACGACACTATTCGATAATACAATCACCAATCAGGAACTTCTGGAACAAGATTGTGATATTTTAGTGCCTGCTGCCATTTCCAATCAAATCACCAAAGAAAATGCACATCTTATCAAAGCCCAAATTGTCGTGGAGGCAGCGAATGGACCTACCACTTTGGAGGCAACCAAGATCTTGACGGAACGCAATGTGCTTCTCGTACCTGATGTATTGGCAAGTTCAGGCGGTGTGACAGTTTCTTACTTTGAATGGGTTCAAAATAATCAAGGTTATTATTGGGAAGATGCTGAAGTCCAAACCAAATTAAAAGAGTTATTGGTCAATTCATTTAATCAAGTATATGAAATGTCCGGGACAAGAAAAGTGGATATGAGGCTGGCAGCGTATATGGTGGGTGTCAGAAAAATGGCAGAAGCCTCCATATTCCGTGGCTGGGTATAAGCTTTAGTCAAATAATGGAGAGTGGAGGAGTGATTCCGTGTTAAAACCGATTCATACCATCGAGTGTGCTCAGGATGGGACCGTCGAACAAGTTTACGTTCAAAAGAATTCCTATGTTTATGAATGGGAGAGGCTCTTTTTAGTGAAAACGGAGGATGGGAAATTGATTGATGTTTCAATAGGTGCCAGTGGTCACATTACTGAAATTAATGTTTCGGCAGGGGATCCTATTAATAGAAAGCTTCCTTTAGCTTTGCTCCAAGACGATTTTGTTATAACTGGCTCTGATTGATCATAGGAAAAGAGGGTGTTCCAAAGGCGGAAGCGATTTCTGCTTTGGGATGCTCTTTTTTGTTGTGATCATTTAAATGGTAATCATAAAGCCAGGAAAAAGTTTGAAAAGAAAAAACGCCCTGTTTCATGGTAAAATATCAGAATGATTGGACATTCGGCGTTAACGTTTTTATCCATGCTGTTCGAAAAATCTTAGGATAGAATTAAATGAGCGGCCCGGCCTATCTGGAGAAGGAAAAAAGAACTAGATTAACGAAAGGACGTTTTACCAATATAAATACAAGCACCTTCGCGAAACCATACCCTCTTAACAGGGTATGGTTTCGCGAAGGTATTTTAATTTAGAAGCGCATAATGCCTTATTCCCCTTCATAAACTGTTATGGAACAAACAAGCCAGTAGACCAAGGGTATGAAAGGAGTTGATCATGGCTGCCCGAAATCGGTTCAACCGTTTGACTCTATCTATGTGTGCTTTCTAGGAATTTAAGCCCACGACCAGAAATATTATGTTAAAATACAACAGGAGATTTAAACATCAAATAAATAGCGGTTTTTCCTAATCTATCCTTATTTACAATAAAATGGAACATTCGGAATTCCGCCATTTAAAAAAGGGGAGTTAAAACAGAGTATGAGAATCTCAGAATTAAAGAGGAAAGCCCTTCAATCGTTGGGAGGTAAATGGGGAGTAACTATTTCGCTTATGTTGCTCTTGTTCTTGATCAACCTCATTTTACCTTTAATTGTCGAAGTGATCGGAAGCGGTGGGTTTTCACAATGGTTCATGCAGGAAGAAACACCATTATGGACGGATATCTTCAGCATGGTCTTTTCCATTGCCCTAATCCCGCTTACCATTTCGACCACTTGGTTCTACCTGAATTTGGTTAGGGAAGGAAACCCTGATATTCCAGAAGTATTCGCCATCTATAAAGATGGAAAAACTTCTTTCAAGCTTATTGGGGCATCCATCTTACAAGCAATTTTCATTTTTTTATGGTCATTATTATTAATCATTCCAGGTATCATCAAAGCTATCGCCTATTCGCAGCAGTTTTTCTTATTGAAGGATCATCCTGAATACACGGTGCTTGAAGCCATTACAGAGAGCAGAAAAAGAATGAAGGGCTTGAAATGGAAGTATTTCCTTATGCACCTAAGCTTCATCGGGTGGGGCATCCTTTGCATGTTCACGGTGGGAATTGGTTTACTATGGTTGATTCCTTATGCAGGAACAACAATGGCTGCATTCTATAACGAATTAATCGTGCCTCAAGGAGATATTGACGACGATCAACAAATAGAGGGATAAAAGATCAACCGATAGCCAATGGCTATCGGTTTGAATTTGTAGTCAAAAGGGGCATTACCTAAAACTTCAAAACAATGTTGATTGGAACGTAAGGCGCCGAGAAGGCTCCCGGATCGCCCGCGGAAAGCGAGTGCCTGGAGTGGCTATCGCTGACAGCTTGGAACATCATACTCTTTATGGGCTTTAAGATCCTTACCGTTTTTTTAAAGGGCTGGATCAGGCCAAAAGAGGCTGGATGCTAAGCATCAATCCATTCATTTCCGGCAACCGATCACTCCCATTTTTAAAAACGGTGAGTGTGTACATAAGAATTACTTTTTGATTTGCAGACAATTATAGAAGGGTTTTAGTGAGTTAATAGGTAAACTATTTGAATCAAATGTATATTCCCCAAGAAGGTGAAAGGTTGTTAAATCCGTTTCACCTTACTTAATTTGAAGGTATTTTAATAACTTATATGCCAAAATAGCTAAGTATAACTTTATGCCATTATCATAATTGTTTAGGTCTAATCCAGTTTTTCTCTGTATCTGTTCTAACCTGTATTTCAGTGTATGGCGATGAATATATAGCTCGCTTGCTGTTTCTTTAATACTTTGATTGAAAAAAAGATAAGCTTCAAGTGTAGTAATGAGGTCTATACCTTTTGAATCAAGTAGATTTCCAATGTATTTTTGGTAAAACTCTTCTAAATCTACCCCTGATTCTTTCATTTCAATGAGTAATTGATATACGCCAAAATCGTTATAATGGACTATGGATTTTGGTTTAAATAGAATTTGGGAAAATCGTGCTGCTTGCTCAGATTCAGCAGCACTTTTGTGTAATTGATAAACGTCGGCAGTTGTTTTACCAATACCTATAGCTATTTGTTCATTTGATAATGTCGAATTCCAATTATTTAAGAGGTTCTCAGCTAACTCTAAAATATTTAATCCAGGTTTTACTTCCGCCAAAATAATGACACTATCGGATTTTGTCCTCATGAGGAAGGGGATTTTTGACTTTCCCATGGTGTATTGAATAATTTCGGTTAACTCATTGTATTTTTCCTTTATTTTCTCCTCTTTCAATAATGGAAAATAAATGTATATGATACTTTGTGGATTTGTAAGGTCTACTCCCAGTTTACGTCCTCTCTCGATCATATCTTTATTATTTGGGATTATAGGATTTAATACTTCTTCCAAGAAGTCACTAGTTAACCTCAATTGTGTTTCCTCTACTGCTTTCCTCCGCAAAAATTCAATCGCAAATACAGTAGTGGCATGCTCAATTGCAATTGAATCCAATTCATCCGATAACCTTTTTTCCTTTATAATGAGTAGACTTCCATAGGTATTTTTATTGGCTATAATAGGTTGACTATTAATTTTGTAGTTATCCATTTGTTTTTCATATAGATTTTTTAAATTGTTAATATCAATGAAGTCATGTTTTATGTAGGAACTTATTATTTCATCTTTTGCTATAAGGATTACACTTGCATCAATTATTTCATGAAGGGTTTTTGTAATGGGGTCAAATCCGTGTTGTTCTAATACAAGCCGTGTAAAATCCTGATGGATTCGTAGTGAATATTCAAATGTTTGGCTTTGTTTGTTAACAATTTGTACCAGTAGTTCTTTTGTAATCATAGAAAAGTTTATGTTTGCTGGAATTTCAATTAAAGGTAAGGCATATTCATCTGCGATGGTAATAAATGATTTTGGAATTTCCTTTAAATAAAATCCTGTATATATAGCTATTCCAGAAAGTTTTCCGATGGATAAAAGCTTTTCGAATTCCTTACGTTTCTTCGTATTTTCTCCTAATCCGAATCCTGTTGTGATCAAAAACTCTCCATCCTGTAAACGATAGATATCTTCAATTACCTCCACAATAGTTACCCATTTGATCCAATTTTGTAACCCCTTTTTGCCAGCCTTTAATTTTGTTTGTTTCATGATAGGCAGTTGCAAAGCTTCAGAAATCCGAATAGCCATAGATAGCCCCCTAGTGATTTAACTTCGTTTATCCTATCATCCATTATACGCGGTGTATAATGGAACATCTATTTTTTCATACGTTTGTCAAATTGTTATTTGTCAGAAATTTTAATAAAGTTTTAATATACTCTTATAATTCCGAGGGAGATGTAATGGATGAAGGAACGAGATTATTTAATTAAACCGGTATTAGGACAGCAATATCCAATAGCTGCATCTGCAAAAGGCATATATATATATGATCAGGGCGGTAAGAAATATATTGATGGGTCGTCTGGAGCTGTAACGGTAAGTATTGGACACGGTGTACAGGAGATTATTAAAGAAACCCTTGCACAGGCAGAAAAAATTTCATTTTCTTATAGATCACAATTTACCAATGAACCGGCTGAAAAACTAGCAGAAAAATTGAGTCAATTGGCTCCTGGAGATCTTAATTGGTCATTCTTTGTAAATAGTGGTTCAGAAGCGACCGAGACAGCGATGAAGATTGCTATACAATATTGGCAAGAAAAAGGGCAACCGCAAAAGGATCGCATTATATCTAGGTGGACTAGTTATCATGGCATTACAATGGGAGCATTATCCATGTCAGGACATATATTAAGAAGACAGAGGTTTGCAGCGATGTTAGCTGATTATCCTTCAGTATCTGCCCCTTACACTTATCGTCGACCTGATCATTTAACTGAAGAAGAATTTGGTCTTCTTTGTGCTCAAGAACTTGAAATGGAGATTAGTCGTATTGGGGAAGAACGTGTTGCTGCATTTATTGCCGAGCCAATTATAGGTGCATCTGGGGGGGCCATCACTCCACCAGCTAATTACTATCAAAAAATCCAGGAGATTTGTGAGCGTTGTAACGTCCTATTTATTGCAGATGAGGTAATGACCGGAATTGGCCGTACTGGGAAGATGTTTGCAATAGAACATTGGAATGTTACTCCAGACCTTATTACTCTAGGAAAGGGAATGAGTTCAGGGTATACCCCAATGGCAGCTACTCTAGTCAGTGATAAAGTCATGGAACCTATATTAAATGGATCTAAGTCCATTATAGGAGGCCATACTTATAGTGCCAATCCTCAATCTGCAGCAGTTGCACTAAAGGTTATTAAATACGTTGAGGAACATCAATTGGTAGAAAAGGCAGAAGAACAAGGGATATATCTTATGAGTAAATTGAAAGCGCTTTTAAAGTCTTGCGAAATGATTGGGGACGTAAGGGGAAAGGGCCTTTTAATTGGAATGGAGTTTGTAGCCGACCGTGAAAAGAAAAACCCGTATCCACCTGAATTAAATGTAACAAATAGGGTAATTAAACAAGCCTTTGAAAAAGGTTTACTTGTTTACCCAGCGTCAGGAGCCATTAATGGAATGGGGGATGCTATTATCATTTCGCCACCTTTGGTTATTACAAAAGATGAAATTGATAGTTTAGTAGATATTTTAGAAGAAGCAATTATTGAAGTGCAATGTGAACTCAACATGGAGGGCAAGATCAATGCTACTATCCAAGTCTAAACAAGGAAAGGTAAGTACTTTAGAGGCTGCCCTTCAAAGAATTTCCGACGGATGCTCCTTAATGTACGGAGGATTTGGTGGCATTGGTACTCCCCCTACCATTGTAGAAGGGATATTGAATAAAGGATGTAAACATTTAAGTTTAATAGGTAATGACGCAGGTTTCCCGGACGTTGGGGTTGGGAGGTTGATTAGTTCAGGAAGAGTGAAGAAACTAATTACTTCTCATATTGGCTCCAACCCAATAGCCGGTCAATTAATGAACAAGGGGGAAATGGACGTAACATTTTCTCCACAAGGAACGTTGATTGAACGTATTCGAGCCGGTGGTATGGGATTAGGCGGTATTTTATCCGATGTGGGATTAGCCACGGTTGTTGAGGAAGGGAAGACACATATTACTGTAAATGGACAGGAATATTTGATTGAAACAGCATTAACTGCTGATGTATCTATAATTCATGCTTCAAAGGCTGATTATCTTGGAAATCTCGTATTTGATAAAAGCGCACGTAATTTTAACCCTTTAGTTGCCATGGCGGGGGATTTTACGATAGTTGAAGCAGATGAGATTGTTCAAGTTGGTGAACTTGATCCAGAATCGATTATAACCCCTGGAATCTTTGTGGATATGGTAATTCCGAGTGAAGGAGTGAATTGGAAATGGGTTTGGGAGTAGAAGATCGCCATCGTATCGCTAAACGTGCTGCCAAAGAAATAGAAAATGGAATGATTGTTAATCTAGGAATAGGCATTCCTACATTAATTGCTGATTATATCCCATCGGATATTTCTGTCCAATTCCATGCCGAAAATGGAGTGTTGGGAACTGGTCCGACACCAAACAGGAGTGATATTAATCCTAATTTATGTAATGCCGGTGGTTATCCCTGTTCTGTGGTTCAAGGAGCCTCCTTTTTTGACAGTGCTACTGCATTTGGCATGATCCGGCGAGGCCGTTTAGATGTTACCATTTTAGGAGCCCTTGAAGTAAGCGAAGAAGGCGACCTGGCAAATTGGATAGTTCCTGGAAAACTTGTCCCTGGTATGGGTGGAGCGATGGAGTTGGCTCAAAAGTCTAAAAAGGTAATTGTATTGATGAACCATACAAACAAACAAGGTAAATCGAAAATACTGAAGGAATGTACACTACCACTTACCGCCAAAGGTTGTGTTAGTTTGATCATCACTGAAATGGCTGTGATCGAGGTAACGCCACAAGGATTAGAGTTAAAAGAAGTTATGGAGCCTTACACGGTGGAAGATGTAATTAAACATACAGATGCACAATTGAAAGTACTTAAAACTACAGGAAAAGTTGAGGAGTGAATGAAATGGAAGATGCCGTCATCGTATCAGGAGTTCGTACTGGAGTAGGTGCATTTGGAAAGTCCCTTAAAAGTGTTTCCGCCACTGAAATGGGAAGACAAATATTGGAGGGTTTAATGGGGAAGACCACTCTTACCAAAGCGGATGTAAATGAAGTAATATTTGGACATGGTTATGTACATGGGGGAGGATTGAATTCAGCTAGAATATCATCGCAATTAGCTGGATTCCCAACGAGTGTTCCAGGTCATGTAGTAATCAAGGCATGTGGTTCAAGTTTGAAAGCAATTACTAACGCGGCCTTAACGATTAAGGCCGGTCAAGAAGAGGTGGTAATTGCAGGTGGGGTAGAGAATATGAGTCAGGTCCCATATTTAGTTAAAAACAGATGGGGGACAAAGTTTGGGAATGTAGAAATGGAAGATGCCTTATTAACTGATGGTTTAATTTGTTCATTGGAAAATGAACATATGGGGATGACGGCAGAACGCTTAACGCAAATTTACGGTATCTCCCGAGAGGAACAAGATAAATTTGCCTTTGATAGCCATAAAAAGGCAGTTCAGGCTATTGAAAATCAGTATTTTAAAGATGAAATTCTCCCTATTCAGGTCACCGGTACGAAAGGAGCTTTCCCATTCAGGACAGATGAGTCTGTACGCTCGGATATTCAGCTAGAAAAATTAATCAATCTTCCACCTGTTTTTAAATCGGATGGGTCAATCACTGCTGGGAATGCGTGCCCTATGAACGATGGAGCAGCAGCAGTTTTAATGATGTCAAAAAAGAAAGCTATACAAAAAGGTATTAAACCTTTGTTAAAAGTGAAAGCATTTTCCAGTGCTGGTGTTGAACCAGGCATTATGGGGATTGGACCTGTTCCAGCAACAAAAAAAGCACTGGAATTGGCCGGGTTAACTTTAGATGATATTGGTTTGATTGAGCTTAATGAAGCCTTTGCTGCACAGGCATTAGCTGTTATTAAAGAACTAGGGTTAGACTATTCAAAAGTAAATGTTAATGGTGGAGCTATTGCGTTGGGGCATCCAGTTGGAGCAACTGGTGCTAAGCTAACTGTAAGTCTAATGAATGAAATGTTACGTACCAAAACAAAGTATGGAATGGTGACGCTATGTATGGCCGGAGGAATGGGGCTTACCGTCATATATGAAAACCTAACATAATAACCACATTAAAGCGAGGTGAACTGTATTGCAATTAATCAAAGAACAAATTCAAACATGGTTAAAAGAGCATTATGAAGAAGGTACAGAATTATTACAACGACTTGTACAATCTCCTAGTATTTCTAAAAATGAGGCAAAAGCGCAATCAATAATCACTGAAGTATTATCGAATATGGGGTTAAAGGTGGATGCCTGGGAGCCATGTGGAAAAGAATTAACCGAAAGTCCCTACTTTTGCTCGTCAAGGGCTGATTTTACAGGAAGTCCTAATGTTGTAGGTGTTCTACCCGGAACAGGCGGTGGCCGTTCCATAATCTTAAACGGACATATTGATGTTGTCCCTGAGGGTGATCATGAACAATGGACAGATGATCCATATAGTGGAGCGATTAAGGAAGGAAAAATGTACGGTCGTGGTGTTACGGATATGAAAGGTGGGCTAGTTTCATTTATTTTAGCCTTACAAGCCATTCTGCAACTCGATATTAAGCTTAGAGGCGACGTTATTTTTCAAAGTGTTATAGAAGAAGAGAGTGGTGGAACAGGGACTTTATCTACTATTCTAAAAGGCTATAAAGCTGATGCTGCACTAATCACTGAACCCACTAATATGAGAGTTTTCCCTAAACAGCAAGGATCCATGTGGTTTAGGATCTTTGTCAAAGGACGGTCAGCCCACGGGGGAACACGATATGAGGGAGTAAGCGCTTTTGATAAAGCAATGGTACTAGCGGAGCAAATCAGGGCTTTGGAGTTTAAACGGAATCAACGTATTAATGATCCATTATACGAGCAGACCCCTATCCCCATTCCTATTAATATCGGAGTTGTTTCAGGAGGAAACTGGCCATCTTCAGTACCTGATTTGCTGAAAATAGAGGGAAGAATGGGTATAGCACCTAACGAGAAGATAGAAGATGCACAACGTGAAATGAAGGAATGTCTACAACAACTATCAGTCCTGGACCCATGGTTTAAGGAAAATCCGCCTGTCTTAGAATGGTTTGGTGCTCGATGGCTACCAGGGGAAATCGATCTTGAACATGATTTGATGAATACGTTAGTTCATCAATATAGAGAAACTACTGGTGAAGAACCCGTGATAGAGGCTTCTCCTTGGGGAACTGACGGGGGATTACTTACAGAAGTAGGGAAAATTCCAACGGTAGTTTTTGGACCAGGGACAACGGAAATGGCACACTTCCCAGATGAGTATATTGAATTGGATAAAGTTTTTAAATCTGCAGAAATTATTGCATTAACTATAATTCAGTGGTGTAGTATCAAGGGAAATATCTGAATTAAAAGAAAATGAAAAAATTAGTTCAGCATAAAGCGGCTGATTTAATTTAGGAGGGTATTATGGCTGAATTAGATAATGAACAAGGTCTCAAAAGGGTAATGAAAAGTCGCCATTTATTCATGATTGCTTTAGGTGGTGTAATCGGTGCAGGGTTTTTCAACGCTTCAGGTTTTACGATTAGTCAGGCAGGTCCTATAGGCGCAGTTTTAGCCTATATGATGGGCGGACTTATTATGTATTTAGTTATGCTGTGCTTAGGGGAATTGACAGTGGAAATGCCAGTATCCGGATCTTTCCAAGCTTATGCGACTAAATACATACATCCATCGACAGGCTTTACAGTTGGGTGGATTTATTGGATTGGTTGGTCTTCTACCGTAGCCTATGAAATTATCATTATAGGTTCGCTGATGCAAAGGTGGTTCCCTGATATTTCTCCATGGATCTGGTCGTTAATTGCAGGAATTGTACTATTTTCTGTAAATGCCCTTTCTGCACGCAGTTTTGCTGAAACAGAATTCTGGTTTGCGAGTATCAAGGTAATCGCTATAATCTCTTTTATCTTTATTGGGTTAGCCGTCATTTTTGGTATTGTACCAATTGAGGGTGAACCAGCGGCTCCTTATTTTACACACTTAACAGAATTTGGCTTCTTTCCTAATGGAATATTTGCAGTAGTTATTGCTATGATGGCTGTTAATTATTCATTAGGCGGTACGGAACTTATAGGAATTGCTTCTGGTGAAAGTGAAAATCCCGAGAAGACGATCCCTAAGGCCATAAATCAAACTGCTTACCGAATAATATTATTCTTTGTTTTGTCAATGATTATCGTTGTTTCTATAGTTCCATGGCAACAAATCCAGCCAGATGCCAGCCCGTTTGTTACAGCACTAGATAACATCGGTATACCATATGCAGCCGATATTATGAATTTTGTCATTATTACCTCATTACTATCTGTTGCTAACTCTGGTCTTTATACTACAACTAGGATGTTATACTCTCTTTCTAGTTCTAAGATGGCACCAAGATCCTTTCAAAAGTTAACCAAAAAAGGTGTGCCTTTACTTGCTTTAACGGCTAGTATGGGAATCTCATGTGTGTCCATTCTTGTTTCAAAAGTAGCGGCTGAAACTATTTATACCTGGATCCTTTCTGTAGCAGGAATGGCATCCATGTTGGCTTGGATGAGTATTGCGGCATCTCAGTATTTTTTCCGCAGACGATATGTAGCTGAAGGAGGAAAAGTTAGTGATCTGAAATTTCGGACCCCACTTTACCCTTTAGTTCCTATCTTGGCATTTGTCTTTAATCTAGTTGTATTAATAAGTTTAGTATTTGACGAAGGAACTAAATTGACTATTTATATTGGTGTTCCAGTAGCCATTGCCTTTCATTTGATATATATTTTATTTATGCAAAAACGCGGAAAGAAAGATGTGGGTTCATCGGTTCAAGAGGATTATGAAAAGGTGCGTTTAATTAATAAAAGTTAAAAGTGAACGATAAATAACAGATAATATAGCTCAAGTTCAAACAAGTTTCTTCTATATATAAACGGCAAAATTTAAGATCATTGAACCGTACTGCTCAAGAACTGTTGGGTTTGTTTGGCATAAAAGCTGGTCATGAAATGATATTAAAAAGAGCCACATTCAATATACGATGGAATTTTTGGAACATAAAAAAGTGACAGTTAATTCTCTATTCCCCTTAAAAAGGTTAAATTGATCATTTTTCCTGGTGTATAATAGAATATTGAGAATGCCATTTAGGGGGATTACATAGTGAGTAGTGGTTTTAATATTGCGGATATGATATACCAATTGTTTTGCCTTGTATTTCTAATCCTGATCATCGTTGGGACCGTATCTCTTTTCCGTTCCATGAAGCAACGTAAAACCAGACTGGATATCATGGAAAAGAAAATGGATGATTTACAGGAACTGATTAAAAGGGGTAAAAATTGACGGCAGCATCGTTCATACTGCAGGCAAACTCGAAGAAAAGCGGGTTTGCCTGCAGTTTTTTTTATTCGAAAAAAGTTCCAGTTGAATGGAACGGAAGGTACGAGACTCCTGCGGGAAAAGCGTGTCCAAGGGAGACCCCGCAGGCGAGCGCCGAGGAGGCTCCCGGACCGCCCGCGGAAAGCGAGTGCCTGGAGTGGAAATCAACGATCAGATTTACAAACCCCCAAAAAAGTTCCAGTTGATTTTAGAAATCCGTTCCCTTTCCGCCGACTGCCTGCCAAGCCTCAGCAAAGCAAGCATCTAGCAGGTCTCGGCTAGCCAGTTATTCGGCAGGAGTGTCACAAATTTCTTCAATTCAGTAAGGGTTTAACAAACTGGACAGCTGCATGCGCGGCCGTTCTCTATGCAGTGGAGGCATTCCGGTTCAAACTCCGGCAATTATAAAAATAATCTATATTGAAATAACTTAGTGAAAAGCATTGTCTCCGAATTTGAAAAAGAGGATTGGATTTTGAGCATCAATGGAGAGACATAAAAAAATTGAAAAAGAAAGTGAATTGTAAAAAATAAGCAGTTTTACATATAGGTGTTGGGATAGTGGTGCAAATTTCATGTACGGCTGTTGGTATGGAAGATGCATGGTTTGTTGCAGTGTTTTACCCTATAATGGAATAGATGTTTATTTAAGGATTCCATGAAAAAGTCTATCAGGAATGCTCGATCCTATAACAAATCGGCGGAGATGGAGAAAGCTGAACATCCGATCCTTTTGTTAGGTAACTTTTGAGAAGTGGGAGGAGTCGGTATCATGAAAGAAGTTATTGCAGTAAAAGAAATTACTAGGTTTAAAACACGGACGGAGGAATTTAGTCCGTACGCTTGGTGTAAACAAATGCTAGAAAATGACCCCGTAAGTTATCACGAAGGAACGGATACGTGGAATGTTTTTAAATATGAAGATGTGAAGCGGGTTCTCAGTGGTTATAAACATTTTTCAAGTGTTCGGAAACGGACTACCATTTCGGTTGGAACGGATAGTGATGAAGGTTCTGTGCCTGAAAAGATCCAAATCACTGAAGCTGATCCACCTGAGCATAGAAAACGCCGTTCACTGCTTGCCGCAGCATTCACACCTAGAAGTCTTCAAAACTGGGAACCTCGCATTAAGGAGATTGCTGATGAATTGATCGGAGAAATGGATGAGGACACGGAAATCGATATTGTGCAATCATTGGCGAGTCCGCTTCCAATCATTGTCATGTCGGATTTGATGGGCGTTCCCTCGAAAGATCGTTTATTGTTTAAGAAATGGGTGGATATCTTATTCCTTCCGTTTGATAAAGAAAAAGAAGAAGAAGTAAATGAATTGAAGCAAGTGGCAGCAAAAGAATACTATCAGTATTTGTATCCGATTGTTGTGCAAAAACGATTGAACCCGGCGGATGATATCATTTCAGATCTATTGAAGTCTGAAGTGGATGGGGAAATGTTTACGGATGATGAGGTTGTCCGGACGACCATGCTGATTTTAGGAGCGGGGGTCGAGACAACAAGTCATTTACTGGCCAATAGCTTTTATTCGCTGCTATACGATGACAAAGAGGTTTATCGAGAGTTACATGAAAACCTGGATCTGGTTCCGCAGGCGGTCGAAGAAATGCTCCGTTTCCGATTCAATCTTATTAAATTGGATCGCACCGTAAAGGAAGATAACGATCTATTGGGAGTGGAATTGAAAGAAGGGGATAACGTTGTTGTTTGGATGAGTGCAGCCAATTTGGACGAAGAGATGTTTGAAGATCCCTTCACCCTTAATATCCACCGCCCTAATAATAAGAAACATCTTACCTTCGGAAATGGCCCTCATTTCTGCCTGGGAGCGCCGTTGGCCAGACTGGAAGCAAAGATTGCGCTTACTGCATTCCTGAAGAAATTCAAGCATATTGAAGCGGTGCCATCATTTCAGTTAGAAGAGAATCTTACCGATTCAGCGACCGGGCAAACTTTGACATCACTGCCGCTTAGGGCGTTCCCTACAGTTTAAGAAACGAAAAAACCTTTTGCACTAGCCTGCATAAGGTTTTTTTCTTTGGCTCTTTTCGTAAAGATTGTTGTTTTTAAAAAGCTAAACGATTTAAGGTTGGTTGGAGCGCAAGTGCGAGACTCCTGCGGGAGCAGCTGGACAGGTGAAACCCCACAGGCGTTTACGCCGAGGAGGCTCACCGCCCGCCCCGCGGAAAGCGAGCATCTGGAGGGGAAATCAACCAACCGCTTTACTTGGTAAATAGCAACAAAGTATGCGAAAACAGCCTTTTCTTTTTAGCAGGGACGCATGGCATACATGTTCCTGCCACTTCCTGAAACGGTCGACAGGAAATGTTATAGTAACCTGAAGTTGAGGTGACAATGACGAATAGAGTAGTATGATAAAGGAGCGAAATTTTGTGCTCGGGCATGTTCCACGAATTAGGTTGACTGGCGATCAAACATTTACGTTAACCTTGCAATGAAGAAGATATGGTAAAATGGAAATTTCCAAATGGAACGGTTTTAAAAAGTGAAAGGATGTTATTATGAAATTAAAGCAGCAATTAACCATTGCCTTTATAATAAGTGTACTTTCTTTGATCGGGTTCAGTTTCATGGCATTTACCATAAGTGCAAATGAATACCTGAAATTTGATCAAGATGTGATTTCCTTGGTGCAAGGAATGGAATCTCCCCCTCTGACGGACATCATGAAGTTCTTTACCTACATAGGTTCAACCCGTTCCATAATCATCCTTTCCTTGGTCATTTTGTTTTTCTTATATAGGGTTTTGAAGCATCGTTTGGAACTAGTCCTATTCACTGCAGTCATGATTGGTTCACCTCTTCTCAATTTGATGGTTAAGCTATTCTTTCAACGCGCCCGGCCCGATCTACATCGGCTCATCGAAATAGGGGGGTACAGTTTCCCCAGTGGACATGCCATGAATGCATTCTCTTTATACGGTATTCTCACGTTTCTGCTGTGGCGTCACATTACCGCTAGGTGGGCGAGGATTCTATTGATTCTGTTCAGCATGATGATGATCCTATCGATCGGTATAAGCCGAATATATTTAGGGGTCCATTATCCTAGTGATATCATTGCCGGATATTTGGCAGGTGGTTGTTGGATTGCGATTTCCATTTGGTTTTTCCAAAGGTATCAAGACCGGTGGAAGAACAAAGGTCGTTAATAAAGGGAGCAAGGTTATAGCAGGATAAGCAGCCGGCAGGTAACAGGTCAGCTGTTGATTCAAGAAAGTTAGGAGCGTATTAAATGGAAAACTGGATTACGGAATTCATGAATGATTTTGGGTATATGGGAATCTTTCTATTGATAGCATTGGAAAATATTTTCCCGCCGATCCCGTCTGAGGTCATTCTTACTTTTGGCGGTTTCATGACGACTACAGCGAACATGACGATCATGGGCGTCGTGATCGCATCGACTATAGGGTCAGTGGCAGGGGCAGTAGTCCTTTATGGAATTGGTTTACTTCTAGATGTGAAGGTCATTGAAAAGTTCGTGGAAAGATGGGGCCATATTCTTAGATTAACAGTACCGGACGTCCATAAGGCGAATTCATGGTTTGACAAGTACGGGGCATGGACCGTGTTTTTCTGCAGATTGGTTCCGCTGATCAGAAGCCTGATTTCGATTCCGGCAGGCATGTCCCATATGAGCTTTTGGCTCTTTCTGCTTTACACAACAGCCGGAACACTGATTTGGAACATCATTTTAGTGAATATCGGGGCAGCTGTTGGATCTTCGTGGGAAGATATTGTAGGGTATATGGACATTTATTCTAACATCGTTTATGCGATATTGGCCTTGCTATTCATTATTTTCGTTGTTTTGATTTTAAGAAGGAATAAAAATAAAGGCAAAGTATAATTTCAGTTTAGTTGATTGGGCCGTTAGAGTCGGCACCTTCATTACATAACCGAAAATGAACACCAAAGGCTGTCATTGCGACAGCCTTTTTCTTATGGAAGGAAGGCGGCTGAACTCAGAATAAAGGGGAAGTGCTTTGGACAAAATGAGTGAAACGAAAAAGGAATGAGGTTCGGTGCTATGGCTTCTTTTTTCAAACAAAAGAGACAAGTGAAGCAACGTGAAAAGAAAAAGGAAGATGACAATCAATCCAAAAGCCAAACGCCTGATTATATTGAAAGTTCCATTTCTGCCAATCTGGAAATCGTGAAGAAAAAGACGGGAAACAGTCCGGACATCATTATCCGAACGTTGAAAATCGGTCAAAATCCGGAGATGAAAACAACGATCTTGTATGTGCAAGGTCTGGTTGATAATCCAAGCGTTACGGACTTTTTAATTGATTCAATCATGAAAAATCCTCATCTATCAGAAAAAATGCTTCCACAACAAGCATTGGATATAATTTCTGAAGACGTGGTTTCCCTCGGTGGTGTAGAAACCGTCAAGGATTGGGAAAAATTGTTTTTGTCCTTATTATCAGGGGACAGCATCATTTTGGTTGATGGAATAAACATCGCCCTGGTTGCCAGTACAAGAGGGGGAGAAAAGCGCTCGATTCAGGAGCCAAGCACGCATTTGACTGTCCGGGGATCAAGAGAAGGGTTTACGGAATCGAATGGAACGAACATCGCCATGTTACGCCGGATCATCAATACCCCGGATTTATGGATAGAGTCGATGAAAATTGGCACGGTGACAAAAACGGACGTTTCCATCATGTATATAAACGGAATTGTCAAAGAAGGGATCGTCGAGGAGGTCAAGAAGCGCTTAAATCGAATTAACATCGATAGCATTCTTGAATCAGGATATATTGAACAATTGATAGAAGACCAGGTCATGACCCCATTCCCAACCCTTAACCATACAGAGAGACCGGATATGGTCGCAGGAAATCTTCTGGAAGGAAGAGTGGCGATATTCGTTAATGGAACGCCTTTCGTCTTGGTGGCCCCAGCAATATTTGTACAGTTTTTTCAATCGGTCGAAGACTACTATAATCGCTTCGACATTGCTTCTGCCACACGTTTTTTACGGATCATCGTTTTCATTATTTCTATAGTCGGGCCAGCTGTCTATGTTGCAGCCACGACTTTTCATCAGGAAATGATCCCAACGAAGTTGCTGGTCATTGTAGCGGCCCAAAGGGAAACGGTTCCTTTGCCTGCCGTCATTGAAGCGCTTCTTATGGAAATGACCTTTGAAATATTACGGGAAGCAAGTCTTCGGATGCCAAAGGCTGTTGGTTCGACCATGTCCATTGTCGGAGCATTGGTCATCGGGCAGGCGGCTGTCCAGGCTGGTATCGTATCGCCGGCAATGGTCATCATCGTCTCGATCACGGCGATTGCCAGTTTTGCAACCCCTTCTTATTCCATAGCGATTTCTGCCCGCATTGTGCGGTTCGGATTCATCATTTGTGCCGGCACTTTAGGTTTTTATGGGATGATTTTAGCCTTTATCATCCTTATTGTTCATTTATGCAGCTTGCGTTCACTTGGAGTTCCTTATATGACACCGCTCGCCCCTTTGAATCCGGAAGGGTTAGGCGACACATTTTTCAGAAGACCTATGTGGGCATTCAAGGAAAGGCCCAAATTATTATCCAACGAAAATAACCTGATAAGGGAAGGCGATAATCAAAGACCCCTGCCTCCGGAATCGCGTGGAATGAAAACTTCTGACGAGAAAAAAGGTGAAGGCGATGAGTCGTAAAAAGCTAATTCTGTTCTTGATGTTGATCTGTACTACATTCACCTCAGGCTGTTGGGATAAAAAAGAGTTAAACGAAATAGCCATCGTCTCGGCAGTTGGACTCGATAGAAATAAGGAAGGAAAGTTAGTGGGAACGTTCCAAATCATTAATCCAAGCAATGTAGCGGGAGCACTTCAGGGCGGCGGCGGAACAAATCCACCGATATCCATTTATAGGGCCACCGGAGATAATGTGCTTGAACTGGATAGTTTCGCTTCAACTAAAATCTCGCGGGATATGTATTTTGCCCATGCCAACCTGATTGTCATCGGTGAGGAACTAGCAAAAGAAGAGGGCCTCAACGATATTTTCGACGCATTTGAGCGCTCACCGGAATTCAGGGCAACTACGAGGATCGTGATTGCCCGGGGTGTGAAAGCAAGGGATATAGTCGAAACGTTAACCGCAATCGATAAGGTATCTGCTGAGAAAATCATTAGGACGATTGAAATCACTGAAAAAATTCATGGGGGAAATATTAGCATCAATCTCCAAGAAGTGATCAAGAATCTGCTTAGTACCGGGAAAGAACCGTTAATAAGCGGTTTTACCGTGAAAGGAAACACTGGTAAAGAAGATAAAATGGAGAATACCATGTCCTCGGATATTGAGGCAAACCCTAATGCAGCAGGGATAGGTGTTTTTAAAGATGGAAAATTGATTGACTGGCTGGATGGCAATAAGGCAATAGGGTCAATGTGGGTATTGGATAGGATCAAAAGTACCCAGTTAAATATTGATTGGGAGGGTAAAAAAGACGCAGTCACCTATCAGGTGATTCGTCAAAAAACCAACGTTTCGGTGAAAATGGAAAATGGAAAACCTAAGGTATTTATAAAGGTCCGTGCAGAAGGGGATATCCGGGAGGTGAATGTTCCTTTGAATCTAACCGATACGCATGTTCTGATAGATATTGAAAAGAAGTTAGCCAAGAAATTAAAGAAGGAGATGGAAGATGCGGTCGTTCGGGCACAAAAAAATAAATCCGATATTTTTGGCTTTGGTGAAATCATGCACGAAAACCACCCTAAAGAATGGAAGAAAATCGAAAAAAACTGGGACGATGTTTCTTTTCCTGAACTGGAAGTAGATGTGCAGGCAGAAACTTTCATTCGCCGTACTGGATTACGTAATAAGCCGTATCTTTCGAATTTAAAAAAGAATGATCAATAATGGAAAGGAAGTGGCATCCTCATGGAAAAGGCAAAAATCAGCGCTTACCAGCTGTTCGTCCTTATTTTCCTGTTTGAAATGGGCAGTGCACTTTTGGTTCCGCTTGCAGGTGAAGCCAAGCAGGCTGCTTGGTTAGTCATCCTTATTGCGATGATAGGCGGATTTTTATTATTTTTCATTTATTATGGCCTTTTTCAATACTACCCTGATCAGCTGTTAACAGAGTTTGTAAAACAGATATTGGGGAATTTTCTAGGCAGTATAGTAGCTTTTCTATACATCCTTTATTTCATCTATCTTTCTGCGAGGGTGCTGAGGGATTTCGGAGATACACTGCTTACTTTTGCCTATCCTCATATTCCGTTATTTTTTGCGAACGCTGTATTCATGTCAGTCGTGGTATATACGGTCCGTAAAGGGGTAGAAGTATTGGTGAGGACCGGGGAACTATTCTTTGTCTTGGAGAATTTACTTTTAATGACCTTCATGCTTCTAATTATTGCTTCAGGCATGATCCATTTAAACAACTTAAAACCCATTTTTGAAATCAGCGGGACAGAGATGATGAAAATGGGTTTCACTAAAATCGTATTCTTTCCATTTGGCGAGGTCATAGTGTTTTTAATGATTTTTCCTTATTTGAAAGAACCTCAGCGATTGAAAAAAATCGGGATAGGGAGCTTGGCGACAAGCGGTATTTTTCTCGCGATAATAATGGCCGTGAATGTTGCTGTACTTGGCGTGGACCTTACAACACGTTCACAATACCCTATTCTTACCCTCATCCAGTCCATAGAGGTCGCTGGCTTTCTTGAACGTCTCGATGTGTACTTCTTATTTTTGTTGATGATTGGCGGGTTCATCAAGCTAAGTGTATTTACTTATGTAGCGGTAACGGGTACGGCGAATATTTTCAATGTTAAACAGCCCTCCAAACTTGCTTACCCTGTTGGCATGATCATTTTATTGATCTCGATCATTATCGCAAGCAGTTATACGGAACATATAAATGAAGGATTAGGTGCCGTACCACATTACATCCATCTGCCATTTCAGGTGATCATCCCTTTGCTTCTCTTGATCATTGCCTTTTTTAAGAATCGAAAAAAAGGAAGACAAGCACCAAAATAAGTTCCTAAAAGGTGGAATTGATGAGAAATGAAACTCTTTGGCATTACAGTTTTGATCCTAGCCCCTTTAGTGGTCATAACCTTAGGTATGGATATATTAATGGGATTTGATTTGGATAATTCAATCAAGCATGCCTTTAACCCATTTTTGGTAAAGGACCCTGCAGAAATTATCCTTTTTCTCATTCTTCTTGTATTCCTTTTGTTCAGCTTCTTTTATCGAAAAAAAAAGAAAGGCAACACGAAAGGACAACAATGACTGCAAATTCCCGGTGCTGAAATAGAGATGAACTCCGAATGTGGGAGTTTGTCTTTTTGCTTTTTTACAACCTCGTAAACCTATTTCATAGTATGATGATAAAATGAGCTTATTTTTCGGCAGAATGTAAAATCACTAAAACAAAAAACCTCGGAAGGAGGGCGGCAATTTGGATATCAAATTGAATCAAAAAATCATAAAAGACATGTGCGGGGCCGTCTCCTACAAAAGAGGGGAAGCTTTTCATCGTGCCAATAAAGTGACATTTGAAAGTTATCTTCCTGATGGGTGTGAAGCAACGGTCAAAGGAAAGGAAGACTTCCATGTCACGATTGAAGCGGATGCTGTCGGGGGGTTCCGGACGAAATGCAGCTGTCCTACGCTAGCTTCCTTCCAAAGGGATTGCCAGCATATTGCAGCCGTCCTGCTGTCGGTTTACGACCATCAGCGAGATGGGACGATTCCTGAGGGCCTAAATGCAGACAGCTCTGATGCTTCAGCCAATAAGAAGTTGTCAGAAGGCTTGCTGACCCTTTTCAATAATCAGCCTGTACGCAAAAGCGGTCATCAGCGCCACTTTGAGAAAAGAAAGATGCTTGAAGCGGAATTTACATGTAAACCGGTATGGATGGGAACGGATCAATATATGTTAGGACTGGAAATGAAAATCGGTTCTTTCAATGTGGCGAATGTCCGGGATTTCCTGAAGCGAGTTAAAGAAGGAAAGCCTGCCCAAGTGTCCCTTTCATTTATATATGACCCGGTGCTGCATTGTTTTCAGAATGAAAATGATTCTGTGCTTCAGGAGCTCATTACAGTGATATCGGATGAAAAAGTCTATGTTGACGCCCTGACGGATAAATCTGAATACACATTGGACAATCACTTATTACTTTTGCCTCCATCTTCTTTTCGAAGGCTTGTCCCCATCCTTGAAGTGGCTCCATCGGTGAAGCTTGCCTATGGCGGCCTTACATTCAATGGCTTTCGTGTATCAAACGGACCGCTTCCTTTACAGTTTGACTTTACCGAAAGCGAGGCCAAAGGTTATGAACTGAATATTAAAAGGCTGCACGAGATGATCGTCATGAATGCATACACATTGGTTCTATTTGAAGGAAAATTGGTTCAGCTCGAAAATGAGGATTTTCAACGCCTTTCAGAGTTAAAGCAAATGATGGAGGATTCGGGGATGAATCAAATTCCAATCCATCATGACCAGCTGGAATTATTCATGGACAAAGTGGTACCAGGTTTGAAAAGACTCGGTAAAGTCAATGTAGCAAGATCCATCACTGAATTGTTCTTGAAGATACCGCTGGTTGCGAAGCTATACTTGGATCGTGTGAAAAACAGGCTGCTTGCGGGACTGGAATTCCAATATGGGAATATTGTGATCAACCCTTTGGAAAAACAGGAATCCAAGGTGATAAGGGATGTAGAGAAGGAGGCGGAGATACTAAAGCTGATGGAGGATAGCCAGTTTGCCAAGACGGACGGAGGCTATTTCTTGCATAACGAAGAGTTGGAGTATGAGTTTTTGTACCACATCGTTCCGAAACTCCAGAAGCTGGTGCAAATCTACGCCACGACCGCTGTAAGAAACCGAATTTCCCGTGGGAATGCTGCACCGCGCATTACGGTGAAAATTAAAAAGGAACGTACTAATTGGCTCGAATTCAAATTTGAAATGGATGATATCCCAGATAAACAAATACGTGAGGTATTAGCAGCTCTTGAAGAAAAAAGGAAATACTATCGTTTAAGGAATGGGTCGCTGCTTTCCCTTGAAACAAGGGAATTCGAGGAAATCAATCGTTTTCTTCATGCACTGCCCGTACAGGAGGAAGACTGGGAAAGCAGGCTGAACATGCCAATCGTAAAAGGGCTGCAGCTCCTTGATTCCGTTAATGACAGCCAGACATTCACAATGGAAGAATCCTTCCGAAAGTTTTTGGATAACATCAGGAATCCGGGCGCCTTGGAGTTCGAGGTGCCAAATAGTCTGGAACCGATTTTGCGCGAGTATCAAAAAAACGGCTACAAATGGATGAAAATACTTGCCCAATACGGTTTTGGCGGGATTCTTGCTGATGATATGGGTTTGGGAAAAACACTGCAAAGCATCACGTTCATTTTATCCGAGCTTCCTGACATCCGTAAGAAGAGGGTTCCGGCGCTTATTGTCTGCCCATCATCATTGACCTACAATTGGCTGAGTGAATTCACAAAATTCGCTCCTGATATCCAAGCCGTCGTCGTGGATGGTGACAAGACGGAAAGGACAAAGCTGCTGAAGGAAGTGGGTGACGTGGATGTAGTGATCACTTCTTATCCATTGCTCCGGAAAGACATCGCGTCGTTTGAAAAAGAGGACTTCCATACAGTGTTCTTTGATGAAGCACAGGCCTTTAAGAACCCAGTGACACAAACGGCACGAGCGGCCAAGAAGATAAAAGCGGCACATCGCTTCGCATTGACTGGTACGCCCATCGAGAATTCACTAGAAGAGCTCTGGTCCCTTTTCCACGTCGTATTCCCTGAGCTATTCATGGGATTAAAGGAGTACAGCAACCTCTCAAGGAAGCAGATTTCCCGCAGGATTCGCCCATTTTTACTGCGGAGAATGAAAGAGGATGTACTTGCGGAACTACCGGAAAAAATCGAGTCCCTGGAATCGATGGAACTGCTCCCTGATCAGAAGAAACTGTACGGCGCCTATCTGGCGAAGCTGCGGCATGATACGCTGAAACACCTGGACAAGGACACCCTCAGGAAAAATCGGATCAGGATCCTCGCAGGCTTGACCCGGCTTCGGCAAATATGCTGTCACCCCGCCTTGTTTGTGGACGGATATAAAGGCAGTTCAGCAAAATATGAGCAACTGATGCAAATTGTCGAGGAATCGAAGCATTCTGGAAGGCGGGTGCTGATTTTCTCACAATTTACAAAAATGCTTCAAATTATCGGCAGGGATCTGGCCATGAAAGGACAACCCTTTTTCTACCTGGATGGGCAAACTCCATCAAAGGAACGTGTGGAAATCTGCAATCGGTTTAATGCGGGGGAACGGGATATATTCCTCATTTCATTGAAAGCGGGCGGTACGGGTCTCAATCTGACGGGTGCCGATACAGTCATTCTATATGACCTTTGGTGGAATCCGGCAGTTGAAGAACAAGCTGCGGACCGTGCCCATCGAATGGGGCAAAAGAATGAGGTTCAAGTCATCAAACTTATTGCCCGCGGCACAATCGAAGAAAAAATGAATGAACTTCAAGAGAAAAAGAGACACCTAATTGAAGAAATCATCGACCCTGGGGATAAGTCGCCGTCTGCCCTTACAGAAGAGGATATCAGGGAAATCCTGATGATATAAGGAGGGGAATGCGGTTACGCAGCTTATTAACAGACAGGAACAATTTATGAATTGAATAGTCTAGTCATGAGCATTTCTTTATAATGAGGAATGCTTTTTTATTTGGCTCTTTTCGTAAAGATTGTTGTTTTTAAAACAAAACGATTTAAGGTTGATTGGAGTGCAAGTGCGAGACTCCTGCGGGAGCAGCGGGACAGGTGAGACCCCACAGGCGTTTACGCTAAGGAGGCTCACCGCCCGCCCTGCGGAAAGCGAGCATCTGGAGGGGAAATCAACCACACCGCTTTACTTGGTAAATAGCAACAACGTATGCTAAAACATCCTTTTCTTTTTTTAAAAGAAAAGGATATTTAGGTAACAATAATAATATAATATAAAAC
Source organism: Brevibacillus sp. JNUCC-41 (assembly GCF_014844095.1). NCBI lineage: Bacteria > Bacillati > Bacillota > Bacilli > Caryophanales > Bacillaceae > Peribacillus > Peribacillus sp. JNUCC41. Next base: position 469,869 of record NZ_CP062163.1, on the reverse strand, counting down.
AACAATGTTTTATTGTAAAACGATAAATCATATGATAAATTATATGGACAATAAATAAGTGGGGTGCTTTTTATGAAACTAGGAACAACACTCTTTTTAAAGATGGCTGTCATTCTTATTGGACTGCCTGTTCTTGCTTTGTGCATTTTTTTTGTGCCTAAGATAGCGAACTTTGCAGCAGAATTATATCCGGATATGACTTATTTGAAATATCTCGTTTTAATCGATTTGTATGCATCGGCGATACCTTTTTACTTTGCTCTATATCAAGCCTTTAAACTTTTAAGTTATATTGACAAGAACAAAGCTTTCTCGGAATTATCTGTAAGAGCTTTAAAGACAATAAAAAATTGTGCAATCACAATCAGTGGCTTGTATGTGGTAGGCATGCCGCTCTTTTATCTCATAGCGGAAATGGATGACGCCCCAGGTATCATATTGATCGGAATGGTCGTTATTTTTGCTTCAATGGTGATTGCAGTCTTTGCTGCTGTCCTTCAAAGGCTTTTACAAGAAGCCATCGATATAAAATCAGAAAATGACTTAATAGTCTGAGGTGAATAACTTGGCGATTATAATCAATATTGATGTGATGCTGGCTAAAAGGAAAATGAGTGTTACAGAACTTTCCGAGAGGGTTGGAATAACGATGGCCAATCTTTCCATATTGAAAAACGGTAAGGCAAAAGCGATTCGATTAACAACTTTAGAGGCGATTTGTAAGGCTTTAGAATGTCAACCCGGAGATATATTAGAATACCGAAATGATGAAGACACCCAAGATTGAAAAAGTGGAAGAACAAGAAAGACTTCAGCAAAGGGGAGTCACTTAACCATTAAAAAAATGGAGGCACCAATCATGAGAGCACTGAAACAACTCGTTCGTTTTGGTTGGGAGCAGGTTTTATCATGCTTGTTCCCTGCCGTTATTTTTGCCTCTTTGGCTATTACAAAATTCTTACCGCTTCCCTTCCTGCCGCGGTATGACTGGCTGCTCATCATCTGCCTTCTGATGCAGTGGTGGATGGTGCGTTCCGGGCTTGAAACAAAGGATGAGCTGAAGGTCATCACACTGTTTCACCTTATTGGACTTGCTCTTGAACTTTTCAAGGTACATATGGGCTCCTGGACTTATCCAGAGGAAGGCTATTTCAAAATTTTTGGAGTGCCGCTGTATAGCGGATTCATGTACGCAAGTGTAGCGAGTTATCTTTGCCAGGCGTGGAGGAGGTTAAAGGTTGAACTGGTCAAGTGGCCACCGTTTTTGGCCGTTGTATCTCTTGCTGCTGCGATTTATTTGAATTTTTTCACCCACCATTATTGGATTGATATTCGTTGGTGGTTATCTGGACTTGTCATCATCGTCTTTTGGCGATCATGGGTCACATACGAGGTTGGCGGAACTCATTATCGTATGCCAATCGCACTTTCATTCGTTCTCATCGGATTTTTTATATGGATAGCGGAAAATATCGCAACGTTCTTTGGAGCTTGGGAATATCCAAACCAAACCGATGCATGGAGTCTCGTTCATCTAGGAAAGGTAAGTTCATGGCTCTTATTAGTGATTGTTAGCTTTCTTATAGTAGCGACGCTAAAACAGGTTAAGGGGAAAGAATCCACTAAGATGGATGCAAGTCCATTTTTATAAAAGGCTTTTTTCGCTATTTTGTTGCTATTTACCAAGCAAAGGGGTGTGGTTGATTTCCCCTTCAGATGCTCGCTTTCCGCGGGGCGGGCGGTGAGCCTCCTCGGCGTAAACGCCTGTGGGGTCTCACCTGTCCCGCTGCTCCCGCAGGAGTCTCGCACTTGCGTTCCAATCAACCTTAAATCGTTTCGTTTTTAAAAACAACAATCTTTACAAAAAGAGCCTTATAAAAAGAAATTCGGCCTTCGCATGAAAAACAATTAGGTGAAAAGACGGCACATAATGAACATATATGTGCCATCTCTGATTTTCTAAATCTTTTATAAAGAATTGCGGTGTCCTATTCCTTTTTTTCTTCTGAATTTCCACGAAAAACGACCATCACTCATTGCTATGAAACAAGTTTTAATCCCACTGCTGCGCCAAGGACCATGGCTATAAAAATGACCCTTCGCCAATCTTTGGATTCCCCGTAGAGGAGCATCCCGATTATCGCTCCGCCCGATGCGCCGATCCCTGTCCAGATAGCATAAGCCGTCCCCATCGGCAAGGTTTTCATGGCAAAAGCAAGAAATAGGAAACTTGCTCCGAATCCGATGAATAACAGCAGCAAGGATTGCCAATTACGGTCTTTGTGCAATTTATTTATCATCGCAACCCCAAACATTTCAAATAGCCCCGCTAAGATTAAAGAGACCCAAGCCATTAAGATTCATCCCCTTTCTCAGCCTTATCATCAGTCACCAATTTCAAGCCGATCACTCCTGATAATAAGAGGAGGATCAATAGCGTTTTGCTCAGCTTGAAGGATTCCCCAAAGAAAATGATTTCGGAAAAAACGGTCCCGGCCGTCCCCATACCGACAAAAACGGCATATACCGTTCCGACAGGAAGCTTCCTGCCAGCCATTATCATCAAATAAAAACTGATGATGATCGAAATGACCGTTCCAGACCAAGTCCAAAAGTCATCTGCATGTTTTAAGCCAATCACCCAAAATACTTCAAAAAAAGCTGCAATGAATACTTTAATCCAGTTTTTGCTCATGAAATACCGCACCTCCGATATTATTCTTTACCAAAAAAACAAAAAAAGCCCAAGAGATAACCGTTAAACAGTTTCTCCCAGGCTTTTATCCTTCCGTGGCACAGCATGCTGTGAGTTTTCTCTCGGACCAGACCAGCAATAGACGCACTGCGGAACCCTAGAAAACCTTTGACATATGCAATTACCTTTCATTATACATACTTCTTGAACTTACACAAGGTAAAAGTTTAATGAAAAAAATGGATGGTGAGCTTTTTGCTGCAATAAAAAATTGAAAAAGCCCCGATAAGATTCGGGGCTCTTTTTGACTTGCTGTTTAGGCACTCACTATCCGTTTCCGTGATGCACCTTCTTTTTTATGTGATACATAGCTATGCAGGATCATTCCTATGATGACGATAAAGATGCCGAACCACGCTAACGGAGAAGGAATCGGTAAAGATAGGAATAGTAATTCGCCAGCCAGTGCAAAAAGGACCTCCATCGATTGTGTAGCTTCAACGGAAGCTAATTTCTGCATATTTCCGCTTACCAAATCGGTCGCCTTGAAAAAAAGGACCGTGGCGATGACTCCAGAAAATAGTGCCACCAATAGGGATTGGAAACTTTGCATCTTCGTCGGCGCCCCTACTGTAAAGAAACCGTACAATGAAAGCAGAAACCAGAATGGCATACTCGCCAAAGTCATTCCCAATACCCGCTGATATGCATCCAGACGTCCTTCGGATACTTCCATCATTTTGCGATTTCCCAAAGGGTATGCAAACGAGGCGATTACGATCGGAATCACTCCCAGCCAAAGATTGGCCATTGAAATGTGCTTGGTATGTTCCAGCTGCATCAGGATGATTCCAAGCAGGATGATCATGGACATGAGGAGGCCTTTCACAGAAACCTTTCCTCTTTGCCTTTCAAGCCCATCTTTCGTTTGGACATTCTCAAAAAACAGCGGCGCAAGTAATGCACCCGAAATGATCGTGATTTGCCAAGTGCCGGCAATTAGCCAGCCTGGTGAGTAGGCGGATGCAAAGCATAAAGGAGCATAAAATAACCCAAAACCGACAAAACTCCATAGCAGCCAAGGACCCGGCTTTTCTCTCATCACTCGTAAAAGGGGAAGCAGATTTTTTCTGCTTAACACGATACATAACAGAAAAGGCACCATAAAGATATAACGCAGCGAAGCACTCCATATCCAACTTCCGCCAGATAACTCCATTGCCTGATTTAAAACAAACGTAAATGCAAAAAAGAAAGCGGAACAAATACCTAATATAATCGGACGCAATTGACTCACCTCAATCTGTTTTATGAGTCAGTAAGACTCTGGAAGCATGGCAATCGTTTCGTCTTTCTAAACGACTTTCAAGAAATATCCACTGTGTCAAAAGTGGAATGAATTTTCGGAATATTATAAGCGATCAAGTTAAATTGTCCTTCAAAAGCAATAGAAAATCAACAGGATTCTTTGAAGCTAGTGAAATTCCTTCTCCATGATTCGACATGGAACGAAAGAAATGGCTTTTGGAGTTAAATGAAGACGTTTCCATTTTAATATTTAAATTAACAAAATGTACCATTTAGACAAGCGAGAAACATTGTTATGTAGCGGATTATGAAGGGATTACTAATATTTTATATAAAAATCATATAGAGGCAGATAATATATGAAGATACGAGAATTGACGAATATGGTAGGGAGTGGTATCTTTATAAAAGTGCAAATAATGTCGAATGGTGACGAAATATTAAATGCAACATTCGCAAAAAAGTTAGTGGGGTAAATTAAATGAAATCTACAGGTATTGTACGTAAAGTTGACGAATTAGGACGGGTAGTCATTCCAATTGAACTGCGCCGAACATTAGGAATTAATGAGAAAGACGCTCTGGAGATTTATGTAGAACAAGAGCGCATCATCCTTCAAAAATATAAACCAAACATGACTTGCCAAGTTACAGGTGAGGTTTCCGATGACAATATGAAACTTGCTGATGGTAAATTAATACTTAGCCCTGAAGGTGCCGAACTTCTAATTAAAGAAATTCAAGCCAGCATGGAAACTGCTAAATAATTAATATACTAGATATATAGCATCCAAGTGTAGGGAAGGTTTTCCCTACACTTTTTTATATTAAATGGTGAAATAATAAAAATGGTTCGTTTCACGGACGAAACCAATTTTTTCATAAAGTCTTTGTGCGTTTACATTATCCTTGCCTGTCTCCAGTGAAACCCCTTTGGCACCTGCTTCGCGTGCAAACATGATGGCCGCGTTCAACAACTCCTCGCCAAAACCCTTTTTGCGGGCGGACTCCTTCACGAATAAATCATTCAAAACCCATGACCGCATTATACTCACAGATGAAAAAGAAGGATATAATTGTACAAAACCAATAGGATTTCCTTCATCATAGGCCATAAAAACCACAGACTCCCCATTTGTCAGCCTTTCCCTTAAAAACTCCCTTGCACGACCAGGATCGGATGCTTGCTCATAAAACACTCTGTATAAATCAAAAAGTTCGGTCAGTGATTCCAGCTCATGTAATGTAGCCTTCTGTATGCTCATAAATGGACCTCCAATTGTTAGAATACTCTAAATTTATCATTTAATCATGCTTCCCGACAAATTCAAAGCCACATTTTCCGGTGCCATCCTGATTTTTTCGACTATAAACCCAAGGTGAGCAGCAAACTTATGAGATATCAGCGTTTACTCGTGAGTTTAGTCGATTTACTCGTGAGTTTGGAGCATATACTCGTGAAATTGGGTGATTTACTCGTGAAAATTGTTTATGGTTGCTAAATATGGAAATAGCATTCGTGCTAATGTTGTGGAATAAATTTCCTGATGTTTAGTGATGAGTAGTAGAGCAAAGCAAAGTATGTCGGAAAAAGGATTTGTCTTAATTGATAAAGAATATATATAGATGCTATTTTTATTGAACATCAAGGGGGAATGAAGATGGATTTAAGATACCCGATTGGAAAGTTTCAGTTTGACGGAGAAATTACTTGTGGTATAGCCGAGGGGTGGCTCAACGAGATTGAAGTTTTGCCTCGGATGCTGCGTGAAGCGGTAGGTAACATGGATGATGAACAGCTTGATACGGCTTATCGGCCTGGAGGATGGACGGTCCGCCAGGTGGTGCATCATGTTGCCGATAGTCATATGAATGCGTATATTCGCTTCAAATTGGCCCTTACGGAAGAAAGTCCTGTCATTAAACCGTACGAGGAGGGGCAATGGGCAGAGCTGCCTGATTATGATTTACCGATTGATGTTTCTCTATCACTAATCGAAGGTATACATATCCGAATGTGTAAACTTTTATCGGGTCTTCATGCAGACGACCTAAGCCGAATATTCATCCATCCTGATTCAGGAGAGGTGACTGTCGGTGAAAATATAGGCATTTATGCTTGGCACGGACGACATCATCTGGCTCATATTACTTCTTTATCAAAGCGCCAGGGATGGTGAATATGACTGAGAAAGGTGTGATTACTGTGAACGCCGATGTGAAAATCGAACAAATAACATCAATCGAAGACCATCTTAATGAACTGTCCGATCTTTTAGTGCAAGTGGTGGAAGATGGCGCGTCCATTGGTTTTTTACCTCCCATGAAACGGTCTGAGGCCATTGATTATTGGGATGGCGCCTTAAACCCTGATGTGATTCTGTTTGTCGCTAAAATACAGGGTGAGATTGTCGGGAGCGTACAGTTACATGTATGTTCAAAGCAAAACGGCAGCCATCGTGCGGAAATCGCAAAATTAATGACACATACTGGTTATAGGCGAAATGGAATAGGACGTTCACTCATGCTGGAGGCTGAGAAGAAGGCCAAGCAGGAGGGACGGACATTATTGGTCCTGGATACAAGGGAGGGAGATCCTTCTATCGCCCTGTATACTTCATTGGGATATATTCAGGCAGGCAGGATCCCTGATTATGCGAAATCTGCAAATGGTGAATACGATCCAACCATTTTTTATTATAAAAAAACGAATTGAATGGGGGGGGATTATATGCAAGCTGTAATCGAAAAACAGGGTAAGGGGATTATTGCAAGATTCGACCGCCTGCTCAATCATTCGGTCGAAAAGGTATGGAGTGCTTTGACGGAGAATGATAAGGTGGAAAGGTGGATGTCCAACCTGGAAATGAAGGACCTTCGAAAAGGCGGGACCATCAAATTCAATTTCAATGATGGGTCAGGGGAATCTTTTGATATGAAAATCAGGGATTTTCGGGAATCTGCCGTTTTAGATTTTGATTGGGGTGACGGCTGGGTTCGTTTCGAGGTATCCCCTGAAAAGGATGGATGCTCATTGGTATTGAAAGAATCCATCACGCCGGTTAATGATCATACATCAAAGGATTTGGCAGGCTGGCATGTTTGCCTCGAAATGTTGAGTGATTTACTGGATGGTCATCATCAGGACTTCCCGATGGACGAATGGGAAAAATGGCATAAGGAATATACGGCCGCCGTAGAACGACTTGATGGATGAATGGAATGCAGGTGAATAAATAAAACCGAAGTGATGTTATGACTGTAATTGACCATATTAGATTATCCTTAAAGTTTTTTTACTGAAACCCTCAATGGATGGAAGAAATTTGCGACACTCCTGCCGAATAACTGGCTAGCCGAGACCCCACAGACACTTGCGTCGAGGAGGCTTGGCAGACAGTCGGCGGAAAGGGAGCTAATTTCTGAAATCAACTGGGGTTCGAATTGTCTACAAACTAGGCCTGCATATTCGGTCTACAGATGTAAGGGGGAGTCGTGTTCTATCAAATCTAAAAACAAGGCTCTTTTTGTTAAGATTGTTGTGTTGTTTTTAAAACGAGACTATTTAAGGTTGATTGGAGTGGAAGTGCGAGACTCCTGCGTGAGCAGCGGGACAGGTGAGACCCCACAGGCGTTTACGCCGAGGATGCTCACCGCCCGCCCCGCGGAAAGCGAGTGCCCTTTGTTCCAATCAACGTTTAAATTGTCCAACTGACTTTGTTTTTCGGGACACGAATGCATTATTTTTTCGTATCATTTTCACTGACATGCATTTCTTGTTTAATTTCATTCATTCTGTTTTTCCCCCACTCATACATCATTTCAACGATTGGCAGCAAGGTCATTCCAAGGTCAGTCATGGAATATTCGACTTTGGGAGGGATCTCGGGATATACCTCCCGATGGACGACTCCGTCTTCCATAAGTTCACGTAATTGATTCGTTAAGATTTTATGGGATATTTTTGGGAAAAGCCTTTGAAGATCACTGAATCGGTGTGGGCCTTCTACACCTAAATGCCATAGAATGACGATTTTCCATTTACCGCTGAATATGGATAAAGTAAGTTCTTTTTCGCAATTATAATAGCCGTTTAAGATCTTTTCTTTGATTTCATCTCTTAATGTTTCTGACATGGACAATAACTCCTTTTTAATTTTACCAGTAACCTTTAGGTAACCTCCGCACATAAAAGTGCATTCTTCCCATCGTCGATTACCAACGTTACAATTTGAGTAGTCATCAGACAATTTCAATTCAGGAGGCAATATATATGAGTAAAAAAGCATTACTAATTATACCACCAGAACGTTTTAATGAAGATGAATTATTTCAGCCGAAAGAAGTTTTGGAAAATGCAGGAGTGGCAGTAACGATAGCCAGTACGAAAACCGGTGAAATAAGTGGGGACGATCAAGGCAAGGCGGTAGCTGAGGTGATCTTTTCTGATGTTTCGGCCAGTGATTATGATGCAGTTGCAGTAATTGGGGGATCAGGTACGAACGATCATCTATGGGGCAACCAAGAATTGCAAAGCTTTTTGAAACAAGCGCATGAGCAAAAAGTTCTTGTAACGGGAATTTGTGCAGGTTCTGTTACTGTAGCGAAAACGGGCTTACTTTCTGGCCGCAAAGCTGCTTGTTACCCAGTTGATGTTCAAATTGACGAATTGAAAGCCAATTCCGTTGAATATGCAAAACAGCATGTCGTTGCGCATGATGATATCATCACAGGTGATGGTCCGGATGGTGCAAAAGAATTCGGAGAAAGCTTAGCCGCAGCGTTACGCTAACTCTATTATAACCCTTATGAAACCCTTGGATTCTATTCAATCCAAGGGTTTTTTAATTTTTTCGAACATATCCAGTGACAGGATTAGTGGGTTTTTAGGCAGATTAAGGCGAAAGGATTATTTATGAATAAAAAATTATGTATTTAGACCTACTTTTTTTATACTTGATTGGCAATTGACAAGGGTTGATTAGGTATATAGTATGTTAATGTGGAAAAATAAAGTAAGTGGTCGTAAATAAGGAAGGATCCATTTTGAGCATAGATTGAATCTTTGTTTTCACACAGGTAAGCAAGCGCATTTGCAGGTCAAATAAAAGGGGGAAATTATTAATGGGAAGATCATCGATTGATAAGAAAGAAAAGGTAAAGAGAAGGATATCGCTCCGGATAAAATGGTTATTATTTATATGTACATCCGTTTTTCTCGCTATAGTCGTATCCGTTTCGATAATGGGGGTGAAAGTGACCTCCATTTTTAAAGAAGATAGTATATCCATAAACAAAAGCTCGGCACAAAATGCGGCGTCACAAATCAATTTAAGCATGGCTACATATGAAAATTCGCTAGAGCAATTATCACAGCTGGTTTCGAATCAGATCAAGAATGGTGATTCAATCAAGGATATCCAAAAAACGATAGAGGCATTTCAAAAGAATAATGAAGATCTGATTTCCGTTTATTATATGGATGGAAAGGATGGATCCTTGTATGCATCGCCCAAAATGGATTTCAATCAGGATGCAAGGGAAACTAAGACCTATACGCAGCTGACCGAAAGACCAGAAACGAAATGGATGGATGTGTATAAGGATGGAGTTTCAGGGACGATCATGACTTCTGTTGTCACGCCTGTTTTATCGGACGGAAAAATGGCAGGGGCCCTTGGTTATGATATCGACCTTACGACAATCGGGAAAATGAGGTCAACCATTGAAAAAGATTCTACTAGCAATCTGGTGATCTTGGATTCACAAGGTTTTATCGTGAGTTCATTCATGAAGGGTATGGACGGGAAGAATATGAATCCTGAAAAAAGCGGCATGGAAGAAGGGGTGGAGGATTTCATTGCGGATACTGACCGATTCAATTCAGAGTTCAAGTGGGTGGCCGATATGTATAATGGGGGCGTCAAGGCGAATCAAGCCTTGACATTGGATGGTGAAGATTATACAGGTGAATTGAGTACGGTCCCTGAAGTGAACTGGAAGGTGCTGGCGCTCACTCCAGACAGAATACTGCAATCAAAGCTGGATGACATTAATAGAATCATCGTGATTTCAGGTATTTTAGGTCTTTTACTAGGGATGGTATGTGCTCTTTATCTAGCAGGAAAGTTAACGAAAATCATGGCCGATTTCCAAAGAATCATAGAAAAGACGGCAAGCGGGGATTTAGTGACCGAATTTGCCGTTAAATCCAATGATGAGATCGGGGACTTAAGCAAAAGCTATAACTCGATGCTGGGGAAATTAAGGGGCTTGGTTGCCAAGGTAAACGGCAATGCGGAATCGGTGACAAATGCCAATGCCGGCTTAAGCCAAATAGCTGCTGAAAATAGTGCGGCCATTACAGATGTATCACGTGCGATAGAAGAGATTGCAGCGGGTGCATCGAATCAATCTGAACAGGTGGAGCATGGTGCGAGCACGATCCAGGTACTTGGTGGAGAAATCGATGGGTTATCAAAAAAATCGAGGGAGACCCAATCTGTATTGGAGCTTGCATCCGAAAATATAGAGTCAGGGAAACAACAGGTAAGTGGTTTGGAAACATCCTACCTTAAACTTGAAATGGCGTTCGCTGCAGTCACTAGCATGAGCTTAAGACTTGTGGAAAAATCAAAAACCATTTCCGATGTCACGAATGCCATTTCGAAAATATCGGAACAAACCAATTTGTTATCATTGAATGCATCGATAGAAGCTGCAAGGGCGGGTGAGTCCGGCAAAGGGTTTGCTGTGGTGGCGAATGAAGTACGGAGTTTGGCTGATGATTCAAAAGAAGCTACAAAAAACATTCAAGCCATCATTCAAAGCATTCTGTCAGATACGGAGGAATTGCTGAAAACGACCAATGAAACGAATCAAATCAGTAAGGATCAAAAAAATGCCGTAAACACGGTAAGTGAAGCCATGAAAGAGCTGGAGGATTCCGTCGTGAGGATATCCAATTCGATTCGGGAAGAAACAAGATCCATTGAAAGCATCAATCAACAAAAAGAAATGGTAATTAAAGTGATAGAAGAAATCACAGCCGTATCTCAGCAAACGACGGCTTCATCAGAAGAAATTGCCTCTTCGATGGAAGAACAAGCCGCTGCATCCAATGAACTCGCTCAATATACACAGCAGCTTACCCAGTTAATAACTGATTTGGAGCACACGCTCGGGGAATTCCACATAAAGAAGTAGAGGAATGGAAAACATAAGCATTGCAAAAGGGGAGGCCGCTAAGTGGTCTCCCCTTTTTGGTTGCATTCTGCAGGGACTGAACACTGATTCGTTGTACGCGACTGATTCTAAGTACAAAATTACAATTTAGAAGGGCGGGTCAAGTATCCACGCTTTTTTTTAATAGGGGAATAATATATAGGAATCGGACAAGTAGTAGGGTTTTTTGTTGTCATGCCACTAACGACGATAGTGACATTGCTCCACCTAGTAATACAGCCGCATCACTCATTACTATCTCTCCATATTCGTAAAACATGGTGTCCATAAAGGGCGGAAAAACAGTGTACATGTCATAGTTTCATAGAAACGAGGGGAAGGCCATTTAAGCTTTCTCCTTATTTTCTTCTGCTAGATGATAGGTGATACCAACGGATTCGGGTTCCTGATCAAAAATCCATCGCCTTCGTAATCAATTTCCGTTTGATCTGTAAAATGGGAGTCCGATGGGGCGAGCAACATTTTTATATCATGTAAAACGAGTATTTCCTCGTGATCCTTTTTAGAGATTGCCAAGCTTAATGTATAGTTCATCTGGTTACAGCAAGGTCTGTTTATGCCAAACCTTAAATACGTTTCCCCTCCCAAACTATGCTGCATATCTTTAATTGCCTGTCGGGCTTTCTCTGTCATTCTTATCAAAAATATTCACTCCTATATCGTGATCCACTTCATAAATAAGGCAAGCCGTTATACACGTCATGACCGGGATTCCTTTCAACTAACATTACCCATTCGGCATAAAAAAATAAAATCCTCTAGGGATTGTTCGATTTCCCACTTATCTTGGGTGGGGTGAAATTTTACAGCGCTGATTCATTCTTAAGGTGTTTTATAGTATCCGCCTGATGATTTTTTGTAAAGATAGGCTAAAAGTTTCATTTTCCTTGCCGATAATATCGTTGTAATAGGCAATAAGTCATATGTAATTTGGTGGATTATAGGATAGAAGATTCATATGATGGTATTTGCTTGAACAGTGTAAATTTAAAAATATTTCAGCGTATAAAGGAAGGGTTAGAATGTTTAATGGAAAAATAAGCTGCATGATACTTACATTGGTATTCATGGTTAGTTTCACTTTTTTACCTGGTTTAAAGGCCGAGGCGGCAGATCCTGTGCATACTGTAATCTCTGGCGAAACGGTAGAATCGATTGCCAGGACATATGATATATCGGCTGAGCAATTAATGAAAACGAATGGTTTACCGGATGATAAGTTATTTGCGGGCCAAAAGTTGACAATCATTCAAACGGCGTATACTCCTTCCATCTATCAATGGTCGGAGAGAGGAAAAAAAATTGCGAGATATGCGAAATCTTTTATAGGGTTTAAAAAGACAGCTGGTGAGGAGACGCCTGAAAAAGGGTTTGATTCAAGCGGGTTGATTCATTGGGTGCTTTCCCAGCAAAATGTGCCGGTTGACCGTTTGACAGTAGATGGTTTTTATAAGCAAGGGATGGATACAGCCACTCCGAAAACCGGGGATATTATATTCTTTCTGGAAAAAGACAGCTTAAAGGTCGTGACTGCGGGTATTTATGTCGGCAAAAACCAATTTGTCAATTCTGGATATGGCGCAGAAACGGTTCAGGTGAGATCCACTACAGAAGGTTACTTTGCCAAATACCAAGTGGCATACAAAACATACACGCCAAAAGGAGAGCATATCGTCCAAACTGGAGAAACGCTTAAAAGTATATCGGAGAATTACAGCATTTCCATGAATACGATCAAAAGCCGTAACGCGTTAAGAACTGATGAGTTGATGCAAGGGCAGTATCTTCAACTTTACAGCAACCTGTTATATCCGTTTTATGTAGACCAGGAAGCTGCATATGATAAAGCATATGATGTCATCAAGTATGCATACACTTTACGCGGATTCCCCTATGTTTTCGGGGGAGACGATCCAATGACCGGAATGGATTGCAGCGGCTTCATTTATTGGGTCATGAAGGAGCAGGGTCTTACAGTAAAACGGGGCTCCGCAGAGGATTACTTCTCATTGCTGCCCAAAATCGAAAATCCAAAGGCGGGGGATTTAGTATTTTTTAGCAACACAGGAACAAGGCTAGGTGTGACCCATGTAGGCATATATCTAGGTGATGGCCGTTTTCTCAATACAACGGAAAACGCAGGCGTTCATATCTCCAACCTTTCGTCAGGTTATTTTGCACAGAAATTCGAAAGCTTCGGTCAAGTTGCAAGCCTGATGGACTAAGAAAGTCATTCAACCTGTTTATATTCAAGAGTCGCTTTTTCAATGGCAGTAACGAACCGTTTAAAAAGATCACATGGATTGACCCTGTTCTTACTGGTAAAGTCATCACCTTTGAAAAAGCTTTTTCTAAGCTTTGTGGAAAGTTCCAATTGCACGCCTGCACCCGTCTTGGATGAATTGGTGATGTTGTTTCCTTTCATGCCTGAAAGGTGCTGCGGTGCATGATCAGTTTGAAATCCAGCTTTGCTGAGGTATTGCTGAATGAGGTTCTTATAGGGTTCGTTCCTTCCGCCGATGTAAACCAGCGCATTATGTACGTCGTAGTGGCCATGGATCGAAAGGGTGGTCTGAGCGTTCGCTGCCATTGAAACGCCGAACGGTTCATTGAACAAGCAGGATGTTATATGGAGGACCTGGTTACCCCTTAGTTTAAGGCCTTCGAAAAGATAGGTGCTTGCATAAAGTCTCTCTCCAAGTGCGGCTGCAATCTCGCTGGTTCCAGGTTCGATGTTCCCGCCGTGTATGGCCAGAATTGCGATATCAGGATTCCTGTGATGAACGATGATGCGGTAATCGAGTTCTTCTTGTTCATTTTGCTGCAGTTCAATAAAATCGGTATAGCTATTTTCATTCATGGTTATCCTCCGTATCTTGTAGGTAATTAATCTTCCATATCCCTTGAAGGCAAAAATAAAAAAAGCGGGGATGCCCCAGCTTTTTTTATTTTTCGATAGTCGTATATTGTTCTATTTTCTGTTGCTCTTCGGGTGTTAACGTCTCTGTCCGTTTAAATGTATTCATGGTCACAAGCAGGGCAGCTATTAGAAAAACGGGTATAGCCCAGCTTGTTATTTTTTTTACGATATTCATATTCTAAGTCCCCTTATGCATCGCTAAAATTCATATGATATTCAGAAAAGGAGGGACTGGATTGCCCTTTTATTGCTGGGCTTTCCAGCTTCCATTCCTTCTTTTATCTCCAGCTCCGGATACTTGTCCATTTTTCTCGTTTTTAACGAGTACTTGAACCCCGCCGTAATACATGGGGGAGATCTTCTGGATGACTTCATATCCTGAATTTTCCAAATCCGTTGTTATTTCATTCGAAAGCCTGGATTCCGTATAAATCTTATTTCCATCATAGACGAACCGATTACGGTCGATGATATCCTGAAATGAGCCTTCATTCTCTGTATATGAATAAAGGACCTGCATCAATACTTGAGGAATTCTATCGCCGCCTGGTGAGCCGATACCAATCGATTCCTGCCCTGGTTTCTTGAGAATGGTAGGGGCGGTGAAAGTTCTTGACCGTTTATATGCCTCTTGAGCGTTCAAGCCGGACCGGAAATTTTTCAATTGATCGTTAATGAAAAATCCATTTGTATAATCACCAGATCCGAAAAAGTTACTAAGCGTATTTGTGGCGGAAACGACAGTGCCATACTTGTCTATGATCACAAAATGTGTCGTACTTTCATGTTCCTCGGAACCATTCGATTCTTTATTTTTCCATTTTTCACTTTTGATCATATTTTTAAGATTGTCCAAGTGAATGGGGGAGAGCAATTTTTCCGCCTTAGAGTGACTTATTCCATCCCCAATATTGGCGGATCGGTCTTGATAAGCAGTATCTGTGATGCCCCCCAATACCTTCATATAAGTTGATTTGCTAGGAGAATCACTGAGGTTCATTTCCTCGGCGAGCTTTAGCATTTCAAGAACGGTAATCCCGGAAAAGGGCGGAGGGGCGGTAAAAGCATCATAACCGGCAAATGTTCCTTGGACCGGCTTACGCTCTTTCACCTCATAGCGCTTTAAATCCATCATGTCGATATCTGTTTCTCTTTTAATATCCCGTGCGATTTCCCCTTTATAAAAACCATCAGGACCTTTCTTTTGAATCAGCTTCAATGTTTTAGCAAGTCTTTCTTGAACGAGGGTTTTGCCTGGTTCAATGGCATCGCCATCAGGATAAAAAAGTGAAGTCGCATCGGAAGATATCCTCGGCTGAGCTGCTTCTAAGCGTGATGATAACATTTCGTTGACTTCAAATCCGCCTTCAGCCAAATCTATCGCCGGCTGGAGAAGGTCTGCCATTGGTACGCTCCCATACTTATCACTTATAACCTGCATGCCGGCCACTAAGCCAGGAATCCCTGCATTGTGTCTTGAACTTGGGTCTTCCGGAGAGGATTCACGATAATCGATAAAATTGGGATCGCCGGATTTCGGTGCAATCAGCATACCGCCGCCGCCACCCACGCCAGATCCAAAAGGTTCAACTACACCTAATACATAGGATACCGCAATGGCGGCATCCGCCGCCGTTCCACCATTTTTCAATATATCCATCCCGACATCTATTGCGATTGGATTTGAAGAACTGACCCCATATGATTGTTCCGTTTTACTATCTATCGGATCATTCGTGTCAGAAATAGGGGGTGTCTTCGAACATCCAGCTAAATATATGAGCAGGCAAAGTGAAATGAATATTTTCCAAGCCGCACGGTTAATCATCGATTACTCCCCCTTCTCGTTGAGACTCCAAGTTGTTTCTCATTTCACATAGTAGTATTCAATCGATCCTTACTGAATGGGCTGTATGTCCTGTTGTATAGCTTGTGCTGCCTTTTTCTTTTGTGCAGCTTTCTTTTCTTTTGCTTCTTTCGCTTCTTTCGCTGCCTTCGCAGCTTTTTCTTCTTGCTCACGTTGAGCCTTATGGTCGATTACCTTTTTGTGATCCAATGTAATCTCGATGTGATCCTCTTTTTTCGACCATTGGGTTTTTTCACTCGTTTCCTTCGTCAACTGACGGTAAACACGTGATTTGTCGATTGAAGAGGTAGCTGGCCTTGGTGTTGCTTCTTCAATTTGCAGTGGAACGACATCGACTGTAGCTTTTCCGTCTTCCGCTAAATGGTATTGAACCATGGCTGAATCCTTTGTGCGTGTCCAGCCTTGATCGAAAACGAAGTTTCCTAAGCTATAGAAAATGATTCCATCTTTATAAACATCAAACGATTGAAGCACATGGGGATGATGGCCGATGATGACATCAGCTCCTGCATCGATTATCGCTTTAGCCAAGTCTGTTTGACGAGCGGTTGTAGATGTTGAATATTCTATTCCCCAGTGAACATTCACCACAACCAAGTCTGCGTTGCCTTGCTTGGCATCCTTTGCTTTTTCAATCATTTCAAATAATAAATCAGGGTTGGTGTTCAATATCCCGGCTTTATTACTTTTTGGCACGGCGTCCTTACCGTAAACATCTGTGAAGCCAAGTGTTGCGACACGCATGCCATTAACATCCGCATAGTCGATGCTATTTTTAGCTTCGGTAGTGTTCGATCCAACACCCACATAGTGCATATCTTCAGTTTTGAATTCATCAATCGTGTCAAGCAGTCCTCGTTCTTCGAAGTCCATCATATGGTTATTGGCCAAATTCATCACAGTGAAGCCCGCATCTTTAACGGCTTTCACACCACTATTATTGGAGTTTAACCTGATGGCCGTGTCTGCTTCCTTGTAGTTGGATACCTCTTCTTTTAAAACAGGATGTTCATAATTCCCACTGACATAGTCTGAATCGGTAAAATAGGGCTTCATATAACGGAAGAGGTAATCATACCCGTGCTTTTCCGTTACTTCTTCAACATAACGTCCCATCATCACATCACCGACCATCGTCATCGTCAATGGTTGATCAGTTTTTGAAGCGGTTGTTTTCACTTCTTCAGCCCGTCCCATCCAAGTGGTAATGACTAAAGCGATTAGTAATATAGGTAGTATGATTCCAGTGTATTTAAGATTCTTTTTCTTCGTGCGTTTAATAAAGATAAGTGTTTTTTCTTTTGCATTTAAATTCCGTTTCATTTTTTGCACCTCAGAATAGGTAGTACACGTTCATTAAACCGAAAGTCAAGCCGGATAATAAAAGCGTGCTGCCAAGTGTCAATGGCATTCCTTGTCTTTGTATGGTATTCGCTATCAATCCGGGTACGATTATACCGATTCCCCGAAACTCGAATATTTCAAATGGCATGACGGGGTAGACTAAGTCCAATAGGAGTTTCAAGCAAATCCCGGTTACCATCATGGCTGCGAATTTTCTTCTTCCATATAAAATCACCCATCTTGAAAGGCCGTGAGCGACGATCAAATAAGTTACTATACTAATGGACAAAATGACCAGCATGATTTCCCATTGGTCAAATACTAATGCCAAATAACCAGGCACGATAAGTCCTGCGGGTACGACACCCGTCTTTTCTGAAAATATAAGGCTAAGCGTTACTCCCAGTACTAGGGCTACATATAAATCCGATCCAAACATTAAGGTTCCTCCTACTTAACTTGCTTTTTGCTTTGTTTTAGATTTCATGAATGCTTCAATTAAAGGTTCCGCTGCACCGTGAATATTCCCGACACCGTAGACGATGCGATTTTTCATCAATGGGCGGAGGCGGGCAACGATTTCTTCAGTTGACCAGTTTTCTAAATCCCAATATTCTTTTGTATCCAATTGACCTTGCTCGAATGCCCGAGTGATCGGTGATGTGGTATCGCCAATGGAAATGACGATTTCAGATTTTATGTAAGGCAATACATCTCTAGCAAACTGCTCTGTACGGTCCACGCGGTCGGGACGGCAATTCATGATGACGATAGGAGGTTCTGTGCTGTATCCGAACGTATTGACACGTTCCCAGATGTTCAGTGTCGATGACGCGTCATTTGCAGCAAAGCCATTGACAAAGAAAGTTGGCTGGATGGAATCTCCGAATTTGGTGATCCGCATGGCACCTGGATCGGGATGAGCATTCAACATTCCGCGAAAAGCTGTTTTTTCATCGATGCCCAAAGCTTCCGCAACGGCCAAGGCCAGTGATGCATTATCAGGAAATACCATATAGTCGAATTCGCGTAGAAAATCTTCCGAAATTCTCGAATTGTCTGCAACGATTACTTTTGTGTTGCGTTCTTTGGCAATTTGCTTGAAAAAGTCCAAATATTCACTTTCGATGGTTATTAAGTGACCATTATAGGGAATGGTAGCAGTGAAAGCTTCAGCAACCTCATCCAAAGTCGGTCCCATGACATCCATATGGTCTTCCAATACATTCACGATTACGCCAATGTTTGCTTGGATCATTTTGTTTTGGAAGATTAGTTGATAGTCAGGCTGTACGGCCATGCACTCACAAACCAGTGCTTCCGTGCCTAAATCGGCAACTTCTTTAACTACACGCCGCTGTTCTCCTATGTTGGGTCCTTCTGGGCGGCGTACAATCGGTTTTTCCTTATCGGTAAACCAATAGATCATTCTTGCTGATGTTCCGGTTGTTTTGCCTACTGTTTTGTACTTAGCTTCCTGGATCACACCTGTAATTAGACGCGTTACAGTCGATTTCCCTCGAATCCCATTCACATTCACACGCACTGGGATGGAGTCGAGACGCTTCTGATGGCGTTTTTGTTCGAAAATGCCATAGCCAAGCAAAAAGATCGCACAAATAAATATCGGTGCCATTTTTTAACCTCTCTTTTTTTCAAATATTTGAATTACTGAATACACACTACATGATTTTAAACTTAATAGGCAAGAGCTAATTATTTTATTGTAATATAGTTTTTTTCAAGTTTTTCAAATAAATGTATATTAGGGTGTAATAGTATCTAATGGGATAAATTGTTTTATGAGTACAAAGTTATGTCTGGAAATCGATGGAATACTCCGTTAATTTACACTAAATTATGGAAAGTTTAATAAAGGTACCATTTTGGTCAGAATTAAAGTAGTTTTATGAGCATTTGAACCTGATTCCTAATGGCTATATTTGAATAATAATTGGTTTTTAAAAGTGACGTTTATTACAGTTTGGTAATTGTTTATACCCATTGTTTGACATAAACGTAACAATATTTATGCATTTGTTATTCAATGTAAGATATTGCATCTAACGACTCAATTAGTTGAACTCTTTTGAATTTGATCAAAGATGAGTAAAAGAACACATCTCTTTTTTTGTTTATTTTCCGGGTTTTTCCTCAGAGAATACCCCGCGGACTATAATGGATCTTTTACCTTAAACATGAAATAAACTAAAGTTAACCCAATTTTTTTAAAAAATACCTAGTTTCTTCTATAAATATAGTGTTTATAGAAGAGTGAAATACAAAAAAAGCTCAGAAGCATATCTGAGCTTTCGGCTTATATATTGTAAATGAATGGAATGGTCACGAATTTCCGTTTTTCATGGAGATTTACCGTTTGTAGGTCTTGAGCTACAGCTTTTGGTAGCAGATTATGGAAGGAATCAGGTTAACTTGATTTCTTTCTGTCAGAAATCTCAAGGTTGGAGTCCTTTTTACCGCCATCAATCACATAAAGTCTAGGAGCTAATCTCCTTCTTTTTCCTTGATTGTCAGGATTCATCTTCATATAATTTTCATGTTCTTTGCGAAAGAATTCTTCGGTTTCCCGTTCCAGTGCTTTTCTTTCGTTAAAATCTGTTATGAATTTGAAAAAACGTTTCATATGAATTCCTCCTTATGGGGTTAAAAGGTCTTGGTTTAATAGTAACATATAAAGTGTGTAATTTAACCTTTTTTTACAAATTTGGAGTGAAAATCGTGTTTTTGTGTGAAAAAAGTTGTGTACGATTTGATTCGAGAGAGCATGCAATGGATCCTTACTGAGTATAAGTGCCCGTGCATGGTGTTGAAAGGGAATGTCGGGATGTGCAGTAGCGGTTATTGGAAGTGATGGTTATTTAAGTTAAAATATTCCTTTAATTAATTATACACTAAATATTCTGAAAATAAAGGAAAATATTCACTTCCAGCCGCTTTTGATAGATCTTTTGATAGATTTGCTTTTTAATGATTTATTATTGGTTATAGTTATTTATTCCCCGAATTTACGAAAATGAAACAATCTATATAATGGGAGGGAAAAGCAATTTCCCGCATTCATGTGCCGGGAAATTGCTAGTGTCATAATTGGAACTTCCTAACCTGTTCAGTCAGCAGTTCTGCCGAAGATGCAAGTTCACTGGCATGATTCGTTACTTCATCCATTGAAGAGCTGGATTGCTGAGCAGAGGCGGAGACTTGTTCGATTCCAGCTGCGGACTCTTCAGACACCGCGGCGATATCTTCGATAGCCTGATTGATATTTTTGCTATTTGTGGAGATATAGTTCAATTCGTCTGTTATATGCTGTATTTTCATTTCCATATTCCCGACAGAGTGATTGATTGTTTCAAAGGTTTGGCCTGTGAGCGTGATCTGTTTCGTGCCTTCATCCACTTGTGCATAACCATCTTCCAGGGAGTGGACGACTGTTTTTGAATCCGTTTGAATGGCGGAGACAATATTGGTGATATCCCCAACGGAGTGTGTGACCTCTTCAGCGAGTTTCCGCACTTCATCGGCGACGACGGCAAAGCCCTTGCCATGTTCACCGGCACGAGCGGCTTCTATGGCAGCATTCAATGCCAATAGATTGGTTTGATTGGATATATTCTTGATGACCTGTACAAGCTGCGAAATTTGCTGCGATTGGGAATCGAGCCCTTTCACTTGCTCTACGGCATTTTTTACAATCCCATCAATATATTGCATCTGTTGGATCGAACTGCGCATTAAAGTGGTGCCCTCCTTGGTCAAGGAAAGGATTTCGGTTGAACTTTTAGCAACATCCACTCCTTCTAGGCGGGCCAACTCGATTCTGCCGGTGAAATCATCCATCATGCGAACCACTTCAGCTGCCCGGTTGGCCTGTGACTCCGAACCTTCCGAAAGTTCATGCATGGTAGTGGCTATTTGTTTGCTGCCCTGCTGGACTTCATTTGCTGATTGAGTCAGATTCTCACTTTGGTTGGAAACGGATTCGGATACAACGAGCATTTTTTCGATCGTATCACGAAGGTTTTTCTGCATTTGGTTGGCGGATACCGTTAATTCGCCCATTTCATCATATGACTTTTGCTCAAGGGGCTCATGATTAAGCTCTCCGTCAGCCACCATTTTCATCCTGTCCCTGATTTTAAGGAGGGGGGTGGTAATGAGGTTGGCAGTCACAAGCGCCAGCAGAAGGCCGATAAGGACTGCCGCAATGGATATGATGATACTTGTCGTCTTTACCGATTTCCCGCTTGCGATGACGGTTTCACCTGAAGCGACAATCAATTCCTCGCGTTCCGAAGCAAGCTCCTTGAAACCCTCCATTACTTCATTGCTGATTGGCGCCACTTCATTTTTGAGTATCTCTTTCGCTCGTTCTTCATTTCCCTTTTCATATTGTGGAAATACCCGGTCGACAATCATCAACCTCCAATCCCCGCTTTTCTCGATCAATGCCTTCACTTTATCAGAGTCGCTCGAAGCCAGGAGATCTTCCTGGATGACCTTGCTGTCTTCAGTATATTGTAAGAACCTTTCTTTATAACTCTTGTCACCATATAGAATATAGGCTCGGGCGAATGCGGTTCTTTGTGCTAGATTATATAGCAGCTTTTCATCTTGGATAAGAAGCGGAAGTTCCTTTTCGATGATATCCTGGGAATATACCAGTGACTTGTTGCTGCTGTAAATGTTGAATGCTCCTAAGATGACACATAAAGATATGATGAGTGAAAATGCCACCAATACCTTTCCTTTAATGCTTTTCAAATTAATGGACCCCTTTATCGATATTTTAATCACACTATTTTATCGGACGGATAATGGGATATTTAAGCAATGAAAAGATAACCAAATTTTCCATCAGCTCTACTATTCACTAAATCTATTCATCTTGATTTATAATCGTTTTCAAGTTACTATTGACTTGGAAAAATATAATATTCCGCGTTAAGGCGGAAGAGGTTCTAGCTACCCTCTCAAAAAAACTAAGGAGAAACAGTGCTCTATTCTTAGGGTGCTGTTTTTTTCCGTAAAAAGGAGTTTTATAGAAATGAAGAAGAAAGAAAAGGCAGTGGTTGTGTTTAGCGGAGGTCAGGACAGTACGACGTGCCTGTTCTGGGCATTGGAGAGATTTGAGGAAGTGGAAGCGGTGACGTTCGATTATAATCAGCGGCATAGCTTGGAAATCGAATGCGCTCAAAACATCGCCAAGGAATTGGGCGTGAACCATCATATCCTTGACATGTCGCTGTTGAACCAACTGGCACCGAATGCATTGACGAGAAGTGATATTGCAGTTGAGGATGGAGAAGAAGGGGAGTTGCCGTCGACTTTCGTACCAGGGAGGAATTTGCTGTTCCTTTCGTTTGCAGGAGTGCTGGCGAGTCAGATTGGCGCTAAACATATTGTCACCGGTGTCTGTGAAACGGATTTCAGCGGATATCCTGACTGCCGCGATGTATTCATTAAATCGTTGAATGTGACCTTGAACTTGTCAATGGACCAGTCATTCGTGATTGATACGCCGCTAATGTGGCTTAATAAAGAAGAAACATGGGAGCTTGCGGATCAGCTTGGCGCCTTCGACTTTGTCCGCGAAAAGACCCTGACTTGCTATAACGGAATCATCTCCGACGGCTGTGGAGATTGTCCGGCATGTAATCTGCGGAAAAAAGGACTGGATGACTATGTAAGCAGACGGAAGGTGCTTTCATGATGTACGGTTTTACAATAGTGGATAAACTCCAAAAAATAGATGAAGACATTCAGCGCAGCCAATTGAAGTATACAACCAAGAGGGTTCTCGTGAGTAAGGAATTCACCTTTGACGCGGCGCACCATCTGCATGACTATGAAGGGAAATGCAAGAACCTGCATGGCCACACATATAAGGTCATATTCGGATTGAGCGGATATACGGATTCACGCGGTTTGATGATAGATTTCGGGGACATCAAGGATATATGGAAAAATGAAATTGAAATCCACCTGGATCATCGTTATTTGAATGAAACCCTGCCGCTCATGAATACAACAGCTGAAAATATGGTTGTCTGGATTTATGAAAAAATGGCCGAAGCCCTTTCATTAAAAGAATATGAGGGTGCTAGAGTCGAATTTGTTCGACTATACGAAACGCCGACAAGCTATGCAGAAGCCAGACGGGAGTGGATGGAAAGTGAGTAAACTCCCGGTTATGGAAATCTTCGGACCGACCATCCAAGGTGAGGGAATGGTCATTGGTCAAAAAACCATGTTTGTTCGGACGGCCGGATGCGATTATTCATGTGCCTGGTGTGATTCCGCATTTACTTGGGATGGCACCGGTAAGGAAGATACAGTCCAAATGACTGCTAGAGAAATATGGGATGAGCTGAAGCGAATTGGGGGTTCCGGTTTTTCCTTCGTGACGATATCAGGCGGAAACCCGGCTCTGCTGAAAAACCTAAACGGCTTGATAGCGATCTTGCATGAAAATAAAATGAAGATAGGTGTCGAAACACAAGGGAGCCGATGGCAGGATTGGTTTCTCGATATTGATGAACTGACGATTTCACCTAAGCCGCCGAGCTCTAAAATGAACACGGACTTTACGGTGCTCGACCAAATCCTCTTGAACCTTGCCAATCGAAATCCTGAAAATCATGTCTCATTGAAGATTGTCGTCTTTAATGAGGAAGATTATCAATATGCCAAACATGTACATGGGCGTTATCCGGATATTCCTTTTTATTTGCAGGTCGGCAATGACGATAGCAGGACGGCGGATGATCGTCAATTGATCAGCGGTCTTTTGAGGAAGTACGAAGAGTTAATAGACAAAGTGATAGCAGATGATGAATTGAATGATGTGAAAGTGCTGCCCCAGCTGCATACCTATATATGGGGCAACAAGCGGGGCGTATAAAGAAAAGTGAGCAAAGGCAGTGTGATGGTGTAATCACACTGCCTTTTAAGTTTTTTACAGCCTTTGAATGTGTGTAGCTTTGAAGGAAGATGTGTATTTGAGGCCATATCCAAATAAGCGATCCATTCCAATATGTGCGGTCCAAATTAAACCAATCATCAACAATGCATCGAACTTTAGAAAAATGGCAAGCAAAATCATGAAGATGGACAGGGTATAAGTGTGAAATAGGTTATAAACCTTTGCTCCAATTCGATCATTGATCAGATAGGCCAGCATGGAAACATCAGGAGACAAAATCAATGACAGGAATATCCACCAGCTGAATTCATATAACGAATAGATGTAAATCACCGCTAAAAGAACCATGAGTCCTTCAATATGAAGGAATTTCTTTACCATTTTAAAACCCCCAATATTTATTTGACCATTGGTCAATAATGTTCGAAAAAATTATATGATGTTTCCGATGATATTTTTTACATGAAAATCAGCTAAGCCTTTAACATCTTCATAAGATAGTTCAGAATTAATATAAAAAGTGATGAATCCGTGAAGAGAAAGAAAAATCGACCATATGGATGCAGGATTCAATTTGTTGTCCGTCAGGTCCGTCAGGGACTGGATTAGCTTTTCATATGTTTTATTGGAATCGAATTGAAGTAACTGCTGAATTTCTTTTTCCTTCGATAAAAACATGATGGAATAATGATTCTGTTGGGTTAAACCGAACTCCAAGAAGCACAATAAAATCTTTTCCATTTTTACAGAAGGGTCATTTTCCGACATGATGATATCATCGATTAAAGTATTTAAAACGGAAAAATCCGTTTTTACCAAATTATAAAATATTTCTGCCTTATTTTTAAAATGATAATATATGGCTCCATGGCTGCATTCCAATGATTTAGCCAATTGCCTCATTGAGACATTCGAATACCCTAACGTTGCAAAAAGGTTTCTGGCTTCATTCAAGACCATGTCCCTTGACAGTTCTTTACCTGCCGATTTCCTTGGCGACATCTTGAGACCCCCTTATTTATTGACCACTGGTTAATTGAAATGTTACCTCACTGATTTTCAAATGTCAATTATTAGATCATATTATAAAGTACTGTTTTTTCAGGGAGACTTTACCATTTGATGAACTGGAATTTCTCCTATGTTGCAAAGGGGAGGAGGCAGGACATTGCCTAGGGAATATTCCCTGTAACCCGTTAGATGAATCAGAGGAAATATTCATGTCATGTAACAGAAAAAAGGAACCAGCTATATATGCGCTTGGCTCACTTAAATACCATTAATTACCTCTTGTGGTATTATGGAGGTATTGATATAGCGTTGGAGGGGATGAATGAATGAAAATGAAATTCGGTATTTTCGGTTCAATTATCATAGTCTTGACCGGCTATTTTTTATTCGCTAAACCGTATAAAGATAAAACGAAGCCTGTAGAAGACAGTTTTAAAGTGAATCAACCAGACCGGGTAATAATAAAAGAAATGATAACGATAGAAGGTATTGATGAGGTCACTCCAGGTGATGTCGATTTGAATGATGATAAAGAAATAAGCAAATTGGCAAAAAGGCAATATGAGCAAAATGAAAAGGGGGAAATAATTTTTACAGAACCACCTACTAATGGGGGAGGCGGCAGTTATTGATAGTTTTGGATAGTATCTATGGGAAACACATTGTAGAGGGAGTTCTTGAAGAGCTGATTCTAAGCAAACCCGTCCAAAGATTAAAGGGGATACATCAAGGCGGGGCAAGTTATTTAGTTAATGAGAAGTGGGACGTTACACGATTTGACCATTCACTTGGTGTGATGCTTTTAATTAAAGCGCTTGGAGGTTCATTGGAGGAACAAATCGCGGGCTTGCTGCATGACGTATCCCATACTGCATTCTCACATGTTATTGATTTCGTTCTGGATTGTAAGGATGAAGATTATCATGAAAAGATATATGATCATGTCATTATGGAATCAGAAATCCCATTTATACTGAAGAAGTATGGATTTGATTGTGAAGTCATAGTTCAATCAAAATGGGAATTGCTTGAACAGCCAGCACCTGAGTTATGCGCCGATCGGGTTGATTATACACTCCGGGATATGTATCAATATGGACATATCACACTGGAATCCGTTCAAGACTTCTTAGATCATGTAATCATAATAAATGGAAGGATGTATCTGGATAATATTGAATCGGCGGAATGGTTTGTGAAAACGTATTACAGTGAAGTTATTGATTTTTTCATGAACCCACTTAATATATATGGCTATGATGTATTGGCAAAGACCTTAAAATTGGCTTTGGCTAAAAATCTGATCAGCCTAGATGACTTACTCGGTACAGATGAAGAAGTTATGTCCTTGTTAAGCTCCACTGAAGACCATGAGGTGAAAAATCTGTTAAAACGGATCCATGGTAACGTAAAGGTGATAGAAAATCAATTGGAATACGATTTACATCGGAAAAATAAAGTGCGCCTTATTGATCCTTCCGTTATTGAAGGAACCCAATTATTAAGAGCATCGAGTTTATCAGAGAGAGTCAAGAAAATGGGAATTGAAGCCTATAAAAAAGCTTCGAAGGGCATATATCTAAAAGTGATATCCGATTGAATGTTATGTTAAACCATATGGAAAATATAAAACTCAAGGATATTCATCCTTGAGTTTTTTCTCGGAAGCATTTAAGGTCTCCTCCTGTATGCTTTCTTTGACCTTGATTAAGGAAAAAAGGTAAGACTTATCAAAAGGAACAACATGCTTAAAAATCTTAAGTGCCATTGTGCCGGGAGTCAGGACGCCCAACTGCATTTTTAGTGATCTATCTAATCTGAACCAGCACCCTTTAAAAATTAAAAAATTATGGATGCTCTCAAAGTATTAACCCCATTTTCTAAGTAACCCTTTAAACACGTTAATGTATAAACCCAACCTTCCTTTTGTCCTATCATTTTATTTATCAATTCGGGGTCGTCCTCTTTCAAACCTGATTCGTTCACTTCAATAATTGTACTCATTTTATCCGACTCTTTTAGGGTAATTGTAACTATCGTTTCTTGATCATTTCCTCCCCATGCGAACACGATTTTCCTATTTTCCTCTACTTCCAATACATTAATAACCACTTCAGCATCGTATTCGTTATATCTCAATGTAAGCGTCCTGCCTTGTTCCCATCTTTCAGAACTCGATGAGAACCAGAAATTCCCGATTCTTTCTGGGTCCACTATGGCTTCAAACACTTCATTTGTTGGTTTGACTATTGTGAATTTCGTGATTATTTGCGTATCCATCACTATCACTCTCTTTCGATTTTTTTAAATTTTCCACTGTTACTTAATTATCCCGATCTACTGTTATCGGCGGCAGGGTCCGTCCAGTTTCAAGCAAGCTCTTCAGGTTACTTAGAATCGCTGGCCATCCATTATTCAAGCCTTCAAAGGTATGATCATCATATATAAAATCCGTCTCCAAAAGCTCCTCATGCCTAAGCGTTAACTTCACAGTCGTATCATCCATGGGCTGCAGTATAAAAGTGACACGAGTAGGCTGCTCGCGAGGTGTTTCTTCTCCTGTCATGTTCCAAGTGAACGAGAGCAGGTGCAGCGGCTCACACTCGAGTACTTTACCATGATCAGTAATACGCCCATCTTCCAGCATATATTTAACGCTTGAGCCTTCTTGCCAGTCAGACTGGACTTGGCATCCAAAATGGTACTTCTTCGTGACTTCACCGCTCGTCAGGGCTTCCCAAAGCTTCTCTGGTGTGGTCGCGATATAAATAGCATGAACAAACGATGGTTTTTTCATCATCTTTTTCCTCCTCGCGTTTATACTTCATATCAAGATCGTAACATTATTCTATCAATCATTGTCGGCTTTTCATATACTGCCCTTCAAGCAGTTTTCTGCGACAAAAGTCGGCAGAGTCATTGCATTGACCATTGTCCGATACAAGCGATATGGAAACTTCTTGATTTCCAATCGCTTTCAAGCTACGATAAATAAGGAAAATGATAATCCGCTCGGGCGGAAGAGGTTCTAGCTACCCTCTCAAAAAAACTAAGGGGAACAGTGCTCTTTCTTAGGGTGCTGTTTTTTCTGTATAAGGAGAATTAATAAATGTTAAGAATTTTATTGTATTTAGTATCCATCATCACGGCGAATGTGGTTACAGCAGCTTTTGCGCCCTTACATTTTGGCATGTTCATCATTCCAATGGGTACATTGCTCATCGGGGGAACCTTCATCTTTCGAGATCTCGTCCAGAATAAGTTCGGCCGCGCAAAAACCTATATATGTATCGTCATTGCACTTATTTTATCTGCGTGTGTATCATTTTTATTAGGAGATACGTTATTGATTGTATTTGCTTCCGCATTATCGTTCATGGTCGCAGAAACAGCGGATACCGAAATATATACCCGTTTAAAACTCCCGATGAGTTGGAGAGTGTTTTACAGCGGAATCGTTGGAGGGTTTTTCGATTCGGTGATATTTGTCGTGATTGGCCTAAGTCCATTGGGTGCCAATATATTGCCATGGGAAGCAGTACCCGCTGCGGTCATCGGCCAAATCATCGTTAAAACGATCATTCAGTCAATTGGTGCCGTACTGTTGGGACGAATCAACGTAGAGCTGGAGAAACGTGTAGTCTCCAGTTAAAGCTAGGAGGGATGCACTCGATGGATGGAACCAAAAAAGAAGAAGATAAATGCTATTGCCTCGAGGCCTTTCGTGAAAAATATGGCCCGCATGTTCAAGGGGATTGCATGAAGCTCTCTTGCGCCAATTATCGCAAGCATAAAGGAATAGACAAAAAAAGACCTAATTAGGTCTTTTTTTGTTGCGTGAATAGAGTAACTCACGAGTAAACGGTGCGAAATCATGAGTGCAGTATGAATTCACGAGTAAAAGTGCGAAATTCACGAGTAAAAGGTGCGAAATCGTGAGTGTAGTATGAATTCACGAGTAAAAGTGCGAAATTCACGAGTAAAAGTGCGAAACTCACGAGTAAAACAGCAAAATTCACGAGTAAAAGTGCCAAACTCACGAGTAAACGTTGCGAAATCATGAGTGTAATATGAATTCACGAGTAAAACAGCAAAATTCACGTGTAAAAGTGCAAAATTCACGAGTAAAAGGTGCGAAATCATGAATGCGGTATGAATTCACGAGTAAAAGTGCGAAATTCACGAGTAAACGTTGCGAAATCGTGAGTGTAGTATGAATTCACGAGTAAAACAGCAAAATTCACGAGTAAAACAGCAAAATTCACGAGTAAAAGTGCCAAACTCACGAGTAAAAGGTGCGAAATCGTGAGTGTAGTATGAATTCACGAGTAAAAGTGCGAAATTCACGAGTAAAACAGCAAAATTCACGAGTAAAAGTGCGAAATTCACGAGTAAAAGGTGCGAAATCATGAGTGCAGTATGAATTCACGAGTAAAAGTGCGAAATTCACGAGTAAACGGTACGAAAATCATGAATGCGGTATGAATTCACGAGTAAACAGCCCAAATTCGGCAAAAAAAAGCTTCCTGTGCCTCCAAGTAATGGGTGCAGGGAGCTTTTTATTTTGTTTAGAATTGCTCTGCGCTTTTCCGGACTAAATTTTCCAGGAAGTAAAAGCATTCTCGTTTCCGTTCAAGTTCGGTTTGTCCATTTTCGGTGACGTGATAATATTTCCTGCGGCCTGAATCTGACTCTTTCCAATGGCCTGTTATGAATTCTTTTTTTTCTAATCGTTTAAGGGCGGAGTAGAGGGTGCCTTCACTTATTTGATATTTTCCCATGCTCATTTCCTTCAAGATCTTCGTGATTTCATAGCCGTATAGCCTTTTTTGTGAGAGAAGTGAAAGCAAAAGGAGGTCAATGCTTCCCTTCATTAATTCTTTATCCAAATAAATTCTCCTCCTTTTCATTTTTAAAGTGTAATATGGTGTACATCGTAACACAAGGTGCATTTTACTTTTCTTAAAAAAAATGGTTAAATGACGATTGCTAAATAATTTTAATCATAGTAAAATGTGCTTCGGAACGGATGAGTTGTGAAGAGTGTGGTAAGGATACAATATACATGATTTAATTGTTTTAATGAAAATTCGGAATAGGATAGAAGAATCACTACTCAAGGGGTATTAATTGATTTTTTTTCGAAAATCATTTAGATTCTATTTATCAACATGAGCAAAGAAAGAAGGTCCTAGATAGATGAAAGTGAAAGCACCTGAGTCATTCACATACAGAGGTGGAAAAAGAGCTGTTCTTTTACTTCACGGGTTTACCGGAAGTACAGGAGATATGAAGAAATTAGGAAAGTACTTGAATGATCTCGACTATACTTGCCACGGACCTCTTTATAGTGGGCACGGAGTATCAGCCGAGGAACTTGTTAAAACAGGTCCAAAGGAATGGTGGAAAGACGTAGTGGATGGTTATAATTTCCTTAAAGATGAAGGCTATGAGGAAATTGCTGTTGTGGGAATTTCTTTAGGAGGAGTTTTCTCATTAAAAGTGGGAATTGAATTGCCTGTAACAGGGGTGGTTTCAATGTGCGCTCCGACGAAAGGAAAAAGTATCGATCGACAAAAGAACCGCTTGCTCAATTATGCACAGGCTTATAAGAAGTTTGAGGGCAAAGATGCAGACCAAATTGCTGCAGAAGTGAAGCTGCTGGAAGAAGAGCCTATGCCTCAACTAAAAGATGTGTTGAATATCATAAATGAGACAGGTGAAGATTTAGATTTGATCACATCACCAACCCTTGTTTTACAAGGGCGTTTGGATGATCCCGACTATACGGAGAGTGCTACAGCGATTTTCAATGAAGTCGATACGCAGCATAAACACTTGATATGGTATGAAAAATCAGGTCATATCATCACATTGGGTAAGGAACGTAATCAAGTGTATGAAGATGTTTATAAGTTCTTGAATACACTGAATTGGTCGGAGTAATAAGCGAGTTAATAAATCCCCTTTACGTTGACGTGCTATAAGCCTACATTCATAAGTAGGCTTTACACAATGTTTGGGGGTTTTTATTTTGGCTCTTTGTAGAAAAAGACCTTTAAGTTATCGTTATTATCAAGAGTTGCCAATAAAATATCGTTCACGTCGGCATTATAGGTTGTTTTAATTTCTTTTTTCAGCCATTCTTCGTCTTTACCGCCCCGATTTAATTCTTTAGAATCAATCGTCCCTTCTTTAATAATCGTTTTAGGAAAATTGAAGTCAGTTGTTGCTAGGTGCATATCTGCTGGTGTTACCGCTTCATATTGAGGGTATAAAAACAATGAAATGGTACCGCCCGGTTCCCATAGTGCAAGGGATACCTTTTGAATATCTTCGACCTTTTCTTTTCTTAATTCCGATAATAAATCATCGATGGAGATTCGGGCCCTTGATAGGCTTTTGTAAATGATTTGCCCATTTTCGATAAGCGGAAAGGGGGCGGAGTCAAAAAAACTACGGAGTTTCCCCCACTTAAGGCTCAAAAACAAACTGATTATATATAAGATGACTAATGCAAAGGCCGTGATCATTGAGCCCTTCAAGCCTGACTGTTCATCAGACAAAGGGCGGGCAAGAATGTTCCCAATAGTTAACGCCATTATGAAATCAAGTAATCTTAACTGGGAAATGGACCGTTGCCCCATCAATTTAACCAAAAAAATTAAGAAGAAAAAGGATATGATGGCTCTTAAAGTCCACTCAAATGCAGTAAGAGTTTCCTGGCTATGAAAAAAATCCACAAAAATTCACGTCCTTATTTCCTGTGTTAGTAAGGTGAATTGAAACAACTGGGAGGGTTTAAGCCAGCTTCTTCATTAGTATTACCCAAAATTGGCACTTGGAGACTTCCTTGACTGTTTTCGAAAAATTTATATTAATATAACAACTTTGAAATGTATTGTAATTAAAAATAAACTGATTTAAAATGATATCTTTCCTGAGAAATTCATTAAAAAAATATCCTTGTATAATATCAGTGATGATGGTCTGATAGTTTCTACCTGGCAGCCGTAATGCCGGACTACAAGGAAGTATGAAAATAGAAGAGATGAACAGGTTTTGGGTGGCTTGAAGAGGCTTGATCCACAAAACATTTCAAGAGGCTCTTACTTTTTCACACTTTCTTCCTGCGGCTGAAAGTGTAAAAAGGTGAGGGCTTTTTATATAAAAAAAATGAATGGGAAATAATATATCCAAAGGGGATGAAATCATGTATTTCTTATTGAATATACTAGGTGTTTTGGTTGTAATGGGCATCGTTTACCTTTGTTCACCTAATAAAAGGAATGTTAAGTGGAAAGCCATTCTTACCTTGCTGGTTCTCGAATTACTTATCACATGGTTCATGTTATCCACTAAAATTGGGGCATGGGTCATCAATCTGATCGCTTCATTCTTCACCTGGTTGATTGAATGTGCGAATGAAGGAATTTCTTTCGTCTTTCCTTCACTTATGGCAAATGAACATGTGGATTTCTTTTTCAGCGCATTGATGCCAATTATCTTCATTATCACGTTTTTTGATGTTTTATCGTATTTCGGTATACTTACCTGGATCATTGATAAAGTGGGATGGCTCATCTCAAAAGTATCCGGTTTGCCAAAACTTGAGAGTTTCTTTTCGATTCAAATGATGTTCCTAGGGAATACCGAGGCACTTGCCGTTCTCCGCATGCAGCTCAGTGCGATTAAGGATCAGCGTCTTTTGACATTTGGAATCATGAGCATGAGCAGCATCAGTGGTTCAATCATTGGAGCCTACCTCTCCATGGTACCGGCAACCTATGTTTTTGTAGCGATACCTTTGAACTGCTTAAATGCCTTGCTGATAGCAAACATGCTGAATCCGGTCGACGTCAGTAAAGAGGAAGACGTCGTTTATGTACCTTCTAAAGAGGAACGTAAAGATTTCTTTTCCACCATTTCCAACAGTATGCTTGTCGGGGCCAAAATGGTCTTCGTCATCATGGCGATGGTTATCGGCTATGTGGCCTTAACGGCCAGCGTAAACGGCATTTTCGGTTTCTTTGTGGATGGCTTGACCATTCAAAAGATTTTCTCTGTCATTTTTAGTCCATTTGCATTCCTGCTTGGACTAACTGGAGATGATGCGATGTACGTCGCTCAATTGATGGGAATCAAGCTTGCCACGAATGAGTTCGTTGCCTTGCTCGATTTAAAAGATAAAGTCAGTACACTGTCTCCGCATACAGTTGCCGTGGCTGTCACTTATCTGACGTCATTTGCCAACTTCAGTACAGTGGGCATGATCTATGGAACGTTCAATTCCATCCTCAATGATGAGAAATCGAACATCATCGGAAGGAATGTTTGGAAATTGCTGGTTAGCGGGATGGCTGTTTCCTTGCTGAGTGCCATGGTCGTTGGGTTATTCGTTTGGTGATCTAAAACAAGGGCATCCATTTTTATAATTGGATGCCCTTTCTTGTGTGAAAAAAGCTGTGCTGGATTTTCCCATGCACAGCTTTTTGTTCATTTCGTCAAATAGTTCTCCGTATAATATGGTTTATTTTCCTGATCGAAGGCAACTCCGACACCGAGCGATTCAAAATCCTTCTGTAATTTATTTTCCCTGTGGCCAATGGAATTCATTAGGCCCTCATGGGCAAAAATACTGCTATTCTGACCGGCAGCCAGGTTTTCCCCCGCCATTCGAAAAGTGATTTTGTCATCTTCCATCCGGTCGAACGGGGATTCTCCTTCAAGGTTTGTATGGTTGAAGTATTGATTCACGGCCATATCTTTACTATGATCCTGTGCCGTGACCTTCACTCGTTTATCCCATGAAAGCACGGAGAGATCATGATTGACCCGTGATGCATTGGTCAAATCGAATAATTGATATTCAAAGCCCTTCTTTAATTCGGGGCCGGCTTCTGCAAAATAGCCACTCTTTTGCTTTTCGAGTTTTGCGTCGATGATTTGGATTGCCGTGACTGTATTTTTCTCATGTTTGTCATAAAAAATGGTCACATAGCTATTATCCATTTCAAACATATCGTATTCGCCGCTGTCACTTCGAATCTGGTAATAGACGTTTCCTTTAAGCAGTTTTGTTACAGGCTCCCCCATTTTCCCGGTCACGTTTTCTTTGGGAGTGCCGCGTTTAATGCCTTCCTTCGAGGAAATTAAATCTTGATTCGTATATAAACCGACAACTTTATTGTTGTTATCGTAGGCAACCATGAAGAAATTTTGATAATTTTCGTGATAGGCGAACCAGTTCACGCCATATTCATTCCGCGTATTCCGCTTAGCTTCACCAGCCAATTTTTCTACATCATCCTTCGTGTCGCCAATTTCAATATTATGGACCGAGAAGGAAGCATCAGCAGGCGCTTCCAGTGCTGGTTTTTTCACTTTTTCTGTTTCCTGCGATTCTTTTTCAGAAGCGGAATCCAATGTTTCCGTCATCGAGCCGATGATACTGCTGACCCCAGTACTCAGTTTTTCCAAGGCAGTCGTAACCTCGGGCCCGGTTATAAAGGAGCGGACATCCGTTGCAAAGGCACTGGCCCCCGCTTTGAATCCAGACTCCTGAATATCTTTACCATATCCATACCATAATCCAGAGAGTAGGAGTATGAGGACCACAATATTAAATAATTTCCGCAAATCGTTCACTCCTGCTCTATCCAGGATATAGAATCCCGATTAATGAAAGATCATCTGCAGCACACTTAAAACAGGCGGGGTACATAGCAAAAATACTGAACACAGAATGAGGATTTGTGAGGCCGTTTTGGGAAGATTTTCCTTCCCTTTTCCCGAATACCAGCCACTGAACTGAAGCTTATTTCTGTACCAGACGAATAATAAAAGCAGAATGGCAATCGAGCCTAGCCAGCCATACTGATTCACTCCGATGTTTATATATATGCCGTTTACAATGGTCGAAATGATTGTTCCGGCTATCCCGAATATTAGTATGATGCGTATCAATTCTAATAAGACCCTCATATGTCACCCCTTGGTTTCATCATTATACTTCTTCGTTTAAAAAATAAAAAATTTTAAGTTGTTCATTACATATTATACCAAAAATAAGAGGGGGTAAAACGGTGGTGAAATTTATTGTTCGGAAGTTAAATCAGGGACATTCAATATATACAAAAAAAGATTAGCCGCTTCGAGCTAATCTTTTTGTTTGGAATTATTTCAATGGATCATTCAATACACTTTCCTCGAGAACGGAAAACTTATCTCCATACACTCTGGTTATGTGATTTTCCCCCCACGTACATAGTGAGGATAGGATACTTTCCAGGCTTTGCCCATACTCACTAAGTTCATATTCCACTTTAGGGGGGACTTGGTTGTAAACGATACGATTGATGACTTCGTCCTTTTCCAACTCCCTCAATTGTTGGGTCAGCATTTTTTGGGTGATGTTCGGCATAAGGCGCTTCAATTCACTGGTCCGCTTTTTTCCGTGGGTCAGATGGCAGAGGATGACGCATTTCCACTTTCCGCCCATTACTTCCAGTGTCGCTTCAACTGATATATTGTATTTCTTTTTTTGCATGATTGGCATACTCTCCTTATTTTATAGGTACTAAAAGGTGCCTATATCACTTTAAAGTACGTACTGTTTTTTATTTGCATTATATCTCATAATAACATTTGCACGCCGAATTCCACTGTACCCTTTATAAAAAAAGTTGCTAAGGCAATTTCAATGATAGTACAAAATGACAAGAAGGAGAAGAGGATATGATTTCAAATAATAATAGAAGTACATGGGCATTGCTGGCTTTAGCGATCAGTGCCTTTGCAATAGGAACAACAGAGTTCATCAGCGTGGGATTATTGCCGCTCATTTCTAAAGATTTACACATTACAGTGACGACGGCGGGATTGACGGTATCCTTATACGCCTTGGGGGTCATGTTCGGGGCACCTATCCTGACATCCCTGACATCGAATATGTCGCGAAAGACTTTATTGCTTTGGATAATGGTCGTGTTCATTGCCGGAAATGCATTAGCGGCTTCTGCGACCACGGTCGGTGTATTATTGATCGCTCGTGTCATTTCAGCGCTTGCACATGGTATCTTCATGTCGATCGGCGCTACGATTGCAGCTGATTTGGTCCCTGAAAACCGCAGGGCGAGTGCCATCGCCATCATGTTTACAGGTCTGACGGTGGCAACGGTGACCGGAGTTCCTTTTGGAACCTTCATCGGTCAGCAATTCGGCTGGAGATTCGCTTTCATCATCATTGTGGCAATCGGCTTGATTGCTTTCATCGGAAACGGCATCCTGGTTCCATCCGATTTAAGAAAGGCTGCACGGACCACATTCCGTGATCAAATCAAATTGGTGACGAATGGCCGATTGCTGCTAGTATTCTTCATTACAGCATTAGGGTATGGTGGTACATTCGTTGTCTTCACGTACCTGTCGCCATTACTTCAGGAAGTGACAGGGTTTAAAGAAGGAACTGTGGCCTTGATTTTGCTAATATATGGAGTAGCAATAGCAATAGGAAATACCCTTGGCGGGAAATTCGCCAATCGCAATCCTATTAATGCCCTATTCTATATGTTTCTTATACAAGCCATTGTACTTGTGGCTTTGACTTTCACGGCACCGTTTAAGATTGCCGGTTTAATTACGATCATTTTAATGGGATTGTTTGCATTCATGAACGTTCCGGGGCTTCAAGTGTATGTCGTCATGTTAGCGGAGCGTTTCGTGCCGAGTGCCGTGGATGTGGCATCGGCCATCAATATTGCCGCCTTCAATGCGGGAATCGCCATTGGTGCCTACTTGGGAGGGGTGATTACGGATTCAATCGGACTGATCCATACAGCGTGGATAGGTGGGGTCATGGTGTTTGCAGCAGTGATTTTAACAGCTTGGAGCCGTGCCCTGGAAAGTAAAGACCGTTCCAAGGGAATTGACAAAATAGCATAGATTGAAAAAGTGATGCATGTTAGGCATGCCATGCGTTTAGAGTATCAATAACCAAGTATCATTGCATCCCTTCAGCGAAGGTTGGAAGGTTCCTTGAAGGGATGTAATGATACTGATACATAAGCGCATTATGATCCTAAAAAACAATGAAGAAAAAATTTGGAGGTAGAGTATAATGGTGAAAAATTTACAAGATACAACAACGTTGCATAATGGCGTTAAAATGCCTTGGTTCGGATTGGGTGTATTTAAGGTGGAAGAAGGGCCGGAGCTGGTAAATGCAGTTAAAGTGGCCATTAAACATGGTTATCGCAGTATCGATACGGCTGCCATTTATGAAAATGAAGAAGGGGTCGGACAAGGGATTCGTGAGGGCATAAAAGAAGCCGGAATCTCCAGGGAAGACTTATTCGTAACTTCAAAAGTCTGGAATGCCGATTTAGGATATGAATCAGCAATTGCGGCATACGAAAAAAGCTTAAAGAAACTTGGCTTGGATTACTTGGATTTATATCTTATCCATTGGCCAGTGGAAGGAAAATATAAAGAAGCCTGGAGAGCGTTGGAAACTCTTTATAAAGAAGGAAAAGTAAAATCGATCGGTGTGAGCAATTTCCAGATTCACCATCTTAAAGATTTAATGGAGGATGCAGAAGTGAAGCCGATGGTCAATCAAGTGGAATGCCATCCGCGTTTAACTCAAAAAGAAGTTCAGGCATTCTGTAAGGAACAAGGGATACAGCTTGAAGCATGGTCACCATTGATGCAAGGTGAACTTCTGGATAATGATGATTTACAAGCAATTGCGACCAAGCATGGCAAATCAGTTGCACAAGTCATTTTGCGCTGGGATATCCAAAATGGGATTGTAACGATTCCTAAATCCACTAAAGAACATCGTATTGTAGAAAACTCATCTATATTCGATTTCGAATTGACGGAAGAGGAAATGAACCAAATTGATGGATTGAATCAAAATCACCGTGTTGGTCCAGATCCTGATAATTTCGACTTTTAATCAAGTATGAAGGAGAGGGACGGGATATCCGTCTTTCTCTTTTTTTATAGGCTTTTTTTTCGTAAAGATTGTTGTTTTTAAAACAAAACGATTTAAGGTTGATTGGAGCGCAAGTGCGAGACTCCTGCGGGAGCACCGCCCTCAAAAAGCAAGCATCTGGAGTGGAAATCAACCACACCGCTTTACTTGGTAAATAGCAACAAAGTATGCGAAAACCGCTTTTTTTTATTGGATCTCCGCATTGGTGGGGATGGAAATGCTGTACCAACAGATGATGTCGTTTACAATGAAAGATTCGGGAATCTGATTAGTTGACACAGAATTAATCAAATGATATAAATGCATGTGCATGCATTATATGAAAAAGGAGATAAAAAATATGAATGATTTATTTTCACCTTATCGCATAAAAGAACTTGAACTTAAAAATAGGATCGTCATGCCGCCGATGTGTCAATACTCCGTCGAAGCGGAAGATGGTATACCAACAAACTGGCACCAGCAACATTATGTAAGCAGGGCAGTTGGAGGCACGGGATTAATTATCGTGGAAATGACCGATGTTGAGCCTGATGGGCGCATTTCGAATCGTGATCTTGGATTATGGTCCGACGACCAAATTGGAGCTTTCTCCAGCATCGTTAAGGAAGTTCATCAATACGGTGCAAAAATCGGGATACAAATTGCCCATGCAGGCCGTAAAGCGGAAGATGCCGAAACTCCTGTAGCACCATCAGCCATTGCGTTTGATGAAACGTACAAAACACCAAGAGCTTTAGCAACGGAAGAAGTGAAGGAGATGGTCGATAAATTCCGGGCATCGGCCAGAAGGGCTGTTAAAGCAGGATTTGACGTAATCGAATTACATGGTGCACACGGATATTTAATCCACCAATTCACATCGCCGCTTACGAATAAACGTGATGACGAATATGGAAAAGACCTGACCAAATTCGGAGTGGAAGTCATTAAAGCAGTGAAAAGCGAAATGCCTGCCGACATGCCTTTAATCATGCGCATTTCTGCAAAAGAGTACGTTGAAGGCGGGTATGGCATTGAGGAAAGCATTGCCTTTTCACAAGTCTTTAAAGAAGCAGGAGTCGATATGTTCCATGTAAGTTCTGGAGGAGAAGGCCCGATTGGAGCAGACGGAAGACCGGGTACGCATGCTAGCTATCAAACTCCGTTGGCGAGGGAAATCAAAAAAGCTTTGGATATCCCCGTGATTGCTGTAGGTCGATTAGATAATCCGATTCTAGCAAATTCAATCATTGGCAATGAAGAAGCCGATTTGGTTGCCGTCGGCAGAGGAATGCTGCGAAACCCTTATTGGGCACTTGAAGCATCTAAATCTTTGAATATAAAAACGGAGATCCCTAAACAATATCAACTAGGATTCAAGCATTGATATCGATTTTTAAAACGCCGGCGAATATTATATTCGCCGGCTTTTTTTCATTCAGGCCCCATTGTGACTATTGTAGGGATTATTCGTTGTGATTGGATTTGATGTATTTACTTAATAAATGTAAATAAATATAAAATTGAATAGTTTGTTGCATTTTTGCGATCGATCATTCGGGAAAATGGCAATAAAGCCCTAAGAATCATTGCGAAAGCAATGCCCGTCATGGAATTTAGTGTAAGCCTTTTCAAATGCAATGTAACAGGATTTCCTTTATGGTTAAGAGTGGGATTTATACCTATAAATGGGTATTTCTCATTCTTGGATATTCAACGTGATGGAAGGGGAGCGAATATGTATACAGAGCGATTTGAAAATGCTGCTGAGTCCAAAGAAATCGTAGGGGGAAAAGCTTTACATTTAATTAAAATGACGAAGTTGGGCATGCCCGTGCCAAATGGGTTTGTCATTAGCAATGATTCATTTATGCACTTCGTGGAAAGAAATGAACTGGATTTACAAAGTGAAGCCATCCAGGCCGAGATTATGGAGGCGAGCATCCCGGATGATTTGTCAAGCACCCTGTTGAGCTCTTTTCATGAGCTGCGGGAAGACTATGCATCGGTGGCAGTCCGTTCCTCTTCGGGTGCAGAAGACCTGGAAGGGGCATCCTTTGCCGGTCAGTATGAAACATACCTGAATGTTAAAACGGATGAAGAATTCCTATCAAGGGTAAAAGGCTGCTGGGCTTCCTGTTTCGAGAACCGGGTTCGGCAATATACCGAAACCATTCATGAAAATGCTGAAAAAATATCAATGGGCGTTGTGGTCCAAGGTCTGATACATTCAGATGTTTCAGGAGTGATTTTCAGCCAGGACCCCGTTACGTACAATACAGATCATATAGTGATAAATGCCAGTTATGGGCTCGGGGAGGCGGTGGTATCTGGTATCGTGACACCTGATACCTATTTGGCTAAACGTGATGGTACGAAGATCGAGAAAATCAAGGGCCGCAAAGAGCTGAAAATAGTTACCGGCTCCAAAGGCACGTTAGAAGTGGAAACCACAAAAGCGGAACAGGAGGCATATTGCCTCAATGATGCGCTGCTTACACAATTGACCGAATTGACACTGGAGGTGGAGAAGCATTATGGGCATCCTGTCGATTTGGAATTCGCCATTCAAGATCAAAAGGTATATCTCTTGCAAGCTCGCCCGATTACAACGTTGATCGAAGACGCTGAAGTCATTCCAGAAGCCAGGAAAGAATTTATTTTGGATCGGACTGATAAGGAGGACTTTTGGTTTTTGATAGATTCAAGATTTCCTGATCCAATTTCCCCGTTATTCGCATCCATAGTCACCCAGCCATTTTATCAAGGAATGGCTAAAGCGGCAGAGGAACTCAGGGAACCGTCGGGATACATCCAAATGAAAGTCCATAACGGGTATTATTACGGAAAGCAAATCCACCTAGAAACGGACCCACAGCAATTATTCATGGAAAACGAAAAGCTTATGGAGAACTTGTATCCAGATTTGACGAACAGGATGCATGATATTATCCATGATCATTTATTGCCGATTTATCGATATATGGATGAAGAAACTTCGATGGAATTCACGGCAGCAAAAGCGATAAGAGGGTTGGGTGAGTTAGAAGGTTTTTTCAAAGAGGTCTATTACTGGCATTTCATGATCGTCCTTCCGCTTGCGGGTATTACTATTAAACTTGAACGGCTATTCAAAAGCTTGCTGGGGACCGAACCTCCCCATGAACTCTACCAATCCATGGCTGGAGTGATGAATAAGTCACTGGAGTCCGATCGAATACTGTGGCAATTATCTTTGAAAGCGAAAAATGAACCTCAGTTGCTGAAGGTGATCATGGATGCTGATGAAGGAAATTTATCCCGGGATCTGAGCGCGTTTGGAAAAGGGAAGGATTTTCTGGAACGTGTTGATAATTTCGTCAATGTTTACGGGTACAGATGCCTTAAGGCACATGATTTCGTTGGGGAAACCTGGATTGAAAATCCTGAGCATGTACTGCAAATCATTAAGAATTTCATCATCAATGGATATGATTTCGATAAAGAATTCGAAACGGCAGTAGCTGACGGGAAACGGATATACCAAAGGTTTTTAAATGGAATTGAAGATTCTGCTGAGCGGGACGAATTTAAAAAATATTACCAAATGGTCTTGGATGCTGCTGTAATCACGGATGATCATCATTTTTATATTGATGCCATGTTCGATGCAAAGGCACGTTTATACTTATTGAAAGTAAGTGAGCTTTTAGTTGAGCAGAACGTGCTGGATGACGCAGAAGATATTTGGTTTTTATATAAAGATGAGGTCATATCCGCTTTGGATGCCCCACACTCTTTAAGGGAAACGGTATTGGAACGGAAAAGGCAATATGATTTACAGGGTAAAATGAAAACGCCATCATATTTTGGGGAACCTACGGATGAAGAGCGTGCTTTCGTGGAAATGGTGTTTGGCTCATTGGAAGAAAACAAGGAAAATACGGCGAGTACGATTAAAGGAATTTCAGCATCCAAAGGAGTATGCGAAGGAAAAGTCAAGGTGATATCCGGTATGCATGAAGCCTCTCATTTTAATAAAGGAGATATTCTGGTCTGCAGGAACACGACACCAGTCTGGACGTCCTTTTTCCAGGATGCAAAAGCAATCATTACCGATACAGGCGGCATGCTGTCCCATTCTGCGATCATTGCCAGGGAATATCGGATTCCGGCAGTGTTAGGGACAAAAATAGGAACGGATCGCTTAAAAGATGGAAATCGTGTCATAGTCGATGGGAATACGGGAACCGTTACGATTATCGATGGATGAGCAAGTAGAACAAAGTGTTGTTTGAAGGACTGAGGTGAAAGAATGGGCAGACAGAAAGAATTCCTGATG
The DNA here is from genome assembly GCF_014844095.1 of Brevibacillus sp. JNUCC-41. Classification (NCBI taxonomy): domain Bacteria; kingdom Bacillati; phylum Bacillota; class Bacilli; order Caryophanales; family Bacillaceae; genus Peribacillus; species Peribacillus sp. JNUCC41. The sequence goes on along the minus strand of NZ_CP062163.1, from coordinate 427,234 downwards.
ATCATTTTTACTTTAATGGCGGCGTTTCTCGTACCGATCAATTCAACGATGATTTCGATAGCACTGGGCTCGATTTCAGACTTTTACGGTTTGGATATCCACAGTGTCACATTGGTCGTTACCATCTATCTCATTGTAATGGCCGTTACCCAGCCGATTGCGGGTAAACTTGGGGATATATATGGCAATCGTAAAATCTATATAATTGGCATATTACTATTCCTTGCTGCCTCGATTGGATGCGGGCTTGCGCTAAATATAGGCATGCTTGTCGCTTTTCGGTCACTGCAGGCCATAGGGGGCGGATTGCTGATCCCGAATGTCGTTGCCCTTATTCGGCAGACCGTTTCACGTGAGCGGCTCCCGGGGGTGTTGGGATTTTTCGGGTTGGGAATGGGTCTGGGAGCAGCGGTAGGTCCATTGATAGGATCGCTTTTGATTGCTGTAGCCAGTTGGAAAGCGATATTCTTGGTTAATGTCCCTTTTTTATTGGGGGCACTTGCTGGAGGCCTTTTTCTTTTACCAAAACTGCAGAAAAAGCATTCCCGACAGCCATTGGACATTATCGGTTCCATTTATTTAGCCGTTACGATCACTTTATTGATTACTTTAACTCATGCAGAATCAACGGCGATGTACATCGTACTCGGTATGGGGAGCCTTCTTTTCCTGGGATTATTCATACGGAAAGAACGGTCTGTCCCATCCCCGATTATAGACTTTAGCTTATTTAAGAGTCCTATATTCGTGAATGCCAATTTATCTGTATTGATCAATAATTTCACGATGTATGCGATTTTGTTGGTCATGCCGCTGATCATGACCACAAAAATGGATATTTCGGCTTCCATGAGCGGTGTCATGTTATCACTGTTCTCCATTTCAATGGCTATTAGCAATATGATAGGCGGACAGCTTAATCGGAAATACCCTTCGGAAAAGGTCATATTCCTTTCATTCGCCATCACGGTGTTAACGAATCTATTATTCTTATTCGTCATCCAATTCCAGTCGATTTTGTATCTAGCCGTCACACTTATCGTGAATGGGTTGGCTATCGGTTTAGGGCTTACAAGCATGCAGGTCGCTTCCCTGGAAGCCGTGGAGGAATCCGCATCGGGCTCGGCATCGGGAATCTTTTCGACCTTTCGATATTTCGGGAGCATCATCTCATCTACATTGATAGGGATCATCGCCAATTATTCGATCCTTTTCGGTATCCTGATAGTGGCGGCAGTGTTAGGAGCCATTTTAACCAGGATGGTTTTTAGAAGCAATAAAAATTTGAGTGTAGAAGATAATTTCTGAAAATAAATACATGGCATGAGGGAATTTTCATCAACGAATCCATTACGTGATGTTAAACTGGAAATTTTGCTATAATGAAAAAGATAAATCAAATGATAATTCGAGGTGCTAATTATGGAAGAAATCAAAATCATTACAACTGAAGAAGTGGAAGCTAAGCTTGAGGCAGGCGAAGCGATGGAACTTGTCGATGTTCGTGAAGACGAAGAAGTGCAAGAGGGAATGATCGAAGGCGCGAAACATATCCGCATGAATGATATCCCGGCGAACCTTGACTATTTTGATAAAGAAAAAGAATATATTTTTATCTGCCGTTCAGGACGCCGCAGTGAAAATGTATGCCATTATCTTCAGGAACAAGGATATAAAGTGGCAAACATGGTTGGCGGAATGCTTGAATGGGACGGCGAAGTCATCGTTAAGTGAAGTTCTTCAAAAAGACCTGTCACTTTTGTAAGCGTAAATCCAAGAATGTGACGGCTTATTTGAATGAAGAGAGAAAAAAGATCATGGTTTGTTCACAATGCCGTGATTATGCGGAAAGACGCGCATATTTGAAGACGTGAAAAAAAGAGCCCTTTCATCATGAAAGGACTCTTTTTTTCTGTATACCCCCCTTGACGGGAATGCAAAAATGGTATGTTAAAATTAGGTAATGAAATCAGAAAATATAGAAAAAGGAGAGTGGAAGAATGAATGTTCATAAAATAGCGGTCATTGCGGGTGATGGGATTGGCCCTGAGGTGATTAATGAGGGGGTAAAGGTACTTAAGGAAGTGGCTGAAATTGCCGGGGATTTTTCTTTCGAGTTCACCTATTTTCCATGGGGCTGTGAATATTACCTGGAGCACGGCAAAATGCTGCCCGACGACGGACTGGATCAACTGATGAAGTTTGACGCCGTGTATCTTGGGGCCGTCGGTTATCCTGGTGTCCCGGACCATATTTCGTTACGTGAACTTCTGCTGAAGATCAGAAAGGGATTTGACCAATATGTGAATGTCCGACCCGTTAAATTGCTTCAAGGTGCACCCTGTCCATTAAAAGACGTGACTCGTGAACAAATCGATATGGTTGTCATCCGTGAAAACAGTGAAGGGGAATATTCCGGCGCCGGTGATTGGCTTTTTAAAGGTAAGCCGGAAGAAGTGGTACTGCAGACGGGAGTCTTTTCCCGAAAAGGAACGGAGAGGATCATCCGTTATGCGTATGAACTGGCGCGTAAGACGGGCAGGACGCTAACGAGCATAAGCAAGGCGAACGCATTGAATTATTCAATGGTTTTTTGGGATCAGGTTTTTGAAGAAATTGGACAGGAGTATCCGGAAGTAGAAACGAATTCCTATCTGGTCGACGCGGCAAGCATGTATTTTGTCAAACAGCCCGAACGCTTTCAAATCGTCGTCACCTCCAATTTATTCGGTGACATCATCACGGATTTAGGTGCTGCCATTGCAGGCGGGATGGGACTGGCGGCTGGTGCCAATTTAAACCCGGAACGGATTTATCCCTCGATGTTCGAACCGATTCATGGTTCAGCCCCGGATATAGCACATCAAGGCATCGCGAATCCACTTGCGGCCATATGGTCCGCCAGCCAGATTCTCGATTTCTTTGGGCATGAGATTTGGGGTGCAAAAATTTTGGACGTGATCGAACAGGTGATGGTCGATAAAAAGGCCCTGACTCCTGATATGGGCGGGGCAGCTTCTACAGAAGAAGTCGGGGATGAAGTTGTTGCAATATTATCCGCGTTACAAACAAATCAAGTATAAACATCATGAAAAATGGGCATCCTGCACAATAACTATCATTATAGTAAAAGGGCGGGGAGAGCCGATGATACAAGTCAAATTATTTGATTATGAGCATGAAAAGGATCTAGAGGACGAAATGAACTTTTTCCTTGAAGACATCCGCGATAATCAGATCGTCGATATCAAATATAATGTCGCCACTACAGGTGAAGAGGAAGAGGAACAGATTTACTGTTTCAGTGCGATGATCATTTATAAGAAAAAATAAAGGCCGGCCGGCAACTCCATCATTCATATCAGACTACCTATTGCTGCAAGGCGGGCAATCCAAGGTAGTCTTTTTTCGTGTGGGCGGAGGTATATTCGATGTGGGAGATTACGACGATGTCACTTCCCCGCCGTTGACATGAAGTGTTTGTCCTGTCACAAAACGGGAATCATCGGAAGCGAGATAGACAAAGGTGGGAGCCAGTTCAAATGGCTGTCCTTGACGCTCCATCGGGTTATCGACTTGTGTCACTTCGTCTGCCGAGAAACTTGCCGGGATGAGCGGTGTCCAAAACCTTCCGGGCGCAACGGCGTTCACCCGGATGCCTTGATCGACAAGACTGTTTGCCAAGGCACGTGTGAAACCAATATTGGCCCCTTTAGTAGCCGTGTAATCAATTAATTGCTTATTCCCATTAAACGTCACGACAGAAGATGTATTAATGATGGAGGACCCAGCTTTTAAATGGGGAAGGGCAGCACGGGTCGTGTAGAAATGGGAATAGATATTGACTTTAAAGGTATCATCGAATTGCTCATCCGTAATATCAAGCAAGCTTATTTGCTGAAATTGAATACCCACGTGGTTACAGTGAATATCGAGCTTTCCGAATGTTTCGATGGTGTCTTCCACGATATGGATGCATTGCTGCTTATCCCTTAAGTCACCAGGCAGCAGTAAGCAACGTTGTCCAAGCTCTTCAATTCTCGTTTTAGTCCGATTGGCATCCTCATGTTCATCCAGATAAGCGATGGAAACATCTGCACCTTCTTTAGAAAGAGCGATGGCAGCCGCAGCTCCAATCCCACTGTCCCCGCCAGTTATCAATGCGACCTTTCCGGTTAGTTTCCCGCTGCCCCTGTAATTGGGATTTTCGATGATGGGCCTGGGCACCATTAATTTTTCTACACCTGGCTGGCGGAATTGGCGTTGCTCAGGAACCGTGACGGGAACGTCTTGATAACGGGTGATCCTTCCATAATTCGGATGCATGGGATAGCTTTTACCAGATGATTTCTTTTTCTTATCTTCTGCCATGGGGGGCCTCCTAAAAAAGAATTTAGTCCGGTTACTTTATGATGATCAGGTATATGCCGTGCAGCGCGAATATGCTGAAGGGGAGAAAAAAGTTTTTGGAGGCCTCGATATGCCCTATTATTATAGCGAAGAAGTGAAGTTGTTATTGGTCGAACAATCGGATGAAAAAGTGGAGTTGTTATATGATTCCAACCCAAATACCTTCGAATTGCCGCTTATCGGACCAAGACCGCCCTATTATTATAACCCGCGATATGTGCCGTATTATCCCGTGATTTAAAGGTTACCATCAAAAGGGAAAATGGATGAAGAACGGAGTCCGCTGAATTGGGCTGCCTTGGTCTTTCAATGAGTGGACTAAATGCAGCCTCCATTCGACTCAACGAAAATTCCCAATCAAAGCAGATGACATTAGGAAGAACTGACTATATTCTTCTATGAATTTTACAAATACGGAGATAATGGTTAAAGTTATACATAATACACAGTGCGGACTGGTGTATTTGAAGGAGAGAGCCAATTTGGATAATAAAATGTTACAACTACTAGAAGATATACAGCAATCGGATGGTGGCCATATTTTATACTGTTTTAATGAATTGGAAGCCTACATTGAAAATGAGGCAACTTTCATCATTGCCGGTGTTGAACAGGGAGACCATATCCTGGTCGTCGAAAATGACCGTATCTTTCCTTTCGTGTATAAGAAATTGCAGCTTCATTTAAACGAGGAGCAATTGGAGCAAGTGCATCTTATCAATAATTTTGATTTTTATTGTTTTCATGGAGACTTCCATCCTTCGACTATGGTTAATTATTTCTTGGAAAATATCGATATATACACTAAACGCAATCAGCACGTGCGGACTTGGGGCCACGTTGAATGGGGCCACGACGATCAAGCAAGCTTAGCGATAGGGGAATATGAAAAAGGAATCGACAAACCGATCGAGGAACGTGGATTGATTTCCGTTTGTGCATACGATGACTGCAGAATACCTGCCGAGCTTAAAACAAACTTGATCAAGCATCATGGGGTCCTGATAACCGATGAAAAAATCACGATGTTAGTAAACGGATAAAAGGGGAGAACCATTTGGAAAGTTTTACTGAACGGGTAATTACTATCATTAAACATATCCCTTCCGGTAAAGTGATGACATACGGTCAAATCGGACAGCTCGCCGGTAGTCCGCGAGGTGCAAGGCAGGTCGTAAGGATCCTTCATTCAAGCAGCAAAAAACATGACCTTCCTTGGCACCGGGTAATCAATGCCAAGGGAGAAATCGGCATAAAAGTGGAGGGCGCCGCAGAACACCAGAAGGCGATGCTCGAGAGTGAAGGCATCACATTCACGGAACGGAATACCATTGACCTCGAAGCTTTTCGCTATCATCCAGAAATATTTTAAACGGGAAAGCCAGATAAAAGAGGCGGCACGGGTGCGGACGAAAAACCCAAGTAACGGACTTACGAAATCGAATTAAAAAGAGGCTGATCCAAGCGGATCAGCCTCTTTTTAGGAATTATGAACGGGCATGCATGGCAGCATTCATACCGGCTAGTCTTCCGGTTACTAATGCCGATGTGATATTATAGCCGCCTGTGTATCCGTGTATATCCAGAATTTCACCGCAAAAATACAGTCCGGCCATCAGTTTGGATGCCATTTCTTTTGGGTGTATTTCTTTGACGGATACGCCCCCGCCCGTGACGAAGGCCTTTTCTAGAGGCTGGGTGCCGTGTACTCCGAATTGGAAGTCCTTGCATAGTTCTGCAAGGTGGCGGATCTTTTCATTTGATATCGTCGCTCCTTGTTCTTGAAGGTCGATGCCGCTTCGCTCAAGCAGAAAGTGAAGGTATCGTTCAGGAACTAAACCTTTTAAAGTATTTTTAATGGCTTTTTTCGGTTCTGCCTTGATTTCCTTCATGATGTCTTGGAAGACCTCTTCCTTGTTTCGGTCCGGCAGGGCATCGAGTTTCATTGTCACTTCCGACAGGTTCCATTTTTTCATCGCTTTCACGACGAATTGGCTGCATCTTAGAACAGCTGGACCGGAGACGCCAAAATGGGTGAAGAGCATATCCATTTGGTGTGTGATCAGGGCCTTGCCCTTTGGGTTAAGGACACTCAATGAAACATCGCGAAGTGCGAGACCTTGGAGTGTTCGATCTTTAATGAATGTTTCCTGGCTAAGTACGGGAACTTCAGTTGGGAACAGTTCGGTAATCGTATGCCCCGCCTTTTTAGCCCATGCGTAGCCGTCTCCGGTCGAACCGGTGTGGGGAACTGATTTCCCGCCGACTGCAATCACGACTGCACCTGTATCGATGGTCTGTCCATCTTTTAACCGGACGCCGCTTGTTTTTCCATGTTCATAGAGAACTTCCGCCACTGGAGAGTTCTTATAGATCGTTACTTTTAAATTAGACAGGCGCGTCAGAAGGGCATCCACGACACTTTGCGCTTTATCGTTGACGGGGAACATCCGGCCATGGTCCTCTTCTTTTAGGGCCACGCCCAATTTTTCAAAGAATTGAATAATGTCTTCATTATTGAACTCTGAGAAAGCGCTGTATAGAAATCGCCCGTTTCCAGGGATATGCTGAATGATTTCATCGATTGAGAGCCTGTTCGTCACGTTGCAGCGTCCGCCGCCCGAGATGGCTAGCTTCCTGCCAAGCTTCTCGCCCTTATCCACTAACAAGACATGTGCCCCTTTTTCCCCGGCAGCTATTGCTGCCATCAATCCGGAAGGACCGCCGCCAATTACCACTACATCATATTTCAAATTGATCACCACTTTATCATTTTCAGTCCCTTCATTATATAGCAAGAGCCCGTCAGATTGCGAATGTAGAAAAAAAGGAATTATTTGTTTGTGTATTATCTTCGAAAACGATAAACTTGAGTGTAGTTTTCTATAGAAAAAATACTTTAATATGATAAGATAAAGAGCGTGTGAAACGTAACTGACAGAGGCAGGAAGGGATTAGATGTCATCTAAGTTTTTAAAAGGGGCTTTTATATTAACGCTGGGAGCGATCATTTCCAAGGTACTTGGTTTATTTTACGTCATCCCATTTGAACATATGGTTGGGAATAAAGGGGCAACCCTCTATCAATATGGGTACGTTCCATATACCATTTTCATTAGCTTTGCGACGGCAGGCATGCCGCTTGCTGTTTCTAAATTCATTTCGAAGTATAATGCGCTCGAGGAGTACGCCGTCGGTGAGAAGTTATTTAAATCGAGCCTGAAATTAATGCTTGTCACCGGTTTTCTCGCTTTTTTGATTCTCTATACGATGGCACCGATGTTCACTGGGGTCTTTGGGGTCAGGCAGGAAGATGTCAAAGATGTCACGGAGATCATACGGGCAGTCAGCTTCGCCTTGATTTTTGTACCATTCATGAGCATCATCCGCGGCTTCTTTCAAGGTCATGAGGCGATGGAGCCAACGGCCATATCTCAGGTAATCGAACAAATTGTCCGCATCGTGTTCCTTTTGGCCGGTGTGTATGTTGTTTTGAATGTCCTTGATGGAGAGTTAGTGAGAGCCATCCAAATAGCTACCTTCGCGGCGACGGTCGGGGCTGTCGGCGGTTTAGTGGTGTTATTTTGGTATTGGAAAAAACAAAAACCATATTTGGACAGCTTGATGAAGAAAGACCGGGGGACGATGGAAATTTCCCTGAAGGAAATCTATAAAGAAATATTTCTATCATCGATTCCTTTCATATTCGTCGGAATCGCGATGCCAATGTTTCAGTTTGCGGACTTATTATCTTTCAATAAGGCGATGTCGTCCATCGGGTTGCAGCATGTCGCAGAAGATGCCCTTGGGGTGTTGAATGTATATGCCCAGAAGCTTGTCTTGATTCCGATGACGCTTGCAACCGGGTTTTCAATGGCGCTTCTCCCTTCGGTGACGAAGGCATATGTAAGCGAGGATTCGGAAGAGTTAAACCGCCAGCTGAACCAAGCTTTTCAAATTTTGTTATTCATTACGATTCCGGCGGTCGTTGGCATGTCGGTGCTGGCCGATCCGATCTATAGTGCCTTTTACAGCCATGATCCACTCGGAATCAGTGTCCTGAAGGCATATGCGCCCGTTTCCATCTTGTTTGCGCTTTTCTCCGTTTCGGCGGCGATTTTACAAGGGATCAATCAGCAAAAATATACGGTGCTCAGCCTGCTTTTGGGCTTTTTAATCAAATTGAGCTTGAATATCCCGTTAATCAAGATGTTTGAAACGGAAGGATCCGTTTATGCTACGGCATTCGGCTATTTGGCTGCTGTGTTGCTGAATTTGTATGTCATTACCTACTTTACTGGATATCGTTACAGCCTTACCATCAGACGATCCGTTTTGATTTCCGTTTTTTCAGTGATAATGGGACTGGCTGCATGGGGCATGAACAGTTTATTATCGTTGTGGCTTACAACGGAAGGGCGATTCCAGGCGATTTTGATCGTGGCCGTTTGTGCAATTCTTGGAGCGCTCATTTATGCGGCGCTTTCCCTGAAAAGCAAACTTGCCCATCGTTTGTTCGGTGCCCGGATCGATCGGTTAAAAGCTAAATTAGGATTATGAGCTGGAAGTTTGATGTGTAAAAAAAAGGGTATTGAATGGTGAATCCCCAAATTAAAATATCGTGGCCTTGCCTGTCATTAAAGTGGGCAAGGCTTTTTATGGAAAAGGCTTTAGGAGGAAATGATGAGAATTGATAAGATTTTATCCAATATTGGTTATGGCAGCAGGAAAGAAGTGAAAAAGCTCCTGAAATCCGGCGCCGTCAAGGTCAATGACAGGCTGCTCAAGGACCCGAAGGAACAAGTGGACCCTGATACGGAAATCGTGACGGTTCATGGTGAACGGGTTGAATACAGGGAATTCATTTATTTAATGATGAATAAACCGCCAGGCGTATTGTCGGCAACGGAGGACAACTATCAAGAAACGGTCATCGACATCTTGGAGCCGGAAGATTCAGTTTTCGAGCCATTTCCTGTAGGCCGTCTTGATAAGGACACAGAAGGTTTATTGCTGATCACGAATGACGGAAAGCTTGCCCACCAACTGCTGTCCCCGAAGAAACATGTCCCTAAAACATATTTTGCGGTCATTGATGGCGAAGTGACGGAACGGGATATCGAGGCATTCCGCAATGGCGTGACCTTGGATGATGGATACGAAACAAAACCAGGTGAATTGAACATTTTAAAATCAGGTCTGACATCCGATATCGAGCTGACGATCATGGAAGGGAAGTTCCATCAGGTGAAGCGGATGTTTGAGGCCGTTGGCAAACGTGTCGTCTATCTTAAACGTCTTTCCATGGGGAGTTTACAGCTTGATGAGGAACTGGAGCTTGGTGAATACCGTGAGTTGACGGCGGAGGAGCTTGAACAGTTAAAGGCGGGCCAACCGGCTGAATGATATGTGGAAACAAAAAATGAGGCGGACAAAAAATTGTCCGCCTCAAAGTATTTTACATATCGATCTTGTTCGGGTGGTCGTTCTTTTTACGATGACATCTTCACCTTTTTACTTGTTGTCGTCCAAAGGCCTCGGCTTGGGCTTTGAACAAGGTCATTGTATGCTAAGACATTTAAATCGCGCTGCACAGTTCGAGGAGTGATGCCAAATTCTTCTACAAGCTCTTGAGTAGAAACCGTACCGTTATTACTAATGAACATATAAACGGATTTAATACGGGTTAACATGCGATTTGTTGAAGGTTTCAAAAAATCACTCCTTATTCTTTTCATTGTTATTTTGAACAAATGAAAACAACCGATATGTCGGACAGCATTTCAGCTGTCACTATGTACTTGCTATACCCACCCTATAACTCCTCGGAAACATTTAGAAAAAATAAGATGTCATTAGCTTCATTCTACCCCTTTGCAAAAGCAAATTCTAGGGAAAAATACTAATTGACTAAATATTACATTTATTATATCAAATTTTAACAAAATTATTCTTTATACATATACAAAATTAATAAAGAGTTGTTCCATTTGTTCTTGATCTTATTTTGCCAATACAGGAAGCATAATATGCATTTCGAGATTCGAGATGTCACACAACACGTACGTTGACTTTTATGGCATGTACATATTACTTTACGTAAAATGATTATAAATCGTAATTATTACGCTTTGCGTATGAATAGGTGCTTGATGGCTTGCGGTTACGATGTCATAATGAGGTATCGGGCCGTATAGTTTTTTCATACATATCTAAAAGGATTTAAATATAAACCAATTCGAGGTAGAGCCATATGAACGAAAGATTAATGGAGTTTTTATTGCGCGACGAAGTAACCAGACTTTCTGGCGTCAAAAAACAAGTGTATGAATTCATCGTGAACGAAGAAGATTATCTTGCATCGAAGGCGGACACGGTCGATCAATTCATGAGATTGCTTGTCAAGCATTCACCGCCAAGGCTCGCTGCCCGTCATTTCAATATGCCCTACGGGGAAATCATTCGTTTCATGAATGAAATAGAAGATGAACTGAATGAGAGATTAGAGGAAAGATGCAAGAAAGTAAAATGGATGGACTTCACGGAAAAGGACCAACAGGCATTTGTGGAATATCATAGAAAGTTATATCTATTCGTAAATTAATAGGTTCATGAAAATGCCCCGGTATGAAAGGGCATTTTTTATTTGTTCGGAACCGTTAAACGGGAACCCGGCACAACCATTATATGAAGGGACCATAAGAGCAATAATGAGGACGATTTGGAGCCGGATTGATTGTTAAAATGAGAACAAATAAATTTTAGGAGCAAATATTATGACTAACATAAAGGAATTCAATGAATTACACTTTTCGAACGACCTGTTGATATTGGGGAATGCCTGGGATTTATTATCGGCCTTGATTCTCGAGAAAGCAGGATTCAAGGCAATTGGAACGACAAGCTGTGGAATTGCCAACTCCCTTGGTCATTCTGATGGCGAATTGATTGATTTTGAAAGACATTTAGGTATCATTAAGCTTATTGCGGATAATGTGAAAATTCCCGTCACTGCGGATATTGAAGCAGGCTATGGTGAAACCGCAGAAAAGATTGTCGATAATGTGTTAAGGACGGCAGACGTCGGTGTTGCCGGGATCAATATTGAGGATTCGCTCAAAAAACAAAAAGGGCTAAGAGATATATCCGAACACTGCAGCCTACTAGTAAAAATAAGAGAATCATTGGATAACAATGGGTATGAGGGTTTTTACATCAATGCTAGAACAGATACTTATTTTCAAAAAGAAAATCCTCTTCAGGAAACAATAAAGCGGGCAAAAGCGTATGTGGAGAGTGGAGCAAGCGGAATATTCATCCCTGGATTAACGAACTATGATGAAATAAAGGAAATCACTTTGAATATAGGTGCCCCCCTTAATGTATTATCTTTGCCTGGATTAACGAATGGTAAAGAGCTTGAAGAATTAGGCGTGAAACGTCTCAGTTTCGGAAATTCCCTATCCGATAAAGTCATTGCATTGTTAGAAAGAGATACAGCACGAATAGTAGAGCTAAATGACACCTCACATTTATATGGGAACTAAAACCTGAAAGGATGCGGAGTATAATGGCTGATGCTATCAATCTTTCCTTTGAAGAAATGTGGGAGAAAATCATTGCCTGCGACCCTAAATATGACGGATTATTCTTTACGGCTGTAAAGACTACAAAAATATACTGCCGCCCTTCATGCAGGTCAAGGAAGCCGAAAAAAATAAATGTGAAATTCTATCATGATATCGATGAAGTCGAAAAGGCTGGCTTCCGTGCTTGCAAAAGATGCCAACCGGAAGTTGATGATTCCCCGCAGATGCGACTTGTCAGAGATGTCATCGCTTTTCTGGTAAATCAGTATAACCAAAAGGTGGAGTTAAAGGATATTGCTAACCATGTCGGTGTAAGTTCCTATTATCTGGAGCGGCTATTCAAAAAGGAAACATTAGAAACTCCCCGTTCCTATTTGGAAAAAATAAGAGTCGATAAAGCGGCATTTCTTCTAACAAGCACAAGTCTAACGAATCTCGAGATTTCCCTTGAAGTAGGATTCCAAAGCCCTTCGAACTTTTATAAGGTATTTCGCCGTTTGAAACATTGTTCTCCCAGTGAATATCGAAACATGTAGGAAAAGGGGAATTGAAAAAAATGGGGTGGGAGGCAGGCATCTGCTTCCTTCTATCTAGGAGGTCTTTATATGGGTGAATTAGTTAAATTAGATTATGTATCGCCGATTGGAATAATCGAGGTATCAGGAACAAATGAGGCCATCTGTTCCATAATGTTCGCTGAAAGGGATATAAAGATAAATATTATGCAAGATCAAACACCCAAGGTTTTGGTGGAGTGCTTTCATCAGCTTGATGAGTATTTCAAAGGTGAACGCAGGGAATTTACATTTCCTTATTTACTTGAAGGGACCATCTTCCAAAAAAACGTGTGGAATGCCTTAACAGGAATCCTGTACGCTAACACGGGTTCGTATAAAGACATCGCCGTTACAATCGGTAATGAAAAAGCCATAAGGGCAGTAGGGAGCGCTAATGGCCGGAATAAGTTAAGCATCGTGATTCCTTGTCATCGGATAATAGGTTCAAATGGGAAATTAACCGGTTATGCGGGTGGCTTATGGAGAAAGGAATGGCTCCTTCAGCATGAAAGGAATTTTAAGTAGGATACTTGGCTAAACTTTATGGGATCGACGGACCAAACCAGCTCCCCCGAGGTCTCGTCTAGCAGTAATTCGGCAGGAGTGTCGCAAATTTCTTCAATCCAATAGGGATTACAGTAAAAAAACATAAAGGATAATTTAATCTTAAACATGGTTCGGGATGAGCCTGATTTCCTTTAAAATCATGGTAGGGGTGAGAGTATTCCGATTCTCCTTTATTATCTAGTTTGTAGACAAAAGGGGTTCTATCTTTTAAAACAAATTTGATTGGAGTTGGTGTGCGAGACTCCTGCGGGAAAAGCGAGTCCAGGGGAGACCCCACAGGCGCAAAAGCGCCAAGGAGGCTTCCGGACCGCCCGCGGAAAGCGAGTGCCTGGATGAGCAGCTTTGGCGGAGTGGAGATGAATGTACCTGAACTCGGAATTGATTATTTGATCAGCAGTGCAAATAAATGCATTCAAGGAATCCCTGGTTTTGGTTTCGTCATTGCGAAGCTTGATAAATTGTTGGCATGTGAAGGCAATGCCCGCAGTTTGTCCCTGGATTTATATGATCAGTGGAAAGAGATGGACAAGGATGGAAAATGGCGTTTCACATCTCCGACACATGTAGTGGCCGCGTTTGCTAAAGCGCTGGAAGAATTAACGGAAGAAGGCGGCATTCCAGCCAGATTCGCCCGCTATAAAAATAATAATGATAGGCTGAGGGGGCTGATGGGTAAATTGGGCATTCATGCGTATATCTCACCTGATAAACAATCACCCATCATTACAACATTCCTCTTTCCTGATGATGCCTTTGATTTTGGGGACTTCTACAATTTCATCAAAGAGAGGGGTTACGTAATATACCCCGGAAAGCTGACTGACATAGATACATTCCGAATCGGCAATATTGGTGAAATCCATGAAGAAGATATCGAGGAACTTGGCATGATCGTAGAAAAATATATGAAAGTGGTGACAGTATGAATAAGGTAGAGGGAATCATTTTGGATTGGGCTGGAACAGCTGATATATTTAAAAATGCTGGACTGGACGTGACGATGGAAGAAGCCAGAGCGCCGATGGGCATGCTGAAAATCGACCATATTCGTGCGATGCTGACCATGCCAAGGATATCTTCGTTATGGGAGGAACAATACGGAAGGCCATTTAATGAGGAAGACGTTGAAAAACTATATGCTGAATTCGAACCGGCACTGATGATGTCATTGGCGGATTATACAGATCCCATTCCAGGGGTTATCGAGACAGTGGAAGCGTTAAGAAATCGTGGCCTGAAGATTGGGTCGACAACGGGTTATACGGATACAATGATGGAGGTCGTCGTACCAAATGCTTTGAAAAAAGGGTATCGGCCGGATTTCCATGTCGCCCCGGATGCAACCCATTCAATTGGAAGGCCTTATCCTTACATGATATATCGGAATATGGAAGAATTGAAGTTAACCGCATCATGGAAGGTAGTGAAGGTAGGAGATACCGTTTCCGATATGCAGGAGGGAGTCAATGCTGGGGTATGGTCGGTCGGAATCATTGTCGGAAGCTCCGAGATGGGATTGAGTTTGAATGAGTATACAAGTTTACCAGAACGAGATAAACAAAATCTCATCTCTAAAACGGCAGACACCTTTATGCAAAACGGGGCAGACTTCACCATCAAAACGATCGAGGAACTGCCTGAACTCATAGATCGGATCAACCTTCTTATAACAGAAGGGAAAAGACCTCATTCAAGCTAATATTCAGTGCCAGAAAAGTGCAGCATCTTTCATCCTTGAGTAGGAAAGATGCTGCACTTTTTTTCGCTTGCCTGAACATCATTACTTGGCTTTTTTCTATCTCATTCATTACGTTTTTTTGAAATTAACCTTCACTGCTTATTGTAAAAAGTGAAAAAAGAGTGTACCATTAAATGAGAATGATAATCAATAACAATTGATTACCGGGGAGTGGACGTAAATGGAACAGCAAGATTTATTTGATGTAACGGTTATTGGGGGAGGGCCAGCAGGCCTTTACTCCACTTTTTATAGCGGACTTAGAGAAATGAAAGTTAAACTGATTGAATACCAGCCAAGGCTAGGCGGGAAAATTCATATCTATCCGGAGAAACTGATTTGGGATGTTGGAGGGCTGACACCCACAACTGGGGAGAAATTGATTGAGCAGCTGGTGGAGCAAGGTTTAACATTCAATCCAACAGTCGTCTTGAATGAAAAAGTGGAATCCATCACACGCAATGAAAAAGGTATCTTCGTTTTACATACGGCTTCTGGTAAAATGCACTTTTCCAAGACGATCATTGTCGCGGTTGGCGGCGGAATCCTGAATCCGCAAAAGCTGGAAATAGACGGGGCAGAAAGGTTTGAAGTCTCCAATTTAAACTATACTGTTAAGTCTTTCAATCGATTCAAGGATAAGACGGTGATCATTTCAGGCGGCGGGAATTCGGCTATAGACTGGGCAAACGAATTGGAGCCCATCGCCAAAAAGGTGTATCTGACATATAGGAAAGATAGTTTAGCAGGTCATGAATCACAAGCAAGGCAATTGATGGAAAGCTCTGCTATTTGTTTCTTGAATACGACGATTACAAAACTGATCGCCTGCGCTGATCATGAATCAATTGAGCATGTTGAACTGACGAATCACGCAACGGGAGAGGTTTCTTACTTGCCGATCGACGAAGTCATCATCAATCATGGTTATGAGCGGGATACATCGCTGCTTCGAAATAGTAAAGTGAATATAGCCATAGCCGACAATTATTATATTGAGGGCACTTCTTCAAGTGAATCCTCGATGGATGGAATATACGCTGCCGGTGATATCCTTAAGCATGAAGGTAAATTGAACCTGATAGCAGGTACTTTTCAAGATGCAGCAAATGCCGTAAACAAAGCAAAGCAATATATCCAGCCTGACGCTCACGGAGTGGGGATGGTATCTTCCCATAATGAAATCTTTAAAAAGCGCAACAGGGAATTGATCAAGGAAATGATGAAACCGGCTGGGGTACTTTAAAGGGGAAATAAAAGCTCCAGGGCCTCAGGGCCCTGGAGCTTTTAGCACCTATAGAGATTCTTTGATGACCTTTTTGTAATGGAATACGGATAGGATTCCGAAGATCGAATACAATGCCGTATATAATGCCATAACGATGATCATCGGTGTCCAAACTTCGGTCCCGAATAAGAACCATCCTGATTGGACTGCGAAATAACTGTGAAGCAGCCCGACGACTAAAGGAATGCCGAAATTGAAAACTTGTTTTGCTTGGATTCCTCTTAACAAGTCACCTCGTGTGAATCCCAGTTTCCTTAAGATGGTGTAATTGGATTTTTCACCTTCACTTTCATCCATTTGCTTGAAATAGAGGATGCAACCGGATGTGATGAGGAAGGTTAATCCCAAGAAGGCGACGATGAACATGATAAGGCCCATATTCTTCTTCTGGTTGTTGAACATTTCTAATTGGGAATCATTTACATGTTCTTCTTTGAAATTCATTTTATTGAATAGATCATTCGCTTTTTCAAGTTCAGCTTCATCCTTCACATCAATGCCGATATTTACAGATGAAACCTTTTGGATTTTCGGGTCGATATCCTTTTTCAAACGGTCGAATATCGTTTGGTCTACAATGGCAACGGGCATTCCGCCACTCGTGAAGTAATAGGACAGGATGCTATCATCATTCAATCCCATGTATGTTTGCGGAATCACTTCGTGTTTGCCCTTCAGTTCAATCTTTCCGGAATCCTTCAAGGACATGACCTTCTCCATCATATTACTGTATCCGCTGAAAAGGGTCTCATCTTCGGCGAGGTTGATTCCTTTAACAGCTTCATCACTGATGACGGGAACGGTCATGATATCCGGATCGAAGTTCACTCCTTCCAGGCTGGTTTCCATTACTTCCTTTACATTGACATCCACTTGAATGACATCGATCACCTTTTCGTCATAATCAATTTTACTGTCTGATAATGTTTTCTTGAATGCATTTGCATCTTCCGTATCCGTCATTGAAAAATCGGTGGGGATATAGGTTTGTGCACTCTTCTCCGCTGAGTAGTAGGAGATATAGCTTAATGATAATAATCCAATCGCCAGAGCGGAAACGGTCGTGATGATCGTCAATAATACCGCATTCGATTTCATCCGGAACATGATGGATGAAAGGGACAATACTTCATTGATGTTCAAATAGCCATTTTTCTTTTTACGGACGATATTAAAGATGAAGCTTACGGATCCTTTATAGAATAGGTAGGTACCGATGATGACGGTTCCTAAAATGAAGACCATGGCCATAAAAAGCTCGGTCATCTCTGAAAAAGCTCCATCGAATAATTTGGATGAGACGACATAGCCGGCAATGATCAGGATGATTCCGAATATCCCGATGATCATTTCGAACATCGAAACCTTTTTCACTTTTCCTTCCGTCATTGAAGTCACTCTAAATAATGAAAGAATGGTCTGCCTTTTAATGAAGGCATAATTCATCAACATGATGAAAAGATAGATGGCGCTAAAAACAAGAATGGTTTGAACAAGCGGCTGAAAAGAAAATTTTAGGGTCGCGATCGCCTGGACACCCATTATTTTAAACAGTATCATGATGATTAATTTTGATGCAGCAAACCCTACAAAGATTCCCAGGAATACGGAACAGAAATACAGGATCAGGTTTTCCACGCTCAGGATCCGGAATATCCTGTTCTTGGTCATGCCTATCAATTGGAATAAGCCAATTTCCTTACTGCGTCTTTTTATGAAAATGCTATTGGCATATAAAAGGAATATGGAAACAATCGCAACAAGCAGGATCGATGCAGCCTTGATGGAGGCGGCCCCTTTCACCGTACCCTCCACTTCATCCAGCGATGGGTCATATTGCAAGGTGACAAAGGCAAAATAAAGAGAAGCGCTGAAGACCAGGGCAAACACATACAGATAATAGTTTTTCAAATTCTTCTTCAGATTTCGAAAGATGAGTTGATTAATGCTCATTTTGAACCCCTCCCAATACACCTTGTGTTTTCATGATGTCCTTGAAGAAGGTTTGTCTGGATTGTTCCCCTTTATTCAATTGTGTATATATTTGTCCATCTTTAATGAAAATGACTCGGCTGCAATAACTGGCCGCCACTGGGTCGTGGGTTACCATGATGATGGTCGCTTTGCGCTTTTGATTCATTTCGCTCAGTTTGTTCAGTAAATCGGAAGCTGATTTGGAGTCAAGCGCCCCAGTCGGTTCATCCGCAAAAATGATGCTTGGGTCATGGATGAAAGCCCGTGCTGCAGACGTGCGCTGTTTTTGACCGCCGGAAATTTCATTTGGGTATTTATCTTTCACTTCATATATGCCCAGTTCCTTCGCCACGGCTTCAAACCTTTGTGCCGCTTCATTATGGGGTGTTTTTGTAATGGATAAGGGCAGAAGGATATTTTCTTTGACGGTCAGGGTGTCCAATAAGTTATATTCCTGGAAGATGAAGCCTAGATGGTTCTTCCGAAATTCGGCCAACTGCTTTTCTTTCATCCCTGAAATCACTTTTCCATCGATTGTAATGGTGCCGTTGCTGATTTTATCGATCGAGGAAAGGACATTAAGCAAAGTCGTTTTTCCCGAACCGGATGCACCCATGATACTTACGAATTCACCTTCTTGTATGCTTATATCAAGACCCTTTAATACTTCTTGTTTATTGAATTTATTACCATAGATTTTATGGATTTTTTTCGCTTCTAATATATTCATTTGGATACACTCCTTTTTTTCTATATCCTCATTATAAAAGGCCGTGAATTTCTTTTCCTTCGTTTGGACGAACAAAGAATAAAAGCATGTGACACTTTTGTCACATGCTTGTGATATTCACGAAATCATTTCTTTTTGGGAAGGTCAAGATAAAGGTCGTTCCGGTTCCAAGCTCTGATTTCACGTCAATGGAGATGAATAGGGACTCGGCTGCATTCTTTGTTAAATATAAACCCATGCCAGTTGCCGCAGTGTCACGATGATTTGTCGTGGAAGTGAATCCTTTATCAAATATGCGGGATAAATCCTTTGGGTCGATGCCCCGTCCAGAATCCTTCACTTCAAGAACCGTTTGTCCAGCCTGTTCATGGCTATATATCGCGATATCCGAGTTTTCACTGTATTTAATGGAGTTGGTCAGGAGCTGCCTCATGATGAAGGCCAGCCATTTGGCATCGGTAAGCACTTCGGTTACATCCAATTGTATGTCGAAGCCGATCCCTTTTTGAATGCACCATGATTGCAGCGTTTTAATCTCATCAAAGATTATTGTTTCCAAATCGGTTTTCTCTATATACAAATCATTTTTGATGAAAGGCAAGCGCCCTTGGTGGAGCTGCTGATCAAGAAGCAGGTGAATGCGCAGCCACTCATAAGTCAAATGCGATTTCAGCAATTCATCATCCAAGCGGTCAATCATTAAATGCATCGCCGTCAATGGTGTCTTCACTTCATGAATCCAAGCTAATAAGTCATCCTTCTCCTGCTCTAAAGTCATTTGACCAATTGATGCGGAATGCTTCAATATTTCGGTTTGGTTCATGATGCTGTTTTCTATGATCCTTTCGAAAGGGCTTTCTGGTTCGGCTATATTCGTAATATCCAGGTTGTCTTCCCGCGCTTCTAAACTTTTATAAAAATAGGTTTCCTTCTTATAGCGGAATATCAAAAATATAATGAATATGAGCAATGATAAAAAAACAATATACAGGATGGGCTTTAACGGAATGGCCGAATCAAGATAAGCGACGAAGATAATGAATAGATGAAGAAGTATGTAGAATATGATCCAGCTGAGCCTTTCCACGAGATATTTCCTGATCATGCATTTGCCTCTTCTACGGCGATATAACCCTGTCCAACCTTCGTTTCGATGAAATGTCCTAAACCCAGTTCATCCAATCTCTTTCGTAAACGGTTCACATTCACTGTAAGGGTGTTATCGCTTATGAAACGTTTGTCATCCCATAAGCTGTTGATCAATTCTTCGCGGCTTACGATCTTGTTTTTCTGTTCAATGAGCTTTTTCAAGATGAAAATTTCATTTTTCGTCAATTCGATTGTGCCAGTCTCGGCCGATACCGTGTTCTTCTCGTAATCCACAGTTGCACCGCACCAGGTTTTCAATTCGACCTTTTCGGTATTGTAATTATAGACACGGCGCAGGGTGGCCTGTATCTTTGCGATGAGTACATCGAAATGAAAAGGCTTCTGGATAAAATCATCAGCTCCAAGCTGCATGGACATCACCATGTCGGTAGGATGATCACGTGAAGATAAAAAGATGATGGGAACATTGGAATGGGACCGGATCATTCTGCACCAATGAAACCCATCGAACTTCGGCAACTGTATATCAATGATGACCAAATCAGGTTTTATTTCAGTGAATTCCTGAACCACTTTACTAAAATCGCCGATTCCGTATATATCATAAGACCATTGTGCCAATCTATCTTTAATTTCATTGAATAACGTCGTATCATCTTCTATCAATAGTAGTTTAAACAAGGGGGTCACCGCACTTTCCAGCTTTTTCTTAAAAGTATATAGTAAAAACTCTATAGGTTCTAGAGGAAGGGAGGAACAGGAGCTGTAATAGACTCCGGTTGTGTGTAAACCATTATTATATTAGAATTGACAATAACGAATGGAGGAAGTGAATTTATGTCTGATTTTCCTAATTGCCCTGCATGTGATTCAGAATATACATACGAAGATGGAAGTCTTTTTGTTTGCCCGGAATGCGCCCATGAGTGGGGGGTGGAACCGGAAACGGAAAATGATGATCAAAAGAAGACCATCAAGGATGCTAATGGAAATGCCTTGAACGATGGTGATACCGTTACGGTAATCAAGGACCTTAAAGTGAAAGGGAGCTCATCCGTCTTAAAAATGGGCACTAAAGTCAAAAGCATCCGTCTAGTTGATGGAGATCATGATATTGATTGCAAGATTGATGGTTTTGGTGCAATGAAATTAAAATCCCAATTTGTTAAAAAGATATAATTATTATAAAAAACGGCCTAATCCATTGATTAGGCCGTTCTTTTTTACGTTTAATGATTCCTTCTTAATAAACTTTGTCACCGTTAAAGATAGAGTTCTTAACGACCACATAATCCACATTCCGGATGGCTTCCAACTTGGTTCCGCCGGCATATGAAATGGAAGACTGAAGGTCTTGTTCCATTTCCTTCAACGTATCTTCCAAAGATCCTTTGTGCTCGACATACATCTTTTTACCTTCAACGTTTTTCTTCTCACCTTTTTGGAATTCAGAAGCTGAACCAAAGTATTCTTTAAAGGCCTTTCCATCTTTCTCGATCGTTTGCCCTGGAGATTCTTCATGTCCAGCAAATAGTGAACCGATCATGACCATGGAAGCTCCAAATCTAACTGATTTAGCAATATCACCGTTCGTGCGAATGCCGCCGTCAGCTATGATTGGTTTGCTCGCCGCTTTTGCACACCAGCGAAGTGCAGCTAGCTGCCAGCCACCCGTTCCAAATCCAGTCTTGATTTTAGTGATGCAAACTTTCCCTGGCCCGATGCCAACCTTTGTAGCATCCGCACCGGCATGTTCCAATTCCCGAACGGCTTCAGGAGTTCCCACATTTCCTGCAATGACAAAACTTTCAGGTAAATGTTTTTTAATATGCTGTATCATCTTTATCACGGCATTGGAATGGCCGTGTGCAATATCTATAGTAATGTATTCAGGTACAATGTTGTCAGCCGATAATTGTTCAATGAATCCGTATTCTTCTTCTTTAACGCCTACACTGATGGAAGCGATCAATTCTCGTGAATGCATATCTTTAATGAAAGTCAGTCGTTTTTCTGGCTCAAAACGATGCATTACATAGAAGTAACCGTTTTCAGCTAAGTAAATGGCAATCTTTTCATCAATGATCGTTTGCATATTGGCAGGTACTACAGGTAACTTGAATGTATGTTTACCCAATGTAACGGATGTATCACACTCAGAACGACTATTTACTACACATTTTGCAGGAATTAATTGAATATCTTCATAATCAAACACGTTTTCCATGTTATGCACCTCTATATACGAATATTTTTATCTTTGTTTATTAAAATTGTTCGCCCAATAGGTAATGTACATCATTTTTGACAGTAAGTCAAAATTTTTAATGGTTTTATTTTGATTTTATTTCAGTTTGATGGAAAATCCGTTACAGGGCAGGAAGCTAAAAAAGACGAACGAACATGGTACTTTGGAATGTTGATTTCCTCTTCAGGCACTCGCTTTCCGCGGGCGGTCCGGTAGCCTCCTCGGCGCCCGCTCCAATCAACTGGAATGTTTAAAAAAAAATCTGCAGGTGCACTCGCTTTTCTTTATGTTGTCGACCTAATGGGAAGGGTCTCATCCCGAACCATCGTTAAGACAAGGTTATCCTTCATGTTTTTTTACAGTAATCCTTAAAAGGATTGAAGAAATTTGCGACACTCCTGCCGAATAACTGGCTAGCCGAAGCCCCGGAGACGCTTGCTTTGATGAGGCTTGACAGACAGTCGACGGGAATGAATGAATTTCTGGAATCAACTCGGATGTTTTTATTTGTCTGCTGCCTTTAATACTTAAGTATTTTCACCAAACTGTATGGCTTTTGCACTTTTACGTTTTTTTACATCTTCTTAACGGGACCGACATGGCACTAAGTTAAAATGATGATGGGTAACGAATAAGAATGGGGGGATTGGCATGAAGGTTGAATTACATTGTCATACGAACATTTCAGATGGTTCCAGTTCTTTTGAAGAACTATTGGAGGTTGCAAAAAGGGAGAGGATTGGCCATTTAGCGATTACGAATCACGATACAACGATGAGATTGCATGAGATGGTGGCACGGGGAAAGGAAATAGGAATTGAAATCATCCCTGGTATAGAAGTTTCTGGTTATGACTTTGCAAGAGGAAGGCGTGTACATATTTTGGGCTATTTTGTTGAGCCTGGTCATAAGGCACTTGAGGAGCTATGTAATCCACTGATTCATAAGAGGAATGCAGCTTCTGAAAAAATGGTGGAACGGCTGATTCATGCAGGATATCGAATAACTTGGGATCAGGTTTCTAAATTCAAGGGAGGAACCGGCGTTTATAAACAGCATATTATGCTGGCACTAAGGGAATCGGGGTATACGGATTCCATCTATGGAGATTTGTATAAGAAGATCTTCAGTCGCGGCCAAAATGGAGAAGAGCCAGGCATTGCTTTCATTCCTATGGAGTATGTGGATGCGATCCTTGCTGTGAAGGCGATTCGTGCTGCCGGGGGCGTTCCGGTCCTTGCTCATCCTGGACAATACGGGAGCTTCGAAATGATTCCTGATCTTGTAGAAGCAGGGCTTGAAGGGATTGAGGTTCTTCATCCGCATCATGGTCATGAAGAAGAGGAAAGAGCGATTTCATATGCAGATCAATATAATCTCATTAAGACAGGAGGGTCGGATTTTCATGGGGATTATGGGGAGAAGCCGATTCGGCTTGGCAGTATGAGCCCTGGAAAGGAATGTGTGGATGCTTTGAAATTAAGGAAAAAAAGCATGTCCATTAATGATGTGGTATTGAAAAATATCGATTTATGAAACCAGGGAATTTTGCTGTGAAAGCGACCTGATCATATGCTGGATGAGCAATTTGAAAGACTGAGCGATGCAGGATGCTGTAATGAAAAGGTCCATAAAAAAATATTCCCTTTCGTTCTGGTATTTGACCAGGACTTTTTTTTTACAAGAAAATCATGGTAGCTTCATATTTTCTCATTACACTGACAGTAACAAGGAAAAGTAGGTATTGGGCTGATCTAATATATAAAGGGGGATTTCTGTTGGCGGAAAAAAACTTTTTAGTAGATCATTTAATATCGGAAATTAAGAGTGGGACCTTTCAATTGGATAAAAAGTTACCATCGGAGCATATACTCGCTGATCAATTTAATGTTCCAAGAATGGTTGTCAGGAAGGCATACGAGCAGCTTCAAGATTTAGGCTTTATCTATTCAAAGCAAGGTAAGGGAAGTTATGTCCAGGAAAGCAAGAAGCAAATTCCGTTAATTCTATCCGGAGATGTCAGTTTCACCGAGAAAATGAAAGAATTCCAGTTTTCCTTTCAAACGGATACTATTTTTTGCGAAGAAATTTCTTATGATCAGAAGATTTTTCAAAGCCTCGAGGCGGAAAGGGATGACTTGGTCTTTAAAATTGGCAGGCTTAGGTTAATGGACGGTTTCCCGATTGCTCTTCATACATCTTTTGTAGCAAAATCAACATTTCCTGAAATTGAAAAGGACGGTCCTGACATTACCTCTATGTTTCAATATTATCGGCAGCGTGGGTTCGTGGAATTCGGATCCAGCAGCAGTACACTGAACGTGATTTTTCCTACTCTTTTCGAACGGGATATTTTGCAGTGTTCAAGTTTAATTCCACTTTTGCAAGTGGAATCGTTATGCCGGGATAAGCGGAGTAATAAAGTCCTTGAGCACACGGTCATAATCTATCGAAGCGATTGTTTCACTTATGTTATATAAAAACTTCCATTCAAGATATCGCTCGAATTCACAAGTAAATGCTCTGAATTCACGAGTAAAAGTACGAAACTCACGAGTAAATGCTTCGAATTCACGAGTAAATGCTTCGAATTCACGAGTAAAAGTACAAAACTCACGAGTAAAGCTCGAATTCACCAGTAATGGCACGAAATTTTGAATAGTGTAGGTCAGGCTTTAACAAATTTCATACAAAGATTTACTCTTTCTTAACGTACGCTCACTTGGCAACAAGATACATTGAAGATGTAGCGGGAAACTAAAACATTGGAGGCCAATGGAATGAGAAGAAGGGAAAGAACCGAGATTTTGATTCAAGGCTCTGAGGACATTGCGAAGGAATTTGCCAAGGAAATAGCAATGAAATATAAAGTTACCGTCATTCAAAAGCCAGAGAGTGCCCTTGTGTTGCTAAAAACAAGGGAAACGGCAAAAAAGAGCTTGTTTTATCTTGGGGAAATGCTGGTGACTGAATGCACGGTCCAAATCCAGGATTCAATCGGGATTGGAATCGTTAAGGGGCATCGGGAAGAGCTGGCACATCGTTTAGCTATCATTGATGCTGCTTATCAGGCTGATCTTGGCGAAACGAGATCATGGTCACATGTTTTGGAAAATGAGAAGGAGAATATACAGAAAAATCTTCAAGAGCTGAATCGATCAATCTTAAGAACCAGGGTTAACTTTGAAACAATGGATGTTCAATAAGGGGGGGAAAGTAATGAATTTGGATGTAGTTCATGATATACAAACTGTTTATAGAAAGCTTGTAACGGCGACTTCAAGACCTGGAACTTTAGTGGTTCTGGAAAGGGAAGCCAGGACATTGGATGTTCAACTGGAATGCCTATCTTCGACCATCCTGCTTGCACTTACTGTACTTGACCCTGAAGTGACTTTTAAGGTCATTGCAAAGGAGGGGGAGGCGGTGTCAAGAATGATCAATCAGCTTACTTATTCAAAGCCTGTCGATTTGCCGGAAGCGGATTTTATCTTTATTTTACATGATGCCTCCGAGGAGCAAATGAAGGAAGCGATAAATAAAGCTAAGGTAGGAAATCTGTTTAACCCCCATGAATCGGCCATGATCATTCTAGAAGTGCCGGATGTAACGAAAGGGGACTCAATGATTCTATCTGGACCGGGAATTCAAGAGGAATCATTCATAAGCCTCCCGAATGTATCCGCCTGGCTTGGTGTAAGGAACGAAAAAAACATAGAATTCCCTTTAGGAATCGATATGT
Organism: Brevibacillus sp. JNUCC-41; assembly: GCF_014844095.1. Classification (NCBI taxonomy): domain Bacteria; kingdom Bacillati; phylum Bacillota; class Bacilli; order Caryophanales; family Bacillaceae; genus Peribacillus; species Peribacillus sp. JNUCC41. The sequence goes on along the minus strand of NZ_CP062163.1, from coordinate 401,281 downwards.
ATTTTGTGGATCGACAAGATCGTTTAATAGCTTTACCGAGAACGACTCAAATCAAAGAAAATGGGGGTGAGATGATATGGGATATGTTGCAGTAAAGGGAGGAACAAAGGCGATTGAGGAATCCATCAAACGCTTAAAGTATGAACGGGTCAAAAAAGGGACGGCTATAGAGCTGCATAAGATAGAAGCTGGGATGAGAGGGTTGATTGATCAGGTTATGTCAGAAAGCAGTTTGTATGATCAATCACTGGCTGCACTTGCCATTAAACAGGCTGAAGGCAATCCGGAAGAAGCTGTTTTTCTCTTGAGGGCCTATCGATCCACTTTGCCGCGAAAACATGTTTCACGTGTGATCAGTTCTGAAAATATGAAAGTGGAACGGCGGATTTCAGCTAGTTTTAAGGATGTACCTGGCGGACAGATTTTAGGTGCCACGACCGATTATACACATCGGTTACTAGATTCGGAGCTGGAAGATGAATCGGATCTAAGCATTCAAGATTGGTTACGGGCTTTTCAAGAAGAAAATCATTCAACAGAATATCAGAACCAGACGGCTGATTTAAACTCTCTGCCTAAAGTTTTGGACTACTTAAGAAATGAAGGCTTATTAGCAAACTGTGAAAACAATGATTTGCAGCCCGGGGACGTTACAAGGAAAAGTCTGGAGTTTCCTTCAATGCGGAGTGAACGCCTGCAAATTTTAACAAGAGGCCAAACCGGTGCAGTGACATCACTTGCTTATGCAGTCATTCGTGGATATGGTGCACTGCACCCGACAGTAGGGGAGCTGCGCGTAGGTCGGCTGCCCGTCCATCTCGATCACCCGCTGCTGGACGAAGGGCAAGGGGAAGATAGCTATTATATTGGGGACTTTACAGCAACGGAGGTAGAGATGCTCATTCCGCTTACGGTAGAGAAAGAACAAGGCAAAAAAGAAATAGAGTTTGAAATTGGCTATGGCATGTGCATGGGACAAAATGAAACAAAAGCTATCGCAATGGGCATCCTGGATAATTGCCTGGAAAAGCCAAACAAGGAGTTTCCAAGTCACAACGAGGAATTCGTCCTTTATCATATAGATTCAGTGGAATCAACGGGCTTCATCTCCCATTTGAAGATGCCTCATTATGTTACGTTCCAATCCAAGCTTGATAGCATTCGGAAGTCAAAAGATAAGACCACAGAGCAGGAGGTTGGATTGGATGAATAAAACCTATAATTTTGCATTCTTTGATGAAGGGTCGAAACGGGAAATTAGAAGGGCTACACTGAAGGCAATTGCCATTCCCGGTTATCAAGTCCCATTCGCTTCAAGGGAAATGCCGATTGGGCGTGGTTGGGGCACGGGCGGCCTGCAGTTGACATTGTCATTGATCGGAAAGGATGACGTCCTTAAGGTGATCGACCAAGGCTCGGATGAATCCGTTAATGCCGTTAATATAAAAAAACTCGTATCTGACACCACTGGGGTAAGGACAACGGATAGCACAAAAGATGCTTCTTTAATCCAGTCCAGGCACAGGGTGCCGGAAGTGCCGTTGCAACGAGACCAGATTTTAATTCTTCAAGTTCCATTACCGGAACCTTTAAGGAATTTTGAGCCGAGCGAACATGAAACGAAAAAGCTTCATGCTGAGAGAGAGTATAGCGGTGCATGGCTTATGTTATTTGAACAAATCATGAAGTACGGAATAATGGCGACGGATGCAGACCATCCGGTGATGGTCCACGACAGGTATGTAATGGCACCAAGTCCAATACCAAGATTCGATAATGCCAAGCTGGACGAAAGCGAAGCACTCATTTTGTTAGGTGCAGGCAGGGAGAAAAAAGTATATGCAGTACCTCCTTATACAAATGTATCATCTTTGGCATTTGATGATTACGAATTTGAAATCGAGTCCTTTACAAATCATGCTTGCATTCTCTGCGGGTCCAATGATGTGTTTTTGGATGAACTTGTTGATGAGGAATCAGGGGAAACGTATTTCCTATGCAATGATACAAGCAATTGCCTTGAAATGGTCAATCAAAAACAATCATTGGGAGTGAATTAAATGTCTGTGCTAGAGGTACCCGTATTATCGGTTAAACAAATGAACAAACAGTACGGTAACGGATGTTCAATTTGTAAACATATGAAATTTGGAAAAGTGGCGAAAAACTATTGTCACGAATGCGGGACGGTATATGCCTGTAGAGATGTGACGTTTGATTTGTATCACGGTGAAGTTCTCGGAATTGTAGGGGAAAGCGGCAGCGGCAAATCCACTTTGATGAAAAGTTTATATTTTGATGAAGAAGTAACTGATGGAGAAATGTATGTGGCTGGCTTTGAGGATGGAAAAAAGAATTTATTCATGGAGTCTGCCCAGAAAAAAAGATTCGTTCGAAACCACCTGATGGGGAAGGTTTATCAAAACCCGATTCTAGGGTTGAAAATGGATTTCTCCTCGATAGGCAATATAGCCGAAAAGTTAATTTCAGCTGGGAACAGACATGTTGGCAGAATGGAAACAAGAGGCGCCGAGCTCCTTGAAGCAGTCAATATTCCCATTCATCGAATGAAAGAAGAACCAAGGAATTTCTCAGGCGGAATGCAGCAACGGGTCCAGATAGCCAAAGCATTGTCCAACAATCCCCCCATACTGCTTTTGGATGAGGTCACCACGGGTTTGGATTTATCCGTTCAAGCAAGTGTATTGGATCTAATTAAAGGTCTCCAAAGAGATTTGAATATCAGCATTGTATTGGTATCCCATGATTTGGGCGTAATCCGAATGCTTGCAGATCGTACGCTCGTCATGCTGGAGGGGAAAGTAATCGAGCAAGGTTTAACAGATCAAATACTCGAAGATCCACAGCATCCTTATACCCAACAATTAGTACACTCACTGCTCTAAAAGAATCTATAGGAAAATGGGGGAAGAGACATTGTTGCTGATTAAAAATGGGAAAATAATAACGGAAGACTCGATCCTGATGGACCATGATCTCTTAATTAAGGATGATAGAATTTGCCGGATTGCACCTGTGGGAGAAATAGAAACGAGTCCTGGGATGGAAGTGCTGGACGCTTTGGGTGGATATGTTTCACCCGGTTTCATTGATCTCCATTCGGATTATATTGAACATATGACTGCGCCGCGGCCGACTTCTTTAATGAATTTTCATTTGAGCTTAAGAGAAACGGAAAAGGAACTGATCACGCACGGGATCACGACCATGTTTCATTCCCTGTCGCTCTATAAATCCACTGAATACGCATATAAGCCAATTCGGGAGCCTGAGAATGTAAGGAAGCTCATCGACTTAATTGATCAAACACATACGATGAAGCACCTGGTCCGTCATCGGTTTCATGCCCGGTATGAAATCGATAATTTGGAGGATATTGATAGTTTAAAAGAATATGTTTCCGAAAAGAAAGTGCATCTGGTCTCATTCATGGACCACACTCCAGGACAAGGGCAGTATCGGCATCTAGAGATATATCGAAACACTTTAAGGGGATATAACAATTATAGTGATGAAGCCATTGATGTGATGATCCGGACTCATCAAGTGAAAGAAAAGCTGACGATTGAAAGAATGAAGGAAATTGCACTTCTAGCAAGGGAAAATAATATAGCCGTTGCCTCACATGATGATGATTCAATAGAGAAGCTTGAATTGGTTCACAGCTTTGGAACGAGTATAAGTGAATTTCCAATCACACTTGAAATTGCCCGTAAGGCCCATGATATGGGGATGTATACCATAGCCGGTGCACCGAATGTGCTTTTGGGAGGTTCTCACAGCGGGAACTTAAGTGCCTCTGAAGCCATTCAAGATGGAAGCATAGACATATTATGCAGTGATTATTACCCTGCGTCCCTGCTGCATTCAATGTTTGAATTGGTCGAAAACCATGGGATGGATCTTGTCGATATGTTTAAGCTAGTTACGATTAATCCCGCTAGGGCAGTCAAGATGGAGGACGAAATTGGATCGATTTACGAAGGGAAAAAGGCTGACATACTTATCATTGAAAAAATTTCGGGTGATTTCCCTGTAATAACAACTGTGATTGTAGACGGAAAAATGATTCAAAAAACGAATTACAGGATTTGAATTTTAGAAAGCGGGTGGCAAAATGGAGAACATATTGGAGATCAGTGATTTATCCAAGTCTTTTATTTTACATAATCAACGCAAGAATATCCATGCGGTCAGCAACATTACGATCACAGTGAAAAAAGGCGAATTCATTGGCATTACAGGCAAGAGTGGCAGCGGAAAATCTACGATCCTAAAATCGATTTATGGTACCTATCGAGTTCAAAAAGGAGTCATCCGGTATGAATCTTCCCACTATGGTGCGATTAATCTGGCAAAAGCTACTGAAAGGGAAATGATATACCTGCGTAAGCATGAGATAGGCTATGTATCCCAATTTTTAAATGTCATGCCAAGAACTACAGCAAGGCAGCTCGTTACCGGTGCCATCCTTGAAATGGGACAAACCAGGGAAATGGCCAATATCGAAACGGAAAAAATTCTCGACCACTTTGAAATAGGAAAAGAGCTATGGGACAATTACCCTGCTACTTTTTCAGGAGGGGAGAAGCTAAGGTTAAATATAGCAAGGGCAATGGTGAAAAGGCCGCGGCTCCTCCTGCTGGATGAACCGACTGCAAGTTTGGATCACGATTCTAAAGTGAAGGTGAAAACCCTGCTGGAACAGCTAATGAACGAAGGAACGACAATGCTGGGCATTTTTCATGACTTGGAGTTCATGAATCGGTTAGTGAATAAAGAATATAGCATACACAATGGATGTTTCACTCAAGCCATTCAAAAAATTTAACGACGAATTCACATAAATTTTACTGAATATTCAGCCCCCTTAACGGCAGGTTAGCATTGTACCGGTATTGTTATATGGGAAGTGTTGAAATAAGAAAAGATCTTTTAAATGGGAGGGAAGATTTAACGTGAAAAAATCGATGGTGTCCATATTGATGTTAGTTATTTTACTGGTGTTCACAGGCTGTTCTTCTACCAGTTCAACAGGTGCAAATGAAGATGATACATTAACCGTGGCATGGCTGCCAAATGAATCCGGGGAAGATTTAGGGGAAGCCCGCGATGAAATCGGGAAGATCTTGGAGGATGCGACAGGAATGAAAGTCGAGCATAAGACCACTACGGATTATAACATTGCAATCGAGGCAATTGCTAATGGAAACGCAGATTTAGCATTCCTGGGAGCGCAAGGATATATTGAAGCAAACAACAAAAACGATAGTGTTCAGCCTCTAGTTGTTCCAAGCGGTGAATCAGGTACGTTGGATGATGCAGTCTATAATAGCTGGCTGGCCGTTCAAAATACAGATGACTATAAAATCAACGGCGAATACAAAATTGATGGTATCCAAGGGAAAAAGTTTTCTTTCGTATCAAATAGCTCTACATCCGGTTTCAAAGTTCCTTCCACAGGAATCGTTGATTATTTTTCTCAGCAAGATAAGTTTAAGGAATTAAAGGCCGAGGATTTATTGGAAGGCGGGAAAGATAAATTCTTCAGTGAAGTTCTTTATGGCGGTTCACACCAAGGATCGGCTGTTAATCTTTTGACCGGGAAAGCGGAAGTGGCGGCTTTTTGTGACACATGTGTCGATAATTATGTAGAGCTGGCTGATGGGGAAGAGAATAAAGCAGGTGCCGTGTATAAGGTTAAGAAGAATGCAGCTGAACCCTTTAACACAGTTGTAGATAAAACTTTCTCACTCATTTCAGTGACTCCGGTTCTGAATGCACCTTTTGTTGTCAACACCGAATTAGTCAGTGATGAAACACGTAAAAAAATTCTTGAAACATTGATGTCCGATGAAATGGCAAATAACGAGAAAGTTTTTGTACCGGAAGATTCTAAGTCATCAGGTCTATTTAAACGGGTGAGCGAAAAAGAAAAAATGGTAGAAGTCGAGGATGACTGGTTCAATCCAATTCGGGAATTATCGAAATAAAGGCAGTAAAATGCAGGAGGTTCATACATGAAAACATTATTGGAAGTGAAAAATGTCTCAAAACATTTTGGAAATGGTACAAAGGCGTTATCCAATATTGACTTCACTGTGAAAGAAGGAGAGTTCGTTTCCATCATAGGGCCATCTGGAGCAGGGAAATCAACTCTCCTTCGGTGCATCAATAGGATGATCGATGCTTCTAGCGGAGAAATCATTTTTGATAATGATCATGTATACAAGGTGAATAAAAGGGAGTTAAAGAAAGTACGCAGGAAAATAGGGATGGTTTTTCAACATTACAATCTTGTAAATAGACTAAGTGTGATTGAAAATACCCTGCATGGACGATTAGGCTATAAATCCACACTGGCTGGGATCCTTGGCCTTTATAGTGAAGAGGAGAAACTTCAGGCTGCTAAAGTTCTCCAAATTCTCGGTCTGGAAGATCTGATCTATAAAAGATCCGACCAGTTGAGCGGAGGCCAGAAACAACGGGTTGGCATTGCGCGGGCGCTTATCCAAAATCCTAAATTGCTATTATGCGATGAACCGATTGCCTCCCTTGACCCGAATTCTTCCAAAGTGATCATGGATCATTTAAGGAATATCTGCAATTCCATGGGAATCACAGTCGTAGTCAACCTGCATCAAGTCGATGTTGCCCTGAAATATTCGGATCGAATCATCGGTGTGAATGGCGGAAAGATTGTTTTCAATGGCACAACTCAAAATATTTCCTCAAATGATATCCATCAGATTTATGGATCAGATGAAGGAAAATTGATTTTTGATTTGGGAGGTTCCCATGTCGGCTGATGTTTTTGCAAAGAAGAGAAGAAATTCACTTGCATTGTTTTTGCTTATAGGGACTGCGACGGCTGTTTCCATTATCATTACAGAATTCAGCATCGCAAAAGGGGTTACTTCGGTTCCTAAGGCCATACAATGGTCGTTATCGAATTTTTATCCAACAAAGGATTCCCTTACCAAACTCCCGGACATTTTGATAAAGCTGAAAGAAACGCTGTTAATATCCGTTGCTGCAACCACACTCGCGGGAATATTGGCCTTTGTATTTGCGATATTGGGTTCCAATACGACAAGGGTGAATGCTTTTTTCGGAGGGTTTAGCCGCGGGGTAGCCGTTTTATTTAGAAATATTGATGTTTCAATATGGGCGTTAGTTCTGTTATTTTCATTCGGACAAAGTTCCTTGACCGGTTATTTTGCCTTGTTTTTTGGATCTTTCGGTTTTTTAACACGAGCTTTCATTGAAACGATCGATGAAGTGAGCTGCAGTTCCGTAGAAGCTTTGCAGACTACCGGCGCAAGTTATCTAACCGTCATTTCGCAGTCTGTTATCCCTTCAGCAATTCCGCAAATGATCAGCTGGGTACTTTTTATGATTGAAACGAATATCAGGAATGCAACATTGGTCGGACTGCTTACAGGATCGGGTATTGGTTTTACGTTTAATCTTTATTATAAAAACTTGAGTTATGACATTGCCAGTCTTGTCGTCATAACGATCATCATTTCAATATTATGTATTGAATTGATCTCAAATTATGTGAGGAGGGTGATTTTATAATGCAGGCAGAGGGTCCGATCAAACCAATTCCTTCTCCTACTGGCCAGGATATAGATAGAATGCTACTTGAACGACTATCCAAAAAGCCCTTCGCGAAATCCTCGATCGCCATTAGGTTGAGTGTGCTGGTACTAGCAGTTTTGACCATATACGCCTTTGCCAGTTTTGATTATAAGGATGTAAAACTGTGGGACGCGCTATTATTGACCGTCGATAATTTGAAGACCATGTTTTTTGAGCCGCATTTGAAGCACTTTACCTTCACCCAAGCGCTTTATCAGGTGTCGGTTACATTAGGTTTAGCTTTCTTAACGACAATATTTGGTGCAATCATTGCCCTGATGTTGGGACTATTAGCGGCTGGAAATATCTCGTCCAAGTCATTATCAATTGTCATAAAGGGATCGGTTGCCCTGATTAGAGCCGTGCCTACCGTGTTATGGGTCCTCATTTTCGCAGTCGCTGCAGGGTTGGGCAGTGTAGCGGCAGTTATAGGGATGACGTTTCACTCCATAAGTTACCTTGTAAAGGCCTACTCGGAATCCTTTGAGGAAATTGATAAAGGTGCTATAGAAGCCCTGCAAGCAAGCGGTGCGAATTGGTGGCAAATCGTGTTCCAAGTCATCATTCCATCCTCGATCACTTATATCATTTCTTGGACTTTCATGCGCTTTGAAATCAATTTTGCAGTGGCGGTCGCAATGGGCGCAGCGGCAGGCGCAGGAGGAATAGGCTTCGATATGTTCATGGCAAGTGGATTTTACTTTGACTTGAGTGAAATTGGAGCAATCACTTATTTTATCCTGATGATTGCAATCTGTCTTGAAATCTTCGCAACACAAATCAAAAGGAAACTTAAAGTATCATCTTGATGCTAGAATTGGGAAATAGGGGTTCTGCCCATCTATCAATTGGTGCAGCCCCCGAAAGTAGAGTTCGTTTCATAGAATGCATGAAAGAAGACCACAAAATGAAGTGGTCCCTTTGTTTGGAAGTCGATTTAAATGTTGTCATTGCCATGAAATGCTTATATAAGCGCGGACTTTATTTCTTGTATCTGTTTGATATGCCTTTGTTCATGTAAGGATAATAATTCAATCCATTGATCCAATGAGAGGTCCCCAAACAGGGGATGCTTGGCTTTCTTTCTATTTAACAAGATATCTGAATCCATATCATAAAGAACCTGTAATAATCGATCCCTTGATTCTCCCAGCAAATCCATAAGGCTCGATAATTGAAATGGGGTTGAAGAGGGTGAAACGATGTCAGGGGATACGAATTTCTTTTTTCTATTAGTAACAAGGTAAATGTTTTTTTGAATGATATTATTAAAATCCCTTTCCCGAATGCCATTTGCTATAGCTTCTGTAAAAACCTGTTCCGTAAGATATAAATGATGGCAAATTTGGGCGATGCCCCATACTTCAGGTGCTGGCTTATGGTGGAGCATTTTTTCATCCAGCTCCGTAATTTCCTCTATTAACTGTTTTCTTGATTCGAATAGCAAATCATACTCGATATAATTCATGAGAACTCCCCTTTTGTGACACCCCATATGAAAGCATCACTGAATTTTTGATATAGGAAAACCAAAGGGATATCTGACTGCATAAAGAATGCATAAAAACTACGGGAAAAACACCTGATTTAAAGTTGGATTCATGGATGTTAGTGCTTCATGTTTGCAGGAGTGTGACACTATTCTTTTAAGCAAGGTTTCTATTTGAGAAAGAGGCTAAAAATATCTCGCATGTACATCGAAAAGAAATGTTTTCAATGATAATGTTTGGAGGAAGAAATACAGATCTGAAGTCAGGTCTGCATTTCCAGAAGATTCTTTTTTTCGGGAGTGTTGATACCCTAATGCCTATGCACATTACTTAAGTTTATACCTGTAATTGACGCATTACTTGGTTAACGGAAACCTTAATGGGGTGGATATCTTTTGAATTCCATAATAAAAGTCCTTGATTAAGTGAAATAAAGTAAATGGCAAGTTCTAATGGGTCACCATCGACAAAAATTCCTTCCTGCTGTCCTTTACTGATAATACGGGCAATCCCTTTCATGGCTGTAGCATATTTTTGATTCAATTCTTGTTTAATCTCATTAGAGAGCGTGTCAGAATGTTGAGCTTCATTAACAAGAACACGGCGGTCCGAGGCTTCCTCTGGTGAACCGGAAAAAGTAAGTTCAGTGAACCAAACCAGTTGATCCCAAGGTGTGCCCTTTCTATTTTCCGCTTCATTCACTGTTTCAATGAACATATCCAGTACGTTCATGATAATGGAAACATAAATATTCTCTTTTGATTTAAAGTAATGGTAAAAGAGTCCATGACTTAAATTCACGGATGAAGTAATATCGCTGATTTTTGTTGCTGCAAAGCCCTTGCGTGCGAAAATCTTCAGTGCAGCACTACTGATTTCCTCATAGCGTCGATCTCGGATTATCTTAAATTGTTCATCATTTTTTGGAGCCATCGTTGATTCCTCACTTGCTGAATAATATTTCATCATTGTTGCATATGGCTTATTTAAAAAAAAGACCGGTAGGAAATTTTTCTGTTCATAAACACTCTACCATATAAGTTTATGATAAAAAATAGTGAGTGATGGGGCTTTTTAACATTCACTAACTTATTTCGATGGAAAAGGGTGATTCTCCTCGTTTTTTAGCGAATGCATTTTTGGTTGACTCATCAGTCAACTTTTTGATTGACTTATCAGTCAACGTTATATATTATGGGTTCATGCTCAAGTGCATATTCATAATACTGATGTAAAAAGCATGATTGAATGCTATATGCATACAGGCAGTTCATTGCATTTTAAAAATACATGTTTTAAAAAGGGGATAGAAAAATGAGTAGACTTCAAGGGAAAACCGCTATCATCACTGGGGCAGCTGGCGGAATTGGTAAAGGTATGGCCATGGCTTTTGTTAAAGAAGGAGCAAAAGTGGCAATCATCGATTTAAATGAAGAGCTTGGGAACCAAACCATAAAAGAATTACAAGAATATCAACCAGAATCCATATTCATCCAAGCTAATCTAGCAGAGCATGACAAATTGGCTTCAATTGTTAAAGAAGTGGCTGATAAATTCGGGAAAATCGATATCTTGGTAAATAATGCACACGCTTCACGAATGGCCTCCATTGCTGACACAACACAAAAAGAATTGGATTTATCCTTTAATACTGGATTCTATCCAACCTTCTACCTCATGCAAGCCGCATTGCCTTACTTAAAGGAAACACAGGGCAAAATCATTAACTTTGCATCAGGTGCAGGGATTAATGGTGATGTCAATCAAGGTACGTATGCAGCAGCAAAAGAAGCAATCCGAGGAATTACCCGTGTTGCAGCAAATGAATTCGGTCCATTCGGCATCAATGTAAATATCATTTCCCCGATTGCCAAATCACCTGGCATGCTTCAATGGGCAGAAGAACAACCAGAATATTATCAAAGCATGCTAGCCAAAATTCCTCTAAGAAGACTTGGTGAGCTTGAAAGTGACATCGGGCGTACAGCTGTATTCCTGGCAAGTGAGGATTCTGATTATATTACTGGTCAAACAATCATGGTGGATGGCGGTTCCATTAAATTACGTTAAGTTTATTGGCTAAAAATCCGTTACTTAGACGAAGCTTTAGGTTGCATGTTGCCCCATTAGCTATGGGGGCTTGTATGATGTTACATTTGCGGGTAATGCAATGGGAGGCTGATCGATTGGTGTGTTACTAGGTGCTTTAGCCTTCGGTGTTCAAGCCAATATTTTAAAAAGGGCGGGAGAATTATTTCCCGTCCTTTTTTTCTTGAATAAGGAAACCATAAGAAAAGTTGCTAACGCAATGGGGAGCTTATAAACTGAGGATGGACAAAATGAACGAGGATGGTGAATGCCAATGGCTAAAACAATAGTAGAAAAACTGAATTTACATAAATATGAAAGGGTGGCAGTCTTGAATCTGCCAGCCGGGGCGGATTATTTAGCAGAGCTGCCGGATTACGATACAGAGCTTACTGAAATTGCCTATGATCTTATATTTGCTTTTGTATTGGATATGGATTCTTTAAAAGGAATCGTGGATAAGGTGATCGAGAAAAATCATTTGAGTATAAACGGCTATATTTATTTGGCTTACCCCAAGAAAGGTAATAAAGAATATGCTACATATATTCATCGTGATGATCTGATGCAAGGCCTTGGTGCGGATGATGATGGTTATGTTGGCTCGAGTGACCTGAAGTTTGCACGTATGGTCGGGTTGGATGATGTCTTTACGGTAGTCGGATTGAAAGAAGATTCGAAAAATAGGAACCGTCCATCTATTAAAGCAAGCCAATCAGTAGATGATTATATCGAAATGGTTTCAGAAATTGAGAAAGATTTGCAGGATTCTCCTGATTTGCTTGCGTTTTATCAATCACTTACCCCGGGGTATCGCAAGGATTGGGCCCGTTACGTGTATAGTGCAAAACAAGAGGCTACCCAAGTGAAACGGCGCAAGGAAATGAAAACGATTTTAGGAGAAGGTTACAAGAGCAGGGATTTATATCGAAGAAATAAATGAGGGTGGGGAATGTTCTTCCATTCTCTTTTTTTCATGTTCTGTTCATCCTATCAAAAGCATATACTAGACCGAATCCGGACTTAAATCGTAATAATTTTGATTTGTGAGGTGGTAGAATATGCTTTTGAAACGATACACGGGAAATTTGCTGTTAGTGATGCTGCTGTTTTCGATGCTGGCATTCTTTTTCCTAGGCGATCTATTCATTCCCAAAGCGCTAGATTTCTCGGGCTACCCGATGCTTCACTCTGTGTTCGTCGTGTTTTTGGGATTGTTTTTAGAATCGATTCCTTTCCTGTTCCTGGGGGCCATTGCCTCATCGTTCATCCAGTTGTTCATCAGTGAAGAAATCATTCAGCGGATGATACCAAAAAGACCCCTGACGGCCATTTTTGCTGCGATAGGGGCGGCGCTGGTCATTCCGGTTTGCGAATGTGCAATCATCCCGGTCGTCCGGAGATTGATCCAAAAGGGTGTCCCGATCCATGCAGGTGTGGTCTTGCTCGTAACTGCCCCAATATTGAATGTCATCGTGTTCGGCTCAACTTATTATGCTTTCCAAAATAATCCGTCCATTCTATATGGAAGAATCATTCTTTGTGTCCTGACGGCCATAATTGCAGGTTTATTCATTCATATATTCAGCACGAAAGATGTGGTGAAAGAGGAGAAGCAGGAACTGGTACACGGGCATGTACATGATCTTCAGTCCAGTAAATGGACAAGCTTCATGGAACATACTTCACAGGAGTTTTTTATGGTCGGCAGATACTTTATCATCGGAGCATTGCTTGCCAGTGTATTTCAAGTGTTTATGGATCGGTCCGTAATGGCCGGTATTGGTCAGGCGCCAATAAAAGGCACGGCATTGATGATGGGCATTGCATTTTTGCTTTCACTCTGTTCATCAGCCGATGCTTTCGTTGCTGCCTCCTTTTCCCATAGCTTCCTGCCAGGCTCCATACTCGGTTTTCTTGTATTTGGTCCCATGCTGGATTTGAAAAATGTCCTGATCATGATGTCCTGTTTTAAACGGAGCTTCGTCGTCACGTATGTTCTGCTTGTTTTCGCAATCGTCTTCAGCCTATGCCTGATTGCAAGTGGATTGATCAGTAAGGGGGGCTTCTGATGAAACGTTTATTTATCCAGAGGCTTGAAGGATTGCTGTTGCTTGGACTGGGTCTCATGATCTTTAAATTGTATGTTTCAGGATATTTAACGAAATTGATTGCACCCAAAATGATTCCATATGCATTGGCGGCGCTTTTTGCCTTTTTAGTGATCAGCCTCATCCGAATGAAAAAACAAAAACCAGGTGGACATCCTTGTGATTGCGGATCGAATGGAGAGTCTTCCGCGTCCGCACTGGTCCTGAATTATAGTTTGTTCTTCATTCCGATTCTTCTGGGCTTCATCTTGACCGATTTTACATTAAGCGGGGAAGTACTGGCGAAAAGGGGGCTGGCGAAGCAGCAGACACAGCTGGTAAGCTCGTATAATTCAGGGAAACATGCGAATGGGGAGAAAATCTCAGTAACTGATGATAATTATTTTGAAGTACTGGATGATTTACTGAACAACCTCGATACGATCGAGGGGAAGGAAATAGAGATTTCGGGGTTCATATACCGTGAGGATACATTTACGAAAAAACAAATGGCCATCTCCCGCCTCTCCATGTCCTGCTGTGTGGTCGATGCGACGTTATACGGATATATGGTCAACGGGAATGTGGAAGGAATGAAGACGAATGATTGGTATACGATTACAGGGACATTAAAAAAAGGAAGGTATAAAGGGGAGCCCGTACCTGTGATCGATTTAAGAGAGTCGAAGAAAATAAAGGCACCCGAAGAAGCTTATTTATATGAAAATGTACAAATTATTCAGTAGAATTGGAAAACCCGGCAAAAGATGCTTTTGCCAGTCCGGAATATCGTGCACTGGGTCGAAAAAACGGAAACTGCGCCATTTGTTCAGGAGCACGTAACATAGTATAATGACCTTACCATGGATAGGGCGTAAGGGGGGATAATCATGTCTTCAGGTAATCGAAACAATCAAATCGGACCGCCGCGTTTCGCTATTGCCATTCACTCTCTGGTTTGGCTCGCACAAAGCGAAAAGCTCCTGACAAGTTCGGCAATCGCCTTAAAGGTGAAGTCACACGCCACTTTTTTAAGAAGGGTGATGGCCCAGCTTGCAGCTGCGGGGATCGTTGAAACAAAGGAAGGACGGGAAGGCGGTTATAGCTTGAAGGTGCCTGCGTCTCAGCTTACTTTGGCGGATGTGTATCAAGCGGTAAGGCCGGAATGCCTTGTTTGTATGGAAACGAGCGAATGCGGGGAAGTCGGGAAGCAGCTGGATACGGCATTGGAGGAGATCATGAACGAAGCCGAAAAGGAAACATTGCGCCTGCTAAAGGGCTATACATTGGAAGAATTCATGAAAAAAGTCGACTTCACCAATTTTGAAAATGAGTGTCTGGGGTAATATCCTTGCAAGAGGATACCCAGGATTATATAATGTGCTTAATGCGATTGCACTTAAAATAGGAGGTAGTTACATGAAGGTGGAAATTTGGTCGGATTATCAATGTCCGTTCTGTTATATAGGAAAGCGTCGATTCGAAGAGGCGTTAAAGCAGTTTGAAAATAAAGATCAGGTAGAGGTCTCATTTCGCAGTTTTGAGTTGAATCCAGAGGCTGAGCGGGATATCAATATGACTCAAAATGAAATGTTGGCCAAGAAATACGGCATGTCCCAAGCGCAGGTGGAAGCGAGCAGCCAAAACCTGACGCAACAGGCTAAAGAATTGGGACTCGATTATCATTTGAACAAAGTGGTCTTAACCAATTCGTTCGATGCTCATCGCTTGATGCACTTTGCTGAATCAAAAGGTAAAGAGAAAGAAATGAATGAACGCCTATTTAAAGCTTACTTTACCGAAGGCAAACATATTGGCGATCACGCTACATTGGCTAGTTTGGCTGAAGAGGCCGGCCTTGAAAAGTCCGAGACGGAGACCATGCTGGCAGGAACGGCTTTCACGGCAGAGGTTAGGGGAAATGAGCAAGAAGGAAGCCTGCTTGGTATTACAGGTGTGCCCTTCTTCGTCATTAACCGCAAGTATGGAATCTCCGGCGCCCAGCCAACGGAAGCATTCCTGGATACGCTAAAAAAAGTATGGGCTGAGGAAAATCCGCTTACAATCGTGAATGATCCAGCAACAGGTGACACCTGTACGGACGGTTCTTGTAACGTTCCTGAAAAATAATGCAAATATGAAGAAGGGGACCCAAAACTGGGTCCCCTTTCTTTACTTAAAAAGGAAATGTTATGTACGGCAAAGAATATAGTATATAAGATGGATTTTCGAAAAAGCCCGAAATGAAAGGGAGCTAAGATGTGTATATAATGATTGGAATACTAGTCTTCGTGATTGCCTGTACAGTAACTGCCAAACTAATTTTCTATAAATATTGGACATGTATCTATACGGCATTCGGGAATGAAAATTATTTTAAAGTAGTTGCGAAATTGGAAAGGGAAGGGATACGATTCAAAACGAAAACGCCTATGAATTTAGGCTCTGATAACTTTCAACATCGCCATGAAAACACTCAATATGATGTTTTTGTAAAAAAGGAACAGGAGCATATTGCCCAAATGGCCGTTCACAAAAGTTAATAATGTGAAAATCTGGCTGTCCTGGTGGCAGCTTTTTTTAACTGTGTTCCAAACTCACGAGTAAAAGCCTGGAACTCACGAGTATTTGCCCCAAACTCACGAGTAAAAGTCCGGAACTCACGAGTATTTGCCCCAAACTCACGAGTAAAAGCCTGGAACTCACGGGTATTTGCTCGAAACTCACGAGTAAAAGCCCGGAACTCACGAGTATTGGACTTATAAGAAGAAAAATGCTGCCAATCCACTTTTCCATTGAATTTATATAGGGTTAAAGAAAGAAAAAGCGTTGATTTTGATATCGAATTCGTTTTTTATAGTTTCAAAGACTGAAAATTTGTATAATGGGTGAGATGGATTTAATTGAATGTACATATAGGAGGGGCATGGATGAGTAAGCTTAATGGCAGGACCGTTGCTTTATTGGGAGCGAGGAAGACGGAAGAACTTAGTAAAATCGTTCAAAATCTTGGGGGAGTCCCGCTCGTTCGCCCGGCACAGGGGACGGTATTCCTGGATGATTCCCATTTGGAAGAGGATGTCACCCGGTTGATGGCAGGGGAGTTCGATTGGATCATCCTGACGACGGGAGTGGGGACGGAATTATTATATAAAACGGCAGTGAAGATGGAAGCGGGAGATCGTTTCATTGAAGCTTTACAGTCCATGAAAATTGCAGCCAGGGGCTATAAAACGGTGAATATGCTGAAAAAGCTTGGCCTGCAGCCGTTAATCCGGGATGATGATGGCAGTACGGCAGGGCTTGTTCGCAATCTGGAAGGCCATATGCCTGAAGGTGTAAAGGTCGCTTTGCAGCTTCACGGCGATCCGGCGCCTCTTTTGATGAACTGGTTGGATGAACAAAAAGTGGAACATAAAGAAATCCTGCCATATGAACATATACCGCCTGAAAAAGAAACGATGCAACAGCTGATCCAAGAAATCCTTGAAGGCAAAATCGATTCGGTTGTGTTCACGAGTGCACCGCAGCCGCGAAATTTAATGAGTTTTGTCCGTGAACAAGGTGCGGAGGATAAGATAACCGACCTGTTTGCATCAGATGTAATTGCTCTTGCGGTCGGAAAGGTAACGGCGCAGGTCATAATCGATGAAGGGATCGAGCGGGTCATATATCCTGAAGATCAGCGGATGGGCAGTGCAATGGTGGAGCTGGTGAAATATTATCAGGGAATAGCAAGCAGATAGGAGTGAATTCGGCATGACCAAGGGCAAGGTCTATTTTGTGGGTGCTGGTCCGGGTGATGTGGGCCTTATTAGCGTAAAAGGTCAAAAAGCGATTGAAAAAGCGGACATCATTTTATATGACAGATTGCTTAATCCAAAGCTGTTGGAGGCTGCCACCCTCGATTGTGAATTGGTATATTGTGGCAAGACACCTTATACGAATGGCATCAGTCAAGGGGAAATCAATGAGCTTCTTGTTTCCAAAGCAATGGCAGGGCATCGGGTCGTCCGCTTGAAAGGCGGGGATCCTTCCGTTTTTGGAAGAGTAGGGGAGGAAGCCGAATCGTTGAAAGATGTGGGAATCCCATTCGAAGTCATTCCGGGGGTTACGTCCAGCATTGCTGCATCCATGTACGCGGGAGTCCCTGTCACGCATCGGGATTATGGACGTTCCTTTGCGATGGTGACGGGCCATGACCAAACGAAGAAGGATATGGATTGGAACGGGCTTGTGAAAAGCATCGATACGGTTGCCTTTTATATGGGTGTAGCCAACCTTCCGCATATCCGTGAAAATTTGATCAATCATGGAAAGCCGGGGAATACGCCGGCACTCGTCATACAATGGGGCACTTATGGAAGACAGGAAAGTGTCGAGGGGACTTTGGATGATATCGTCGAAAGGGTAAGTGAAAGGTCGCTTGGCAATCCTGCGATCACCTTGGTCGGGGATATCATTTCACTAAGGGGAAAACTGCAATGGTTCGAAAAGAAGCCACTGTTTGGGCAACGGTTTTTAGTGGCCCGGACCGGGACGGCAAAAAGTTCCTTGGCAGAAACCCTGCATGAACTTGGCGGCGAAGTCATCGAGTTTCCTAAATGGAAAGCGGCCAAAGTGAAAATAGATGAAAGTCAGCTGCTCTCTTTACTTTTGTATGATCGGATTCTCTTCACTTCTCCCGAAAGTGTCCATGGATTCTTGGATTCACTCACTGAACATGCTATTGACTTCCGCCGGATTTCTTCTAAACTTTATGTGTTATCAAGGAAATCGAAAAAGGCTTTACAGCAACGGGGACTGATGGCCGAGCTCAAATCCGAGATGTCGGAAGCCGGAACCTTGTTGGTTGTTGGTGATCGAAACAGAGATCAAAGAGACCCTGCTCATGGGGACGGAGACTATTTTCAATCAGTCGATAAATCTGTCGATGAAAGATTTCTTGAAATCCTTCCGAGAATGCTGGAAGGGATAGCTGTCGGAACGGTACTATTTTCGAATCGGCATTCAGTTGATATGCTTATGCAATATGGGAAAAAGGCAGACGTGGATGTTGAAGGGCTGCTAAATCAAGCCCTCATCGGGGTAATCGGGGAAAGTACCGGCAATAGACTTAAAGACTATGGATTTACATTGGACATGATGCCGAAGGAACCGTCTGTCGAACAATTGGTGGAGTTGATCTTGAATAGGAATGTTTTTTAGGCTCTGATGAAAACAGAGTCTATTTCCTATGGAGGGGATTCGTGATGCATACCCGTAGAAATGTTGTAGGGTGATTTCATGTTTAATATGGGCGATATTTTATGGCAATTATTCTACGTTGCCCTGCTGGTTCTGTTTGTGAAGGCGGTCCGTTTCTTTATAAAACATATGACAAAGATGATTAACCTGGAAAGTAAAAGAGATGAATTATATGATCGATTGAAAAAAGGGAATGGAGTTGGTCAGCTTTACCAAATGGACGTTCATAAGATTTTGGGGAGTAAGGAATAAAAGTCTTTTATTTCTGCACAGATTGGGTATTATATATACGTGACTTTTCCAGGGAGGCGAAGTAAATGAAACGGACATGGGAATTCGTATTAAGTATCTTAGGCGTGGGTATCGCTGTGATTTTTTTAATCATGACGATCATAGCGGCCGTTTATCTCAACAGTATCGATATGAAAGAAATGATGGACTACTCTTTAATGACAGATTCAGAGATTTCCTCGTCTGAGGTAGATATGTCGATCAAGTTGTTCATGGGCATACTATGGGCTGGAATCATATCGCTGTTCATTGCATTGGCGGGCGGTTTGATCTCTATCTTTCTATTAAAAGGCGGCAAAGCGAAGGGAGCCGGAATCTTATTGATCATTACGGGCATTCTGACGATCTTTCATATTTGGCCGCTTTTTTTCTTCATCATACCGGGTATCATGTGCCTTGTAAGGAAGCCGAGGGAAACGGTGGAAGTGATCGTATGATCTGACATTATACATAGTGTAATTTGAAAACAAAGGAGCTGACCGGAAAATGCGGGTCAGCTCCTTTGTGCCGTGCGGATATATTAGGGGGATATTCCTATTTATACCTGCAATCACCAGTCTATCATGTTACTATTATTATAGATTTAAATATAAATAGACTGGAGTTCAATCAATGAGGATACCTTTAATGAAGGTTGGGGCACTGACCTGTTTAACGCTCGGTTTGTTCAATGGACAGGCTTTTGCGGAGTCTGGAATAACCAATGCGTGTTCATCATTCGGTAAGATTCAATCCAATGAAAATCCTTCCCATAAGCAAATTAACTGCTTACTGACGAATGCGGCAATAGAGGCCGAAATCCCTCCTGAAGTGGTAAAAGCGGTGGCTACGCAGGAAAACGGGGATTGGAGTCAGTTTAATGAGGACGGTACACCGAATAAATCCGGCGATGGCGGTATCGGTCTAATGCAGCTTACCAATAAAAGTGGGTATGACCAGAAAAAGCTGGAAAATGATATAGTCTACAATATCGAGGCAGGCGTCGAGGTGTTGAATGGCATGTATTCAAGAAGGGATTTGCCCAAGATCAAAGGTGCAGGACGAAGGGTCATCGAAAATTGGTATTTCCCTGTCATGGCATACAACGGGACAAAACCGGTTAACAGTCCTCTTTACCAGGAAAACGGGAAAATAAATCCGAATGCCTATCAAGAGGAGGTTTTTGCCGAGATAGAAAAACAAAGTTATTTGGATGGCACAAAACTGGCCAAATATCCATTCAAAACAACGGACTTTCAATATGATCGGGAAAGCACCGAAAATATCATCTTTAAAAATCTTGAATACACACTGACAGACCAAACGCATGACTCTGTTTATTGGTTCAAGGCCGGAGACAAAGTTTTGACGACATCCAGTGCGAATATCAGGAAAGAAATAAGCACTACGGCAGGTGCGGTACTTGTGCCACCCAATACAAGCTTGATCATCACAGGGAATTTTGGCTATCACGAATCTAAAGGAAATAAATTTGTCTTTTACCCCGTACAAACGGAAGACAAGAGTATCAAGGGATATATCTCATCGGCTTACTTATCCAATAGGCCATCGGGTGTTGTGCCCATCAAGGATACGAATAAACCTGTAATTTCAGGAGCAACTGGTAAATCGATACCATTCAACTCAACTTTCAATCCTAAAACCAGCGTAAAGGCGAAGGATGATAAAGATGGTGACTTAACGAGTGCCATACGTGTGGAAGGTAAGGTGGATACCAAGAAAG
The DNA here is from genome assembly GCF_014844095.1 of Brevibacillus sp. JNUCC-41. NCBI lineage: Bacteria > Bacillati > Bacillota > Bacilli > Caryophanales > Bacillaceae > Peribacillus > Peribacillus sp. JNUCC41. The sequence goes on along the minus strand of NZ_CP062163.1, from coordinate 380,684 downwards.
TGGGCACCTATACTTTGACTTATACGGTGGCAGACAAAGCTGGGAATGTTGCCAAGGTCATAAGGAAAATAACCGTTTATGACAAAGTCAAGCCGGTAATTTCCGGTGCCGGGAATAAAACCATCAAACTTAATTCTTCATTCAATCCAAAAACAAACGTGAGTGCCAAGGATAATGCCGATGGCAGCTTGACTAGTAAAATCAAAGTGACGGGTACTGTGAATACGAAGAAAAAGGGGACCTATACATTGAAGTATACGGTCACCGATTCATCGGAAAATGCAGCGACAGTCACAAGAAAGATCACGATAGACGGCACCAAGCCAGTCATCTCGGGAGCCAATAGTAAAACCGTCGGCTATTATTCGACATTCAACCCTAAATCAGGCGTATCCGCGAAAGATAACCTGGATGGCAACATGACTAGTAAAATAAAGGTGACAGGTACGGTGAATACAAAGAAAAAAGGAACGTATACATTAAAGTATACAGTCACTGATTCATCGAAAAATACTGCGACAGTCACAAGAAAGATTACGGTAGACAGCACCAAGCCGGTCATTTCCGGTGCAAAAAGCAAAACCATTGCCTATAACTCGTCATTCAATCCTAAATCAGGTGTATCCGCGAAAGATAATCTTGATGGAAGTTTAACAAGTAAGATCAAAATAACAGGGACTGTGAATACGAAGAAAAAAGGCACCTATACATTGACTTACACAGTTACGGATAAATCGAAGAACAAGGCAGAAGTAAAACGGAAAATCACTGTTAAATAGAAGTAAAAAGTCAATTTCACAATACATTTTTACCATGAATTCACGTTTTTTATTTCCTTGATATTACTACACTCTTTGATGTTTTTATTAAAATTCAATCTTGATTGCACATACCAATTCTCGAATATGGAAATGAACAGTGCGAATTTAACGGAGAATTACAAGGATTATTATTTATTTAAGGAGGTTCTGTTATTTTTCGTTGTTGATTTCCTTTATTGAAATATTTGGAATTAGTTGTAAATTTAACATTTAAAAGTAAGAGCATTTCTTTGTAATGAGAAATGCTTTTTATTTTTGTCAAAATTAAAAGGGTACTTTGATAACAATAATAATATAATAAAAAACAATACTAATTTATTGTAAAACAATAAATTATGTAGTAAAGTCAAAACTGACATTAAATAAGTGAGGTGCACTTTATGAAACGAGGAACAACACTCTTTTTGAAGATGGCTGTTATTCTTATTGGAATCCCAATTCTCGCTTTGTGCATATTTTTAGTGCCTAAGATTGGGGATTTTGCTGGAGAATTGTATCCAAAAATGGCTTATATGAAATCTCTCGTTTTAATTGATATGTACGCAGCAGCGATTCCTTTTTACTTTGCTCTGTATCAGGCTTTTAAACTTTTAAGCTATATTGATAAGAACCAAGCATTCTCGGAATTATCGGTAAAAGCTTTAAAGAATATAAAATACTGTGCCATCACCATCAGTACCTTGTATCTGCTAGGTATGCCGCTTTACTATCTCATGGGGAAGAGAGTTGACCCTCCAAGTTTCATGCCAATCGGATTGGTCATTATTTTCGCCTCTATGGTTATCGCCGTTTTTGCTGCTGTCCTCCAACGGCTTCTAAAAGAAGCGATTAACATAAAATCAGAAAATGATTTGACGGTTTGAGGTGGAGGATATGGCAATTATTATTAATATTGATGTGATGTTAGCAAAACGAAAAATGAGCGTAACGGAGCTTTCGGAGAGGGTTGGAATTACTATGGCGAATCTTTCCATTCTGAAAAATGGAAAAGCAAAAGCGGTTCGTTTTTCAACATTAGAAGCGATATGCAAGACTTTGGATTGTCAGCCAGGTGAGATTTTGGAGTATAAAAGCGATGAAGACACTCTATAAAAATGGCTGTTTTCGCATACTTTATTGCTATTCACCAAGTAATGCGGCTGGTTGATTTCCCCTCCATTGCTCGCTTTCCGCGGGGCGGGCGGTGAGCCTCCTCGGCGTGAACGCCTGTGGGGTCTCACCTGTCCCGCTGCCGAAGGAGTCTCGCACTTCCGCTCCAATCAACCGTTTTAAAAACAATAATCTTTACGAAAAGAGCTATAAAAATAGACAACAAATTTATTTAATTAAAGGTAGTCGATAGAGAATTTAAGGGATAGCCATTAAGCTATCCCTTCTTTGCGTTTATTGACAACAGAGAATTCCATTGATATTAGTGACAAAAAATATGATGCGATTTGCAATGTTTTCACCTCAAAAGGGAACCTGTTACGCAATAGGGGGATCCTTTTTTTTGCTGTCTGAATGTGTTTGGCTGAAAGATGTGCATATATAATAGTAGAAAGTGTTCAGCGATTGATTCTACGGGGTGGAGCCTGTGTTGATAAAAATGTTATAATTGTAAATACATGTAACTAGAAGTGATCTGAAGGGGGAATGTTTATGGGCAAAGAACACGGGCATGTGAACTGGATGGATCAGATTTTTAAGGAATATGAAAGGGACGGCGGGCTGAAGAATAATCCCGGCTTTGGAAAACCGCTTCCGGAGTCGGCGCTATCGGGAAATATATATGACAACTTCTTGACGAAGGCCAAAGAAGCCGGCTACCTTCCGCTTTGGATAAAATGGCAAAAAGAAATTCGGGAAGAGCTGTCCGGATTGGTTCAATTGAAAAAAATGAATGGAACTGAGTCTGAATTAATGAAACGAATTGATGAAATAAATGAGAAAGTCCGTACATATAATGCGATTTGTCCAGGCAAGATGCAGCGCAGGGAAATAGAGTGGGAAAGCATCGAAATCCAGCATGAAAAATGGAAGTGATTGACAATGTGTAAAATGTGGGTATTTACATGACGTGATCATTAAAGGTTTATGATATAATGACATGAATAAAAAATAGAGAGAGGGACTTCGATTGGAAAAAAGAAAAGAAGTTTTTTCATGGATAAAAGCGATATTGATTGCAGTCATTCTAGCTTTTTTAATTCGAACGTATATTTTTGCACCGATTGTCGTGGACGGTGAGTCAATGATGCCTACTCTGCAAGACCACGAAAGAATTGTTCTTACCAAGTTTGGAACGAATATCGATAATATAGACCGGTTTGACATTGTCGTTTTTCATGCAACGGTAGATAAAGATTATATAAAAAGGGTAATTGGTCTGCCAGGTGACCATATTGAATATAAAGATGATACGCTTTATATTAATGGGAAAGCTTATGAAGAACCTTACTTGGACAAATATAAGAATCAGATGGCAGGGGTGCCGCTGACTGAATCCTTCAAGCTAGAAGATATTACAGGCAGCATGACAGTGCCGGAAGGCCAGTTGTTCCTTATGGGGGACAATCGCCAAAATAGTTTGGATAGCCGTGAAATAGGCACGATTTCCGTCGATGAAATTGTCGGCAAGGCGAATCTAGTGTATTGGCCAATCAATGAAATAAAGCTTGTGAATTAAGAAGAAGCGGACTCAGGTATAGAGTCCGCTTTATTGTTGCCGTTTTTCATTTCGATTGAATAGCATTTTATACAGGTATTTCAACAAAAAACGTGTCCATTCTTTTTTTTTTCTCTTTTTTTTTAGGAAAACCAACTCATTTGGGTTAAATTAGGTTATCCTATTAAAAAAGAGTAATCACGTTACCCAGGCCCGTGTAAGAAAATGGATTACTTTAAAAAAGGGTGCTGAGATGGAGTACTTTAGATGGATATAATAAAAGACTTAATATCAAACTATGGTTATTTTGCAATATATGGACTGTTGGCCATTGGGATTATTGGCTTGCCGGTACCTGATGAGTTCATGATGACTTTTGTCGGTTATTTGTCATCCATTTCCGTTTTGAATGTCCAGGGAGCATTCCTTGTCAGTTTCCTTGGATCGATAACCGGGATGCTTGTCAGTTATTTCATCGGAAAAAAGGTGGGGAAACCTTTTTTGAGGAAGCATGGTAAGTGGATCAAAATGACCCCAGCGAGGTTGGAGAGGTTGGAGGAATGGTTCAATAAATACGGTCCTTGGACCATCATCATAGCCTATTTCATCCCAGGGGTCCGTCACTTCGCCAGTTACATTTCCGGTATGAATGGGATGGGGAAACGAAAGTACTTTATCTTCGCAGGAGCAGGTGCTTTCAGCTGGTGTTTGGTATTTACGACTTTTGGTTATTTTATTGGTGTGTTAACGTAACTCATTTCAACTTACCAAATTCCTTCATTGAATCAGAAAATCCCGTTTCTGGATCTTTAGAAACGGGATTTTCCATTTCTGCCTTTAATTATTGAGCTGAGTATCCGCCGTCGATGACAAGCTCGGCACCAGTTACGTATGAAGCTTCATCGGATGCTAGATAAAGCACGGCATTTGCAATATCCGCCGGCTGACCCAAACGTTGTAATGGAGTCGCTTTGATCATTTGGTTCACTAACTCTTTTGACTCTTCCAATTTTTGAGTCATCGGTGTTTCGATGATACCAGGGAATACGGCATTGACACGGACGCCCATGCGGCCATATTGCGTTGCGGCAGCCTTGGAAATAGCACGAACGGCCCCTTTTGAGGCTGAGTAAGAGTTCAAGCCCATTCCGATTTGAGCAGTGAAGGAAGAAATGTTTACAACTGCGCCTTTACCTTCTTTAGCCATATGAGGAATAACGTGTTTCATTCCAAGGAATGGTCCAAAGCCATTGATGCTTAACATTAGCTGCCAATCGGCCAAAGTCGTATCGTTGATGCCTTTTTCTGTTGAGATACCGGCATTGTTTACCAAAATGTCGATTTTGCCAAATTTAGCGATAACTTCATCCGTCACCTTTTTCCAGCTTTCGTCTGAAGATACATCAAGTACAGTTCCATGGACATTATCCAGTTCATTCACAGCAGCTACAGCTTTTTCATTGATATCAGCAGCAATGACTTGTGCTCCTTCTTTTGTGAATAGGTCTACCATTTCCCGGCCCATACCAGATGCTCCTCCGGTGATAATGGCTACTTTATTAGTCAATCTTCCCATCATGATCACTCCTAATTAGTTGTTATAACGATGAATTTATGTTCAAACATAGTGCAAAAGTTATATTATCAACGAGCAATACTATAACTCCTTCAAGAATCTGTCAAGAATTTTATTTTCCGGCTTTCGAATATCCTTTTTCTTGCTGGAAAAGAAAGTACATGTATGCCTGTGAAAAAAGGGACTTCCCATAACTGCTGCGGGTTGAAAGCGGTATCAATCTTTCAAGCTTCTAATATTGAAACCGTAAATTATCAATATCTAATTAGCTTTACCGTTCTATTTGAAATGATTCACAAGTAATCTTGTAGAGGCATCCCATGCATGCCGGGGAGCACCATATATTCAATTCTAGTAATTAAAATTGAATACTGCAATCTTTTTGTACTTTAAATACAATTTTTTATAATGCCATTCCATTTCTGATTTTTCAGAACTTTCATGTACATAGGAGGTCATCATTTTATGAATAACAGAGCGTATCTTTCCTTGGCCATCCCGCTTACGATTTCGACGATGAGTACGCCCTTGCTCGGTGCGGTCGATACGGCTGTGGTTGGAAAGTTGAGTGATCCCGCTTATATTGGCGGGGTGGCTGTCGGAACCATAATTTTTAATACGATGTATTGGCTTTTTGGTTTTCTACGGGTCAGTACATCTGCCTTCGCTGCACAAGCGGAGGGGGCACGGGATGAAAAGCAAAGCCTGATGGCCTTGATTCGGCCTTTCTTCATTGCAGCGATCATCGGCCTGCTTTTTATCGTGATTCAAAAACCCATTTTGAATATCTCGTTAAGCGCAATCGGTCCGGAATCGGACGTTTCCGCCTTTGCCGCAGATTATTTCGGCATCCGGATATGGGGTGCGCCTTTTGCATTATTGAACTATGTCATCTTAGGCTGGTTAATCGGGAAATCCAGGATAAAAACATCTTTGTTCATTCAAGTTTTCATGAACGTGATCAATATTGTCTTATGCCTCGTTTTTGTAAATGGCTTTTCATGGTCTGTATCAGGGGTTGCTGCGGCTTCATTGATATCAGAAATTTCCGCTTTTTTTCTGGGCTTGTGGGTGATCAGGAAAGCGGTTAACGTACCGGATTCGTTTTCATTCCGGGAGGGGTTCGATCGGGCTTCCCTGAAAAAAATGATGGTGGTCAACAGGGATTTATTCATCAGGACCATTTGCCTGATCACGGTTTTCAATCTTTTTACGGCCAAGGGAGCCACTTTCGGGACAGAGACACTGGCGGCAAATGCCGTACTCATTCAAATCCATTACTTGATGGCCTATTGTTTTGATGGCTTCGCGAACGCGTCGAGTCTTCTGGTCGGGAAGGCGATTGGTTCGAGAGATATAAACCTTTATAAAAAAACACTCTCACTATCGGCGCGGTGGGGCTTGTATGCTTCGGTCATACTTGCCGCATCTTACTATCTGTTCAGCGATAAGGTCATTCTCCTTTTCACGGACATTCCCGGCGTCATCGAACTGGCCCATGAATATGGACTTTGGATAGTCCTATTCCCATTCAGTGCCTTTATCGGCCTCATTTTTTATGGAGTGTTTACCGGTGCGACAGAAGCCGTCCCAGTAAGGAACTCAATGCTCCTTGCATTATCGGCTTTTCTACTTGTCCAATTCACAGCGGTCAGCAATCATGGCAATCATGGATTATGGCTTGCATTCCTGGCTTTCAGTTTTGGACGGTCCGTTTTTTTAGCTCTATACATCCCAAGGCTGAACCGAAAAGTAACAAAGCTTATGGATGACGATAGTCTAATGAAATCATCTTCTTTTTAATAAAAGCGCTCTTTTCGAAAAGATTGTTGTTTTTAAAACGAAACGATTTAAGGTTGATTGGAGCGGAAATCCGAGACTCCTGCGGGAGCAGCGGGACAGGTCAGACCCCACAGGCGTTCAAGCCGATGAGGCTCACCGTCCGCCCCGCGGAAAGCGGGCAATGGAGGGGAAATCAACCACACCGCATTACTTGGTGAATAGCAACAAAGTATGCGAAAACAGCCTTAATAAAAGAGGGTGTTTTTTTAAATGCAGGGAATTTTATCGGTAGTTTGATGTTGGCGATAATACGGGAATACGAAGAATAGGTAGCAACGCTTGGCGAATCAGGTAGTAAAAGTGATAAAATGAAAAATATAATAAAAGAGGAGTTGTCGTATTTTGAGTGAATTGAATTGGCGAGAAGAAGTTGAAAAACGTAAAATGGACTTATTACTGGATACACAAAACTTATTGAAAATAAAAAGTGTACTGGATGAAGAACATCCGACAGAGGAGGCCCCATTCGGTAAAGGGGTGAAGGAAGCGCTTGATTTCATGCTTCAATTGGGCGAAAAAGACGGTTTTACTGTTAAAAATGTCGATAATGTCGCTGGCCATATCGAAATGGGTGAAGGTGAGGAGTTAGTTGGGATATTATGCCATGTCGACGTGGTACCTGAGGGAGATGGCTGGAGTTCGGATCCGTTCGGCGCTGAAATCCGTAATGGCCGCATATATGCTCGCGGGGCAATCGATGATAAAGGGCCAACGATGGCTGCTTATCATGCGATGAAGCTGGTCCGGGAGATGGGAGAACCTTTGAACAAACGTGTGAGGATGATCATTGGAACCGATGAAGAATCGAACTGGCGCTGCGTTGACCGTTACTTTGAAGTGGAGGAAATGCCATCGATCGGCTTCGCACCAGATGCTGACTTCCCAATCATCAGTGCGGAAAAAGGAATCTGGGATTTCTCGGTTATACACCCTGCCGATGCAGGAAATGGCACGAATTCTGAAGTGAATGTTATGGAATTTTCTTCAGGTCGAAGGACGAATATGGTACCGGATTTTGCTACGGCCATTGTGGAAGCGGCCAACCCTGCTGAAGTGGCGGCAAACTATCAGGATTATTTGCAAAAATACTCATTGAGGGGCCAGGCCGTTCCGCAAAAAAATCAAGTGCTGCTTGAGATGAATGGTGTCTCGGCACACGCGATGGAACCGAAAAATGGAAAGAATGCAGGTCTGCATTTAGCTGTATTTTTAGCTGATCTTACTCTTGATCCGCATGCGAAAGCCTACTTCACTTTCATAAAGGATCGTTTGTTTGAAGATTCCCGCGGAAATAATTTAGGTGTGGCTTATTCGGATGAGCAAACAGGAGAATTGACGGTCAATGCTGGCGTTTTCAATTATTCCAAACAAGGCGACAGCTCGATTGGTTTCAGCATGCGTTATCCTGTGACGTTTGAGTGGGAACAGCAAAAGGCGGCATTGGAAGAAAGACTTGCGGCATATAATTTGAAAGTGAAGACCAATTCGCATTCAACTCCACATTATGTGGACAGTGATAGCTTCTTGATTAAGACGTTGCAGGAAGTTTATGAAGCGGAGACAGGTGATGAAGCTGAACTTCTTTCGATTGGCGGCGGCACATACGCGCGTTCATTGAAAGAAGGCGTTGCATTTGGCCCGCTTTTCCCTGGCAGCGAAGACATTGCGCATCAGAAAGATGAATATATTGATATTGAAGATATGCTTAAGGCTACGTCCATTTATGCACGTGCCATTCAAGAATTGGCTAAATAAGAGGCAAAGAGGGAGTAAGACATGGGGAAAATCATTTTTAACGGCGACCTTAAAAGCAGGTCCGAAGTAAAGCTAGATATTGAAGACAGGGGATATCAATTCGGAGATGGCGTCTATGAAGTCATCCGGGTTTATAATGGCGAATTATTTGCGGGGGATATGCATCTGAACCGGCTGATGGACAGTGCGAAGTTGATACAGATGAAAGTTCCCTTTACTGAAGCGGAAATCAAAGCCCGCATGGAAGAGCTGATCGCTGAAGATCAACTGAGGGACGGTATCGTCTATATGCAGCTGACAAGGGGCGTATCTCCGCGTACACACTCATTTCCGACTGCTGAGGTGGAACCGGTCTTTGTTGCCTATACCAAGGAAATGCCTTATACAGGGAAAATCAAGCCAGGGGTCAAGGCTGTTACCACCGACGATATACGCTGGATGCGCTGTAATATCAAGAGTTTAAATCTACTGGGTAATATAATGGCTAAACAGCAAGCGGTAGAAGCCGGCTGTGATGAAGCCATCCAGCATCGTGATGGTACGGTGACGGAGGGAAGTTCGTCAAATGTCTCAATCGTGGTGGATGGGCTACTTAAAACGCATCCGGCCACAAACTTGATCCTGAATGGAATTACCCGTCAGGTGATGCTGAAACTTTGCGCTGAACATGGGATTCCATATGTCGAGGAAGCCTTCACCGTCGAGGACATGATGGCAGCCGACGAAGTCCTTTATACAAGCACAAGCGTTGAAGTGACACCAATTATTAATATCGATGGCCAATCGATTGCAGCCGGGGAACCCGGTCCGATAACCAAAAGACTGCAGAAACTGTTTTATGGGGAAATCGAGAAGCAATGCGGTTCCGTTAAATAAATTAAAACCCCTTTGCCACTAGTGGCAAAGGGGTTTTTACTCTGTGTAGCCGGAAGCAGCTGGCCATCACCGAATCCCCATTTACGTTAATTAAATCTATATGCAATCCTCACTTTTTGACATTTTCAAAAACCAGGAATATACTTGCTAATAACCTAAAAAGTTTACCTGTCGCAACAATTTGAGTTGCGTATAAAAAGGAGTTGACGTAGATATGTCCGATGTGTTGCATCAATCTTCTTCGAGAGGAATAAAAAATCTGCTTCCTTATCTAGGGCCTGCCTTTATAGCGGCTGTTGCCTATATTGATCCAGGGAATTATGCGACCAATATTACAGCCGGATCAAAATATGGCTATACGTTATTATGGGTGATCTTCGCATCCAATTTAATGGCTGTGCTAATCCAATCACTATCAGCTAAATTGGGAATAGCAACTGGAAAGAACCTTCCAGAGCTATGCAGGGAAAAGTTTTCAAAAAAAACATCTTTCTTATTATGGATTCAGGCCGAAGCCGTTATAATGGCAACCGACCTAGCTGAATTCATAGGAGCTGCACTAGGGATTTATTTGCTATTTGACTTACCGCTTATCACATCGGCAATAATTGCAGCAATTGGTTCCTTTGCCATTCTGGAATTCCAGCGCAGAGGTTATCGAACTTTCGAAGCTCTGATCACGGTCATGATATTTGTCGTTGTGATAGCATTTGGCGCTCAAGTTTTTTATGCAAAACCTGACACTTCTGCCGTTGTTTTAGGACTCTTCACTCCAAAGTTCGAAGGAGTGGACAGTATTTTGCTATCGGCCGGTATGCTTGGAGCCACCGTTATGCCTCATGCGATCTACCTTCATTCTTCTTTGACTCAAAGAAGAATAGTCGGAAAAAACGATTTGGAAAGAAAAAGGATTTATCGTTTTGAGCTAATTGACATTGTCATCGCCATGTTGATTGCAGGCGCGATCAATGCCGCCATGGTCATAGTTTCAGCTGCACTATTTCATAAGAATGGAATACTTGTAGAGGACTTAGATGTTGCCTATCAACAATTCGGTGCGATACTTGGACCATCAGTCGCGATGCTCTTTGGAATAGGATTATTATTTGCCGGTTTATCCAGCTCATCCGTTGGTGTAATGACAGGTGATGTAGTCATGCAAGGATTCATTAAAAGGCATATACCGATTTATTTAAGAAGGGTCATTACCACCGTTCCGCCCCTGCTCATAATTTTATGGGGAGTGAACCCATCCAAAGCCCTTGTGATGAGCCAAATTGTACTCTCGTTTGGCATCGCGTTTGCCTTAGTGCCATTGATCATGTTTACAAGCAATGAAAAAATCATGGGCCGCCTGGTCAATCATAAAATCACCTCAAGCGTCGCTTGGCTTATAGCCGTACTAATCATAGGACTGAACTTGTTCCTGCTTTACGAAACACTGTTCAGCTAAAAGAAGAAATGACAGGGAAGGACCAATTTTTTGGTCCTTATTTTTTAATTTTGCTGTATTTTTCGTTTTATGCGACCCTTTGTACATAGTATGGTAGATTGGGAATTTTCCTGATGGAGGGAATATTCAATAGGATGCCCAAGAAAAGGTATATGAATGGGAATTATGGTAAAATTAAAGGGAAAACAGGAAGGAATGTAAGTGACTATGAATACTCATTTTTTCTTTGCTTTAGTATTGCCTGATGATATTAAGGCTTATTTACATGCTGTTACGGAACAACTTAAGCAAGACTTTCCATTTAAGAAATGGCTGCATCCAGCCGATTATCATATTACGATGGCATTTTTGGGCAATGCTCCCGATACATTGAAAGAGGATGCTTTGAGGCGTGTGGAAAACGAGCTTGCCAACGAAGCCTCATTCGGCTTGGAACTCGGCGATATCGGCGGTTTTGGCAAGAGTGAGAGCCCAAGGATCCTATGGGCAGGCGTCAAGCAGCAAGAACGGCTTTTTGCCATTCAAAGGAAAGTCTATAATTCTTGTATCGATGCGGGTTTTGAACTTGATAAAAAGCCGTTCAAGCCTCATATTACGCTGGCAAGAAAATTCGAGGGGGATAGTCCCTTTTCGTTGGAGAGCGTTCGCCAGATAGCGAATTTGGAGGATAAGCATTTTGAAGCAGTACAGGTTGCGTTATATCAAACACATCTTGGAGCTTCCCCTTCATATGAAAAGATTTTCACGATAAACCTTCTAAAATAGAGAGAAATGGGTGGTGGTCGAATGGCACAGCTCATAAAGATGCAGGATTATATTTCCCGGTATGAGCAGGATATTTATCATTATCCAACACAATTTGCACGGTTGAAAAAACAGCAATGGGATAAATTGAAGGCTGCTTATAATGCGGGCGAGCTGGATCGGTTGTATAGCGAGCATACTGAAAGTGAAACACAGGTCAAATTTGATCCGCCTCAGGAAGAATCAAAGGGCCTGCTTAAAAAGGTGAAAGGCATATTCTACCGGACAGGGAAACTGGAGGCAGAGGCAGAAGAACTGCTAATACCGAACCAGATTGAAGATCCTAATGTTTTTTCATTAAGGTTTCCGTTCCGGCCGGCCAGCCTGGATGAATTAAAGCAAAATTTTTTAAATCAATTGCTCCGTTTTCAAATGAAATGGGGGAGTTCGACGCTTCGTGAAAAGTCATTTGTGGACCAATCATTCTTTTTGGATGAAAGGCTCCGCTTTTTTCTGCAGCGTTTTCCGGATACGTTTCTTGTATTATATAAACCTATCTTTCTATTGAAAAATGCGCCTGTTGAAGTCGAAGTCATTTTATTGACCCCTGTTGATGCTTGGTGCATCACTTTTCTGGAAGCGGAAGAAGACGCTGCTTTCATCGGTTCGAGTGAACGGTTCTGGGTCCGAAGGCATCATAAGCATCCAGATAAAAAAGTGCTTAACCCATTATTGGGTGCAAATCGGATGACGAACATCGTCTCCCAGTTATTTGAGCTATATGAAGTGAACATGCCGATTAAAAAGGTGGTTTTATCCCGGAATGGATATGTCGATTATCCCGAAGCACCTTATGATATTACGATGGTGGATAAACGGACCTTCCCGGAATGGTTTGAAAGGATGCGGGCTATATCGTCCCCTCTTAAGGCACAGCAGTTAAAAGGGGCACAGGCATTGCTTGAATATTGCCAAACTACATCCAGCCTGCGACCTGAATGGGAAGCCGATTATAACCAAACAGAAGGAAATGAGCATGCCGCGCCTTAATGAAACGGTATATTTCATTGTCAATCCAATGGCTGGAAATGAAGAAAGTTTGAAGATTTGGAAAAAAGCCGAGGAAATACTGAAATCAAAAGCTGTTCCCCATGAGGTGTTCTTTACACGTGAAAAGGGGCATGCGCTAAGATTGACGAAGGAAATTCTATCAGGGACGAATCAGGATACCAGGGTGATCGCTGTCGGGGGAGATGGCACGATTAATGAAATGATAAATGGCGCCAGTGATTTCCCTCACGCTATCATCGGCTCCATTGCGGCTGGATCCGGCAATGATTATGTAAGGGGCATTCAAAAAACGGAGAGTGTGGAAGAAGCTCTTTCTTTATTTCAGGATAATGCCTTCCGTGCCATTGATATTGGACGGTACGAGACGAATGGCAAGGCGGGTTATTTCGTGAACTGCCTGGGAATGGGCATTGATGCTGAAATATCCGATGAAGCAGAACGTTCCGCTCTGAAAAAATGGTTTAATTTTGTCAGGGCGGGTAAATTAATTTATCTGTTCATTTTTATAAAAAAGATATTTACTTATAAGCCCAGCAGCATGGAATTGATCATTGATGGGGATCGGCATCTTTTGAAAAAGGTATGGTTCATTGTTATTGCGAACCAGCCCTACTTTGGCGGTGGGATGAAAATTTCACCGATGTCGAAGCTGGATGATGACAGGTTGAACGTGATTGCGGTCCATGATATTACTTTGTTGAAGTTATTGACCGTCTTCATCACCGTTTTTTGGGGCGGTCACCTAAACATGAAAAATGTTGATTCTTTTTCCGGTAAAATAATAAAAATGAAGAATCAAGGGTCAGTAAAAATCCAGTCTGATGGGGAAATTGTTGGTACGCATGAAGTAGCTGCAGTGGTTCTGAAAGAGAAAATCCGCGTCATGTTCAAGGATGATAACCCATACAAAAATATGAAATGATTTATTTGTTTTTGTTTTATGCGTATAATCGTTTTATAGTACTTGACGAAGAAACCGTTTTTCAACTAAAATTTAATTTATGGCTATTGTTTAATTGCTCAATAGCTATTTTTTTATTTCTCTAAAATGAGGATGTTTTTAATTGCGGGTATCATCCCGATGCAAGTATATATGCAGCTTCGCCAACAGGCGGATTTTTTATAAAACATGGACTCAAAGTAGTGGTAATACATACACTAGGTGAACGTACCCACATTTGTATGATTAAGCGAGGAAATCGAAGGTGAACCAGTTGGAACATTTATTAGGTCAGGAGTGGGATATATCCCCTGCCGGAGGAGCTACGGGGGAAGCCTTTATTGCCGAGAAAGAGGGGCAGAAGCTCTTCCTTAAACGAAATTCATCGCCATTTTTAGCTGTTCTTTCGGCAGAGGGCATTGTTCCAAAGTTAATGTGGACAAAACGCCTGGAAAATGGGGATGTAATTACGGCCCAGCATTGGATGGAAGGCAGGGAGCTATCTCAGCAGGAAATGAACAATATAAGAGTCGCAAAGCTGCTTCAAAAAATTCATCAATCCGATCCTTTGTTAAGCATGCTCAAAAGGCTTGGGAAATCCCCTTTACGACCTGAAAGTATACTTACAGACATAGAAACCGGGTTATCTTCGGATGTTACGGATATTCCGATTATCAAGCAGGCCATCCATTTTTTACAGAATAATCTCCTGTTGATTGAATGCGACGAAAAAGTCGTCTGTCATTGTGATGTGAACCATAATAATTGGCTCATGACCGAAACCGACGGATTGTTCCTGATTGATTGGGATGGAGCGGTCATTGGCGATCCCGCCATTGATCTCGGCATACTCCTGTATTCTTATGTCCCAAGGGAAGAATGGAATCAATGGCTTGCCCGTTACGGCAAGAAACTTGACGCAGGCCTGGAGATGAGGATGAAATGGCACACGGTTTCACAACTTGTGCTTTCCATCCAATGGCATCATCGAAGAAAGCGTTACGAGGAAAGAAATGAATTACTGCAAAAGCTGGAAGCATTATTGATGGTTGGCTGATCAGAATTGATCGATATCATCCACCCACTGGGACAGGTCGTTCTGGTGGGTTGAAATATGTGCATCTAAATCGGCGGTACCGATGCCTGTTCGACTGTATTCGTAAATCTCCGTCAGAATCGGTTTCACATTGCTGTCAATTTCCATATTGATCATTAGGGATTTGACGAGCCTTTCAACCTGTTCACATTCAGAAACGGATCCACAGCAGTCTGTTTGATGGTTGGTCAATATATCTTTTAATAGTGACATTTGATGTTCATGGGAAAGCGGCATATAATACCTCTCCTTTCTTAAATATGATTCAAGGGATTCCCAGGTGGTTCTCGCCTGCCCTTCACTTATTTATGGTGTGTTTTGCTGAAAGTTTTATACATGAAAACTACAGAGACTGTCGCCTGGATGGCCGGCAGTTTTTTTATTTGTTCTGTGTGTGTTTCCTGAAAAAATCAACTTGCAGGAATCCATGCACTCGTGTTATGGTTTGAACGATTATATTATAAATAGGGGTGTCATCATGCGTTTAAGAAATAAACCTTGGGCTGAAGACCGTTTGAATGATTTTCCACAATATGTAATTCATCAGCCAGTGAGCCATAAAGGTAAATGGCATGAAGTTTTCGGTAACGATAATCCGTTATATATTGAAGTGGGTACCGGAAAAGGCCGTTTCATCACAGAAATGGCAAAAGCCCATCCTGATGTGAATTTCATTGGAATTGAAGTATATGGAAGCGTCATTGTAGCAGCTTTGGATTTGCTGATTGAAGCGGATGTTCCAAATTTAAAGCTGTTGAATGTTGATGCAGCAAACTTAGGGGACTATTTTGCAAAAGGTGACGTGGACCGCGTCTACTTGAATTTCTCTGATCCATGGCCGAAATCACGTCATGCAAAACGTCGGTTAACGTATAAGACCTTCCTCGAAGTATATGAAGGCATCCTTCCAGACAAAGGCGAAATCCACTTCAAGACGGATAACCAAGGGTTATTCGAATCTTCCTTGAAAAGTATTTCCGAGTACGGCATGCTTTTGAAATATGTAAGCCTTGATCTTCACAATAGCAGTTTTGAAGGCAACATCATGACTGAATATGAAGAAAAGTTCTCGAGTAAAGGCAACCGGATATACAGATTGGAAGCAATGTTCCAATAATCATCATCAGAAACCAACCAGGTGCACAGCATCTGGTTTTTTTCTTGTTCATGCGGTGTATTCATTCAGGAGGATGACTTGATTGTTATCGATTTCAATATATGGAGGTGGGTGTTAAAATAAAGGGAGAGGAGGGGTAAAATGGAAACGATGCAAATAGGGGAAATTAAATTAACATGGTTGAATGGCGGTGTGACTCACTTGGATGGCGGTGCGATGTTTGGTGTTGTACCGAAACCGCTTTGGGCCAAGAAGTATCCTGTTAACGAAAATAACCAAATCGAGTTACGCACGGATCCGATTTTGGTGCAGGCCAACGGATTGAACATGCTTATAGATTCCGGTATCGGCAATGGAAAGCTGAATGACAAGCAGAAGCGGAATTTTGGGGTGACGGAGGAATCCAATCTTGTCGAAGATCTTGGCAGACTTGGGATTCAGCCAAATGATATCGATTACATTTTAATGACCCATCTACATTTCGACCATGCCTGCGGTTTGACGAAACGTGAAGGTGAAACTTGGGTGCCTGTTTTCGAGCGAGCAGAAATCATTACGACCCAAACTGAATGGGTGGAAATGAAAAACCCGAATATTCGTTCAAAAAGTACATATTGGGCAGAAAACTGGGAGGCTGTCGCTTCTCTTGTACGCCCTTTTGAAGGTGAGCAGGAAATTACGGACGGCATTAAAATGATCCATACCGGTGGGCATAGTGATGGTCATGCGATCATCATCATTGAGGATGGTGGGGATAGACTGATTCACATGGCAGATATCATGCCGACGCACGCGCATGCGAATGTCCTCTGGGTCCTCGCTTATGACGATTATCCCATGACTTCCATTGAAGCAAAGGAAAAGTGGATGAAATCCGGACTGCAAAATGGGTCCTGGTATAGCTTTTACCATGATGCCCAATACTGTGCCATCAAATGGGATGTAACCGGTAAGGAAATAATAGCCAAATTGAAACGGAAGCGATAAGAGGGAAAGCAAAAGGAGGACGTCATTTTGACGGCCCTCCTGTTGTTGTTTCAATCATTTTGCGCATTAAGCTCCAATATCGTTCCTGTTGAGGCATCTGCGACAAATTCGAATTGCTCGCGTTTACCCTCTGTGTTTCTGGTGATCCCGCCTTTGTACACTTCATAGTCCAAGTCATTTTTTGTAAAGCTCTCCGGCTTCATCAAAATCCATGAGCCATATATATTTCCATCCTTTTTGACCGTTTCCTTCACTTGGGCCAAGACTTTATCGGGAGAAGGTTTACTTGATTGATCCAATAGCTGTTTTGTCGCATAGCCAGCAGCAAACCCGGCTGCAGTACCTAATAAAAACGTTTTCCAATTCATTGATTTCTCCTCCATTGCATTTATTAAAATCGCTTCCTCCAGTATACAGAAGAACGCTTTATTTGACTAATAATTTGAAATTTTACCCATTAACTGATAAATTAGAACTTTCTAGTGTATCACGATGCTAAGTTCTGTAAAATAGTAAGAAACAATACATAAGTTAGGGGTAGAAAAATGAATCATGAGACTTTGGAGCTTTTTAAAACATTGACGGAATTACCGGGAGCCTCGGGAAATGAACATGCAGTTCGGAGTTTCATGAAGAGGGAGCTGGAAAAGTATTCGGATGAAATCGTCCAGGATCGCCTTGGCGGAATATTTGGCGTAAAAAGAGGCGATGAGGATGGGCCGACTGTACTAGTTGCCGGACACATGGATGAAGTGGGATTCATGGTCACCTCCGTAACAGAAAACGGAATGATCCGCTTTCAGACTTTGGGAGGCTGGTGGAGTCAAGTGCTATTGGCCCAAAGAGTCGAGATCATAACCGATAACGGTCCGGTCATTGGTGTCATCGCTTCGATTCCGCCCCATTTGCTTGATGAATCGCAACGCTCAAAACCAATGGATATCAAAAATATGCTGATTGATATCGGTGCGGATGATAAGGAAGATGTGAAGAGAATCGGTATAAAGCCAGGTCAGCAGATTGTACCGATTTGTCCATTCACTCCCATGGCCAATGAGAAGAAAATCCTCGCAAAAGCGTGGGATAATCGTTACGGCTGCGGACTTGCGATAGAATTGTTAAAGGATTTAAAAGGTGAAACGTTACCGAATATCTTATATTCCGGGGCAACCGTCCAGGAGGAAGTTGGATTAAGGGGTGCGCAAACTGCAGCTCATATGATCAAACCGGATCTTTTCTTCGCTTTGGATGCAAGTCCGGCGAATGATATGTCCGGCAGTAAGAATGAATTTGGCCAGCTAGGAAAAGGGGCACTGCTCCGCATTTTCGATCGTTCGATGGTCACTCATCGCGGCATGAGGGAATTCATCCTTGATACGGCCGAGTCGAATGAGATTCCATATCAATATTTCGTATCCCAAGGCGGCACGGATGCAGGGCAAGTCCATATTGCAAACGAAGGCATTCCAAGCGGGGTGATTGGCATTTGTTCCCGCTATATTCATACACATGCATCCATGATTCATATTGATGATTATGCCGCTGCACGTGAACTGATTGGGAAATTGGTTCGTTCCTGTGATAAAACGACATTCGAGACCTTGATTAATAACGGTTGATGGTGGAAGCTGAAATGGAAAGGGATGCTGTCATGTATCCTTTTCCATCAGCTTTTTTTTACATAGAAGGAAGGTAATTATATTGAAAATAGCAGTAGGCAGTAAGAATCCGGCGAAAGTAAGTGCCGTGCTAGGTGTATATGAAGATGCAGAAATCATTTCGCTTCAAGTGGAGAGCGGGGTCCCGGAACAGCCTTTTTCAGACGAGGAAACGATGGAGGGGGCAATGACACGTGCCCGGAACTGCTTGATTCACAGTGATGCCGAAATGGGCATCGGGCTTGAAGGCGGTGTCGTGAAAATGGGACAAGTCCTGTTTTTGTGTAATTGGGGTGCAATGGCAACAAGGGACGGTGAGGTCTTTGTAGCTGCCGGAGCGAGAATCCCAATTCCGGGAATTGTTGCTGAGAAGCTGCTGGACGGTGAAGAGTTGGGCCCAGTGATGGACGCCTTCACAAGGCAAGAGAATATTAGCAAAAAGGAAGGAGCGATCGGCGTATTTACAAATGAGCGAATCACCAGGGGGGACATGTTCCTTCATATCATGACGATGCTTGCCGGTCAACACGAGTATAAGCTGAAAATGAAAAAACAGGAGTTTTGAATCCCTGTCATGGAAAAGCGGGTTTCGAATGATGGAAAACGAATACTGCCAAAACAGAGCAGGAACGGACAGGATTTTATTGAGCGGCCTTGCTAGTATAGTGACAAGGGGGGAACGAAATGGGGTGGGTTGAATCAATCCAAAAGGCCATCGAATATATCGAGGAGCACTTATTGGAGGACCTGACGATCGAGAGCATTTCCAGGCAGGCGAATGCCTCAGTTTTTCATTTTCAACGGACTTTCACCATTTTAACGGATATAACCATTGGTGACTATATTCGTCGTCGAAGACTGACCTTAGCGGCCCAGGAGATTTCATCAACAAATGGCAAGGTCATTGATTTAGCCTACAAGTATGGCTATGACACCCCCGAGGCATTCTCGAAAGCTTTTCGAAGGCAGCATGGGGTATCTCCAAGCGAAGCCCGAAAGTATATGGGGAAACTGAAATTCTATGAACGCCTGGTAATACAGGTGATTCTGAAAGGGGCAAAACCGATGAAATACAATATCCTTGAAAGGGATTCCTTTCAATTGATTGGAATCAAGCAGGAGTTTTCCTTGGTTAATGAAGAGAATTTGATCGGGATTCCAAAGTTGTGGGAGAAAGTGAATGCGGATGGAACAGATGATAGGTTAGCTAAGTTGAACAATGGCCAAATAGATGGCTTGATTGGTGTATGTGTCGATAAGCGGGCTGTGGAAAAAAATGAAATGATGGATTATTGGATAGGTGCAGAGTATGCCGGGATAGTGCCTGAAGAGTTTTCAACCCTGACGATACCGGCTTCCAAGTGGGTTGCATTCGAAGTTCACGGACCTATGCCTGATGCCATCCAACAAGCTTGGAAACGAATTTTTTCCGAATGGTTCCCTACCAGCGGTTATGAACATGCCGGAACTCCAGAATTGGAAGTATACGCGAATGATGACGCTTCAAACCCTGACTATTACTCTGAAATTTGGATTCCCATAAAAAAGGGATAAGTTAAAAAATTCTTTTCGCTTGCAGGGGAGGCCCTGCAAGCTTTTTTTCATTTCTTTATGATGATCAGACATTCATACTAGAGCTGAGCAGTTAAGGGGCAGGGAGCTTTACAGCCCTTCTTCAAAAATATAAGAAAGCACTTTCATCGCTTGATTAACGGATTCTACTGTGACACTCGCCTTTTCCGATAATTCCTTTAAGGCATGATGATGGGATTCCGGACGAATCAAAATAAGCGGTTTACCCAGGGAAATGGCGGTGCTTGCGTCCATGGCGGTATTCCACTGTTTATATTTCTCGCCAAATAGAGCGACGACAAGATCAGCTTTTTTCATCAAAAGACCTGTCCGCAAATTATTGATTTGGGAAGCTGCCGCATCCTTCAGGATGGGATTCGGCTGTTCCCCGAGGATATCTTCACCGATATTATCGGAGCGTTCATGATTTTCCATCGGGCCTACAAATTCTAAAGGGAGCTTCAGTGCAGCGGCCTTATCTCTCAGCTCACTTCTCCAATTCGAATGGATCTCCCCAGCAAGATACACGGTTAACTTCATTGTTTTCCTCCTCAGTATTAAAATTGCTTTCATTGTACCATGTTTTTTAGAAAATGGATGAATTCCATAAATAAGGATAATATTATCCATAAGGTAGTAAAAGAGACGGCTGGAGGAATGACGATGGCTTTATCGAATAAGAATATCCTTGTTTTCCTGTTGATAAGCAGTTTGATCGCGGGCTGCTCAGGCATTGAGAGACAAACCGAAAAGGCAATGAAGGCTGCTGAAGTGGCTTTTCGTGACGATGAAAAACAGCCCAATCAAGAGGCGGGGCTAATTCAGGTCTATCTGCCAAAGGATTTTAAAGTAGTGGAAGAACATGATAATAATTTGATTTTACAAAAAGATGATAAGATTTATATATTATTTGTCAATCCAAATGAAAAAGAAGACAGCTCCGTGTTATATTTGGCGATAAAAGAACAAGGTGATCAAAATGTGATGCTGCATTCTTTCCAAACGGATGATAAATTCGGCTTTATTTCGGTCAAAGAGATACCGAAAGAAAAGTATGAGCTTGCAGTGGGGATCGGCGGGGTGAAGCTGACAACCGAAACGGATAAAGACCAATTAAAAACCGATGCAAAACAAATGATGGAAATCGTTTCATCCGTGCCCCAGAAATAAGCTTTATCACGGCCGTTCAACCGATCCGTATTAATGGTTGATTTCTGGAGAGTCTGGTATGATGGGATTATAAAAAACTATGGTGTCATTTAGAGCAGGAGGAATATTCAAATGGAAAATTTACAAACCGTTGAGCAATATGATGCATTGAAAAATGAAGGCAAACATATCTTTCTTTTTTCAGCGACATGGTGCGGGGATTGCCGTGTAATCGAACCGATCATGCCGGAGATCGAAACGAAATTTCCTGATTTTACATTCATTCATGTGGACCGTGATGAATTCATCGATGTGTGTGCAGCGAATGATGTATTCGGCATACCAAGTTTCATCGCGTATGATAATGGTGAAGAGCTAGGCAGATTTGTGAGCAAGGATCGCAAAACGCAAGAACAAATTGAGGAATTCATTCAATCACTATAATTAATTTCCCCTTCTCGCTGGGGATTTTTCAATGAAGAGGAGGGTCAGTCATGAAAATGGACAGCACGAAGCTGAAAAATATCCTGAAAGAACGTTTAAAAGATGAAAATCGCACATTCAAATTCGATAGCAAGCAAGATACGTTACGGGTGGAAAATGTGAAGACCGGGAAGGGAATCACCATCGAGTTGCCTCCTGTACTTGCTAACTATGAAAACGTACAGGAAAAGGCCATCGATGAAATTATCTATTACGTGGAAGAGGCCCTGAATGTGATGGGGGGAGAACACAGCATGGAAGGCAAGGAGAAATTCATTTTCCCAGTCATCCGCTCGACCTCCTTTCCGATGGAATCGGAAGAAGGAAATCCATTTTTATTCGATGAGCATACGGCTGAAACCCGGATTTTTTATGCCCTTGATTTAGGGAAAACCTACCGTCTTATAGATGAAAAGATGATTCAACGGGAAAATTGGCAGGGTGACAGGATCCGTGAAATTGCCCTTTTCAATGCCCGTTCCCTCTCCACTGAAATGAAGTCGGATATCGTTGCAGGTAATGCATTTTATTTTTTGAACACGAATGATGGGTATGATGCCAGCAGGATCCTGAATGAATCATGGCTTCGGGAAATGAAGGACAAGATCGAGGGAACCATGGCTGTTGCCATTCCCCATCAGGATGTCATCATCATTGCCGATGTGAAGAATGATACGGGCTATGATATTCTTGCGCAAATGGCGATGAGCTTCTTTGCCAGCGGGCATGTTCCGATAACGGCTCTATCATTTCTTTACGAAGAAAATGAGTTGGAGCCCATCTTCATTATGGGTAAAAACAAAAAGCGTGAACAATGATATATTGAATCATAAAAGGACCGTGTCAGCATCTGACATCGGTCCTTTTAAAGTTTAATAGAGTTTATGACTTTTAGAGTTGATATTTATTTTTTTATCGGTGATAATGAAATTGTAATATTTTGAAAATACGGAATAAAACGATAGAACGAGCTTGTGAACGTTGTGGGAGAGTGCAAAGCATTGAGCCACCGAAGGAGCAAGTTCCAAAAATATCCCTTGGAGCAAATCTCTCAGGTAAATGGAACCGCAGCTGGACGCAACTCTGGACAGCGCGCAGGAAGTGTGCCGCCAACGGGGAAATCTCCACGACCAAAATGGAGTTGAATTCTCAGGTGAAAGGACAGAGAAGGGAGCGGCAGGTTTGCGCAACCCTTCTCTGTCCTTTTTTAATTGGCTTTATGCATACAAAAGGTTTGCAGCGAACATGGAACTTACTAATAGGCCAATCAACTTAAAATAATGGGGGAGAATGATCGTGAATTTGAAAAGCAAATTAATGAACATGCTGGAAGCCCGTAAAGAGGAAATGGTTCAAATCCGCCGTCATTTACACGAGAATCCGGAGCTATCCTTCAAAGAAGAGAAAACGGCAAAATATATCATTGATTTTTATAACGGGAAAGATGTATCGATTCAAACGAATGCAGGAAATGGATTAGGGATCATCGTGACGATCGAAGGCGGGAAACCAGGGAAAACGATAGGTCTCCGTGCCGATTTCGATGCACTGCCGATTACAGAAGAAGCGGAGGTTCCGTTCCGTTCAAAAAATGAAGGTGTCATGCATGCCTGCGGACACGATGGGCATACCGCTTATTTATTGGTATTGGCAGACTGCATCATTGAGCTGAAAGATTCCCTATCAGGTACGATCAAAATAATTCATCAACATGCAGAAGAAACACCTCCTGGTGGAGCAAAGAGCATCATGGAATCAGGGGTTTTGGATGAACTGGACGCTGTCTTCGGAATCCATTTATTCCCTTCCCATCCAGCAGGGGTCGTCGGGTATCGCAGCGGCTATTCGATGGCTGGACGGACCTATTTCAAATTAGCCATAAAGGGTGTAGGCGGCCATGGTTCCTCCCCGCATATGGCTAATGATACCATTGTGGCAGGCGCCCATTTCGTGACAGCCATACAAACCGTAATCAGCCGTCGCTTGAATCCATTTGATATGGGAGTAGTCACAATCGGCTCCTTCGATGGAAAGGGAAGCTTTAATGTCATTAAAGATCGTATAGAAATTGAAGGGGATGTCCGTTATATGACGGCAGAGACCCAGCAGCTGATCGATAAGGAAATCCACCGGATCGTTAAAGGGATAGAAACGGAATTTGATGTTCAGTGCGAGCTTACATATGTGCCCGATTATCCTCCGTTATATAATGACCCTGAACTGACCGAATTCGTGAAAAATAGCCTGGAAAGCATGAATGACAATGATATTAAGAATGTTGTGGAATTTCCGGTTTTCTCAGGTTCGGAAGATTTTTCGTATTATGCAGAAAAGATTCCTGGCTGCTTCTTTTACATTGGCTGTAAACCGAAAGGAGTGGAGAAGGCCTATTTCAATCACCATCCTAAATTCGACATTGATGAAGATGCCCTTTTGATTGCCTCCAAATCAGTGGCGCAGGTTGTATGCAGTTTTTATGAATGGAAATAGTCTTCTTTGGTCTTTGTTTGCAAAAAAAACGCAGAAACCCACAAAACACCGTTCGGTATTAACGAACGGTGTTTTATGGGTTGCGGCATGTATTTGAATGCCGCCGGCGGTTTCATGAAGGATGTTGCAATGAATTGGCCAGTCTGCTTCCAAGGCTGCATGAAAACTTAATCTCTTTGTAAACGCGATTTAACAGCGGTGTTTTATTTAAATAGTAGACTAGGGGCTAATGTTAATTCGCAATCGATAGGTTTAATCTCATTCCAGAAGGGGTTTAATAGGGTAGGAGTTCTGCGAACTCCGTTAAGTTAGCAGGAATGCGATAAAAAAATAGATGCTAATCCCAATTCAGCTTAAATTTTCTCGATATTTTTAAAATAACTGGTAGAATTAGTTACATAACTACAGATGTAGAAAGAGTGATAGTTTTGAAATGGCTAAATAAGATGAAAAAATGGTTCCAAGCAGAGGAAATTATTGAAATCGAAGAAATAATTATAGATGAGCCGCTAGATGAAGAGACATTAAAGAAAATGGATTTTTCAAAGCTTTCGAAGTCAAAGAAAGAAGAAATAAAAGTTTACAATCAAAAAGTGGAAAAAATGTCCCAGACCCCAGACCCGGATACGAAAATCCTGTTTCAATATCCAAAAGGACAGTTCAAGTTTCCGCTCATTCCAGACCGGGAGCAGAATAAAAGAAAGCCAAGGGAAAGAAATAGGGAAGAAAATGAACCCAAACAGGGGAAAAATGTGACCAAGGAAACAACGAAAAGGCCTGTAAGGGATAGTGAACCAAAACGGAGAAGTTTCGACCGGGAGGAAACCTCAAAAATAGTCCCGTCAAATACTCCATTCCGCCCAACGGAAATCCCTTCACCCATTTATGGGTTCCGTCGTCCGGAAAAAAAAATAGTCCCATCTGAAGAAATTGTCGAATATGAATTAGAAAGCAAAATGCCCATCCCTAAAAAAGAAGGAGCCGATATCGAGATTCCGGTATCGATCCCTGAAATTCCAAAAGAAGTTTCACATGAGGAAATGACGATAGAGCCATCCGTTCTTATACCGGAAAAAGCGGAAGAAAAAAGGGAAGATTCGGAGATACCCGCTTTCTTTCGCAGGAATTCCATAGAGTCTCTGCCAGAAGAAGCTGTAAGCGAGCCTGACATAATTGAGCCTGCGGTGGAAAAAGAGGCTATTGAACAGGACCAGGTCGATTTTGGACGCGAAGTCGCTGTATCCATCATCGAACAGGCCGACGACACACCGCCTGAAGCTATATCGGTACCGGAGGAGGTTGCTGCACAATCAAATCAACCTTACGTCAGTCAAGGGACACTGCCTGAAGATCCATCTGAGGCAACACCTGAAGGGCAGTCTAAACGTCCGAAAAAACATATCCCATTCAATGTGATGATGCTTAAGCAAGACCGGGAAAAAAACAGCTTCATGGATAAGATGATGCCGGAAAAAAAAAGCCTTAATTCGGAAAGGGCAGTAGCTTCACCTGATAAGCGGCCAATGAATGATGCTGCTGAAACGGAGGCAGGACAAGCGAAACCATCCGCCATTCCTGAACGGAAACAGGAGGAGGGCAGAGTTATGCCGAAAGAGGGGACTCCGATCATTAAATCAACCTTTTTGGACACGAAGGCTGGTTCGGAAACCGCCGCCGAGCCTGAAAATACAGTTGAATCCAATATGGGTTCCAGTTCGGTCTCTAGGCCGCTCTTGGAGCAGGAACCCCTTTCTGGAAATGGGTATCAAGAAGCAGTTTATACAGAGGCGGCAGCAGAAAGTGGCCAGGGCGATACCCCGGCAGTTTATGGCTCCGTGGAAGCGGAGGATAATCCATATTATGTGTTTCCGAATATCGAATTGCTGACACCTCCCACTTATGCTGTGCATGATGATGAGTGGCTCGAGGAACAGACTTTATTACTTGATGAGACATTGAAAAATTTCAATGTCCGTGCAAAGGTCGTCAATGTCACTCAAGGACCGGCAGTAACCCGTTTCGAGGTACATCCGGAACCGGGAGTGAAGGTGAATAAGGTGACGAACCTGATGGATGACATCAAATTAAGCCTTGCTGCACAGGATATGCGGATGGAAGCGCCCATTCCCGGTAAACATACAATTGGCATAGAGATTCCGAACAGGAAAAGCAAACCGGTATTTTTGCGTGAGGTTTTGGAAAGTACTGAGTTTCAAGAGCATGAATCACCGCTTGCTGTCGCTTTAGGACTCGATATATCCGGTCAGCCGATCATCACGGATTTGAGAAAGATGCCGCATGGATTGATAGCCGGGCAAACGGGATCGGGGAAAAGTGTCTGTATCAACACGATGCTGGTCAGCTTGCTGTATAAAGCGACGCCGCAGGAGTTGAAATTACTCTTGATTGATCCGAAAATGGTCGAGCTCGCCCCTTATAACCGGATCCCGCATTTGGTCAGTCCAGTCATAACCGATGTCAAAGCCGCTACGGCTGCGTTGAAATGGGCTGTAGAAGAGATGGAACGGCGTTATGAATTGTTTGTACATGCTGGTGTGCGTGATATCACCCGCTTTAATGACCAAGCGGAAAAAGCCGGTCAATATTCAAGCAAGCTGCCTTATATCCTGGTGATCATCGATGAGCTTGCGGATCTAATGATGATGTCCCCGGCTGATGTAGAGGAAGCGATTTGCCGGATT
Organism: Brevibacillus sp. JNUCC-41; assembly: GCF_014844095.1. Lineage (NCBI taxonomy): Bacteria > Bacillati > Bacillota > Bacilli > Caryophanales > Bacillaceae > Peribacillus > Peribacillus sp. JNUCC41. Next base: position 353,705 of record NZ_CP062163.1, on the reverse strand, counting down.
GCGCAAAAGGCCCGTGCCTGCGGCATCCATTTGATTGTAGCCACTCAAAGGCCTTCAGTCGATGTCATAACGGGATTGATCAAGGCAAATATCCCGACAAGGATCGCTTTTTCAGTTTCTTCACAAGTCGACTCCCGTACAATCATCGATAGCGGCGGTGCAGAAAAATTATTGGGAAGAGGAGATATGTTATTCGCTGAAAACGGCTCATCGAAAACGGTGCGCCTGCAAGGGACTTTTGTGAGTGATGAAGAAATCGATCAAGTCGTCAACCACGTTAAACTGGAACAGCAGCCGAAGTACCTGTTTGAACAGGAAGACTTGCTGAACAGGGCCGAGGTCACGGAAGAAGCGGATGAACTGTTTTTCGAGGCATGTGAATTTGTCGTGAGCCAGCAGGCTGCATCTGCATCGAGTGTCCAAAGGCGCTTCCGTGTCGGCTATAACCGTGCAGCGCGTCTAATAGAAATGATGGAGCAACGGGGAGTCGTTTCCGAATCCAGGGGCTCAAGGCCCAGGGATGTATTGATTACGGAAGAAGAACTGGAATTTTTACATGTTAATTAAGAGAACCTAATAAAAGGAAATTGAATATAATGTGAAAGGGTGAAAACCCTTTTTTATCACCTTAATTGAGGGAAAAACCAATGATTTGATAAATTGGCATCTGCCTGACATGGAAGAATGAATAAAAAAGTGATATAATAGTTTTTTGTTGATGAATGATTGAAAATAAGAGCTTGAAAAACCTATTAAGAATTGCGTTACTAACAAGTCTCGTAATGGAAAAAACAAATAAAAGATGACGTCATATACTGTCATACAGGTAGACGATTGGTGGAGGTTCGCTTTATGACTGCTTACCATTTTGTGGGAATTAAAGGGTCGGGTATGAGTGCTCTTGCACAAATACTGCATGATATGAATATTGAAGTGCAGGGTTCCGATTACGAAAAAGAATTTTTTACACAATTGGCATTAGAAAAAGCCGGGATTAAAATCCTTCCTTTTAACGAGGAAAATATTCAACCTGGAATGACCATCATTGCAGGAAATGCGTTTCCGGATAGTCATCCGGAAATCATGAAGGCAAAAGAACTTGATTTGCCGATTATCCGTTATCACCGCTTCCTAGGTGATTTCATGAAAAACTTCATTAGCGTGGCCGTTACGGGAGCGCATGGTAAAACATCGACGACCGGCTTGCTTGCCCATGTAATGGGGGGCGCTAAACCGACATCCTTCTTGATTGGGGATGGAACGGGTAAAGGAATCGTGAATTCTGATTACTTCGTATTCGAAGCATGTGAATATCGCCGTCATTTCCTTTCCTATTATCCGGATTATGCAATCATGACGAATATCGATTTTGATCATCCTGATTATTACGCCAATGTCGAAGACGTGTTCGAGGCTTTCCAAACAATGGCCCTTCAAGTCAACAAAGGCATCATTGCGTGCGGGGATGATGAGCATTTACCACATATTCAGGCGAAAGTACCGGTTATTTTTTACGGATTTGCAGAAGGAAATGATTTTCAAGCGAAAAATGTTTCCGTCAAACCGGATGGCACGACTTTTGATGTGCATGTAAGGAACAATTACTATGATACATTCACTATTCCTACTTTTGGAAAGCATAATGTATTGAATGCACTTGGTGTCATTGCACTTTGTAAATATGAAAACTTGGATACGGAAGCTGTGAAAGCCCAATTGCGGACTTTTGGCGGAGTTAAACGCCGGTTCTCCGAAAAGGAAATCGGAAGTCAGATCATCATTGATGATTATGCACACCATCCGACCGAGATCTCTGCAACTGTCGACTCGGCTCGTCAGAAATATCCAGAGCGTGAAGTTGTTGCAGTATTCCAGCCACATACTTTCTCGAGAACGCAGGCATTCCTGGATGAATTCGCCGACAGCTTGAATTTGGCCGACAAAGTATACTTATGTGAAATTTTTGGATCTGCTCGTGAACATCAAGGGAAGTTATCGATTGAAGACCTTCAAGATAAGATTCCCGGTGCCGAGCTGATTACGGAGAACACAACATCAAAATTGCAACATCATGAAAACAGTGTCGTGTTATTCATGGGTGCGGGGGACATTCAAAAGTTCCAGGCAGCCTACGAGCATTCACTGCAGGTAAAATAAAAAAAACGACCATCCGTTAGTAGCGGGTCGGTCGTTTTTTTATTGGTTTTTATGTTATTTCAAATTTTCAGGATTTAAATTTTCCAGTTCCGGTAAAACGAAGCGGCCGTCCTTACGTATCAAGACGTCATCAAAATGGATTTCCCCGCCGCCATATTCAGGCCGCTGGATATTGACCAGGTCCCAGTGAATGTCTGACTGGTTTCCGTTAAAGGCATCATCATAGCATTGCCCGGGAGTGAAATGAAAACTTCCATCAATTTTTTCATCAAAGAGGATATCTTGCATCGGGTGTAGAATATATGGATTTACACCAATTGCAAATTCACCGACATATCGTGCGCCTTCATCAGTATCAAAAATTTTGTTGATGCGTTCCGTATCATTCGCAACCGCTTCAACGATTTTTCCATCCTTGAATGTCAACTTCACGTTTTCAAAAGTAAAACCCTGATAAGGGGACGGAGTATTATACGAAATCACTCCATTGATGGAATCTTTAACCGGGGCCGTATATACTTCACCGTCAGGAATGTTCAGCTCACCCGCACATTTGATGGCTTTGATGTCTTTGATGGAGAAGGTTAAGTCCGTACCGGGCCCAGTTAAGCGGACCTTATCCGTTTTATCCATCAATTCAACAAGATTGTCCATTGCTGCGCTCATTTTGCCATAGTCGAGGTTGCAGACTTCGAAATAAAAGTCTTCGAATGCTTCTGTGCTCATTTTGGCTAATTGGGCCATTGAATTTGTCGGGTAGCGAAGTACGACCCATTTTGTTTTTGGCACGCGGATATTTCTATGTACTTTACCGACTGTCTGTCCATGAATCGCCATCTTCTCTGAAGGGACATCGGATTGTTCATTGATATTATCCCCGGCACGAAGCCCGATATAAGCATCCATCTGTTTCATTACGTTTGCTTCAAATTCACCCATCAACTTGTACTGTTCTTCTTTGGCACCCATCAGCAAGGCACGATCCACTTGGTGATCCTTTAAAAGGACGAATGGGTAACCACCTGCTGCATAGGCTTCATTCACAAGTGCGTTAACAAGTTCACGCTGCAATCCGAAGTTTTCGATCAAGATTCTTTCACCTTTTTGAAGCTTCACGGAATAATTGATTAAGTTTTTGGCCAATGTACCAATTCTGGGATCTTTCATAAAAAATACCTCCATTGTTTAAATTCGACTTATCTTTTCTATCATACCCGATTTCCTGCCATAAGTGTCACCCATGAATTGACGGAGGAACTGGATGCAGACAACAATATTTCCAGATTAGGGTTTGATAGGGTATATTGAAAAAATAAATAAGTTTATAATAATAGGGAAGGGGTAATTAATATCTAACAGCTATTAATTAAGTCGATTTTTTCGGAGGTGTTCCAATGGAGATTATTTTGTACGTAAGTGCTGCAGTTGCAGCGATAGCTTTTTTGGTACTTGTTATTTTTCTAACAAAGGTACTGACATCACTTCAAACTACCCTAGACAGTGTGGCCCGGACGCTGACAGGACTAGAGAGCCAAATGCAGGGCATAACGCTCGAAACTACTCAGTTATTACATAAAACGAATACGTTGGCTGAAGATTTGCAGCAAAAGTCGGAAAACCTGAACACGGTGGTGGATGCAGTGAAGGATGTAGGCACATCCATCTCTAGCTTTAATTCTTCCATCCAAAAGGTTTCCCATAAAGTACAGGCTGAGATTGATAATAATCAAGAACGAATCTCACAAATTGTACAATGGAGCAATGTAGCCATGGAGATCAGGGACAAGTGGAAGGCCAGAAGCAAACAGGCTGCCCCGACGCCTACTGAAAGGGCGGAGTTAGAAAGGGAAGCGCTTGAAACAGATAACCTGCCTAAAAAAAGGTTTTTACGTTCTAGATCTTAAAATCTAGTTAAATAAAAAAATGAACTGAAAATTGAAAGGGGAATGTATTATGACTCAAAAAGAATTTCCGACAAAAGATTATCAGAAATCATATGAGGACGAACGCGACTCGATCAATTCTAAGGACTTTATGATTGGCGCCTTGATTGGCGGCATGATCGGAGCGGCAACAGCTTTATTCATGGCTCCGAAAACAGGCAAGGAATTAAGGAATGATTTCAATGAACAAGCTAGAAACATTTCAGAGAAAACAGAAAGATTAAGACAAACGGCGATGGAAAAAGGGACAGTCCTTGCTGATACTGCAAAAGAAAAAACGAGCTCTGTCACGGAAATCGTTTCCAATAAATCTTCAAATATCGTCAATAAAGTGAAAAGCCTAAAAACGGGAAAAGAAAACGGGGACGCAGCTGATGATACGACGAATTCCAGCAATAAGGATATAGATGTGACCGGAACTACCGATGCTCCTATCGTATCCGTCGAAACGAACTTTGCTAACGGCAATGACTCGGAAAATAATCCTGCAGATCCTACAAGCGGAAACAAGAATGCTGCAAAATTAAAACTTGATGAAGCGAAAAAGGCATTTGATGAAACAGAGAATAATCTAAAGAAATAAATTCCTTGGATTCCTTCAATGGGGATGAAGAGGCATAAAGGGACGAAGAATAAGGCGGTGGAGTGCTTTGATGGCTTCATCGCCTTTTTGATGGTAAAATTTATATGGACAAGGAAAGGAGATTGTTTTATGGTCATGAGTAAAATCGAAACAGAAGAACAATTCAATGAGCTTCTAAAAGAGGATACATTCCTGCTTTTCAAGCATAGTGTAACATGCCCGGTCAGTGCTGAAGCATTTGAACAATATCAGAGGTACATCTTGGAGAACGAGCAACTTAAAACGGCCTATTTAGCCGTTCAGGAAGCTCGTCCACTATCTAATTATGTGGCAGAAACATTTGATGTCAAACATCAATCACCTCAGGCCATCCTTTTTAAAAGTGGAAAACCTGCCTGGAATGAATCTCATTGGCGGATTACATATGATTCATTGAGCAAGGCCATTACTGAATGAATGAAGGCCGGATCCCTTTAGTAAGGGGTCCGGCCTTTTAATGTTCCATTTGGTGGCCATGGGAATTTTAAACGGTCTCCAGGGGAACCCTTTTCTTTAAAGGCCCTTCCTGTTAAAGTGGCAGACGATTTGATCATGTCCAATACTCTTTAAGATAAAATATCGATTAAATTATAGCTTTCTTGTTCTATTTCCAATATAATTCCTACAATGGATTGTTCCAATATTCAGTATAATTCGGTTTTCCTGAATGTAACACCTGATTTTATGCATTCATAACTTTAATGCTTAAAAGCGTTTAATTATTAAAGAAAAATATAGTGACATTTATGGACACTTCATTTATAATTGATTTAATCATACATGAAATATTCTAAATTTTTCATTGATAATACAATCGGGGTGGACGTTCGAGGATCCAGATGGGATTTTTTTAGTTGGAGTCCGCTGAACCGATTTCTATTTTAAAAAACGAAGGGATGGATATGTAATGAGCAACAAAGAGCTTGATGGACTTCGTAATCAACTGGATGATGTGAACCTTCAGTTATTACATCTTATTAATCAACGTGCTGAACTTGTACAGGAAATTGGTCGCGTTAAAGAAAAACAAGGTGTAAACCGTTACGATCCGGTCCGTGAAAGAACAATGCTGGATCTTATCGAAGCCAATAATCAAGGGCCGCTTGATCTTGGTTCGATTAAACATATTTTCAAAGAAATCTTTAAATTAGGCTTGGAGCTGCAAAAAGATGATCAGAAGAAAACGCTTCTTGTATCAAGAAAACAAAAGGCTGAAGACACGATCATCGACATTAAAGGTGAATTGGTAGGTAACGGAATCCCTAGCTTCGTTTTCGGACCATGTGCCGTTGAATCTTATGAACAAACAGCTGCGGTGGCGGAAGTCATTAAAGCTAAAGGCCTGAAATTGATGCGCGGCGGTGCATTTAAGCCACGTACATCTCCATATGACTTCCAAGGGCTTGGTTTGGAAGGTTTACAAATACTTAAACGTGTTGCTGATGAATACGGCTTGGCTGTCATCAGTGAAATCGTGAGTGCCAACGATATTGAAGCGGCGATCGATCATATCGATGTCATCCAAATCGGTGCGCGCAACATGCAAAACTTCGACTTGCTAAAAGCTGCAGGTGCTGTAAATAAACCAGTTCTTTTAAAGCGTGGACTGGCGGCAACGATCGAAGAGTTCATTCATGCAGCGGAATACATCATGTCGCAGGGCAATGGCAACATCATCCTTTGCGAACGCGGTATCCGTACTTACGAAAAAGCAACAAGGAATACACTTGATATCTCAGCTGTACCGATTTTAAAACAAGAAACTCATTTACCGGTCATGGTTGATGTGACGCATTCAACTGGACGTCGCGACCTTCTGCTTCCTACAGCTAAGGCGGCTCTTGCAATCGGTGCTGACGGTGTTATGGCTGAAGTGCATCCAGATCCTTCCGTTGCTTTATCGGATTCTGCACAGCAAATGGACTTCAAACAATTTGATGAATTCTACGATGAAATTAAACGTTTGAACTGGGTAACTGTATAAGCCAAGAAAGTCTTCAAATGATCTACTTACGGCCCTTACCAACTTGGCAAGGGCTTTTTTTAATGGTAAAATACTAGTTTTTACAGAAAAAGCTTCGAAATAAGCACTATTGGATTGCAGGAAAGATTCTACTATCGTATGATAAATAACAAGAATGAGAACTGTTCGGAAGATTGAGTCATACATAAAGTGATATCTATGTGGATTTTATACTTAAATAGGGTATTGAATATTTGACTGAGAAGAGAGTAGGACTGCATTTTTGTTAGGCAGGTCGTTCCTAAAATAATCTTCCTTATAGAGAAAAACGCATAAAAGATCTTTTTCCGAAATAATTCGGGTCTTTTATGGGGAAAATGAAAGAAATGGAGGAATGGATGAATGAATAATATAACCATTTATGATGTGGCGCGTGAGGCGAATGTTTCCATGGCCACCGTTTCCCGCGTAGTTAACGGGAATCCAAATGTAAAGCCTGCAACAAGGAAGAAAGTTTCCGATGTGATTGAGAAGTTAGGGTATCGTCCCAATGCAGTGGCAAGGGGACTTGCCTCAAAGAAAACGACTACAGTCGGGGTCATCATCCCGGATATCTCGAGCATCTTTTTTGCTGAATTGGCACGGGGCATAGAAGATATAGCCACAATGTATAAATACAATATCATTCTTAGCAGTTCTGATGAGAATATAGATAAGGAATTCCATTTGCTGAATACGATGCTTGGAAAACAAGTGGATGGTATCGTGTTCATGGGCGGCAACATCTCTGATGAGCATGTCAAGGAGTTTAAGAATTCACCGGTTCCAATCGTTCTGGCGGGTTCGGTGGATGAAAGCGGGCAAGTTCCATCGGTTAATATTGATTATGAGGCGGCGGCATTTGACGCAGTGACATTCTTTGCTAATAAAGGTCACAAGCATATCGCTTTTGTAAGCGGAAACCCTTCCGCGCTGATTAATGAAATGAAATTGACTGGTTATAAACGAGGATTGAAAGAAGCTGGTCTTTCATTTGATGAAAGTTATATTGTTGAAGGTGATTATACATATGATTCAGGAATTGAATCTTTTGAAAAGTACCTGGAAGTTGAAGACAGACCGACGGCATTCATCGCCGGTGCTGATGAAATGGCTCTTGGAATTGTCCATGCCGCACAGGACAAAGGGTATAATGTACCGGAAGACTTTGAAGTGATCAGCTTCGATAACACGAGATTGACCTTGATGGTGCGTCCGCAAATCACCACGATCGTTCAACCTTTATATGACATTGGTGCGGTTGCGATGAGGCTCCTTACAAAGTTGATGAATAAAGAACAAGTGGAGGAAGGTCTTGAAAAAGTGATCCTCCCGCACCGGATTGAAAACCGTCAATCAACGAAATAAACTTGTTTGGAGAGTGTCCCGGAGGACACTCTCTTTTTATTTCCCAACCCGAACAAAAAGGATCGTTTTTCAAACTTTTAACTTTGTTCATTGCTTTTCGACGTTTGCTTGGAAGACCTGATGGGATAAAGGGCCTTTTCAAGCGTCAGGGCATTCTTCTCGGTAATTTCAGGCTTCCTCGGAATCGGTTCGTAAATATCCTCCATATCATCCCATTCATCCGGCAGCGTGACAGGGGATTCAGGCTGCCAGCAATCGAGCCATTCCTTTGATAGGGGACCGGATATATCATTGTTCGTCATTTCAAGCCAGACCCTCGCCCAAGCCCTCGGAACGACGCGCCATATATCATATCCGCCGCCGCCTACTGCAATCCACCGTCCTTCGCAGAACTTATGGGCCATTTCGTGGGCCAACTTTGGTATTTCCCTATAAATCTTCATGGTGGCAGATAAATGGGTGAGCGGATCGTAATAATGGGAGTCGGCCCCGTTTTGCGTTAATATGACATCCGGTTTGAAGAATTCAATGATCTCCTTAAAGGAATCCCTATAACATTCGAGCCAGGATTCATCTTCAGTGAACGCATCGACCGGGATGTTGAATGAATAGCCGTAGCCTTTTCCCTGGCCCCGCTCGTTAATATTGCCGGTGCCGGGAAATAAGTAGCGCCCCGTTTCATGAATGGATAGGGTGCATACATCGGGATCATCATAAAATGACCATTGGACTCCGTCACCATGATGTGCATCGGTATCGACATACAAGACACGTGCCCCATATTTATTTTGCAGGTATTTAATCGCGACCGAACTATCATTGTAAATGCAAAAGCCTGACGCCTTCCCCCGGAAACCGTGATGCAGGCCCCCGCCAAGATTAAGTGCGTGCTGGGACTGACCGGTCATGACGGCATCCACAGCCGTCAAGGTGCCGCCTACAAGCAAGGCACTCGCTTCGTGCATTTTGGGGAAGATAGGGGTATCCTCTGTTCCCAGTCCATAATTTACTGCCTTTTCAGGGGGGAGCTTTCCCTGGCCCGCCAGTTTGACAGCGTTTACATAATGGTGATCATGGATCAGTTCCAATTCTTCATCGGTAGCCATTCTGGGCTTGATAATTTGATCATCATGGATGGCATGGTGTTTTTTTAATAAATCAAGCGTGAGTTTAAGCCGCTTTTGATTGAATGGATGTTCATCGTTGAATTTGTAGGTAAGCAGTTCATCCGAATAGACGAAAAGGGATGTATCATTCATGTGAAATCCCCGGTAGGCTAGGCCATAAAACGGTATAGCCTTCTTTCTTCAAATCCTCCACCACCATAAATGGATTCATCGTCTGTACACGAATTACAAGAATTTTATAATCGCTTCCATTTTTTTCAGGATAAACAAGGGTGCTCAGGATATTCGAATTGCGCCTTTTGAAAATATGGGCAATATCATGAAGGGAACCTGCCTTATCCGGGATTCTGATTTCAATTTGGGAACCGGGCTGATTGACTCCAGTCAACTCAACGTATGAATGAAGTAAATCGGAACCGGTTATGATGCCCACTAACTGCCTTCCCTTTACGATTGGAAGGCAGCTGATATTGTTATCACAGAAAACAGCCCCGATTTCTTCCACGAAATCCAGCGGGTGCCCCGTGATTATTTCCGTTTTCATGATGCTTGATAATGGTTTTTGTAAATCATTTTTGTATTCTGCGGTACGGAATATAGAAGGTGCAGCATCCCGAATATCTCGGTCGCTGACTAATCCCACAAGATGATAGCTGTCATCGACAATGGGTATATGGCGAATTCGCTTCTCCTTGATGATCATGACAGCGCTATGGATTGTATCTGTTGGAGTGAGGGTGATAATATCCTCATTCATTATTGTTTCTACAATCATTTTCCTTCCTCCTCTTATTCGCCTCTTTAATACATAAACCGATTCATAAAACGCAATTGGTCGAACTTCTGGATGGATTCAGGCGGGACTCTTTTGCCGATACGGGCCATCAGGCAGTTGGCCGGGTGGGAACTGATTTCAGGATCATCTGTTGCAAAGTAGACCAAGCCACCCGCACTCATCATTTTTTCCATGACTTTGCGATAATCCCAAATATTCAGACCTGTCCCTTTCAAATCCCAATGCCAATAGTATTCAGTGGTGATGATGATGAAGTCTTCAACCGAATCGTCTTCCATGGAAAGGCGGATCAGGTTCTTCCCGACGGAGGCACCCCGGTATTTAGGAATGACCTCGATTGCACCAAGCTCAATCAGGTCCTCCATCTTAATTTCCGACCAGCGCTCCAAGGGATCGGGATATAAGTAAGTTACATACCCCACGATCGTTTCATTTTCACGGGCGATGAAGATCCTGCCCTCAGGCAAGTCTGCAATCTCTATTAACGCTTTATGCTGCAAAGCAGGCGGGCGAAAGGCGACCAAATCTTCGTGAAACTCATAAGCGGACATTTTTTCGCCGTTCAACGGACCTTCAATGATGAGCGTCCCGCTCGATGTCTGCAGTTCTTTAGTATAAAAGGTCTTATTATATTCCATTCTTTCACCACCCTTGTTATGTAGTAATCTTATACTCTGGCATTCCGGAGTATAAGAAGCGTTGCTTTTAAAAACTGACCAAATGGAAAGCTTAAATAAATTATACATAAAAACAAGGGGCATAATTTAGAAAGTTCAACACATATATGAATCTTTTGTTACAGTACTCCTTCTTTCCCAGCCATCAACATGAATTCACCTTAACTCTAACATACTTGTCATTCTCAAAATTCAGCAAGCGGGATTTTCCCTAATATGGAAGCTCTTAATATTTTAAAAATTGAGAAAATTGTCTTTTTATACTATAATAAAAATATAGAGCCGAATGAAGGGGGAGTTTGTCGTATGAATGTGAAAGCGTTGCCAGTAGTGGAAGGTAATTTTAATTTAAAGAATTATGATGAAAAATACAAGAAGTTTGACTGGTCTGAGACGGAAAAGGAATTCTCCTGGTCTGAAACCGGTAAAGTGAATCTTGCATATGAAGCCATTGACCGCCATGTCGACACATACAAAAAGAATAAGGTAGCCCTTTATTACAAAGACGATAAAAGAAATGAAAAGTATACATTCAAGGAAATGAAAGATTATACGAATCAAGCGGCCAATGTATTCAAGAACATTGCCAATGTGGAAAAAGGTGATCGAGTTTTCATCTTCATGCCTCGCTCCCCGGAGCTTTATTTTGCATTGTTGGGTGCGATTAAAACGGGAGCGGTCGTAGGGCCGTTGTTCGAAGCCTTCATGGAAGGCGCAATAAGGGATCGCCTTGAAGATAGTGAGGCAAGTGTGATTGTGACGACACCTGAACTTTTGCCGCGCGTCCCAGTGGATGAGCTACCCCATTTAAAGCATATTTTCTTGGTGGGGGAAAATATAAAAGAAGAAGGAAAGTACCATCACTTCAATAAAAAGTTAAAAGAAGCCGACAAAAATTTCGAAATTGAATGGGTGGATCGGAATGACGGTCTGATTCTTCACTATACCTCCGGTTCCACAGGCAAACCAAAAGGAGTGCTTCACGTCCATAATGCGATGATCCAGCATTATCAAACGGCAAGATGGGTCCTTGATTTGCAGGATGAGGACGTGTATTGGTGCACAGCGGACCCTGGATGGGTGACAGGGACGTCTTACGGGATCTTTGGACCTTGGCTGACAGGAACCTCGAATGTCATTGTAGGCGGGCGGTTCAAGCCTGAATCCTGGTACAAGACCTTGGAAGACTTTGGTGTCACGGTATGGTATAGTGCCCCAACGGCCTTCAGGATGCTGATGGGCGCAGGTGACGAAATCGTTAAGCGGTTCGATTTAAGCGCTCTCCGCCATATTTTAAGTGTCGGTGAACCGTTGAATCCGGAAGTGGTGCGCTGGGGAATGAAGGTATTCAATCACCGTATCCATGATACATGGTGGATGACGGAGACCGGGGCTCAGGTCATCTGCAATTATCCTTGCCTGGAAATCAAACCGGGTTCGATGGGCAAACCGATTCCTGGTGTGAAGGCGGCGATAGTGGATGATCAAGGCAACGAGCTTCCGCCGCATAGAATGGGGAACCTTGCCATCAAGAAAGGCTGGCCTTCGATGATGAAGACGGTCTGGAAGAATGAAGCGAAATATGAATCTTACTTTATGCCTGGTGATTGGTATGTTTCGGGAGATTCCGCATATATGGATGAAGATGGTTATTTCTGGTTCCAAGGCCGTGTTGATGATGTCATCATGACGGCAGGGGAAAGAGTCGGACCTTTCGAAGTGGAAAGCAAGTTGGTCGAGCATCCTGCCGTAGCTGAAGCGGGGGTCATTGGTAAGCCCGATCCGGTTCGGGGGGAAATTATCAAAGCGTTTATCGCTCTTCGTGACGGATACGATGCAAACGAAGAGTTGATTGAGGAAATTCGTACATTTGTAAAGCATGGTCTAGCAGCACATGCGGCACCTCGTGAAATTGAATTCAGGGATAAACTTCCTAAAACAAGAAGCGGTAAAATCATGCGCCGTGTCCTGAAAGCTTGGGAACTTGATTTGCCAACTGGTGATTTATCATCGATGGAGGATTGAGAAACTGAGCCGTGCTGATTATTGAAAAGGAAAAGGCATCCATGAAAGGGACAATGGATGCCTTTTTGGGAGATTATAAGGAAACAGGCTGTCCGGGCGAACCCGACAGCCTGTTTTAGTTCAAGAAAGAGTGTCATTCTTCCTCTTCTTCAGCTTTATCCGTTTCTTTCTCTTTATCATTGACTGTGTCTTGATCTTTGTCGGTCTCTTGAATTTCTTTATCTGTATTTTCCTTGTTTTGATCTTTGTCTTGAGCTGGCTCTTTATCTTTATCCGTTTCTTTTTCTGGTTCTTTATCTTTATCTTTATCTTTATCTTTATCTTTATCCGAACCGTTCTTTTCTTTTGAGTCCGGTTTTTTATCTTCGTTAGCTACTTTATCTTTTCCGCGATCATCTTTATTTTTTGCGGAATCTTCTTTCGAACCTGTCTTTTTAGCGCCGCTTTCAACACGTTGAGAAGGGGCTGATTCTTTACCGACTATGTCTACGGCCGTTACGTAATAGGAACCGCCTGAGCCGACTTTGTAAACAAGACTCCCGCCAGCATTGATGCTCGCCACTTTTTTGCCGTCTTTATAGACACGATAACCGACGACATCTCCTTCATGATGCAAGCCCCATGTAATCTTATCGTTACTGATCGTTATGGATAGGGGATCTGGTGCTTTGCCATTATCATTCAATTTTGCTTTCGCCCCGACGACATTTCCTGATTTTTCGCCTCCAGGAATCACGGATCCCGGGTCATCGACATATTCCAATCCGATATCTGCATAGGAATCGGGATTCAACATGAACCCGCCGCTTGTGAATTCGCCAGGCGTTTGCGGGAGGGCTGCGTAGCGTTTGCTGCCGACTGATACATACTGTCCATCTATGAAACTATCATCCGCCCTGGATGGAGCATATTTGGCGATGAATAAATCTGATTTTACAAGACCTGCCTTTTGGCATGCACTTGAAGGCAGCAGTCCTGAAACGCCACAGAAGGAACGGCTGACAATTCCGCCCGGCATTTCAAACCGCTTATCGGGGTCGATGAGTTTAGGATCGACTTTGTATGCGGCATTGATCAGATCTGCCCAATAATACATATTACGTTTATTATATTCTAGACCATTATAGGTCCCTTGTAAGGATTTCGGTGTGTCATAACCCAGCCATGTACCGAATGATACATTAGGGTTGGTTGCGACGAACCAAGCGTCCCAATAGTTTTGTGAAGTTCCGGTCTTACCTGCCCAATCACTTGAGAAAGCAAGTCGGTTCCTGACCGAAGCGGCCGTCCCGCTGTTTACGACATCACGCATCATATCAAGCGTCAGGTAAGCGGCTTGAGGAGAGAATACTTCCACTGGTTTCACTTTATGTTCATAGATGACCTTGCCATCCTTCGATACGATCTTATCGATCATATAAGCATCGATGAACTCCCCTGAATTGGCAAATGTGCCAAATGCATTGACATTTTCTTCAACGGTCACACCTTCGTCCATGGCACCTAATGACATGGCAAGATTGGAGTAATCCCCTTTCGTCACGGTGGAGAATCCCATCTTCTCCAAATAGGAAGCGGGGCTTAGGTTGATTATTTTCTTGTAAAAGAGCGCTGCCGGGATATTATAGGAATTCTTCAATGCCTCCCGGGCTGTTGTTACTCCCGTATAGCTTCCGCCGCCATAGTTTCCTGGACGCCACGCTTTGCTGCCTGCTGGAATGGAAATGGGTACGTTGGCCGATACGCTTCCAGGTGAGATTTTTCCTAACTCAATGCCAGGACCATATACGAGCAAAGGCTTCATCGTTGATCCATTTGATCGCAGTGATGTGGTCGCATGATTCGTCTGCTCCCGCTTGAAATCACGGCCACCTACGAAACTGATGATTTTTCCTGTTTTATTTTCGATTAGAATAGCCCCGGCTTCAACGGGCTCACCCGCTTTATCGTATCCGAAATTTGGATAGTTTTTCGTAACTTCCTGCATTTTATCATATACCTTTTTATTGACCGTCGTATAAATCTGATAGCCGTTTTGACGTAGCTTACGATCGGCAAGTGCTACATATTGATCTTTTAAATCATCATTCTTTAAATCTTTCTCTTCATATCCATCTTCTTTTGCCAGACTGACAGAAAGGATTTCGATGGAGCGTTTTTCGATTTCATAGGTGAGCCATGGATATTTCTCAGATGGCAACGCCTTTTTACCGATAAAGTCTTTTGTTATGTCGTATGCGATTGCTTTATCATATTGCTCTTTTGTTATGTATCCATTACTATACATCCGTTTTAAAACCGTTTTCATCCGGTTAATGCCGGGTTCTTGATTATCTTTAAGTTTCCCTTGCTGAGTATAGGGAGTATAGCCAAAAGGGCTTTGCGGCAATCCAGCAATAAAGGCAGATTGGGGCAGTGTCAGATCTTTGGCCTCCACGCCGAAAATACCTTCAGCAGCGGACTCGACACCTGCGATGTTACGACCGGAAGAATTTCGTCCCAGAGTGGAGACGTTTAAATAGGTTTCCAAAATCTCTTCTTTTTCAAAGAACTTTTCGACACGGAGTGCAAGCAGGATTTCTTTTGCTTTCCGGTCAAATGATACTTCGTTGGTCAGTACCTGGTTTTTAATGAGCTGCTGTGTTAAAGTGCTTCCTCCCGATTGGACGGACGCATTGGTAAATTCCTGGTAAATGGCACGCAGGATGGCTTTCGGGACAACCCCGTCATGTTCATAAAAATACTCATCTTCTGTAGCGATGACTGCATTTTTAAGATACTCGGAAACTTTATCGATGGACACTTCTTCACGCTCAAGGTCACTCTTAAGCTTGCCCAAGTATACGTTATCCGCAAAGTATACCTCAGAGGTCTCTTCATAATTGTAGATGTCCTTTTTTAAATCTTCCTTTGAGCGTACCGGCTCATCATTGACGAGGGCAGCGAAATAGCCGGCTCCGACGCCGCCGGCGAATGAGAATCCTAGGATCCCGACAATAATGAGGATCAGCGTTAAATTCCAAATGACTTGGTATGTAACCCGCGCGTTCTTTTGTGTTTTTTCATTTTGAAAAAAACGGGTCAGCTGCTTCCAGACTGTTTGAAATCTATCTTTTTGATTATTATTCATCGTATCATACCCCCTGAAATCACATATATTATAGCATATAACAGGTAGGGGAAAGGGCATCTTTCTTATTTTTCTATAATCCGTAAGGGTGATGTTGACAAGGATTCTTATGTATGATAAAAGTTTATTAACAACAATAAAATGATGAAATGATTGCGATGATAGGACCCAGTAGTCAGACTATCCCTGTTTCAGAGAGCCGGTGGTTAGTGGAAATCGGTACAAATGGTATGATGAATTACTTCCTGGAGCATTTGCTGTGAAATGATTAGTAGCAGGAAACGGTTGACGACCGTTATTCGTCTTGAGCGGAGGGCATATTATGTCCTCAAGTTGGGTGGTACCGCGAATTCATTCGTCCCTTCATATTTATGAAGGGGCGTTTTTGTGTGTTTTTTGCGGTTTTTTTCTAAGATGGAGGAGGAATATTTAATGGAATTGCTTAAAGACCTCGAGTGGAGAGGGATTATTTATCAACAAACGGATGAAGAGGGTTTTAAGGACCTTTTAGAAAAAGAAAAGATTTCTTTATACTGTGGTGTCGATCCAACTGCGGATAGTATGCACATCGGACATCTATTGCCATTCTTGACATTGCGCCGTTTCCAGCAGCACGGTCATCGTCCACTTGTGCTAGTAGGCGGTGCGACTGGACTTATCGGTGATCCAAGCGGTAAAAAAGAGGAACGCCAGCTGCAAACACTGGAAAAAGTGCTTTATAATGCAGACTGCATAAAAGGGCAGCTATCCCACATCTTTGAATTCGACGGTGATAATGGTGCGGTCATGGTCAATAACTATGACTGGATAGGTAAAATCGATATGGTTACATTCTTGCGTGATTACGGGAAATACATCGGCATTAACTACATGCTGGCAAAAGATACGGTTGCTTCCCGCTTGGATACGGGGATTTCCTTTACTGAATTTGCGTACACGATCTTACAAGGAATTGACTTCGGTCATTTATACAGCAATTTCAACTGTAAATTGCAAATTGGCGGCAGTGATCAATGGGGCAACATTACGACCGGTCTTGAAATGATCAGGAAATCCAATGATGAGAATGCTAAAGCATTCGGTATGACGATCCCGCTCGTAACGAAAGCGGATGGAACGAAATTCGGTAAAACGGAAGGCGGAGCGATTTGGCTTGACCCGGAAAAGACGACTCCGTATGAATTTTACCAATTCTGGATCAATACAGCCGATGCTGATGTTGTGAAATACCTGAAATTCTTCACATTCCTATCTCGTGAGGCGATTGAAGAGTTAGAGCAATCTGTACAGACCGAACCGCATTTGCGTAAAGCGCAAAAAGCATTAGGAGAAGAAATGACACGTTTGATTCATGGTCAGGAAGCTCTAGACCAAGCAATCAAAATCTCTGCCGCCCTATTCAGCGGCGAGGTGAAGAATTTAAGTGCAGCGGAAATCAAATTGGGCTTTAAAGATGTCCCTAGCTTCGAACGTGAAAGCAAAGAAGATATCGGTTTGGTAGATTTAATCGTTGAAGCGAAAATTTCGCCATCCAAGCGTCAAGCCCGTGAGGATATTCAGAATGGGGCAATCTCCATAAATGGGGAGAAAGTGACTGATCTGCAATATGTAGTGACGGAAGCTGCCAAGATTGAAGGGGAGTTCATCCTCGTTCGTCGCGGCAAGAAGAAATACACATTAGTGAAATGATTATTCAAAGCCCGGCTGAATCCCAGCCGGGCTTTGTTCATGCAAAGGTGTTTAGGTGCAAAAAAAAACCCATCCAAGGATGGGCTTTTTTGAAGTTATTAACGAGAGTAGAACTCAACGATAAGAGCTTCGTTAATTTCAGCAGGCAATTCAGAACGTTCTGGTAAACGAGTGAAAGTACCTTCTAATTTCTCAGCATCGAAAGTAAGGAAATCAGGAACGAAGTTAGTTGCTTCAACTGATTCTTTGATGATTGAGAAGTTGCGTGATTTTTCACGAACTGCGATTGTTTGTCCAAGAGTCACTTTGTAAGATGGAATGTCTACGCGGCCTCCGTCTACAGTGATGTGACCGTGGTTAACAAGTTGACGTGCTTGACGACGTGTACGAGCTAAACCAAGACGGTAAACTAGGTTGTCAAGACGTGATTCAAGAAGAATCATGAAGTTTTCACCATGAACACCTTTAAGTTTGCCAGCACGGTCGAACATTGAACGGAATTGACGTTCAGTGATTCCGTACATGTGACGAAGTTTTTGTTTCTCTTGCAGTTGCATTCCGTATTCAGAAATTTTTCTGCGTTGGTTAGGACCATGTTGTCCTGGAGCATAAGGGCGTTTTTCTAATTCTTTACCAGTACCTGTTAGGGAAATTCCTAAACGACGGGATAGTTTCCAGCTTGGGCCAGTATAACGAGCCATAGGATGACTCCTCCTTTAAATGTTTTTATTTTGGTAAAATAAAAACCGTGTGAATGTACGATCATGACCATTTTGTTTTCATGTACCTTCGCCCTAGCAGCAGAGAGTTACGAGATACACCTCTGTATTGAGGAACAAAATGAGAACATAAAGGCTGTCACATAGGCTGCAATATTTTACACAAGGAGTATTGTATAATATTCTGCTCAATGAGTCAAGGACAGTTGTGATTAATTAAGGAATGGATAAAGAGAATCACAGGAGGAAAGACAATATATTAAAAAAATGCAATTTTATAGAGAGGTTTTTTCCATTGTAAGCGTAATGAGGTAATGAATCCAAAAATTATGGATGGTTTGAGACATTTCTTGGGTGCCTATGCCATGGGTGGTTCAATCCTGTTTCTTTGCTGAAAATGTCAAAATGGTCGCTGAATTCAGGAAGGAACGGGTACATGTACAAGTAATGGAAAAGGGAGCAGGCAAGGTTTGCCGCTCCCTTTTACTTTATAGATGATTGGAAAGGATTTCAGCGAACTTCTCCAGTCCATGCTGATCCATTTCATCGAAACGGTCCGTTATCGGGCTGTCGATATCGAGGACACCGAGCAATTTGCCATCCTTCATGAGCGGTATGACAATTTCAGATCTTGATGCCGCATCGCAGGCGATATGTCCAGGGAATTGATGGACATCCTCTACACGCAGGGTTGTTTCAGTTGCAGCTGAAGTCCCGCATACGCCCTTGCCCATTGGAATGCGGACACAGGCTGGAAGACCTTGAAAGGGTCCTAGAATTAATTGGCCTTCTTCATATAAATAAAAACCTACCCAGTTAATCTCATCGAGAAACAGATTAAGTAAAGCTGCCGCATTGCTTAAATTTGCTATCCGGTTCGTTTCATCTTCGATTAAGGCAAGTAGTTGTTTTTGGACCAGTTCATAGTTTTTTTCTTTTTTTCCTTGATACATTTCGACATTAAACAAAAGCGTTCACCTGTCTTCCGCATATTTTTACAGCACTATCTAATCATGATGCTTTATTGTTGGGAAATTGTCGAGAAATTACTAAAGGATTCAGGCTCTTCCGTGAAGAAGTAGTCCACAAGACTTGTCTCAAAGAAAGCGAGGGATTGCCTGAATGAATCGCCAGACGCCAACGAAACAAGCCATTGTGGAAGCTGCATTGCATTTATTTCATTTAAAAGGCTATCATGCTACATCCATACGGGATATTGCAAATAAAGCGAAAGTGAACGCTGCAAATATTGCCTACTATTTCAAGAATAAACAGGGGTTGCTGGAATTCTGCTTCATTTCCTATTTAGAAGAGTATATCCTGGTCCTTGAGAAGAACATGACATTGCTCGAACTTAAAGGCCCGCAACATTGCTTGATGAATCTTGTAAAGGATATTCTCGCTTTCCAGAGGGAAAACTTCCTTGCTGCACGGTTCATATATGGGGAATCTTCACTAGATTCCAATTTAAACCGCGAAATTCATTCGACTTATTTTACTAAGGAAAAGTCTTATTTTCAATATATTTTGGAACAAGGAATCAAGAGCAGGAGTTTCCAGCAAGTATCCGTTCCCATGTATATGCTGCAGTTGAAGGGTTTATTGACGGCCCCTGTCCTGCATACCCATTATGCGATGGAGGTGCTTCACGTCTTCCCGCAGGAAGCCTATTACACGAATATTTATGCCAATGAAGTCGGACGTTTTCTGCAAGATACCCTTTTCAATGCCGAAGACTTCCAGCCACTGTTAGCCGGCCGGCCTGAAGTGTATACATGAGTTATCCTTTATACCCTGCAATCAGTGCCTGATGGCCCTGACCCAAATCTTTAGCCTGATGGGCATCGGAACCGTAAATAAGCGGAATGCCGAGATCTAAAGCACGTTTTGCAAATCGTTCAGGGGGATAGGGCTCACCGCATAGCGGCTTTACAAGCCCGGCTCCATTATAATCCAGTTCATACCTTTGATCCTTGATCATATCGAGAACCTTGTAAACCCGCTCGTCAAAACTTGATGCCGGCGGATATCGATGCTGGAATTTATGGACAAGCGTAATGTGCCCGATCCGTTTTGGTTTATATATGCCTAAATCAGCTTCTATTGATTTTTCCAGTGTATCGTAATATTTGGTATAAACCGATTCCACTGAACCTAGTTCATTGGCAATCTCACTAAACCCATCATCGCTGAAATCGATGCAATGCCAACTGTTTTGATGCTTGATGAAGTGGACGGAAAGTATACTATCATCAAGGAATTCACCGATTTCGTCGAGGAATGCTTTTGTTTCATTTTCATACCCCTCTATAAAGTCAACCTCCAGGCCTGTTTTGATCAGGATTTTGTCTTTATAGCGTTCTTTCAGTACGCGGAGCTCTTGAAAGTAATCCAGGAGCAGGGCAGCGTCCATGCCGCTGTCTTTTTCAGGCGTAGGATCTTGAAAATTCCTTGGCAATGGAGCATGTTCCGTAAATGTGATTTCCTTTAATCCTAGCTCGATTCCCCGCGTAATATATTCATCGAATTTATCCGTAGAGCCGTGTGGACAAAACGGAGTGTGCACATGACCGTCAGCTTTCATGGTTCTTCCCTCCCAAAAAACAGGTATTTGTAGCAATTTTCTACAAAAAAATCATTTTTCTCGTCAAAAATTATTGCTAACATGGTATCATAAAAGCATTAAATTTAACATTTATAAAATTGATATATAAACGAGCAAGACTGTAAGGACTAGAACAGGGGGCTTACCATGGATTACATAATTGGGGTAATTGTATTAATTTTGATTTTCATCATTTGGGGTTATTTTTTCAAAAAGAGATATTTTAAAGAAATCGATCGACTGGAATCCTGGAAAATAAGCATCACGCACCGCCCCGTGCTGGAAGAGCTTTCTAAAGTCAAACAATTGAACATGACAGGTGAAACAGAGGAAATGTTCGAAAACTGGCGAATTGAATGGGACGCCATCATTACGGATCATATGCCCGAAGTCGAAGAGCTTTTATTCGATGCCGAGGAATTCGTCGATAAATACCGTTTCAGCCGATCAAAAGAGGTACAGCGCAAAATTACAGTCAAGCTGAATGAAATCGAGGAAATGATCAAAAAGATCTTATATGAACTGAATGAACTCGTAGGCAGTGAGGAAAAGAATCGATTGGAAATTGAGGATATCAAAGAATCCTACCGTCAATTGAAGAAATCCCTGCTTGCGCACAGGCATAATTATGGGAAAGCGGCTGATAAGCTGGAAAATTCCTTGGATGAAGTATTGCAAATCCTCCAGAAGTATGAAGAAGAGACCGTGAACGGCAATTATTTGAATGCGAGGGAGCTAGTTCTATCCATTAAGGAAAAATTGGCGGTTCTGTCAGTTAAAATGGAAATGCTCCCAAAATTATTGTTGGATAGCCAATCAGAGCTGCATTCCCAGCTTCAGGAATTGAAGGATGGTTATGAGGAGATGTCAGGACAAGGGTATCTGTTGAGCCATATCCAATTCGAGCAGGAAATATCACGGCTTGAGGAAGAACTGGAACTTTATAAAACACAATTGGACAATGCCGAAACGGAAGCCGTGGAAAAAGGCATTAAAGAAATGCGCGAAAGCATCGAGGTTCTTTATGACCTTTTGGAAAAAGAAGTACTTTCAAAACAGTATATCTTGAAAAATGATGAAGTTCTCAGAAAAACGTTAAGTGACCTTGAATATGAAAACGATAAACTTAAAGTTGAAACCATACATGTTCAACACACCTATCATTTGACGGAAAATGAGCTTGATGCACAACGGAAAATGGAAAAGCAGATTGCCCAGATTTCGAAACGCCATCAATTGCTTGTCTTGAAAATGGAGGATAATGTGATGGCAAGCTCCCTTATCAGCGAAGAGATGCAGGGACTGTCGGAACAGCTGAAGGAATTGCAGGAAAATCAGAAAGACTTTACCCTTAAATTACAGGCTTTGCGAAAAGATGAAATGGATGCCAGGGATGCATTGGCCGAATTGAAGCGCAAAATGGTCGATACTGGACGTTTAATTGCAAAAAGCAATATTCCAGGTCTTCCAGAAGAATATAAAGTGGTGCTTCAGGACGCCAAAGAAAGCATGGACGATGTTCAGGGGAAACTTGAAGAAAAGCCGCTTGACATGGCCGCTGTTTATATTTACTTGGAAAAGGCGGTTCAACAGGTGAATAAGGTCCACGAAAAAGCCAATGAATTGATTGAACATATGTATTTGGCCGAAAAGGTGATCCAATTCGGAAATCGCTATCGCAGCAGTCACGATATGGTAGCCGAGAGCCTTAGGGAGGCCGAGGCCAAATTCCGAAGCTACGAATATCAAGCCGCCTTGGAAACGGCAGCCACGGCCATAGAAAAGGTCGACCCAGGCAGTTTACGAAAAATCGGGACGAACATAGAAGAAGTCCTTTCCTAAAAAACCCGCCATGGCGGGTTTTTTCTTTTACAGGACGCTGCAATAGACTAGGCAGGAAGTTAAATCGTTCTGCGGGACTAAAAAAAGCAGGTCTCCTATCATTTCAGTGGACCAGTGTTTTACATTCTCTTTCAAATTCAATTATGTTAATATTAGAAGTTGCAACAGCAACATTCAAACTTATATTCAGTAGAGTGACCATCATAGATACAAAAACATGGAAGGTGAACCCATGATTTATTTTGATAATAGTGCAACAACAAAACCATATCCCGAAGTAATCGAATCATTCATGAAGGTTACTTCGGACTATTTCGGGAATCCCTCTTCGCTTCATGGACTTGGGGTGCAATCCGAAAAACTGCTTTCCGCTGCAAGAAAGCAGGTCGCTGATTTACTAAAGGTGAAGAGTTCGGAAATATATTTCACTTCCGGGGGGACGGAAGGAAATAATCTTGCCATCAAAGGGGCCGCCCAATCTCAGGGAAATCGCGGCAAACACATAATCACGACTGCGATTGAACATCCTTCTGTTGAAGATGCATGCCAATCATTGACGAAAATGGGCTATGAGATCACATATCTTCCCGTTAACGAATGTGGGCAAATTGATGTAACGGATCTTAAGGAAGCATTGAGGGAAGATACCATTTTGGTTTCCGTCATGCATGTTAATAATGAAGTTGGCTCGATACAGCCGATTGCTGAAATTGGCAAATTGTTAAAACAATACCCAAACGTGCTCTTTCATGTCGATAATGTACAGGGAACAGGCAAAGTTTCGTTATCATTGCGCGAAGCCAATGTGGATTTATGTACAATTTCCGGCCATAAGGTTCACGGCTTGAAGGGGACGGGCATCCTTTATGTTCGTGAAGGCGTTCGGGTCGATCCGCTTTTCCATGGTGGCAATCAAGAAACGAAAATCAGGAGCGGCACTGAAAATGTTGCAGGAATCGTCGCCCTATCGAAGGCTTTGCGTATTAGCATGAACAATCAATTGCTGTATCTTGATAAGCTGCAGCAAATCAAAACATATTTATATAAAGGCTTGAAGGAAATGGACGGGGTAATGGTTAACAGTCCTGAAGAGGGTGCACCCCATATTGTGAATTTTTCCGTTCCGGGGCTTAAATCCGAGGTATTGCTGCATGCACTTGAATCGGAAGGAATATATGTTTCGACGACCAGTGCCTGTTCTTCGAAAAAAAGGACGGTAAGCAAAACGGTGGATGCAATGTTCCATAATACAGCCCGTTCCGAAAGCGTCATCCGGATCAGTACTACCTATGGAAATGAAATGGAAGAAGCAAAGCAAGTTCTGGCGGCGATACAGAAAATAGTCGCTAATTTAGAAAAAATAATGAGGGTTGCAAAATGAAATTTGATCATATAATTATCCGTTATGGAGAAATCTCCACGAAAAAAAGAAACCGCAAAGGCTTTGTAGACAAAATGAAGGCACATATCCGCTGGAGTTTAAAAGATATAGAAGGTGTAGTGCTCACTGCCAACAGGGAGCGGATGTACGTTCTCCTGAACGGTGCGGACCATAAGCCTGTCATTGAGCGGTTGAAAGGCATTTTTGGAATTCAGTCATTAAGCCCTGCAATAAAAATAGAGCGTGATCTGGAAGTGATGAAAAATGCAGCACTGTATTATCTTAATCATACTCTTGAAGAGGTGAACACGTTCAAAATCACGACAAAACGCGCGGATAAGGATTTTCCATATAATACAGATGAAATTAACAGGGCAATCGGCGGGCATTTACTTCGAAATACAGAAGATTTAAAAGTGGATGTAAAGAACCCTGATTTGAACCTGCTAGTGGAAGTGAGACGCGAAGCCGTGTATTTGACAGGTGAAATCATCCAGGGGGCAGGCGGTCTTCCATTCGGTTCAAGCGGGAAGGCGATGCTGATGCTTTCAGGCGGGATTGATAGCCCTGTTGCGGGATTCCTTTCGATGAAACGGGGATTGGACGTGGAAGCGATCCATTTTTATAGCCCGCCGTTCACAAGCGAACGTTCACGCCAAAAGGTCATTGATTTGGCAGGCAAGCTTGCAGAAATAAATGGAAGCATGAAAGTGCATATCGTTCCATTTACGGAAATCCAATTATTGATTCAAAAACAAATCCCGGAAAACTACTCAATGACTACAACCCGGCGTTTAATGATGCGGGTCGCCGATCGAATCCGTGAAAAGGAAGAAGCCATGGCACTGATTACCGGTGAAAGCCTTGGACAGGTTGCGAGCCAGACGATGAGCAGCATGTTTGCCATCAATGAGGTGACGAATACACCGATCCTGCGTCCGCTGATTACCATGGATAAGACAGAAATCATCAAAATTGCGAGAGAGCTCGATACTTTTGAAATATCCAATCTGCCGTACGAGGATTGCTGTACGGTCTTTACGCCGGCAAGCCCAAAAACGAAACCGAAACGTGAAAAAGTCAATTACTATGAAAGCTTCGTCGACTTTGAATCCTTGATTGAAAAAGCGGTCTCCGAAACTGAAATATTAACGGTTAAACCTGGTCAGACTTTCGATAAGGAAGAAGCGATGGAAGACCTATTTTAATATCCTGTAATTACCAATAAAATTGTGCGAATGAAGCCATGTGTTTTAACACACTCTATAATCACAAGGAGGTGAAAAACACATGGCAAACAACAACAGCTCAAACGAATTATTGGTACCTGGAGTTGAACAAGCTCTAGAGCAAATGAAATATGAAATCGCTTCAGAATTCGGCGTACAACTTGGTGCCGACACAACATCTCGCGCTAACGGTTCAGTTGGTGGAGAAATCACAAAACGCCTTGTTCAAATGGCTGAACAACAATTAGGCGGAGGATTCAACAGATAATTTAATAAACATGGCTACAGAGAGCGGGTTCTAACACCCGCTCTCTTTATTTTTGTTGACAAAATTCGTGGCGGCCGATAAAGTGTGAACCATTATATTAAACAAGATTTAGATATACTACATGATTTTTAACTGTTTTATATAATATGAAATCAGCTAGGACGTTGGTTTCCTCTCCAGGCACTCGCTTTCCGCGGGCGGTCCGGGAGCCTCCTCGGCGCTCTTTGCGCCTGTGGGGTCTCCCTTGGACACGCTTTTCCCGCAGGAGTCTCGTACCTTCCGTTCCAATCAACTGGATTGTTTTTTTAAGAAAAAACTATAGTTTGGTCTCATCCCTAACTTTGATTAAGAAATGATTACACTTTGGGTATTTCATTGTTAAATGAAAACTCACAGGATTGAAGAAATTTGCGACACCCCTGCTTGAAAAACTGGCAGGCCGAGACCCCACAGACGCTTGCTTTGATGAGGCTTGGCAGACAGTCGGCGGATTTCTGAAATCAACTGGAACGGTTTTTTTAGTGAAAACTGGATGTTCATCGAATTTGACTACAGTCTACAGAGGGCGGGTTCTAACACCCACTCTCTTTATTTAATTGTAAAAATAAATAGAAATATTAGAGAAGTATCTTGTATAATGAGTAGGTACTAAGAGTTCATAATTGGAGGGGAAGAATATGAAGCGTGAAGACTTATTGGCTCCGGAACATTACAACTTAGTTAGTGAAATGGAACGTTTTGCAAAAGATCCAGAAAAAGTTGCCGTCCTCTGGGAGAACGAAAACGGGGATAAAAAACAACTTACATATGAGAACTTATTAAAAAGTGCAAATAAAATCGGAAATGCCTTCAAGAAAAAAGGACTGGGTAAAGGTGATACGGTCCTTATCATAATCCCTCGTTTGGTGGAAGCTTATCAAGTGTATTTAGCCGCATTGAAAATTGGCATGATTGTCATACCTTGTTCCGAAATGCTTCGTGCGAAGGACTTGCAGTATCGAGTCAACCATGGTGATGTCAAAGGAATCATCAGTTACCATGAATATACTCATGAATTGAATGAAGTAGAAGGGGCGGAAAGCCTCCTCAAATTTTCAATCGGAAAACGAATCGAAAATTGGCTGGATTTGAATGAGCTTGCCGATGAGGAATCAGATCAGCTGCCCATGGCCGACACGAAGAGTGAGGATATGGCGTTCTTATCATATACTTCCGGAACGACAGGAAATCCAAAAGGGGTCGTCCATACACATGGATGGGCTTATGCCCATTTGAAAACGTCTGCGGCAAACTGGCTTGGCATAAGCGAAACGGATGTGGTTTGGGCAACGGCAGGCCCAGGGTGGCAAAAGTGGATCTGGAGTCCTTTCCTGGCGGTTCTAGGAACGGGAGCGACCGGTCTTGCCTATCATGGGAAGTTCGAGGCGAAAAAATATCTTCAGCTGCTTCAGGACTACAAAGTGAATGCATTATGCTGCACGCCGACCGAGTATCGATTGATGGCAAAGGCGGATAACCTTGATGACTATGATTTATCCCATCTTCATAGTGCTGTATCAGCGGGAGAGCCTTTAAATCAAAAAGTGTTCGAGGTCTTTAAAAACCATTTCCATATTGAAGTGCGTGATGGTTATGGACAGACCGAAAATACCCTGTTGGTAGGGGTAACGAAAGGCATGGATATTAAATTGGGCTCCATGGGCAAACCGACTCCGGGCAACCATGTGGAAATCATTGATGATTCAGGCAAACCTTGTTCTCCTGGCGTAGTGGGGGATATTGCCGTACATGTAGATACACCTGCTCTATTTAAAGAATATTTTAAAGATCCGGAGCGGACATCACAGCAGTTCCGCGGGGACTATTATATTACCGGTGACCAAGCGAAAAAGGATGAAGATGGTTATTTCTGGTTTGAGGGTCGATCTGATGATATCATCATCAGCTCGGGATATACGATTGGACCGTTTGAAGTGGAAGATGCACTCGTGAAGCATCCATTTGTTAAAGAGTGTGCCGTTATAGCAAGTCCTGATGAAATAAGGGGAAATGTGGTCAAGGCATATGTAGTCTTGATGGAGGATATCGATCCGAACAGTCAAGGCTTGATCCAGACGCTCCAAACGCACGTGAAGGAATTGACTGCCCCATATAAATATCCAAGGAAAATCGAATTTTTAGAAGAACTGCCCAAAACGACATCAGGTAAAATCAAACGGGTGGATTTACGGAAAAGGGAAGAAGCACTCCTTAACAATTGATTGAAAGCATTACCGTCAGCCCCAACGGCTGGCGTTTTTTTTATTACAGGTACTTGGATAAAAGCATAAATATGGGATTCCGTGATATGAGATGGTACACTTACTGCATATCTGCACAGTAACAATCATTTAATAAGGAGTGTAAAGCCGGAATGGGAACGTTATGGTTCAATGGGTCGATTTATACGATGATTAAAGAAAACGATCAAGTGAAGGCAGTCTTCACTGAAAAGGGGGTAATTGTTGATACCGGCAGCCAGGACTATTTGAAAAATGAATATGCCGGCAATATTTCCAGGGAAATCGACTTAAATGGACAAACGATGCTGCCGGGGTTAGTGGATAGTCACCTTCATTTGGTCGGGCATGGTGAAAGGCTGCTTCGTTTAGACCTCTCTTTGATGGATAGCAGGGAGGCCATCTTGAAATCCTTGAAGGAAAAGTGCTCAAAAACCCCGGCCGGAAAGTGGATTGTTGCCGAAGGATGGAATGAAAAT
Source organism: Brevibacillus sp. JNUCC-41 (assembly GCF_014844095.1). Taxonomy (NCBI): domain Bacteria; kingdom Bacillati; phylum Bacillota; class Bacilli; order Caryophanales; family Bacillaceae; genus Peribacillus; species Peribacillus sp. JNUCC41. The sequence continues at coordinate 325,367 of NZ_CP062163.1, read as the reverse complement.
GAATGGCCGAGTCCTGAATTGATATTACGGGATGAGCTTGACGAGATATCGACAGAACATCCCATCGTATTGAAAAGGATTTGCCGTCATGCCTTGGTGGTCAATTCCCGCGCCCTATTGGAAGCGGATATTAAAGAAGATATAAAGGAACCTACAGGCGGGGTGATCTGCCGTTATCCTGACGGGCGTTTAAATGGTTTATTTAAAGAAAGTCAAGCGCAGAACTTTATTTTAGACAGACTTCCCGGGATTGATCAAGAGTATATCGAAAACGCGCTCACAGAGGCCATAGAAGACGCATATAAGCTAGGTTTGACAGGGGGGCATACCGAAGACCTTTATTATTACAATGGCTTCATGCCGGCATATCAGGCGTTTAAATCGGTTATCGAGGACCGGGGAATGGCCTTTCGCGCCAATTTGCTCGTCCATCACAAAGCGTTTGAAGAAATGCTGGCAGCAGGCGGCGGCTATCAGAAAGGTACGCGATATATCAAATTTGACAGCATGAAGATATTTACCGACGGCTCCTTGGGCGGCCGCACAGCTCTGTTGAGCGAGCCTTATGTAGATCAAAAGGATACGAATGGAGTCGCGATATTCACTGAAAACGAGCTTCAGGAATGGGTGAAAAAAGCAAGGGATGCCGGAATGCCGATTGCTGTACATGCGATTGGCGATCTCGCTTTTGAATACGTCCTGAATGCAGTAGAAGCCCTCCCGCCAATAAAGGGGCAGAGGGACCGGCTCATCCATGCGCAGATTGTCCGGCCGGAGCTGTTGGAGCGGGCGGCAAAACTGCCGGTAATCTTTGATATCCAGCCGGGTTTCGTCCCTTCCGATTTTCCGTGGGTGGAAGAAAAGGTTCCAGCCGATCTACTGGAATCCTCCTATGCCTGGAAAACCTATTTGAATTTGGGCATCATTTGTGCGGGAGGGTCGGATGCACCCATTGAACCATTAAATCCAATTTTGGGCATTCATGCAGCTATCACAAGGAAGAAAATCAACAGTGAGGACCCGACCGTATATGGCTTGGGCGAAAGGCTTTCCGTATACGAGGCTTTCTCACTGTATACAAAAGGGAGTGCTGCAGCAATCGGCCAGGAAAAGCGCCGCGGTGTGATCAATGAAGGGTACGATGCCGATTTTACCGTATTTAATCTGGATGTTTTTGCTGTGGCGCCGGATGATCTCCTACAAGCAGAGGCGGTCATGACGGTCATCGATGACAAAATCATGTATGATAAAAAATAACAGTTGCAAAAAAAGAAATGGAAATACAAAATTATTAGATGGAATTAGATAAAGGAATGTAAATGGAAAGAAGGCTTGTTATGAAAGTGGATGAACAAAGAGAAGGGGCAATCTATGCAGCCCTTTCTTACATGATGTGGGGAGTCGTGCCGATTTACTGGAAGTTCCTTCAGGGAGTCGGTGCAACAGAAATTTTAGCTCAGAGGGTATTATGGTCTTTCGTGTTCATGCTGGTTTTATTGATGTTCATGAAAAAATGGCAAGCGTTTCTTGATTATGTCAAAAACATAATGGGAAATCCCAAACTCTTTACGGCATTACTAACGGCGTCACTGCTTGTTACAGCTAATTGGGGAGTGTTCATCTGGGCCGTTAACTCAGGACGGATCCTCGACACGAGCCTTGGATATTATATCAATCCGCTAGTCAGTGTACTATTGGGAGTGATAGTCTTAAAAGAAAAACTGAGCCGGGCCCAAATCATTTCATTCCTGCTTGCAGGAATCGGAGTCTTGATCCTTGGCATTCATTTCGGCACCATCCCGTGGATCTCTCTTGTTTTGGCCATGACGTTCGGATTATACGGTCTGGCAAAAAAAATGATCAAGGCCGAATCGGCGATCGGGCTGACGCTCGAAACGATGATGGTAACGCCTCTTGCCCTGGGTTACCTGATATACTTGATGAACCAATCAGAAATGCAATTCTTTACAGAGGGAAGTACAAGCTTGCTGTTGGTGGGCGGCGGGATTGTCACGGCATTGCCTCTTTTATATTTTGCGAAAGGGGCGGAGAAGATCCCGTTATCGATGCTTGGCATTTTTCAGTATATCGCTCCGACCTTATCTTTATTGATCGGGGTATTCGTCTATCATGAAAGTTTTACCAAAGCACACCTTTTAGCCTTTTTGTTCATATGGTCAGCCTTGGCTGTTTATACATTATCCATAACGAAATGGGGTCAGGCAAGTGCCCGCAGGTTCAAAGGCAAAGGGAATATTGGTGCGTGAATAACAAAAAATGCTCGGAGATTTCTCTCCAAGCATTTTTTTATGCCGGTTAGGAGAAAATGCCCGGGTCATGAAAGGTAAAAACTCGAACCTATTTCTGATACAATACAATTGGAAAGGCTGACAGGACTGTAATCGGACTTTGCACGGGGGATATTTTGTTGGAATTGACTATAGAAGGAACTATCCAGGAAAATGATATGATCTGTCAGGAATGCCGATATGGTGGCGAACGGCTTTCTATTGCTATTTAATTCATCGATGATTCCCTGTGAACTGGTAATCCCGATCCCATGGCCATATAAGAGGTCTTTTCCTAATAATATGGCATTTTCACCTTGCCATTCAGGAGTTGCCAGGTCGTGCTCAGGGTTTTTGAAGTAAAGGCAATCACCTGGTAAATAATCCCTTCCTTTATGAACAATGAGTTCCATATTTTGTGGAGGGTGCCAGTCATATAAAACTAGGTTTGAAAAAAGGTCGTCGAAATTCCTAGGGCCGATCAAATCCAAAATGGCCTTTAAAAAAGTGACGACTATTGCAGTCCCGCATTCAAAAGCATAAAGCCCTCCATTTATGAAAATATCAACGAGTGCAGCATGAGGGAGAACCCCTGGCTGAAGGGTAAAGGTGCCATCCTTTGAAAGGTGCCAATATTGTTGATTGGATGCCGATTCTTCAAGTGTGGAAAATTCTGCATTACTTTTATCCAACGCAATAGCTGCCGCAATGACCCGGTTCCTCAGTTGTATCTCGAAATTAAACATTCTAAAGTTCCGATATTCAAAAATGTTGGAATCCTCCGCCAGCAATTGGACGATTTCAAGTGATTTCGCAGATACTATTCCTGGTTGGATTTGACTGACATCTAACCGTTTGTGATTAATCTTTATCATGATCATATCCACCTTTTACTTATGAAATGAACGGTTTATAAAACCGGTAAACAAAAATGTTTACATATAATGCTCATTATATGAATGCAAGCTTTGAATTGACTATTTGGAACGTGACAGCTGAGAATGATTGGAATGAAAAGAGGCAGAATTTTTTTTGCTTTTATTCCAAAAGATGTTTTGCTAGAAATCCTAGAGTGCAGGAATACCTCTCCGATTAGCGAGAAGAAGCAAATTAGTATTCCTTTTTCCCCATGAATTGATATAATGAGAGAGAAAAGTTCATATGTACGAGAAATGTAGGGGGGCCAGTACTGCTGGCTGAGATTGCATCCTTTAGATGCTGACTCTTTGAACCTGATCTGGATGATGCCAGCGGAGGGAACATATTATTACTGACTTTCTGTTTTGTATGTTAACGTCCGAATCCATCTTCGGGCGTTTTTTGCTTTTTCATCCAGTATTTGAATAAACCCTGGAGCCCCATTATGGTTCCGGCATATGGATCTTATATGATGTGTAGGAGGATAATGACTTGAATAAATTCTTGCCACTGTTAACTTCGTTGTTCCTTTTGGCTGGATGCGGTGCAGGCGGAACTAATGAAAAAGAAGAAGCATCTAAAAATGAAGGAAATGAAAAATTAAAAAAAGTATCGGTCGTGCTCGATTGGACACCTAATACAAACCATACAGGATTGTATGTAGCCAAGGAAAAAGGTTATTTTAAAGAACAAGGTCTTGATGTGGAAATCATCATGCCAGGTGAAGCCGGGGCTGATAAGCTTGTCGCTTCAGGGAAATCTGAATTTGGCGTGAGTTACCAGGAGGGCATAACGCAGGCCCGCGTGCAGGGCGTGCCGATTGTTTCGGTAGCTGCCGTCATCCAGCATAATACCTCGGGATTCGCTTCACCTGAGGCAAAGAACATTAAAACTCCCAAGGATTTTGAAGGGAAAACGTATGGTGGCTGGGGGTCTCCGGTTGAAAAGGCCATCATTGATTCACTCATGAAAAAAGAAAATGCGGATGTAAATAAAGTGGATATAGTCAATACAGGAGACACGGATTTTTTCACTTCGGTTAAAAGGGATATAGATTTTGCCTGGATTTATTATGGATGGACAGGGATTGAGGCTGAATTGCGAAATGAAAAGCTTAATATGGTTTACTTAACCGAATACTCTGATAAGCTTGATTACTATACGCCTGTATTGACTACGAATGAAAAGATGATAAAAGAAGATCCGGAGACTGTTAAAGCATTCGTACATGCAGCTTCGAAAGGGTACCAGTTTGCGATCAAGAATCCTGATGATGCAGCGGACATGTTAATTAAATCTGCACCGGATCTTGATGCAAAACTAGTGAAGAAAAGCCAGGAGTGGCTGGCAGACAAGTATCAGGATGATGCTCCGCGATGGGGTGAGCAAAAGCTTGCAATTTGGAAGAATTACAGTGATTGGATGACTGAAAATAAGCTTCTTGAAGGTGATTTCAATCCTGAAAAGGCATTTACAAATGAATTTTTACCAAAATAGGAGGAAATACAATGGCCAACTCATTAATTAGCATACAGATCATTCCTAAAGGGGAAAATGTCATCCCCATGGTCGATGAAGCAATCAAGATCATTGAAGAATCAGGTGTCAAGTATGAGGTTCACCCGCTTGAAACGACAATGGAGGGTGAGCTTTCCGAACTTTTTGCCGTGATAGAAAAAATGAATGTAAGAATGATTGAAATAGGATCGCCGAATGTCATTTCCCAAGTGAAAATATTATATCAGCCAAGCGGGATAACGATGGATACGTTAACGGAGAAATATAGGGCATGAACGGAAGGGGAATTTGGAAGAAGGGGGCTCCCTTCTTTCTTTTATTATTGTTGCTGATAGTATGGGAGTCAGTGACAGTTTTATTGAAAGTCGAAGAATGGCTGTTTCCCGCTCCATCGGCCATTTTCATTGAAGGAATTGAGTCGTCCAGCAATCTATACGGACACCTTATATCCACAACCGAGCTTGCGTTGTCGGGTTTTTTTATTGGAAGCTGCATCGGCTTATTGATCGCGGCAATCTTACGCCTATTTCCAGGTGTGAAGGATGCGGTTTATCCTCTGCTCATACTATCACAAAATATACCCATCATTGTTCTGGCGCCGCTCTTGGTGATCTGGTTTGGCTTTGGCATGCTGCCTAAGTTAATCGTGATATCGCTTGTATGTTTTTTTCCGGTTGCGGTTGCATCATTGGATGGTTTACGCCAGACACCGTACGAACTTAAGCATTATTTCAAGATGATGGGAGCGGGAAAAAGCCAGTTATTTTGGAAGCTGGAACTTCCTCACTCGATTCCGTTCATTTTCTCCGGCCTGAAAATTTCGGCCACCTATAGTGTAATGGGTGCGGTTATTTCGGAATGGCTTGGAGCAAAATCGGGGATTGGTGTTTATATGACTCTCGCTTCCTCTGCGTTCAGGACAGATCGGGTGTTTGTTGCCATTTTCATCATCATGGGAATGAGCCTGATCTTTTTTGGAATCATCACCGTCCTGGAGAAATACTTAGTTTCTTGGAAGAGAAAGGAGGGGAAAAGGGATGAATCTGGAAATTAAAGATGTCTCCTATTCTTTCGATGGTAAACAGAATATATTGGAGAATATGAATTTCCATGTGGATGAAGGGGAATTTGTCACGATCCTTGGGCCATCAGGCAGCGGTAAAAGTACATTGTTCCACTTGATCGGCGGCATTTTGAAGCCGGATCAGGGAATCATTTCACTGGGTGCCAAAAAGATAAACGGCTTAAAGGGCCATATCAGCTATATGCCTCAGCAGCCTTCCCTTTTACCTTGGAGGACGGTAGTGGAAAATGTTTTGCTTGGAAGTGAACTTGCTGGGATCAGAGATAAAGAAAAGGCAAAAGCCCTATTGATGAAAGCCGGATTAGAAGAGTACGAGAAAGCATATCCGCATGAATTATCTGGAGGCATGAAGCAAAGGGCCGCATTCATCCGGAGTATCTTAAGTCCACAGGACTTGATGTGCCTGGACGAACCCTTTTCTGCCTTGGATGAACTGACAAGATTGCAAATGCAAAAATGGCTATTGTCGGTTTGGGAAGAAAATCGGAGGTCGGTGCTATTTGTTACACATAGCATAGATGAAGCAGTTTTCCTTTCAGATAGAATCTATGTGTTATCAGCAAAACCGGCTGCTGTCATCAAAGAAGTGGAAATTCCATTTCCAAGGCCAAGAAGTGAAGAACAGCTTCTTAGTGATGAGTTTTTTCATTTGAAGAGAGACTTATATGCAGCGCTGAAGCCAACTATTTCTACTTAAGGGAGGCGATTAAACTTGAGGATCATCGACAGTCATATCCATTTGGACAGGTATGACGTTGTTAAGCGGAAGCAGATTCTGACTGACATGGAAAAGGTTCATATGGAATCCTTACTGTCTGTTTCCATGAATTTGGCTTCTTCGATTAATAATTATCAGCTCTCACTGAAGGATTCACGAATAAAGCCTGCCTTTGGTTTTCATCCTGAGCAGCCCCTCCCAAGTGATGAAGAAGTGAACGAACTTTTGAACTGGATGCGGGAACATCATCAAGATATGGTTGCCATAGGTGAGGTTGGGCTGCCCTATTATTTAAGGCAGGAAAATCCCGATATTGATAAGTCAGCGTATATAGCGATACTGGAGAGGTTCCTGACCTTAGCTAAAGAGGTTGAAAAGCCGGTTATCCTCCATGCCGTACATGACGATGCACCCATCGTTTGCGACCTTTTGGATAAGCATCAAATCACAAAGGCACACTTTCATTGGTTTAAAGGCGATATCCGGACAGTCGAAAGAATGGCCGAAAAGGACTATCGCATTTCGATTACTCCTGATGTTTGTTATGAGAGGGAAATACAGGTATTGGTTTCGGAATACCCACTTAAGCTGATGATGATTGAAACGGATGGACCATGGCCGTTTGAAGGGGTTTTCAATGGGAAATGGACCCATCCCGGCATGATGCATGACAGTGTGCGCCAGATTGCTTCGATTAAAGGATTGCCGATTGAGGATGTCTATGAAATCCTTTATCAAAATACGAAAGATTTTTATCATATTTAAAGGTACCGGTTACCATACCCGGTACCTTTTTTAGTTCATAGAAAGGTCCTTTTAACCTTTTCCCAAAAGGAATTGTCTTTTAATTTAACGGTCTTGATGACTTTACCGCTTAACCGGACCTTTACTTTTTCGACATGATTGATACTTAGTGCTTCATTGTCCATTCCGATGATCGGATAGCTTGGTCCGTTTTCTTCAAGGTGGACGGTCAACGTCTTATCACCGCTTAAAATAAATGAGGAACCTAGGGTCCGATAGGTATTATTATTGACGGAAGCAAGCTCGCTCACTTGAAAGCAAGGGAGGAGGGGATCGACAACAGATCCATTGACCGATTTATTATAGGCGGTGCTTCCAGTCGGAGTCGCAATGATGATTCCGTCCCCGCGAAAAGTTTCAAAATGGAGTTGATCGATGAAAATATCCATGATGAACGTTTTGGTGATGGAAGACCGGATACTGAGTTCATTAAGGGCATAAAAGGAGGGTTGATCGTCCAATTGGATAGCGATGGTTGGGTATTTACGGACCTCGATTTGCTCTTTTGTCATGGCATCGATCATTTTATCACTGTCTTCCAAGTGGAAATCGCAATACATATTCAAGTTACCTGTGGTGGAAATGCCCGCATATAAACAGTCATCCCTGAATCCGGTTTTCCGGGCTGCCTGCAGGAATGTGCCGTCATCACCGATGCTTACGATGATGTTTGCTTTCGTGAAATCCTGGATGACTTCATACGAATGTTGATTAGCCAAGTCCGACAAGTATTCTACCTTGCTAATCATCTCTGCATTCGGTGCATGGAAAAAATAAATATTCCTTCGAGTGTTCATCATGTTCCCCCCTAGTATGTATGGTGATGAAAGGGCTTTCTTTATCCTGTTTACGATAAATGCAATTTGTGCATAATGGACCAATGCATTTCCAATTTGAGGATTCTTTGCTACAATTTTATATGTCTTAGTTTATCATGGAATGAAACATTTTTGTCATTAGTTCGTATGGTAAGAAGGATACATATATTTAAGGGGGAAAACAGATGAATGGAAAGCGTTGGGCGGCACTTGGAATCGCAGCCGTTTTATTTTTTGTCTCTATTGCTGTTGGGGCGGCTACGACTCTATTTACAGCGGATACGGAAAATATCATTGATGAATTATTTGCTTCCGAAAGTGCATTTAACGAGGAAGTCATAGAAGGTGATGATTTCTCAAATGTTATTGCCGTATTTGATGTAGAGGGCACGATTCAAGATACAGGAGAAGCCTCATTACTTAGTTCAGCAACATATAATCACCGGGCCTTCATGGATAAGCTGAAGATGGCAGAGGAAAATGATGATATCAAAGGAATCATCCTTCGGGTGAATTCTCCAGGCGGCGGTGTCGTCGAAAGTGCAGAGATCTATGACAAGATCCTAGATATCAAGAAAGTGAAAAAACCTGTTTATGTTTCCATGGGATCAATGGCGGCTTCAGGCGGATATTATATTTCTGCACCAGCCGATAAGATTTATGCTAGCCCGGAAACGATGACGGGTTCACTAGGCGTCATCATGCATGGGTATAATTACGAGAAGCTGGCCAAGAAGTATGGTGTCGAGTTCGAAACCATCAAAAGCGGACCACACAAAGATATAATGAGTCCAACCAGGGAAATGACTGGGGAAGAACGAGAAATACTGCAGAACATGATTAATAATTCTTATGATCAATTTGTAAAAGTCATTGCAGACGGACGCGGAATGACAGAGAAGGAAGTAAGGGAAATTGCCGATGGACGCATTTATGATGGGCGTCAGGCTAAAGAAAACCATCTAATCGATGATTTCGGTCATTTGGATGATGTAATTGCCGCAATGAAAACGGATATCGGTAAAAAGGATGCTCAAGTTATCCGTTATACAGATGAGGCAGGTTTCGGTTCATTATTCAGTATGGGTGCGCAAAAAATGTTGGGAAATGATGTGGAAACGGCAGTCTTGACAAAAATCCTTTCCTCTTCAAATTCTCCACGCTTAATGTATTTGTATGCGGAATAGGGGGGCTGAAGGATGACGGAACGAAATGAAAACAATGAACAAATCGCTTCATCCAATCTAATGGCAGATCAAGAGGTTCCCGTTCAGCAGGAATTTACACCAGCCAGTAAGACTGTGGATGATGACGGAGTCAAGAAAGTGCATTTTGCTGGTTTTTGGATGAGGTTTTGGGCCTATTTAGCAGATTTATTGGTTATCGGAAGTTTGAACCGGATTTTGATTCATCCGATCTTCAAGTTTTATGAAGGGACAGATGACCTCTGGTTTTCCGCAGAGGGCTTCTTAACGGGGGTCGTATTCTTCCTATATTTTGTTTTAATGACCAAATTCTTGAACCAGACCCTTGGCAAGATGATTTTTGGACTGAAAGTCGTTGCATTGAAGGAAGAGAAAAAAACCATTTCATGGGGGACGATATTGTTCAGGGAGCTGATTGGCCGCTATATTTCAAAAGTCACATGGATTGGCTATCTCTTGGCAGGCCTTTTACCGAAAAAGCAGGCTTTGCATGATGTCTTTGCAGACACGGGCGTTGTGTTGATCAGAAGATGATTCTTCCATTCATAAATCTGTAAGAGCGGAATTTTCGCTTTTGCAGGTTTATTTTTTTTGCATATGCCGATAATGATAGGCTGAAGGGGTGTGGGTGCATGAAGTGGCTATTGTTGATTATAGGTATCCTCATATTGGTGCTGCTGATTGTTGTTTTCACTAAAGTAAGAGTGTACATCGACTACAAACGTATCCAAACTAATGATCAAATACATATTAAATTATCAGCTTGGCATGGGCTTTTTCACTATACATTCAAGGTTCCGGTCATCAAAATGGAAGATGATTCTGCAGCTATAGTAGTAAAGGAAGAGCAAGAAATGAACGGAAATACCAAAAAGGAAGAAAAGAAAAAAATCACAGCAGAAGATTTGCGTGACGGATTCGCAGACAGTCTGGAAATGCTTCAGCATATAATCGGATTTCATGGGATCCTCCGTCAATTCACAGGGAAAGTCCAAGTCAAAAAATTCACCTGGCATAGTATGGTCGGTACTAAAAACGCTGCACACACCGGTGTTTTAACTGGAGCATGCTGGGCACTTAAAGGTTCGATCATCGGGGTGCTGACAACCTATTTCAATTTCCGGATCATGCCCTCCTATTCCATTACACCCGACTTTCAGAGATGGCAGGCAAACACGAAGATTTCCTGCATATTACAATTTAGAATCGGGCAGGCTATGGTGACTGGAATAAAACTGCTTCGTTATTGGAAAGGCGGAAAGCCGCATTTCAAATCCAGGAAATTAGCGAAGCTATCAGGTGATTCCAATAAACAATCGTTCTAGAGTGGAGGAATTTAAATGTCAGATCATCCGATCCAAGGTTTAATGAAAGAAGCTATGGAAAATCTGAAAGAAATGGTTGATGTGAATACGATCATCGGGGATCCGGTGGAGACTCCGGATGGAAGTGTCATTTTAACCGTATCCAAAGTGGGATTTGGTTTTGCAGCCGGTGGCAGCGAATTTATGATGGATGGGAACCATCAAGGACAGCAAGGTGGTTCCAAGCAACCTTTTGGCGGCGGTAGCGGCGGTGGGGTTTCCATAACACCAATTGCCTTTTTGATTGTCGGTTCCCATGGGGTGAAAATGATTCATCTGGATGAAGGGACGCATCTTCTCGAAAAAATGATGGATTTAGCTCCTCAAGTCGTCGATAAAATTCAGTCCATGCTATCCAAGAAAGACAGTAATCAAAATCAAGGCAGTAATCAAGGCGGCAGTCAACCAGCTGTAAACAGGTACCAAGAACCTAAACAGGATATAGATTTCTAACTGTGACTCGGCACCCGCCGAGTTTTCTTTTTGCTGCAGTCTGCCAATACACCATAAAAGGCTTGGATGTCGGACATGTGCAAGCACGTCTCACATTTCCCAATTCAATTTATTGCAAAATTCCGGTAAAACAAATATGATTATGCTTGTACATATAGCATAAAAAGGAGGAATTATTAATGGCTTCAGTTACATTTAAAAACAACCCGATCACTTTAGTGGGACAAGAACTAAAAGTTGGGGACAAAGCACCTGATTTTACAGTATTGGCAAATGACTTATCACCTGTTACATTAAGCGACTCCAAAGGTTCTGTCCGCATTATCAGTGTGGTTCCATCCGTGGATACAGGAGTATGTGATGCACAGACACGTAAATTCAATGAAGAAGCGGCAAAATTGGATAATGTGAAAGTACTGACGATCAGTAACGATCTTCCTTTCGCCCAAAAACGCTGGTGTGCGGCAAGCGGCTTGGACAATGTTCAAGTTCTTTCCGATCACCGTGACCTATCATTCGGTGAAGCATATGGTGTCGTCATGCAGGAACTTCGTCTATTGGCCCGCTCTGTATTCGTAGTGAACAGCTCTGATGAAATCACATATGTTGAATATGTGAGTGAAGGTACGAACCATCCAAATTACGAAGGTGCAATCGAAGCGGCTAAAGCGGCAAAATAAGATGCAATCCTAAGAAACCGGGCGCTATGTGCCCGGTTTTTTGTTTTAGCTTTATTTAACGGATGTTATTTTATATGCTTGGTTTAGTTATGGCTCCAAACTCGGATTCAGTGGTAAAACAATTTTGCCAGACCACTCTTGACCATTAGGTGTACCCACTTTTATATCAATTTCATTAGGCCACGACGGCATTTGTCTTTGATGATGTCCTGGAAACCCCGCTTGTTGCCCTGCTCGGTATCCATCCCTATACCCTTGTCGATATCCTTGTCGATACCCTTGTCTAAACGCTTCTTGAAACCCTTGTTGTTGCCTGTTAATTTCATCTTCTGACTGTGTATCATGTTGCTGATTTATCGGATTAACCTGCCCATGATAGTATTGATATTGATTATCCATAATAATCACCACCTCATGTATGCTATTCTATTTGGGCATTCATTGAGCTTTTCCAAAATAAAAAATACAGGGCAACACCCCTATTATTTCATTTTGTAGACAAAAGGACTTCGGAAAAACGTACCTTTGAAATGTTTTTCCAAAATCAACTGACCCGAAGCAAATTTTATAACAAAGTTGATTGGAGGGGACTCAGGTGGGAAAAGCGAGTGCCAGGAGGGAAAATCAGCGTCCAAATTATCCATCCGGTATTTCATTTACTTTTTAATTACGCGTGGTTGAAATTTTTGAAAAAGGAGTGCGCGCAGTACGTTAAACAAACGAAGAATGATAGGCAGGACGTACGGCTTGTATCTCTTACTTCTTACCTTTAAAATAGGGACAGAAGCAAACAGGAGGAATTAATAAGTGAAGTCTACCCCAGTTGAACAATTATTTTATGAATTTGATGAAACAGCCCAAATACTGCAAAGCGAACTATCATGTACGTATCTGGATGCCCTTGGTGAAACGGGCGAGAATTTCTTCCAAGGGAAAGTCCTGCAGGAGGAAATCAGTGAAGTATCGAAGAAAAGGTTAGTGAAGCATTATGCAGATTTTTCACCGGAGAAATATGAGAAGGAAGCAATCCGTAAAGCTTATCAGCTTGCTATTTTAAAAGGCATGCAGCAGAGCGTTCAGCCGAATCATCATATGACTCCTGATGCAGTCGGCATGTTCGTCAGCTATTTAGTCGGTAAATTCACCAAGGATCAAAAAGAGATAGTCATGCTCGATCCTGCCATTGGAACGGGGAATTTACTATTTGCGATTTTGAATCAACTTACTGATAAAAACATCGCTTCATATGGTGTCGAGATTGATGAAACCTTGATCAGGCTTGCATATGCAGGTGCCAACCTGCAAGAACACCCGCTGGAATTTTTCAACCAGGACAGCTTGGAGCCGCTTTTCATCGATCCTTCAGATGTTGTGGTCAGTGATTTGCCGATAGGCTATTACCCGAATGATGTGCGTGCAGCTGAGTATGAATTGAAGGCCGATAAAGGACATTCGTATGCACATCATTTGTTTATTGAACAAGGTGTTAAACACGCGAAGGATGGCGGACACCTATTCTTCATTGTCCCGAATAACCTGTTCGTCTCGGAGGAAGCTCCGAAACTCAATGATTTCTTGAAGAAGCATACACATATCCAAGGGATGGTGCAACTGCCGCTTTCCATGTTTAAGAGTGAAGCGGCTGCGAAAAGCATCCTGATCCTCCAAAAGAAAAAAGAGGGTATCGAAGCACCGAAGAAGGCATTGCTCGTACAACTTCCGAAGTTGTCGGATTTCGAAGCGACCAGGTCTGTCATGCAACAGATGGACGATTGGTTTAAAGAAGAAAAATAGTCAATGAAAGCTGATGCCGCAGGCATTGGCTTTCTTTTTTTTTTTTTGAAAGAGTGATTATTTGCAATTTTTCATTATTATTTGGTTGGATTCGCCTGCCATGATAAGATTGTACAATACACTGCACGTTTCGTTGCGATGAATATTGGAAGAACTAGCTTAGAGTAAAGGGGCAGGATGGATGTCAAAAATCATGGCTATTAATGCGGGCAGCTCATCATTGAAGTTCCAGCTTTTTGAGATGCCTTGTGAAAATGTAATTACAAAAGGTCTTGTAGAAAGAATCGGCTTGAAAAATTCCGCATTTACCTTAAGCGTCGTAGGCGAAAAGGTTACTGAAACGATGGATATACCCAATCATGAAATAGCTGTAGGGCTTTTATTGAAAAAGCTGATTGACCATCGCATCATTGACTCCTTTGAAGAGATAGATGGTGTAGGGCATCGGGTGGTGCATGGCGGTGAGATATTCACGGAATCGGTCTTGATTACGGAGGACGTAATAGTGGAACTCGAAAAGCTTTCCGAGTTGGCGCCCCTTCATAATCCCGCTAATATCACCGGAATCAAAGCCTTCAGGCGAATACTGGAAGATGTGCCAGCTGTTGCGGTATTCGACACTGCCTTCCATCAAACGATGGCGGCGGGTTCCTATTTGTACAGCTTACCTCTTGAATATTATGAAAAGTACGGAATAAGGAAGTATGGATTTCATGGCACTTCACATAAATATGTATCGCAGCGGGCTGCCGAAATGATTGGCCGCCCAATTGAACAGCTTCGGTTGATATCGTGCCATTTGGGGAATGGTGCAAGCATTACGGCCATAAAGGGCGGCAAATCAATTGATACATCAATGGGATTTACGCCATTGGCCGGTGTTACTATGGGAACGCGTTCAGGGAACATCGACCCTGCACTGATTCCTTATATCATGGAAAAGACGGGAAAGACAGCAGATGAAGTGCTGGATATCCTGAATAAGAAAAGCGGCATGCTGGCCCTTTCCGGATTTTCCAGCGACCTGCGCGATATTCAAGTTGAAGCCGACAAAGGCAATGAGCGGGCTGAACTCGCACTTAAAGTGTTCGCAGACCGGATTCACAAGTACATAGGCTCCTATTCAGCAAAAATGGGAGGCGTGGACGGCATCATATTTACAGCGGGCATCGGTGAAAACAGTCAAACCATCAGGGGGCGGATCTTGGAGGGGCTTGAATTCATGGGGGTATATTGGGATGAGGATCTCAATCGCACCTCAGGTAAGGAAGCGTTCATCAATGCACCCTATTCCCCTGTGAAAGTCATGGTCATCCCAACTAATGAAGAAATCATGATTGTCAGGGATACCATGAAAATAGCTTTGAGCGAAACTTGGAAAGCATGACTTCCTGTTTTATGATGATCCCCTTATCTCTCTGGTAAGGGGGCTTTCCCATGAAATTTAATCCTCAAAACCCTCCTTCACTTGGTTTTATGTCCATGCAATCCAAACCCTTGAACGCTGGATCGCCATCATCTATTCTCTAAAAAAGCTTCCCTCTATGTTATACTTAAGGGAGAATCCACCAATTCTGTACATAGGAGGCTTGATGCATGGAATTCACGAACCGGGAAATGAAACTTTTGGATGAAATTAATGAATGGCAGGAAAAACTTTATCAATATGAGCCAACGGATCTGGCTGCATTGTATGATAAATGGTTGGAGCAGGGGTTTGCCCTGCTTCCGGAAAACGTCCAACAACAGTTTTTTGACAAGCTTGATACTTGGCTTTTTCATTTGCATGCCATGGTTCAGAGCTCACAAGTTCAAATAGATGCAAGAGAGCGGATTTTAGCATCTGCGCGCGTGTTTAATGAAGAAATCGAAACGCTGAGCGATTTGAAACACTTACCGATCGATCAGTTGAATTACATAGCCAATCAGCATATCGCTAAGCATCGCTTATATTCATTTGCACAAGGCGGGATGAGCGGATCTGGAGGCCTGCTTCTGCTAGGGAGCGATATTCCGGCCATGACGGTCATCAATGTCAGGACCGTACAGCTGATTGCGATGTCTTATGGTGTTGAGGTGAATACACCGTTTGAAATGATGCTGGCCCTTAAGGTATTCAATGCAGGAGCGATGCCAAAGAGGCTCCAAGGAATAGCTTGGGAAGAATTGATCCGCGAGGTCCAGACTGCAGAAGATGATTATTTTTATTTAGGAATCGAGGAACTGACAAACCCCACCTGGATGGAGCAGCCGCTGAAGCAGCTGTTGAAAGCATTGGCCATTACTGTTTTCCGAAAAAAACTGGTTCGGGGCATACCGTTCATCAGCATGGCCATAGGTGCTGGGTCCAATTATCAAATGACCCGGAATGTCAGTGAATTTGCCCAAAAGTTCTATCAATACCGTTATTTACTGGAGAAGAAGGCTGATGAAGAATGAGTGTCAAGAATCATAAAAGAGCCATCACGGAGGCAGTTCGCTGCATGGTGATGACCGTCAGCGATACGCGAAATGAAGAAACGGATAAAAGCGGAGCACTGATGATGGAATTGCTGAAGTCGAATGGGCATGAAGTGACGGATTATGTAATCATTAAAGATGAACGGAAAGCGATTCAGGATGCGGTCACTTCAGGTAGCCAAAGCAGCACGGTCGATGTCATATTAACAAATGGAGGCACTGGCATCGCCAATAGGGATGTGACGATCGAGGCGGTCAAAGAGTTGATGACCAAGGAAATTCCCGGTTTTGGCGAGATTTTTCGAATGCTCAGCTATCAAGAGGATATCGGTTCCGCCGCCATCCTATCCAGGGCGATTGCCGGAGTCGTGAACAACAAAGCGGTTTTTTCCACACCAGGCTCTTCAGGGGCCGTTAGGCTTGCAATGAATAAATTGATTCTCCCGGAATTGGGACATGTCGTTGGTGAACTTCGCAAGGATTTATAAGAGGGATGCAAAAAAAAGCCACAGTTTTAAACTGTGGCTTTTTTTGCATGGAATAGGCCTTAATTATGCATCTTTTCAGTCACGCCTTGATTGGCTCGATACCATAGCCATAAATCATTGATGATGGAAGCAAGTTCCGCAATTTCGGAATTGAGCTGGCATGATTTGGCGAAATTACTCTCATCGGAGAGCCGAAACTGCTTTCGGTTAATGGTGGATTCCAGTTCCTTGATGCGGTCCGGGATGCTTCCCCGGATATTCTCCCAATGTACGAGTATTTGCTGTTGCTCGCCTTTTGTATATTCATCCCACTCCAGATTCAAATCGGGAATGGAGATGCCAAGCCGTTCATCATAGATAAATAGTTCTTTCATATGCCCTCCGCTTTTCGATTTATCATACTCCTAGTTTACTATATTCTCGCGGAAGCATCCAATGTGTAAATTCACTGAAAATATTAGCGGATTATTTAGCAAAATCTTTAAAATACCCCTTGTATTCCTTTAATAAAGATGATAAAGTACTATCATAGATTGAATAAAAATAACAAACGATGAATTTTTATTCACACGAAAGGACGATGGAAATGAAAAATCAAAAAGTTGTTTTAGCATATTCCGGAGGTTTGGATACTTCCGTTGCAATTAAATGGTTACAAGATCAAGGGTACGAAGTTGTGGCATGCTGCTTGGATGTCGGTGAAGGGAAAGATTTGGATTTCATTAAAGAAAAAGCGATCACTGTCGGTGCTGTAAGTTCTTATGTCATTGATGCGAAGGATGAATTCGCTGATGAATTCGCATTGACGGCTCTTCAGGCACATACTTTGTATGAAGGGAAATATCCATTGGTATCAGCTTTATCACGTCCGCTGATCGCGAAGAAATTAGTGGAAGTGGCTGAAGCGGAAAACGCGGTAGCCGTTGCGCACGGTTGTACGGGAAAAGGAAATGACCAAGTGCGTTTCGAAGTATCCATCTCCGCCTTGAACCCTAATTTGCAAGTTCTTGCACCTGTTCGTGACTGGAAATGGTCTCGTGAAGAGGAGATTGAATATGCAGCGAAAAATGGCATTCCCGTTCCGATTGGCATGGCGAGTCCATTCTCGATTGACCAAAACCTTTGGGGAAGAAGTAACGAATGCGGAATCCTGGAAGATCCATGGGCAGCTCCGCCGGAAGATGCATATGATTTGACTGCAAGCCTTGAATGTACGCCAGATACTGCTGATATCATTGAAATTGGTTTTGAACAAGGTGTGCCGGTTACATTGAATGATAAAAACTATAAACTGGCTGACCTGATCGTCGAGTTGAATCAAATTGCCGGCAAACACGGAGTTGGACGTATCGATCACGTTGAAAATAGATTAGTAGGAATCAAATCACGTGAAGTCTATGAAGCCCCTGGTGCAATGACATTGATAGCTGCACACAAAGAACTTGAAGATATCACGCTTGTAAAAGAATTGGCTCACTTCAAACCGGTGATCGAGAAGAAAATGACTGAATTGATTTATGAAGGACTTTGGTTCTCTCCGCTTCAAAAAGCTTTGGCTGCATTCCTGAAAGAAACACAAGTGAATGTAACGGGTACTGTCCGTGTGAAACTATTCAAAGGTCATGCGATTGTTGAAGGAAGAAAATCCGAGTACTCCCTATATGACGAAAAATTGGCTACTTATACAAAAGCGGACGAGTTCGATCATGATGCAGCAGTTGGATTCATCAAGTTATGGGGACTTCCAACGAAAGTGAACAGCATGGTCAATAACAAGAAGGTGACAGTGTGAGCAGCAAGCTTTGGGGAGGAAGATTCACGAAATCTGCCGAAGAATGGGTAGATGAATTTGGTGCTTCCATTTCCTTTGACCAGGAACTTGTCCTTGAAGATATTCAAGGCAGTTTAGCTCATGTAACCATGTTAAAGAAATGCAGCATTTTACCTGAAGAAGATGCGGATCAGATCATTGCGGGTCTGAAAAGTTTACAGGGAAAAGCTGAGAAGGGTGAATTGACTTTTAAGGTTGAGATGGAAGATATCCATCTTAACCTGGAAAGTATGCTAATAAGCGAAATCGGTCCAGTTGGCGGAAAGCTTCATACAGGAAGAAGCCGTAATGACCAAGTTGCAACCGACCTTCATCTTTATATGCGGAACCAAACGAAAGTGATTCTGGAACTCATCAATGATTTGCAAATGGCGATTTTGGGACAAGCCAAGAAAAATGTGGAAACACTAATTCCAGGTTATACACATTTGCAGCGTGCACAGCCCATTTCATTTGCCCACCACTTAATGGCTTATTTTTGGATGCTTGAGCGTGATAAGCAACGCTTCACCGAGAGTTTCAAAAGGATCAATATTTCTCCATTGGGTGCCGGGGCATTAGCTGGGACGACCTTCCCGATTGACCGTGCCCTAAGTGCGGAGCTATTGGGGTTTGAGGGAATTTACGAAAACAGCCTTGATGCGGTGAGTGATCGTGATTTTGCCATTGAATTCATGAGCAACAGTGCAACAATGATGATGCATTTATCCCGTTTCAGCGAAGAAATCATTCTCTGGTCAAGCCAGGAATTCCAATTCATTGAATTGGATGATGCGTTTTCCACGGGAAGCAGCATCATGCCGCAAAAGAAAAACCCTGATATGGCGGAATTGATCCGTGGTAAAACAGGACGGGTTTATGGGAACCTAACGGGGTTATTGACTGTTTTGAAAGGACTGCCTCTTGCTTATAACAAAGATATGCAAGAAGATAAAGAAGGCGTTTTTGATACGGTTAAGACCATTGTTGGTTCACTTAAAATATTTGCCGGCATGATTTCAACGTTGAAAGTGAAAACGGACGTAATGGAAAAAGCAACGAAAAATGACTTCTCGAATGCGACGGAATTAGCTGATTACCTAGCTTCAAAGGGTATGCCTTTCCGTAAAGCGCACGAAGTGGTCGGGAAGCTTGTATTGTTCTGTGTCCAGAATGGCTGCTATTTAGTGGACCTAAGCATGGAACAATTCCAGGAAGCTTCCGAGTTGTTTGAACAGGATATTTATGATGCATTAAATCCTTATGAAGCAGTTAAACGCCGGAACAGTGCGGGCGGTACAGGTTTTGCCCAAGTCTTGCTGGCGATTGAAAAAGCGGAAAAACTAGTAAGTGAATAATAGGAAAAAGCTCGTTCACCAATTTGGCGAACGAGCTTTTTCTATCATTTCTTTTATCAATTCGTACGCACGACCATTACATCACAGTTGGAATGGCGAACGATTCCTTCCGACACACTGCCGATAAGGAAACGTTCGACTGCGTTAAGGCCCGTTGCACCGCATACAATTAAATCGATCTTATGCTTTTTCGCTAAATCCCTTGGAATTTGAACTTTAGGAGAACCATATGCAACCACTGTTTGGACCTTTGCAATCCCGGAGGCAATGGCATCCGTTTTATACTTGTCCAATAGCTCGTTGGCAAAGGTTTCAGAGTGATCACGGATAGTCATACCATAAGCTTCGACAGTAGGGAAATTCCTTGTATCCACGATATGTGTTAGCACAAGGGTAGCGTCACTGAGCTTTGCTAAATAGATTGCCTTTTTTAGGGCCCACTCTGCTTCTTCCGAACCGTCCACTGCTACAAGAATGTTTTTATAATCTATACTATTCAAGTGAATCTCCTCCTTCTATTATATTCCTATTATACTATGGTTTACCTAATGGGTCTGATTTCAATTGTAACAAATTAGCGAATGTTTTAGCCAATTATCTGGAAATCAAAAAGGGAAAATGATTCTAACCGTATTAAGTGATGTGAAAAATATAATGAAAGATATCAAAGCATGCAAAAGTGCGTTTAAATATTATGCATAGTTTAATATTTTTGGGGCCACCATAATAAAAGGGAAATAAAAATTAGATTTATAATCATTTCAAGCCTTGTCTTTTCTCTCCTATTATAGTGTGGTTTTGTCACGGGTATGTTAAATGATGATGAAGGAAGAGTATATCCGGTTCGGACCGTTTAGTTGAAATGAATTTTGAACAATAGATACCCCCGTCTTAAATGAAGGCGGGGGTATCCGAGTTTCGATCTATTAAAGGGTTAAAACATCTTCACTTTATGATTTGCAGGCTCTTCGGGAATTTGGTCAAAACTTCACAGCCGGTATCGGTGATCAGTAGATCATCTTCAATCCTGACGCCGGCAACATTTGGAACATATATGCCAGGTTCGATGGTATAAACCATTCCGGATTGAAGTTCGAGGGAATTCGTTTCAGTCAAGGATGGGTACTCATGGACGCTGATCCCTAGTCCGTGGCCGAGCCTGTGCGGGAAGAATTCACCGTATCCTTTATTCCTGATGATGTTTCTGGCAGTCAAGTCTATTTCGGAACAGGATACACCAGGTTTACTGGCTGCAACGGCAGCTTCTTGTGCTCTAAGTACAGTTTCATATATTTCTGCCTGTTTATCATTGATATCCCCGTAAGCAACCGTTCTAGTGATGTCAGAGCAGTACCCTTCATGAACGACGCCCAGGTCAAATAGGACAAGGTCGCCGCGCTGAACCTTCGTATTCCCGGGTGTGCCATGTGGGGAAGCGCCATTTTTACCAGTCAGGACCATCGTGGAAAAAGACATTTGGCTGACGCCGGCCTTTTTCAATTCGTATTCTATCGCTGCAAGGATTTCCATTTCCGTTTTACCCTCTTGAATTTCGCTGACGCCCACTTCGATCGCAAAGTCGGCAAGGCGGCATGCTTCACGGATTTTGACCATTTCATCTTCCGATTTGATCATTCGCATCCTTTGAAGTTTCTCTTCTGCGGAAACGAGCTTTGGTGCTCCTAAATATTGTTGGACCTTTTCATAACGTTCTACATTCATATGCTCTTTTTCAATGGCCATTGTATGAATGGTTAACCCGCGATCCTTCACTGCTTGCTTAACTTTTTCCCAAGGATTTTCAATATCGGTGTAACCGATGATATCTCCAGCCCATCCAGCCTGTTTAGCATCCGGGACTTCCATCTGTGGGCAGACAAGGAATGGGTCGGCATTTGCAAAAATGGCAAGTGCTAGCAGTCTTTCATGAGGATCACTATAAAAACCGCTCAAATAGAAGATGCTCTCTGTTGATGTAAGTATAGCGGCTTCAGCCTCATTGGCCTGTAGCCAATTTTGTAGTTCTGTTAAACGTTCATTCATGACGATACCTCCATTAATAAGATATAATTACCTTAGCAATATTTAAAAGTATAGTAAATGGGAAAGGCCTAAGAAAGCTACTTAAAAAAATTAGTGGGTATGGGAAGGGAGCATCTAACGTGAAAGTATCTTTTCATGGACATGCAGTTGTAAAAGTCGAAACGAATGGTAAAACCATTTTAATCGATCCATTCATTACTGGAAACGAATTAACCGATTTGAAGGTTGAAGATGTGAAACCGGATGTGATCATCTTAACACATGGCCATAATGACCATGTCGGTGATACGGTTGAATTGGCCAAAAGGCATGATGCACTTGTCATCGGCATTGCAGAGATTGCCGACTACCTGGGTGCTCAAGGGGTTAGAACCCACGGGATGAGCATCGGCGGAGCTTTCGAGTTCGATTTTGGAAAAGTGAAACTGACGCCAGCTTTCCATGGAACGGGATTCAATAACGGAGAGGGTCAAATCATTTATTTAGGAATGCCTGCTGGCGTATTGCTTATGATAGAAGGGAAAACGATCTATCATGCAGGGGATACAGCGGTATTTTCCGATATGAAACTGATCGGGGAGCGTCATCCGATCGACTTGGCATTCTTGCCAATCGGCGACAATTACACAATGGGCCCTGAAGATGCGGCACTTGCTGCGAAATTCCTTCAAGCCAAACAAGTCGTGCCGATTCATTACAATACTTTCCCTGTAATCAAACAGGATCCTGACAAATTCATCAACTTGCTTGAAGAGGGAAATGGACTGATCATGGAAGCTGGGGATGAAATAGAACTTTAATAGAAGCGGGGGCCTGCAAGGGCTTCCGTTTTTTTTTGTGGGGATAGCCGACCGGATTGACTGTTCTCCGTGCTGCATTGCCCTTTACGCAGATGGTTCTTGCAATGGAAAGTAAAGTCACGTTCTGCAGCCGAGTCTTTTTTCCTTTTACAGGCATAAAATGAATAGATGAATAAAAAGGGGGGATTGGATGAAACAGAGATTATTGCTTTGTTTGCTTTTATGCGGTGTGATGCTGTATTATGCCGTGCCGCGTTTGTCGTTGGAAAGTGGCGGTCTGGAGAGTCTGTTTGCAGGATCCTGGCTGTTGTTTGCATTGTTGGCGGTAGCTGGAAACTTGACGGGCATACTATATTCTCCTAAGAAACAAAAGGTAAAACGCAAGCTGGAATACAAAAGGTTGCGCCAATACTAGTAGTTGTTTGATAAACTAGGCTCTTTGACCTTATAATGGAGAATAGGAATACCGTGAAAAGGGTGAAGCGCTTGGCTACAAAGCATGAACAAATATTAAAACATATCGATGGGCTCCCTGTTGGCGAAAAGATTTCCGTCCGTCAAATTGCGAAAGCATTGAATGTTAGTGAAGGTACGGCATACCGGGCAATTAAAGAGGCGGAGAATCAGGGCTACGTGAGCTCGATTGAGCGGGTAGGCACGATCCGCATTGAGAAAAAGAAAAAAGAGAATATTGAAAAGCTCACTTTCGCAGAAGTAGTCAATATTGTTGACGGACAAGTTCTTGGTGGAAAAACGGGACTTCATAAGACATTAAATAAATTTGTCATCGGGGCGATGAAGCTGGATGCCATGATGAGATATACAGGGGCAGGAAACCTGCTGATCGTCGGGAACCGTACACAGGCCCACGAGCACGCGTTAAAAGCAGGTGCAGCAGTGCTGATCACCGGGGGATTCGATACGGAAGAGCCCGTTAAAAGGTTAGCCGATGAATTGGAGATGCCAGTCATCTCAACGAGTTACGATACGTTTACCGTCGCAACGATGATCAATCGGGCGATCTATGACCAATTGATCAAAAAGGAAATCTTGCTGGTGGAGGATATTTTGACACCAGTACAGGAAACGACTTTTTTGACTGTGGGTGACCGGGTTCAGACTTGGCATGAATTGAATCAGGAATCCGGGCATAGCCGTTTCCCTGTTGTCGATGACAATATGAAGGTTCAAGGAATGGTCACATCAAAAGATATCATCGGACAGGAAGAACTGACGCTCATTGATAAGGTGATGACGAAAAACCCGATGACCGTAGGCGATAAAATGAGTGTGGCATCTTCTGCACATATGATGGTTTGGGAAGGGATTGAATTAATCCCGGTCGTGAATGACAGTCATATCCTAAAAGGAATCGTGAGCAGGCAGGATGTGCTGAAGGCACTGCAAATGAGTCAAAGGCAGCCACAGGTAGGCGAAACGATCGACGATACGATCACAAGCCAGCTTGTGATGACTTCGAATCGTGGCAAGGGCGAGGAAGTGTATAACTATGGCGTCACTCCGCAGATGACCAATTACCTTGGGACCATTTCAAGCGGTGTGTTCACTACATTGGTCACCGACTCAGCAAACCGTGCACTTCGAAGCTATAAGCGCGGTGACTTGGTCGTGGAAAACATGACGATCTACTTCATCAAGCCAGTCCAGATCGACAGTACGCTTGAAATCCACCCGCGTGTCCTTGATGTAGGACGTAAATTCGGAAAAGTGGATGTCGAGGTGTTTAACCAAGGCAAACTTGTCGGCAAGGCGATGTTGACTTGCCAATTGCTGGACCGATCATAAAAAATAAAAAGGATAATCGAAATTCGATTATCCTTTTTGATTTGCAGCTTCTTCGATTGCATGCGGCAAATAAAATTTATACATTTTATAGCCGCCCCAAACACTGAATAGGCCAACGAAGATGAAAATGGCAGCAATGATATAAGTGATGGTCGTGTGGAACAGAAAAAGCTGATTGATTCCGAATAGTGCGACAAACGCACCAAGGGCGATGGAAGACTTCCCTGAAATCCACTTTTTCTCCATCGGCATCCTGGTTCGGACCGATTTGATTTTATAAAACAGATAGACCCCTAGTGAAAGAACGATCAAGGTGACAAGAATAGGCATCGTTTGAAATTCCCCCAATTTAACATATGTACCTTTTTATTGTAGCGGGAAATGAAAGAGAATGCCACCGTAAACAAGATGAGTCTTTCTATTTCTCCAATTTTTTGATTAAATGAAATATATCATCTTTATAAGGCTCGATAATACATATGTAAAGGGGAGATCTATATGAAAGCTGAAATATTAGCAGATATAAAGCGTTATGACACTATCATTCTCCATCGTCATGTCCGTCCAGATCCGGACGCTTATGGTTCACAGGGGGGATTGGCGGAAATCCTGAAAGCAACTTTCCCCGAAAAGCGAATTTTTACGGTCGGGAAAGAAGAACCGTCAATGAATTATTTAAGAAGGCTCGATGTGATTCCGGATGAAACATATCAAGGTGCTCTGGTCATCGTTTGTGATACCGCAAATACGGACCGGATTTGTGATGCAAGGTACACGACGGGTGATAAACTGATTAAGATCGATCATCATCCTAATGAAGATCCATATGGGGATATGCGCTGGGTCGATACATCGGCAAGTTCAACAAGTGAAATGATTTATGAATTTTACCAGTTCGGTAAAGAACAGGGCTTGAAGATGAGTGATGAAGCGGCACGCCTTCTATATGCAGGCATTGTTGGCGATACCGGCCGCTTCCTATTCCAGAATACGACTGAAAAGACATTTGCCTATGCAAGTGAATTGATTAACTATTCGTTCTCACGCCCGCAGTTATATCAGGAGATGTATGACGTGGAGGAAAGCATAGTCCGTTTGAATGGCTATGTGCTGCAGCATTTTGAAATCCTTCCATATGGCACAGGGAAAATGATCATCACAAAAGATATACTTGAACGATTCCAGGCTTCTACATCTGAGGCATCTCAGCTCGTTTCCTCGCTCGGTTCGATTAAAAATGTTAAGTCATGGGTCTTTTTCATTGAAGAGGATAAAGAAATCAGAGTCCGTTTCCGTTCTAAAGGACCGATCATCAATACGATTGCCCGTAAATATAACGGAGGAGGCCACCCGCTTGCAGCCGGGGCTTCGATTCATTCTTGGGATGATGTGGATAATATCCTTGCCGACATGGAAGAGTTGAATAAATCGGAATGAAAAAAACTTAAAGACCAAATCGGATATGATTTGGTCTTTAAATATAGTGGCCTGATTAAGAAGTAGTCCTTTTTAGTTTGATTTCAATATTCATTTTCGTATAGAACATAATCTCAACGACTTCAAGTCGATAGCGCTTTTTATTGATGGTCACGATCTTATTTTCTATCGACTTCTTCAAAAGCACCTTTCCCTCATAGACACTGGCGACATCTTTGGCAAGAAGAGAGGAAAGGTCGTCCTCGATCACATCCTCGGCTTCTGCAATACTCAGCCGATCGAGACTGTATTTTTCATTCGTAATGGTTACTTCCACTTCCTGAATCGTCAATATCTCCTCGTTTTTCTGGTTCAATTTTTTATAATCCTGCTCCCAGATTGCGATTTTCCCGTTTAAATCCGTGATCAATTCACTTTGTTCGTGAAGGGTCCGGATCTGCTTCTCCTGCTGGACACCATGCATATAAAAGAAAATCACCCAACTGATCAATCCGCCAAGTGCAGCTCCGGCAAAGAAGCGCTGCCAGGTGGGAGACCGGTGATAGGGGGGAATCCTCATGATGAAATATGCTCCTGCGTGAACCAGTTTATGATCAGTGCTCCTGTCTGAGCTCCGCCAAGTGCAGATAGAATCAATAGGACCTGCTT
Source organism: Brevibacillus sp. JNUCC-41 (assembly GCF_014844095.1). Lineage (NCBI taxonomy): Bacteria > Bacillati > Bacillota > Bacilli > Caryophanales > Bacillaceae > Peribacillus > Peribacillus sp. JNUCC41. The sequence continues at coordinate 298,873 of NZ_CP062163.1, read as the reverse complement.
GACTATATCCTTCGTTTCCCCGTGGAAAATACCGCGTTCGAAATTATAGACCATATCAAAAGTACCACCGATTGCAGCGACAATCGCCCAAATACGGAGGCTGTCCGACAGCCGGAATACAGTCGTCATCGGGGCTTGTCCAGTAAAAAAAGCGGCGAGGCCCCCGATTATCGATCCGCCAAGCAATACGCCAAGCGATATGAAAAAGCTGTTGATGAAGGCTGGAACAAAGGCTTCATTCATATATCATCATCCTTTTTTTCTTGATATTCTTCTATTCCATTTATATGGGAAGTTCAGAGGTAATATGATAGTCGTCGGAAATCAGGAAGTTAAATTGCCTTGGTAATGAGAACATATTTTCTTTTTTTTGAAATAAACACTATAATGAAAAGAAACATGCCTTACAAAGGTGGGAGAAAAAACGTGTATACTCATCTCCATATTCAGAGCGGATACAGCCTGCTGACAAGTACGGTGAAGATCACTGAACTTGTGGCCAAAGCGAAAGCGGATGGCTGTACAAGTCTTGCCTTAACCGATCGAAATGTTATGTACGGTTCGGTCTATTTTTATAAAGAATGCAAGAGACAGGGCATAAAGCCGATCATCGGCATACTTGCGGATGTCCTTGATGAACGGGATTCGCCACATGGACTTCTTTTATTGGCAAAAAGTCTACAAGGATATCAAAACCTGCTTAAAATAAGCAGTGCCATAAAAACGAAATCCCCGTCAGGCATTCCAATGAATTGGCTTAAAGCCTATTCCCGGGGCCTGATAGCAATCACTCCGGGTGCGGAGGGGCAAATAGAAACGCTATTGAGAGAAGAAAATCCACAGGAGGCCAAACAGGCAGCGGAACGATTTCTGCGAATTTTTGGTCATGATAACTTTTATGTATCCATACAGAGACTTTCAATCGCGAATGAGGAAAAAGGCAACGAAGCCATAAGTCAGTTGGCGAGAGATTTAGAGATAAAGATTGTCGCGACGAATCCAGTCTATTATTTGAACGAAAGCGATGCACTCGCTCAAGAAGTCCTATTGGCAATTGGAAATGGCGACAAGCTGGCGGATGAGACGCATACGGTTCTTGAATCCGATCAATTTTATTTGAAAAGCCGGGCCCAGATGGCAGAACTATTCCATGACAGACCGGATGCACTCGAAAATACACTGCATATTGCCGCGCAATGCAATCTGGAAATTCCATTTCACCGTTCACTGCTTCCTAAGTACCCTACTGAAGATGGTGTCACAGCCGAGGAAATGCTCGAAGCCATCTGTTTCCAAGGGCTGAAGAAAAGATTGCCGGAGCCATCCATTCAATATGAAGAGCGTCTGCGATATGAATTGGATATCATCACCAAGATGAAATTCAGCGATTACTTTTTGATCGTCTGGGATTTCATGAAATTCGCCAAGGACCATCAAATCCTGACTGGTCCTGGAAGGGGGTCGGCCGCCGGATCGATGGTCGCTTATGTGCTGTCGATAACGGATGTCGATCCAATCGAACATTCCTTGCTGTTCGAGCGTTTCCTGAATCCGGAACGTGTCTCGATGCCGGATATCGACATTGACTTTCCGGATAACCGCCGTGAAGAAGTGATAGCCTATGTCGCGAAGAAGTACGGGGAACTTCATGTAGCACAAATCATTACATTCGGGACATTGGCTGCCAAGGCTGCATTAAGGGATACAGGCCGTGTTTTCGGCTTGAATTCAAAGGAACAGGAAGCGGTATCGAAAATGATTCCAGGACGCCTGGGCATTACGCTTCCCGAGGCTTACAAGGAATCGAAAAGGCTCAGGGAATTCGTTAATGAGAGTGACCTGAATCAAAAACTTTTTCAAACCGCTTTATTACTTGAAGGGCTGCCTCGCCATGCTTCGACACATGCCGCCGGCGTCGTCATCAGCGATCAGGCACTGACCGAGCATATTCCGATCCAGGGGGGGCATGAAGGCATCCATCTGACTCAATACCCAATGGACCTTCTCGAAGAACTGGGACTTCTTAAAATGGATTTTCTTGGACTCCGCAATTTAACGCTCATCGATAACATTTTAAATAACATTAAAAAGGGATCGGGGAAAAAGCTCGACTTGTCCCATATCCCAATGGATGACCCCGAGACGCTAGCCCTTTTAGGGAGAGGCGAAACAACCGGAGTGTTTCAATTTGAATCGGATGGCATCCGAAAGGTTTTGATCAAGCTGAAACCGAATCGATTCGAGGATATCGTCGCGGTCAATGCCCTATATCGTCCAGGTCCGATGGAAAATATACCGCTGTTCATCGAGCGAAAACATGGACTGGCTCCGATTGATTACCTGCACGAGGATTTGAAGGATATCCTCGAGCCTACATACGGGGTCATCGTTTATCAAGAACAAATCATGCAAATCGCCTCCCGCTTAGCAGGGTTTTCATTAGGGGAGGCTGACCTGCTCCGTCGTGCCGTTTCGAAGAAGAAGAAGGATGTTCTGGATCAAGAGCGGCAGCATTTCGTGAACGGCTCATTGAAACAAGGATACTCGGAAAAAACGGCAGATGAAATTTATTCCTTGATTGTCCGCTTCGCTAACTATGGATTCAACCGAAGCCATGCGGTGGCGTATAGTTTCATCGCTTATCAGTTGGGTTACTTGAAAACCCACTATCCGGAATATTTCATGGCAGCACTCCTGACATCGGTCGTCGGGAATGATGAAAAGATTTCGCAATATATCCGTGAAGCCAAAAAGAAAGGGATAATGGTTCTGACTCCCTCGATTAACCGGAGCGGTTACCCGTTTTTACCGGAAAAGGAAGGGATCCGTTATAGCCTTGGAGCGATAAAGGGGATTGGCGGTACGGTCCTAAAAGAAATCTTTGCTGCAAGGAGGCAAAAGAAGTTCGCTGATTTATTCGATTTCTGTTTGCGCGTTTCGGGAAAAATCGTAAATAGAAAAGTGTTGGAGGCGCTTGTGCATTCAGGTGCATTTGATGAATTCGGTGAAGACCGGGCAACATTGTTGGCGAGCTTGGACGTAGCGATCAATCATACGGAATTGGTTAATCCTGATGATGACCTATTCGATATGTTTTCGGATGGCGAGTTTTCACTCAAACCGAAATACAACCGAGTCGAGCCTATTCCTATCGAGCACAAACTCTCATTGGAAAAAAGCGCATTGGGGCTTTATCTATCGAATCATCCGGTGACAAGCTACAGAGAACTTTTTCAGCACTTCGGCTGTTTGACCATAGATGAAGCCACCAATAAAAAGGAATCAAAAGTCTTGCTTGGCGCATACATCACGTCGGTTAAAACCATAAGGACAAAAAAGGGCGATGTGATGGCTTTCTTGAGCGTTAGTGATGAAGAAGGGGATATTGAAGCGGTCGTTTTTCCAAATGTTTATAAAAATCACTCTGCCGACTTGAATCACGGACAACTCGTCATGCTGCAAGGAACATTGGAAGAGCGGGATGGAAAAACACAGCTCCTGATCAGGAACGTATACCCGCTTGAAAAAGTGAAGCAGATGAAAGAGGAAAAAAACGGAACGATATTCCTGAAAATAGAGGCTGGCAAGCAAACGAATGATACCCTGCAAAAAATAAAAAAAATTTTAATGCAGCATAGCGGTGAAACGAAGGTCATGCTTTTTTACGAGAGGGAAAACCGCTATGTACAGCTATCTTATTGGGATTGGGTCAATCCTACAGATAGACTGATGCAGGCATTATTTGACTTGGTGGGAAAAGGAAATGTGGTTTACAAGAAAGAATAACTGTTTTACAACTTTAATAGTTATGTTATATTGAAAACAGGCCGCTGTGGTCTGACCACTAGATTTCAGCATATAAGATATGGGATACCCAATTTGGTTTAGGAGTGAAACTATGACATTGAGAGAAGAAGCATTACATATGCACCGCTTGAATCAAGGAAAATTAGAAACAGTTTCGAAAGTACCGGTAAGGAATGCAGTAGATTTAAGCCTGGCTTATTCTCCTGGTGTCGCAGAACCGTGTAAAGATATTTACGATAAACCGGATACCGTTTATGACTATACAATGAAGGGGAATACTGTTGCTGTTATTTCCGATGGAACGGCTGTATTGGGACTTGGAAACATCGGTCCGGAAGCTGCCATGCCGGTTATGGAAGGTAAAGCCGTTCTATTTAAAAGTTTCGCTGGAGTGGACGCTTTCCCAATCTGTTTAAAAACGACGGATGTGGACAAAATTGTAGAGACCGTTAAGTTACTCGAACCGACATTCGGTGGAGTGAACTTAGAGGACATAGCCGCACCGAATTGTTTTGAAATTGAAGAACGACTCAAGAAAGAAATGAATATTCCTGTTTTTCATGATGATCAGCACGGTACAGCCATTGTTACTGTTGCCGGTCTTGTGAACGCGTTACGACTAGTGAATAAATCAATGTCAGAAATTAAAGTGGTAGCGAATGGGGCAGGCGCTGCGGGCATTGCCATCATTAAATTGCTTTATAGCTATGGGGTTCGTGACATCATCATGTGTGATACGAAGGGTGCCATTTATGAGGGCCGTTCGACAGGGATGAATGATACGAAAGAACAAGTGGCGAAAGTGACCAATCGAAATAGGGTTTCAGGACCTTTGGAAACTGTCATTCAAAACGCTGATGTGTTTATAGGTGTTTCTGCTGCAGGTGCATTGACAAAAGAAATGGTTTCTTCGATGAACCGGGATGCGATCATTTTCGCGATGGCCAACCCAGATCCGGAAATCATGCCGGAAGAAGCAAAAGCGGCAGGTGCCAAGGTTGTTGGAACAGGCCGTTCGGATTTCCCGAATCAGGTCAATAACGTCCTTGCATTCCCAGGGATTTTTCGTGGTGCCCTAGATGCACGTGCGACTCATATCAATGAAAAAATGAAGGTTGCTGCAGTACAAGCCATTGCCGGTTTAATACAGGAACATGAGATAAACGAAGACTACGTCATACCTGCTCCATTTGATGAGAGGGTAGCACCTGCCGTCGCGGCTGCTGTAGCCAAGGCAGCAATGGAAACGGGAGTAGCTAGGATTAATGTAGATCCAGAGGAAATTAAAGAAAAAACAAAGAAATTAGCGATCATTGGAAAAAGTGAGGAATAATTAATTTGTCAGGTCGTACTTCTTCATCCAAAATTTATCTCGATGTCGTTGAGAGCCTACGTACCATGATTGAAGCGGACAGCCTCTTGCCGGGAGATAAAATCCCATCAGAACGGGAGTTATCAGATCGTTTTAATGTTGGCCGTTCCTCTGTCCGTGAAGCATTGCGTGCCTTAGAACTATTAGGGTTAATAGAAACAAGGCGCGGTGAAGGGACGTTTATCAGGGATTTCCAGGAGCATAAGCTAGTAGAGCTTCTGGGAACCTTTTTTTTGCAAGATAAAAAAGTACAAGAAGATTTGTCTGAGACGAAAAGGCTGATTGAAATTGACTGTTTGCGGATCGTCGCCTTTTTCGCTACGGCTGATGATATCAAAAGATTAATGGTCTGGGTCAAAGCGGATGAGTTTCATGATGATGATTTCTTTTTAAGAATTGCCATTTTGAATCGCAATCGATTGCTGGAAAGAATTTGGCGCATTGTCAACAGCTATGCCAGAACATCAGAGATGGTACAGGGTAATGTGAAAAAAGAAGATTATCTGGCACTTCTTACATATTTGCTCGAACGTGATGAAGAAAAAGCCATCGAAACGTATCTTATTAGAATTAGAAATATGTCGAAGGACGAGTGACACCTTTTTACACGATACTAATTTTATTTCTGATATAGTTTGTACCAAGTATCATAAAATAGATAATTGGTGGTAAAGGGAGGATTAAGCTTGCTTAAAGAGCTATTTGCGAAGTCTAAGAAGAAATATGCAACGGTTCCTTTAGATCGTGAGAAACAAGATGTACCGGAAGGAATCATGACAAAGTGCACCGGCTGTAAAAAAATCATGTATACAAAAGAATTGGTGAAAAACAAGAAAGTCTGTCTGCATTGCGGGTACCATCATCCGATGTCTTCCCATGAGCGCATCAAATTTTTATTCGACGCAGGCACTTTTAATGAATTTGATAAAGAAATGATTTCAGTTAACCCGCTTGAATTTCCGGATTACTTAGAGAAGTTGGAAAAAGATAGAAAGAAAGCCAAGATTAATGAGGCGGTTGTCACAGGAGTGGGAAGCATCAATGGGTACCAAGTTTCCACGGCCATCATGGATTCAAATTTCCGGATGGGAAGCATGGGATCCGTTGTTGGGGAAAAAATCACCCGTGCCATTGAACGTGCAGGTGAATTGAAGATTCCGTTCATCATATTTACGGCATCAGGCGGAGCTCGGATGCAGGAGGGTGTTTTAAGCTTGATGCAGATGGCGAAGACAAGTGCGGCACTGAAGATATTCAGCAATGAAGGCGGACTGATCATATCAATGATGACCCATCCTACCACGGGCGGGGTTTCGGCAAGTTTCGCGTCACTTGGCGATATTAATCTAGCTGAGCCAGGAGCCCTTATTGGATTTGCGGGACGAAGAATCATTGAACAGACGATCCATGAAGAGCTTCCTGAAGATTTCCAAACGGCTGAATTCTTGATGAAGCACGGCCAATTGGATGCGGTCGTCAAACGTACCGAAATGAAGGAAACCTTGACGACGATCCTTAAAATCCATGCCCCGGGCGGTGAATGGTTATGATTTACGAATTAGAATTCGAGCGTCCCATTACGGACCTCAGAAATAAAATTAAAGAACTAAAGGCCATTTCGAAGGACGCTGATGTAGACCTGACAGCCGAAATCGAAACATTGGAAAAGCGTCTAGAGAAGCTGGAAGTGGATATTTATAACCATCTTAAACCGTGGGATCGCGTCCAGATCGCCCGCCATCCAGCCCGTCCGACGACGCTTGATTACATTCCGCTATTATTCAATGACTTCATCGAGTTTCATGGTGATCGTTATTATGGGGATGATGAAGCGATTGTAGCAGGAATTGCAGAATTTGATGGACTTGCCGTGACTGTCATCGGTCATCAGCGGGGTAAGGATACGAAGGAAAACATCCGTCGTAACTTTGGCATGCCCCACCCTGAAGGCTATCGAAAAGCTTTACGTCTGATGAAACAGGCGGAAAAATTCAACCGCCCGATTATTTGTTTCATTGATACGAAGGGAGCTTTCCCTGGTAAAGCTGCTGAAGAGCGCGGGCAAAGTGAAGCCATTGCGAAAAACCTTTTTGAAATGGCGGGGCTGAAGGTGCCTGTCATCAGTATTGTCATCGGTGAAGGCGGTAGCGGCGGTGCATTGGCACTTGGCGTCGGGGACCGAATTTTCATGCTTGAGAACTCAACATATTCGGTGATTTCCCCTGAAGGGGCTGCAGCCTTGCTGTGGAAGGATGCCTCTCAGGCTAAGAGGGCTGCGGAATCGATGAAAATCACGGCTCCCGATTTAAACCGCTTAGGAGTCATCGATGAGATCATTCCTGAAGTGAGGGGCGGCGCCCACCGGGATTCAAATTTACAGGCAGAAGCCATCAAGGATATCCTGAAACGTTCATTCAATGAACTTCTGCCATTGAATAGTGATGATCTTATCAACCAGCGTTATATGAAATTCAAGAAAATCGGTGAATATGAATTTGCAAAACAGCCTGAGGGAGAGCCTAAGGAAGTTGAACAGCATTCATAAACACATTTACAAAAGGGAAAACGTGCTGCCTGGGGCAACACGTTTTTTCATCCTTTCATGGGCACATATGCATTCATTACAGAAACATGTAAAGAATATGGTTTGTGTGTAGAATGTAAACTTTTGCGCCATTTTACTTCAATTTCTGATGAGAATCGGTTAGTCTTATTACATCAAGTAAGCATAAGTGAAGCAGTTTCCTGCTTATTGAAGCTTGAAAAAGGGTACAATGATATAACGAGGCTAAAAATTGATTAGTGCTGTAGAGAGGTGACATTTATGAAAAGAATAGGTGTATTGACAAGTGGAGGAGATTCTCCTGGCATGAATGCGGCAGTCCGAGCGGTTGTCCGGAAAGCAATTTTTCATGAAATTGAGGTCTTCGGAATTTATCATGGCTATCAGGGACTGATAAATGGAAATATAAAGAAGCTTGAACTTGGGTCTGTCGGGGATATCATTCATCGAGGCGGCACGATGTTACATACGGCTCGCTGTCCGGAATTTAAGACGGAGGAAGGCCAGCTGAAAGCGATTGAACAATTGAATAATCTTGGTATCGAGGGCATTGTCATCATTGGTGGCGATGGTTCATACCGCGGAGCGAAAGCTTTAACGGAAAGGGGCTTCCCTTGTATTGGAGTTCCTGGAACGATTGATAATGACATACCGGGTACGGACTTCACGATTGGTTTCGATACGGCCCTTAATACAGTCATCGATGCCATCGATAAAATTCGGGATACGGCCACTTCTCATGAAAGGACTTATGTCGTTGAAGTGATGGGAAGAGATGCCGGCGATATTGCGCTTTGGGCTGGATTGGCTGGCGGGGCTGAAACGATTCTTTGTCCTGAATATGAATATGATATGGAAGATCTGATTGGGAAGCTGAACCGCGGACATGACCGTGGGAAAAAGCATAGTATCATCATTGTAGCTGAAGGTGTTGGAAGTGCCGTTGATATCTCCAGGAAAATTGAGGAAAAGGCAGGGTTTGAAACCCGTGTAACGGTCCTGGGCCATGTTCAGCGCGGAGGTTCTCCTTCGGCAAATGACCGTGTATTGGCAAGCCGGCTTGGAGCAAAAGCCGTTGAACTGCTTCTTGAAGGAAAAGGAGGCAGAGCTGTCGGGATAGAACAAAATCAACTCGTTGATTATGATATCATCGAAGCTCTTGCTAAACCGCATACCATTGATAAGAAAATGTATGAATTATCTGCTGAGCTATCCATTTAATCATTATTGATCGATAGATTGTTTAAAGAAGATATAAAACACTGCTCCCCTGTCTTCAAAAGGTGGACAGGCGGCAGTTTTCCTTAAAGGAGGATGACCACATGCGTAAAACCAAGATTGTTTGTACGATTGGCCCCGCAAGTGAAAGTATAGAAAAGCTGGTTCAATTAATAGAGGCGGGGATGAATGTAGCACGGCTTAACTTTTCTCATGGAAATCATGAAGAACACGCCGCTAGAATACGCAATATCAGAGAAGCGAGCGAAAAAGCGGGTAAACAGGTTGCCATCCTGTTGGATACAAAAGGACCTGAAATACGGACAAATAATATGGAAAATGACTCCATGGAGCTTGTAGCCGGCAATGAAATCATTATTTCCATGAATGAAGTCCTGGGAACACCTGAAAAATTCTCCATTACCTATGAAGGGCTTCTGCATGATGTCCACCCAGGATCTAAAATCCTTTTGGATGATGGATTGATTGGGCTTGAAGTGTTGAAGATAGATAAAGTAAGAAAAGAAATCCATACCAAGATCTTGAATAGCGGTACACTTAAGAACAAAAAAGGCGTGAATGTTCCTGGAGTTTCGGTTAACCTGCCTGGCATAACGGAGAAAGATGAACAGGATATCCTTTTTGGGATCGAACAGGGCATTGACTTCATTGCTGCCTCATTTGTACGCAGGGCTTCCGATGTGCTTGAAGTAAGTGAATTATTGCAGCAAAATGGAGCGGAACATATTCAAATCATCCCTAAGATCGAAAATCAAGAGGGCGTGGACCGTCTTGATGAAATCTTGGAAGTTTCAGATGGCTTGATGGTAGCGCGGGGAGATTTGGGAGTGGAAATTCCCGCAGAAGAAGTGCCATTAGTCCAAAAACAAATGATCAAAAAATGTAATAATGCTGGGAAACCAGTCATAACTGCTACACAAATGCTCGATTCGATGCAGCGTAATCCAAGGCCGACCCGTGCAGAAGCAAGTGACGTCGCCAATGCCATATTTGATGGAACGGATGCAATCATGCTTTCTGGCGAAACAGCTGCTGGGACCTATCCTGTCGAAGCGGTGCAAACGATGCATAACATTGCCTCACGTGCTGAAACTGCCCTTGATTATCGGGATATATTATCAATCAGAAGCAAAGTGAACCGTCATAATGTTACTGATGCTATTGGTCAATCCGTTGCCCACACCGCGCTTAATCTTAATGCCGGGGCAATCATCACCCCTACAGAAAGCGGTCATACGGCAAGGATGATTTCCAAATACCGCCCTAAAGCACCGATCATTGCGGTTACATCCAATGATCATGTTTCAAGACGGCTTGCATTGGCTTGGGGAGTCTATCCGCAGATTGGTCCAAAAGCGACGACTACCGATGAAATGCTTCAAACCGCAATAGATGAAAGCTTGCATTCCGGATTAGTTTCCCATGGGGATTTAGTCGTCATTACAGCCGGTGTGCCTGTAGGTGAAACAGGTACGACTAACTTGATGAAAATTCATGTGTTAGGGGAGGTTCTTTTAAAGGCTCAAGGAATCGGCAGGAAATCAGCGAAAGGTGAAGTGGTTGTAGCTAAGAATGCCAAGGAAGCTTTGGAAAAAGTGACGGAAGGCTCTGTATTGGTTACGATCGGTTCGGACCGTGAAATGATGCCGGCGATTGAAAAGTGTGCGGCATTGATTACGGAAGAAGGCGGTTTGACAAGCCATGCAGCTGTTGTAGGAGTTACATTGGGCATACCGGTCATCGTTGGGGCGGAGGACGCGACCAAGGTTTTCAAGGATGGTCAAAGAATAACAGTCGATGCAGGTCGCGGAGTCATTTACGATGGGCATGCCAACGTTTTGTAAACGAAATTTTGGCTGATTCCGTGCAAATGAGGTAAGATGGATGTACCGCACCAGAAATGGGCTGTGCAGGAGGAATGTAGATGAAATATTTTTTAATGTTTATCATTGCGATGCCGGTCGTTGAAATTATTGTCCTTTTGCTGTCAGGCAATCTGATTGGTTTTTGGCCAACGCTGTTCCTGATTGTAGCCACAGGTTTGATCGGGGCCTATTTGGCTAAACGGCAAGGGATGGAAACATGGAAAAAGGCACAGGAACAGATCCGTTACGGAATGATGCCAGGCAATGAAATCATTGATGGAATCTGTATCTTTATCGGAGCTGCACTGTTGCTGTCCCCTGGGCTCATCTCGGATATCATGGGATTGATCCTTGTGCTTCCGCCAACCAGGAAACTCCTCAAACCGATTGTTATCCGGTTTATCATGAACAGGATGAATAAAGGGAAAGTTACCATCATTCAGCATAAATAATATAAGGCTGTCTAAAGGCTAAAGCTTTTAGGCAGCCTTTTTTGGTCTGGAAAAAAGGTCAAAAAAAGCATCCAAGTTTTTTATAGGATGCTTTTTTTGATTAACAATGAAATGAGAATTACATGGTTAGTCGGATTTTGCCTGTTTCATCATTAAATGATGAATTCCACGAGATTGAAAAAGTGTATAATAACAGGAATTTTAAAGATTAATCCTTTGGAAACATTGGTAAATCAGGCTTTTCCATGCTTAAAAATCTTTTTTTAGATTTTTTAGAAAAAACTGGTGACAAATTTATACAACGTGTTATATAATACAATCAAGAAATAAAACAACTGTATTATAACATAGGGGATTTGGAAAGGATGTGGAGAGGCAACATGATTACGGAAGCAAAAGGCTTACAAATTACAGGCTACATTAAGCCAGGATATGAACAAATACTTACAAAGGAAGCTCTTCAATTCATTGAAAGAATTGAACGGCATTTCAGTGGAAGAAGGAAAGAACTTCTAGAACGGCGGAAAAGCGTTCAGAAAGAACTGAATCAAGGTAAGCTTCCTGATTTCCTTGAAGAAACGAAGCATATTCGCGAAAGTGATTGGACGATTGCACCCCTCCCGAATGATTTACAGGACCGCAGGGTTGAAATCACAGGGCCTGTTGATCGCAAAATGATCATCAATGCCATGAACTCAGGTGCCAATGTATTCATGGCGGACTTTGAAGATGCCAATTCACCTACTTGGGAGAATTGCATCGATGGCCAATTGAATCTGCGGGATGCAATTCGCGGAACCATTTCATTTAAAAATCCAAATGGCAAAGTGTATGAATTAAATGAAAGAACAGCTGTCCTGAAGGTAAGGCCACGCGGCTGGCATTTGGAGGAAAAACATGTCCTATTGGATGGACAGCCTATATCAGCTAGCATTTTTGATTTCGGACTGTACTTTTACCACAACGCAAAAGCATTGGTCGAAAAACAAAGCGGTCCATACTTTTACTTACCAAAAATGGAAAGCCATCTAGAAGCAAGATTATGGAATGACATATTCGTATATGCACAGAACGATTTAAGAATTTCGCAAGGAACCATCAAGGCAACGGTCTTGATAGAAACGATTCTTGCTGCATTCGAAATGGACGAAATTCTGTACGAGCTGAAAGAACATTCGGCAGGCCTGAACTGTGGCCGCTGGGATTATATCTTTAGTTTCCTGAAGAAATTCCGTCACTCGGATGATGTCATCTTCCCAGACCGGCAGCAGGTCACGATGACCGTCCCGAACATGAGGGCGTATTCCTTACTGGCAATCAAAACATGCCACACTCGTAATGCTCCTGCAATCGGCGGGATGGCGGCGCAAATTCCTGTGAAAAATGATCCGGTAAAGAACGATGAGGCTTTTGCGAAAGTAAAGGCGGATAAAGAACGCGAAGCAAGAGACGGTCATGATGGAACATGGGTTGCCCATCCAGGTATGGTAAGCACGGCAAAAGAGGTTTTTGACCTGCTCGTCCCAAAACCGAATCAAATTTTCCGAAAACGGGAAGATGTCCATGTAACAGCTCAAGAGTTGCTGGCTGTACCGGAAGGAACGATCACAGAGGCAGGATTAAGGACGAATATTAACGTAGGCATCCAATATATCGCCTCCTGGTTAAGCGGCAGAGGTGCGGCACCCATCAATAACTTAATGGAAGATGCTGCCACCGCTGAAATTTCAAGGGCTCAAGTTTGGCAATGGATTCGTCATCCAAAAGGCATTCTCGAAGATGGCAGGAAAATAACCGAGGAATTATTCCATCAAATCAAAGAAGAAGAATTGGCGGTCATTAAATCGGAAGTAGGGGAAGAAACTTTCAAATCAGGAAAGTTTGAAGAGTCTACTAAACTATTTGAACAATTGATTGAAGCGGACGACTTTGCAGATTTCTTAACGAATGCGGCATACGAAAAATTATCTTAATATTCAAAATACAAAAGATGAATTAGGAGGAAATAATGATGATGAATGAGAGAGCGCAAAAATTACAACAAAGCTGGGAAAATGACTCACGGTGGACTGGTGTTAAGCGTCCTTATACGGCCGAAGAAGTTATTAAACTAAGAGGTTCCATCGATATTGAACAGACATTGGCACGCCGTGGTTCTGAAAAACTATGGAATCTATTGAATACGGAAGATTTCATCAATGCATTAGGGGCGTTGACTGGTAACCAAGCCATGCAGCAGGTGAAAGCTGGTTTAAAAGCAATTTACTTAAGCGGTTGGCAAGTGGCGGCAGATGCTAACATCGCAGGGCAAATGTACCCTGACCAAAGTTTATATCCAGCCAACTCCGTGCCGCAAGTAGTTAAACGCATTAATCAGACACTTCAGCGTGCAGACCAAATCAGCTTTGCTGAAGGAAAAGATGATATCGATTGGTTCGCTCCAATCGTGGCGGATGCTGAAGCAGGCTTTGGCGGTTCCCTTAACGTCTTCGAATTAATGAAAGGCATGATCGAAGCTGGAGCGGCAGGCGTTCATTTTGAAGACCAGCTTTCTTCCGAGAAAAAATGCGGTCACCTAGGCGGTAAAGTGCTTCTCCCAACACAAACGGCAGTACGTAATTTAGTTTCCGCCCGATTGGCAGCCGACGTAATGGGTACACCGACTATCTTGATTGCCCGTACCGATGCTGATGCTGCAGATTTGATCACCGATGATATCGATCCGGTCGATGCACCATTCATCACTGGCGAAAGGACTCCAGAAGGATTCTATCGCACGAATGCAGGTCTTGACCAAGCAATTGCAAGAGGCCTGGCTTATGCGCCGTATGCCGACCTTATCTGGTGTGAGACTTCTGAACCTAATCTAGCGGATGCTCGCCGCTTTGCCGAAGCAATCCATGCAGAGTTCCCGGGCAAACTGCTAGCATACAATTGTTCCCCATCATTTAACTGGAAAGCGAAATTAAGTGATGAAGAGATTGCAAATTATCAGGTGGAATTGGGTAAATTGGGTTATAAATTCCAATTCGTTACTCTTGCAGGCTTCCACTCATTGAATCATAGCATGTTCAACCTTGCTCTTGGCTATAAAGACCGCGGCATGGCTGCATACTCAGAACTTCAACAAGCGGAGTTCGCTAGTGAGCCAGACGGCTATACGGCAACACGTCATCAGCGTGAAGTGGGAACTGGTTACTTTGATGAAGTGGCACAAGTCGTTTCTGGTGGAACATCATCCACAACAGCGCTTGCAGGTTCTACTGAAACAGAACAATTCGAGACGTCAAAATAATTTTAGCTTAAAACCAAAAATCCGCCTTGTACCCGAGGCGGATTTTTAAATGGAAATGGTGAATGCTAATAGATGTCTGGAGTATCTTAAGTCGTTTTCTTCGTATCGCCGATAATGAAGATCCATATGGCCTTGAAGACATTGGCACGCTGGAGTGTATTGAATATGACAAGTACGACAGGTCCTGCGATCAGACCTAGGAAACCGATCAATTTGAAGCCGATGAACAAGGCGATGAGAGTGGCAAGCGGATCCAAACCAATACTGGAAGAAAGTACTTTTGGCTCTATTAACTGACGCTGGACAACGACGATTATGTAAAGAACGGACAAACCGATTGCAAGACTTGTATTCCCGGCAATGAATTCAAAGATGATCCAAGGAATGAAAACCGTACCTGTCCCTAAATAGGGGATGATGTCGACCAGTCCGCATATCAGGGCAATGGTAATTGAATAATTCACCCCCAAAATGAGAAATCCGATTAAAATCGTGACGGTCGTCAATGAAACAAGTGTGAATTGTGCACGGATAAACCCGAACAAAGCCCGTTTTAAGTCCCTGAATAAACGCTTGGCACCCGCAAAAATCTTATCAGGCAATACCTTTCCGGTCATGCGGTTAAAGGTATCCCAATCTTTGCTGATGAAGAAAGTGCCCAGCAGGGTAAAAAGGAGTGCCGTTGCTGTAGTTGGAAACCATCCGATGATTGTGGGGATGTTCTTCAAGAAAGCTTGAATGAAGCCGCTTACTCCGGTAGTGATGGATTCACCGATATTTTGGATATTCTTGAGGACTGTGTCCTGCTGTTCGGTATCCAAATTATTGAACATGGCTGCTATTTGATTATAAAAAGGGATGACGGTGGACGCGATGTATGTTTCTATATAATCCACGATGGTTTCAATATGTTTCGGGATGACACCGGCCAGGTAATTGGTCCCTGAAATGATCTCGGTGACCAGTAATGTGATGAGGCCCGCAAATAAAAGGAAAATGAGTAAAAGGGAAACGAATACAGCCAACCCCCGTGGCAGCCTTCCTTTCTTTTCGAAGAAAGTGACCAGGGGATTCATCAAGAAAGCGATTATCATGGCAATGATGAATGGATATGTATATTTAGATAAATAAAACAAGGCAATTCCGCCTAAAATTATCCCTCCGATGACCAGTAAAGAGCGAATGAAACGATACATATAAACCGGATTCAAGTCATATCCTCCTTCAATCATAAAGTTTGTATTATAATTGTAACGATGATGGAAAAGAAAGGAAAGATTCTTTCATCTTACGGCTTAAATTTTTTTCGCCGATGCATCGTTCCATAAATCATTTTTCTCCCAGGAAATACGGGAGTTTGTTATGTTAAAATAACAAAAACAGAAGGAAGAAGGTGAAGGGAGAATGATCAACGGTCCTGTCGTATTTTTAATTCTGCTTGCTGCAATCGGTTGGTTTGGGAAAAACACCTCACTCATCATGGCTGCGGGTTTTCTTTTAAGCATGAAACTGATCGGCCTTGACGCTAAAGTGTTTCCATACCTCGAAGCCAAAGGAATCAACCTGGGCGTTACGATCATTACGATTTCGGTACTAATACCCATAGCAAACGGGGCGATAGGTTTCAAGGAACTCGGAGACGCAATAAAATCTCCTTATGCCTGGATTGCGCTTGCATCTGGAATAGCGGTTGCACTCATAGCGAAAAATGGGATTACGCTTTTATCACATGATCCGCACATTACCACAGCTCTTGTTTTTGGGACGATTCTTGCAGTCGCTTTATTCAAAGGGGTGGCTGTCGGTCCATTAATCGGGGCGGGAATTGCTTATTTATGCATGCAGATCTTCAATTTTTTTAAATGAAGCGAGTGGCAGAGGGGAGAAAAATCCGTCAGTTGTGGAGATGGAAATTTTCTATTTAATGTTTCGTTTATTCTGCTTTGGGGCGAATTTTCAAAAAAAGCGTTTTGGATCGCATAAAAAAAAGCAAGAGAATATGTAGCTAATTTTTCTAATAAAATAATAATTTTTTCACATTTTAAGTGCTTTTCATTCCCAAAAAAGTGTTTATTGTTTATAATAATGTTGTAACTGCTCTGATTTATTAAAATTGGGATTCAGAATATCTTTGATATTTTTGAGGAATCTTAAAAAAAGATGTAGTTATTGAGCAAGCGCTCACTAGGAATAGCTACAAGCATTATTTTTAGAATTTCGTTTAAAAGATTATCGTACATTTTACTATTGTTGGGGTCCTATTCTGTGAACGCTTCCAATACAAGATGTATGTCTTCTGCTAAAAAATAGATGGTTGTTTACAATAGCTAATTTCTTGGAAGCGCTATATTTATACGCTAATAGCAAGGGCATAGGGGAATATTTAGGAAAAGGAGAGATTTAGTATGACAGCAACAAAAGGTCTTGAAGGTGTGGTAGCTACAACTTCATCAGTAAGCTCCATCATCGATGACACATTAACGTATGTAGGTTATGACATCGATGATTTAGCTTCTAACGCAACATTCGAGGAAGTAATCTATCTTTTATGGCACGGAGCTCTTCCGAACAAAAGCCAATTAGAAGAATTAACTCAACAACTTGCTGAAAATGCTGAAATTCCAGCTGAAGTGGTTAATCACTTCAAAACATACCCAATCGATAAAGTACATCCAATGGGAGCTCTTCGCACTGCAGTATCTCTTCTGGGTCTTTATGATGAAGAAGCAGATGTAATGAGTGAAGATGCTAACTATCGTAAAGCAATCCGCATCCAAGCAAAAATCCCTACATTGGTAACAACTTTCGCTCGCATCCGTCAAGGGAAAGAAGCTGTTGCTCCACGTACAGATTTAAGCTTTGCTGCTAACTTCTTATATATGTTAAGCGGTAACGAACCAACGGCAATCGAAGAAGAAGCATTCAACAAAGCATTGGTTCTTCATGCTGACCATGAATTAAACGCTTCTACATTCACTGCACGTGTTTGTGTGGCTACATTATCTGATATCTATTCTGGCGTAACTTCTGCCATCGGCGCTTTAAAAGGCCCTCTTCACGGCGGAGCTAACGAACAAGTCATGAAAATGCTTACAGAAATTGGTTCAGTTGAAAACGTTGAGCCATATATCAACGAAAAATTAGCCAATAAAGAAAAAATCATGGGCTTTGGCCATCGTGTATACCGTAAAGGTGACCCTCGTGCTAAGCACCTTAAAGAAATGTCACAAAAACTGACTGAACTTACTGGACAACCGCAATATTATGATATGTCCATCAAAATTCATGAAATCGTAACCGGTCAAAAAAATCTTCCGCCGAACGTGGATTTCTATTCTGCTTCCGTATACCACAGTTTAGGTATCGAGCATGACCTATTTACACCAATCTTTGCTGTAAGCCGTGCTTCAGGCTGGATCGCTCACATCCTTGAGCAATATTCAAACAACCGCCTTATCCGTCCGCGTGCAGAGTATGTTGGGCCAGGTATGCAAAAATACGTACCGATTGAAAACCGCTAATTAAAAGTTTTTTCGAAAAATCATTTTTTATTTCATCGAATTTGTAGTAAATTAATAGATGTGAGTAAAAAAGGTTAGTGGTTCTGCCCCATTAAATGGCAGGCCATCTAACCTTTGAATTTGAATCGGAGGTAAGAGACATGACACAAAGCCAAAAAATCACAGTTACTAACGGTGCTCTTAACGTACCAAACAATCCAATCGTTCCTTATATTGAGGGAGACGGAATCGGTCCTGATATCTGGGCTGCAGCATCCCGCGTTTTAGACGCAGCAGTTGAAAAAGCTTACAATGGCGAAAAGAAAATCGAATGGAAAGAAGTTTTAGCTGGACAAAAAGCATTTGACCAAACGGGCGAATGGCTTCCACAAGAAACTCTTGATGTCATTAACGAATATCTAATCGCTATTAAAGGACCTCTTACAACTCCAATCGGTGGCGGTATCCGCTCATTGAACGTTGCATTGCGTCAAGTATTGGACTTATTCGTATGTCTTCGTCCAGTACGTTACTTTGAAGGTGTACCTTCACCAGTTAAACGTCCAGAAGACACTGATATGGTCATCTTCCGTGAAAACACTGAAGATATCTATGCTGGTATCGAATATGCAAAAGGTTCTGACGAAGCTAAAAAATTAATCGAATTCCTGCAAAATGAATTCGGTGTTCAAAAAATTCGTTTCCCTGAAACTTCAGGAATCGGAATTAAACCGATTTCCGAAGAAGGTACGAAACGTCTTGTTCGCTCTGCACTTAACTATGCGATCAAAGAAGGCCGTAAGTCATTAACGCTTGTTCATAAAGGTAACATCATGAAATTCACTGAAGGTGCATTCAAAACTTGGGGTTATGAAGTTGCAGAACAAGAATTCGCCGATAAAGTGTTCACATGGAACCAATATGACAAAATTAAAGAAGCTGAAGGCACTGAAGCTGCTAACAAAGCACAATCTGCTGCTGAAGCTGAAGGCAAAATCATCGTTAAAGATTCAATTGCTGATATCTTCTTACAACAAATCCTGACTCGTCCTAAAGAGTTTGATGTTGTTGCAACAATGAACTTGAACGGAGATTACATTTCTGATGCATTAGCTGCACAAGTTGGCGGAATCGGTATCGCTCCAGGAGCAAACATCAACTACGAAACTGGACATGCCATCTTCGAAGCAACTCACGGAACGGCTCCTAAATATGCTGGTCTTGATAAAGTTAACCCATCTTCAGTTCTTCTTTCAGGCGTTCTTTTACTTGAGCACCTTGGCTGGAACGAAGCTGCAGACAGCATCACTAAATCAGTGGAACAAACAATCGCTTCTAAAGTTGTTACATACGACTTTGCCCGCCTAATGGAAGGTGCAACGGAAGTTAAATGTTCTGAGTTCGCAGACGAGCTTATCAAAAACCTTAAATAATTCATTACATGCTTTCTGGAAAAGTGCCTGAATGGGCTGCTTTTCCAGGAAGCTTATATTTCATGAGGATGTTAAAAGTATTCCAAAAGTATTCATATATTTTAAGGAGGAAATAACATGTCTAAACGTAAAAAAATCACAGTTGTAGGTGCTGGATTCACTGGTGCTACAGCAGCATTCTTAGCCGCTCAAAAAGAACTAGGCGATATCGTTTTAGTTGATATCCCGCAAGCTGAAAACCCTACTAAAGGTAAAGCCCTTGATATGGCGGAAGCAGGACCTGTCCTAGGTTTCGATGCTAACATCATCGGTACATCCGACTATGCAGAAACTGCTGATTCCGACGTAGTGATCATCACTGCCGGAATTGCCCGCAAACCCGGCATGAGCCGTGACGACTTAGTTCAAACTAACCAAAAAGTTATGATATCAGTAACAAAAGAAGTCGTTAAATATTCCCCTAACACAACCATCATCGTTTTGACTAACCCTGTAGATGCAATGACTTACACTGTTTACAAAGAATCAGGTTTCCCTAAAGAACGCGTTATCGGACAATCAGGTGTGCTTGATACAGCTCGTTTCCGTACTTTCGTAGCTCAAGAATTAAACTTATCGGTTAAAGATGTAACTGGCTTCGTACTTGGCGGACACGGAGATGATATGGTTCCATTGGTACGTTACTCTTATGCAGGAGGGATTCCTTTGGAAACATTGATCCCTCAAGATCGTCTAGAAGCAATCGTGGCTCGTACCCGAACTGGCGGCGGGGAAATCGTCAACCTTCTAGGAAACGGAAGCGCCTATTATGCACCAGCAGCATCTTTAGTGGAAATGGCTGAAGCGATCCTTAAAGACCAACGTCGCGTCCTTCCGTCCATCGCTTATCTTGAAGGTGAATATGGATTTGAAGGTATCTATCTTGGAGTGCCGACTGTTCTGGGTGCAAAGGGCATTGAACAAATCATCGAACTGGAATTGACTGAAGACGAAAAAGCGGCACTTTCAAAATCAGTTGAATCAGTTAAAGCAGTAATGCAAGTCCTTCAATAAGTGATCATGATCAGACTGTTCGGATATAGGAAGAAAAGGCCATGGTCTTTTTCCGATTCCGGACAGTTTTTTTCGCTTTAAAAGTCATGGAAATTTATGAACTCCCTGCTGAAGATAAGGAATAACTAACTTTCCGTTTTTTTTATGTGTAAATTTCATATAATATTCTTTATAATGGAATTGGATGAGTAGACCAAGAAATTGGTCTTTTGGGTAATACATAATTCAGGAGGATCTAATGTCAAAGAAAATTCTCGTAGTGGATGATGAACAATCAATAGTTACCTTACTTCAGTACAATTTAGAACAAGCAGGCTATTCGGTGATCACAGCTTTGGATGGAGAACAAGGGCTGGAGGCTGCCGTGGATATACGCCCTGATTTAGTGGTATTGGATTTGATGCTGCCTAAAATGGACGGGCTTGAAGTATGTAAGCAGCTTCGCCAGCAAAAAATCAATATACCGATCTTGATGCTGACAGCTAAGGACGATGAATTTGACAAGGTGCTGGGACTTGAACTAGGGGCGGATGATTATTTGACTAAGCCATTCAGTCCTAGGGAGGTAGTGGCCCGGATTAAAGCTATTTTAAGAAGATCCCAGTTACAAGCTAACGGCAGTGATTCAAGTCAGGATCTGGAAGATGGCCTCTTGAAATTAGGGGAATTGAAAGTGTTTCCGGAACGTTACGAAGCATTCTTTGATGAACAGCAATTAGAATTGACTCCAAAGGAATTTGAATTACTTTTATATCTGGCGAAGAATAAAGGAAGAGTGCTGACTAGGGATCAACTGCTCAGTGCGGTTTGGAATTATGATTTCGCGGGAGACTCACGAATCGTCGATGTCCATATTAGCCATCTTCGAGAAAAAATAGAAAAAGATACAAAAAAACCTTTATATATTAAAACGATAAGGGGCTTGGGGTATAAGCTTGAGGAGCCTAAAAAAGAATGACGACCTATCGTAAAAAGCTCTTATTTACCCTCATCACACTGGTGATGGTCGTCCTGATGGCCGTGGGCTTTTTATTAGGACACTTGTTTAAAAGCTATTATATTAAAACGTTCAATGACCGTATAAAGAACGAAACATTTTTCATTTCTACATATATTCAGGAGCATGGCGGGATTGACTCCTTTTTGGAAAAAGGGAAGACGGCAAAACTGACACCCCTTTTAGATTCGAATTTAACCATTCTCTCCACGAATGGGGAAATATTATACGATTCGACATCATCCAATGAAATATTTAAAGGCCATGCCAATGTCCTTCGTAAAATAACTTTGCAAAAAGGGCTTAAGCAAGGGGAAGGGTATGAAGTGGTCGAAGGCGAATCGGACCTCCATTATTATTGGAAGACGATTGAAAAGGATGGAAAGATTGAAGGCTTTGTCGTACATAGCAATGAAATCGAGGCCATCAATCAAGTGAATAAACAAATGTGGCAAATATTGATCATTTGTTTAGGGGTTGCCTTGATCATCATTCTCATGCTTGCGAGCAAAATCACTTCATATTATACGCGTCCAATCGAGGAGGCGACGATGGCGGCCATTGAACTGGCAAAAGGGAATTATGGAACCAGGACATTCGGGCGACATTCCGACGAAACGGGAATGCTGACAACTTCCTTGAACATATTGGCGAGGAATCTTCAGGAAACAGAGATAGCGAGGGAAATGAATCAGGATCGTTTGGAAACACTTGTTGAAAACATCGGTAGTGGTGTCTTGCTGATAGACAGTAAAGGGTATACTACATTAATCAACCGGGAATTCAAGAAAAGCTTTCGTGTGAACTCCGCTACGTTTTTGTTTCAGGAATATTATTCGGTCATTAAAGATCAGGAAGTCATAGCCATCATCGAAGAAATCTTTCGAACGGAAAAGACGATTAAACGGCAGGTGAAAATACCTCTTGCCATAGAACGTAAGCATTTTGAGATTTATGGGGCTCCCATTATCGGGAATCATGATGAATGGAAGGGGATCCTCCTCATTTTCCATGATATCACCGAATTGAAAAGGCTCGAGCAGATGCGGAAGGATTTCGTGGCTAATGTGTCCCATGAATTGAGAACCCCGATCACTTCTATAAAAGGATTTTCTGAAACATTGTTGGATGGCGCCTTAAAGGACGAAAAGACCTTAAAACACTTTTTATCGATTATCCTGAAAGAAAGTGATCGGCTGCAGGAACTCATTCAGGAGCTTCTGAATTTATCCAAAATGGAGCAACAGGAGTTCGTTTTAAACGCAGGGGTCGTGGATATTACGAAAGTGCTTGGTGAAATACAAGAGATGCTTATAGGCAAGCTGAAAGATAAAGATGTATCCCTTGAAATTAAAACATCACCGGAACCAGTATTCATTGAAGGGGAATCTGACAGGATCAAGCAGGTTTTCATCAATTTGATTACGAACGCATTGACCTATACACCAAATGGCGGCAGGGTCACCGTTGATATCATTGAAAATGAACAGACGGTCGATATAGCAGTGCAAGACAGCGGAATAGGCATTGAAGAAAAAGAACTGCCGAGGATCTTTGAACGATTTTACCGGATCGATAAGGCGAGGAGCCGCGATTCAGGAGGAACGGGCATTGGACTGGCAATCGTCAAGCATATAATAGAAGTCCATAAAGGTAAAATCAATGTGGAAAGCACACCTGGAACCGGGACGACTTTTACAGTCACATTAAATAAAAGCTTAAAAGGAATGTAGCGGGTTTCTTATTTACATGTCCTTTACAATTCCTTAAAACGGACTTCATAATGCAGGGGTACAATGGTTATAACCCCTCATCCAAGGAGTTAAACATTGACAGAGACATAGTCTCTGTCTTTTAATTTTGTCTATATTCCCCAGGAACGATTCCTCTATCCTATTTTCCTGGAAAAATATTTGATTTTTATGAAACTTTAGGCCCTTCCTTGCGTAAATAAGATATAACTGCAAAGAAGGGGTGATACATATCGTTAGCTTAAAAAGGATATATACGATCACAGGACTTGTCTTTCTTATTTTAATTTTAGGTGTAGTTGCGATATCGACCTGGTACACGGTTGATGAATCCGATCAAGCTGTCATCATGACGTTTGGTAAAGTGGAGCAAACGATAACGGAACCAGGGCTTCACTTTAAACTGCCTTGGCCCATTCAATCCGTCGAGAAATTATCCAAAGAAACATTCAGTCTTAAATTTGGATATAAGGAAGAGGATGGAGAGGTGAAGGATTACCCGAGCGAGACTAAAATGATTACGGGTGATGAAAATATTGTGCTGGCCGACCTGGTGGTCCAGTGGAAAATCACCGACCCTCCAAAATATCTATACAATGCAGAGGATCCAGAAAAAATATTATACGATACGACTTCAGCTGCATTACGGAGCATTATCGGCAGCACGAAAATCGATGATGCCCTTACATCCGGTAAAGCGCAAATCGAAGCGGATGTACGCGATTTATTATCACAGCTAATGGAGAAATATGATGTCGGGATTTCCATATCTGCGGTTAAACTCCAGGACGTGGAGTTACCGAATGAAGAAGTGCGGAAAGCATTTACCAATGTAACGGATGCCCGGGAAACGGCGAATACGAAAATCAACGAAGCGGATAAATATGAAAATAAACGTATGAATGAAGCGGAAGGGGAAAAAGATGCCCTCATTTCACAGGCTAATGGGGATAAAGCTGCCCGTACGGAAGCAGCCCGCGGGGATGTAGCGGTCTTTGAAAAATTACTTAGTGAGTATAAGGGCAATAAGGGGATTACGAAGGACCGCCTTATTATTGAAACCCTTGAGGAAGTAATGCCGAATGCAGAGATTTATATTATGAATGATGATGGAAACACCATGAAGTACTTGCCGCTTCGCTCGCTTGAAAAGGAGGAAACGAAAAAAACTCCTGCCTCCGATGAAGCCGCTATACCTGAAGAAGAAACGAACAAAGCGAATGCATCGGAAGAAAAAGCGACAGGGGAAGGGGGCACTAAACAATGAGCGGAAAAATAATAGATTTCTCTGAGTTGAAAAAAGGGGATTTTCATTGGAGGGGCTATGTGAGAATCGGCATTTTCCTGATTATTTTTATCGCGTTGCTGCTAATCATCCTCACCAATGTCTATATCGTCAAAGAGGGCGAATACAAAGTCGTCCGACAATTCGGTGAGGTGGTAAGGATCGATAAGACACCGGGATTGAAGGCTAAGGTGCCATTCATACAGAGTATCATGACCTTGCCGAAGTATCAGATGACTTCTGATGTTTCCGAAGCGGAAATCAATACGAAAGATAAAAAGCGGATGCTGATCGATAACTATGCAGTTTGGAGAATAGAAGATCCGAAGAAATTGATTACAAATGCAAGGACACTAGAGAATGCCGAAACGAAAATGGAAGAGTTCATCTATTCGGCAGTTCGTTCTGAGCTTGGCCAGCTGAATTATGACGAGATCATCAATGATGAGAAGTCATCAAGGGGAAGTTTAAACGACCGCATAACCGAAAAAGTCAACGATCTGCTGCAAAAGGACAGTTATGGAATCAGCTTGACGGATGTCCGGATAAAGCGGACTGACTTGCCCTCCGAAAACGAAGCATCCGTCTTCAAGAGGATGATTTCCGAGCGGGAATCGAAAGCGCAAGAATACTTATCCAAAGGTGATGCGAAGAAAAACCGTATCATTGCGGATACTGATCGGAAAGTGAAAGAATTGCTCTCTACTGCAGAGGCTGATGCAGAAGTGATCAGGGCTGAAGGTGAAGGGGAAGCAGCGAAAATCTATAATAAGTCGTTTTCCAAAGACCCCGAATTCTATAAACTATACCGGACCCTTGAATCCTACAAAAAAACGATTGGTGATCAAACGGTCATCGTTCTGCCTTCGGATTCCCCTTATGCCAGCCTGTTAATGGGAAATACTAAATAACCTTGATGCCGTCATTTTTCTTTCCGCTTCTACTCATGGTAGAATAGAGAAAGAAAATGAACGGCTTTTTGCGTTTTTATATAGAAGCTATAACTACATAAACCTGTATGACTGGAGGAAGACGGATTTGGATAAAAAGTTAGTACTTATAGATGGAAACAGCATTGCGTACCGTGCGTTTTTTGCGCTTCCGCTCTTGAATAATGATAAGGGGGTCCATACGAATTCCGTGTACGGATTCACCATGATGCTCAATCGCATTCTTGAAGAAGAAAAGCCTACGCACATACTTGTGGCATTCGATGCGGGTAAAACGACATTCAGACATGCATCATTTAAAGAATATAAGGGCGGGCGTCAAAAAACGCCCCCAGAACTGTCGGAGCAATTCCCTTTCATTCGCGAACTGCTTGATTGTTTTCAAATAAAAAGGTATGAACTGGAGAACTACGAAGCCGATGATATTATCGGTACGCTGTCCTTACAAGCGGAAAAAGATGGTTTTGAAGTGAAGGTCATTTCAGGTGATAAGGATTTAACGCAATTATCCTCCCCTAGTACGACGGTTTCCATCACGAAAAAGGGGATTACTGAAATTGAGGAATACACTCCAAAGCATATACATGAAAAATACGGCCTGTCCCCTTTGCAAATCATTGATTTAAAAGGGTTGATGGGAGATGCTTCCGACAATATTCCCGGTATTCCGGGTGTAGGTGAAAAGACTGCCCTTAAATTATTGCATCAATTCGAAACGGTTGAAAACCTTCTGCAGTCGATTGATGAGGTAAGTGGACAAAAATTGAAAGAGAAAATAGAAGAACATAGAGACCTGGCCCTATTGAGCAAAGAGCTGGCTACGATAACGAGGGAAGCGCCGCTTGAAGTTTCCGTAAACGAGACCGAGTACACTGGCATGGATCAGGATCGAGTCATCTCATTCTATAAGGAGCTTGGGTTTTCGACTTTGCTCGATAAATTGGATGTAACGGAAAGTGCACCGCTTGAACAGGAGAAGATAGAAGTGCACACGTCCGAAATGACAGAAGCAATGTTTGCGGATGAAAGTGCCCTATATGTTGAGATTTTAGAAGATAATTATCATCATGCCGATATAAGGGGAATCGCCATCAGTAATGAACAAGGTAATTTTTACTTCAATGGGGATGATGCTCTGAGTTCCGGGGCATTTAAATCCTGGGCAGAGGATGAAACAAAAAAGAAAACGGTTTTCGATGCGAAGCGTACGGTTGTGGCACTGCGTCATCGGGGAGTCGAAATAAAAGGCATCGATTTTGATGTATTTTTGGCATCCTATATCCTGAATCCCGCAGAGTCAGTGGACGAAGTGGCAGAAATTACGAAAACTCAAGGTACGACCCGCCTTGAAACAGATGATGTTTTTTATGGAAAAGGTGCAAAACGCAAAATACCTGAGGAAGCGGAATTGAGGGAGCATATCGCCAGAAAATCGAAGGCGATCCTCTCTCTGAAAGAACCGATGATCGATAAGCTGCAAGAATTCGAGCAATTTCACCTATTTACGGAACTGGAGCTGCCACTGTCGATCATTCTGGCCAATATGGAATGGCAGGGAATCAAGGTGGATATAGGCCGATTGAAAAACATGGGACAGGAGTTAGCCATTCGCTTAAGAAACATCGAAGCCCGAATTTTTGATTTGGCTGGAGAGGCGTTCAATATCAATTCACCTAAACAGCTCGGAGCCATCCTGTTTGAAAAGCTGGAGCTTCCAGTCATGAAGAAAACCAAAACGGGATATTCGACTTCAGCCGATGTGCTGGAAAAACTGGAGAACAAGCATGATATCGTTAAGGAGATATTGCTGTATCGCCAGCTTGGCAAGTTGCAATCAACTTATATTGAAGGGCTGCTTAAAGTGGTCAATGGCAAAACGGACAAGGTGCACACCCGGTTCAACCAAGCGTTGACCCAGACCGGCCGTTTAAGTTCTACAGATCCCAATCTGCAGAATATCCCGATCAGGTTGGAAGAAGGCAGGAAAATCAGGCAAGCCTTCATTCCTTCCGAAAAGGATTGGATCATTTTTGCTGCCGATTACTCACAGATCGAGTTACGCGTCCTGGCGCATATCGCCAATGACAGCGGATTGGTGGAAGCATTCCAGGCCGGGATGGACATCCATACAAGGACAGCCATGGATGTATTCCACGTACCGGCAGAGCAAGTCACGGCGAACATGAGGCGCCATGCCAAAGCGGTCAATTTCGGAATCGTTTATGGTATAAGTGACTACGGGCTATCGCAAAGTCTCGGCATCACGAGAAAAGAAGCGGGAGAGTTCATCGAGAAGTATTTAAGAAGCTTTCCTGGTGTTCAGGAATATATGGAAGAAAGCATACATGAGGCCCGTCAAAAAGGATATAGCACGACTCTGATGCAAAGAAGGCGCTATATACCTGAGATAACAAGCAGGAATTTCAACATCAGGAGCTTTGCCGAACGGACAGCGATGAACACGCCGATTCAAGGCAGTGCCGCAGATATCATCAAGCTAGCCATGATAAACATGAATAAGCGCCTGAAACGGGAAGGTCTTAAAACGAGAATGCTTCTTCAGGTGCATGATGAATTGATTTTTGAAACGCCTCCCGAGGAACTCGAAATCCTTAAAGTGATCGTTCCGGAGGAAATGGAAAATGCCATTGAAATGAACGTGCCTCTTAAAGTGGATTATGCTTTTGGGCCAACATGGTTTGATGCCAAATAATAAAAGATAGGTGATTGCAATGCCAGAACTTCCAGAAGTGGAAACAGTCAGAAGAACGTTAGAGCAGCTCGTGCTCGGAAAAAAAATCAAGGAAGTGTCAGTCTTCTGGCCAAAGATCATAAAAGCGCCTGAACCTGTCGAACAGTTTCAGGATGCTTTAAGGGGACAGACGATTACGGGAATAGGTCGTCGGGGCAAGTTCCTCATTTTCACCTTGGATGATTATTCGTTGGTTTCGCATTTAAGAATGGAAGGAAAATACGGCGTGCATCCAAAAGAAGAGCCGTATGATAAGCATACCCATGTGATCTTCACTTTCACGGATGGTAGTGAACTCAGGTACAGGGATGTCCGGAAATTCGGAACGATGCATCTATTTGCCAAAGGGGAAGAACTTGAGCGGCTGCCACTGTTGCATTTAGGGCCTGAACCGTTGTCTGAAGATTTTACTGTCGAGGGGCTAAGTAGCAAGTTGGCAAGAACCAACAGGAAAATCAAACCCGTTCTCCTTGATCAAACGGTTGTCGTCGGGATTGGGAATATATATGTAGACGAGTCGTTATTCCGTTCCGGTATCCATCCGGAGAGAATCGCTTCTTCACTCTCGTTGCAGGAAATCAAAACGTTGCATGCAGAAATCATCGCGACGTTAGGTGAAGCTGTGGAAAAAGGCGGGAGTACGATTCGTTCATACATTAATTCCCAAGGGCAAATCGGCATGTTTCAGTTGGAACTTAATGTTTATGGACGAAAAGGCGAGAACTGCAAAACATGCGGCACGCCACTTGAAAAACTGGTCGTTGCAGGACGTGGCACACATATTTGCCCGTCATGCCAGCCGTTAAAATAGGGAATGTTTTTTCAAACACATCGGATGGGCTCCATCCATATACTAGGGTAGCAACGAGTAGGGAAGGAGTATTATTCCGATGTGGCTACAAATTATTTTTCTTGCTTTTGCAGTTAGTATTGACGGATTTGGCGTAGGTATGACATTCGGTATGCGGAAGATGAAAATCCCCTTAAGGTCAATAGCGGTCATCTCGTTTTGTTCTGCATTGAGTTTAGGTATTGCGATGGTCATCGGACAATTCATCAGTCAGCTCATATCGGTCGGGGCGGCTGAAAAAACGGGTGGCATCATCCTCATTTTCCTTGGTGCCTGGATGGTATACCAGTATTTTAAGCCTGAAAAAGATTTGAAAGATGATAGATATCATGAAAAGATCATCTTTAATTTTGAAATTAAATCACTTGGGGTAGTCATTAATATTTTACAAAAACCATTGAATGCCGATTTTGATAAATCAGGTACGATTACGGGTGTTGAAGCGCTTGTTCTGGGATTTGCACTTTCGCTGGATGCGTTCGGGGCCGGAGTTGGCGCGGCTATGATCGGCATTTCACCGATTATCCTTGCAGGGTGCATCGCTATTATGAGTTCAATTTTCATTTGGAGCGGGATTCAAAGCGGGAAATTGCTTTCAAATAATAAAGTTGTACAGCAATTGACTTTTCTTCCAGGTGTACTGTTGATTATCATCGGTATATTCAAGTTATGATACATGGTTAAAAGGGGGAGCTTATGGGACAAATCATTGGAATCACCGGGGGCATCGCCAGTGGGAAAAGCACCGTCAGCCTTTATTTACAGGAACTCGGATTCACGATTGTCGATGCAGATCTGGCTTCCCGTGCCGTCGTTGAGCCGGGTGAAGAAGCCTATCATCAAGTTGTGAAGGCATTTGGTGAAGATATCTTATTGCCGGATGGGGGTATAGATCGCGAAAAGCTCGGGTCGATCATATTTAATGATCAGGAAAAGAGATTGCTATTGAATGGCATCGTGCACCCTGCCGTCAGGAAATGGATGCGCCTCAAAACGGAAGAGGCACTATCATCAGGGGAAGAAACGGTGTTCATGGATATTCCGCTCCTATTCGAAAGTAAGCTGACATTCATGGTGGAAAAGACGCTTTTGATCTATGTGGATGAGCAAGTTCAATTGCAGCGATTAATGAACAGGAATGGTCTTTCGGAGACGGAGGCACTAGCCAGGATCAATTCGCAAATGCCTTTGGCCGATAAAAAGGCTTTAGCGGATGCCGTAGTCGACAATAATGGGGATATTAATGAGACGAAAAGGCAAGTGAAGTCCTTACTTCGCGAATGGCATGTCATATAATTATGATAAAAAAGAAGAAACCACCAGGTTTCTTCTTTTTGTGTTGAAAAAATAAACACAATCCGCATTTTTATTAGCACAATTCCTCTTAATTATGTTATACTAATTACATGTGGAAGGTAATAAGTATAACACTAATATTTTCTGGAGGGTCCGAACAATGAATTCAAGAATAGCGATTAACGGGTTTGGGAGAATTGGAAGAATGGTTTTCCGAAAGGCCATATTAGATGAGAGTTTGGACATTGTTGCCATTAATGCAAGCTATCCAGCTGAAACTTTAGCACACTTACTAAAATATGATACGATACATGGTAAATTCGACGGTATCATTATAGCGGAAGATGATTCACTAGTAGTGAATGGCCGCCGAGTAAAACTAATAAATAACCGCGATCCAAAGCTATTGCCTTGGAAAGAGTTGGACATAGATATTGTAATTGAAGCTACGGGCAAATTCAATGATCGTTCTAAAGCGGCTCTTCATTTAGATGCAGGGGCAAAAAGAGTTATTTTATCAGCGCCGGGTAAAAATGAAGACGTTACCATTGTAATGGGTGTAAATGAGGAAGTGCTGGAAATTGACAAGCATTTCGTCATATCCAATGCATCTTGTACAACCAACTGTCTTGGACCGGTTGCAAAAGTGCTTGATGAAAAATTCGGCATAAACAACGGTTTAATGACGACGATACATTCTTATACAAATGATCAAAATAATATCGA
Source organism: Brevibacillus sp. JNUCC-41 (assembly GCF_014844095.1). Classification (NCBI taxonomy): domain Bacteria; kingdom Bacillati; phylum Bacillota; class Bacilli; order Caryophanales; family Bacillaceae; genus Peribacillus; species Peribacillus sp. JNUCC41. The sequence continues at coordinate 267,687 of NZ_CP062163.1, read as the reverse complement.
TAACCCGCATAAAGACTTAAGACGTGCCCGTGCCGCTGCGGAAAGCATGATTCCTACGACCACAGGAGCTGCAAAAGCCATCTCGCTAGTGTTGCCGCAATTAAAAGGCAAGCTTCATGGAATGGCGATCCGCGTACCGACACCTAACGTATCTCTAGTCGATCTTGTTGTGGATTTAAACCGTGATGTCACGATTGATGAAGTGAACCAAGCCTTCATCGATGCTTCAGAAAATGAACTCAAAGGAATTATGGAATTCACGATGGAACCTTTAGTTTCCAGTGATTTCAAAACGAATCCTCACTCTGCAATCATCGATGGTTTGACGACGATGATGATTGGGGACAGGAAAGTGAAAGTCCTTGCATGGTATGATAATGAGTGGGGTTACTCCAACCGGGTAGTGGACCTTGTGAAATTGGTGGGATCCGAGTTGAAAAAAACTTCCGAAGTCGAACTATCAGTAAAATAATGAAAAGAAATCGAGCCTGCTAAAATTTTTTAGCAGGCTCAGTTTGTAGACAAAAAGGTTTCAAAATGGCCACAATCCGAAACCTTTTTTGGATTTGGAGCAGTTATAGAGAATAGTCACCCCACGCATATCATGTTTTCTTTTACATGCGGCTACTGCTCCTGGTTTTCCAACTTTCTCAATCACTTGTAAAACTAGAGGCTATAAGATATGACTAGCATACGTATTTACGGTTGTTATCATTGTCCCCAAAACAAATCCATTGCGGTTTGATGCCGCATGAAACGAATAGGCAAACTTGTTTTGTTCGTTCATCTTTCACATAGCAGCTATTCTAAGGTTCAGTTGAACTGTCCTTAATCTTCTTGGCTCCTTTCTTAAATAGACTGTAGGTAAAAGGAGATCTTACTGTTAAATCAAAGTTGATTGGAACGTAAGGTGAGATTCCTGCGGGAAAAGCGCGTCCAAGGGAGACCCCGCAGGCGCAATGGCGCCGAGGAGGCTCCCGGACCGCCCGCGGAAAGCGAGTGCCTGAAGTGGAAATCAACGGCCAAATATTAAAAGAATAGACAAACTTGATTGGGGTTTGCTTATAGTCTGAGCCTGCTAAAATTTTTTAGCAGGCTATTTTTAATGCAGTGACCCATCAATTCCTGGCTATTTTAAGGCGCTGAATAAACCCGGAAAACAGAATTTCCCTTACATTGGTACCTTAGCTATAGCCCTATTGCATATAAAGTTTATCTTTCCAAAATTTTAATTTGGAGTTGCAAAAAAAATTCAAACAATATATACTATGAATCGTGAACTTCTTCAAAAGCGGTTTGCATGATGGCTACTTAAAGGGTTAGGACCTCTTTGGACTAACTTTCCCCCGTGGTAGTTATCAGAACTTATTTTTAAATCATGGTAAGGGGGAAGCTTAATATGGAAACAGCTTACACTATGGAAACAATGGGTAGACATGTCATTTCAGAACTTTGGGGTTGTGACTTTGAAAAACTGAACAATATCGATTTAATTGAAAAGATTTTTGTTGATGCTGCTTTGAAATCAGGTGCAGAGGTACGGGAAGTTGCCTTTCACAAATTTGCTCCACAAGGAGTCAGCGGGGTTGTCATCATTTCTGAATCACACTTAACGATTCACAGTTTTCCAGAACACGGCTATGCGAGCATCGATGTCTATACATGCGGTAACTTGGATCCGAATATTGCGGCAGATTATATTGCAGAAGCTTTGAATGCGCAAACACGTGAAAACATAGAATTACCACGTGGTTTAGGTCCTGTACAAATGAAAAAAGCCAATATAAGTGCCCTATAAAAAACACGTATACACAGAGATGCCATGGGTGCATCTCTTTTTTAATGCAATGAATCGGCAGCCTGCTTCACATTATAGCTATGGATTGCCTTATAGCACAAAGACCTTGACAAAGGTGCTCCAAGGGCGGAACAAAAGTGCCTGCTGCTGGAAGTTACACTTTTTACTTGTACTGGCCGTTCCTTTTAATATAAGATTAAGATAGAGAAGTAAATCCTTGGGGAACATTTAGATAGGGGAGTCCTACATAAAATACGGAGCTGATAATGATGAAATGCCCATCATGTCAATATAACGGAACAAGAGTGCTCGATTCCAGGCCAGTCGATGAAAGTAAATCGATTCGACGACGCCGTGAATGCGAGGCATGTGGTTTTCGATTCACGACATTTGAAAAGGTGGAGGAAACACCGCTTATTGTAGTGAAAAAGGGCGGGACACGGGAAGAGTTCAGTCGTGATAAAATCCTGCGTGGCTTAATCAGGGCTTGCGAAAAACGCCCGGTTCCCTTGAAGGAACTAGAGCAAATTACCAGTTATGTAGAAAAAGAACTGCGCAACCAGGGCATATCGGAAGTGAAAAGCGACAATGTCGGCGAAATGGTAATGGACAAGCTGGCGGAAGTCGATGAGGTTGCCTATGTAAGGTTCGCATCCGTCTATCGACAATTTAAAGATATCAATGTCTTTATCGATGAATTGAAAGATTTAATAAATAAAGAAAGAAAGTAGAGCTGAAGATTCACTTTGGCTCTTTTTTCACTACATCTTTTGAAAGGTTTGAATGGAGATGTCAATGCATTGGCAAGAATTGCTCCCAGCGGATTCATATTTGGTCTCATCTGCGGGGCTGCTTCATGATTATGATCGGAAAATACTTACCCGACTATATCAACCTCTTATTGGACCTATCTGCATTAGCCTATATATGACGTTATGGAGTGAGCTGGAGGAAAACAGGCTATGGTCGGAAATCTCCTCACATTATCAATTAATGAATACCATCGGCCTTAAGTTAGGTGATATTTACGAAGCACGCCTTTTACTTGAAGGAATTGGTCTGTTGAATGTATATAAGAAATCGAAAAATGAAACGAAGGAATTCATCTATGAGTTAAACCCGCCGCTTTCACCCCAGCAGTTTTTCACGGATGGAATGCTGAATATTTACTTATACAAAAAAATCGGCAAAGCGCAATTCAACCGGTTAAAGAGATTCTTTTGTGATGATCATATCTTAACCGATCAATATGAAGGTGTGACTAAATCTTTTGCGGAAGTATTCTCATCAGATCATTTGGACTCTTTATATGTAACCGATGAAGCGAAAAACGAATGGAAACCGATGCCTGAGCAGCAATTCATCGATCGGACGGAAGGCGTCGAGCCATCGGGGTTTGACGACTTATTTGATTTTGACCTTTTACTTGCCGGGATGAAATCCTCGATCGTACCGAAAAAGGCCTTTACTCCGAAAATAAAAAGTACGATTGCCAAACTTGCTTTTTTATATGGCATTGATCCGCTGGAAATGCAAAAACTAGTAATGGATGCCGTTTCATTGGATGATGAAATCGATGAGGAAGTGCTCAGAAAGGCGGCAAGGGACTGGTATCAGATCGAACGGCAGGCAGATATGCCTTCCCTAGTCAATCGGGTGCAGCCGATTCGTGAACGGACACAAAAAGAAGAACCGAAAACACAGGAACAAGAGTTAATCCGTCATTTGGAGACGATTTCCCCGAGGGAGCGGCTGATGCAATTGTCTGGAGGTGCAGAGCCATCAAGCGGTGATCTGAAAGTGGTTGAGGGAGTGATGATCAATCAAAAGCTGAATCCGGGTGTCGTCAATGTCTTGATTGAATACGTCATGCTCAAAACGGATATGAAGTTCACGAAGGGCTATGTGGAAAAGCTGGCAGGCCATTGGGCACGGCTGAAGGTCTCTACGGTCGTCGAGGCGATGGAACTGGCTAAAAATGAACATAGGAAATATCAGGACTGGGCTCAAGGAAGCAGGAATGCTGCGAAGGGCGGCCGGAAAAAGGCGATACGGGAAGAAGCGGTTCCGGAGTGGCTTGAGAAAAAAGAAGAAGCACAGCAGGAGCAGAATGCAGATCAGCCTGAATTGAATGCCCAGAAACGCGAGCTTCAGGAGAAATGGAAGCAGTGGAAAGCAGGAGGTGAAATGAACGATGGAAAAGATTAATAGATCCCTTAATAAATTGGCCAATACAAACCAATTTCAACAGCGTTATGAAAAGCTGAAACAGGAGATTTTTGAAGACGAACAAGTGCGGTTATTTTTGAATGCCAACAGTTCGACGGTCACGAAGGAAATGATTGATAAAAATTTGGGGAAGCTTTATGAGTTCACTTCACAAAGCAATAAATGTGATAAATGTCCAAGCTTGAATGGCTGCATCAATATGATGCAAGGGTATTATCCCAAATTGGTGATTCAAGGGAAGGCCCTGAACCTGAATTATGAAATCTGTCCGCGGAAGTTGGCAGAGGATGAAAAGCGGAAACGGGAAAAATTGATCCACAGCCTGTATGTACCGAAGGATATTTTAAAGGCGACCATTGAGGACTTTACCCAAACGGATAATGATAACAAACGCTTGGACGTTTTAAGTAAGGCGATGTCGTTCATTATGGAATATGAGCCAGGTAAAATGCAAAAAGGCTTATATATATATGGGAAATTCGGTGTTGGGAAAACGTACTTATTAGGTGCGATTGCCAATGAACTTGCAGAAAGGCAAATTTCCTCCCTTATTGTCTATGTCCCTGACTACTTGCGGGAACTTAAAGGATCGATCGGTGATAATACGGTCAATGAAAAAATTGAGATGGTGAAAACGGCCCCTGTCCTCATGCTGGATGATATTGGAGCGGAGTCCATGACGAGCTGGGGACGCGATGAGGTTTTTGGTCCGATTTTGCAATTTAGGATGCTGGAAAACCTGCCGACGTTTTTCACTTCGAATTTTGACCTGAATGGCCTGGAGAACCACCTAACCTTTTCACAGCGCGGTGAGAAGGAAGAAGTGAAGGCGGCCAGGATAATGGAAAGAATTCAATATTTAGCGGAGCCGGTCAAGCTGGATGGCGTGAATCGGAGAAGATGAAGGAAAGTGGTCTCTTAATGGAGGTCACTTTTTTCTTTTACAAGACTCATCCTACTTCTAAACACGTCCCCATCCCCATATACATGAACAAACAGGCAAGGGGGAAGGGGGGATGTCGTAGTGCAAATTTCGTTTCAAAACGATTCAGAGGCAATGAAATTACTGAATTTCGTTTCTGTCCATCCACTGGGGGCAGAATTTCAAGCATACATTCGATTTCTTCCGCAACAAGGCATGCATATGGATATGACGAAGTCTTCAGGTGATAAATGGCTAATTTTGCTTCGTGATGCATTTCATTCTTTTTTATTGGAAGAAAAGACGATTCCTGTTCTGGAGCAAATAATAGTCGGTAAATTTTTTTATAGGGAACGGGAAGAAATTGAAGCCATCATTGAAATTGCATCATCGATCATCGAGGCGGAAAGAGCCAGGGATCAAGATGGAGCATTCAATACGGAGAAACGATTGATTGAGGAAGGACTTCAAAGCATCTTGGCTGGAAAGGTATCTTTTTCATTCGATTCTTTTACGACCTTCCGTTTAAAATCATTTCAGCACACTTTGGAAAAGTATGTCGTTAAGGCGATTGATGAATACAAGCTGGAGCAGGACTATCAAAATTTCATTGCCACGCTCCGTGATTGCCTTCATGGGCAGGAGTCGAAATTAAGAAAGCTTCACCTCGTCAACCGGGATGGTTTTCATTTCTATGATCAGAAATTCAGCAAACTCGACCGGCCGAAAATCAATAGTATGATCGACAGGAGGCTTCTTGCCAAAAGTTCACTTTTTCTCGATACGGTGATACTTGCCCCGCTTTTATCGATTGCTCCTGAAAACTTGTGCATCTATACTGATGATAAGGAAGAAGGGCTGATCCAGACCATTTCAAGGATTTTCGAAGAACGGGCAACCATCCTGCCACTTTCGTCATTTTCGATGCATTTGAATGATCTTTCGTGGAAAAAAGAAAATTAACCTTGATTTTCACCGTATAACAAATTATAATTTCCTACATACTATTAAAAAACTAAAAGTTATGATGAGGACAAGGGTATTCTAGTCGCCGATTATCAGAGAGGGGAGCCAACAGGCTGTAAGCTTCCTATTCGCATGGAACACTTACCACCTTTAAACTTCGGCTCGGAAAGCAGGCATTCTGCGAATATGAGCTGACGGGAAGCTGCCGTTACCAAGTTACAAGTGCCATTTTGCCGTGAAAGGCAAGCTGGAACGAGGGTGGAACCGCGGGTTAATGATATTTATTACTAAGCTCGTCCCTGTTTTATACAGGGGCGGGCTTTTTTGTGTTGTAATGGAATCAAAACCTGTAATTTGTCCGAACAATAAGAAGGAGTGAAACTAAAATGTCAGAATTACTGAAAATATCTTTTCCTGACGGAGCGGTTAAGGAGTTTGCCAAAGGGACAACAACTGAAGACATCGCTGCATCCATCAGTCCTGGTTTAAGGAAAAAATCCATTGCCGGAAAATTCAATGGTGAATTATATGATTTGAAACGTCCGATTGAACAAGATGGTACAATCGAAATCGTCACACAGGACGCAGCGGATGCTCTTGAAGTATTGCGTCACAGTACAGCACACTTGATGGCACAAGCGATCAAACGTTTGTACAAAAACGCTAAATTCGGAGTGGGTCCAGTCATCGAGGGCGGCTTTTACTATGATATGGATCTGGAGGAATCATTGACTCCTGAAGACCTTCCATTGATTGAAAAAGAAATGAAGAAAATCGTCAACGAAAACTTGGAAATTTCCCGCATCGAAGTGAGTCGTGATGAAGCGATTTCCCGTTTTAAAGAAATCGGCGATGAGTACAAGTTGGAGTTGATCGATGCGATTCCTGCCGATCAGCAGGTAACGCTTTATGAGCAGGGTGAATTCTTTGACCTTTGTCGTGGAATTCATGTTCCATCAACGGGGAAAATCAAAGAGTTCAAGCTATTGAGCATCGCTGGAGCATACTGGAGAGGCGATAGCAAAAACAAAATGCTTCAACGCATTTACGGTACGGCTTTCTATAAAAAAGAAGATTTGGCCGAACACCTGCGTTTCCTTGAAGAAGCCAAAGAACGTGACCATCGTAAAATCGGCAAAGAATTGAACTTGTTCATGAGCTCACAAAAAGTGGGACAAGGGTTGCCAATGTGGTTGCCAAAAGGCGCGACCATCCGTCGGACAATCGAAAGATACATCGTGGACAAGGAAGAACGTTTGGGTTATGACCATGTCTACACACCTGTAATGGGAAGCGTGGACCTTTATAAAACATCTGGACACTGGGATCATTACCAGGACGGCATGTTCCCTGCCATGGAGATGGAAAACGAACAGCTTGTCCTGCGTCCTATGAACTGTCCGCATCACATGATGGTCTATAAAAACAGTATCCACAGCTATCGCGAACTGCCAATTCGGATTGCCGAGCTAGGCTTGATGCACCGTTATGAAATGTCAGGTGCCCTTTCAGGCCTTCAGCGTGTACGTGGAATGACATTGAATGATGCGCACATTTTCGTCCGTCCCGACCAAATCAAAGAAGAGTTCAAGCGCGTTGTGAACTTGGTTCTGGAAGTATATAAAGATTTCGATATCAAGGATTATTCATTCCGACTGTCTTATCGCGATCCTCAGGATACAGAAAAATACTTCGATGATGATGACATGTGGGAAAAAGCACAAAGCATGTTAAAAGTCGCCATGGATGAACTTGGCCTGGATTACTTTGAAGCGGAAGGTGAAGCGGCATTCTATGGTCCTAAGCTTGATGTTCAGGTGCGTACTGCCTTAGGGAAAGATGAAACGCTTTCCACTGTTCAGCTTGATTTCTTGCTTCCTGAACGTTTCGATCTTAATTACGTCGGTGAGGACGGCAAGCAGCACCGTCCGGTCGTTATTCACCGCGGCGTCGTTTCCACAATGGAACGTTTTGTCGCTTACTTGATCGAAGAATATAAGGGGGCATTCCCGACTTGGCTTGCACCTATCCAAGCACAAGTGATCCCGGTCTCACCTGAAGTGCACTTGGATTATGCGAAAGAAGTACAGGAAAAACTTAAAGCGCAAGGCATTCGTGTCGACCTGGATACACGTGACGAGAAAATCGGTTACAAAATCCGTGAAGCGCAAATGCAAAAAATCCCGTACATGCTCGTTGTTGGAGACAATGAAGTCAAAGAAGGCAGTGTGAATGTACGTAAATACGGTGAACAAAAATCCGAAACAATCGCTTTTGAAGATTTCGTTTCAGCGATTAAGGCGGAAGTGAGCCGTTAAAAGCACAAAGAGGGGCACATATAGTTGTGTCCCTCTTTATAATTATGGCATGATAAAATGATACCATCATGTGAAAATATGTACAGCAATGAAAAGGAGGGTCAGCATGAAAAAGAAATTTTCTTATCTATTCGGACCGACATTCCTTGTCATTATCATCTTATTGTTATTGGATGATTATCGACAATATGCCATTGTCCCGGTCCTGCTTTTTTGGATAGTCCTATTTTCCTGGGACACCATCGAGAAAAAGAAAAAGGCGAAAGAAAACTCCTAGCATTTGATGGCTTCGATCAGTATGGACTGTAACCAAAGGGGGAATGGGGATAAATGGAGATCAGAAAGGCTTCAAGGAAAGACGCGGGTAACTTGGCTGCTTTGTTCAATCATGTTGAAGATTCCGGGTATATGCTGTTCAACCCTGGGGAAAGAAAAGCGACGGGGGAACAAATGGAAAAGCAAATGGAGCAAATCGAAAAAAATCCCCTTTCCGTTTTCCTCGTTGCTGCCAGCGGGCATGAGTTGATGGGTTACCTAATCTTATTGGGCAATCAAATGGGCCGAACGAGGCATTCAGCCAAAATCGTCATCGGCATCAACGAACAGGACAGAGGAAAAGGCATCGGTACGAAGCTATTTCAGAAAATGGAGGAGCATGCACGGACAAAAGAAATACGGCGCTTGGAATTGTCCGTGATCGCAAACAACGCCCCTGCGCTTTCCTTATATCGAAAGATGGGTTTTGAAAAGGAAGGAATAAAGCGGGAATCACTGTTTTTTGATGGAAAGTATCATGATGAATATTTTTTGTCCAAATTACTTTAAAAAACGTATTGTCAAATAACTGAATGTCTGATAATATTAATTTTGTTGTGAAAAACGAATAAAATTTAGCATTTGACAAGTCATCAGTGTTTATGATATATTTCTAAAGTGAATTGAATACGTGTTTGATGAAAAGAAGAAGCACCCGCTTCTCACCTGGTTGACGCAAACAATGCAGTTAACAGGTCATGATTTGATTATTTGGATCTTTCTGAATGAGTCTATCAGTGTGGGTGCAGCATGCATCCACACTTTTTTATTATGATTATATCCTGTAAGCGAGTTGTGAGCGTGACCGAATTTATTCAAATATTCGTATTCGCCAATATCTTTGGAGGTGGCTAACTATTAGTAAAGACGCGATGGTAAACGAGGGCATCCGAGCCCGTGAAGTTCGTCTTATTGACCAAAACGGAGAACAACTTGGAATTAAAACGAAATTCGAAGCATTGGAAATTGCCGCTCGTGTAAATCTTGATCTAGTTTTAGTTGCTGCAAATGCAAAGCCTCCGGTAGCCCGGATCATGGACTACGGAAAACACCGCTTCGAGCAGCAAAAGAAAGACAAGGAAGCACGTAAAAATCAAAAAGTCATCAGTCTGAAAGAGGTTCGTTTGAGCCCGACGATTGAAGAACATGATTTCAATACGAAGCTTCGCAACGGAATTAAATTCCTTGAAAAAGGCGATAAAGTAAAAGCTTCTATCCGATTCAAAGGACGTGCCATTACGCATAAGGAAATTGGTCAACGTGTACTCGTTCGTTTTTCTGAAGCATGTAAAGAAGTGGCTACAATCGAGCAACACCCAAAAATGGACGGGCGCAGCATGTTCATTATCTTAGCACCGAAAAACGAAAAGTAATTGTAAAGTAATTTGTAATGAGGAGGAATACCTTATGCCTAAAATGAAAACTCACCGCGGATCTGCTAAACGTTTCAAAAAGACTGGATCCGGCAAACTTAAGCGTTCTAACGCTTACACAAGCCATTTATTTGCTAACAAATCTACTAAGCAAAAGCGTAAGCTTCGCAAAGCTAGCCTTGTAAGCAAAGGTGACTTCAAACGTATTCGTCATATGCTAGACAACATTAAATAAGTTCGATTTATCGAGTTAAATAGGAGGGAAATAACATGCCACGTGTAAAAGGCGGTACTGTTACTCGCAAACGTCGTAAAAAGGTAATAAAATTAGCTAAAGGTTACTATGGCGCGAAACATATTCTTTTCAAAGTAGCTAACCAACAAGTAATGAAGTCAGGAAACTATGCTTTCCGTGACCGTCGTCAAAAGAAACGTGATTTCCGCAAACTTTGGATCACTCGTATCAACGCTGCAGCACGCATCAACGGTCTTTCTTACAGCCGTTTAATGCATGGTCTAAAGCTTGCTGGTATCGAAGTGAACCGCAAAATGCTTGCTGATCTTGCTGTTGCTGACGAACAAGCATTTGCTCAATTAGCAACTGCTGCTAAACAACAATTAGACAAATAAGTCTGACTGATACAGCCACTCTCTTTTCAAGAGGGTGGCTTTTTACATATTTAAAGGAGGGAATGGGAATGCAGGGAGTATGGTTCATTGCTGCTTATATGATCATCACGAACATAATCGGATTTGCCTTAATGGGAATCGACAAGAGGAAAGCGCGTAATGGGGAGTACCGGATCAGCGAAAGGACACTTTGGTTGTGGGCGGTCATAGGCGGAGGGACTGGGTGCTTTTTGGGGATGAAGCAATTCCGCCATAAGACGAAGCATGCCGCTTTTAAGTGGGGCCTGCCCCTATTGATGATTCTTCAGATGGCCATATTGATCAAGATATTCATTCAATTGTAATATGTAGCCCGTATATTGTATATGCTTGTAGAAGCAGCAAAGAGTAGCTGGAGGGAGAGCATGAATGATAAACTGACACTTGTGATGAGCTACGTTCAATCTGGAAGCGTGTTTGCACCGTTGATTTTTATCACTTTTCATTTATTAAGGCAATTTTTATTCATTCCCGTCATTGTGGTTTGCATGTCTGGCGGAGTATTATTCGGGGCAGCCTTTGGAACCATCTATTCGGTAATCGGTTTGACGTTGTCCAGTATGGCCTTTTATTTCGTGATAGGCAAATTTCCGAAAACAAAGGATAGGCTGCTGCGGCTTAAGAATAAGCTGTTTGGAAATCGAAAGCTGAATAGCCGGCAAATTGCAGTACTGAGGCTAATCCCGTTCATACACTTTTACTTACTTTCGCTTTGCTTATTGGAATCCAATAAAGGACTGAAAAATTATTTTTATCTGTCCTTCATGACCAATCTCCCTGTCGCATTCGTATACACGGTTTTTGGCCACTATATTGCAGATTTCAGCCCAACGTTGATTGTCATCATTTTATTATCCTTAACCTTATTGATATATTTATTGAGGGAGAAGCAAACGGTCGTCCCTTGGAAGGAATTTTTTCGTTCAAATGATTAAAATAGAGCCTTGAGTCCATTTTTCTCAAGGCTCTTCATTACGTTTAATTTTTTTCATTCCTGTAAAAATTCCTTAACTGGGCTCTTCCAATCAATAACGGCATCTGGATATTGTTTTTTTATGGCTGCCTCGATTTTTAAGAAGTCATTTCGCTTCAAGCCTTTCAGGCCGGCCACTTTTTTAGGCCATATGAAGATGGAGATGACCTCGAAGGAGCGTTCCGTCGTCCCTAAATACTTTTCCCCTTCAAACATCACCCCGTTGTACGTCAATAAAAAATTCTTTCGTATATTGGCTGTATCATCGAGCAGAAAGAACTTTTTCTGTTCATGTGCCAGTTCTAATTTTCTTTTCGGATTAAATAGGTATTTGATGACTGTATATATTAAGAAAATGATGATGGCTAAAAGAATGAACCGCATGATCAATACCATGGCGCTGCCTCCTTAAACAGAGTGATACCCTTCATTTACGTATGGGTTTTTAATAAGTTTCATTTATTTGATATAATTTAAGGGAAGTCGATAGAAAGAAGTGATGAAATTGAACATAGGTAAATTAATGGAAATGCAGGCAGCTTTGGATGAGCATATACAATCAAAGCATGATTTGGGTGCTGAAGATTTAGTGGAACGGAAGATACTTGCTCTTTTGGTGGAGCTTGGAGAGCTTGCCAATGAAACAAGATGTTTTAAATTCTGGAGTCTTAAAGGCCCCTCTGATAAAGAAACGATTTTGGCTGAATACGTGGATGGCATTCATTTCATTTTGTCACTAGGAATCGAGCGGGGGTTTGTACCGGAAGTTCCATCCGCCCTCAAGGTGGATCAGGAGGATTTGACGGGTCAATTTACATCTATTTACGGCTACATCAGTGAATTTCGCAAACATTTGACAGAGTCATCTTTCCAAAAGGTTTTTGCTGCGTATTTACATTTAGGTGAGTTGCTTGGATTTTCAGCAGTGGATGTGGAAAAAGCATATGTAAGCAAAAATGAAGTGAATTACGAAAGGCAAAAGCAAGGCTACTGATTGTTAATGCAATCGGTTTTCTGTATAATTATTCTCGTAATGTAAATTATAGGGAGGCGTGGGAATGGCTAAATTGGATGAAACGTTAAGGATGCTTGCTGACTTAACGGATGCTAAAGGCATCGCAGGAAATGAAAGTGAAGTAAGAAAAGTGATGACCGAATACATAACACCATTTGCGGATGAAATATCGACAGATGGCCTGGGAAGTTTGATTGCCAAGAAAACGGGTGATGAAAACGGACCGAAAATCATCGTTACCGGGCATATGGACGAGGTCGGTTTCATGATCACCCAAATTGATGATAAAGGATTTTTGCGTTTTCAGCCGGTAGGGGGTTGGTGGTCACAAGTAATGCTGGCCCAGCGCGTGACGATCGTTACAAGTAAAGGTGATCTAACTGGAATTATCGGTTCCAAGCCGCCGCACATCCTGTCAGCGGAGGCGCGGAAGAAACCGGTTGATATTAAGGGTATGTTTATTGATATCGGTGCATCCAGCAAAGAAGAGGTTAAGGAATGGGGCGTCAAGCCAGGGGATATGGTTGTGCCATATTTTGAATTCACGGTCATGAATAATGAAAAGATGCTGCTCGCCAAAGCCTGGGACAATCGAATTGGCTGTGCAATCGCCATTGATGTGCTTAAACAGCTGAAAGACAGCGACCATCCTAATGTAGTTTATGGAATTGGCGCTGTGCAAGAAGAGGTCGGCCTGCGTGGCTCCAAAACATCCACATTCAAAATTCAGCCGGATATCGGTTTTGCCGTCGATGTTGGCATTGCTGGCGATACACCGGGGGTTTCCGAAAAAGAAGCGATGAGTAAGATGGGGGAAGGCCCGCAAATCGTCATCTATGATTCATCGATGGTGGCACATAAGGGATTACGCGATTTCGTCACCGACACGGCTGATGAAATGAATATTCCTTATCAATATGAATCGATTCCTGGCGGCGGGACGGATGCCGGCTCCATCCATTTAACGGCTAATGGAGTTCCTGCACTGGCTATCACGATTGCCACACGCTACATTCATTCACACGCAGCAATGCTTCACCGGGATGATTATGAGAATGCAGTTAAGCTCATTGTCGAAGTGATCAAACGCCTCGATCGTGAAGCGGTTGATCGGATCATTTACGAGTAATATAGAAAGTTAAAAATGGAGAGGCCTAATCAGGTCCTCTCCATTTTCTTTATTTCTATTTATCTTCGACGATTATATAGACCGCTTTGATGGGACCATGGACGCCGACGACAAGGTCCATTTCGATATCAGCCGAATTGCTCGGCCCCGTTATGAAGTTGATGCAGGAAGGAACGACTTCGCCCCGGGTAACTTTTGAACGGATGGCCGCTGCAGCCTGTGTCATTCGTGGAACGATGGTGCTTTTTGGAATGATGGATACATGGCAGGAAGGAAGGAAGCTGATGGACCGGCCATGGTCCTTGTCGCTGAACAAGACGACGGTAGCTGATTCTGCTAGTGTCATCTCACTGAATGTGATTCCGATGTTAGCACTTTCCGCTTTTTCGACATTTTCTTTCCCGGCTTGGTGATCCCATATATGGACATCTTTTTCCTGCAAGATACCCTCCAATCCATAGTCGGAAAATCGATCGTCCTTAGGGATGATCACGGGTCCGTTACCAAGTTCCTCGATCACCTGTTTTAAACAATGCATCACTTGCTTGGAGTCGGTAACGTGAAACTGAGTATGCACCCGTTTACATTGCTCCTTCAATTCCGCGACAAGGTCAGTTGGTGTCGCATGTTTCAAAACCTCTTTTTGGGGTGCATGCTTCCATTCAGGAACGGAGATGCCTTCCGTAATAGGAGCCCTTCCAAGATTTTTGGCTATATTGTTTAAAAATGTCCCTTCATTATGGATGGTTCCAATCATGATGGTTTCCCTCCTTTTTCCCGATTTTTGAACCAGTCCCGAAAGCTCTCTTTCCCTGGAGCAGGGAATTCGCGGCTTTCTGTCCAAGTTTTGAGTGGTCCCGGACCTTTCGAGATGATATCCCCTGTTTTAAAAGGAGACATCGCGGATGGGGCCATTTTGGAGCCGAACTTATAAAGCATAGGCGAGGCCGCACCGATTCCGAAGGCTTTCATGGCCATCTTTTCTGAAAATGGCGCCATTTTTTCCTTTTCAACGATGACCTCACGATGCTTCCTCAGTAAGTCATGGAGAGGAATCTTAACCGGGCAGGCATCTGTACAGGCTGCACAAAGAGTGGAGGCATATGGCAGCTCCTTGAAATCATCATATCCCCCGAGTAAGGGTGATAGCACAGCACCGATTGGTCCCGGATATATTGAACCATATGAATGACCGCCGACCTGGCGGTAAACCGGGCAGACATTTATACAGGCAGCACAGCGGATGCATTGAAGAACGGATTGAAACTCAGTTCCTAAAATGGAGGAGCGTCCATTGTCTACGATTACAAGGTGAAATTCCTCGGGTCCGTCTACATCGCCTTCATCACGCGGCCCGGTAAGTGCGGTGATGTAGCTGGTCAACCTTTGGCCGACAGCGCTTCTTGTCAATAAGCTGACAAGGACTTCGAATTCATCGAATGTAGGCACAAGCCGTTCCATTCCCATCACGGTGATTTGCGTTTTCGGGAGGGCAGTGACCAAATCGGCATTTCCTTCATTCGTCACCAAACCGATCGAGCCCGTTTCCGCAATGGCAAAATTACAGCCGGTAATGCCCACATCGGCGCTTAAGAAATCTTTCCGCAGAATGCCCCGCACATGGGCGGTAAGCTCTTCCGGTTTTTCGGTTTGCGTATATGCAAGCTTTTCTTTAAAAACATCCCTAATCTGCTCCTTATTTTTATGGAGAGCAGGTGCGACGATATGGGAAGGTGGGTCATGATCATCCACTTGTAATATATATTCACCAAGGTCCGTTTCAACGACATCGAGTCCAACTGCTTCAAGAGTTGCATTCAAATTGATCTCTTCCGTGACCATCGATTTGGATTTCACGACCTTTTTGGCGTTCTTTTTTACAATGACATCCTTAATGTAGCCGCTTGCTTCTTCAGCGGTTTCAGCAAAGAAGACATGACCGCCCCTTTTCGAAACGTTTTCTGCAAGCTGGTGCAAATAGAAATCAAGGTTACTAAGCACATGCTGCCGGATTTCTTCCCCAAGGGAACGCCAATCCTCCCAGCTTCCCAATTCATCAACGGCAGTCAGTCGCCGCCCGTGTAATCGTTCTTGGGCACTTGATACGGCCAATCGCATAAAATCATTATGTATTCCTTCATCCACCCGGTCTTTAAACTTGGCAGAACTGGTTTTCATAGCCATTAGTTTTTCCCTCCTCGCTTTCTTTAAATACTGTTCAGGACTTCCGCAATATGAAGTACTTTCACCGGTTGCCCCTTCCTTTGGATCCGTCCGCCGATATTCATCAAACATCCGGCATCCCCGCCAATTAAGAAATCGGCTTCGGTAGCTTCAATATTGCAGACTTTCTCCTCGACCATTTGTCCGGAAATGTCACCCATCTTAACCGAAAAGGTCCCCCCGAACCCGCAGCAGTTTTGGGCATCGGGAAGTGGTGTCATTTCCAGCCCCCTGACATGGCTTAACAAAATGGCAGGTGCTTCCTTCACCTTAAGCAGCCGTGTCATATGGCATGAAGTATGATAAGTGGCCTTTCCCTTAAAGGTCGCCCCGACATCGGTCACTTTTAGGACATCCACGATGAATTGGGTCAATTCATATGTTTTTGCCGCTAATGATTCCGCACTCTTTTCCCATTGGGCATCGCCTTTGAATAGGACCGGATATTCTTTGAACATCGCTGCGCAGGAACCGGAAGGGGTGACGATGTATTCAGCATCCGCGAACGTTTTAATCATCTTTTTCATGGCTTCCTTCGATTCCTTCGTATACCCGCTATTATATGCGGGCTGTCCGCAGCATATCTGGGACTCCGGGAAATCGATTTCACAGCCTAATCTCTCGAGTAGCTCCACTGTCGCTTTGCCGACATTGGATTGAAGCAAATCCACTAAACATGTTGCAAAGAGAGTAACTTTCAATTTGAACTCCTCCTTTTTCAAATAGGTTAACAGGTCATCTGATGACCAGGAAATGGAAAAAGGAAATGGTTTATGAGAATATACCAATTTCCAAGATTTTTTAAATGAAGTAATCGTTTTCAAAATAATATATCAATTTAATCCTTTTTTGTATAGGGTATTTTTGAAATTTTAAGGAAGATCAACTATGCGTTTGCTGATTTTTTTGGATGACCCGATCTAATGCTTCCTCGACGCTTTGAAGGTGAAACAGCATGGCACTGCGGGCTTCGTCTTCATCCTGTGCCACGATTGCATCATGGATCCTGGCATGCTGCTGGTAAAGCCGCTTAAGTGTCATCTCTTCGGAATAAAGCGCTATCCGGCGGATATCACGCATCTTTTCCGTCATTAATTCTGAAACGTGGTTCATCAATGTAATCAGCAGCTCATTTTGTGATGCGTTTGCCACTGCAACATGGAAGGCGATATCTGCTTTATCACTGAGTTCTTCATCGTCGGATACCTTTTCCATATTAAAAAGACTTTCCTTGAGTTCGATCAGGTTCTCTTCCGTTCTCATCTTCGCTGCCACTTCTGCCGTACCGGACTCAAGTATTTTCCGGACTTCCAGTAAATGCTTGATATTGTCTTGATCCATCAAAAGGGCGGCAGACAAGGGATGGTTCATGATGGTGGGGTCGAAGGTTTTGACGAATGTTCCTTCACCTTGTTTTATTTCAATAAGACCCATTGAACTTAATGCACTTAATGCTTCGCGGATCGCCGGACGCCCGACTTGGAAATTTTCCGCAAGCTGCTGAATGGAATCCAATTGTTCACCTGGTTTCAGGCTGCCTGACCGAATCATTTCATAAAGTTCATCGCTGACTTCTTCATAAATTTTTTTCGGTTTTATTTTTTTATATGCCAAGTAGTAGCACCTCTATTTTCTATGAGTTTCTCTGGTTAATATTATATAACACAAATGTTCTTTGACACTTCCAGAAGGTTAAAAAAATCAACAAAAAATAAAAAAAATCTTGATTTTATATTTTTAATCATTTAATTTTAATGAGTACTCATCAAGTCATCTGATGACTTGGAATTTTCAAATATGTAAGGGGTTTCAATTAGTGGTTGAATTCTGAATTTTTTAAAAAATTTATAGAAAATGGAGTCGAAATGAATGACATGGACACAAAACTTTACGCCAATCACCGATAATTTAGTGTTATCATCTCTTGCCGCACTCATTCCAATTCTTTACTTTTTCTGGGCGCTTACCATCAAACGTATGAAAGGTTACATGGCAGGTATAACCACGTTGCTTGTAGCTCTTGCAGTGGCTGTATTGATATATGGAATGCCTGCAGGAAAAGCAGTGATGTCCGCTTCACAAGGAGCCGTATATGGGCTGCTGCCAATCGGATGGATAATCATCACTTCCGTATTTTTGTACAAAATGACTGTTAAAAGCGGACAATTCAATATCATTCGTTCTTCGGTGCTTTCGCTTACGGAAGACCGCCGCCTCCAGGCACTATTGGTGGCATTTTCTTTCGGGGCCTTTTTAGAAGGCGCCGCGGGATTTGGGGCACCGGTTGCCATTTCTGCCGCGCTTTTGGTCGGTCTTGGATTTAACCCGCTATATGCAGCCGGGATTTGCTTGATCGCGAATACCGCTCCGGTAGCATTCGGGGCGGTTGGAATACCGATCATTGCCATGGAAGGCCCAACTGGCATAGCCGCCATGGAGATTTCAAAAATGGTCGGCCGCCAATTGCCATTCCTTTCGGCTTTCATTCCGCTATATCTCATTTTAATCATGACTGGGTGGAAAAGGTCGCTTGAAGTCTTGCCGGCAATATTGGTTTCCGGATTTTCCTTTGCCATCACACAGTACTTAAGTTCAAATTTTCTTGGGCCGGAATTACCGGACATCCTTTCCGCGTTAGTGTCACTATTTGCATTGGCGATTTTCCTGAAATTCTGGAAACCTAAAACGATCTTTCGCTTTGCATCCGAGGAAACGGCTGCAGCTGTCGAACCTTTAACTACAGCCGAATCGGAAACAAAATACACGAAATGGCAGATTTTCCATGCTTGGTCACCATTCCTTCTGTTAACGCTTTTCATAACAATCTGGGGGATGAACCCAATTAAACCGGCGCTCTCCGGACATTATGAAGGCAACAATGCATGGCTTGGCGGAATCAATGAAATCGGGAAACTATTAACCTTCCAAATCGAAGTCCCAGGTCTGCATAATGCGATAATCGGAAGCGATGGATTGCCGATTGCCGCTTTCTATAAAATAGAACTGCTCGGAGCGGCCGGGACTGCGATTTTACTGGCTGCCTTCGTAACGAAGTTCATCGCACACATGTCTGCAAAAGACGTTTATAGCACCTTTGTTGAGGCGATGAAAGAGTTGGCAAAACCAATCTTGATGATTTCTGCCGTGGTGGCTTTTGCCTATGTAACGAATGCTTCAGGCATGTCGACCACATTAGGGATGACCCTTGCAAAATCGGGTGATTTATTTCCGTTTTTCGCACCGGTTCTCGGCTGGCTGGGTGTGTTCATTACCGGCTCGGATACATCAGCCAACCTCTTATTTGGCAGTCTGCAAAAAGTGACCGCACTTAAAGTGGGGATGGAGCCGGTCTTGGCACTTGGGGCGAACTCTTCCGGAGGGGTCACCGGAAAGATGATTTCCCCCCAATCGATAGCGATTGCATGTGCTGCCGTTGGATTGGCGGGCAGGGAATCGGAATTATTGAGATTCACGCTCAAACATAGTTTATTTTTATTGCTGCTAGTTTGTGTGATTACCTTCTTGCAAAATGGCGTCCTTTCCTGGATGATTCCATAAGTAGAATGAGGCTCCCTTTTCATAGGGGAGCCTCGAAATATTTTCAAGGCCAATCAAAAAAGGAGGACATATCATGCAATTGACAGCTGTGGCAGGAAAATTGGTTCATGAGGTTAGGAAACTGATTGATGAGGAAATCATCATTATTGATCATGCTGGAACGATTATCGCCAGCACTGATAATAGCCGTATTGGAGGTTATCATGAAGGAGCTATCCACGCTTTCAAAAATCGTGAGAAATTGATCATCAATAAACAGGATGAACGAAGTTGGAAAGGCGTGAAGGCAGGTATAAATCTACCTATTTTCTTCAACCAGGAAGCAGTTTGTGTGATTGGCATTACAGGCGACCCCAAACATGTTTCCCCCTATGCGGAACTTTTAAAAAAGATGACGGAGATGTTCATTCAGGAAAGCTATCATATCGAACAAGCAGAATCCCAATCACGTCTGATGGAATTCTTTGTATTTGAATGGCATCAGCTGCAGACGTTCAATGAGCTTTTCCTTCAGAAGGCCAAGTTGCTTGGGGTCGATGTTCATGCAGACCGGATCATCACCCTTGGTGAATTTAAGACTGAGGAAATCATTGAACCTCATGTGTGGAGAACGCTTCAGATATACATGGGACAGCAGCACCCCAATGACATTGCAGTCCGATGGGGGAGGAATCAATTCGTCATTCTTTCTATAGCCAATTTCATCGGTTCAAAAATCCAGCAATTAAAGAAATTAAGTAAACTCCAAAAAAAGCTGGAAGAGAGCTCGGGTTATAAAGTGTGTGCAGGAGTTAGTTCGCGTGCATCGGGATCCGCTTTCAGGTCAGCGTTTTTTAAAGCGGAACGTTCTTTGAAAATCGCGCTTCCTTCATCGGGGATCATATTTGACGAGGACTTGAAGCTTGAGGTCCTGCTTGATGAAGTTACCGCTGAAACAAGACAGGAATATTTATCCCGGACGATTCAGGAGTTGCTTCCTAATGAAGAGCTGCTTAAAACCCTTTCCATGTATTTTGCATGTGATTTATCCTTAAAGGAGACGGCTAGAGCCCTGCATATCCATATCAATACCCTCCATTACAGGCTCAAGCGCATAGAAGATTTGACCAGCCTGAATCCCAGGAAGCTAGACGATTTAGTCACTATGTATCTAGCATTAAGTATATTGGATAAACATACAAATTAATTCTATGGAAAGCTCTAAATTCTATATGTTCATACATAGATGATTGAGTGTTTTCTTTCTTATACTTACATCATATAAAAAATCTCGAATTTCCTATGTTTATATGAGGAGGATGTACATGTTAACAAAACAGGTTAAGCAGCTGCTTCTTACCATCGTCGGTAAGGAGAATTTCGATGACTCGAAAGTGGAATGCCTAGTCTATTCATATGATGCAACACCAGGGTTTCAAGCGATGCCTGATGCTGTCATTAAACCGGGCTGCACAGCTGAAGTCGCAGCCATCGTCAAAGTTTGCAACGAATACCATGTTCCGATCGTTCCACGCGGGTCTGGGACGAATTTAAGCGGAGGCACTTGCCCGACAGAGGGGGGGCTTGTCCTTTTATTCAATCGAATGAATTCATTACTTGAAGTAGATGAGGAGAACTTGACGGCGACCGTACAGCCTGGGCTTATCACATTGGACTTGATTTCAGCAGTTGAAGAGAAGGGATTATTTTATCCGCCGGATCCCAGTTCGATGAAAATCTCCACTATTGGCGGAAACATTAATGAGAACTCTGGTGGACTGCGAGGATTAAAGTACGGAGTCACCCGTGATTATGTCATCGGGCTAGAATTGGTCCTTCCGAATGGGGACATCATTCGAACAGGGGGCAAGCTTGCCAAAGATGTAGCCGGATATGATTTAACGAAACTTTTTGTCGGGTCAGAAGGGACCTTGGGAATCGTTACGGAAGCGGTCTTAAAGCTGATCCCAATGCCTGAAACGACAA
This sequence comes from Brevibacillus sp. JNUCC-41, assembly GCF_014844095.1. NCBI lineage: Bacteria > Bacillati > Bacillota > Bacilli > Caryophanales > Bacillaceae > Peribacillus > Peribacillus sp. JNUCC41. The sequence goes on along the minus strand of NZ_CP062163.1, from coordinate 246,234 downwards.
AGACGATGCTTGCCTTATATCAAGATCTGGATGCCGCAGCCCAGTCAGTGGCCAAAATCATTTCAAATAAAATCATTCCTGTTACATTGGAATTTCTGGATCGGCCGACGTTGATCGTGGTTGAGGACTTCGCGAAAATCGGTTTGCCCACCAATGTGGAAGCCGTCCTGCTGATTGAACAAGATGGTCCGAGTGAAGTAGTGGAACGCGATATGAAAAGGATGGCCGATATCTGTCTACAGGAAAAGGCGGTTTCCGTGGAAATTGCCGAAACGGAATCTGACGCTGCCGCCTTGAAAACCGCAAGACGGACAGCCCTCTCTGCTCTGGCACGCCTCAAGCCGACGACCATTTTGGAAGATGCCACCGTTCCACGGTCGGAAATTGCCAAGATGGTTAAAGCGATTAATGAGATCGCTGTCAAGCATAACGTGGACATTTGCACTTTCGGCCATGCTGGGGATGGGAACCTGCATCCAACGTGCATTACCGACGCTCGTGATCATGACGAAATGGAGAGAGTGGAGCTCGCTTTTGCCGACATTTTTGCCGCGGCTATCGACCTTGGCGGGACGATTACCGGTGAACATGGTGTAGGGGCGATGAAGGCCCCTTATCTTGAATGGAAGCTGAAGAAAGAAGGGATTGATGCCATGAGAGCGATTAAACAAGCTTTCGATCCCAATAACATCATGAATCCCGGCAAAGTATTTGCCAAAGAAACCAGGAAAAGGGTGGTGGTTTCTTCATGACGACAGTTCAAGAAAGGGAAACCATCGCCAGGCAATTCGCTGAAAAAATGAACGAAGATGAATTGTTGAATTGTATGCGCTGCGGCTTTTGCTTACCCCACTGCCCGACATACATCGAATCGGGGCTGAAGGAATCCCATTCACCAAGGGGCCGGATTGCACTTATGAAAGCGGTGGCGGATGGTGTGATTGAGCCCGATGAAGATGTAGAACGTTCATTGAGCCTTTGCCTCGGCTGCAGGGCTTGTGAACCTGTGTGTCCTTCAGGTGTGAAATATGGGCATCTTCTTGAAGAAGCAAGGGATATCATCCATCAGAATAAAAAGCACAGTTACCCTGTAAAAACGATCCGTAATGCCGTTTTTAGTGGATTATTCCCGCATCAGGAGCGAATGCAGGCCATGACGAGTTTGCTTGGCTTCTATCAGAGATCAGGTCTGCAATACATGGCCCGAAAAACGGGAGTCCTCAACATGCTTCCGAATAATTTGGCAACCATGGAAAAGGTGCTGCCGAAAGTCCCGAAAAAATCAGAAATGAAAAATAGGCCAACCGGGCTGCCTGCAATCGGAACGCCGCTCAAAAAGGTGGCTTTTTTTTCCGGCTGCTTGATGGATACGATGTTTTTGGAAACGAACAAGGCCACACTAAAGCTTCTTCAGCTGGCCGGATGTGAAATCGTGATTCCGAAATCCCAGGCATGTTGCGGGGCGCTGCATGGGCACAGTGGTGAAAAAGCAGGTGCAAAGCAACTGGCCAAGCGTAATATAGAAGCTTTTGAAGCGGAGGAAGTTGATTATATCATTACGAATGCAGGCGGCTGTGGAGCTTTTCTCATAGATTATGACCATTTACTCCAAGGCGAATCGGAATGGCATGACCGTGCAATCGCATTTAAAAATAAGTTGAAAGATATAAGTCAGATTCTTGTTGATTTGCGTTTTCAGGAAAAAGTTCGCTTGAAACTGCCGGCTCAATCGGTCACTTTTCAGGATTCCTGTCACTTACGGAATGTTATGAACACCTCCTTGGCTCCGCGAATTCTCCTTCAATCGATAGAAGGGATTGATTTCAAGGAAATGAAGGATGCCGATCGATGCTGCGGCTCCGCTGGGATTTATAATATTGTTGAATCAGAGATGTCCATGAATATTCTCGACTCCAAAATGGAGCACACGAAAACGACACAGGCCGATATTGTTGTCACGGCAAACCCGGGCTGTCTATTACAAATGCAATTGGGGATTGAGAGGGAAAACTTGGGGGAATGTACGAAAGCGGTGCATATTGCAGACCTGCTAATAAAGGCTGTGGCTTTATAATAGAAGAAAAGAAAAATGAAATAGCATTATTTGGTTAAACATTACATTTTTATAAATGGGGAAACCCTTGAAAAGGCTGGATTTCAATTGAAAAAGCGTTCTGTGCTGAGAACGAATTGTAAATGATATAACAAAAATGAAATATTGATTCCTCGTTTACTTAGGTTCATAGCGGGTAGAGTTTATACATAGCATCCACTAAACGAAACAACAAAACCTAAGGAGGAATGTAAAATGAATAAAACAGTATATGGAGTATATGAATCAAATGCAGAAGTGATCCAGGCAATAAATGCACTTAAGGCAAAGGGCTTTGAAGGGGACGATATCACGGTCGTCGCAGACAAGGAAGAAACATTGGATTTCACGAACACTCAACGCGAAACGGATGTTCATACAATGACGAATGTTCCTAATGACGAATCATTTATGGACAAGGTGGCACGTTTCTTCATGCCGGATGATACGGCAGACCTTTCGACAAGATTGGCGAATGCAGGACTTTCGAATAGTGAAGCGGCTGAACATGTCTTTGATGTGGAAAATGGAAAAGTCTTGGTTCTGGTAGAAGAAGGTGAAGGCCATCTTGGAACGGCAAGAGATAAATTCACGATCGGAAATATGGATACTGCCGCTACACGGCTTGATACAAATTCCACCAACCAACTTTATAATGGCACTGAAAGAACAGATGCATTAAATAAAGCAGATGTTTATGGAGTCAACGGACAAGGACGTGAATTGCCAGAGGATGAAAGGACGCTTAAACTTCGGGAAGAACAGCTGAACATTGATAAAGAAAGAGTACAGACTGGTGAAGTCGTCATTAACAAAGAAGTCAGTGAACAGCATAAAACGATTAATGTCCCTGTTGAACACGAAGAAGTGACAGTCGAGCATAGATCAGTTTCAGGGCGTGAACCGGATCTGGAAACTGGAAGCATTGAAGATGGGGAAACATTACGGATTCCCGTTGTTGAAGAAAAATTGGAAGTTTCGAAAAAACCAGTCGTCACAGATGAAATTGTCATCAAGAAACATGCTGTACAAGAAACGGAACAAGTTCAGGATACTCTTAAAAAGGAAGACATCCAGCTTGATAGTACAGATGATTCGATCGTAAATGAGAAACAGGCAACTGAACGTAGAACCGACCGCTTCTAAGAGTGAAGAAAAGTGGCCTGCAGTTTTATAACTGCAGGCTTCTTTTAGGTTTTAAAGACTTATTAAAAGTACGAGCCCAGGAAAGGCAACCTTTTTGTTTAATTGGCACCCATCAGGGTATACATACACATAAGAAGAAATTTCGGAATAATAGGAGGAGGAAGATGCATGGGAAAAACATTATATGGTGTTTTTAATACGGAAAGAGAAATAATCCAGGCTATTCAATCCCTCAAGGAAAAGGGGGTCCGTGAAGGAGAAATAACGGTAATGGCAGATAAGAAAGAAGATTTGGATTTCGTCAATCAAAAGCGTGATCCGGATGTCGACGTCGTTACTAATTCTAATGAGGATTCCTTCATTGATAAGATGAAACACTTTTTCCTGAATGAGGGTTCTGAAGATATAAGGAACCGGCTAGGTGAGTTAGGGCTTGCCGATAGTGAAGCCACCGCTTATATAAATGAAGTGGAGGCAGGAAAGTTCCTGATTCTGTTAGATGAATCGGAAACCGTCTCAGCAAGTGAGAGCATAGATTCCAATCGCATGGAGGATACGGACGAACCTTTAGAGAATCCGCTTAAAACAGGGGTGGTGAACAATCCGGATCCGAACCTTTTTCCTGAAACAACAGCGAATGCCTATCAAACAGGGGAAGTGGAAGCACAGCCAGGAAGAAGCGAAGAACTTCATGGGAATTCTGCGAACATCTTTGAAAATGAAGAGCTCGATACAAAACGAGCTCAACAAAGGGAAATCCGGGGGAACTCCACAGAAAAATTCAAGAAGAAAAAAACAGGGAATCATGAAGGGCAACTTGCAAGCGACCCTCATCCAGACCCGTTTTCTTCCGATACTGATAATGCCCTTGATGCTCAAGGATCACTGGATCGGACCATGAGCCCGAATGCCAGCAGGCAGCAAGAGGAAGTCTTGCAGGATGAATACATCAAAAATCGAATCAATACCGACAATCTGTAATACGCAAAATAACTGCCTGCACAAGGCTGTTCAGACTGTAGACAAACTAGATGAAAATCGAGTTTGTCTGCAGTTTCTTTATGGCTTGTAAAATTGGGATGTTGATTTTCTGGCACTCGCTTTCCTTGCTTTGGTTCAGTTGGTTCGTTTGATGAAGGATATATTTTCCCAACCCTTTTATCTGCAAACTGAACCAGGCTGTTTTTTTTAAAAAACCTTTAGGCAAAGGGTTAGTCAGGAATTCTCAATGGACTATTTGCTTGTTTATTGTTAAAGCTGCAAGGTATAATGACAAAGGTATTTTATTTTAAGTAGAGTAACAAGGAGGGGAAGAAACATGGAAAAAAACGTATATGGTGTTTTTGACTCTAATCCGGAACTACTTGCTGCAATTCAAGACTTAAAAGCTAAAGGCGTATCTGGCACCCAAATGACAGTAGCAGCTAATATAAAAAATCATGTGCAGCTTGGAAATGAACATACGGATATCCTGATCATCGCCAATCAGGATAAGGAGGACACTCTTTTTTTAAGAATCTTCCACTACTTCACAGATGAAGGATCTGGAGATTTACGCAGCTTTTTCACGAAATACGGCTACTCTTATGATGAGACAAAAACGATGCTTGAAGAAGTGAGCGCAAAAAAATTCATCTTGCTGCTTGATGAAGAAGTCTCCATCGAAGAACTGAAGGCTTGCGAAGCGAAATCAAAAAAATAACAGCCTCTGAAGGCTGTTATTTTTTTAATCCTGATTCGAGAGCAGTGATCATTTCCTGTTTTTCCTGCTCAGATGAATTTTGCCAGATGACCTCGAATAATACTCCCAATCCAGGAAGCATTTTTTCCTCGCCATTTTGTATGGCATCGACAATCGTGTCTTCCAGCTGCTCTTGCGAATTTCCAGATACATTTTGGATGATCGCATTACGTAAGTTTAAATTCATAATTATTCCTCCTCTAACACATAATGACTGACATTCATAGCATTTCACAAACTCACATGCAATATGTATGTGAATTGCGTTATAATAGGAAAATCAGTGTGAAGTTAAAGGAGCGTTTACCCTTGAAATATATTGAATCCTTAAAAAACCCGCAAGTTAAGCAATGGAAAAAACTTTTGACGAAAAAAGAACGAGATAAAACAGGTAAATATTTAGTCGAGGGTTATCACCTAGTTGAAGAAGCCTTAAAAGAAGAAATCGTCCTGGAAGTGATCATCAATGAAGAAACTGAAATGCCTGCCCATTTTAAGGTGGAAGGCACAGAACTCATTTATGTGAAAAATGATATTATGAAGGCGATTTGTGATACCGAAGCTCCTCAAGGAATTGCTGCGGTTTGTGAACAGAAATCAACGAGCATGGCGTCCATCAATCCGGATAAATTATTGTTGATCGATGCCGTACAAGATCCGGGGAATATTGGAACGATGATCAGGACAGCGGATGCAGCTGGAATCGATGCGGTCATACTTGGCGAAGGGTGTGCTGACTTGTATAATCCCAAAGTGGTCCGTTCGACGCAAGGGAGCCTCTTCCATATGCCTGTCATTAAAGGGAACCTTTCCGAAATCATCGATGAGCTGAAGGAAAGCGGCACACCGGTATATGGCACGGCATTAGAAGGCGCATCGCCATTCGAAGAAGTGGAAAAGTCTTCACGATTTGCCCTTCTGGTCGGTAATGAAGGCCAAGGAGTATCGAAGGGATTACTGGAGAAAACGACTAAAAACCTTTATATTCCCATCTACGGAAAAAGCGAATCATTGAATGTGGGGATCGCTGCCGGGATTTTAATGTACTATTTACGAAAATCGATTTGAAACGGCCGAAGAATTATAATATAATAAAACAGAATTTTATAATGAAAACAACGATGACAAAGAGTAGTAGCTTAAGTTAACCATATCCAGGGAAAAAATGCCTTGACTGAAAGCATTTTTATGGCACTGCTTAAGGGAATTCACCTTTCGAGTTGGCATTGGGAAGACATGATGTCTGAAAAATGTTCCGGTGAAGAGCCGTTATTTTTTAATGAAGTGAGTGCAGAAGTTTTTTTGTTCGTGCACTAATAAGGGTGGTACCGCGATACATAAACCTCGTCCCTTTAGGGATTGGGGTTTTTTTGTGTTCATTTTTACAAAAGGAAAATAAAGGAGGAAGACATGATGCAGGAACGTTTACTAGAACTGCAGGAAGAAGCGTTGCAAAAAGTTGCCGCCGCTTCCGAATTAAAAGAACTGAATGAAGTCCGAGTTGCTTATTTAGGGAAAAAAGGGCCAATCACTGAGGTATTGCGCGGCATGGGTAAATTATCTGCCGAAGAACGCCCAAAAATTGGGGCACTGGCCAATGATGTAAGGGAAGCGATTGCAACAAAGATCGAGGAGAAACAAAAAGCACTTGAAACTGCGGCAGTCAATGCAAAGCTGGCAACTGAAACGATTGACGTCACACTTCCTGGACGTCCGGTTAACAAGGGGAATCTACATCCATTAACACGTGTCGTGGAAGAAATCGAAGACTTATTCATCGGTATGGGCTATACCGTTGCGGAAGGTCCTGAAGTCGAAAGCGACTACTACAACTTCGAGGCACTTAACTTGCCGAAAAGCCATCCGGCACGTGATATGCAGGATTCCTTCTACATAACGGACGAAATCCTGATGCGTACGCACACTTCACCTGTTCAAGCCAGAACGATGGAAAAACATAAAGGTCAAGGACCTGTTAAAATCATTTGCCCAGGAAAAGTATATCGCCGTGATAACGATGACGCTACACACTCCCATCAATTCCAGCAAATTGAGGGCTTGGTCATCGATGAGAACATCAGCATGAGCGACCTGAAAGGGACGCTTGATGTATTTGCGAAAAAAGTATTTGGGCAAGACCGTGAAATCCGACTTCGTCCAAGTTTCTTCCCATTTACGGAGCCTTCCGTCGAAGTGGATATTTCTTGTAAAATCTGTGGTGGTAAAGGCTGCAGCGTATGTAAACAAACAGGCTGGATCGAAGTGCTTGGCGGCGGGATCGTTCATCCGAACGTCCTTGAAATGGCTGGCTTCGATTCCAAGAAATACTCTGGATTCGCATTTGGAATCGGCGTGGAGCGGATTGCCATGTTGAAGTATGGTGTGGATGATATCCGTCATTTCTATACGAATGATGTTCGATTCTTAAAACAATTCAACCATCATGAAGCATAAATTTTTATTTTAAAAAGGAGGACCTACCATGTTTGTGTCATATAAATGGTTACAAGATTATGTTGACCTTTCAGGCATCAATGCGACGGAGCTAGCTGACAAAATCACGAAAAGCGGCATTGAGGTTGAAGGGGTGGAAAAGAAAAGTGAAGGGCTAAAAGGGGTCGTCATCGGGCATGTCATTGAACGTGAACAGCATCCAAATGCGGATAAATTGAATAAATGCCAAGTTGATATCGGGGCCGAAAATCCCGTTCAGATCATCTGTGGAGCACCGAATGTCGATAAAGGCCAAAAAGTCGCTGTCGCTACTGTTGGCGCAGTCCTTCCAGGTAATTTCAAAATTAAGAAAGCGAAACTTCGTGGAGAGGAATCGCACGGGATGATTTGCTCGCTTCAGGAATTGGGCTTCGAATCCAAGCTCGTTTCCAAGGATTATGCTACAGGTATCTTCGTCTTCCCTAATGATGTGGAAGTAGGTAAAGATGCATTGGAGGAACTTGGTTTAAGTGATGAAGTGCTGGAACTTGGGCTGACTCCGAACCGTTCAGATGCATTGAGCATGCTTGGTGTTGCATACGAAGTGGCAGCCATTTTAGGCCGGGAAGTGAAATGGCCGGTTGTCGAGAAAGAAGAGGCAGCTGAAAAAGCAACTGATTATATCAGTGTCAAAGTTGAAGCGAAAGAAGATAACCCGATATACATTGCTAAAATCATCAAGGATGTCAAGGTCGGACCTTCACCACTTTGGATGCAGACTAGGTTGATGTCTGCAGGTATCCGACCTCATAATAATGTGGTGGATATCACGAACTACATTTTACTTGAATACGGCCAACCGCTCCATGCCTTTGATTATGACCGCTTTGGTTCAAAGGAAATCGTCATCCGCAGAGCGAAGGATGCTGAAAAAATCGTAACATTGGATGAAGCGGAACGCACTTTGACACCTGACCATTTAGTGATCACAAATGGCAGCGAGCCAGTAGCGATAGCTGGTGTGATGGGCGGAGCGGATTCCGAAGTGAAAAATGATACGACGAACATCATCATTGAAAGTGCATATTTTGCAGGTACAGTGGTTCGTAAAGCCTCAAAGGACCATGGATTACGCAGTGAAGCTAGTGCCCGCTTTGAAAAAGGTGTCGACCCGGCCCGTGTACGTGAAGCTGGAGAACGTGCTGCACAATTGATTGCACAATATGCAGGCGGAACAGTCTTACAAGGAGCAGCAGAAGTTGATGAATTGACAATGGAACCTGCGGTCATTAGCATCACTCTTGAAAAAATCAACACACTTCTTGGAACAGACATGACCGCATCAGTTGTGGAATCGATCTTCAAGCGTCTGCAATTTGGCGTGGAACTTGACAATGAAACATTCACAATCACCGTTCCGACGCGCCGTGGCGATATTACGATTGAAGCTGATTTAGTCGAAGAGGCTGCACGTCTATATGGATATGATAATATTCCCGCTACACTGCCGATCGGTGCTGCTGTCCCAGGCCAATTGACTGATTATCAAATTAAACGGCGGAAAGCACGCCGTACACTTGAAGGCGCAGGCCTTTATCAAGCGGTAACCTATTCACTGACAAGCCAGGAAAAAGCGTCCCAATTCGCTTTGGAAGCAAGAGAATCCATTCGATTAGCAATGCCAATGAGTGAAGAAAGAAGCCAGCTGCGTTTAAGCATCGTGCCTCAATTGCTTGAAGTCGTGAAATATAACAATGCCCGCCAAATTGATTCACTGGCACTGTATGAAATCGGTTCGGTATTCTTTAAGCGTGACGAACAAGAACTGCCTGAAGAAAAAGAACATATTGCTGGAGCAATCACCGGTCTATGGGAGTCACATCTATGGCAAGGTGAAAAGAAACCAGTGGATTTCTTTGTAGCCAAAGGCGTGATCGAAGCATTATTCGACACACTTGGATTAGCTGATCAAATCAGTTATCGCCAAGCGAAAATCAACGACATGCATCCAGGACGGACAGCGGAAGTACTATTGAATGGTGAAGTGATTGGCTTTATCGGCCAAGTGCACCCAACTGTCCAAAAAGACTTGGATATTAAAGAAACATACATTTTCGAACTTTCCTTAAAAGCATTGGCCGAAGCCGAAGTCGCTCCGATTGCGTACCAAACCATTCCGCGCTATCCATCGACCACGCGCGATATCGCGCTCGTTGTGGATCAAGCTACGAAAGCCGGGGACATTCAGGATATTATTGAAGAAGCCGGTGGCAAACTGCTGAAAGAAGTAAGCATCTTCGACTTATACGAAGGTGAAAGAATGGAGGAAGGCAAGAAATCCATTGCCTACTCACTGAAATACTTCGACCCGGAACGTACTCTAACGGACGAAGACATTACAAAAGCACACGATAAAGTTCTTGAAGCCGTTAAAGAAAAAGCTGGCGCAGAACTAAGAGGATAAAACCAAAAAGACAGCTCCCTGAAACATGGGGAGCTGTCTATTTTGATTTTACGAGTAAACAGCGTGAACTCACGAGTAAACAGCGCAAACTCACGAGTAAACAGCGCAAACTCACGAGTAAACAGCGCAAACTCACGAGTAAATGGCGTGAACTCACGAGTAAACAGCGCAAACTCACGAGTAAACAGCGTAAACTCACGAGTAAATGGCACAAACTCACGAGTAAACAGCGCAAACTCAAGAGTAAACAGCGCAAACTCCCGAGTAAACAGCGTAAACTCCCGAGTAAATGGCGCAAACTCACGAGTCACAAACTCACAAGTTAAAGGCGGCTATTCCGGAAGGTCAGCCGCTTTCTTCTATTTATGATATTTCTGTTGAAATAGTCGCTTCGCTTTTTCTGTGTTGGCAAAGTGGGTTTTCGTGAATTCGTGTAATGAATCGATTCCTTTTTCATGAATCAATCTTGCAGCTGCTTCATCGACTGCAAATCCGGCACCTTTAGGGATTTTGAATCCGGCTTTTTCACTCAGCAAGTCAAAGCGTTTGACGAATGCATATCGGGCAATGATGGATGCGGCTGCTACTCCAAGATGAATGCCTTCCGCTTTTGTACATAGATAGGTGGCATTAGCCTGGAATAGTTCTTGGCCTTTGAGGTAATTGAAAAATACCTCTGGTTGAGCGAATTGATCAATAAGGACCGCTTCCGCTTGTTCCGGCTGGATTTTTTGCATGAGATGCTTGATTGCTTGGTTATGGAGGAGTGCTTTCATTTTACCTTGTGACATTCCCTTTGCCTGCAGCGCATTATATTTCGGGTTGTCGCATGTGAGCAGGCTGAAGGGCACTACATCCTTAATCTGTTTAGCAATTTCGATGATCTGTGGATCTTTCAGATTTTTGGAATCCTGGACACCAAGCTCCTTCAATAGTGAGAGTTGCTCCTTTTTTGCATATACGGCTACGACGGTGATCGGGCCGAAATAGTCTCCTGTCCCGACCTCATCGGAACCGATCACTGACATGGTTCCGATATTTGCAGGCGGCGAATATCGATGGGCCTTGACCGATGCAGAGGATGCCGTTTTTTTCTTTGGAGCCGCAGCAGTGGTGCCTTTTTGCCATTTTCCCGCTTCTAGTTCGGCATTCTTACCTTGAAAAAGGACCTTACCGGATTTATAGGCTGTCACCGTACATAGCGGCGGTTTTGCGGAAAAGATGCTCCCAGGCGGCAGCTTGGCGGCCAAGGATGAAGAATAATGGGCCTTCATCGCTTTTATTTGTTCAGGATTGATAAGTAAAACAACATGGGACATAATGGGTTAGCTCCTATCTTCATTTTGTTTATTAGGTGATCTTCTTCCTAAATCCGCTTTCGTTTGACAAATTATTGAAATTTTTATGCGAGAAATGACGATGTACTCTCTTTCGTGACGAAAAACTTCATGATATGATAGAATTAGGATTGTTTAGATTGGGGGCATCATTTTGTCAGACGATAAACGAAATAAAACAACAGTTGATATATACGGACAACCATATACAATCGTCGGCACAGAAAGCGCAAGTCATATGCGCCTGGTCGCTTCGATGGTTGACGAAAAAATGAGAGAGATCAGGATGAAAAATCCATACTTGGATACAAGCAAGCTAGCGGTGCTAACGGCCGTGAATACCATCCACGAATATATTAAATTAAAAGATGAACTAGACCAGCTTCAACTGGAATTAAAGAGAGAGAAGGACTGAGTACATGCTTGATTTAGCAATTCTGGCCATTCTTTTAATCGGTTTATTAATCGGTTTAAAGCGTGGCTTCATTTTACAAGCGGTTCATATGACAGGGTTCATTGTAGCCTTCATCGTCGCTTATGTATTTTACGGAGATCTTGCTCCCAATTTGAAATTGTGGATTCCGTTCCCAACGATGGGTGATTCCTCGACCCTTAATATGTTTTTCGATACAGTCGGGCTTGATACGGCGTATTACAATGCAATTGCCTTTGCTATCATTTTCTTTGCTGCCAAGATCCTTTGGCAAATGATAGGATCCATGCTCAATTTCATCACCCACCTACCGATATTAAAGCAGCTGAATCGCTGGGGTGGAGGGATATTGGGTTTTCTCGAAGTTTATCTTATCATGTTTATTATATTATATATAGCTGCCATGCTGCCAATGGATTCCATCCAGAAACCATTAACTGGCTCATTTCTGGCAGAATCGATCGTGAAACATACGCCGTTCCTTTCCGAGCAAGTGAAGGAACTTTGGTTTCAGGGTGTAAAACAATCTTAATGTCAGTATAAGAGGGCCTGTCTCCCTTTCTCAAAGTCCTGGATTCCCATACTTTGAACGGGGGAGGCCCCTTTTATGTGGCAGGATGTAACCTCCCCCTATTTGATTCGAAAGTTAAGAACCTGACTGCTTGTACTTTACCTCCAAGAAAGGTATCTTTAAGAAAGTGAACAATGGACACCCTACTAATTTTTTTGGCGGTGAATTAAATGACAATTAATAAAAAAGATATCATTAAACTATTAGAAAAGATTGCAATATATATGGAACTAAAAGGAGAGAACCCGTTCAAGGTTTCAGCTTTCCGAAAGGCAGCGGGCGCCTTGGAAACGGATGACCGGAGCCTTTCCGCCATCGAGGACTTTACCGCTTTAAATGGAATCGGGAAAGGAACGGCCTCCGTCATCGAAGAGTATATGAATGAAGGGAAATCGACCGTGCTTGAAGAGCTGCAGGAGCAGGTGCCAAAAGGATTGATTCCGCTTCTGCAGCTTCAAGGTCTGGGCGGGAAGAAAATTGCCAAGCTTCATAAAGAGCTGCATGTCAATGATGTGAATGATCTTAAAATCGCCTGTGAAGAAGGCAGGGTCGCGGCGCTTGCCGGTTTCGGCAAAAAGACGGAAGAGAAGATCCTATCTGCAATTGCCGAGGCGGGTTCAAGGCCCGACCGGCTGCCCCTTGCTTTCATGAGGCCGATTGCGGATGATATTGAAACGGCCCTCGCTAACATGGAATACATCATCCGTTCTTCCAGGGCCGGCAGCATCCGGCGTATGAGGGAAACCATCAAGGACCTCGATTTCATCATCTCGACAGATCATCCCGAAGAAGTTAAGGATCAATTGCTTGCATTAACGGGAATAAAGCAGGTGATTGCAGCAGGTGATACAAAAGTATCGGTCGTGCTTGATTATGAATATGATATTTCTGTCGATTTCCGAATCGTGAAGGATCAGGAATTCATCACGACACTCCATCATTTTACAGGTTCGAAGGATCACAATGTGCGGATGCGCCAGCTTGCTAAAGACCGCGGCGAGAAAATCAGCGAATATGGGGTGGAAGTGGCTGAAACCGGTGATATATTGACGTTTGAAACGGAAGAACAATTTTATAATCATTTTGGTCTTCCTTTCATTCCGCCAGAACTGCGTGAAGACGGAACGGAAGTGGAGCATTATGATGCTAATGAACCTCTCATATCTTTAGAGGCCATCAAAGGTGACCTGCATATGCATACCACATGGAGTGATGGTGCCCATACGATTGAAGAAATGATTGAAGCATGCCGTGCAAAAGGGTATCGGTATATGGCCATCACTGATCATTCGCAATATCTGAAAGTGGCGAACGGCTTGACCGCGGAACGTTTGCGTGAACAAAAACGTATCATCCATGAGCTAAATGAAAAATACACTGACTTTACCGTTCTTTCAGGGATTGAAATGGATATACTTCCTGACGGGACCCTTGATTATGACGATGAGCTGCTTGCAGAGATGGATTTGGTGATTGCATCGATTCACTCAAGCTTTTCACAGCCCCGGGAAACGATCATGGAGCGCTTAAAAACGGCTTTGAATAATCCGCATGTAGATATCATTGCCCATCCAACGGGAAGGATCATCGGCAGACGAACCGGATATGATGTTGATATAGAGATGCTGATCGAACTGGCCCGTGAAACGAATACTGCCTTGGAATTGAATGCGAACCCGAACCGATTGGATTTGGCACCTCCCCATCTGCGCAAGGCACAGGAAGCAGGCGTTCCGATCGTGATCAATACGGATGCCCACAGCATCGACATGCTTGAACATATGCCTGTTGGGGTTTCATCAGCCAAAAAAGGCTGGATTAAAGAATCAACGGTTCTTAATGCAAGGGATACGGACGGATTATTGGCGTTTTTAAAGAGAAATGATTAACTATTTGCCCATAAATAAGGAGGAGCTTTAACTCCATGCATAATAAAGCTTTAAAAACATTGGAATTTCATAAAATAAAAGAACAATTAATTTCACACGCATCCTCATCCATAGGAAAAGAGAAGGCAGAGCAATTGATGCCTTCCACGGATTTTGAAGAGGTGTCGAGATGGCAGAAAGAAACGGATGAGTCAGCCAAAATCGTCCGGTTGAAAGGTAACTTGCCATTGGGCGGGATCTTTGATATCCGTCCGCATGCAAAAAGGGCACAGATTGGCGGAATGCTCTCACCGATGGAATTGATGGAACTTGCGAGTACGATTCGTGCCGGCAGGATCCTAAGCCGTTTCTTTGAAGAACTTGCAGAGCAGGAAATTGATGTTCCGCTTTTGGCCGAATATATCGATTCCCTTCATCCATTGATAGATTTGCAGCAGGAAATTACGTATGCAGTAAGCGAACATGGCGAAGTGATGGATTCTGCCAGCGACAAGCTTCGCACCCTAAGAAACCAAATTCGGACGAACGAAAGCCGCGTCAGGGAAAAACTAGAAAGCATGATCCGTTCTTCCAATGCATCAACAATGTTATCCGATGCCATCATCACCATCCGGAATGACCGTTTCGTCATCCCGGTAAAACAGGAATACCGGAGTGTGTATGGCGGGATCATCCATGATCAATCCTCATCAGGACAGACGTTGTTCATTGAACCACAAGCAATCGTTCAGCTGAATAATGCCCTGCAGGAAACCCGAGTGAAGGAAACGCAGGAAATAGAACGGATATTGGTCGAACTATCGGAAAAAGTCGGTGCGTACACTCCTGAATTGCTTCATAATGTCAAAGTGCTTGCCCATATCGATTTCCTTGTAGCCAAGGCAAAGTATGCAAAAGCGATAAAAGGATCCAAGCCGATTCTGAATGATGAGGGGCGCGTGAAATTATTCAAAGCGAAACACCCGCTCATTCCGAGTGATGTTGTCGTGGCCAATGATATTTTTCTTGGTGATGAATTTACGACAATCGTCATCACCGGTCCGAATACAGGTGGTAAGACGGTTACCCTGAAAACGATTGGCCTCTGTACGTTAATGGCCCAGTCCGGTCTGCAAATCCCTGCGCTGGATGGTTCCGAAACGGCTGTGTTTTCCTCCGTTTATGCTGATATTGGCGATGAACAGTCGATTGAACAAAGCTTAAGTACATTCTCCTCGCATATGGTCAATATTGTCGATATCCTTAAGCATGTCGATTTTGACAGCCTTGTTTTATTCGATGAGCTTGGAGCGGGAACTGATCCACAGGAAGGTGCTGCTTTGGCCATTTCCATTTTGGATGAAGTGTATAAGCGCGGAGCACGTGTGATTGCAACGACACATTATCCGGAATTAAAAGCGTATGGATATGATCGGGAAGGCGTCATTAATGCAAGCGTCGAATTTAATGTGGAAACCTTAAGTCCCACCTATAAACTTTTGATCGGTGTACCAGGTAGGAGTAATGCGTTTGAAATTTCCAAACGGCTTGGTTTGGAAGAAAGCGTGATAAGCAGCGCCCGCAGCCATATTGGTGAGGATACGAATAAAGTTGAGAATATGATAGCGTCCCTTGAAGACAGCCGCAAAAAGGCCGAGGAAGAAGAACAGGAAGCCAAGAATCACCTGGAACAGGCGGAAATTCTTCATAAAGACCTTCAAAGGCAAATTGGTGAATACCATGAAGAACGGGATGCGATGGTTGAAAAGGCAGCAAAAGAGGCTGCGGCAATCGTTGAAAATGCACAAAAGGAAGCGGAAGCGATTATTGCCGACTTGCGTAAACTGCGACTTGAAAAGCATGCCGATGTTAAAGAGCATGAACTGATCGATGCTAAAAAGCGGCTTGAAGAAGCAGCGCCAAAAGTGAAAAAAACGTCAAATAAAGTTGCAAGGCCGCTGGATAAAAGCTTGAAACCTGGAGATGAAGTAAAGGTCGTAAGCTTCGGTCAAAAAGGTCACTTGATCGAGAAGGTCTCAAATAATGAATGGCAGGTTCAGATCGGCATCATGAAAATGAAGGTGAAGGAGTCTGACCTGGAATTCATCAAGGCCACAAAAGTAAAAGAAACAAAGCCCCTCACCACGATCAAAGGCCGCGATTATCACGTTAGCGTCGAACTTGACCTCCGTGGAGAACGCTTTGAAAATGCAATATCAAGAGTTGAAAAGTACATTGATGATGCTCTTTTGGCCGGTTATTCGAGTGTCTCCATCATTCATGGTAAAGGAACGGGTGCTCTTCGGTCCGGGGTCCAGGAATACTTGAAAAATCACCGCTCTGTCAAAAGGATTCGCTTCGGTGAAGCCGGTGAAGGCGGAACAGGTGTTACGGTGGTGGAATTTAAATAAAGGAAAGCGGTCACTCCGGCCATTCAGTCAAGCCGGGTGACTAGTTACCATTCGGGAGTTGGACCATGGAGAACATGTGGGAAAATGAATATGTATATATAGCTGCTCGTTACAGTGTCGTTATTCTGTGCATGATTGTTTTTTTAGCCATTTTTGAACTTGTCACAAAGTACAAGAACTGGGAGGAAATCAAACAGGGAAACCTTTCTGTCGCGATGGCAACTGGCGGTAAAATATTTGGGATCGCCTATGTATTCCAACAGTCCATCCTCCATCAGAATTCGCTTCTTACCATGATTGGCTGGGGCGTATACGGATTTGTCCTTCTGTTGATCGGTTATTTCATTTTTGAATTTATGACTCCTCGATTTAAAATAGATGAAGAGATACAAAAAGATAATCGGGCAGTTGGATTCCTATCGATGATCATTTCAATCGCATTATCTTTTGTCATCGGCGCAGGGATTTCTTAATGCCCTTTATGAGAGGGAGTAAGCTGTGGAGAAACTAGCAAAAGTCCTAATTGTTTGTTGCGGAATCTTTTTTCTGTTTGGAATCATTTATATGACATTCTTCAACTGAAGCGGCCATTATGCCGCTTCTTTTATTTGAGTTCAATTAAAAAGAGTGGGTGGTGGCATGTATAATAATAATGGTCAAATAGACTTTTCTAAAAGAGGAGGAGGATTATGGATCAGTCCCAATTGATACAAAAGATAGAAGAATTATCGCTGAATGCTTTACCGGCCATGCAAACCCAAATCTATGACGGATGGGTTATCCGATTTGCGGATGGATATATGAAACGGGCGAATTCTATCGCTCCCATCTATTTATCGAATGAAAATGTGAAAAAGAAAGTATTGAATTGTGAACAATTATATTTTGCTAGGAATGGTAAGGTAATATACAAAATGACTCCACAGTCAAAGCCCAACAACTTGGATAGTGTATTGGAAGAGTCTGGGTATGTCCTGGAGGGAACAACAAGTGTCCAAGTTTTGAATTTGGCAGAAACTGAATCACTTAATGAAATCAATGTCATAAAGTATGATCATTTACATGATCACTGGTTTCATGATTTCTGCCTACTAAGTAAAATGAATGATCATGATCAAACCATTTTGAAAAAGATGTTAGGGAATATCATTCAAAAAAAATGCTTTATGTTGTTGACTGATGAGGGTGGAACCGTGACAGCATGTGGACTGGGCGTTTTGGAAGACGAATACATAGGCCTGTACAATATCATAACCCATGAAAATTTTCGAAACCAAGGCAATGGTGCTATCCTCATTCGTAATTTATTGCATTGGGGTAAAGAAAATGGAGCAAAAAATGCTTATCTTCAGGTGATAAAAACAAACGCGCCCGCTCTAAGCTTGTACGGAAAGTTGGGGTTTGAAGAAAAATATAAGTATTGGTATAGAATTAAAACTAAGGAGTAGAACCACTCCTTTTTTTGTTTCCCTTTTTAAGTGTTGCATCCAATATTCCCTGTGGGGTATAGGGCATTTTTCTCATCAGGGGGTCTTTTTACACTGAAATTCTGCAATTGTAAGAAAATCCCGATTGTATTATAATGAAAAGAGTATTGAGAATATTCAGAAGGAGGGGGCAAATGAGCAATAAGCCATGGCAAGCTATTTATCCGGAACAGATACCCGCTGTTTTGTCTTACGAAGATAAACCTCTTTATTCTTTTTTAAAGGAATCAGCCGAAGAATTCCCCGATAAAGTATCGATTCATTTCCAGGGAAAAGAATTAACTTTCCGGGAAGTGCATGAATCTGCTTTAAAGTTTGCAGCCTATTTAAAAAGTATCGGTCTTCAAAAAGGGGAACGTGTTGCCGTCATGCTTCCTAACTGCCCACAGGGTGTCATAGGCTTTTTTGGGATATTGATGGCCGGCGGAGTCGTGGTTCAAACGAATCCAACCTATACTGAACGTGAATTAGAATATCAAATGAAAGATTCCGGAGCGAAAATAATTTTGGCGATGGATATTTTATTTCCCCGTGTTGCAGCAGTGGCATCAAGAACGGATATAGAACATATAATTGTAACCGCTATCAAGGAATATTTACCTTTTCCAAAAAATCTTATCTATCCTTTTATTCAAAAAAAGCAATACGGCATTGTTATCAATGTGGAACATGAAGGGAATCATCATTTATTTTCCGAAATCATGAAACGAAAGATGACCGAAGAAGTCACTGTGCCGATCGATGTGGATAATGACCTCGCCCTTTTGCAATATACTGGTGGGACAACAGGCTTTCCCAAAGGGGTCATGCTTACCCATAAGAATATGCTTGCGAATACGAAAATGTGCAATGCATGGCTTTATAGAAATAAGCGCGGTGAGGAAAGGATCCTTGCAATTCTGCCTTTCTTCCATGTGTACGGTATGACTACAGTCTTGGTTCTTTCCGTCATGGAAGGAAACACCATGATCATCATGCCAAAGTTCGATGTCTTAGCGACGCTTAAAACCATCCAGAAACAGAAACCGACCATGTTTCCAGGAGCGCCCACGATGTATATCGGCCTCTTGAACCATCCGGATATCGCTAAATATGACCTTTCTTCCATCAATGCCTGTATAAGCGGTTCTGCATCATTGCCCATAGAGGTTCAAGAGCAGTTTGAGAAAATTACCGGCGGGAAACTTGTTGAAGGCTATGGACTTTCTGAAACCTCACCGGTGACCCATGCTAATTTCATCTGGGATCAGCCGCGTGTAAAAGGAAGCATTGGGCTGCCGTGGCCGGATACTGACTCGGTGATTCTGTCCCTGGAAACCTTTGAAGAGCTTCCCCCGAATGAAATAGGCGAAATTGCCATAAAAGGACCACAGGTAATGAAAGGATATTGGAACCGTCCGGAGGAAACGGAAAACACCTTTAGAAATGGCTGGCTGCTTACAGGAGATCTGGGCTACATGGATGAGCAGGGGTTCTTTTATGTGGTCGAGAGGAAAAAGGATACAATCATTGCAGGCGGATTCAATATATATCCACGAGAGGTGGAGGAGGTGCTATACGAGCATGAGGCCATACAGGAAGTGGTTGTGGCAGGTATCCCTGACCCCTATCGCGGTGAGACCGTTAAGGCCTATGTCGTACTGAAAAAAAATGCCAATGCCACTGAAGAGGAATTGAATGAATTTGCCAGAAAGAACCTGGCTTCCTATAAGGTGCCGCGCAGCTATGAATTCAGGGATGAACTTCCTAAAACGACGATAGGAAAGATCCTGAGAAGAGTCCTTATCGAGGAAGAAAAGAAAAAAATATCCGAGGAAAGAAAAGAAGCTTAAACTAGCACCCCCTTTTAACGGAGCAGCAGAAGAAAGCTCCGTGTTTTGCAGAACGGCTGGACAACCTATGGATGGGGGCTGTACAATGAACTGAAGTGAATGTCAGGACCCCTAGAAGTTTTTGCTTGACAGTAAAGGGACGTCATTTTATGATAGAAATATGAATGATGATTCATTCATTTTCTGAAAGGGGACATCCAGTGAAAAGCAACAGACCAAAGTATAATCAAATTATTGAAGCGGCCGTTATCGTAATTGCCCAAAACGGTTACTATCAAGCCCAAGTATCCAAAATCGCCAAGCAGGCAGGCGTAGCGGATGGCACCATATATCTATATTTTAAAAATAAAGAAGATATTCTAATATCATTATTCCATGAAAAGATGGGCTCATTCGTGGAACAGATCGAAGAAGAAATAAAAGGAAAGACCACTGCTTCGGATAAACTGAGTGTGCTCATCCAAAAACATTTTAAAAACCTTTCAGAAGACGTGAATTTAGCAATTGTCACTCAATTGGAATTGAGACAGTCGAATAAAGAATTGCGCCTTAGAATTAATGATGTGTTAAGAGGATATTTAAACTTAATCGATCAGATCATTATTGAAGGAAAAGAGAACGGCGAATTCCTGCCTGATTTAAATAATTTACTTGCCAGGCAGATGATTTTTGGAACGATTGACGAAACAGTGACGACTTGGGTCATGAATGAGCAAAAGTACTCTCTTCCTGACCTTGCACCAGACGTTCACCGCCTGCTAATTGGCGGCTGTGGCTTGAAAAGTTAAATATTTAAATAGAGGATGGCCAGCCATCCTCCAAAGAATCGATTAATTCTGCTTCCCCTTTATCGGGAAGTAATACATATTGAATTTTCAAAAAAGTTCGACTAGCATGCCTGGAGGGATTGATATGGAATATCTTAAGCTTTCTGTCGAAGATCATGTGGCTTTTATAACGATTGATCATGCACCTGCAAATGCGCTTTCTTCTGCTATCATCGGAGAGCTTTCACAGGCCTTCGATCAAATTGAGAAAGACGAGGCCGTACGGGTTGTCCTTCTTCATGGTGAAGGAAGATTCTTTTCTGCAGGAGCAGACATTAAAGAGTTTACGGAAGTGGAGAACGGGAAAGCTTTCGAGAAACTGACCAAGAATGGTCAATCTGTATTTGAGAAAATCGAATCTTTTCCAAAACCGGTCATTGCAGCCATCCATGGAGCAGCGCTTGGCGGAGGGTTGGAGCTGGCCATGGCCTGTCACATCCGATTGGTCACCGAAAGGGCTAAACTTGGTTTGCCTGAGCTGCAGTTGGGCTTAATCCCTGGATTTGCCGGGACCCAACGTCTTCCTCGTTATGTAGGCATGGCAAAGGCTGCTGAAATGCTGTTTACAAGTGAACCGATATCGGGTACGCAAGCTGTGCAATGCGGATTGGCGAATCATGCCTTCATGGATGAAGAACTGATTCCAAAAGCAAAGGAACTAGCCAATAAAATTGCCAAGAAAAGCCCGCTGGCTTTAAAGTCGGCCATTGAGTTATTAAATTATTCTAAGCATGATTCCTATCATAAAGGTGTGGAAAGGGAAGCCGCCCTCTTTGGCCAGGCTTTCGATACCGCTGATGCACAAGAAGGAATCAGCGCTTTCATTGAAAAAAGGGAAGCTGTATTCAAAGGTAAATGATGATTTTCGTATAAATAACTATTTTTATATATTATGCAGGATTTTGATGAAATCTGTAGAACAATACTATATATCAATAAAATTCATAATCTTCAAAACTCAAATCATTCGGGAGGTATTATCGTGAACATTTATGTACTGCTGAAAAGAACATTTGATACAGAAGAAAAAATTACACTATCCAATGGGAAAATTAATGAGGATGGAGCAGAATTCATCATTAATCCATACGATGAGTATGCGGTTGAAGAAGCAATCCAGGTACGTGATGCACAAGGCGGCGAAGTGACGGTTATTTCTGTCGGAACCGAAGAGGCCGAAAAGCAATTACGTACAGCGCTGGCAATGGGTGCTGACAAAGCCGTATTGATAAATATAGAAGACGACATAGAAAATGGCGACCAATTCACGACTGCCAAAATTATAGGTGAATACTTAAAAGGTAAAAATGCCGATTTAATCATTGCAGGAAACGTAGCAATCGATGGCGGTTCTGGTCAAGTGGGGCCACGCGTTGCCGAAATTTTAGAAATTCCTTATATTACAACCATTACTAAACTGGACATAGCAAATGGAAATGTAAGCGTTATCCGTGATGTCGAAGGGGACTCCGAAACGATCGAAGCATCCCTTCCATTGTTGGTGACAGCTCAACAAGGGCTTAATGAGCCGCGTTACCCTTCATTGCCAGGAATCATGAAAGCAAAGAAAAAACCGCTTGAAGAATTGGAATTGGATGACCTGGATCTGGAAGAAGAAGATGTTGAGGCAAAAACAAAAACGATTGAAATTTACCTTCCTGCTAAAAAAGAAGCTGGAAAAGTATTGGACGGAGAAATCAGTGATCAAGTTAGCGAACTTGTTCAATTATTACGCAGTGAAGCAAAAGTGATTTAATCTTAAACGGTACTTTTCAAAACAATACACACGACAAAAATGAAAAATAGAGCACAGGAGGTTTTTATAAATGGCTAGAAAGTTTCTTGTATTGGGCGAAGTTCGTGACGGTTCACTAAGAAATGTATCATTTGAAGCTATCGGTGCGGCTAAACTTGCTGCAGATGGCGGGGAAATCGTAGGTGTTTTAGTTGGTGACAGTGTTCAAAATTTCGGGAATGAATTGATCCAGTATGGCGCGGACCGGGTTGTCGCAGTGGAAAATGACCAATTGAAACAATATACTTCAGATGGATATGCGCAAAGCTTGCTTGCCGTCATCGAGCAGGAAAAGCCAGAAGGCATTTTCTTTGGACATACGGCCCTAGGAAAAGACCTTGCACCTAAATTGGCTGGAAAGCTTGAATCAGGTTTGATCTCGGACGTTACATTTATTGAAGAAGAAGGCGGAAATATCGTTTTCACCCGCCCGATATATTCTGGTAAAGCATTTGAAAAGAAAATTGTTACGGATGGCGTGATTTTCGCGACAATCCGTCCGAACAATATCGAACCATTAGCTAAAGATGAGTCCCGCTCTGGTGATGTTTCTACATTAAGTGTGGACATTAAGGATTTACGCACAATCATTAAAGATGTTGTCAGAAAAGCTAGTGAAGGGGTCGACCTTTCAGAAGCGAAAGTAATCATCGCAGGTGGACGGGGCGTGAAAAGTGAAGATGGTTTTGAACCATTAAAGGAACTTGCACAAGTTCTTGGCGGAGCGGTAGGAGCTTCCCGCGGAGCATGTGATGCGGACTATTGCGATTACTCTTTGCAAATCGGGCAAACGGGTAAAGTCGTAACACCTGACCTTTATATCGCCTGCGGAATTTCCGGTGCGATCCAGCATTTAGCGGGTATGTCCAACTCCAAGGTTATCGTTGCCATCAATAAAGATCCGGAAGCTAACATATTCAATGTAGCTGATTACGGAATTGTCGGAGACCTTTTCGAAGTCGTTCCATTACTTACGGAAGAATTCAAAAAACTAAAAGTTAACGCTTAAAATAATACAAATTAGGGGGCAAGGCATTTGGCATAAGCCGATACATGTCTTGCCCCTTTCTTTGGGCTAAGAGGAAAGGACTTCGGCCTGCATATTTATTCTTTTTTTGGACATCCTACCACTGAAGCAAAATATTAGCATCGATTCGAGCAACAATGGTATACTGTCTTTAGTTATTTGAGTAAATTTGAGGAGGAAATATATATGGCTATTGTAAATGCAACTGACCAAACTTTCACAACAGATACTAGCGAAGGTGTTGTTCTTGTAGATTTTTGGGCTCCATGGTGCGGACCTTGTAAAATGATCGCTCCAGTTCTTCAAGAGCTTGATACTGAAATTGGCGATAAAGCAAAAATCGTAAAAGTGGATGTAGATGAAAACCAAGAAACAGCAGGAAAATTCGGTGTAATGAGCATCCCGACATTAATCGTCCTTAAAGACGGTGAAGTGGTTGATAAGGTTGTTGGTTTCCAACCTAAAGAAGCACTTGCTGAACTTATTGCAAAACACGCGTAATAGTAAGATAGCTAAAAAAAGCTTCAAGTCTGCGGACTTGAAGCTTTTTTCGCTATCTTGATATATAATGATTGTAAAAATGGGAGAACAGGAGGCTGAATGCATGAATCAACAAATAAAGAATAAACTTGCCCTTCTTCCCGATCAACCTGGTTGTTATTTAATGAAGGATCGTCAGGGAACGATCATATATGTAGGCAAAGCGAAGGTGTTGAAAAATCGTGTCCGGTCTTATTTTACGGGATCTCATGATGGAAAAACATTTCGGCTCGTGAATGAGATTGAGGATTTCGAATACATCGTCACCTCTTCCAATATCGAGGCTCTTATTTTAGAGTTGAACTTAATCAAAAAACATGACCCAAAATATAATGTCATGCTAAAGGATGATAAGACGTATCCTTTCATCAAGCTGACTGCGGAACGCCACCCACGTCTAATCATTACGCGAAAAGTAAAAAAAGACAAAGGGAAATATTTCGGTCCTTATCCGAATGCATTTGCAGCTAACGAAACGAAAAAATTGCTCGACCGCATCTATCCCCTAAGAAAATGCAATACATTACCAGATCGCGTTTGTCTCTACTATCATCTTGGACAGTGCCTGGCCCCATGTGTATATGAAGTAGAGGAACAGGAATATAAAAAAATGGTGGATGATATCAACCGGTTCTTGAACGGCGGGCATACTGAAATAAAAAAAGAACTGACTGAAAAAATGCTAGTGGCATCAGAAGAGCTCGATTTCGAGAGGGCCAAGGAGTTCCGTGACAAGATTGCCCACATTGATATTACGATGGAGAAGCAAAAAATGATGACGACCGATTTCATCGACAGGGATGTATTTGGGTTTGCCTATGATAAAGGCTGGATGTGCGTAC
This sequence comes from Brevibacillus sp. JNUCC-41, assembly GCF_014844095.1. Classification (NCBI taxonomy): domain Bacteria; kingdom Bacillati; phylum Bacillota; class Bacilli; order Caryophanales; family Bacillaceae; genus Peribacillus; species Peribacillus sp. JNUCC41. The sequence goes on along the minus strand of NZ_CP062163.1, from coordinate 221,388 downwards.
AGGTATTTTTTGTTCGGCAGGGTAAATTAATAGAAAGGGATGTTTCACTTTTTCCGGTCTATGATGAACCCGAACAGGAACTTCTTACATTCCTCGGTCAATTTTACGAGATTACGAACCATTTTAAACCAAAGGAAATCTTGCTGCCTGAATCAGTGGATGCCGAAATGGCCGAAGGACTGCTTGGGGTCAAAACGATTCACCCCAAAAGGGGGGCGAAAAAAGACATGCTTAAATTGGCGAATAAAAATGCCTCCATCGCCCTTCAGGAAAAATTCTCTTTGATTGAAAGGGATGAAGAAAGAACGATCAATGCGGTGGAAAACCTCGGGAACCAACTGGGTATCTACACCCCGCATCGAATTGAAGCTTTCGATAACTCCAATATCCAGGGAAGTGACCCTGTTTCCGCTTTAGTCGTGTTCATTGATGGGAAGCCGGAAAAAAGAGAGTACCGAAAATATAAGATCAAGACGGTCCAAGGACCTGATGATTATGAATCGATGCGTGAAGTGGTCAGAAGAAGGTATTCACGAGTATTGAAAGAAGGGCTGCCGCTTCCGGACTTGATCATCATTGATGGCGGAAAGGGACATGTCGAAGCCGTTCGGGATATTTTGGAGAATGAATTGGGCCTTGAGATTCCGCTTTCAGGCCTCATTAAGGATGAAAAGCATAGGACATCGCAATTGATGATCGGAAATCCTCTTGAAATCGTACCTCTTGATTCTCGGAGCCAGGAATTTTACCTATTGCAAAGAATTCAGGATGAAGTGCATCGGTTCGCTATTACTTTTCATCGCCAGCTGCGTGGGAAAAATGCGGTTCACTCCCAGCTTGATGATATTCCAGGAGTCGGGGAAAAAAGAAGGAAGCAATTATTAAGGCATTTTGGATCATTGAAGAAAATCAAAGAGGCAACAGTCGAGGAAATCATGGAAGCTGGTATGCCAAAAGGGGTAGCCGAGGGAATCGTTAGAAAATTACAAGAATAATCTTGCTACCGATAAATCACTATGCTATGATTAAAAGGAATTTTTAACTAGACAACTTAAAAGTGCTGATAGAGGTGCGGAATTCAAGAGTAAAGACCTGGAGAAGTATGAGCTTCCATGAAAGGTTTTGAAAGGGGATGACGCCGAAGGAAGACAAGACTCATACCTTGTTTTCCTGGTCCGACATTTAATAAATGGCGGATTGTCAGGGTTTATACCCTGGAGAGCTATCTCACTGTGTTTACAGTATTGGATATGTGATCACAGCAATGAGATATTTCTCATTGCTTTTTTTATTGCCTAAAAAGTAGAGAGGGTGCATGAGGATGGCATTAATCGTTCAAAAATTCGGCGGAACATCCGTCGGTAGCGTAGAAAAAATCAAAAATGTTGCCAATCGGGTAATCGAGGAAGCGGAGAATGGAAATGAGGTAGTCGTCGTTGTTTCAGCCATGGGGAAAACAACGGACCAATTGGTTGCCATGGCCCGTGATATTTCCGGAAACCCGAGCAAAAGGGAAATGGATATGCTATTGACTACTGGGGAACAGGTAACGATTTCCCTGTTAACGATGGCATTGATTGAAGAAGGGCATGAAGCCATTTCGTATACTGGCTGGCAGGCTGGCATGCAAACGGAATCCGTTCATGGGAATGCCCGAATTTTAAACATCGATGCTTCAAGGATCCAAGCTCAGCTTCAACGGAAGAAAATAGTGGTTGTGGCCGGTTTCCAAGGTAACGACGTAAATGGGGAAATCACTACCTTGGGGCGAGGCGGTTCCGATACGACGGCGGTTGCCATCGCCGCCGCGCTAAATGCGGATAGATGCGATATTTATACGGATGTAACGGGTGTTTTCACAACGGATCCACGCTACATAAAAGGCGCGCGAAAACTCCAATCCATTTCTTACGATGAAATGCTGGAACTTGCCAACCTGGGGGCGGGCGTCCTTCATCCAAGGGCAGTCGAATATGCAAAAAATTATCAAATTCCGCTTGAAGTCCGTTCAAGCATGGTGAGAGAGTCAGGAACGATCATTGAGGAGGAAGCAACTATGGAAGAAAATTTAATTGTACGCGGCATTGCTTTTGAAGACAGTATTACGAGGGTCACAATTTATGGTTTGCCCCAATCACTTGGTGCATTATCCACAATCTTTACGACACTTGCGAAAAACCAAATTAATGTGGACATCATCATACAAAGCATGACAGCCGAGGATACGACCAATCTATCTTTTTCCACAAAAAGTGAAGATACGGAAGCGGCCTTGATCGTGCTGGAAAATAATAAAGAACAATTGGGATTCGACCGGGTCGAAACGGAGAGCGGGTTGGCCAAAGTGTCCATCGTCGGATCTGGTATGGTATCCAATCCCGGAGTGGCTGCCGAGATGTTTGAAGTGATGGCCAATACAGGCATCCAGGTGAAAATGGTCAGCACATCGGAAATTAAAGTTTCGACTGTCGTCAATGAAAAGGAAATGGTGAAGGCGGTTGAATCCCTTCATGAAGCATTTAAACTTGGTCAGCATGCAAATGTGCTAGCTTAAGTGCAGGAGTCCAATAAAAAACAGACTTCCGGTAAAAAGGGTAAGTCTGTTTTAAGGGCTAATTAGATTGGATCTCTGGGATCCCATTGGATGGTGAATATCACTTTTTTTGCGCGGCGTTTGATTTCTTCCGTTGATTCGCTGAGGAATTTTTTTTGCAGTGAAAACTGCTCGGCAAGGAAACCGGCTTCAAGCTGGAAGTGACAATCAGGGTGTAAGTCCAGGCGGCGGCTGATTATTTCACCCGTCAGGGATAATTCCATCTCGTGTTTCGTATACTTCAGGATTTCCAGATTTCCCCATCCGGCACTTTGGAAAAATTCAATAACTTCCTGATCGCCATTCAATGGGAATTTTCTTGCTAATTGTTTACCTGCCCAATAGAGGATTTGATTAGAGTCTTTTCCGAGAATATCGTTCAATAGAACTTCTCTGATTAATTCGTACCCGAAAGCTGGAACTTTGAATTCTTCAGTTTGAATCTCTTCTTCTATCGCAGCAGCAATATTTTTTTTCATAATTTATCGCCTCTTTCTGTAAATCTATTATAAACGTATTTCTTTTGCAAATTATACTGTTTTTTATTTATTTAAATAACAAATGGAAAAAAATGATAAATTATAGCGGGATATTAATAGATTAATTTGTAATTTCTCCAAAATATATACTTGATAGATTAAAAGTTGACAATTTAAACCAATAAAATCTATTCTGAAAAAGAGATTTCTTGTATCCGTTTTCTTGACGCACATTGAAGTCAGGAGTAAAATGGACATGTCACATAATTGTAAAGGAAGTATAGAGGAGTTTTTTTGACTCTATACTATATTTTCACGCGGAGATAAAAGGTAGCCACCAGATTATCTTTGCATGATTTTTCACAAATTAAGGGGGGGCACTTAGTGGCAAAGAATCGTGAGTTTGGGAATCGCAGGCTTCATTCACTTCTAGGAGTAATTCCAATTGGTCTATTCCTAATTTTTCATTTATCGGTAAACTTTATGGCAACAAAGGGAGAAGAGACTTTTAATGGGGCAGTTCATTTGATTGAGTTTACGCCCGTAAAGCTTTTGGTTGAATGGGTCGTCATCTATCTACCAATCCTTTTCCATGCTGTATACGGAATTTATATTGCCTTTACAGCAAAAAACAATTTGGGGAGATTTGGATTCTTCCGTAACTGGATGTTCATGCTGCAACGCTTGACTGGAATCATAACATTGATCTTCCTTGTTTGGCACATTTGGGAAACTAGAGTCCAAGCAGCTCTAGGGGCAACAGTTGATTTCGATATGATGGCAGAAATTTTCTCTAATCCATTCATGATCGGGTTCTATATTGTCGGTATTATCTCAGCAATTTTCCACTTTGCTAATGGATTATGGTCATTTGCAGTGAGCTGGGGTCTGACAGTTTCACCAAGATCGCAAAGAATCATGACATACTTTACATTGATCGTTTTCGTTCTTCTTTCTTATATCGGAGTTAGCGCAATTTTCGCTTTCGTATAAGAAGATAGAGTTCATTTATAAGTATTAGGAAAAACATAGCTTGGCTAATGGAAATAAGGGAGTGACAGAATTGGGTAAAGGTAAAATAGTTATCGTTGGTGGAGGTCTAGCTGGATTAATGGCTACGATCAAAGCAGCAGAGCTGGGACAACAGGTTGATTTATTTTCTTTAGTGCCTGTTAAACGCTCTCACTCAGTTTGTGCCCAAGGCGGAATTAACGGGGCAGTAAATACAAAAGGTGAAGGGGATTCTCCATACATCCACTTCGACGATACAGTTTATGGCGGAGATTTCTTGGCTAACCAACCGCCGGTTAAAGCGATGTGCGAAGCAGCACCATCGATCATCCACATGTTTGACCGTATGGGTGTAATGTTCAACCGTACTCCGGAAGGTCTTCTTGATTTCCGTCGTTTCGGTGGTACTCAACATAGCCGTACAGCATTCGCTGGTGCAACAACTGGTCAGCAATTACTTTACGCATTGGACGAGCAGGTTCGCCGTTATGAAGTTGAAGGCCTTGTAACGAAATATGAAGGCTGGGAATTCCTTGGAGCTGTTATCGATGATGAGCAAACAGCACGCGGTATCGTAGCTCAAAACCTGACTTCAATGGAAATCAAATCATTCCCTGGCGACGCAGTCATCATGGCGAGCGGCGGCCCTGGAATCATTTTCGGTAAATCAACTAACTCAATGATCAATACAGGATCTGCAGCATCCATCGTTTATCAACAAGGTGTAAATTATGCAAATGGTGAGTTCATTCAAATTCACCCGACAGCAATCCCTGGAGATGATAAGCTTCGTCTAATGAGTGAATCCGCTCGTGGTGAAGGTGGACGTATCTGGACATATAAAGACGGAAAACCTTGGTATTTCCTTGAAGAAAAATATCCTGCTTATGGTAACCTTGTACCTCGTGATATCGCGACTCGTGAAATCTTCGACGTATGTATGAACATGAAGCTTGGTATTAACGGAGAAAACATGGTTTACCTGGATCTTTCTCATAAAGACCCTAAAGAACTTGATATCAAACTTGGCGGAATCATTGAAATTTACGAGAAATTCATGGGTGAAGATCCTCGTAAAGTTCCAATGAAAATTTTCCCTGCCGTTCACTATTCTATGGGCGGACTTTGGGTGGATTATGACCAAATGACTAACATCAAAGGTTTATTCGCTGCAGGTGAGTGTGATTACTCACAACATGGCGGTAACCGTCTTGGTGCGAACTCACTTCTTTCTGCAATCTATGGTGGTTCAGTCGCTGGACCGAATGCCGTTAAATATATTGAAGGCCTTGATAAAACTTCAGAATCCATTCCTTCTTCATTGTATGAAGGGTACGAAAAACAAGAACAGGAGAAATGGAATGAAGTCATGTCTCTTGATGGTAATGAAAACGCGTATATTCTACACAAAGAACTTGGTGAGTGGATGACACAGCATGTTACTGTAGTTCGTTACAATGACAAGCTGAAAGAAACGGATAACAAGATTCTTGAGCTGATGGAACGTTACAAGAAAATTAACATCAACGACACGGCAAAATGGAGCAACCAAGGAGCTGCCTTCACTAGACAGCTTCAAAACATGATGCAATTAGCTCGTGTAATCACAATTGGTGCTTTAAACCGTGACGAAAGCCGCGGAGCTCATTACAAACCTGATTTCCCAGAACGTAATGATGATAAATTCATGAAAACAACGATGGCGACATTCAAAGGCTTGGATCAAGCACCTGAATTCCACTACGAAGATATTGATGTATCACTTATCGCACCGCGTAAACGTGACTACACAACGAAACACTAAAGAGGGGGAGCAAAAAAATGGTTGAAACTAAATCTGAGACTAAAACAGTCCGTTTTATAATCACTCGTCAAGATACACCGGATTCAGCTCCTTATGATGAGGAATTCGAATTAGCGTACCGCCCGAATATGAACGTAATTTCCGCTCTAATGGAAATTCGTCGTAATCCAGTAACTGTACAAGGCAAGCACACTACAGCAATCGCATGGGACATGAACTGTCTTGAAGAGGTATGTGGTGCTTGTTCAATGGTTATCAATGGTAAACCAAGACAATCATGTACAGCTCTTATCGATCAATTGGAGCAGCCAGTTCGTCTAGCTCCAATGCGTACATTCCCTGTTGTTCGTGATTTGCAAGTCGATCGCAGCCGTATGTTCGACTCATTGAAAAAGGTAAAAGCATGGATTCCTATCGATGGAACGTACAATCTTGGACCAGGACCTCGTATGCCAGAAAAGAAACGCCAATGGGCTTACGAGTTATCTAAATGTATGACTTGCGGTGTTTGTTTGGAAGCTTGTCCGAACGTAAACAGCAATTCAGACTTCATTGGGCCACAACCATTATCGCAAGTTCGTTTATTCAATGCACATCCAACAGGTGCAATGAACAAAGCTGAACGTTTAAATACGATCATGGGTGATGGAGGGCTTGCAAACTGCGGTAACTCGCAAAACTGTGTGCAGTCTTGTCCGAAAGGCATTCCATTGACGACTTCAATTGCCGCGTTGAACCGTGATACTACGATCCAACAATTCCGTAACTTCTTCGGCAGTGATGAAGTTTAATAACGAACATGAAAGAACCTGTATCTTATGATATGGGTTCTTTTTTTATTGTTTTACGCACGCTGACTTGGTCGGGAATCGATTGCAATATAAAAACGATTGATAACTGGGATTAAAGTGTAAATGCGGCCCAAGCCAACGGTGAACATTTGATTAATGAAGTGAGCTTGATAAAATTAACCTGCTTCAATAGAAAATCCTTTTCATTATCGTTGTTTTCTTATAAAATGAGTGAATAGTCATTCAATTCAGAAAGGGTGTGCACAAGTTGGGCAGAATATCATATATCGATAATATAACGGAGTGGATCAATGATTTTTCTTTTAATCATGAGATTAAGGTCCGCTTTTCGGAAACTGATATGTTTGGGCACTTGAATAACACGATTCCTTTTACTTATTTTGAGGAAGCTCGGATTGAGTATTTCAACAGTATGGGGTTCATGAAGGATTGGGCCTCAGCTGAATGCGGTGAGATGCCGGTTGTTGCAAATTTACAGTGTGATTACCTGAAACAGGTGTTTTTCAATGATCAGTTGACAATCCATGTGAAAGCTGACCATATCGGAAATTCTTCAGTGGACTTGCATTATATGGGGACCAAACAAGATGGTTCAATTTGTTTAACGGGCAGGGGGACGATTGTACAAGTCTCAAAGGCCACCGGAAAGCCCGTACCTTGGACGGAAGAGATGAAACGATCGATGTGGCATACAGAGTTGAACAATCCTAAAAATATTTCCATTTAGACAAGTAAAAGAGTCACTCCATTGCGCCAGCCGACATACTATATCTTGACTAAATAGACACCCACTCCGGGTTTTATGCTGGTGAAGGCAAGGAGGGTAACATTACTTGAAGGAGAACGAATTCACTCATAAGCCACTACTCACCAAAAGAGAAAAAGAAGTATTTGAGTTACTAGTACAAGACAAAACAACAAAAGAAATCGCAGGTGAATTGTTTATTAGCGAAAAAACAGTTCGAAACCATATTTCGAATGCGATGCAGAAGCTTGGAGTTAAAGGACGTTCGCAGGCAGTCATAGAACTCCTTCGTATGGGAGAACTTAAGCTTTAATGTGTTAACTCTTAATACGTAAGCCTTATAAATAATTTCTCTCCCGTTTATTGGCAGCATATAAGGAAGGGCAAAGCAACCTGGTTGTTTTGACTTCTTTGGATGCTGCTTATTTTTATGTATGGGGTTTCATAATGCTTCCAGGCAATCAATCTTGAAAATCATTTCACTTTCATCCAAAATGGTAGTATGATAAGTTTCATGAAGTGGGGAGCTGTGTGTATGGATGAAGAGAAGCAGTCGGCATATGTAGCCGATATCGAGAGGGAATTGCGCTATGTATCGACATGGCTTAAACAAAGGGGAAGAGAAATTCTCCATGATTATAAAATTACCATTCCTCAATTCGTGGCTTTGCAATGGCTTTTTGAATCAGGCGACATGACGATTGGTGAATTGTCCACGAAGATGTTCCTCGCCTTCAGCACAACGACGGACCTGATTGACCGCATGGAGAAACATCAGCTTGTTCAGCGTGTCAGGGATGAAAAGGACCGGCGTGTGGTTCGAATTCACCTTCTTGAAGAAGGTGAACGGATTATCGAAGAAGTAATTAATAAACGGCAGCAGTACTTGAGTGGCGTGTTAGTCAATTTTAACGAATCTGACATCAGGTCCCTCAAAGGGATTTTAGCAAAACTACATCTAGAAATGAAAGAAAAATGAGGCGAGTTTTTTGAAACAACCGATAGGCATCATTGATTCAGGGGTAGGCGGCTTGACAGTAGCTAAAGAAGTCATGCGTCAGCTTCCAAATGAAAATATAATTTACTTAGGTGATACAGCAAGATGCCCTTATGGGCCGAGGACTAAAAAAGATGTCCAAACCTTCACATGGCAGATGACGAGGTTCTTGATGAAGAAGGATATAAAAATGCTGATCATCGCTTGCAATACGGCGACTGCAGCTGTACTGGATGAGATCAGGGCAATACTTCCGATTCCTGTGTTGGGTGTCATCCATCCAGGGGCAAGGGCGGCATTGAAAGTTTCTGATTCCTTGCATATTGGCGTTATTGGTACGGAAGGCACGGTAAAAAGCAAAGCTTATGATGACGCGCTTGCTTCCATCAATTCCGATGTGAAAGTAGATAGTTTAGCATGCCCGAAATTTGTCCCAATCGTGGAAAGCGGGGAGTTTCAAGGGGGTATCGTCAATAGGGTCGTGGCACAAACCTTGAACCCGTTGAAGAAAACGAAGATCGACACATTGATCCTTGGCTGTACCCATTATCCACTGCTCGGGCCTGTAATCTCTTCCTATATGGGGGATGAAGTACAAGTCATTTCCTCTGGGGAAGAGACGGCCCGTGAGGCAAGTGTCATTTTGGATTACTATAAATTAATCAATAAAAGCAAGCTCCGTCCAGTTCATCGCTTTTACACAACCGGTTCAAGAGATATGTTTGGTTCCATCGCTTCGAGCTGGCTCGGTATTCATGTCAATGACATCGAAACAATTAAAATTGATCACTTATAAGGCTTCCATTTGGAAGTCTTTTTTTTCGGTGGGGAAAAACGGAAATATATAGCTGCAACCCAGGATGGATATATCGCTAGAGAAGATGAAGCCTAGTTGGGCTTTTTCAAGGGATAGAAAGGGAATTAAGATTGTTCCTATCAGGATTTCCTGAAATCCCAAAGAAGCTGACAAAGAAGAAGCAGTAAGGGCAAGTTGCCCGGCTCCATTATTAGAGAGAAAAATAATTGGTCTATTTTCCCCTAGGGCTCGTATAAATAGGAGTACAAACTGTCCTAGGAGTGATTTTATGTCCAATAAATCAAAAGTAACAATGGCTGTGACCATTCTGGCATCTTCTTTTTGGCTTTCGGGCTGCGGATTATTTGGCGGTGAAGAGAAAAAGGAAATTGATCCACCAAAGGATGTTACATTAGTCGAGGATGAATCTTCATTGAAAGAAACAGAAATGAATGGTGGGGAAAAGCCAGCGGCTGATGGAGAAAAAGGCGCCGTTGAATCGAAAACGGTGAAGACGGAGTTATATTTAATTGATAAAAGCGGGTATGTGGTTCCACAAACATTGGAACTTCCTAAATCGGAGGCTGTCGCTAAACAGGCCCTAGATTACCTTGTCAGTAACGGCCCAGTCACGGATAAACTTCCAAATGGGTTCAGGGCCGTCATTCCTGCCGATACCCAAATAAGCGTGAACATTAAAGACGGAGTGGCTGTGGCGGACTTTTCGCCGGAGTTCAAAAACTATCAGAAAGAGGATGAACTTAAAATCCTTCAGGCCATTACATGGACCCTGACACAATTCGACTCGGTCGATAAAATCAAAATGAGAATCAATGGAGAAGATATTTCCGAAATGCCGGTCAATGGCACACCGATAGATGAAAATATCTCAAGGTCGTCAGGAATCAATATCGATACGAGTGACGTAGTCGACATTTCCAATACAAAAGCACTGACCGTTTATTATGTAGGCGGTGACGAGGAGTACACTTATTATGTTCCGGTGACGCGCAGGATCAGTGAAACGGTGTCTGATAATGTAACAGCCGTCATTAAGGAATTAACGAAGAGTCCTTCGGGTTCTAGCCTGCAAACAGGGTTCATGAGTGATGTAGCTTTACTTGACGAGCCTAAGGTGGCAGAAGGTAAGGTCAGCCTCAATTTTAACGAAAATATCCTTGGAAGCTTTAAAGAGAAAAAGGTATCACAAGAAGTACTTGATGCCTTGGTCCTTTCTTTAACGGAACAGAAAGGAATTGAAAGCGTTGAAGTACAAGTGCAGGGCAGCGCAGATGTACTTAATGAAGAAGGAAAGAAATTATCCGAACCAGTGGTCCGTCCAGAGAAAGTCAACACAGGCAGTTTTTAAAGAACGATATTATATTTAGAAATAGCACAATGAGGCAGCCTGAAGCTGTCTCTTATTTTTTTGCCTCCAGAATTGAATAACCACCTTTTTAGAGCCCCTGTCGTATAACCCTAATTATTGCATTAGTTGAAAAGTATCGTGAGAAAGTTTTTACATAAATAAATTTTTGAAAGGGGAAATTACTTATAACAATGCAATCAATGGGGGGGTATTATGGATCAAAAAGTCATTCAGGCTGTACACATCTATGTTTTAATCATTATGAATACAGGATTCATGGTACATGTCCTGCTCCTTCCCAATATCTTGACCGCATCTCAACGCGACGCATGGATAAGTGTCATAATAAGTGTTGTTCCCTGTATCATATGGACCCTATTTATTTTTTATATTTATAAAAAACTAGATAAAGAAGATATTATTGCTTTTCTGAAAAAATGGTCTACGCCTTTCGTTACATATATTTTCACAATATCATTTGGGTTGTACTTTATATTTAACGCCTTCATTACCGTCAAATTTACAGTGATTTGGGCAAAGGCTAATTATACTCATGACATACCAAACATCGTAGTCGTTAGCCTATTCACTTTTACTTGTATGTTTGCAACCTATAAAGGAATACGGACCATAAGCACTTTGGCTCTCCTGTTTCTTCCGTTCGTCACTTTTTTCGGGATATTTGTGGGGCTGGGGAATATGAGTAATAAGAATTATGAATTATTGTTCCCGATATTTGAAAGCGGTTATCGCAATACTCTAAATGGAATTTTGTATACGAGTGCAGGATATTTGGAAATTATCGTTTTTCTATTTTTGACTCCTTACCTGAAAGGTAAGCTAAAAGCCAAGTGGCTTTTATTAGTTAGTGTAATTTTAATCATGCTTACGTTAGGGCCCCTCATGGGAGCGATTGCAGAATTTGGTTCTGTGGAAGCAGCGAAAATGAGGAATCCAGCTTATGAACAATGGAAGTTGTTAAGGTTTGGCTATTATATTACTCGACTCGATTTCCTGTCCATTTTCCAATGGCTTTCAGGTGCTGTGATTCGAATAAGTTTATGTTTATTTATAGGATATAAATTAATCTCAAATTCAAAACATCAGAAGTGGATACTGCTTTCCCTATATTTGATGATTGTTTTTGGGACGCTGATCCATTGGGATGCCACTTCATTTTTTTATTTTATATACAAATATTTCTTTCCAATCAGTAGTCTGTTTCTTTTGAGTGCTGCAATTATACTGTTATTCCTTATTATAAAAAAGGGAAAAGGAAAAGGTGAAACATTATGAGGCAGGGAAAATTGAATGGAACTCATTCTTGCATTGACGAAATCCAAAAATGGTTCGAACATTCCTCTGATGTTGTTTTAAGAAAAAAAACATTTGATCCTGAGGGTCGTTATTTGTTGGGGTTTTTATATGCGCCAAACTTAGTCGATATGCAATTCATCAATGAAGTGATACTGCCTGCAATATCAAAAGCGGTTCAAGAAAATGGAGTATTAACAATTGACCGATTGAGCAATATTTTGGAAATCAGTACGCTAAAAAAAGACTCCGATTTAAAAGAGGAAGTAGAAAGCATCCTTTTTTCAGGAGACCTAATCATCATTAATGAATCTTCTAATGAAATTTACTATACCCCATTAGCTAATTCCCCTAAGCGCAGTCCGGAAGAGTCTAATATAGAATCTTCCATTCGCGGACCTAGAGATGGATTTGTTGAGAATATATCGGATAACATGTCTTTAATTCGCCAAAGGTTAAAAACGTCAACACTTAAATGCATTGAATATACAGTCGGGAAAAGAAGTAAAACTAAAATATTGCTGCTTTATATAGATGATATTATTAATCCCTCTATTCTTATGGATATTAAAAAACGATTGGATTCATTAAAGGTTGATATCATAGTCAGCAGTTACCAAGTTGAAGAGCACCTTTATGATACTCAATTTTCCATCTTCCCTTTAATGGATTATATCGGTCGACCGGACTATGTTGTTGAAGCCTTGAATCAAGGGCGCTTTGCCATCCTGGTGGATGGGAATCCCACATGCTTGATCGGACCTACAAGCATTAATCAGTTACTGTACGCTGCTGATGACGCACATGCAAGCTTTTATTACATCAGTTTCATGCGCGTTCTTCGTGTAGTCGCCTTATTTGTAACGGTTACGTTACCTGGTTTTTTTATAGCGTTAGTTTCCTATCAATTCGACCAAATTCCCTTTTCGCTTCTTGCGACGATTTCAATCACGAGACAAGGATTGCCGATACCTGCTTCGTTGGAGGCTTTCATGATGATCATATTGTTTGAACTATTTAAAGAAGCTGGTCTTCGCCTGCCAAAAGCTGTAGGTCCGACGGTTTCTGTATTGGGAGGGTTGATCATAGGTGATGCAGCGATTCGGGCAGGGCTGACTTCACCCTCCATGCTTGTAATAATAGCTGTTACAGTTCTCGCAAGCTATACCTTAATCAATCAGAATATTGCTGGGAATATCGTTCTTATAAGGTTATTCATATTTGCGTGTTCAGCGTTTTTAGGCTTGTTTGGATTCTTCATGGGAATATTCCTTGTCTTGATTGTTGTGCTTTCCTTGGAAAGTTTCGGCCAGCCTTTTGTGAATCCACTTTCCAAACCAAATAAATCGGATTTGCTAAAAGTCTTATTTAAGCTTCCGTATGGGATGTTAAGAAAGCGGAATCAAGCTTTACAGTCCAGTGATAATGAACCTCAAAAGGAGTCAAACAAATGAGAAAGCTAATTGCAGTCATGGTTATTGGCTGTCAACTTTTACTGACGACAGGTTGCTGGGGAATGAAGGAAATTCAAGCCCAAACATATGGATCAGCCCTAGGGATCGATTATAAAAAGGGCGAATTCATCTTGTACTTTCAAGCATTGAATTTTGCGGATATTGCAAAGCAAGAGGGGGCCGCTATATTACAAGAAAAATCTTCTGTTGTCATTGGGGAAGGTAAAGGGGAAAGTATTGAGGAAGCTTTTACCGAATTAGAACAACATGCCGCATTACCGCTGTATATCGGGCATATTAACTCCTTTATTTTAAGTGAGCGTATAATCAAGAATAAAATGAAGGATTTCATTGAATATGTAGGGAAAGAGCCTTTATTGCGATACAATTCATGGCTGTTCGTTACTAATGAGGATATTAAAAAGGTGTTTAGCAGTGATAGTTTCTTTAATCTTCCTAACTTATTCACGATCATTCAGAGGCCAGAGACCGTTATTAATGAGAACTATTTCATTTCACCGTTAAAATTCAATGAACTGGTTTCAAAGTTTTATCAACCGGTTGGTTCCATTTTAATTCCCTCTTTGGTCATAGATGAGCATCATTTCTCAGAGAGCGGGAAAGGAAAGAAGATACCAACGTTGAATGGCGGCTATGTTCTATCAAAACAACAATATAAAGGTTTCGTAAGTAAACAAGATTTGATAGGTTTAAAATGGGTTGAAAATAAGGCGACAGTGATGTTCTTTTCGCTGAACGAACAAAAGGTAAGTGTTGAAATCATGGACCCCAAAACAAACATCATGGTGTTGGAACAGCAAAAGAAACCTTTATATGATTTAGAAGTTGGCGCAAATGGAATATTGAAACAAAACATAGAAAACCTTGATATGGAAAAAATCGAAAAAAAGGTAGAAATAAAAGTTAAGGAAGATATTTTGAAGACATTGGAGACAGGGGAGAAAATCAATACAGACCTTTTTAACATCAGTGAAAAGGCATACAGATACCATGTCAATAAGTGGGATAATAAAATTATTAATTCCTTTGATAAGACTTCAATAAATAACATAAAAGTTAATATCCATATTGAACATAGTGAAAATTACAAACGTTAGATTACATGTTTCGGGTTATTGCAGATGAGGGAGTTGTGTTAGACTTAAGTTATCTGGATGATACAGCGGCCTTTTTTTATCGTGAAAGGGAGCGCTGAATTCTTCCGTTTGGCACTGGAGAAGAAGTGGCTTTTACATATAACGAGTTACAGCGGATTCTTTCTTTGCCCCCAAAAGCTTCATGCCGATAAAATAAAAAAGGGTGAAATGAAAAATGAAGACAGTAATCATTGCAACGAAAAATAAAGGGAAAGCCAAGGAGTTCGAAAGCTTATTCTCTGCAAAAGGATATGAAGTCAAAACACTTCTCGATGTACCCGATGCTCCGGATGTTGAGGAAACAGGCACGACTTTTGAAGAAAACGCGATCCTGAAGGCAGAGGCCATTGCCCATCAGCTGGGCCACTTTGTCATTGCTGATGACTCCGGATTGATTGTAGATGCATTGGAGGGCCGTCCTGGCGTATATTCTGCGCGCTATGCTGGAGAGTCCAAGAGTGATGAAGCAAACACGGAAAAAGTCCTCAGGGAGCTGGAAGGCGTACCAAAAGAGGATAGAACGGCGAGATTTTATTGCGCCTTGGCACTTGCGTCACCCAACCAGGGAACGATTACGGTATCAGGAACGATGGAAGGCTTGATTACAGAACAGCCTTCTGGAACAAATGGATTCGGTTATGATCCCATCTTTATTGTTGAGGAACAGGGCAAAACAAACTCCGAATTGACAAAAGAGGAAAAAAACAAAATCAGCCACCGTGCCAACGCATTGAGGGCTCTAGATGAAAAACTTGATCCATTTTTAAAAAGGGAAGAAGGAATGTGACGATGAAAGTGCTAATAATGAGTGACAGTCATGGCTTAACTCATGAAATCAGCATGATTGCCGACCGTCATAAACAAGAGGTTGCTGCCATGATCCATTGCGGTGATTCAGAGTTGGAAAGAAATGACCCTCACATGTCGGAGTTCTTAGCCGTTCGTGGGAATTGTGACTATGATTCTGCATATCCGAATGATATTGTGGAGAGTATCGCAGGCAAACGTTTCTTCCTTACACATGGACACCTCTATAACATAAATATGACCTTGATGAACCTTTCATATAAAAGTGAAGAGACAGGGGCGGATATTATTTGCTTTGGTCATTCCCACGCTGCAGGCTCAGAATTGATTGACGGCAAGCTCTTCATCAACCCGGGAAGCATAAGGCAGCCGCGTGGACGAAAAGAGAAAACCTATGCCATTTTGGATATCGGAAATGACCAACTTGAAATCACCTTTTATGACCTTGAAGGAAAAATCGTTGAGGAACTAAGAAATGCTTATCAAATGGAATGACTTCATGTATAATGAACAGGAAGCGTTTTTCCCCGCTTCCTGGTTCATAAAAAAAGAAAAAACTTTTTTTGAAAAACCGTTGACTTTCTTTTGATATCCTAATATAATAAGAAGTGTCCTAAGGGAACAGTTAAGGTAATACATAAGTTTTACCGCAACTCATATCATAAATGTCTCAGTAGCTCAGCTGGATAGAGCAACGCCCTTCTAAGGCGTCGGTCGGGAGTTCGAATCTCTCCTGGGACACTAACTAAAAAAGCCAAAACCTTCTAAGGTTTTGGCTTTTTTTACTTTTTGGGCTGTATAAAATAACGAGGATAATTTCGATTCGCCCCCTTTTATAATGTTCGTATAATGATAAGAAGTTTTTTATTTCATATTTATCGCAGGTGGATGATCCTTTTATGTCGAATTTGTTATAAATAAGGAGATGTTTAAATGAATAAAGATAGATTATTCAAGTTCATTCAAACTTCCACTCGGGGCAATTTTTTCTCAGTCGAAATAACCGAAGATGGAACTGAAGTGGTCCAATTAGCCAAGGAGTTAGAAAAAGAAGGAAGAATCAAGTTGAGGGAATGCACACGTAAAGAACAAGGTGTTTATCTGGAAGGAATACTTAAGTTTGTGCCTAGCTAATACTTAATGAGCTCTGACGAAGGACAAATACTATGCTCCATAGAAAAAGGCATCCGTGATCGGGTGCCTTTTTTGTATTTCTCATTCAATGTATTGTTTTTATGATTTCACGGTTGCTGGAATTATAAAAAAATCAGGAAAAACATTGACACAAAGCAAACAAATTAATAATATGTTTATTATATTATAAACTTTATAGGGAAGTGTTTGTTTTATGAAGGACGCTGAAATATTTTGGAGCGCGACTCAGGATGAGCTTAAACAAGGGTATATCGAAGGTGAGAATCAATATGTTTGTTTGCTGTGCGGAACTGCAGTTGAAAAGGGGATCGTATACCCGGAAGATGGAGTTCTTTATGAAGCGAAGAGGTATATGGGAATTCATATTGAACATGCACACCGCTCCGTTTTCGATTACTTGATTGATCTCGATAAAAAACTTACAGGTCTCACGGACCATCAAAGTCGCCTTCTTCGTCTTTTTTACCAAGGGAAGAATGATGCTGAGGTTCAGGAGGAAATGGGGATTGGGAGTCCTTCCACCATTCGGAACCATCGCTTTGTGTTGAAAGAGAAAGAGCGTCAGGCTAAGTTGTTTTTAGCCCTGATGGAACTTTTGAAAGATAAAGATGAACATGCGCCGGCATTTATCCCGCTTCATCAAAGAGCAAGGATGGTCGATGATCGTTATAACGTTACCGAGGATGAAAAGGTGACTGTACTGAAAAAATACTTCCCTAAAGGCAGTCAGGATGCATTAAAGTCTTTCCCGCCAAAGGAAAAACAAAGGCTGATCATTCTTCAAGAAATTATGAACCGTTTTGAAAAAGAGCGGAAATATGAAGAGAAAGAAATCAATCAAATATTGGGTGCCGTTTATCCTGATCATGTTCTATTGAGAAGATATTTAATAGAATATGGATTCTTGGATAGAAAGCCTGATGGGAGCCAATATTGGCTGAAGAAATGATGACTGGAGGCATGAAATATGGATCGTAAAAAAGAATTGAAGCAATTATATAAAGAAACGAAAGTAGAAGCAGGTGTATACCAAATAAGAAATAAGGTGAATAATAAAGTTTTTATCGGAAGCACCAGGAATTTAAAGACGTTGAAGGGGAAACAATTTGAATTGGAACTCGGCACAAACACGAATAAAGTGCTGCAAGGTGAGTGGAACGAATATGGGAAAGAGGCTTTTTCTTTTGAGGTACTGCAGGTAATGAAACCGAAAGAAACAGCTTTTTTTGATGCTAAACGGGAATTGAAAAAACTTGAAGAAGAGTGGCTTGAAAAAATACGGCCATACGAAGAACGGGGATACAATAGAATGAAAACCAACTGACTTGTATGCAGCCTTTAGAGATTCTGAATGATTCCCGGCTCCCGGTGATTGGTGTCCTTTTACACGAATTACTAAACTTGCACAAAGGAACTTCGGATTTGGGTGGGAAGAAAAAAATAAAGACTACATGGATAAGGATAATAAAAACGGCTGAATTTGGGCGTGTTCAAACAGGGAGTCATTTATGGCTCCTTTTTTGCGTGAAGATATTAAGGGATCCCACTTGTTGTTAGTTTTTAAATGGTTTAAGCTAGTAATGAGGGAACTTTTTAAAATAAGGGGAAACCCGTGGGGGACCTTCACTAAATAATTAATTTTAGGAGTTGCGAATGAAAAAAATAGGATGGACGATAACGGGGATAGGGACAATCGTTGCGCTGGGAGCCTTTCTTTATCCTTTAAATGTTATTGATAAAACACTATGTATATATTTATTGCTTGGCGGTGCAGGGCTAATGTTTGTCGGGTCTATGATCAGGGCTTTTCGGCTGCTGAAAAGATGATTGATTTTGAATGTTGATTAAAATCGTGCGATTAAGGTGATGACATGGAGAAAGACCAATTGAAATATGCGCAGCAGCACCTGGCTAATGAACGCACCTTCTTAGCGTGGATAAGAACGGTGATTGCGATAGTGGGGGTTGGTTTTCTTGCGACAAGCCTGCATTTTACTATCGGTGTGCATCGGGATGCCCGGATTGATTTGATCAGTATCGTGCTGGGGATGTTTGCATGTGCATTGGGCTTTGTGATTACAGTTCTGGCGACAATCGGATATCTTCAGAAGAAGCGGCAAATCAATGAAGGAACGTTCCGGCCTTCAAGTTCGCAAGTAATTCTAATCGCTGTTTTTATGGTCATATTGTTATCGATGATCATTTTATATTTTGTGTTCATAAAATTTTAAAAACTGCCCTAACCTATATAGGGCAGTTTTTTTAGTTTCTACTATATACTTATTCTTACATCGTCACGGGAAGATTTATCCCATTAAGTAAATGGTATCAAAAAACGAAAGCTTGAAAAATACGGTATTTCATCTTGAGTTTGAAAGAGTAATAAAAACCTTTTAAAAGAATTTCATTCAGTATTTTACACGTCAGCCATGGGAAAACTTAGTTTTCACCGGAAGGGAATATAAGCTGCAAGGAAAAGATCAATCAAGTATTGTCTTTTGCCTTCTTTGAAAAAATATAACAGCCATCATCAGTTTGTGAATAAACTTAACATGGTCAACGCTAGCTTTAAACCTTTTGGAAGAACTTTACTTTATTCAATTTCGATTACGTTTCTAATATTTGTTTAATTTCCGTTTTGTGAGATATGATAAAGAGGAACGATAAGGAGGTCATCAAGATGGTGGATATCAAAAAAGGTGAAAGTTCTTTTTTTGTCGAAGAATCTGGTGAGAAACTAGCGGAAATCACATTCTTTAAATCAGGTGATGATGAAATCACGGTGGATCATACTGTTGTTTCTGACAAGCTTCGCGGGCAAAAGGTAGGAAATGCCCTAGTTGAAAAGGTAATAGGGTTCGCACGGGAGGAAAAACTGAAAATTGTTCCGGTATGTTCTTTCGTTCAAAAACAATTTGAAAAAAATGCAGAATACGAGGATGTATTGGCTAAATGAACCAGAGGGCTGGACCAGGGGATGAGTAATATCACCTGTGTTCAGCCCTCTGTCATTTTTTTAGATGATCTTCACCCCCGCTATTTGGGAAAATCATTACCGGTGACTGGCATCATGTGGGTAGTGTGATGATATTTCGGTGGGGGAGTTAAATTTAATGGGATGGTTGATTTTTTAAAAATTAAAAATTGAAAAAACTTTTTTTGTAGAATGTGGTCATGGTAGGTATGTAAGCGTATACAACAAATCTTCCAATTTGGAATTATCAAAAAATTTCAAAAAACCTGTTGACTACTACCTTAAATACACGTAAGATAATCACAAATACAAGACATCAAACATAATCGTTTTGAAAAATGTGAATAATGCGAAAAGCATTGAAGAGGATAAGTAGTCTTTTAAAAAAGGCAGTCACAGAGAGCCGGGTAGCTGAGAGCCGGTATTGCCCCCGAAAGATGAACTCACCTTGGAGTTTCAGCTTGAACGTCAGACTAGTAGGGCTGAACGGGTGCGTACCAGTACCCGTTACCAAAACAGAGAATAGTGTATGCTATTCAAAGTGCGCATGGAGTTTCATGCGAAAAAGGGTGGTACCGTGGAGTGGCTCATCAAGCCTTTTCACCCCTTTAACTTGCCGAGTGCAAGTACATTTGGGGTGAAAAGGCTTTTTTGTATGCTTAAAAAGCTGAAAATTCTGAATCTTAGGAAAACGTTTAGTGAAAAAGTGAAGGAGGTTTTTACGAAATGACACAAAAGTCAGTTGTTGCTGATCGGAAGAGTGGAAAGACACATTATAGTGGAGCCGAATTTCTGCTGGATGCATTGAAAAAGGAAAATGTTGAAGTCATCTTTGGTTATCCGGGTGGATCTGTATTGCCGATTTATGACAAGCTTTACAGTTCAGAACTTTTTCATATTTTGACAAGGCACGAACAAGGTGCGATTCATGCAGCGGAAGGATACGCCAGGATTACCGGCAAGCCGGGGGTGGTCATAGTCACATCCGGTCCAGGGGCAACGAACATTGTCACCGGTTTGGCCGATGCGATGATTGACTCTTTACCGCTTGTGGTAATTTCGGGTCAGGTTGCTACCAGTGTAATTGGTTCGGATGCTTTCCAGGAAGCTGATGTACTGGGGATTACTACCCCGATCACAAAACATAACTATCAGGTGAGGAAGCCGGAAGATCTTCCGCGCATTATAAAAGAAGCTTTTTATATCGCTTCAAGCGGCCGTCCCGGTCCAGTATTAATCGATATACCTAAGGATATGGCCATTATACAAGGTGAATCGACGGACAAGGAGCCAGAAATGGATCTCCCTGGCTATCAGCCGACGACCAAGCCTAATTACTTACAGATCAGAAAGCTTGTTGAAGCCGTAAGCGGAGCTAAAAGACCGGTCATTCTTGCAGGGGCAGGTGTCCTGCATGCAAAGGCCTCCCATCTATTAAAGGAATATGTCGAGCAGCAAGGCATTCCAGTCGTCCATACTTTATTGGGTCTTGGAGGCTTTCCAGCGGAACATCCTCTCTTTATCGGAATGGGTGGCATGCATGGCTGCTATGCAGCAAACATGGCGTTATCGAAATGTGACCTATTAATCAATATCGGTGCCAGGTTCGATGATCGATTGACTGGGAATCTAGCGAAATTCGCACAGCATGCAACAGTGGCCCATATCGATATTGATCCAGCGGAAATCGGTAAAAATGTGCAGACAAAAATTCCGGTCGTCGGAAGTGCCAAGGAAGCACTGGCGGAGTTGATTGAGCAAAATGGCAAGAAACCGGAAATTGATGTATGGACAACGCAGCTGACGGCATGGAATGAAGAGTTCCCATTGCGTTATACACATGAAGAAGGCGTACTGAAACCTCAGCGTGTCATCCAGATGCTTCATGAAAAAACGAATGGGGAGGCCATTGTTACGACGGATGTTGGACAGCATCAAATGTGGGCAGCACAATACTATCCGTTTAACAAACCGAATTCATGGGTCACTTCCGGTGGATTGGGGACGATGGGCTTTGGCTTACCATCGGCTCTCGGAGCGCAATTGGCGAATCCGAAAGCGACAGTGCTTTCCATTTCGGGGGATGGTGGATTCCAAATGTGCCTGCAGGAACTTTCGGTCATTGCCGAAATGAATCTGCCGATCAAGATCATCATCGTCAACAACGGGGCACTCGGGATGGTAAGACAGTGGCAGGAACTCTTTCATGATAATCGTTTCTCACACAGTATTTTTCAATCGCATCCGGATTTCGTGAAATTGGCCGATGCTTATGGAATACCAGGATACAAAGTGACGACGGAGGAAGAGGCAAGCAACTGCCTGGATGCAGCGTTAAAGACTGATGGTCCAGTGTTGATTGATTTCCGTGTAAAACAAAACGAAAATGTCTTCCCGATGGTAGCACAAGGAAAAGGGCTTGATGAAATGGAAGGAGTTTAATCAATGAAAGGAATTCTTAGCCTAACCGTGAACAACCGGCCAGGCGTCCTGAATCGGATTACGAACCTGTTCACGAAAAGAAATTATAACATTGAAAGCATGACTGTCGGACCCTCCGAACAGGATGGCATTTCAAGGATGACCTTCGTGGTCGATGTTGATGATGAAGCTGTCATTGAACAGATCACCAAGCAATTGAATAAGCAAATCGATGTTTTGAAAGTATATGATATTACGAATCAATCGATTGTGGCGAGGGAACTTGCACTCATTAAAATATTGGTGACCACACAAACCCGAGCCGAGATTTATTCAGTCATCGAACCATTCCGAGCATCAGTTATAGATGTCAGTAAAGATAGCCTGACAGTTCAAATCACTGGGGAATCAGATAAAATCGAAGCCTTCATTGAACTGATCAAGCCATATGGCATCAAGGAATTGGCAAGGACAGGGACAGCCGCCATCCCGCGTGGAATGCAAATTGCTCACGCTAAGAGTGCGACAATCGTATAAACCAAAACCAAAAAACAAAACAAAAACAATGATGAAAAGGGAGATGTAATTATTATGGCAAAAGTATATTATAACGCAGAAGCAAACGAGAATTTTTTCAACAATAAAAAGGTAGCGGTAATCGGATATGGTTCACAAGGACACGCACACGCACAAAACTTACGTGACAGCGGTGTAGATGTAATCATCGGAATCAGGAAAGGTAAATCATTCGATAAAGCGGTAGAAGACGGCTTTAATGTTTACACAGTGAAAGAAGCAGCTGAACAGGCAGACGTAATCATGAACCTATTACCGGATGAAACTCAGCCGAAAGTATACCAAGAAGAAATCAAACCGGTATTGCGTGCGGGTCAAGCGTTAATGTTCGCACACGGATTCAACGTCCATTTCAATCAAATCGTTCCTCCGGCAGACGTGGATGTATTATTAGTCGCTCCAAAAGGCCCGGGACATCTTGTTCGCCGTACATATGAACAAGGTGCAGGGGTGCCGGCATTATTCGCCATCTATCAAAATGTAACGGGTGAAGCAAGGGAATTGGCACTTGCGTACGCTCGGGGAATCGGTTCTTTAAGAGCTGGCGGTTTGGAAACCACTTTCCAGGAAGAAACGGAAACGGATCTATTTGGAGAGCAGGCAGTACTTTGCGGCGGATTGACTGCCCTTGTGAAAGCTGGATTCGAAACATTGACAGAAGCTGGATACCAACCGGAAGTAGCGTATTTCGAGTGTTTACATGAACTTAAATTAATCATCGACCTTATGTATGAAGGCGGAATGGAAAACATGCGCTATTCCATTTCTGACACAGCTCAATGGGGAGATTTCGTTTCTGGACCACGCGTTGTGACGGAAACTACGAAAGAGTCAATGAAAGCGATCTTGAAAGACATCCAAGACGGTGAGTTCGCTAAGGGATGGATCTTGGAGAACCAAGCGAATCGTCCAGTCTTCAATGCAATCAATAATCGTGAAAACCAACATCAAATCGAAGTGGTTGGCCGTGAGTTAAGAAAAATGATGCCATTCGTGAAACCTCAACAACAAGAGAAAGAAGTGGTAGCCGTTGCGAAAAATTAATATATTTGAAACTACACTTCGAGATGGGGAGCAATCAGCCGGTGTAAATTTGAATTTTACCGAAAAACTTGAAATTGCTTATCAGCTTGAAAGATTGGGTGTTGATATTATCGAAGCCGGTTTTCCGGCAGCATCCAAAGGGGATTTCAACTCCGTACAGGAAATCGCGCGCAAAATCAAAAACAGCTCTGTCACAGGGCTGGCGCGTGCTGTAAAAGGAGATATTGATGCAGCTTGGGATTCATTAAGGGGCGGCGCAGAACCAAGATTGCATACGTTCATCGCCACTTCGCCCATTCATCGTGAATATAAGTTGAAAATGTCGAAGCAGCAAGTGATTGAAAAGTCGGTAGAAATGGTTAAGTACGGGGCAGCGCGTTTTCCGATCGTGCAATGGTCTGCAGAAGATGCAAGCCGTACAGAACTTGACTATTTGGCTGAAATCGTTGAAGCGGTCATTCAAGCTGGCGCCAAGGTCATTAACATCCCGGATACTGTAGGGTATGCAGCTCCAATCGAATACGGAAACATTTTCAGGTACCTTCGTGAACATGTTCCTTCTATTGATAAAGTTAGTTTATCCGCACACTGCCACGACGATCTTGGAATGGCGACAGCCAATTCATTGGCTGCCATCGAAGGAGGGGCTACGCAAGTTGAAGGCACAATCAACGGAATCGGAGAACGTGCCGGAAATGTGGCGCTCGAAGAAGTGGCGATGGCACTCTACATCCGTAAAGATTTCTATCAAGCGGGAACGGATCTTGTATTGAATGAAATTAAAAGGACCAGTGACTTGGTCAGCCGCCTTACGGGAATGCAAGTTCCAGCTAATAAAGCCATTATTGGTGCCAATGCATACGCACATGAATCTGGCATTCACCAGGATGGCGTGTTAAAAGAAAAAACGACGTACGAAATCATATCACCTGAACTCGTCGGTGTTTCGTCCAATTCACTCGTTTTAGGAAAGCATTCAGGACGCCATGCTTTCAAAGAAAGATTACAAGAGTTGAATTTTACGGTAACGGATGAAGAAATGAACTCGTTATTCGTCCAATTCAAGGAATTGGCCGATAATAAAAAGACGATGACGGATGAAGATATCGTTGCACTGGTGCTTGAAGAGAAAGCGACGGATATCAGTTTTTATGACATGGTTGCCTTACAGATTTCCCATGGTACCCATCAGACTGCGACTGCGACGGTAACGCTGAAAAAAGGCGATAATGAAGAGATTCAGGAAGCGGCTACAGGTGCAGGAAGTGTAGAAGCCCTATATAACACGCTTGAAAGATGTTTGGGCAGCGAGATCAGCTTGCTGGACTATCGAATTCAATCGGTCGGCGGCGGAATGGATGCCCTTGCCCAGGTTTTTGTGAAAATAGATTATAACGGGGTGGAAACAAGCGGCCGCGGTCTTGATCAGGACGTCTTGGAAGCATCCGCCAAAGCATATTTGAATGCTGTGAACCGTGTGATCATCATGAAGGAATTAGAAGAAAAAGCAGTATTACTATAGGAAGGGGAGATTTCGATGAAAAGGAATATTGCGGTGCTTCAAGGAGATGGCATCGGGAAAGAAGTAACAAGAGGCGCTGTAGAAATCCTCGAAGCCGTTGCCCAAAGATATGGACACGATTTTGAATTTCAATATGGTGAGATTGGCGGCGGGGCCATCGATAACACAGGTTCACCCCTGCCGGATGAAACAGTGGAGATTTGTAAAAACAGCGATGCGGTATTATTAGGGGCCGTTGGAGGACCTAAGTGGGATGACCAGCCTGCACACCTAAGACCGGAACGAGGTTTGCTGAAAATCCGAAAAGATTTGAATCTTTATGCCAACATCCGTCCAATCAGCTATTATTCCAGCTTGTCGGGATCTTCTCCTCTTAAAAAGGAATTCATTGAAGATGTGGATTTCGTGATTGTCAGGGAACTAACTGGCGGCCTTTATTTCGGAAAGCCAAGTGAGCGCGTTGAAAAAGAGGGGAAAGAGGCGGTCGTCGATACCCTTTTCTATCAGAAAAGCGAAATGAAACGCATCATTGAACTTGCTTTTGCATTAGCATCGGATCGCAAGAAAAAAGTAACATCCGTGGATAAAGCGAATGTTCTTGAATCCAGCAGGATGTGGCGTGAGACGGCTGAAGAAATTGCCAAGGACTATCCGGATGTAACCCTTGAACATATGCTTGTTGATAATGCAGCCATGCAATTGATCAAAAACCCGAAACAATTTGATATTATCGTGACGGAGAATATGTTCGGCGATATTTTAAGCGATGAAGCTTCGGTATTGACTGGCTCGCTTGGAATGCTTCCTTCCGCCTCCATTTCAACAAAAGGGCCAAATCTATATGAACCGATTCATGGCTCTGCCCCGGATATCGCGGGAAAAAATCTGGCCAATCCGATTGGGACGATTTTATCGGCGGCTTCCATGCTGCGCCTATCCTTTGGTTTGGAAGATGAAGCAAAAGCCGTTGAGCAGGCGGTGGAAAGGGTCCTAGAATATGGCTTGAGAACAGGCGATATCGCAAATGGCCAACCGAATATTACGTCTACTTCAGAAATGATTGCAGAAATTAAAGCAAATCTTTTAGACCAGGAAGCCATTTCCAACATCATGGGAGCTTACGCATAAACTTCTTTCACGGCCTAACATTAGGCCGTGTTTTTTAAAAAAATACAAGATTGATCGAGGTGGGATAGTGATGGGAAAGTCGATTATAGAGAAAATATGGGATCGCCATATTGTAAATGAAGAGGAGAATAAACCGGATCTAATTTATATTGACCTTCAATATATTCATGAAGTGACCTCTCCGCAAGCATTTGAAGGTTTGAGATTAAAAGGACGCACAGTCAGGAGACCAGACCGCACTTTCGCGACAATGGATCATAATGTGCCAACCGTTAATCGCTATTTCATTGAGGATGATATTGCAAGGAAACAATTAGAGGCGCTTGAGCAAAACTGTAAGGAGTTCGGTATCCGTCTTGCTGATTTAGACAGCCCGGATCAAGGTATCGTTCACGTTATCGGGCCGGAATTAGGCCTTACACAGCCAGGGATGACGATTGTCTGCGGTGACAGTCATACTTCCACACATGGTGCGTTTGGCTCGATTGCGTTTGGAATCGGTACGAGTGAGGTCGAGCATGTTTTGGCCACACAAACCCTATGGCAAACAAAACCCAAAACATTAAAGCTTGAGGTTAATGGCAAGCTTGGTCATGGTGTGATGGCGAAAGATGTCATTTTATATGTGATTTCTAAATTCGGTGTCGATTTTGGTACGGGACATATCATTGAGTATTGTGGGGAAGTTTTCCGGGATATGTCAATGGAAGAAAGAATGACGGTTTGCAATATGTCGATTGAAGGCGGGGCAAGAGCTGGGCTGGTAGCTCCTGATGAAACAACATTCTCTTATTTGAAAGGTCGTAAATATGTGCCGAAAGGAGAAGAGTTCGAGCGATGTGTTCAGGACTGGAAGTCACTTTCCAGTGATGAGGATGCTGTTTACGACCAAGAAATCATTCTTGATGGCAGTCTGATTTCACCAATGGTCAGCTGGGGGACGAATCCTGGAATGGCTAGTGGAGTGGACGGAAAAGTACCTACCTTCGCAGAAGATATCATGGATCCTAAAGAACTGAATCGGGCCATTGAGTATATGGGTCTTGAGGAAGGTATGCCGATCACGGAAATTCCCGTACAACATGTATTCATAGGATCGTGCACCAATTCACGCATTGAGGACTTACGGCAAGCCGCAGAAATGATCGAAGGCCAAACTGTTCATAAAGGGGTTCGGGCGATGGTCGTTCCTGGTTCACAAAGCGTCAAAAGGCAAGCGGAAGATGAAGGGTTGGATGAGATTTTCAAATCAGCGGGCTTCGAATGGCGTGAATCGGGCTGCAGCATGTGCCTGAGCATGAATCCTGACGTTGTTCCTGCCGGTGAGCATTGTGCCTCCACAAGTAATCGGAACTTTGAAGGCAGGCAAGGAGCTGGAGCAAGAACGCACCTTGTTAGTCCGGCCATGGCTGCCGCGGCCGCCATTCATGGGAAGTTTGTCGATATCAGGAATTTGAAAAGAACTGAACAAGTCCATTAAGAATACGAATTAACCGGAGGTGCAAAGAATGGAACCCATTACAATATATAAAGGAAGAGCGGCGGCACTTGACCGTAAAAACGTGGATACGGATCAAATCATTCCGAAGCAATTTTTAAAACGGATTGAGCGAAGCGGATTTGGCGAGTTTTTATTCTATAACTGGCGTTTTGATGAAGATGGAAAGGAACGTCCTGATTTTGAATTGAATCAGCCATATAATCAAAACACGTCCATTTTAATAGCCGGTGAGAATTTTGGCTGCGGTTCTTCGCGTGAGCATGCCCCTTGGTCATTGAAAGACTACGGATTCGATATCATCATCGCTCCTTCTTATGCTGATATCTTTAAAAGTAATTGCATGAAAAATGGCATGGTCCCCATCGCTTTAACCCAGACTGAAGTAAGCTATTTAATGGGGAGGGTTTCGGCACCTGATTATGAGTTGACGATCGACCTTCCCAATCAGGCATTGAAAGATGGTCAAGGGTTTGAAACAAGCTTTGAAATTCATCCATATTGGAAGGAAATGCTCATCAAAGGCTGGGATGAAATTTCGATAACGCTTCAATATGATAAAGAGATTTCTGCCTATGAATCTCAAAAAAAGACTGTATCGAGTATTTAATCGAAGAAGGTCATATCCCGTTCTCCTTTCATAATTGAAAGGATGCGGGATTTTTTTATCGGGGAAAGACGAAAAGGCGTTCATCAGGCATATAATTTTTTGTGTTTCCAGCTATTACATGCTAAACTGTTTCTCAAAAAGCGAACGGTGAGGCGGAAAATAGGATGGATAATGAGAACAACGAAAAGAAGGTCGGAGAAACCAAAATTATCGCCTTTCCAAATCTCGGTGAAAGGCTGATTGTAAAAGGGCTGGATGAGCTAGGAAACAGAAACTTTAAAGCGGCTGCACAGCTTTTCAGCCAAGCCCGGGAGTATGAGCCTGAAAATGATGAAGTTTACATGGGACTAGTGGTCTCATTAGTCGAACTTGAGTATTACCAGGAGTCAAAAGAGTTGTGTATAGAGATGCTGAATAAAGGCATCGGCGACTATTTTCAACTGATCAATATTTATTTGATGGTACTGCTGCAATTAGGCGAGCATCAAGAAATGGTCACGACGATCGAACTGCTATTTGAAGAAAGCCAAATTCCTTTTGATAAAGAGGAGCATTTCGAAAAGATGCTTCAGTTCAGTAAAAGGGCCCTTGAGGATAAAAAAGAGGAAAAGGAAAGGCAAAATCAGCAGCTTTCAGAGGAATTGCAGGAGGATGGACTTTTTGAAGGGAAAACGGATAATGACAGGCTTATGGTCATTTCAAAACTCACGAATATCAATATTCGACCATTTATCCCTCAAATCGAAGAATTTCTACAAAAAGAGGAGGAACACCCTTTCTTTAAAACGATGCTCCTTAACATCCTTATCGACCAGGAATATAACGAGGAAGTGACGTTGAAGAAATTCAATCAATCAAAGTCGGTCATACCAAGCGAATTGAAAAGTTTGAAGGAGACGGACTTTTATAAGAAGGTAACCGGACTGACCGAAGAGGAAATCAGTCAGGATAATCCGAGCTTATTTGAAATGGTCCATAGTTTGATTGAACGTCAATCTTTTTTATTGTTTCCTTTTGAACCCGGACCGGAAAGTTTGCCTGCATGGGCAGCTGCCTATCATGCCTTGGCGGAAGAATACATGACCGGGGAAGTTTTCATGAGGGAATTGGCGGACCTTTACCAGGCTGATGAGGAAAGCGTTGCGGATATTCTTTCCAATATAAAAGAAATTGAAGAAATTTCTTATCCCATTATTTAAGCTATTGCTGTTGTAACAGATTAATCCTGTGGTATAATGTAGTGGTTGTAATGTATAATCGTCTAATTTTGACGATTACCCCAATATTTTTGGGGTATATTTGAAGGATGACTTGTTAACACTTGCAAAGCATATTCATCCAATGCTTATTATTGAAGTATATAGATTTTTGGAGGGAAACACATGTCTGTAAAATGGGAAAAACAAGAAGGTAACCAAGGCGTACTAACAATCGAAGTTGACGCTGCAAAAGTAAACGAAGGTTTAGACGCAGCTTTCAAAAAAGTAGTGAAACAAGTAAATGTACCTGGCTTCCGTAAAGGTAAAATGCCACGTCAAATGTTCGAAAAAAAATTCGGCGTAGAATCACTTTACCAAGATGCGCTTGATATCATTCTTCCAGATGCTTATGCAAATGCTGTCGAAGAAGCTGGAATTCAGCCTGTTGATCGTCCAGAAATCGACATCGAGAAAATGGAAAAAGGCGAAAACCTGATCTTCACTGCAACTGTAACAGTTAAGCCTGAAGTTAAATTGGGAGATTACAAAGGTGTTGAAGTTGAAAAATTCAATACTGAAGTAACTGACGAAGATGTTGAAAACGAATTGAAAACTTTGCAAGAGCGTCAAGCTGAGCTTGTCGTTAAAGAAGAAGGACAAGTTGCTGAAGGCGATACAGTTGTTCTTGACTTCGAAGGATTCGTTGATGGTGAAGCATTCGAAGGCGGAGCTTCAGAAAACCATTCATTGGAAATCGGTTCAAACTCTTTCATTCCAGGATTTGAAGAGCAACTTGTAGGTCTTGAAACTGGCGCTGAAAAAGATATCGAAGTTACATTCCCTGAAGAATACCATGCTGCTGAACTTGCAGGTAAACCAGCTGTATTCAAAGTGAAAATTCACGAAATCAAAACAAAACAACTTCCTGAGTTGGATGATGAGTTCGCGAAAGATGTCGACGACGAAGTGGAAACTTTGGCTGAACTTAAAGAAAAAACAAAACATAAATTAGAGCATGACAAAAAACATGAAGAAGAAAACTTCATTCAAAACACTGTAATTGGCAAAGCTGTTGAAGGTGTAGAAATAGACGTTCCTGAAGCAATGATTTCAAACGAAGTTGACCGCATGATGAATGAGTTCTCTCAACGCATTCAATCTCAAGGTCTTAATTTGGAGCTTTACTACCAATTCTCAGGTCAAGATGAAGAAGCTTTAAAAGCGCAAATGAAAGAAGAAGCTGAAGGACAAGTTCGTACGAGCTTAACTCTTGAAGCGATCGCTGAAGTTGAAAAACTTGAAGCTACTGACGAAGATGTAGAAGCTGAACTTGCACAAATGGCTACTATGTACAATATGGAAGTTGACGCGATCAAACAAGCTCTTGGAAACTTAGAAGGAATCAAAGGCGATCTTAAAATTAAGAAAGCAATTGACTTCTTGGTGGAAAACAGCAAAACAGTTGACGCAAAATAATTGTTAATAAATAAGTAGATTAAAATATTTCCTTTAAAAAACAAGGCGCGAGTAATCGTGCCTTGTTTTATACATATTGAGAATCGGTGTAAATTTCAAATATCGGTTATTTCCTGATTGATTTTTTTGGGATTTCGGTGTAGATTAGTTCTAATACCGCATATACATATTTATACAGCAAATCCTGCTTTTAAAGATCTAAAGTTTTGGGCATACTGGTAAAGGGCAAATACATATTGATTGATTATTGTACTTATTTAACAACTCGGACCGTGAGCATTTTTGTTACTAAACTTCCAAGAACATGATAAAATGCAAAACATACTTAGGATTTTGGAATGTTTAAGTAGATGTGTGCCTAGTTTCTTTTTATTATGATTGGGTACCGCTATGTAATAGAGTTGGAAGAGTATTTAAAGGGGTGAACGTACATGTTTAAATTTAATGATGAAAAAGGACAGTTAAAATGTTCTTTTTGCGGTAAAACACAAGAACAAGTCCGTAAACTGGTTGCTGGTCCAGGTGTCTATATTTGTGACGAGTGTATAGAACTTTGTACGGAGATCGTCGAAGAAGAGCTGGGAACTGATGAAGAAGTAGAATTCAGAGATGTTCCTAAGCCTATGGAAATCCGTGAAATTCTTGACGAATATGTGATTGGACAAGAACAGGCGAAGAAATCTTTGGCTGTCGCTGTTTACAACCATTATAAACGTATCAATTCCAATAGCAAAGTCGACGATGTGGAGCTTTCAAAAAGTAACATCGCCCTAATCGGACCGACTGGAAGCGGGAAAACCCTTCTTGCGCAAACATTGGCGCGATTACTGAATGTTCCTTTTGCCATTGCTGATGCGACTTCATTGACTGAAGCTGGATATGTTGGGGAAGATGTCGAAAACATCTTGCTAAAATTGATCCAAGCAGCAGATTATGATGTGGAAAAAGCGGAAAAAGGCATCATTTATATTGATGAAATCGATAAAGTTGCCCGTAAATCAGAAAATCCTTCCATTAC
Organism: Brevibacillus sp. JNUCC-41; assembly: GCF_014844095.1. NCBI lineage: Bacteria > Bacillati > Bacillota > Bacilli > Caryophanales > Bacillaceae > Peribacillus > Peribacillus sp. JNUCC41. The sequence goes on along the minus strand of NZ_CP062163.1, from coordinate 189,429 downwards.
ACGTGACGTGTCTGGTGAAGGTGTGCAACAAGCTTTATTGAAAATACTTGAAGGAACGGTTGCAAGCGTTCCGCCTCAAGGTGGTCGTAAACATCCACATCAAGAATTCATCCAAATCGATACGACCAATATTTTGTTCATCTGCGGCGGTGCCTTTGATGGCATCGAACCGATCATCAAACGCCGTCTTGGTCAAAAAGTCATCGGCTTTGGCTCTGATGTGAAAAAGGATGATATTGCAGAAAAAGAATTGCTTTCCAAAGTCCTTCCTGAAGACTTGCTTCGTTTCGGATTAATTCCGGAATTCATCGGACGTCTTCCGGTAATTGCGACTCTTGAGCAATTGGATGAAGCTGCTTTGATTGAAATCCTTACACAGCCGAAAAATGCGCTTGTTAAACAATATCAAAAATTGCTTGAGCTTGACGATGTTGAATTGGAATTCGAACAGGAAGCGCTAAGTGAAATTGCTAAAAAGGCAATTGAACGTAAAACTGGTGCACGTGGTCTGCGTTCCATCATCGAAGGCATCATTCTTGAAGTGATGTTCGATCTGCCTTCACGTGATGACGTTGCAAAATGTGTAATCACTGGCAGCACGATTTCGAAAAACGAATCTCCAAAGCTCGTCCTAAAAGACGGTACAACAATCAAAGGACAAGAAAAGAAAACATCTGCTTGATCATATGGAAAAGCAAGACTGCCAGTTCATCCTGGCAGTCTTTTTCTTTGTTGGAACGGAAGGTGCGAGACTCCTGGGGGAATACGGGTCACAGGGAACCCACGCAGGCGCAGAGCGTCGAGTAGGCTCCCGGACCGCCCGCGGAAAGTGAGTGCCTGTAGTGGAAATCAACGTTTATACTTTAAAAAAACAGTAGGGTAAAACCAATTAATTTTGAGTTATTTACAGTTTAGACTGCCAGTTCAGCCTGGCAGTCTTTTTCTTTGTCTTTTTATAAATTATTGTTATTCAGGATAAAAACGCCAAAATTTTCAACACGAATTTCTTGGATAATTTCGCCCTTCCAAAGGAGATACTAACAGAAATGACAAACTAGGAGAGTGCAGGAGGGAATACGATGAATTGGACAGGATTGGCGTTGTTTATCCAGCTTTTTTTTGGGATCATTATTGGATTGTATTTTTTGAACTTATTGAAAGGCCAGCGGACACAAAAAGTTTCCATTGACCGTGATTCACGTAAAGAGATGGACCAATTACGGAAGATGAGATCGATTTCGTTAACAGAGCCATTGGCAGAAAAGGTTAGACCAAGCACATTTAATGAAATCGTCGGTCAAGAAGATGGGATTAAATCTTTAAAAGCTGCTTTATGTGGGCCGAATCCCCAGCATGTGATAATTTACGGTCCCCCAGGGGTAGGGAAAACGGCAGCTGCCAGACTTGTTTTGGAAGAGGCGAAGAAAAATGGCAAGTCCCCTTTTAAGAATTCGGCCGTTTTCGTTGAATTGGACGCCACTACAGCCAGGTTCGATGAACGAGGGATTGCCGATCCACTCATTGGTTCTGTGCACGATCCAATTTACCAAGGAGCTGGGGCAATGGGACAGGCTGGCATTCCGCAGCCAAAGCAGGGGGCAGTCAGCAATGCTCATGGCGGCGTACTGTTCATAGATGAAATAGGAGAGCTTCATCCAATACAGATGAATAAACTGTTAAAGGTATTGGAGGATCGTAAGGTCTTTCTGGAAAGTGCTTATTATCAAGAGGAAAATCAAAATATTCCCACTCACATCCATGATATTTTTAAAAATGGGCTACCGGCTGATTTTCGGCTGATTGGAGCCACAACAAGAACGCCAAATGAAATCGCGCCTGCGATACGTTCAAGATGCATAGAAGTGTTTTTCCGAGAACTTGACCGGGAAGAAATAATCACCGTGGCTAAGAATGCCTCTGATAAAGTGGAGATCACCATCAGTGAAAAAGGCTTGCAGTCTATTTCGGATTATGCCCGAAATGGCAGGGAAGCTGTCAACATGATTCAGACTCTTGCAGGAATATCAATTAATGAAAACAGGACGTTTATCAGGGAAGAAGATATAGATTGGATGGCCCATAGCAGCCAGCTGACACAAAGAATGGACAGGAAAATAGAATCGAATTCTAAAATAGGCCTTGTCAACGGTCTTGCAGTCTATGGTCCCAACAGCGGGGCGTTGCTGGAAATCGAGGTTACGGTCATGGCTGCTTCTGATGAAAAAGGTTCGATAAACATTACCGGCATCGTTGAAGAAGAGAGTATCGGCGGCGGGGGTGGCAAATCGATTCGCCGCAAGAGCATGGCAAAAGGTTCGATAGAAAATGTCATTACGGTTTTACGGTCGATGGGAGTGCCTGCCGATCAATTCGATATCCATGTGAACTTCCCAGGCGGAAGTCCAGTAGATGGCCCTTCTGCAGGAATTGCAATGGCCACAGGCATATACTCGGCCATATATAAAATCCCTGTTGATCACACCGTGGCGATGACTGGGGAAATAAGCATTCATGGCGGCGTTAAACCGATCGGAGGTGTCATTCCGAAAATCAAGGCGGCTAAACTGGCTGGGGCTAAGAAAGTAATCATCCCAGCCGAAAACATGCAGCCACTTCTATCTGAAATCAAGGATATAGAAATCATTCCCGTTACGAATGTAAAAGAAGTGCTGGATCAGGCACTGAAAAAAGAATTGATGTCGGAACAAATCCTTACAACCTTGGACCTATCGAAAAAAGAAAGTGTATAAAGGAAATGCCCCGGCTAAAAAATGGAACCGGGGCATTTTAAGGACCATATTGGCGTTCCCGACAAATCTGACGTAAAATAAACACGCATTCAGACGTGCTTTTTTATCCAATATTGGAGATAATAAAAGCAGTCGAAACGTGTTAAGGTAAACGAATAGACACTTCTATATAAATAGGATAGAATTGTTAAAAGGTTGAGAACATGGGTAAATAGTTTACAACGACGATACTAATTAGATGGAGGTGTCAGGAAATGACTGATAAAGAAATCATCGTCCCCCTCCTGCCGCTAAGAGGATTGCTTGTATATCCAACGATGGTACTTCATTTAGATGTAGGCCGAGATAGATCAGTGCAAGCCCTTGAGAAAGCAATGGTGGAAGACCATCTTATATTTTTGACGACACAACAAGATGTTTCGTTGGACGAACCAGGTGAAGAAGATTTATTTACAATGGGAACTTTAACAAAGGTAAAACAGATGTTGAAGCTTCCGAATGGTACAATCCGGGTGTTGGTGGAAGGGTTGAACCGCGCAGAAGTCATTGAATTTTACGATTATGAGACACATTATGGTGCCAAGATTAAAATATATGAAGACAGTGATGAAAAGGATGCTGAACATCAAGCATTAATGCGCACACTACTGGATTATTTTGAACAATACATAAAAATGTCCAAAAAGATAACCGGTGAAACGTTTTCTTCCACTGCGGATATTGAAGAGCCTGGGCGATTGGCGGATATAATCGCTTCACACTTGCCTTTGAAATTGAAGGAGAAGCAAGAAGTGCTTGAGACCATTGATATGAAAGAGCGTTTAAGCCGTGTCATCGAGATCATCAATAACGAGAAGGAAGTTCTTTTTCTCGAGAAAAAGATCGGCCAGCGTGTTAAGCGTTCGATGGAACGGACTCAAAAGGAATATTATTTACGAGAACAAATGAAAGCGATCCAAAAGGAATTGGGCGATAAAGAAGGAAAAACAGGGGAGATTGAGGTCCTCAACGAAAAGATTGAAGAAGCGGATATGCCTGAGCATATCAAAGAAACGGCATTAAAGGAATTGGACCGTTATGAAAAAGTTCCTTCGAGCTCAGCCGAGAGTTCTGTCATCCGCAATTATATCGAATGGCTGATTTCGCTTCCATGGACTAAAGCGACCAAAGATGACTTGAATATTCATAAAGCCGAAAAAATCCTGAACAGGGACCACCATGGTTTGGAAAAGGTGAAGGAGCGGGTGCTTGAGTATTTGGCCGTCCAGCAATTGACCAATTCATTGAAGGGACCGATCCTTTGTTTGGTGGGACCGCCAGGGGTCGGGAAAACGAGCCTGGCTAAATCGATCGCTTCATCCCTGAATAGGAATTTCGTCCGTATATCTTTAGGCGGAGTGCGCGATGAATCAGAAATCCGCGGACATCGCCGCACATATGTAGGGGCGATGCCGGGACGGATCATTCAAGGCATGAAAAAAGCCGGAACGATCAACCCTGTCTTTTTACTGGACGAGGTGGATAAGATGTCCAATGACTTTAGGGGAGACCCATCTGCAGCGATGCTGGAGGTGCTTGATCCGGAGCAAAATCATAATTTCAGTGATCATTATATTGAAGAAACCTACGATCTTTCCAAAGTCATGTTCGTCGCGACGGCGAATAATTTGGGATCGATTCCCGGTCCGCTTCGTGATCGTATGGAAATCATTTCGATTGCAGGTTATACTGAGATAGAGAAACTTCATATAGCCAAGGATCACTTGCTGCCTAGACAGCTGGAAAACCATGGTCTATTGAAGACACAACTGCAAATACGTGAGGAAGCTCTAACAAAAATCATCCGTTACTATACTCGGGAAGCCGGCGTTCGGAGTCTGGAGCGACAGCTTGCAAGCATCTGTCGGAAGACTGCAAAAATCATCGTGTCCGGAGATAAAAAGCGGGTCGTCATTTCTGAAAAGAATGTCGAGGAGTTTTTAGGGAAAACCATGTTCCATTATGGACAGGCGGAAGTCGAGAACCAAGTCGGTGTAGCCAATGGGTTAGCGTACACGTCGGTAGGTGGCGATACGCTGCAAATCGAGGTTTCCTTATCACCAGGTAAAGGCAAGCTGATTCTGACAGGAAAGCTTGGCGATGTAATGAAAGAGTCAGCACAGGCTGCTTTCAGTTATGTCCGTTCAAAAACCGAGAAACTTCAGATTGATGCGAACTTCCATGAAAAATACGATATCCATATTCATGTCCCCGAAGGTGCGGTCCCAAAAGATGGCCCTTCTGCAGGCATCACGATTGCAACAGCGTTAATATCGGCCCTTACAAATAGGCCGATCAGAAAAGAGGTAGGCATGACAGGCGAAATTACATTACGCGGACGGGTTCTTCCGATCGGCGGGCTTAAAGAAAAATCTTTAGCGGCCCATCGCGCAGGACTTACGAAAATCATCATCCCGCAAAATAACGAAAAGGATATTGATGATATCCCGGAAAGTGTCCGTAAAGCATTAACTTTTGTTCCAGTTTCACACGTCGATGAAGTCCTTGAGCATGCATTGGTAGGTGTGAACGAATGAAAGTGACGAGTTCAGATATTGTCATCAGTGCTGTGAAGCCTGAACAATATCCTAATACCCCAATACCGGAATTTGCCTTGGCAGGCCGTTCCAACGTTGGGAAATCCAGTTTCATCAACAAAATGATCAATCGAAAAAACTTGGCGCGCACATCCTCTAAACCGGGTAAGACGCAAACCTTGAATTTTTATATCATAAATGAAGCACTCCATTTTGTGGATGTACCTGGTTATGGTTATGCAAAAGTATCTAAGACCGAGCGTGATGCTTGGGGAAAGATGATTGAAACGTACTTCACTTCCCGTGACCAGCTCCGCGCTGCGCTTCTGATCGTCGATTTGCGTCATCCGCCGACAAAGGATGATATCGCAATGTATGAATTCCTGAAGCATTATGATCTGCCCCGGATCGTTATTGCCACTAAAGCGGATAAAATTCCAAAAGGCAAATGGCAGAAGCACTTGAAAATCACGCGCCAAACGTTAAATATGGAAAAAGAAGATGAATTGCTTCTATTCTCTGGTGAAACAGGCGAAGGTAAGGAACAAGCATGGGGCGTCCTTAAGAAATATATGTAAAAGAAAAGGGTATTCCGCATCTGGAATACCCTTTTTCATTATGTAATTCGTATAAATTGCCAATCAAAAATTTTCACTTTTTTCGAACCAAAAAATAAATGCCGATTGCCATCAAGGCAAATGGCCAAAACCTTTCGATGTTCGCGGTAGTTGTAACATCAAACCCGAAAGACGTTTTGATTTTATCATAGAATAATAAAGTGATCGAGATGATGAATAGTACCATGCCGTGAAACATTCCAGAATTTGTTTTGCGTGCCCGGAGAATAAATCCCAGAGAGATGATTAAAATAAAGATACCTATATTATCCGGCCAAATATCCAGGTTCTCGACGATGTGGAAGTGAGCCCCGAACCCGAGTAAGATAACGCCTGGCAGGATGGACTCATATTCATTACCGCTATATGCCTGAATCAGGAAGGCGGCACCTACTATACATAATAAAGTGGGCCAGCTGAAAAAGCCTGGAAAGATTTCGATTTGGGAATGTTCTAGAAAAAAATAGAGCCCGAAACCCATTAAAACGATTCCTGGGAAAATACGCTGCGTTTTCATTTTATCCTCCTATGCAATTCGATTACTTGAAGTTTTTTGCCATTTTTGATATGGTACTTTTGTACACAATGTCGAAACATGTATGTAACTTATGTAACTTACAAATCCGCTTAGACACCTTTTGTAATAATTCTGGCGTTTTGGCTGTCTTTTCCATGGTAGCATACGTTTTCATAAACTGTTCATATTATTTGCGTGAAACCATTTTAGTACATGGTATAATAAATTTACATGAAAAATTTTGGGGGTGCAAAACAAAAGGATGCATATTCTAGCGGTTGGTATAAATTACAAAACTGCCCCTGTAGAAATTCGGGAAAAACTATCGTTTAACGAAGCCGAACTTGCCGAGGCAATGAAAGCTCTTAAAAATAAAAAAAGCATCTTGGAAAACATTATTATTTCTACATGCAACAGGACGGAAATATATGCGGTCGGTGATCAGCTTCATACAAGCAGGTATTATATAAAGGAATTTCTTTCGGAATGGTTCAATATCGATAAAGAAGAATTTTCTAAATATCTGTTCATTTATGAAGGCGATGGGGCTGTCGAGCATTTATTTTCAGTTACCTGCGGCTTGAATTCCATGATACTGGGAGAAACTCAGATTTTGGGACAAGTACGTTCAAGCTATCTGTTAGGTCAGAAGGAAGATACGATCGGTACCGTTTTTAACCATCTCTTCAAGCAAGCCCTTACATTAGCTAAAAAAGCTCATTCGGAAACCGAAATCAATACCAATGCCGTTTCCGTCAGCTATGCGGCAGTCGAGCTTGCAAAAAAAATCTTTGGAGGCCTGAACGGCAAGAATGTCTTGATTCTTGGGGCCGGTAAGATGGGTGAGCTGGCCATACAAAATCTTCATAGCAATGGCGCAGACAGCATTACGGTCATTAACCGTACGTTCCAGAAAGCGGTTGACCTGGCCGAGAGATTCAATGGTACGGCGAAACAGCTTCAAGAGCTGCAATGCGCTTTAGTGGAAACTGATATCCTGATTACTTCAACTGGATCAAAAGATCTTCTTGTAACAAAGGAAATGATGTCATTCATCAATAAGCTTCGTAAAGGCCGTCCTATTTTCATGGTCGATATCGCAGTGCCGCGTGACCTCGATCCGACATTGGCCGAGCTGGAAAATGTCTTCTTGTATGACATTGACGATCTTGAAGGGATCGTGCAAGCCAATATCGAAGAACGTAAAAAAGCTGCCGAGAAAATAGAATTGATGATCGAATCGGAAATTGTGGACTTCAACCAATGGATTAATTTGCTTGGTGTGGTTCCCGTCATTTCTTCTTTACGGGAAAAATCCCTATCGATCCAGAAGGAAACGATGGAGAGCATCGAAAGAAAGCTTCCGCATTTAAGCGAACGTGACAAAAAGGTTCTGAACAAGCATACGAAAAGCATCATCAACCAAATGCTGAAAGATCCGATCCTTTATGCAAAAGAGCTGGCAGATGAGCCGAATGCAAAAGAGCAATTGAATAATTTCGTGAAAATCTTCCATTTAGAGGAATTGATTGAAGACCAGCTGGTTGCGGATGAAAAAGAACGGAGCAGCTCCAAACCATCCCTATTGAATCCAGTTCCTGTCCAGTAATGGGGTAGATATGGAATTACTAATGACAAGATTGCATGAAGCCACTGTTTTGTTGTATGCCGTCAGTATGCTTTTATATTTTATCGATTTCCTTAATAATAACCAGAAGGCGAATAGGGTCGCCTTCTGGTTGCTTTCTATTGTTTGGGTACTGCAAACAATTTTTTTGTTTCTGTATGTGTTGAAAACGGGAAGGTTCCCGGTATTGACGATTTTTGAAGGCTTATATTTTTATGCATGGGTCCTCATATCGCTATCTTTAATCATTAACCGATTGCTAAGAGTCGATTTTACGGTCTTTTTTACGAATGTACTAGGTTTCATGGTCATGGCCATCCATACCTTCGCGCCTGTTCAGATAGAATCTCAAGTGCTTGCACAGCGCCTGGTTTCGGAGCTATTGCTCATACATATCACTTTTGCCATCCTATCATATGGGGCATTCACACTTTCTTTCGTCTTTTCACTTTTATACTTAATTCAATATGATTTACTGAAAAGGAAGAAATGGGGGAAACGCCTGCTTCGACTCGGCGATTTAACAAAGCTCGAGCATATGTCTTATGTCCTCGCGGTAATAGGTGTTCCATTATTAGTGGTCTCCCTTATCCTGGGGATTCAATGGGCTTATATAAAAGTGCCTGGGGTATCGTGGCTGGACATGAAAATCATCGGCTCATTCATTTTGCTTATCGCTTACAGTGTGTTTTTATACTTGAAAATTCGGAAACAAATGTATGGAAGGACGCTAGCCTTTCTGAATATTGGATCTTTCATGATTGTGTTAATTAACTTTTTCCTTTTCGGAAGCCTTTCAACATTCCACTTTTGGAATACTTAGGAGGAAACTATGAGAAAAATAATTGTCGGTTCTAGACGTAGTAAATTAGCGATTACCCAAACGAACTGGGTTATCGATCAACTTAAAGGGCTTGGGGTCCCATACGAGTTCGAGGTGAAGGAAATTGTCACAAAGGGTGACCAAATCCTTGATGTTACACTTTCCAAGGTAGGCGGAAAGGGTTTATTCGTTAAAGAAATCGAACAAGCGATGCTTGATAAAGAAATTGATATGGCCGTACATAGTATGAAAGATATGCCTGCAGTGCTGCCTCCAGGCTTGACGATTGGCTGCATACCACCTAGGGAGGACCATCGGGATGCCTTGATTTCAAAGAACCATGAAACTCTTTCCGAACTGAAGCCCGGTTCCATCATAGGTACAAGCAGCTTGCGCCGCGGCGCGCAAATTTTGGCTAGAAGGCCGGACCTTGAAATTAAATGGATTCGCGGTAATATCGATACCCGTCTGAATAAGCTGAAAACGGAAGATTATGATGCCATCATTTTAGCAGCGGCCGGACTATCAAGAATGGGATGGGAACAGGACATCGTAACGGAATTTTTAGATGAGGATATTTGCATTCCGGCAGTTGGACAAGGAGCACTTTCCATTGAATGCCGCGCAGATGACAAGGATCTGTTGGCGGAACTTGCGAAATTGACCTGTGAAAAAACGAAAAGAACGGTTGAAGCGGAACGTGCCTTTTTGGATAAAATGGAAGGCGGATGCCAGGTGCCGATTGCCGGATTTGCGGTGGCAAAAGAAAATGGATCCGTTTCGTTGACGGCTTTGGTCGCTGCCCCGGATGGAAAGGTGATTTATAAAGAAATGGTTGAGGGCGCTGATCCCGAGGCGGTTGGGCATGCTGCAGCCAAACAGATTAGTGAAATGGGCGGTAAAGCATTGATCGATCGCGTAAAAGAAGAGCTTGATCAGTAATGAATCCCGTTCAACCTCTTAAGGATTATCAGGTATTAATCACCAGAGGGAAAGGACAGGCAGATGGTTTAAAAGAGTCGATCGAAAAAAATGGCGGAACGCCGCTTCTTGTGCCATTGCTTGAGTTCACTCTTCCTGATCATTTGGAAGATGTACAACAGCGGTTAGAAGAGTTGCTTACATATGACTGGATCATTCTGACCAGTCAAAATGGGGTGGATTTCTTCTTTAAGCTACTTGGAGACCAGCCTTTAAACCTTCCGAAAATAGCCGTAATCGGCTCCAAAACAGAAGCGGCCCTGAAACGGCATGGATATAAGGCGGATTTCGTTCCAGCTCAGTTTGTTGCGGAAGGGTTCGTGGCGGAGTTCAATACCCGGCTTGATCCGGGGGCACGCGTGCTGCTGGCAAAAGGAAATCTCGCAAGGGCAGTCATTGCGGAGGCGATCAATGAAGCTGGTGCATCTTGTGATGAAGTGATTATTTATCATACAGTGCTTCCCCGAAGCAGTGAAAAAAAACTGGTGCGTCTTATAAAGAACCATGAAATCGACATCATAACCTTTACGAGTTCATCGACGGTCAATCATTTTTTGCAGATCATGAAACGCCATGAATTGGATACATACATAGACCGGATCATCATCGCCTGCATCGGGCCGATTGCCGCTAAAACAGCTGAAAAACATGGGCTATCCGTCGATGTCTGTCCAGATGTATATACGACGGATGCCATGGTTGCGGAGTTAATACGCTTCATCTTGAAAAGAAGTAAAAAGGGAGGAACTTTAAAATGAAAAACATTCCATTCAATCGCCACCGTCGCTTGCGTGCAAGTGCTGGCATGAGGGCATTAGTCCGTGAAACGCAATTGCATAAAGAGGATTTGATCTATCCGATCTTCGTCATCGACGGGGAAAATGTGAAAAATGAAATCAACTCCATGCCAGGCATCTATCAGCTATCGATGGATAATCTGGGGGCCGAAATGGATGAAGTCGTGAGTCTGGGAATCAAATCAGTCATTTTATTCGGTGTCCCTTTTGATCATGATAAAGACGAACAAGGCACAGGGGCATTTCATCACAACGGACTTGTGCAAGAGGCAACCCGCTTTATTAAAAAACAATATCCAGAAGTTATTGTCATTGCGGATACCTGCCTTTGTGAGTATACAAGCCATGGCCATTGCGGGGTCGTTGAAGGGGAAAAAATCCTTAATGACGCTTCTCTTGACCTTCTTGCCAAAACGGCAATCAGCCAGGCAGAGGCCGGCGCCGATATCATTGCGCCTTCCAATATGATGGACGGTTTCGTTGCGGCCATCCGTACAGGTCTGGATGAAGCGGGGTATGAAGATATTCCGATCATGTCCTATGCGGTGAAATACGCTTCGGCTTTTTACGGCCCATTCCGTGATGCTGCGAATGGTGCGCCACAATTTGGCGACAGGAAAACTTACCAAATGGATCCCGCCAATCGCCTTGAAGCATTCCGTGAGGCTGAATCCGATGTTGCTGAAGGTGCGGATTTCCTAATCGTGAAACCAGCCCTTTCCTACATGGACATCATCAGGGACGTTAAGAATAACTTTAATCTTCCGGTTGTTTCCTATAATGTCAGCGGTGAATATTCAATGGTCAAGGCTGCTGCCCAAAATGGCTGGATTGATGAAAAAGCGATAGTGATGGAAATGCTGACAGGCTTGAAACGCGCAGGTTCCGACTTGATCATTACGTATTTTTCAAAAGAGGTAGCACGCTGGATAAACGAAGATAATCAATGATATAAAAAATATAACCTGTAATGGAAAAAGGGGATGGAATCATGCGGTCATATGAAAAATCGAAAAAAGCGTTTGCCGAAGCAAAAAATTTGATGCCAGGCGGCGTGAACAGCCCGGTACGTGCCTTTAAATCTGTGGACATGGATCCCATTTTCATGGAGCGTGGAAAAGGCTCAAAAATGTATGATATCGATGGAAATGAATATATCGACTATGTTCTATCATGGGGACCGCTTATCCTTGGTCACACGAATGACCGTGTCGTGGAATCATTGAAAAAGGTAGCGGAATCAGGTACAAGCTTCGGGACTTCTACGCTGATCGAGAATGAACTGGCCAAGTTGGTCATTGAACGGGTACCATCGATTGAAATGATCCGGATGGTATCTTCAGGAACCGAAGCGACGATGAGTGCACTAAGGCTGGCACGAGGCATTACAGGCCGGGATAAAATCCTGAAATTCGAAGGTTCCTATCATGGCCATGGCGATTCATTGCTAATCAAAGCGGGTTCAGGCGTTGCAACGTTAGGTTTACCGGATAGCCCTGGAGTACCGGAAGGCATTGCTAAAAATACGATTACCGTGGCATATAATGATCTTGCTGCAACCAAATATGCGTTTGAACAATTTGGCGAAGACATCGCTTGCATCATCGTGGAACCTGTTGCAGGGAACATGGGCGTGGTTCCGCCACAACCTGGTTTCCTTGAAGGCTTACGTGAAGTAACGACCCAATACGGGGCTTTATTGATCTTTGACGAAGTTATGACAGGGTTCCGTGTCGGCTATAATTGTGCACAAGGCTATTTTGGCATCGTACCTGACCTGACTTGCCTTGGGAAAGTAATTGGCGGCGGATTGCCTGTCGGAGCATTCGGAGGCAAGCGCGAATTCATGGAACAGATTGCCCCGAGTGGGACAATCTATCAAGCAGGGACATTATCTGGTAATCCTCTTGCGATGACGGCTGGCCTTGAAACGCTGAGCCAATTGACTCCAGAATCCTATGATGAGTTCACCCGAAAAGGGGATATGCTCGAAAAAGGAATTGGAGAAGCAGCGGAAAAGTACGGAGTTCCCCATACATTCAACCGTGCCGGTTCCATGATTGGACTTTTCTTTACTAATGAAGAAGTCATAAACTATGATACAGCCAAAACATCCGACTTAGAGTTCTTTGCTTCTTACTATAGGGAAATGGCGAATCAAGGCATCTACTTGCCGCCATCACAGTTTGAAGGTTTATTCCTTTCCACTGCACATAGTGATGAAGATATCGAAAAGACCATTGCAGCGGCAGAACAGGCTTTTGCAAAATTAAAAAAATGATGCAAGTCGTCATGAACTACCGCTATATTAGATATAAATAATTTGAACTGGCTACCTTTCTCCAAAGGCTTTTGGAGAAAGGTAGCCAGTTTTTTTGAATTCAATCATTAATGGAAGAGACGAATCAAAAGTAGGAGGCCGAATGAATTGGTAGAATTCCCGAATGTAGATAGGCCGAATTAATAAGACGGTAGCCCGGATCATGCCGGATTTTTCAGCCCGATTGATACAATCCTGCCTAAAAATTGGATCTCCTTCTTATTAAAAGGCTTAGGAAAGATAAGGAGTATTGCAAATGAAATTAAGGAATAATCAGCTTCCTTCCTTCATAGATTGGTATTGGTATAGGTACCGTTTCCTGAAGCTGAAAGGAGGAGTTGTCTTGTCGCAAGAAAATGAATCGTATTTACGATTTTCTTTAGAGGAATCCGTTTGGTTCCAGAAGGGACAGGAAGTGGCTGAGCTATATTCCATTTCCCTTGATCCGAATGTGGCGATTCAAGAAAGTGATCAATATGTTTATATACGAGGCTCGTTAGATTTAAGCGGTGAATACAAAGGCTCGCAAAATGGTGAAGAAGAGGAGTTTTCGCAGACCTTTTTGCCAAAAGCGGTTCAAAAGGTCGAGAGGCATCTCGATGGACTTAATGAGTTCACACACCGTTTTCCGGTTGATATAACGATTCCGAATAATCGGATTGCCTCATTGGATGAGGTCGATGTCTCGATTCAAAGCTTTGATTATGCCATGCCAGAGCATAACTGTTTGAAATTGCAGGCAGACCTTTTGATAACCGGAATCTATAATGATTCATATGTGGAAGAACGTTACGATACTGAGCAGGAAGTTGGGGAAACAGAGGAACAGGAAGAAACGGATGGGGAGGAAAATGAGTCATATATTCCTTATGCAGCTGCAGTGCCGCCAATCCCGGATTTTCAGCCTATTTTCCGTGATGAGGAGGAAGAAGAGTTATACGCGCCTTTTACTGCAGAATCAAAACGAGTTTCCGAAGCAAACGAAGAAGAAGAAGAGGAACCGATTTTTTTAAGCGATCAGCATAATGCCCCAGTTTTTGAAATGCCCGTTTCACCATATCCGGAAGAGGAGGAGTGGGAAGCGGAAGTGCATAGAGAGGAAGAAGCTGTAGAAGAAGAAGTAATCGGCGATCCTCCTGACTCCGCGGAAAAAGTACCTTCAATGGGAGAGGCAAAACTGGAGGAAGTACCAAGCAGTCAGGATTCCATGGAGAAGATGGAGATTCCTAAGGTGACATTGAGAGAAGATGTAGTGGAAGAGCCAAATCATGCAACCAAGCATCAAAATAGCCCTGTTTCGAATATAGAATCCGAGGATGTTATCCGGCAGGGAGAAGATGACGTTGCAGCGGGCCCTATCCTTAATGAGAATGTGAAGGTGGAACAGGAAGAGGAATCCAATTCGTCCATAAGAGATCTATTCAAAAAGAGGGAAAGACCAGCGCCTCCGGCTAAGGATGGTAAGAATTTCAAAGGCAGGAAACAAGCCGCGGAACGTGATGATAAAGAAACGGCCAATCATGATGAAAAGCAGCTATCCATCATGGATTTATTCGGACGGAAACAAGAAGAAGAACTAGTAAGGATGAAGGTTTGCATTGTTCAGCAAGGGGAAACGCTTGATGACTTGGCTCAACGATATGATGTTACGGTTCAATCGATACTTTTCAGCAATGAATTGGAGTCGAATCAGAACGTCCATGAAGGGCAAGTCATCTATATACCGAAGGCGGTTGCATATAAGAATTGACCAGGACAGAGAGCAGAGCATATGGTCTGCTCCTGTTTTTTAGGTGCTAGAGGAATCGGATCGTTTAGTTTTTTAGAGAAAGTGAGTGAGTCTCGTGAGGGAAAACGAGAATCAGCAGCCTGCCAATCGGGATTGGGACGCGGAGACCGTATTGAAGGAATATGCCATGTATGTACAATATATTGAGGACTTCGGACGTGTAAAAAAAGTTTACAGTGATCGTGGTACATTTGCCTTGAAATCCATGTTACCGCAGAACGGCATTGATTTTATCAAAAATGTTCAAAAATTGTACCATCGCGGCTATAACCGGATCGTTCCCATTTATCAAACGATGGATCAGCGTTACGCCGTTCTTCATAATGGACGTTTGTATTACCTGATGCCCTGGCTCAATAATGATAGGGACGGGGAGCGCGATGAAAATCATAAGCAAATGTTCAGGGAGCTCGCTCGGATGCATACACTTTCCGTTAAGGAAATACAAGTGGATATCGATGAACGGGAAGCCCATTATGAGCGGACGCTTGATGCCTGGAATAACGAGAAGGAATTCATAGATGAGTATATTGTCAGCTGTGAAAAGAAGTGGTATATGTCTCCATTCGAACTGACGGTTTGTTCTTTCTACACTGATATTTCACAGGCGCTGAGGTACTCGATCAAGAAATTTGAAACCTGGTATGAAAAAACGAAGGATAGTGAAAAGGTTCGAACCGTCGTCACGCACGGAAAGGTTTCCATGAAGCATTTCGTTTATGATGAGCGGGGTTATGGCTACTTCATCAATTTTGAGAATTCGAATACAGCTCCGCCGCATTTCGATTTACTGCCATTTCTCGTTAAATCGGCCAGGACCTATCCTGTCCAATGCGATGACTGCGTTGACTGGCTATATAACTATTTTCGTTATTTTCCGTTGAAAGAAGAAGAATTGCTGCTCATGCAAAGCTATCTGGCATTCCCTGGGTCAGCTTTGGAATTAGTGAAGGGTTACTCCGATGGCACGGGCCATCGTTCAGAGCTAGATAATGTTACACAACTGCAGCGGCAATTTTGGCTTTTGAAAAATATTGAATATATGGTGATGAAAATTGAAGAAATCGAACAGCAGAAAAAGGCTGCCGCCGAGGCTGCCAAAGAAGAACAATCACCCCCAAGCTAAATATACATGATTGGATCATCTCCAGTCATGTATATTTTTTTGCTGTAAGGGAATACTTAAATCCATTCGAAATACAAAGACATGGCCAGGAAAATAAAGGCGATTAGCAGGAGCATATCGAAGAAAGTCGGGAAAATCAGCGTACGTAATCCTTGGAACACAATAAAGGGGAAGATGAACTGCTGGCAGACACCGCGGAATTTCTTCACCCAAGGCGGTAAAGTATAGGGAGTATATCTTCGCTTCATAATATTACCTTCCTTTTTAGGACTTCTTATATTGTATGGGTGGGCAGTGGAAAAGGTGAAACAGCCGTCACATTCACTGTTTCTGGCGGATAAAATAAAGAAAATGAACTTGAATTGTATCAAAAGGGATGATTCCTGAGAAAGTAAGCGAAAAGATGATTGACTCGAGCCCCATGTTTTTTGTACTATATACTATATGCATTCAATGATTTTACATATGAATATAAATCAATGCAAAGACCGGAAATAGTAAGATGAAATGCACTTTTCAGAGAGGAAACCAAATTGGTGCGAGGTTTCCAGGCAGCAGCATCCGAAGTCGTCCGCGAGCAGTCTTCGTGAACCTCTTAGTAGCGAAGGCCGGTGAAGAGCCGTTATCCGATTTGAGAGCCGAAAGAGATTTTTTTCTTTTTCGGAAAAAAGGTGGCACCGCGAACAACTTCCTTCGTCCTTTTGTGATGATGGAAGTTTTTTTATGCCCAAAAAGGAGGAAATGTTATGGAAGAGAACCAAATTTCTATGCCGACTAAATATGATCCGCAGACGATAGAGAAAGGCCGCTACAAATGGTGGCTTGATGGAAAGTTTTTCGAAACGACGGTTGACGATAAAAAAGAACCATATACGATTGTCATCCCGCCGCCTAACGTGACAGGTAAGCTTCATCTTGGCCACGCTTGGGATACGACGCTTCAAGATATATTGACACGCATGAAGAGGATGCAAGGCTATGACGTTTTATGGTTACCGGGCATGGACCATGCCGGTATCGCCACTCAAGCGAAAGTAGAACAAAAACTTCGTGCGGAAGGCGTGAGCCGTTATGACCTTGGGCGAGAAAAATTCGTCGAAGAGACTTGGAAATGGAAAGAGGAATATGCGAGCCATATCCGTGATCAATGGTCAAAGCTCGGTCTTGGACTTGATTATACACGTGAACGCTTCACTCTTGATGAAGGGCTTTCAAAAGCTGTGCGCGAAGTGTTCGTTTCGCTTTATAACAAGGGCTTGATTTATCGCGGCGAATACATCATCAACTGGGATCCATCAACGAAAACGGCGTTATCCGATATCGAGGTTATTTACAAAGATGTGCAGGGCGCATTTTACCATATGAAATATCCTTTGGTTGACGGATCAGGAGAAATTGAAATTGCCACCACCCGTCCAGAAACTATGCTTGGCGATACTGCTGTGGCTGTACACCCTGAAGATGACCGTTATAAACACTTGATCGGCAAAATGGTCCGCTTGCCAATTACAGGCCGGGAAATCCCGATTGTCGGTGATGATTATGTCGATATGGAATTCGGTTCAGGCGCGGTCAAAATTACTCCGGCTCATGATCCGAATGACTTCGAAATCGGGAACCGTCACGATTTGGAACGCATCCTTGTCATGCATGAAGATGGCTCGATGAATGAAAAGGCTGGTAAATATGAAGGCATGGACCGTTTTGAATGCCGGAAACAAATCGTCAAGGACCTTCAGGAAGAAGGAGTACTTTTCAAAATCGAAGATCACCTTCACTCAGTCGGCCATTCAGAGAGAAGCGGTGCTGTTGTTGAACCGTATCTTTCGACTCAATGGTTCGTTAAAATGCAGCCGTTGGCTGATGCATCCGTTGAGCTTCAAAAAGGAACCGATGAGGAAAAAGTTCATTTCGTACCGGACCGTTTCGAAAAAACGTACCTGCATTGGATGGAAAATATCCGCGACTGGTGCATTTCCCGTCAGCTTTGGTGGGGTCACCGCATTCCAGCCTGGTACCATAAAGAAACAGGTGAAGTGTATGTAGGTCACGAAGAACCTGCGGACGCTGAAAACTGGGAACAAGATACAGATGTTCTTGATACATGGTTCAGCTCGGCATTATGGCCGTTCTCGACTATGGGCTGGCCTGACAAGGACAATGTCGATTTCCAACGCTACTATCCAACCGGGGCACTTGTGACAGGCTATGATATCATTTTCTTCTGGGTATCGCGGATGATTTTCCAAGCTCTTGAGTTCACAGGTGAACGTCCATTTGAAGATGTGCTGATACACGGTCTGGTTCGTGACGAACAGGGGCGCAAGATGAGTAAATCGCTTGGCAATGGTGTCGATCCGATGGATGTAATCGATCAATACGGTGCCGATTCGCTGCGTTACTTCTTATCCACGGGCAGCTCGCCAGGCCAGGACCTTCGTTATAGCACGGAAAAAGTGGAAGCGGTTTGGAACTTCTCCAATAAGATTTGGAACGCATCCCGTTTTGCTTTGATGAACATGAACGGCATGACTTATGACGAAATCGATTTAAGCGGTGAGAAGTCTGTAGCTGATAAATGGATCTTGACGCGTTTGAATGAAACGATTTCAAACGTAACCAGACTTGCGGACCGTTATGAGTTTGGTGAAGTGGGCCGTGTGCTTTACAACTTCATTTGGGATGATTTCTGTGACTGGTATATTGAAATGGCGAAGCTTCCGCTATATGGCGAAGACGAAGCAGCTAAGAAGACGACGCGCTCGATCTTGGCTTATGTACTGGATAATACGATGAGATTGTTACACCCGTTCATGCCATTCATTACCGAAGAAATCTGGCAGAACCTACCGCATCAAGGTGAGTCCATCACTGTTGCCGCTTGGCCGGAAGTGAATGAAGGGTTGACGGATACAGTTGCAGCAGAGGAAATGAAGCTGCTGGTTGAAATCATCCGCTCAGTCCGTAATATCCGTGCTGAGGTGAACACACCGCTAAGCAAAAAAATCAATTTAATCTTAAAAGCGAAAGATGAATCCATCTTAGGGACTTTACAGAAAAACAGCAGCTATATCGAGCGTTTCTGTAATCCTGAACAATTGACGATCGGAATCGAAGTCGAAGAGCCTGCTCAAGCCATGACAGCTGTCGTAACTGGCGTAGAGCTAATCCTTCCGCTTACAGGACTGATCAATATTGACGAAGAAGTGAAACGTCTTGAAAAAGAACTCGACAAACTTAATAAAGAAGTTGAGCGCGTACAGAAAAAATTGGGCAACGAGGGCTTCGTTAAAAAGGCGCCGGCAAGCGTCATCGAAGAAGAACGTGCCAAGGAAAAAGACTATAGCGAAAAACGCGACTCTGTAATCCACAGGATCAGCGAACTGAAACAACTGTAAAACAAAAGGATGAACCAGCTTGAAGCCGGTTCATCCTTTTTGTGTTTAAACGCTATTCAAGAAAAATATTCCATTAGGATGAAATTCTTTCTTTTATAAATGAAAGGTACTCCCGTACGATATTCATATCACTTAGTGCACTTAATGTCCGGCTGCCGACGACATCCTCGATTTCGTTAAGCATGAGGCTGCCATCTTCCGCCAATATGAAATCGATACCGACCAGGCCAAAATCAAACGAACTCATTACCCTTTCAACAAGGGCTAATTCAGATGCAGTCAGCTCATATAGAGAAGCCGATCCGCCCAGCGTATAATTTGCCTTGAAACTGGAAGCGGATTCCCTAAGTACAGCAGCCTTCACTTTTTTCCCAACCACAAAGACGCGGATATCCCTGCCGAATAAGCCAGGTTTTTGGACTATCCAATTTCCATCATCCAGTTCGGCAAGATCATCGGCATGCTCGATTAGATATACTTGTTTCCCGCCGCGACCACTTGTTTCCTTAGCAATGAAAGGGAACTCCATGTCATCGGCACTCGGCCTCCCGTTACAATATACGGTATCGGCCATTGGAATCCCGAGCGAGGACAAATATTGATGCGTCTTTGCTTTGTCGTTCGCGATTTCCGATACGAAGGAGGAGTTAAAGCAAGCAATCCCCAGTTGCTCAAGTTGCTTTGTAAAAAAAGGGTCGATGGTCCGGACGATAGCAAAGTCCGGCAATGAAATGGGCTGTGTCACATGTTCCACGTACAACTCGTTGAAACGATGACCGATCCTAAGGTCTTCCCGAAAGTGAAAGTGTAAATCAAGATCAAGCTTACTTGCTTCATTAAGCATCCAATCTATGTATCCCTTATTCTTCAAGGCATCTTCACGGTTATAAATCAACCAGCCTGCTTGTTTTTTCATCAGATGCACTTCCTTTTCCTAATTCTTTCAAGATATAATCGAACATGCTATCAGCGATGTTGATGCCTGTACATTCATAAATATTCAGTAAATGCGAATTCGAATTCACTTCGCACAAAAGCGGACCTTCTTCACCGAACAACAAATCGACGCCAGCGAAGTCGGCACCCAGAATTTGCGCACATCGGATGGCAAGTTGTGCTTCTTCACTGGTGGGTATATATGGTGCAGCCTGTCCCCCGGCAGTCATATTAGCTCGGAAGTCTTGCTCGGAATGGCGTTGCATCGCTGCTATGACTTGATTGCCCACGACATTCACACGAATGTCCCGACCTTTGCTGTGCTTGATGAATTCCTGGAGTATAAATGGCTTGTGGCCAAGATCATGGATCGTCTTTAGTAACTCATCCTCTGTTGGGATTAAATATACTTGTTCCCCAAAAGAACCGTATGCTTCCTTAACGACAAGGGGATACCCAAGTTCATTGCCGATTTGCATGAAAGCATCCATATGGCCCCTTTCTATCCCTTCGTAGGTAAAAGGGGGAAATATGGTTTTCGGCATCGGTATGCCATGGCCGGTCAATGCTTGATGTGTTTTTGCTTTGCTGTCGCAAATATCAATCGCTGTACTGCTGTTATATACGGGGATGCCGAGCAATTCCAAATGGCGCGCCAAATGAATGTCTTTATCCATGAACAGGACAAAATCTGGCAGCTTATCAAAGGCACCTTTAAGCAGCGGCACTCCTTTTTCGATAATGGGAAAGAGATCTGAATTCCGGATAAGGGTTGCCATGATATCTTTCCTTTCAGCCGCCTCTTTAATGAACAAAGCCAAACTGGAAAACTTATCATGCTGTAAATAGCCGTTAACGACAATCCAACAGTGGAAATCTGAAGGTTTCATGGTAAAACACTACCTTTCATCTAGGTTAATCGTTCATATATTGATAAAATAATCTTAACGCATAAGAGCGGTATAAAGAAAGAGGAGGCTCAACGATAATGGTAACAACCATGAAAGAAATCAATCATTTTTTTGAACGGCGCCAAGTTCAATTGGGCATGAATTTTGGCCTATCACGAATGGAAACATTGTTAACTGAATTAGGTGACCCGCACAAGGCACTAAAGTATATTCACATTGCAGGATCCAACGGGAAAGGGTCAACACTGCAATATATTAAAGAAATCCTGCTTGCCCAAGGCATTCGGGTCGCTTCCTTCACTTCGCCTTATTTAATACGGATGAATGAGCAGCTGAAGATAAACGAGGATGAAATCAGTGATAAGGATTTTATCGCTGTCTTCCAGGAGCTTTGGCCGATCATCCAAGGAATGGACAGTAAGGGGAATGGTCCCACTCAGTTCGAAATTTTGACTGCCATGGCATTCTCTTATTTTAGCAAAAAGGAAGTGGATTTGGTTTTGATGGAAACCGGTTTGGGAGGCAGGCTCGATACAACGAATGTCATCCAGCCGTTTCTTTCGATCATTACCTCGATTTCTTTGGAACATACGAACATCCTGGGAAACACACTTGGGGAAATTGCTTTTGAGAAGGCGGGTATCATTAAAAGCGGGGCGCCGATCATTAGCGGAGTCACAGCCGGGGAACCAGCAAAAGTAATTGAAGAAAAAGCGTCGTCATTAGGCGTACCTTATTACCAATTAGGCAAAGACTTTCATGTAGGCAAAATAAAGCAAAGTGAACGAGGGCAAAGTTTCTCCTTTTCGCTTGCAGACAGGTCCATCGAAAATGTGGAAATGCGGATGTTAGGGCGCCATCAAATGGAGAATGCGGCACTGGCCATTGCTGCTGTCACATTAGGAATGGAAAATATCGATGAAAAAAGCATACTTAAGGGAATAGGGGAAGCGAAATGGGATGGCCGCTTTGAAAAAATATCGGATGAGCCATTGGTGATCATTGATGGTGCACATAATCCTGCCGGCATCGACGTACTGAAGGAAACGCTAAAAGTGCATTACCCCGACTATAAGTACCGGTTCGTATTCAGTTCATTTAAAGATAAAAATTATTCCGAGATGCTTCATGGACTGGAAACGGAAGCGATGGAAATCATCATTACCGAATTCGACCATGAACGGGCGGCGGATGCGAAAACGCTTTATGAAAAGTGCAGTCATCCAAATAAAAGTATAAACAGGGATTGGCAGGCGGCAATAACGGAAGGCAGAAGGAAAACAGGAGGAAAAGAGATCCTTGTCATCACAGGGTCCCTTCATTTCCTTTCACTTGTGAGGGAGTTCCTGATTAGAGAAGGTGCCTAAAGGGATGTGCCTTTACCGGCGGACTAATGATCTTTCCCGAATGTTGAGAAATGAGGCACTTTATCATGGAAACCAAAGCCTAGGAACCAACGGTAAGCCATATTTGTTTCAACTTCTTCAACTGTTATACGCATTTAACGAATACCGAAGTAATATTGAATGAAAGTCAGTTTGACTAATATAACACTAGATCAGTACTTGGGCGTCCTATCTCTGAATACAAATCTTTCACCAAGTCATAAATGAAAGTGAAGTCAATGACAGCCTCAATTTTACGAACCAAATGGTTCGCAGGCACCAGTTGATCTAAAGTAATCATTTCAAGTTGATCACGCTGAATAGAATCATATTTAGAAAGCATCCTCATCACCTGGCAAAAGGGTTCTATCTATAAGTTAAAACAAAGTTGATTGGAACGGAAGGTACGAGACTCCTGCGGGAGAAGCGAGTCCAAGGGAGACCCCGCAGGCGCAAAGGCGCCGAGGAGGCTCCCGGACCGCCCGCGGAAAGCGAGTGCCTGGAGTGGAAATTAACGTTCAAATTGCACAAACCCCTAAAAAACTGTAGACAAACTCTATTTTCATCGAGTTTGTCTACAGTCTGAGAAAAGGATCTTTTCAAAGGTCCTTTTCTCTTGTTAACAGAGTCTCTTGAAAAGAAAAAACTCTAATAGAGTGATTGATAACAAATCACCAAGTATATTTGTTAAAATATGTTTATATATTGGTTCTATATGACAGATGAATAGTAGGATCTACTTAATAAAATAACGGGAGGAATGATAATCATGAAGAACCGAAGTGATTATTACATAGCGGAAGGGACTTTTATATCAGGGTTTCACAGAAAGGCAATCGAATCCTCATGCACTATGTATAAATGATGGTTATCCATATCTATCTCTTCGTTTTGGGCTTAATTTTAGGCTCATTCTTCAACGTTGTCGGTTTAAGTGTTCCAGCTAGTCATTCATTTGCTAATCGTCGCTCCGCCTGCCCTTCTTGCGGGCGTACATTGACATTCTTCGAGTTGATACCGGTTATTTCTTATATGTTGCAAGAAGGGAAATGCCGTGGCTGTAAAACAAGGATTTCACCCCTTTATCCGGCAGTGGAAATGCTGACCGGTGTTTTGTTTACCTCTGCTCCCATCTTCCTTGGCTGGTCGGACGAACTCTTGATTGGCTGGACATTGATTTCATTATTTATGATCATCTTCGTGACTGATGTCGCCTATATGCTCATTCCTGATAAAATCCTGCTTTTCTTTACGGTGATTTTTATCGTTCTAAGATTCCCCTTTCCGCTGTCGCCCTGGTGGGATTCAATTGTCGGGGCAGCGGTTGGCTTTAGCTTGCTGTTATTGATCGCTGTCGTGAGCAAGGGTGGCATGGGCGGTGGTGATATCAAGCTATTTGCAGTGATTGGCTTTGTACTGGGAATGAAAATGGTGCTATTATCGTTTCTTTTTGCGTGCTTTTATGGGGCATTTCTTGGCATTATCGGATTGCTGACCGGAATCCTAAAAAAGAAAACACTTATTCCTTTCGGACCGTATATCGTTTTTGGGACATTGACTGCTTATTTTTGGGGCGATGCCCTTTTACATTGGTATGTAGCTTTTTTAAGGTGAGCTTATAGGGCCATTCTAATGCAAGAGGAATTTGTCAAAAATCACCTGAACAATAGCGAAGTAGGGAACTATCCCCAAATGGCTGCAAGTGGAGATGACATGAAAGAAGAGTATATGTAATTGGTGAGTGGCGATATGGAATGGTTCATGAACCGGAAGTACCAGTACCTTGGAAACCTTGGTTGGCTACCCATATATGAATAGGGAAATTTGACGAAACCTATTAATGACAAGACGACAAAAGTCTTGTTATTTTTTTTTACCTCTATGTTAGGATGAAAAAAATGATTTGGAGGGGAGGAAAAAAATTGGGCAAGCCGGAACAAAGCAAGGGTGTAACGATTAAAATAAATGGGGAAGAAAAAGTATTTCCAGATAAAAAGATTGAAAGTCAAGAGGCGGCGAGTAAGGAGCACGAACAGGAACACACAGATGAGAGTTTCGAATGGATACTCCCTGAGGATTCAAACGAAAACAAAATCGTATTGGTTCCCTCACCGCCGAAGAAGAAAATGCCGAAGTTCATCGGCTTTGGCACCAGTTCACTGAAAGGCCCGGATAAAAGACCGATCAAGACATTCTTGATCGCTGTCATTTGTGCCGTTTTTTTTGGGTCGATTCTCGGCTTGATCGCCGTTAAAACGATTACAAAGGAAAAAGCAGAAGTATCTTCGGTCGAGACCCCGATTCCAACGGAAGCCACTGTTGAGGATAAAAAAGCGGCAGTGACTGAACCAGGAAACCAGCTGAAGACATTCCTTGTACAGGGAGGAGTATTCAGCAGCGAGGATGCAGCAAGGCAAATACAAAAGAAAATCATTGAAAAGCAGGTTCCCGCTGAAATTTTCAAATTGGAAGAGAGCTATTATCTATTCTTGGGATCGGCAGAGAGTCTAGCTGCAAGTAAGGAGCTGGCCTTGTTCTTAAAGTCCTATGATGTGGACGTATATTGGAAGGAAATCAATTTAGAAGCGGCCGGGACAAGCCAGGGAGATGAGAAAACCCTCGATAAGATGAAGGCAGTATATGCTTCATTGGCAGAAACATCCGCAACTAAACTTCGTGGAAAGGAAGGGACGGTAAACGAAGAAACCCTGAAAAAAAATATGGAAGAACTGAAGGCGGCGAAATTATCGCCGGAGTTTTCAAAAATGAACGATGACCTGACTGCTGCCGCCAAGTCGATTGACGAATATGGGACTTCCAAAAATGAAGAAAAGCTATTCCAGGCTCAAGAAAGCCTGCTTGACTTTTTATTGAATTTCCAAAATATATCGAGTTAAGGAAAGAAAAAAGGGGGGGCTGCCTAATGGGACAAGCTCCCCAATATGAAACCATCTGTGACACCTTTTTTATTTTCCGGGAAATACTTACAGGCATTTGTCGATTCCTAGTAAACAATAATTGTGGATTGCAACATAATTTGGTAGGATAGATATTGTATCTCCCTATGTAAAGAAAGGTGACTTTTTATTATGCAGCCATTGATTTTAGCTTCTTCATCACCACGTCGTAAAGAACTTCTACAATTTCTTCAAATCCCCTTTGAAAGCATGAATTCCAATGTCGATGAAAGTATTGATGAAAACATGTGTCCTGATGCAGCGGTGAAAGAACTGGCATCCCGTAAAGCGGAAGCCATCGCAGCAAAGTTTCAGGAAAGCTGGGTGATCGGCTCGGATACCGTTGTTGTCCTTGATGGTGAGATATTGGGTAAGCCGACAAGCCGGGCGGATGGAAAAAGAATGCTGGAAATGTTATCAGGACGGACACATGAAGTATACACAGGTGTCGCCATCCTATTCGGCAAGCATCGCAGAGTATTCGCAGAAAAAACGGAAGTGACATTTTGGGAGCTGCCAGAAGCTGAAATCGAACGTTATCTGGATAGCGGGGAACCCTTTGACAAAGCTGGCGGCTATGGGATTCAAGGATACGGATCTCTTCTTGTCGAACAAATCAAAGGAGACTATTTCTCAGTCGTCGGGCTTCCGGTCTCAAGACTGGCCCGGGAGCTTAAAGCGATGCAGGAAGAGTTAGGATAAGATAATTTGATTTCGTCTGGCATCTTCCCTTTTCTAAGAAAGGGTTGATCTTTTGAGCGAAAAAATGTTAATACGGGATTACCCGAAAGAAGAGCGGCCGCGCGAAAGGTTTCTCCAGGACGGGCCGCAAAGTCTCTCCAATCAGGAATTGCTTGCTTTGCTGCTCAGGACTGGGTCAAGGGAGGAATCAGTCCTGCAACTATCCGGCAGGCTCATCAACTCCTTCAAGGGCCTGCGCTTGCTAAAGGAAGCCTCAGTGGAAGAACTGACCGTGATCAAAGGGATTGGTGAAGCAAAAGCGATTCAAATCCTGGCCTCTGTCGAACTTGGCAGGAGAATTAACAATTTGAATGATCAAGACCGTTATGTGATTCGGTCTCCTGAAGATGGAGCCAACTATTGCATGGAAGAAATGCGGTTTTTATCACAGGAACATTTCGTCTGTCTCTATTTAAATACGAAAAATCAAGTGCTTCAAAAAACTACGGTATTCATCGGCAGCCTCAATGCATCGATCGTGCATCCGCGCGAGATCTTTAAAGAGGCTTTCAAAAGGTCCGCTGCCTCTATCATCTGTCTTCATAACCACCCCTCCGGAGACCCCTCTCCCAGCAGAGAAGATATTGAAGTGACGAAAAGGTTAGTCGAATGTGGTAAAATAATTGGGATTGAAGTATTGGACCACATCATTATCGGGGAGCATAAATATGTTAGTTTGAAGGAAAAAGGTTATTTATGACACTATCAAAATTTTTGACGATACGATATAATATTGTTTATGATTTTTAAAAGAGGAAACTTTTTCAAAGAGTCTTATTGTCAAAAAACGACAAATTATTATTTGAACTTATAAAAAGGCATTTTTGTTTACGAAAGGGAGATACCATAATGTTTGGAATTGGCGCTAGAGATATAGGGATTGATTTAGGAACGGCGAATACGCTTGTTTATGTGAAAGGAAAAGGCATCGCGGTACGTGAACCATCGGTTGTAGCTGTGCAAACAGATACAAAGCAAATCGTTGCAGTCGGAAACGATGCGAAAAACATGATAGGCCGTACACCTGGTAACGTGGTTGCCCTTCGCCCGATGAAGGATGGAGTCATTGCTGATTATGAAACGACGGCTACCATGATGAAGTACTATATGAAGGAAGCTCAAAAGAAGGGTGTATTCGGCAACAAGCCATATGTCATGATTTGTGTGCCTTCTGGAATTACGGCAGTTGAGCAGCGTGCAGTCATCGATGCAGCTAGACAAGCTGGAGCACGGGACGCATATCCTATCGAAGAACCGTTTGCAGCAGCGATCGGTGCAGACCTTCCGGTTTGGGAGCCTACAGGAAGCATGGTCGTTGATATCGGCGGAGGAACGACGGAAGTGGCAATCATTTCCCTTGGCGGAATCGTTACAAGCCAATCGATCCGTATTGCCGGTGATGAAATGGATGATGCCATTATCGTTTACATCCGTAAGAACTACAATTTGATGATCGGTGAGCGTACTGCTGAAGCGATCAAAATGGAAATTGGTTCTGCCGGTGACACGGAAGGCGTAGAAAACATGGAAATTCGCGGCCGTGACCTATTGACTGGATTACCGAAAACAATCGAAATCACAGCTGAAGAAATATCCAAAGCATTAAGCGACACAGTTTCTGCAATTGTGGATTCCGTGAAAAACACTTTAGAGAAAACACCACCTGAATTAGCCGCTGACATCATGGACAGAGGCATTGTATTGACAGGCGGGGGTGCTTTGCTGCGCAATTTGGATAAAGTCATCAGTGAAGAAACGCAAATGCCAGTGATCATCGCCGAGAATCCACTGGATTGTGTTGCAATCGGAACGGGAAAAGCGCTGGACCACATTCATTTATTCAAGACTAAATCAAGAGATTCGCGATAAGCATTACTTCTCAAATAGGGCCGGCTCAACAAAAGGTGCAATTTTGAGCCGGTTTTTCTTATGTTCTACAGTTTAATTAAATCCATAGTGTAAGTTTAAAACCATAGAGTAAATTTTTAGATAGAGGTGTAATCACCATGCCACAGTTTTTTAATAAAAAGCTCCTTCTCTTGCTCGTTAGTATTATCGTTCTCGTGGCATTGATCGGTTTTTCATTAAGGGAGAGAGAAGAGTTGACTTGGCCGGAGCAATTCCTGAAAGATACGACAGGCTGGGTAGGTAATGTGTTTAATAAGCCAGTATCGGGTATAACAGGTTTTGTAGGGGGCTTAAAAGACCTTCAACATACATACGATGAAAACAAAAAATTGAAAGCCCGCTTGGATGAATATGTATTATTGAAAACCCAAGTCCAGGATTTAAAAGAAGAAAATGAAGAACTTCGCGATAACCTCAAAAAAGAAGATGACCTGCGGAAATATTCACCAACTCAGGCGACGGTCATTGGCCGTAATCCCGACCGCTGGCATGAAATGCTGACAATCAATAAAGGGAAGCGTAATGGGGTAGAAAAAAACATGGCAGTCATCACGTCCAATGGGTTAGTCGGTAAGGTGAAATCAGCGACGGATTTCACGGCATCGGTTCAACTTTTAAGTTCGATCGATAAAGCCAACCGTGTCTCGGCCATCGTTCAAGGTGATGATAAAGCATATGGCTTGATTGAAGGGTTCGATGATAAAAAGAACCTTTTACTGATGAAACGGATTCCATATGATAAAAAGATCAAGAAAAATTCATTGGTCATCACATCCGGTTATGGCGGGATCTTTCCGAAAGGTCTGCTGATCGGGAAAGTTGTCGATGTAAAAGTGGATCAATATGGATTGAACCAGACCGCATATATTGAACCTTCGACGGATTTTTATGATATTAATAATGTTATGGTCGTTCAGCGCGAAGTGGACGGTGTACCGAAAGAAAGTGAAGGGGAGGATGAAGCTGAGTGAGATATTTCATCCTTTCTTTTATAGCCTTGGTTTTTTTTGTTTTTGAAAGCATCTTCGCCCAGATGTTCGCTGGAGATGCATTCGGGTCCGATAAAATACTCGTGCCCCATTTCATGATGATTTTCGTTTTTTTCCTGACCATGTACGGATCCAGGAAAATGGGTATGCTTTATGGGGCGATTCTTGGGTTGACTTATGATGTTGTATATACGGAAATCCTGGGGATTTACATGTTCCTGCTGCCTTTTCTTGCCTATCTGATATCGAAAAGCATGAAAATCCTGCAAAATAACATATTGATCGCCTGCCTTACTGCGCTTTTATCCACGGCAGTTTTAGAGGTTGTCATCTTTCAGATGAATATCATCCTATCTTTTGCAGATATGGGATTTGGTGAATTTGCGGAACGGAGATTGATTCCGACATTATTATTGAATCTAGCGTTCATTATCATCAGCTGCTATCCTTTAAAAAGAATGATTGAAAAGCTTGATTTGCAAGGAGAAACGGAATAACGTTCCTGTGTCTTAAGAAGCAGGGGGGAAATGTATTTTCTCTTTTCCTTGTACGTAGAAAAAGGAAATTTGTTTTCCTATGTCGAATTATATTTCATTGAGGTGAAACAAACGTCATGAATAAAAGAATTCAGCAAAATGTAATGATCAAGGGAACAAAAGACGGGTTTATGCTTCATCTCGATGATTCTTGCTCATTTTCCGAATTATTGAAAGAGTTAGAAGTGAAGCTTTCGGCAAACTATCAGTTTCAAGAAAATGACCCGTCCATTTCCGTAAAAGTACATACAGGGAACCGCTATCTTGATGAACAACAAGAAGAAAAGATTAAAGAGGTCATCCATAAAAAGAAGAAGCTTTTCGTGGATGAGATAATTTCGAATGTCCTGACGAAGGATGAAGCGAAACGATGGAAAGATGAAAACCAAGTGACGACCGTGACCAAGGTCATAAGGTCGGGACAGGTTTTTGAAGTTCCCGGAGACTTACTTTTAATTGGGGATGTCAATCCCGACGGTACGGTTCGTGCGGGTGGCAACATATATATCATGGGACAGCTAAAGGGAATAGCCCATGCCGGTTATAAAGGGAATAATGAGGCCATAATAGCAGCCTCTGTCATGAAGCCTGCCCAGCTGCGCATTGCCGGACAAGTGAATTTATCTCCTGACCAATATACGAAATGGGGACATGACTTGGAATGTGCCTTCATGGATGAAGAAAAAAATATCATAATAGAAAAACTGCAAGTCTTAAAGAAATATAGACCTAATTTAAATAGATTAGAAGGGGGTCTCTAATCGTGGGAGAGGCAATAGTTATAACATCCGGTAAGGGTGGTGTCGGGAAAACGACCACCTCCGCCAATTTAGGAACATCTTTAGCTCTTCTAGGCAAGAAGGTTTGCTTGATTGATACGGATATTGGTCTTCGGAATTTGGATGTGATCATGGGATTGGAAAATCGCATCATCTATGATTTGGTCGATGTGGTCGAAGGGCGCTGTAAGATACACCAGGCGCTCATTAAGGATAAACATTTCGAGGATTTGCTTTACTTGCTTCCAGCTCCGCAAAATAGTGATAAAACAGTGGTGAATGAAGAGCAGATGAGGAAACTCATAAGCGATATGAAGCCTGACTATGATTATGTCATCATTGATTGCCCTGCAGGCATTGAACAGGGCTTCAGAAATGCCATAGCTGGGGCGGATAAGGCAATCATCGTTACGACTGCAGAGAGACCGGCTGTCAGGGATGCGGACCGTATTATTGGCTTGCTTGAAAAAGAAGAGCATATTGAACCGCCTCAATTGATCATCAACCGGATACGCGGCCATTTGCTACATGAGGATGAAGAAATGGATATCGATGGTGTTGCCGATTTTCTTAAGATTGATTTGATCGGCGTCATTCCTGATGATGACCAAGTCATCGTGGCAGCGAATAAAAAGGAACCCATTGCCTATAATCCGGACAATAGAGTTTCACTTGCCTATCGGAACATTGCCAGAAGGATCCTTGGTGAATCTGTGCCCTTGACTCCAATTGGCAGCGAACCAAAGGGCTTCATGTCCAAATTGAAAAAATTCTTTAGCGTGCGGTAAATCTATATTCTTTTGTCAGGAAGCGGGGTGCATTTGATGCCCTCGCTTATTTTTTATGCTTCTTGCAAAATAAAAAAGGCAAGCCATATTGGCTTGCCTGATCTATATGCTAAAAATGCAGCGCGGTTTATCCGCGTCTTCCGCCTCTTCCGCCGCGTTTTGATTCGGTGCTGCGTTTAAGAGTCGATAAATTTTCTTCACTAGTCTTTAAAAAGCGAACCATTTTATCTTCGAAATTTTCCTTTGGTTGAAAATTACTTTTAGAACGAAAATCTTTAGAACGGCTATCCCCTTGGCGTGGTGGGCGTTTGGTATAAGAAGAGGTTTGCCCTTCGGGTCTATCTATAGCCTTTTTGATGGACAAGGCAGTTTTTCCGTCTTTCTCACTAATCACTTTTACTTCAATTTGGTCGCCTACTTTAAGATGGTCATTTACGTCTTTTACATAGCTATCTGCTACCTCACTGATATGCACAAGACCTGTTGAGCCTCCTGGTAATTCTACGAATGCTCCAAAATTAGTGATACCTGTTACTTTACCTTGTACTTTGCTGCCTATTTCGATTGACATAAAAAAATGTTCCCCCTCAATAATGTTAAAACCACTTTATTATAACAAATTTCGGGGAACAATATCAATCTCAATTATTCGATTTTCTGAATTGATATCGAAATCCCTTTGGAAATTCATAAGTTTGCGGATGATTTTTCATTGAAAAAAATTTTTTCAGGGAAGTGCAGAAAGAAAATCTTTTCTCCGTCATAGTCTGGACAAGTTGCTCATACGCTGTAATATAGCGCTTTGACATGAGCAGGGGGGAAATCTGGAATGGATGATCGCAGGAAAGATATCCGAAATCGTATCGCCAAGAGACGCAAGTTCAATGATAAACCGGCAGGTGGCAGCAGTTGGACGGAGATCAACAATGAAGAACCATATGGGATTGATTCATATAACGGGTATTCCGAGAAAGATCATCCGCTTTTCAAGAAAGAATATTTTTTCTTTAAAATCCTTGCCAGTGTATGCCTGTTCCTGATTATCGCCGTGATGTTCAAACACCCTTCTGTGCGGCTGGACCCTGCCAGAAGTTTTGTCACGGAGAACATGAACAAGGAATTTCAGTTCGCTTCAATCTCCAACTGGTATGAAAGTGCGTTTGGTAAACCGATCGCCTTTTTACCGAAAGAAGCCGATAAGGAAACTGTGGATTCGAATGAAGAATATGCAATGCCAGCCTCTGCGAAGATTACCCAAAACTTCGAGACGAACGGTGAGGGAATCATATTGGAAACGAGCAAAGGCTCAAAGGTCGAGGCCGTCAATGAAGGGGTAGTCATCTTTGCCGGTGAAAAGGAGGGGATTGGAAAGACGGTCGTCATTCAGCATGCCAATAAAAGTGAGTCTTGGTATGGGCAGCTGGAAGGAATTGATGTGAAATTGTATGAGTTCGTTAAAAAGGGCAATGAAGTCGGACAGGTTACACTAAGTGAAGATGGATCCAAGGGAAGATTTTATTTGGCGATAAAAGAAAATGATGCTTTCGTCGATCCTAAAAAGGTGATTTCCTTTGAGTGAATATGGGAAATTACTGTTTAAAATCAGGGTGCACCCGACATTGTGGTTTGTCATTGGCATCGCCATCCTCACTGCCCATTTCGTTGAAGTGATGATGCTGTTGCTCATCGTCTTCATTCATGAAATGGGGCATGCTGTCTGTGCCCAGCATTTCAAATGGCGGATAAAGTCAATACAGCTGCTTCCTTTTGGCGGGGCTGTCGAGACTGAGGAGTACGGAAATAAGAGTTTGAAGGAGGATTTGGCGGTGGTGCTTGCCGGTCCGCTTCAACATGTTTGGCTCATTGGTGCAGCTTTTTTGCTCTATTTCTTTTCTATCATCCCATATGAGCTGTATCAGCCCTTTTTGTATATGAATCTTATGCTGCTGATTTTTAATCTGCTGCCAATTTGGCCCTTGGACGGGGGACGGCTGCTATTCATCGGTGTATCCCTATACTGCACCTTTCTGGAAGCGCAGAAACATACACTTCACTTTTCTGCAGTATTCGCTGTCCTGGCTTTTGTGACCTGGATCATTCTGGATCCGCTCAATTTGAACATCTGGCTCATCATCTTTTTCATAAGTCTCTCACTGGTCATGGAATGGCGGCAGAGATATTATGCTTTCATCCGTTTTCTTTTGCAGCGCCATTATGGGCATACGAATGATTTAGCGAAACTGAAGCCGATCTCGGTGGATTCACAAGAACCGATTTTTAAAGTGCTGGAACTGTTTCAACGCGGTTGTAAACACCCCGTCATCATCATGAAAAACGGGAAAGAGACCGGCTCGTTGGATGAAACGGAAATCCTTCACGCCTATTTTTCCGAGAAAATGACAAACGGGAAAATCGGCGACCTATTATATTCTTATTAAATATGTTATCCTTTCTTCAAATTGAGGAGAGGATTTTTTTTGATGAAAAAAATGATCGCGAACTTAGCTTCACGCGAAAAGAGAGTGGCCGTACTTGAGAATGGTGTTTTACGTAAACTTGAAATCATGCCGCCTCAAAAGCGCAGTACGGTCGGCAATATTTATCTTGGGAAAGTGACGAAGGTTTTACCGGGAATGGATGCCGTCTTCATTGATTATGGTGCAGAGAAGAATGGTTTTTTACACCGTGACGAGATTCCCTCTTTCCAGCAGACAAAAAAAACGGATGGGAAAGCATCCATCGGTCAATTTGTCCATCAGGGAGAAAAGCTGCTAGTTCAGGTGACTCGGGATGAAACGGGCACTAAAGGAGCTAAATTGACTGGGCTGATCGAGTTTTCAACAGAATCCCTCGTATACATACATGGAATAGATTATGTTGGTGTTTCAAAGAAATTCAAAAACGATGATCTTCAAAAGCGGTGGCGGGAAACGGCCTTACAGTATAAAAATGCTGATGAGGGATTGATTGTCCGCACCTCGATGGAGAACGAAAGTGAAGCGGTATTCCTTGACAGGTTAACTGGATTGCGCGAGCTCTATAAAGGGCTTGAAGTTAAGGCTGCTTCCCTCAAGGCCCCGTCCATACTCTATGAGAGGGACGCATACCTGGACATGATCATTTCTGAAATGTCGGGAGCGGCGACAGGGGAACTGGCCATCGATGATTTCGAGGCTTATCGGGAGCTGAAAAAGTGGATACAGGAGAACCGTAAGGAGTGGGAAATATCCCATGTATCGGGTCCAAAGAACATTTTTTCCGAATGGAATGTCGAAGCGCAAGTGGAGAAGATGGCCAAGAAAATCGTTTGGCTTGAGAATGGCGGATATTTAATTTTTGAAGAAACGGAAGCTTTCACCGTAATCGATGTCAATTCAGGTAAATTCACCGGCAAGGTGGCGAAGGAAGCTACATTGTTTGCGGTTAATCAGGCTGCGGCAAAGGAAGTCGCACGTCAACTGAGATTGAGGAATATCAGCGGAATCATCTTGATAGACTTCATCAATATGGACAATTCGCGGCATGAGCAGGAAATCATCGACATCGTCAAAAAGGAAGCGGTGAGAGATGAGAAGCGAATTCAGATCATCGGCTTTACGGAATTGGGCATTTTACAAATGACGAGAAAACGAACCTCCCCGTCTTTAAGTGAAATGATGTCGGTACCATGCCCGGTGTGCAGTGGAAGCGGTAAAATCGAGAGCCCGGAAACGGTGGCCTTCCGGTTGGAACGGGAACTGCTGGAACACAGGAAGACGGATGATGAAGCGGTCTGGGTGGAAGTCAGTAAAGCGGTGGCGGACGTGCTGCTTGGCGAAAAAGAATCATATCGGCCGACACTGGAGGA
Source organism: Brevibacillus sp. JNUCC-41 (assembly GCF_014844095.1). Taxonomy (NCBI): domain Bacteria; kingdom Bacillati; phylum Bacillota; class Bacilli; order Caryophanales; family Bacillaceae; genus Peribacillus; species Peribacillus sp. JNUCC41. Next base: position 154,331 of record NZ_CP062163.1, on the reverse strand, counting down.
ATTGATCGCTAAAAAGATTTTCCTATCTTTTATCCCAGGTTCGATCAATGCCTATTCCATCAAGCGCTTCGGAAGCATGCAGGAAATCGAGCGGGCTTTCAATTGAAGAGCGGGAATTCTAATAAATATATTGACAGCCTTTCCTGTTTCATGTTAGGATTTTAATGTTATGTTTGTAGCACCCGTGCTACAACCGCTCAACAACAGGTTTTAAGCTTTTGCCTATCTGGTAAAACGCCTGTGATTGGCGAGTCTGAGACATTTAAGGAGGTGCAAGTATGTACGCAATTATCGAAACTGGCGGTAAACAAATTAAAGTAGCAGCTGGCGAAGCGGTTTACATTGAAAAATTAAACGCAGAAGCAGGCGAAACTGTTACATTTGACAAAGTTTTATTCGTAGGTGGCGAAGACGTGAAAGTCGGTGCTCCACTAGTTGAAGGCGCTACTGTAACAGGTACTGTCGAAAAACAAGGTAAGCAAAAGAAAATCACTGTTTTCAAATACAAAGCGAAGAAGAACAATCGTAAAAAACAAGGTCATCGTCAACCATACACTAAAGTTGTTATCGAAGCAATCAACGCGTAAGGGCTGATTCTAGATGATTAAAGTTGTATTTGATGCTCCGCAGGAACGGATTGCTTCGTTCACCTTAAGCGGACATGCTAATTTTGCTAAAAAAGGTTCTGATATCGTTTGTGCAGGTGTATCGGCTGTTTCCTTCGGGGCAGTCAATGCAATCATGTCCTTAACGGACGTTGAACCTGAGATCGAGCAAGGGAGAGAAGGCGGCTACCTTCGCTGCGTCATTCCGGGGAATCTTTCGCCGGAATCGGAAGGGAAGGTTCAGTTGCTTTTGAACGGCATGCTCGTATCGCTGCAAACCATCGAACGTGATTATGGTAAATACATGAAAATTATCCTCAACCAATAGGAGGTGGAACAAATGTTAAGATTAAATCTTCAGTTCTTCGCTTCGAAAAAAGGAGTAGGTTCTACAAAGAACGGACGTGACTCAATCTCCAAGCGTCTTGGCGCTAAACGTGCAGATGGTCAATTCGTATCTGGTGGTTCTATCCTTTACCGTCAACGCGGAACGAAAATCTATCCTGGTGAGAACGTAGGCCGTGGTGGAGACGATACTCTATACGCTAAAGTAGACGGTGTTGTTAAATTCGAACGTTTCGGACGTGACCGTAAAAAAGTAAGCGTATATCCAGTTGCACAAGAAGCATAATTGGCATCTTTGAACAGAGGCTGACTCAAAAGGGTCTGATTCCTTCTACAAGACACTATATACCGCGTCATTTTTTATAATGGTATGTTATATAGTGATGAAGGGGTCCGGCCCTTTATTTATACTATAGGAACGAACCAGCATTTTGCAGGAGACTTTAGTCATTAGTATAAGGAAAACAACCTCTGACTTACAAATGGCTCGCCAATAGGCGGGCTTTCTTAAACTTTCAGGGGGAAATCCAAGAATACTCATCCATCCGATTTGGTTAAACCAAATAGACACTCCAATTCAACTATAATATCTCCAATTGGTGCATAAATAAGGCCCATTCTCTTTTTTAGTTCAAATGGCTCTACCATCGTCCAAAGAACTCAGGGTGTGCGGCTGTATTTTTTGGACGGGGGCTTTCATGTGAAGGCATGTGAATCAAGCTTCATTTCCTGTTTGTTGTTTTTTTGTTATACTGTACAAATGGAAGTATTCAACATGATAGAGCCGAAAAAAGTTTCTTTATCATAATTGAAGGTGTTAATAATGGATAAAAATTGGACGACTATTGAAACTCTGCGTCAAACCAGGCATGACTGGCTGAATAAAATTCAAATCATCAAAGGGAATCTGGAGTTGAACAGAATCGACCGTGTCAAAGGCATCATCGATGAAATCATTGTTGAAACCCAGAATGAAGCACGCCTTTCCAGTTTGAATTTACCTAAATTCACCGAGATGTTGTTGACGTCGAATTGGAATAATGGATCCTTTTATTGCGAATATGAAATCATTGATGTTTTTGAAGGCTCAACTGAGATGGACGGGCTGATGTATCGCTGGACAAACGATTTCTTTAATATTCTGGATAAGAATCTGGATCCGTTTTTTGAAAATATACTGGCTGTTTCCATGTGTAAAAAAGAAGTGAGCGATATGCACTGTTCATTTCATATGCAAGGCAGGTTCATTGATCAATCCCCAGTGATCAATCCCCAGTGATCGAGTTTTTGGAACGTTCATTGACGGCCGAGCAATCAATTGAAATTCTTGAATGTAATGAGGATGAAATATTTTTTAAGATGGATATTAACTTTTAGAGAAGTATACAGCAAGAAAAGACTTGCAGAAAACAAGGAAGTGATAGCATGTTTGTCGATCAAACGAAAGTCTATGTAAAAGGCGGAGACGGTGGTAACGGGATAGTTGCTTATCGTCGCGAGAAATTCATACCTAAAGGCGGACCTGCTGGCGGAGATGGCGGTAATGGGGCCAATGTCGTTTTTGAAGTGGAAGAGGGCTTGCGTACATTAATGGATTTCCGTTATCAACGTCACTTTAAGGCACCTCGCGGAGAACATGGCATGTCCAAGAACATGCATGGTGCGGCTGCAAAGGATATGGTCATCAAGGTTCCACCAGGCACGGTTGTCATTGATGATAAAACGAAGGAAGTCATTGCTGATTTAGTTGAGCACGGACAACGCGCCATCATTGCCAAGGGTGGCCGCGGAGGCCGGGGAAATTCCCGCTTTGCCACACCTGCCAATCCTGCACCTGAAATCGCTGAGAATGGCGAACCGGGCCAGGAACGCGATATCGTCATGGAATTGAAACTGTTGGCTGATGTCGGTTTGGTTGGTTTCCCGAGTGTAGGGAAATCCACTTTGCTTTCCGTCGTATCCGCAGCAAGGCCTAAAATTGCCGAATACCATTTCACGACAATCGTACCGAACCTCGGAATGGTGGAAACGGAAGATCACCGTAGCTTTGTCATGGCCGATTTACCTGGTCTGATTGAAGGTGCTTCAGAAGGAGTGGGTCTTGGACATCAATTCCTGCGCCATATTGAAAGAACGAGGGTAATCGTTCATGTAATCGATATGTCGGGTCTTGAAGGCCGTGATCCGTATGAAGACTACCAAACAATCAATAAAGAGTTGGAAGAGTATAACCTGCGCTTGACTGAACGTCCGCAAATCATTGTTGCAAGTAAAATGGATATGCCGGACTCTGCAGATAATCTAGCGGCTTTCAAGGAAAAGCTGGAAGAGGACTATCCTGTCTTCCCGATTTCTGCCGTGACCCGTGAAGGGATCCGTGAGCTTCTTTATGCAATTGCGGATAAAATCGAAGAAACTCCTGAGTTCCCTCTTGATCATGAAGAAGAGAATACTGGAATCCATCGGGTTCTTTATAAACATACATCACAGTCTGATGAATTTAACATTGAACGCGAATCCGATGGCAGCTTTGCCGTATCAGGATTCAAGGTCGAGCGTCTATTCAAAATGACTGACTTTACCCGTGAAGAGTCCGTACGTCGTTTCGCCAGACAGCTTCGTTCATTCGGAGTCGACGAAGGCCTTCGCCAAAGAGGTGCGACAAATGGCGATATCGTGCGTATCCTTGAATATGAATTTGAATTTGTGGATTGATTGTAAACCATGATGGCAGGCAAAAGGAGGCGTGCGGAGTTTGAATAAGGCCGATCAGAAATTTTTCCTCGTTCGAGAGGATGTCCTTCCCGAAGCGATGAAAAAAACGCTGGATGCAAAAGAAATGATTGAACGGGGAAAAGCAGAATCAGTTTGGGAAGCGGTACAGCGGGTGGACCTAAGCAGGAGTGCATTTTACAAATACCGTGACACGGTTTTTCCGTTTCATACAGTTGTTAAGGAAAAGCTGATTACACTGTTCTTCTATCTCGAAGATCGTTCTGGTACTCTATCGGAGCTCTTACGGCTCGTCGCCTCATCCGGTTGCAACATCATGACCATCCACCAAACGATTCCTTTGCAGGGACGTGCAAATGTCACCCTATCCCTTAATACGGGCGGGATGACGATGGATATTGATGATCTGCTCACTAAACTGCGTAAAATGGAGTTCGTCGAAAAAGTCGAAATCATTGGTAACGGCGCATGAAAACAGCCTGTACATTTCAGATGTACAGGCTGTTTTCTTTTGAAAGAGGAAATTAACGATTAAGTATTGTAAAAAATCAGAAAATGGCATAACATAAACAGTAGATTTTCCGTGAGAAGGAGTTTATAATATGACATCAAAAATTGCATTTCTTGGACCAAAAGCAACATTCACGGATTTAGCTGTATCGCGACTATTTCCTAATGATATAAAAATACCGATGAACACGATTCCGGACTGCCTTGATGCTGTTCGGGACGGGGAAGTGAATCACGCGCTCGTGCCGATCGAGAATGCTTTGGAGGGTTCGGTAAATATAACGATGGATTACTTAGTCCATGAAGTCACATTACCGATGAAAGGCGAAGTCACGATTCCAATCCAACAGCATTATATGGTGCATCCGGATCATGCATATCCTGGTTTCAAACCTGACATGGTTTATTCGCATTCCCATGCCATTGCTCAATGCCGCAAATTTCTACATAATGAGCTAAGGGGTGTTCCATATGAGTATGTCACATCCACTGCAGCCGCTGCGAAGATGGTGATGGAGAATCCCGATATCAATATTGCTGCGATTGCAAATGATATGGCTGCGGAAGAGTACGGTTTGACGATTGTAAAACAAAATATTCACGATTACGAACATAATCACACCAAGTTTATCGTCGTATCCAACAGTGAAGTCGACTTTGAAGGGCATTTGACCGTTGAAGGGGACAAGAAAACGACCTTGATGATTCAGCTGCCTGCTGACCACTCAGGGCAGCTGCACCAAGTCCTTTCCGCTTTTTCCTGGAGGAAACTTAACCTTTCCAAGATTGAATCGAGACCAATGAAAACAGGATTGGGCAATTACTTCTTCATCATCGACATCGAAATGTCCCTTGATGATGTCCTCATCCCAGGAGCGATCTCTGAGCTCGAGGCATTAGGATGTACGGTTTCGATCATGGGAAGCTATTCATGCTTTAAAGTCCAAACAGGTATACCGCAACGATGAATGAATGGTATAACCTCAGCTGAGGTTTATACACTGAATAAGAAGGGTGCCCCGGGAGTTTTTCCGGGGCATTTTTTGTGTTCGTTAAGATTTTATTCAAGCGTATGGCGGAGGTACCGCTTTGGAAAGGCATACGAAAATTCGTTTAACCGGAGCAGGCTTTCCATGCTAAGGAAAATTTGTTGCAGGCGATAAGCGGAATTGCAGAAAAAATAGTGTTCTAGAAAAAGACCAAGGTAAGGAACAGGGACTACAAAAATATCAATATCCTTATTTGGAAGAGAAGCCATCTGATGCTGAATTAATCCAAGTGACGGGATGCTGGGTTCAGGCGGTCGGTACCGTCATTCGTCTTATCTGGCAGTTGAATAGTAACGAGGAAGAAAACTCCGGGGAAGGCAGCTCAAATGAAAGCAATTCCGTTGATGGGTGAGCATAATGGCCAATAAAAAAATCCTCAAAATATATGGCTTTTGAGGATTTTGCGTTTCTTTCAATCGACTAAAATGCCAGCATCCCTTAAAGCACACTCCGCTTCGTCGAGCAGTTCTTCAGATGCTGCGCTCAGTGTATGGAGATGAATGCCGCTCGTCAGTTCCGATAAAAAAGATGCGTTCGTTGCCGTCACCCTTGAAAGGAATTGCTGGACTTCCTTCCGGCTGCTGACCATGATGGAAGCGGTTAGGTCGCCGTATACGGGGTGCTCGATTTTGACATCTTTCACCGTGATGCCGATATCCACAAGTAAATATAGCTCTTCTTGGGTCCGGGAAGGATCGTGTTGGCAAGCAATGATCCTTTCCGGCTTTTGCGTGCTCCCCGTTTGTAAGTACAGATAGCCTTGGCTTGTGGCAATGATAGGTTCATTCCGCGCTTTGAGTAGGGTTATGTCACCAACGATAACCTGCCGGCTTACATTCGTTATCTGCGAAAGCTCGCTGCCCGTTACAGGCTCTGAGCTTGTTTGCAATAAATGTAAGAGTTTCGTCCGTCTTTCTTCCCCGAGTAATTTTTTTCTTTCCATAAACATTCACCTCTTTAATTACAAACATTCTAACACAGATTGGAGGGCTTTATCGAATGGCAGCTATTCCTTCGATGCAGTCCGCCAACTTGTGAATGTCGTCGGCCGTCGTGTTTTTGCCAAAGGAAAGGCGGACGAATTGATGGGCTTCATCTTCACTTTTCCCAATGGCCATCATCGTTTTTGAAGGATCCTGTTTACCGATTTGACAGGCGCTTCCCGTCGAAACAGCGAATCCTTTCTGATTTAATTCCAGCATGATGTACTGACCTTGCAATCCAGCGAAGGTCAGCCCCAGAATGTGAGGCAATTGCTCGTTTTTTGCTTCGATGATTTGAAAATTGATTTTCCTTTCCGTTAGCAGTCGGATCAATTGCATCCTAAGTGTGGAAATCCGTTTTCGTTCATCTTCCATGATATCCCCCAATTTCTTGGCAGCGGTTACGAAGGAAGCAATTCCGGGGACATCCACTGTTCCTGGTCTGAAACCATATTCATGAGTGATATTCGGTACCGAAGGCTTCAACTGATGGATGGCCGGGAAAATGACGGCCCCAATCCCTTTTGGACCATAAACTTTATGACTGGAAACGGATAGTCCATCACATGAGGCAGCTATCTTCCCAAGCGGTACTTTAGCAAATGATTGGACACAATCCACATGAAAAAAAGCCTGGTGTTTTCGAACGATTTCACTTATTTGCTCAATGGGTTGAATGACCCCGATTTCCGAATTCACATGCTGGACAATGACCAAGCATGTTTTCTCCGACATACATTCCTGCAGATGTTCAATATCAACCCGGCCATCTTCCAAATGCCGTAAATAAGTAACCTCGAATCCTTCTTGTTCAAGTTTTTCCACGAAATTGGCAAGAGATGCATGTTCAGTTCGGCTTACAATCAAGTGGTTCTGCCAGGAGGGTTTCGAAGCGATGAATGTATCGATCGCAAGCATATTGCTTTCCGATCCGCCGCTCGTAAAGATGATTCCTTCCTTTTTTATGTTCAGCATTTCTGCGAGTTGCTGCCGTGACATATCCAATAAACGTGCCGCTTCAGAGCCAATATCATGCAAACTGCTCGCATTCCCGAAAAACTTCCGGGCTGCTTGGCTGAATACGTCGAGAGCCTCCTCATCAATCGGAGTTGTAGCAGCGTAATCCAAATAAATCAAGAAATCACTTCCATCCTTTAATCTAAAAAACTCTTGATAATAGTTTAATAATATGTAAATATAGTTGTCAAGACACCTGTAATAAACAGGAGGAATGAAAGAATGGTAAAAGCGGAAATCATCGTGATAGGCAGTGGGATTGCTGCCTTGAAAACGGCATTGGAAGCAAGTGAACATAAGCATGTGATACTCATCACAAAATCAAATATCCGTCATGGTAATTCTTATTTAGCCCAGGGCGGGATTGCCGCAGCATTATCTGATCGTGACCGAGTATCCTTTCATAAAAAAGATACGCTGGCAGCTGGTCAGCGATATAACAAGGTGAAGGCAGTGGAAAAGCTCGTTGAAGAGGCACCTTCTGTTATAGCTGAACTTATTGATTCGGGTATGCGATTTGACCATGATGATGACGGAACTCTATTGCTTGGCATGGAGGGCGCCCACAGTGAACGAAGAATCCTCCACAGTCACGGGGATGCTACAGGAAAGTACATGATGGAACATCTTATAGGGTGCTTGAAAAAATCATCGATTACTGTGATGGAGAATGTTGCTGCAGTGGAGTTGATCATCGGGCAAGATGATACTTGCATAGGCGTCAAAACACTTGATAAGGCAGGGGAACTTGTTGCCTATCATGCGGAACAGACGGTTTTGGCTACAGGCGGCTGTGGTTCCCTATACCATTTCACTTCAAATTCACAAACGGTTTCAGGTGATGGAATCGCACTTGCATTCAAGGCCGGTGCAAAAGTTCGTGATATGGAATTCATACAATTCCATCCGACCTTGCTTTTTGTGAATGGCAAAGCGAAAGGGCTCGTTTCAGAAGCGGTTCGCGGGGATGGAGCGAGATTAGTGACGGAAATGGGAAGGCCGATCATGGAGGATGTCCATAGCTTGAAAGATCTAGCACCAAGGCATATTGTTGCACAGACGATTTTTTCTTATTTGCAGCGCGGTGAAAAGATATTTTTGGATATTTCGATGATTAAGGATTTTAAAAATCGTTTTCCGACAGTGAGCTCATTATGTGAAAAAAGCGGGCTGGACCTTCATTTGGGGAAAATCCCGGTTGCACCAGGAAACCATTTTCTAATGGGAGGGATTGAAGTGGATGAAGCGGGGCAAACCTCAGTGCCCTCTTTGTATGCAGTTGGTGAAGTGGCATGCACTGGTGTACATGGTGCAAACCGATTGGCAAGCAACTCCCTTCTCGAAGGATTGGTTTTTGGAAATGCGCTTGGCCGTTTCCTTGCTAAAGTCCCGGCAAGGTCGATACCGGAAGAAAAAGAGCAGTCCAAGAGTTCCAGTCAAATTCCCTTTCTACCTGATCTTACGACATTGCGGGAAAAATTAATGAACGAAGCGGGAATCGTTCGAAATGAAACGGGTTTAACTCGACTGAAGGATTATCTTGAGACATTTCCTATCGAAAAATTGCTGCATATGGAAGTAACGGCATTATCGATACAAGAAATAACGAAAATCAACGCCATCATCGTGGCTTGGCTGATTGCCGAATCCGCATTGACCAGAACGGAAAGCAGGGGCGGCCATTTCCGCAGTGACTATCCTGACGAAGATGACGCAAAATGGCTTGAGAATTCGGTTATCCTTGCTTGCAAGGATGTAAAAAACCGAGTGAAAGGGAGACGACTATATGAATATATTGAAGCTTAAGCAGATGCTGCAACAATTTTTAATGGAAGATATAGGGGAATGCGATGTAACGAGTGATACGATTTTTGATCAAGGTGAACAAGGAACTTTGACATTCATCGCCAAAGAAGGAGGGGTCTTTAGTGGAGGGGACGTCATCAAGACGGGATTTGCATTGTTGGATAAGCAAATCGAGGTTTTCCTTTTTGTTCAAGATGGCGAATTTTTCGAAAAAGGACAGCAGCTTGCGAAAATGACCGGCGATATGGCCTCCCTTTTAAAAGGGGAACGGGTAATTTTGAATTTAGTGCAGCGTATGTCCGGCATTGCGACACAGGCTCATAAAGCTGCCATGATTTTGGCGGGGACGAAGACGAGAGCTTGTGATACGAGGAAAACAACACCAGGCCTGCGGATGCTTGAAAAATATGCGGTCCGTTCCGGCGGGGCATTCAATCACCGATATGGTCTTTATGATGCAGTCATGATAAAGGACAACCATATTTCTTTCGCTGGGTCCATAACGAAAGCGGTCCAAACGGTAAAATCCAAACTGGGACATACCATTAAAGTGGAAGTGGAAACGGAATCACCACAACAGGTACTTGAAGCAGTGGAAGCCGGTGCAGATATCATCATGTTCGATAACCGGAGCCCCGAAGAAATCAAGCAACTGATTAAATTGGTTCCCGCCCACATCATAACGGAAGCTTCAGGAGGGATCCATTTAGACAATCTAGCCTCATATCGGGAAACAGGGGTAGATTATATTTCGTTGGGCAGCTTGACGCACAGTGTCAGAGCACTTGATATTAGCGCAAAGGTCAAAGAGGGGGAGGAGATATTGAAATGAATATATTGGAGATGGCTAAAACAGCAGGAAATGCATTGCCTGAAAAATATAAAACGATGACAAAAGAAGAGATGGAGAATCGGGTCCTTGATATTAAGAAACGACTGGGGAACCGTCTTTATATTCCAGGTCATCATTATCAACGGGAGGAAGTCATTCAATTTTCAGATTCAACGGGGGATTCACTTCAATTGGCCCAGCTTTCCGCGCAAAATCGTGAAGCGGATTATATCGTGTTCTGTGGCGTGCATTTCATGGCTGAAACAGCCGATATTTTGACAGAAGAAGGGCAGACGGTTATCCTACCTGACATGCGTGCAGGCTGCTCCATGGCAGATATGGCGGATATTGAACAAACGGAACGGGCATGGACAAAGCTTCAGGATTTATTTGGCGATACGATCCTTCCGCTAACTTATGTGAATTCCACTGCGGCCATCAAAGCTTTTGTAGGGAAAAATGGTGGGGCGACGGTGACGTCTTCCAATGCACAAGGGATGGTCTCGTGGGCCCTCTCGCAAAAAGAAAGAATCCTATTTCTTCCCGATCAGCATCTTGGGAGGAACACTGCCTTTGACCTTGGGATCCCATTGAATGAAATGGCTGTCTGGGATCCGCATAAAGATGAATTGATCTATGAAGGGGAACTGGAAGATCTGAAGGTACTTCTTTGGAAAGGACATTGTTCAGTCCATGAAAATTTCACTACGGCAAATATTGAAACGCTTAGAGCGGAGCAGCCTGAAATGAATATCATCGTTCATCCCGAATGTCGCCGTGAGGTAGTGGCCCTGTCAGATTATGCGGGTTCGACATCGTACATCATAAATATGATCGAAAAAGCCGAACCAGGCAGTTCTTGGGCAATCGGCACGGAAATGAACCTTGTCAAGCGTCTTATCGCCAATAATCCTGACAAGAACATCATCTCGTTAAATCCGAATATGTGTCCATGTCTTACAATGAACCGGATTGATCTGCCTCACCTGCTATGGGCGCTTGAATCCATTGAAAAAGGTATCATCATCAATCCGATAAAAGTGGAGAAAAGCATTGCGGATAATGCCATCCTAGCATTAAACAGAATGCTGGAGCGCGTTTGAGTCAGTGCTTTCTAAGAGGATTTTGGATCATAAGAAAAAGGGGGATTAGACCCCCTTTTTCTTATGCAATCGAAACAGGCAATTACTTTTAAAGGTTATTCGCTTTAAAAGTATTGCCTTCATTCATATCACCGGATTTAAATCCTTTAGTGAACCACCGTTTCCTCTGTTCGGAAGTACCATGCGTGAAGCTGTCTGGCACCACATAACCTTGTGCCCTTTCTTGGATACGGTCATCCCCCACACCACTTGCTGCATTCAAGGCCTCCTCAAGATCGCCTTCTTCAAGCAAATTCTCTCCTTGGACATGATGTGCCCAAACTCCAGCCAAATAATCGGCCTGTAATTCAAGACGGACAGAAAACCTATTATATTCGGTCTCGCTGACCTTTGAACGATCGGGCATTTCTTTTTCCGTTGTCCCTAAAAGTGTCTGAACGTGATGTCCGACTTCGTGGGCAATGACATAGGCCATGGCGAAATCCCCGGGTGCCTGGAATTCTTGCTTTAACTCTTGATAAAAGCTGAGATCAATATATAGTTTCATGTCACCCGGACAATAAAATGGCCCTACCGAAGAAGCTGCCACCCCGCATGCCGATTCGACACTGCCCGAATACAGGACAAGGTTCGGTTCCTTATATTCCAGCCCATTTTTACGGAATTCTTCTGTCCAGACCTGCTCCGTTTCTGCAAGGACGACAGATACGAACTGCGCAAGTTCCTTCTCCTCATCAGTTTCGACATAAGAGCCGCCATTGTTCGATTCAGTGGAATTCAAGCTGCCTAGCAATTCGCTTGGATTACCGCCAAGGAGCGTCACGATCAAGACAATTACCAATCCGATACCTCCGCCGATTCCGGCCATGCCTTTTCCGCTCATGCCTCTTTTGTCTTTGACGTTCGTGCTGCCCTGTCTACCTTTCCATTTCATTATTATTACCCCCAGGGATGTAAGATAAGTACCTGAAGACAAAGCCTTAGGTCATTTCCTTTCTTATACCCGGATTTCCCTGAGTTTAGACAGAAGCCTGAAAGATGTAGTTTCAGGAATGGAATTCAAAGGGGCGAACTTCCTTTTTTGAGACCGTCCCATCATTTATTTCCTCTCCCAAAAAGTACCTTCTATGTCCCTAAATCATTGATCCAATCATAAAAGTCATTTTTCACGCATAAGTTTTCATGATAAAAATAATAGCAATTCACCCACTGCTTCATAGAATATATGGACATATGCACAGGAGGGGTTAACAGCGTGAAAATTCATATAGTCCAAAAAGGCGATACACTTTGGAAACTCGCCAAAAAATACGGCGTCAGTTTTGAAGAACTTAAAAAAGTTAACACGCAATTGAGCAACCCGGACATGATGATGCCCGGAATGAAAATTAAAATACCAGGGACATCCGGAGCAGTAATTAAAGAAACGGGTAAACCAAACGTGAATATTCAGTCGGGAATGAAAGAATCCCAAATTCAACCGCAACCGAATCAGTCAGCAAATATGAAAGAGCAGCAAATTATGAAAAAACCGGCTGTTAAAGAACAGCCAAAATTTCAACTGCCGGTAAAAGAACAGCCGAAATTTCAACAGCCTGTAAAAGAGCAGCCAAACATTCAAAAACCAATGAAAGAGAAGCAGATCGTTCCACAGCCGGTTAAGAAAGAGAAGCAGATCGCTCAGCCAAAGCCAATCATTAAAGAGAAGCAAGTAATCGTTCCAAAAGAAGTGCCGGTGCCCATGCCGGTGATCCCGGAGATTGACGTCAATAATTATTATATGGTCAACATGACCAATATGAGTGTGCAAAAGCCTCCAGCACCACCACCTTTACCGAAGAAAAAAGAAAAGCCTGCAGTGACCAAAAAGAAGAAAAAGCCAGCTGTACAGCCAGCTCAGGAATATAGTGAGCCGGTGGATGATTGTATTCCAGTAACGCCAATCTTGCCTGGAAGCGGTTATTGCATTCAGCCGCCACCATGGGCGCATATGAATGGCATGCAAGCACCATATCAAGGTGCACAAGGGTATCAGGCGGCTCCGGAAATGCAAGGTTATCCAATGATGGAAGAGAGCTCTGAAATTTTTGAGGAATCTTCTGACATGCAAATGATGGATCAAGGATTCGTCCAAGGGGCGAGCATGAATGCAACAAGCCCGCAACATTATCCATATCAAGCCTCCGCACCGGTTCCGCACCATTATTATGGAGGGATGAATCAACAAGCTCATGCAGCAGGTTCATATATGCAACAAGGTTATGAGTCACCAGGCGAATCGCCTTCTTTATACAATCAAAACTTCCCTCAGCATTATTCCCAGACTGCTGGTGAGGAGGATTGCGGCTGTAATAAGGGGTTACTTGGAACTTATGGGCCGGAAGTGAAGGGGCAGTATCAAGGGAACAAGAAAATGGATGCCAATGCACATCACCATCCAGATTATCACCAATATCAATCCGTTCAATCACATGCCCCATACCCAGGGGTGTCACCAAAAGAGTCTCAGATGGGAATAGCGATGCCATCCCAATATGAAGATGAGTCAGAAGAATCATATGATGGATTCATGATGATGGGCGGCCAAAACCCAGGTCAGCCGGGTATGATGATGGGCGGCCAAAACCCAGGCCAGCCAGGTATGATGATGGGCGGCCAAAACCCAGGCCAGCCAGGTATGATGATGGGCGGCCAAAACCCAGGCCAGCCAGGTATGATGATGGGCGGCCAAAACCCAGGCCAGCCAGGTATGATGATGGGCGGCCAAAACCCAGGCCAGCCAGGTATGATGATGGGCGGCCAAAACCCAGGCCAGCCAGGTATGATGATGGGCGGCCAAAACCCAGGCCAGCCAGGTATGATGATGGACGGCCAAAACCCAGGCCAGCCAGGTATGATGATGGGCGGTCAAAACCCAGGTCAGTCAGGTATGATGATGGGCGGTCAAAATCCAGGTCAGTCAGGTATGATGATGGGCGGTCAAAACCCAGGCCAGCCAGGTATGATGGGCGGCCAAAACCCAGATCAGCCAGGTATGATGATGGGCGGTCAAAACCCAGGTCAGTCAGGTATGATGATGGGGGGCCAAAACCCAGGTCAGTCAGGTATGATGATGGGCGGCCAAAACCCAGGTCAGTCAGGTATGATGATGGGCGGTCAAAACCCAGGTCAGTCAGGTATGATGATGGGCGGTCAAAACCCAGGCCAGCCAGGAATGATGCCGGGACAGTTTGATGGTCAGCCAGGAATGATGCCGGGACAGTTTGGTGGTCAGCCAGGAATGATGCCGGGACAGTTTGATGGTCAGCCAGGAATGATGCCGGGACAGTTTGGTGGTCAGCCAGGAATGATGCCGGGACAGTTTGGTGGCCAGCCAGGAATGATGCCGGGACAATTTGGTGGTCAGCCAGGAATGATGCCGGGACAATTTGGTGGTCAGCCAGGAATGATGCCGGGACAGTTTGGTGGCCAGCCAGGAATGATGCCGGGACAGTTTGGTGGTCAGCCAGGAATGATGCCGGGGCAATTTGGTGGTCAGCGAGACATGATGCGCGGCCAGCTTGGTGGTCAGCCGGAAGCTATGTTACCTGGACAAATGGGAGGCCAGCCAGGCCAATTCGGGGGCGTCCGTGCGCCTGAAACATTTGGGATACCGACATATGTAGATGAAAGCGATGACTACTAATTATCAAGGAGACAGTGTTTTTAACACTCGTCTCCTCTCTTATTTAAATCGTAAGCCAAAGAATGTCCACCATATTCAAAGCAGTGTCTATTTATTAACTTTTGAAAAGGGTCATCCTATGATCCTTAAAGGATTCGACAGTTTTGAAAAATGGGATCGGCAAAGGGAATTGACTTCTTTGTTAAAACAAAAGGGGTTTCATCAAACGTATTATATTCATCAGAATCTAATGCCCTTTCAATTTAAAGGGAAATGGTATGGCAGTATGGACTATTTTCCGCCGAGTAAGAAAAAATTCAAATACTCCAATCATAAGGACCGCTTAGAGGGCATTCAGTTACTGGAAAGCTTCCATGATGTGTCGGAACATGTCTCCATTAACGCTCCAGTGTTCAATCAATCAAAAAAGTGGAAAGAACGCTTATCACTATTTAAAAAGAACTTTTCTTATGTTCGCCAATATGTTTCCGAAGATATTATCAAGGAATGGATTAGATGGGGGGAATGGTCGCTAGAGGGGTTTGATAAAAATCAGTCTTTATGGAATAAGGAAAAGAAAGTCATCATTCATGGTGATTGTGCCCACCATAATTTCTTGCGGAGAGCGGACGGCACTTTGACGTTAATCGATTTTGACTTAATGGCGAATGCCCCGAGGTGCATTGATTATTTACAGTATGCAAATCGTATTTTGCCTCATTTGGGAGATGCGGCCACCGAAATGTGGGAAGTTCCGCAATTGCAAAGGTATCAGTCAGACCCGGCCTTTTTATATGCTTTAACTTATCCTACCGATATTTTCCGTGAATGGAATCGTCTTAATAAAAGTTCTTCCCAGATTCATTCGGTTTGGAAAATGTCCGTGGAAGGATTTTCGAAGCGAATGGAGATGAATGAAAAATTGAAGGAAAGGATTTCTTCCCTTAATAGGAATTAAAACGGGTTTTTGGCCGTATCTTACAGAGTACATTTCCCGTTCGACACCCATGCTAATTATGAGCGGAATATAGCTCATTCTATTGCAATGGGAGGGTTATTGGTGCAGAAAATAAAATGGGCACATCCGCTTTGTACGGTATTGGCTGCCGTCAGTTTGGTTGGATGTGCTAATAATGATACAGCGGAAAATGAAAAAATAACGAATGATACAGGGTACCATGAAAAAGATGCATTGGTACGCAACATCAATTATGAGAATATGGTGCAAGGTTTATACAATAAAGATGATGCGTACAGTAAGAGTGACCGTAACTACCATGGACATGAAAGTAAACCGCTTAAGGCAAAATCATCTTATTATAATTCTTATGAAGGTACTTTTGCCGATCAAGTTAATGGTATCGCCAAGAAAGCGGAGCCGGTCATCGATGCCAGGACAATCATTATGAAAGATGAAATGCTGGTCGCTTTGCGGCTTGATGACTACAGCCATGCAAATGATGTTAAAGAGGGAATCAGGAGGGAAATCGAACCCCTTACAAATGGCCGCACCCTATATGTAACCACCGATGAAGGTGTCTATTTCAGGACGATGACACTTGATAACAATCTTCGGGATGGCGATACGCGGGAAATGATCATTTTGGATGCCAATGACATGTTCGATAACCTTAACATTCACGAAAAACACTTAAAATAACAAGTGGGCTGACCCAATATGGAGTCAGCTCTTTTTGATTTTTTTCTGGTTAATAATCCTTATTTGGGGTCAAACTACATAAAAAGTAAACGCCTTAAGAGGTGAATATATTGATTAATCAACTTAGAATCCAATTTTTCATGACGCTTTTCATATTGCCAATTTGCCTAACCGTTTTTGCGGAAGAAACCGTTCAAAAGGAAAATGAGCCTATTGAAAGGAAGGTCATTCTTCAGCGTATGTATCTGGATGGTGAATTAAGTGAAGAGAAATTGACAGAAACAATTTGGTCGATGGAGGACTTTTGGTCAAAATATGAAGGATGGATAGTGGTCGATCAAAATGAAGAGCAGATTGTCATGAAGAAAATTGAAAATGACATATCGCCGCTTTTAAAAGCGAATGGTTACCTTGGGATGAGGGAAGATGGTACGTTATCCATTTTTATCGGAAGGCCCGAGCACGCCAAGATCATTCATACTTTCTACCAAATAGACGTTGGTAAACTTGAAGCATACAAGCAGGAGGAACTGCAAAAAGGGATTCCAATCATGAATAAAGACCAATATAAACAGCTCATTAAAGAATATGAGCCATATTCGGTAAACTAGGATGGGATGATACCCACCCTCCAGACTGTAGGTAAACTCGATGAAAATCGGGTTTGTCTGCAGTTTTTTTAGGGTTAGTGCTAAGTGAACGTTGACTGCTGTCACTCGCTTTCCCCGAGGGAGTCCAGTACACCCGTTCCAATCAACTTGTTTAAAATTTAGGTAGAACCCCAATTGTCTACGAATGGATAATACCCAAATGTAATGAAACGGGATATCCTCCATTGTAAAAGTCTTTGCGCCCACTAAATAACTTTTAATGAACAACGCCCCTTTTTATGATAAAATGAGAGGTACAGCAAAATCAGGGAGAGAATGAATTTGTATGATTATATAAAAGGCAAGGTCGATTATATTGGACCTGAATACATAGTTGTGGAAAATGGGGGAATCGGATATCAAGTGATGACACCGAATCCTTTTATTTTTTCCGCTCAATTCCAGAAAGAAATTCAAGTTTTCTTGTATCATTATGTTCGTGAGGATATGGTCGCATTATACGGGTTTCAGACTCGTCAAGAAAAGGCGTTATTCACAAAATTATTAAATGTAACGGGAATCGGGCCGAAGGGTGCTCTAGCCATATTGGCATCAGGCCAGGTTGATCAGGTGGTACAGGCAATCGAAAATGAAGATGAATCGTTTTTGGTGAAATTCCCGGGAGTCGGAAAGAAAACGGCACGGCAGATGATTCTCGATTTAAAAGGGAAACTTGAGAACATTATTCCGGATGCGTTTCCAAGCTTGTTTAACGAAGGCGTAACGGCTGCATTCAGTCCAAATGGCTATACGGAGGAATTGGATGAAGCCATTCTTGCATTGAAGGCTCTTGGTTATTCTGAAAAGGAAATCCAAAAGGTTGCCAAGAAATTGCAGGCTGAAGATATGACGACCGAGCAATATATTAAGAAAGCATTGCAAATGATGTTAAGATAAGGAGTGGCGCAATGGAGGAGAGAATATTCAATCAGGAAGCCGATTTGAACGAACTGTCCTTTGAACAAAGCCTGCGGCCGCAAAACTTAAAGCAATATATCGGACAGGATAAAGTGAAAGCGAATTTAAGTGTATACATCGAAGCGGCAAGGATGCGTGAAGAAACGCTCGATCATGTACTTTTATATGGACCGCCTGGTCTTGGAAAGACGACGCTTGCCGTCATCATCGCCAATGAAATGGGTGTGAACATCCGCACGACTTCCGGTCCCGCCATTGAGCGGCCGGGAGATCTGGCGGCCATTTTGAGTGCACTTGAACCAGGTGATGTATTGTTCATCGATGAGATTCACCGTCTTCCGCGTGTCGTTGAAGAAGTGCTATATCCGGCTATGGAGGACTTCTGTCTGGATATTGTAGTCGGTAAGGGACCGGAAGCCCGTTCGATCAGGATCGACTTGCCGCCGTTCACCCTCGTAGGGGCCACGACACGTGCAGGCTCATTGTCTGCACCGCTCAGGGACCGTTTTGGCGTTTTGAGCCGTCTTGAATATTACACGGAAAACCATTTGACTGATATCATCATCCGTACAGCAAGAATCATGGATACGGAAATGGATGATCAAGCAGCGGCCGAGCTTGCAAGAAGGTCAAGGGGCACCCCGAGAATTGCCAATCGGCTTTTACGGAGGGTCCGGGATTTCGCCCAGGTGCGCGGTGATGGTACGATAACGGCCGAGCTTGCCGATTATGCGCTTGAATTAATGCAGGTAGACCGTTTAGGACTCGATCATATTGACCATAAATTACTTAAAGGGATCATTGAAAAATTCCGTGGCGGACCAGTGGGTCTGGAAACGATTGCGGCAACGATTGGCGAAGAGGCACATACGATCGAAGATGTGTATGAACCATATCTGTTACAAGTCGGTTTTCTTCAGCGTACCCCAAGAGGCAGGATGGCAACACAGCTAGTTTATGAGCATTTCGGCATGGAGATGCCTGAATGATGAATATACCAAAGATGGTTATGATTCTGGGTGTGATTATATTCGTGATTGGTTTTGCGATGAAATATATACATCTCGGCAGGCTGCCGGGAGATATTTTTCTGAAAAAGGGGAATACGACGTTTTACTTTCCTATCGTTACATCAATCATCGTCAGTGTTGTGTTGTCCGCGATTTTTTATTTGATCGGCCGTTTTAAATAATGATTACAGCTTGATAGACACGTAAGGAAGTGGAACAGATGAAATTGGATATGTTTGATTTTCATTTACCGGAGGAACTGATTGCCCAAGTTCCTTTGGAAGATAGGGAAGCTAGTAAATTGATGGTGCTGGACAAAGAAACCGGTAAGCTTCAGCATGATGTATTCAGCCATATTACGGAATATATCAAACCGGGAGATTGCCTGGTGTTGAATGATACAAAGGTGCTTCCGGCCCGACTATACGGCAGTAAAGAAGGAACCGGTGCAAAAATCGAAGTATTGCTGCTTAAGCAAGAGCATGATGATGTATGGGAAACGCTTGTGAAGCCGGCCAAACGGATTAAAGAAGGATCGACGATCGTTTTTGGCGATGGTAAGCTGAGTGCCGTCTGTACAGGTGTGCTTGAGCATGGCGGCCGAATCCTTGAATTTAAATATGACGGCATATTTTATGAAATACTGGAGCAGCTTGGCGAAATGCCGTTACCTCCATACATCAAGGAGCAACTCGACGACCAGGACCGCTATCAAACGGTATATGCACGTGAACGTGGATCTGCTGCGGCACCTACTGCTGGCCTGCATTTTACGGAGGATTTACTTGAGAAACTTAAAGGGATGGGGGTCCACATCGCCTTCATCACGCTGCATGTTGGACTTGGTACATTCCGTCCAGTAAGTGTCGACGATATTGACAGCCATGAAATGCATTCGGAATTTTATCAAATGACGGAAGGCACAGCCAGATTGCTGAATGATGTGAAAGCTAAGGGCGGGAAAATCATTACGGTCGGCACAACGTCCACAAGGACATTGGAAACGATTGCGTCCCGCAATGATGGGGTTTTCAAGGAAGAGAATGGCTGGACGAGCATCTTCATTTATCCTGGTTATGAGTTCAAAGGGATCGATGCGATGATAACGAATTTCCATTTGCCAAAATCTACTTTAATCATGCTTATTTCTGCACTCGCAGGCAGGGAGCATGTCCTACATGCTTATGAAACGGCTGTGGAAGAAAAATACAGGTTCTTTAGTTTTGGAGATGCAATGTTAATTAAGTAATATAAGAGTGTGAGGCTCTTGAAGGGAGTTATTGCGTTGACTGCAATACGATATGAGTTAATCAAAACATGTAAACAGACAGGGGCAAGGCTAGGCCGCGTCCATACGCCGCATGGTTCTTTTGAAACGCCGGCATTTATGCCGGTTGGAACGATGGCTACTGTCAAAACGATGTCCCCGGAAGATTTGAAACAAATGGGGGCAGGCATCATCCTGAGCAATACGTACCACCTATGGCTGCGTCCGGGGCATGAAATCATCAAGGAAGCTGGCGGATTGCATAAGTTCATGAACTGGGATCGGGCGATTTTAACCGACTCAGGCGGCTTTCAAGTCTTCAGTTTGAGCGAGTTCCGTAAAATTGAAGAAGAGGGCGTACATTTCAGGAACCATCTGAATGGCGATAAATTATTCTTATCTCCGGAAAAAGCGATGGAAATACAAAATGCGCTTGGTTCCGATATTATGATGGCATTCGATGAATGTCCTCCATTTCCGGCGACTGAAGAGTATATGAAGAAGTCGGTAGAACGGACGTCGCGCTGGGCGGAACGCTGTTTGAATGCACATGAGCGCCCAAATGACCAAGGTCTGTTCGGAATCGTTCAAGGCGGGGAGTTTGAAAATCTTCGCAAACAAAGTGCAAAAGACCTTGTCTCCCTTGACTTCCCGGGTTATGCTATTGGAGGACTATCCGTAGGGGAACCGAAGGATATCATGAACCGCGTCCTTGAGTTTACAAGTCCGCTTTTGCCAACTGACAAACCGCGTTACCTTATGGGAGTCGGTTCACCGGATTCATTGATCGATGGTGCACTCCGCGGTATCGATATGTTTGACTGTGTACTGCCGACGCGAATTGCGCGTAATGGTACGCTCATGACAAGCAATGGGCGTCTGGTTGTGAAAAATGCGAAATATGCACGCGATTTCGGTCCAATCGATGAAAATTGCGATTGCCATGTTTGCAAGAATTATAGCCGGGCATATATCCGCCATTTGATTAAATGTGAAGAAACCTTTGGGATTCGTCTTACGACTTACCATAATCTTCACTTTCTGTTAAACTTGATGGAACAGGTCAGACAAGCTATTCGAGAAGATCGTCTTGGAGACTTTAGGGAAGAGTTTTTTGAGCAGTATGGTTTCAATGAACCAAATGCGAGAAACTTCTAATTCCATAAATATTTTAATGAACGAAAGGAGTGAATATACAAGATGGGTTCTTTAACACAAATACTTCCATTGATTTTAATGTTCGTATTGTTCTATTTCTTATTGATCCGCCCGCAGCAAAAACGCCAAAAGGCTACGCAAAACATGCAAAGCAGTTTGAAAAAAGGTGATAAAGTTGCTACAATCGGCGGCATGCACGGAACAATCGATGCAATCGATGACTTGAAAATCGTCATTAAATCACCAGACGGCACAAAACTGACTTTTGACCGTGCAGCAATCCGTGAAATTACGGAAAGCGCACCGAATAAAGAAGTATCCGTATAAAACAAACGAAAACCGGGCCATGTGCCCGGTTTTCGTTTGTTTTTTAATCGGGACGGGAGTCGGAACTCATGTTGACCCCAAGCACGCCGCCCATCATGGCCGTAATCACAAAACAGCCATAGTATATCCATTGCTTGATGGTGAAGAGTGCATCGTGGCCTAAATATTGAAAAAGGAACACGACCAACAGATAAAGCAGCCCAGTGCTCCCGCCCAAGAATAGTCCTTGCTTTTTCCCTTTGCCTCCTGAAATGAATCCACCAATGAACAGCGATAAAAAGGACACGATCATGATCACGTATGTCAGGGATGATTCCGTCAATGAAGTAAAACGAAGAAGGATGGAAACGATTAAACTAGCAATCATCGCTATTGCAAAGATGGAGCCTACGCCATAAATCACGGCGACACTCATTTTTTTAGTTTCGATGGGTATTCCTCCTTTTTGAAAGGCTGATACGTATAGCCTGTTTATGTGTTTGTACAAGCATATTCCCGATATCGAACCTTTAGACCAGGTTTAATGAGCTTCCGGAAAAATTAGAAAAGATTATGGAGTAATTTTTCAGCTCCCAAGCCATGCTATGGATGAAGGAGTGTTATTCATTGGATACCCTGGCTATTATTTTTAGAACAACAGTGATCTATCTAGTCATATTATTACTTTTCCGATTGATGGGTAAGCGGGAAGTTGGGGAACTGAGCATTCTTGATTTGGTGGTATCCATCATGATAGGGGACATTGCCGTCCTTTCCTTTGAAGATTTGGATAAACCATTTTTAAGGCAAATCATACCGATGTTCGTACTTGCTTTCATCCAAATAATCATGGCCTACATTTCATTGAAAAGCATAAGGTTTCGAAACATCGTGGACGGTAAGCCGCAAATCATCATCAATCAAGGGAAAATAGATGAAAAAGCGATGCGTAGGCAAAGATATAATTTCGATGATTTATTGACCCAGCTGCGTGAACAGGGGATAAGCGATTTAAATGAAGTACAATTCGCCATCCTCGAATCCTCAGGAAAGCTTTCAATCATCAAAAATACCAAAGGTAAAAGGTCTAAAACCAAGGAAACACCTTATCCCCTTATAATAGACGGGGAAATACAGGAGAGGAATCTCGATAGAATTGGCAAAAATCATTTTTGGCTCCGGCACCAGTTGAAAAAACGGGGAGAAACGAAGATTACAGAAATTTCGATTTGTGGGTACATAGATGGCCAATTTTATATCGATAAAAATGAAACGAAGAAATGACCGAAGCCTTTTAATGCTTCGGTTCATTTTATTTCCAAGCGAATTTTGATAAAAAGCCGCCCACTACAGGAATCCTGATCAGATCCGCCTTTTTTATGCTGCCGGTCATGAGCAGGAAAAATGTGAACAGCAGGATAACGATCGTCACGGAAAACATAAGCCGTGTGCCAAGTGGCAGTGAGGAGAGCGGGAATTGATAAAGATAATAACCGCCCCATCCTGAAATTAAAGCAAGGACCAAAGCTGATATATAGCTGCGGAAATGAAGCGTGAAAGGAACGACCTTCAGCACGGTTGAAAAATGCAGGAAGGTAACGAGCATCGTACCGACAGCTATCCCCACTGCGGCACCCATGATCCCGAAGCTTTCCTTTGACGCCAGTAACCAGATCACACCGATTTTAAGGATGTTCCCAGCCAGGCTGTTGAACATTGCGGCCTTTGCAAGATCCAATGCTTGCAGCATGGATTGCAGCGGATATTGAAAGTAATAAAGGATGAAAAAAGGTGCCAGGAATTTAATGAAAACAGCAGCATGCGATGAGCCATACATGACTTGTAAAATCGGTTCGGCAAAGATGAACAGAATGACGATAGCTAAACAGCCTGTAATAAAGGTGATTTTCAGGGCCTGCTGAAGCCTGTGTTCAACGAGTAAAAAGTTTCCGGTCGTACGGGCTTCACTCACTGCCGGGACAAGTGCCGTCGCCAATGATGATGTAACAAATGATGGAAGCATGAGTAAAGGCAGTGCGTACCCTGTCAGCTCCCCGTATTGACTGGTGGCTGCGGCCGCGGTGACTCCGGCGATTGCCAAACTTTGAGCGACCACGATCGGTTCGAAAAACCACGAAACCGATCCGATCATCCTGCTTCCTGTGGAGGGAAGGGCGATCCCCATCAATTCCGTGAACGTTCCTTTTCCGGATTTGACATTCTTGAAGAAACCCTTTCTGAACTTAAAATGTTTCTTTAATTTAAAGCTTGTCAATAAGTAGAAGAGGGATACAAGTTCACCGATAATCGATGCGAACATCGCACCGGCTGCTGCATATTCAATTCCATATGGCAAAAAGGCCTTCGTCAGGACGGCTATGAAAGTGATTCTGGCCACCTGTTCGATAACTTGCGAGAAAGCGAAGGGCTTCATATTTTGCTTGCCTTGGAAATAACCGCGCAGTACGGATGAGACGGCGATGATCGGTACGATAGGGGCAATCGCCATGAGCGGCCATAGCGTCCGTTTATCAGTGAATAGGTAATCTGAGAGAACCGGCGCGAAAAGCAGCATCGCAGGAGTGAAAATCATCGATAGAGTAATGGTGCAGGCCAAAGAGACGACAAGGATTTTCTTGATTTTCCGCTCATCACCTCTGGCATTGGCCTCAGCCACGTATTTCGAAATGGCGATTGGCAGGCCTAACTGGGTTATGTTCACGACGAGAAAGAGGGTCGGTAATGCCATCATATATAAACCAACGCCTTCTTCGCCGATGAAGCGGGCGATGACAATGCGGTTAATGAAACCAAGAACCCTTGTAATCAGGCTTGCGATTAATAAAATCAGCGTCCCTTTTAAAAATTTGGACATTGAACTCCCTCCCTGCCTTCTCAAAAAAGCGGTTATGCTATACAATTATCTATATGCTTGTACTTGGACAAAGCATGACAAAAGTGTTTGTTTGCGTTCTAACAAATGATCGAAACCCTTCTAAGAAAATGCGCATTTATTTGAGAATCATTTTTACTGGAGGCAAAGTGATGGCAAAAAAGAATCATCCCTATCAAAGGTATTATCTAAAGGTACGTCCATTTTTGAAGAGCAAGCGTGAGGAATTCCAAATGGTCGGATTGAATGCCGTAACGGAGGAAGACATTTGGGGAACTTTAACGAAAAATAAATGGAAGCGTCCGCAGGAAAATATTCACCTTCATGAACTTGTCGCAGATATCGTGACATTTTCGAGCAATCAGTTCATGAACTTCCAAATGGTTGAAGCATATAAATCACCAAACCTATTTGAGCCGCTTTCTGAAGAAGAACTGAAGGAACTTTTTAAAGAATAAAGCAAAGATATACTTAAATTGACAGCTGTTTGTATATGACTCATAATAGATATGGTTATGCTTTTTTTGGAAAAAGCAGGGAAGCTGTATCCTTTTTCTCAAGAAGCAAAGGGTTTGCAGTTATCATATAAACTAAAAATGACAGTTTTTTTAACTTCAGGAACAGGCGTATTATAGAAAGGGGCCTACTACATAATGGTAAAAAGAAGCAGGATCGTTGCGTTTTTTCTAATCGCACTATTGATTTTCGCAGCGATGGGGACGACTTCAAAAGGAATCCTAAAGGATATCAAGCTGGGTCTTGATCTTCAAGGCGGTTTTGAAGTGTTATATGAAGTAAAACCGCTGTCTGGGGAAAAGATCACCCCGGAAGTTTTACGGGCTACAGTAAGCTCGCTTGAGCGGCGTGTCAATGTTTTGGGCGTTAGCGAACCTAACATTCAAATCGAAGGGAAAGACCGGATTCGCGTTCAATTGGCTGGAGTCAAAGACCAAAACAACGCTCGCGAAATCCTCTCGACACAAGCTAAATTATCTTTTCGTGACTACAACGATAAGGAAATGATGACCGGTGCCGACCTGAAAGAAGGCGGCGCGAAACAAACGTTCCAAGATAATAAACCGGTTGTCGAAGTCACATTGAAAGATGTAAATAAATTTAAGGACATCACTCAAAAAATATCCTCGATGCCAAGTCCGACTAATGTACTTGCAATCTGGCTGGATTTCGAGGAAGGAAAAGATTCGATTAAGGATACAGCCTCACAGGACAATATGATATCCGCTCCGGCTGTCAGTGAAGTTTTCAATACGAAGAAGGTGTATATTACCGGTCAATTCACGGTGGAAGAAGCGAAAGAGCTTGCAGCCCTTCTTAATGCCGGTGCTTTGCCTGTAGATTTAAAAGAAAAGTATTCGACTTCTGTAGGTGCCCAGTTCGGTGCAGGTGCACTGCATGATACTATTTTCGCAGGAATCATCGGAATTGCACTTGTTTTTATCTTCATGCTAGTGTATTACCGCTTCCCGGGATTCATTGCGGTCGTCACGTTGAGCATATACCTTTTCTTGACGCTTTTAGTGTTTGATTGGATGAATGCGGTCCTAACGCTGCCTGGTATTGCAGCATTGGTACTCGGGGTCGGGATGGCCGTCGACGCCAATATCATAACCTATGAGCGGATCAGGGATGAATTGAAACTTGGCAGATCGGTTAAAGCGGCTTATAAAGAAGGTACCAAGAATTCACTTGCTACGATCATGGATGCCAACTTAACGACCCTGCTGGCTGCGGCTGTTCTGTTCTATTATGGAACAAGCTCGGTTAAAGGGTTTGCCACCACTTTGATCATTTCAATTTTAATGAGTTTCATTACAGCCGTCTATGGTACACGCCTCTTCATGAGCCTGTGGGTGAATAGCGGGTTCCTGGACAAACATGCATCGTGGTTTGGTGTGAAGAAGAAATACATTCACGATTTATCCGAGAAAATGGATTTAATGTCATTGCCAACACGCTTTGATAAAATTGATTTCGTCAAACATCGGAAAGTTTTTTATGGCATTTCAATCGGTGTCACCATTATCGGGATCATTTTCCTGCTCGTCTTCAGATTGAATCTTGGGATTGATTTCACGAGCGGTACCCGAATCGAGGTTGCGTCCAAAAACGTCTTGACGACTCAGCAAGTCAAAACCGAAATGGAAAAGGTCGGTATCGACGCGGATGATATCAAGGATGTCAGGCTCGCTGGTAAAGACAATAAAAATGCTGTCGTTCGGACAGTCGGTGTCCTCGATAAACAGGAAATCGCTGAATTGAAGGACCATTTCAAGAAGGATTACGGAGCGGAACCGAATGTCAGCACCGTATCACCGACTGTAGGAAAAGAGCTTGCGAAAAATGCCATGTATGCGTTAGCGATCGCATCAATCGGAATCATATTGTATGTATCGATACGATTTGAATGGCGAATGGCCGTACCTGCCGTGGTCGCGCTCATACATGATGCCTTCTTCATCATCACGATTTTTAGCTTGCTCCGGCTCGAAGTGGATATCACCTTCATTGCTGCGGTTCTGACGATCGTAGGTTATTCGATAAATGATACGATCGTAACCTTTGACCGTATTCGTGAAAACCTGCGCTTCAGCCGTAAAATCAAAACCGTCGAAGAACTTGAGAACATTGTGAACATCAGTATCAGGCAAACTTTGACGAGATCCATTAACACGGTTCTGACCGTTCTCATCACGGTCATCGCATTGATGATCTTCGGCAGTGAAGCTATCCGTAACTTCTCCATTGCCCTGTTTATCGGTTTAATTTGCGGCGTGTATTCATCGCTATTGATCGCTTCCCAATTCTGGCTTGATTTGAAAATCAGGGAATTGAAGAAGAAAGGTCCGCTGAATACCGCGAAAGAAAAGAAACAAAGTCTTGAAGGACAAGTTTAATAGGTGAAAGGGGGCTGGCATGATGCCAGCCTTCTTTTTATTGAACTAAGCTTATCGAACAGGGAATTACAGCCAATTATGAGTTTAAAATAAAATTGAAACTGGTATATTCGTTTTGTATAATGAGTAAGTTGAGGGGTGAATAAATGTTAAAGCCAAAAACCCGGTGGAACTTACGAACTGCCGATGAAAACAAAGTTGCTGTACTAGCTGAAGAGCTTCATATCACACCTTTGGTTGCAGCCCTGCTTGTGAATCGAGGCCTGAATACGATTGAAAGTGCCCGATCATTTTTATTTGTAAAAAATCAAACTTTTCATGATCCATTTTTATTGAAGGATATGGATAAAGCAGTATATAGAATAAAAGAAGCGATTCAAAATGGAGAAAAAATACGTATATTTGGTGATTATGATGCGGATGGCGTGACATCGACGACAGTGATGATGACGGCGCTGACAAGATTGGGGGCCGATGTTGACTTTTATATCCCGAATCGGTTTACAGAAGGATATGGCCCGAATCCAATGGCATTCCGCCTTGCAGCCGAGCAAGGGGTGAAGGTATTAATAACCGTCGATACCGGAATTTCTGCAGTCGATGAAGCGAAACTTGCCGGCGAGCTTGGCATGGATTATATTTTGACCGACCACCATGAACCGGGACCGGAACTGCCTGAGGCATTGGCAATCATCCACCCTAAACTTGAGGACAGTTCCTATCCATTTAAAGAGCTTGCCGGAGTAGGGGTCGCATTTAAGCTGGCACACGCCTTGCTTGGGGAATTGCCTGAGGATTTGCTTGAGATAGCGGCAATCGGCACGATAGCGGATTTAGTGCCTTTACAAGGGGAAAACCGCGTCATTGCCGCGAAAGGCATCGAGCAGTTACGTTTGACGCGCCGCCCGGGACTTGTTGCCTTAATGAAAGTGGCGAATGTTCAGCAGGAAGCATTGAATGAAGAATCGATCGGCTTTGCGATGGCACCGCGGATCAATGCTGTCGGGCGCCTTGGAGATGCCGATCCCGCTGTCGATTTATTGATGTCACAAAGTCTGGAAGAAGCGACGGAACTTGCCAATGAAATCAATGATATCAATAAAGAGCGACAGGAAATGGTTGCGGCAATGGCGGAAGAAGCGATTGCTGAAGTCGAGGAAAACTACCGGCCGGAGTCCAATGGAGTGCTCATCATCGGCAGGGAGGGCTGGAACGCCGGAGTTGTGGGAATTGTGGCCTCTAAACTTGTTGAACGCTTTTACCGGCCGACGATTGTATTGAGCTATGACCGGGAAAAGGGATTAGCTAAAGGTTCTGCTCGGAGCATCGCCGGTTTCGATTTATTTCAAAGTCTTTCCGCCTGCCGTGAAATGCTGCCTCATTTCGGTGGACATCCGATGGCTGCTGGAATGACCTTGAAAATAGAAGATGTTCAGGAGCTCAGGGACCGCATGAACTTGATTGCGAAGGAACAACTGAACGAAGAGGACTTCACACCCATCACAAACTTGGACGGGGCAACGACTTTAGCTGAAGTTTCCATTCAAACGATTCAGGAAATGAGCTTGCTGGCGCCATTCGGGGTTACGAATCCTAAGCCGAAGATTTTGATAGATTCCGTCCAGCTTTCTAGTGTCCGCAAAATTGGTGCCAACCAAAATCACTTGAAGGTACAGCTGGAAGATGGTGAAAATCACAAACTTGACGGTGTGGGCTTCGGTCTCGGTCATTTTGTCGATGAAATAGCTCCCCACGCTGAAGTCTCGGTTATTGGTGAGCTTTCCATCAATGAGTGGAATAATATGAAAAAGCCCCAGATCTTTGTCCAGGATGTCTCGGTGAACCATTGGCAGTTATTCGATTACCGCGGCAAGGGACAGGCAGAGAAGTGGCTTGCCGACATTCCTGTACAAAACCGGAAGATCGTCATTTTCTCGGAAGATATTTATCGCAGATACCCATTTTTGCAAAACCATCCAGATCTCGTTCATATCAAGAATGAACTGGATGCAGAGCAGCTCGACTGCTTCGAAGGTCATTTGGCATTCATGGACATGCCGCCGTCCAGGGAATATTTGAAACGGGTGATTGCCAATAAGAACCCTTCGCGTATCTACGCTCACTTTTCCCATGAACAGGACCATTTCTTAAGTACGATGCCAACAAGGGATCATTTTAAATGGTTCTATGCCTTCCTTGCCAAAAAAGGTCCGCTCGATGTGAAAAGATACGGTGAT
Source organism: Brevibacillus sp. JNUCC-41 (assembly GCF_014844095.1). Lineage (NCBI taxonomy): Bacteria > Bacillati > Bacillota > Bacilli > Caryophanales > Bacillaceae > Peribacillus > Peribacillus sp. JNUCC41. The sequence goes on along the minus strand of NZ_CP062163.1, from coordinate 124,670 downwards.
GACCTGGCTAAATATCGCGGCTGGTCAAGAGATACAGTGGATTTTATTTCTAAGGTGTTTTTTGAGCTTGATTTTGTTACAATAGAGAATGGGTTAATTATGCTTACAACCAATGCGAAAAAACGCGATCTCAGTGAATCTGAATCGTATACAAGAAAGAAAGAGCAATTTGAGCTTGAACAAGAGCTTGTTTATTCTTCCTATCAGCAATTATTCGATTGGTTCAATCATTATTTAGTTCATGAGGCAACAGACCTTGAGGAGGAAACAAAGCAATGGATTTAAAGCAATATGTAACAATTGTGCAAGACTGGCCAAAACCGGGTATTGTCTTCAAAGATATTACAACATTAATGGATAACGGCGCAGCTTATAAATATGCAACAGACCAAATCGTCGAGTACGCCCGCGATAAAAATATCGACTTGGTGGTCGGGCCGGAAGCACGCGGATTCATTATCGGATGTCCAGTCGCATACTCATTGGAAGTGGGCTTTGCGCCAGTGAGAAAAGAAGGAAAACTTCCACGTGAAACGATAAAAGTCGAATATGGGTTAGAATATGGCAAGGATGTATTGACAATCCATAAAGATGCCATTAAACCGGGACAGCGTATCCTGATCACGGATGATTTGCTTGCTACCGGGGGAACAATCGAAGCGACGATCAAATTGGTTGAACAGCTTGGCGGAATTGTAGCCGGGATTGCATTCCTTATTGAATTGACAGACTTGGATGGTAAAGATAAATTAGACGGCTATGATGTCTTGACATTAATGAGCTTTTAATAAACGAGAGCACTCTTAACAGGGTGCTCTTTTTCTCTTTTTACTCATTTTAGCTGGATTTTGTCGAATTTCCAGTGAAAAAATGCCCTATTCTTAATAAAATACACGTTTAACTCTTTACATCCTTGCCTTTTTTTTCGATAATAGTAATAATAAAGAGTTTTTCTGCTAATAAGTTTATTTGCACTTTATCCGTTTAAGCGGATTTATTTTTTTTCGCAAAAATTGTCACGTTTTGCAGAATAAAGGGAAGTGCTACCAATCATACTCAATCCGGATCATATCCGGTGGCAGTTAAAGTGGGGTTAAGGTGATTAAATGGCTAATGATCAAATATTGACTGCCGAGCAGGTTGTGGAACGGGCCAGCTTATATCTTCAGCCGGAAGAAGCTGAATTTATCCATAGAGCGTTTAAGTATGCAGAGTATGCTCACCGAGAACAATTCCGTAAATCGGGAGAGCCGTATATTATTCATCCGATTCAAGTGGCGGGCATTCTGGCTGATCTTGAAATGGACCCTGCAACCATTGCGGCAGGTTTTTTACATGATGTTGTTGAAGACACGGAGATCACTTTGAAGGACATTGAAGAAAATTTCAGTCCTGAAGTCGCCATGCTTGTGGATGGTGTGACCAAGTTAGGGAAAATCAAATACAAATCACAGCAGGAGCAACAGGCGGAAAACCATCGGAAAATGTTCGTGGCGATGGCCCAGGATATACGGGTCATCTTGATCAAGCTTGCGGACAGACTGCATAATATGCGGACATTGAAGCATCTGCCTCAGGAAAAGCAGAGAAGGATATCGAACGAGACGTTGGAAATCTTCGCACCGCTTGCCCATCGTCTTGGTATCAGCACGATTAAATGGGAACTGGAAGATACTGCTCTAAGGTATTTGAATCCTCAGCAGTATTACCGAATCGTCAACCTGATGAAGAAAAAGCGTGCAGAACGTGAAAACTATCTGGAAGAAGTCATTGATGAAGTGCGTAAAAACGTTGAGGAAGTCAACATTAAGGCTGACCTATCCGGCAGGCCGAAACATATATACAGCATTTATCGCAAAATGGCTTTGCAGAATAAGCAGTTCAGCGAAATTTATGATTTGCTTGCAGTTCGTATCGTCGTCAATAGCATAAAAGATTGCTATGCCGTTTTAGGGATCATCCATACATGCTGGAAGCCGATGCCTGGCCGATTCAAAGACTATATCGCGATGCCGAAGCCGAATATGTATCAATCGCTTCATACGACGGTGATCGGACCGAAAGGCGATCCGCTGGAAGTGCAGATCCGTACTTCCGATATGCATCGCATTGCCGAGTTCGGGGTTGCTGCGCACTGGGCTTATAAAGAGGGAAAAGATGTCGGTGAACAGCCTTCATTGGAAGAAAAATTGACATGGTTCCGGGAAATTCTTGAATTCCAGGATGATGCGACTAATGCCGAGGAATTCATGGAATCCCTTAAAATAGATCTTTTTTCCGATATGGTATTCATTTTCACTCCAAAAGGCGATGTCATCGAATTGCCATCAGGATCCAACCCGATTGATTTCGCTTACCGGATTCACTCGGAAATCGGAAATAAAACGATTGGTGCCAAAGTGAACGGGAAAATGGTACCGCTGGATTATAAACTGAAAACTGGCGACATCATAGAAATCTTAACATCGAAGCATTCATATGGCCCAAGTCAGGATTGGCTTAAGCTAACGCAAACATCTCAAGCGAAAAATAAAATCCGCCAATTTTTCAAGAAGCAGCGCCGAGAAGAAAATATCGAAAAAGGCAAAGAGCTTGTTGAAAAGGAAATCAAGGATATGGAGTTCGACCTGAAGGAAATCCTGGCTTCCGAGAATATCAGGCGTGTTGCGGATAAATTCAACTTCCTGAATGAAGAGGATATGTATGCAGCAGTCGGATATAACGGAATAACAGCCCTTCAGGTTGCTAATCGCCTTACCGAAAAATGGCGTAAGCAGAAAATGGTCGAGCAAGAAGCAGATATTTCTGAAGCGGTAGCCGATCTGAAAACCTTCTCCAATACATCTAAAAAACGTGACTCAGGCGTACAGGTACCGGGGATTGATAACCTGCTTATCCGTTTATCACGCTGTTGCAACCCAGTTCCAGGGGACGAAATCGTTGGTTATATAACCAAAGGCCGTGGAGTTTCAGTTCATAGACAAGATTGCCCGAACCTGGATAGCGGAGATGCTGATCATCGCCTCGTACCGGTCGAATGGGAAAGTACGATTAACGAACGCAAGGAATACATCGTAGAAATTGAAATCAGCGGCTATGACCGTCGCGGCTTATTAAACGAAGTGCTGCAAGCCGTCAATGAAACCAAGACCAACATTTCAGCGGTCTCGGGTAAATCCGACAGGAATAAGGTAGCGACCATTCACATGTCGATTTATATTCATAACATTGCCCATTTACAAAAGGTCGTCGACCGCATAAAACAAATTTCAGATGTTTATTCCGTCAGAAGGATAATGAACTAAGGAGTTTTTATTGCCATGCGTGTTGTTTTACAACGTTCCAAAGCGGCAAAAGTCGTTGTCGCAGACCAAATAATCGGGCAAATCGACAGCGGGCTCGTCCTGTTGGTTGGTATCACCCATGGGGATACCATCGATGACGCCGCCTATTTGGCCGATAAGATTGTCAATCTAAGAATATTTGAAGATGAAAATGAAAAGATGAACCATTCACTATTGGATGTGGGAGGTTCGATTTTATCAGTTTCACAATTCACCTTATACGGCGATTGCCGCAAAGGCCGTCGCCCCAACTTCATGGACGCCGCCCGTCCTGAAGAGGCGAATGAATTATATGAAGCATTTAACGACGAACTCCGCAAGAAAGGCGTCCATACGGAAACAGGTCAATTCGGTGCCATGATGGATGTTCAGCTTACAAATGACGGTCCCGTTACATTAATACTTGAAAGCAAAAAATAACCTGCTGCGGCAGGTTTTTTTTGTAACAGAAAAGCCAGCTTCGATGCGAAGCTGGCTTTTCTTCTCTTTATTTAAAATACCGTGCCAATCCATTATAGATGGCCGATGTGACTTTTTCTTGATATTCATTCGATGTTAACGTCAATTCTTCCACTGGATTACTTAAATAACCTAGTTCAATGAGTGTAGCCACCCGTTTATTTTCACGGATAACATGGAAATCCCCGTAATGTGATCCACGATTGGGCACCTGCATGGTAGAACCGAGTGAATTGGCCAGGGTAGCCGCCAATGCACGCTGATAGTCATGATAGTAGTATGTTGTTATCCCGCTGGTGATCTGGTCCTTGGTGCTATCATAATGGAGGCTGATGAAAGCATCCGCGTTATGTATATGTGAAGTGCTGACCCGGGAAGGGAGTGGAACATAGGTATTTCCGCTTCTGGTCAGGATCACTTTAGCTCCTGCAGCCTGAAGTTTGTCACGCAGCAATTCTGCCGTTCGAGTCGTCAGGTTTTTCTCAAGTGTTCCACCGACGCCAATTGTACCGCTATCCCTGCCGCCATGGCCGGGATCGATCACAATGGTTTTATCCTTTAAGTATTTCTCAACGCCAGGCCGTTGGATCTGCTCGGGATTCCCTTCGATCGTCACGATCCATCCAGCCACATAAGCTGTTTTTCCGCTCTTAAGTTTAATGGAATACCAGTCGCCTTCCATACCCGATGCGGAGAAAGTTTCACCTGCATTTGCCTGCTTTACAATCTCTGAGTTGCCATCAGGCTCGCTTCTAAGGATCGTACCATCATGAATGATGGTAATCTTGTTTCCTTTTACATCAACCTTTTTTTCCTTCCCCGTTTCTTCAGTACTCTCTTTTTCCAGGTACCAACTCACGACCCAGCCCTTTTTTGAACCAGAGAGCTTTATTTGTGTCATATTTCCCTTTGATTGCAGCACGGCGTAAATCTCATCCTTGTTCACCGAACCGATGACCTTGCTTGAGAGAGAGGCTTCTTTCCTGACATTTAAACCCGTAGCGGTCACCCTTGCGGTGGCGCCTGCCGTATCATTTTTCATATCAGCTTTATCTTCGCTTACTTGTATGTAAGATTCAGCTACCCAACCGCGGACTCCTTGGAAATCAATTTCAGCCCATTCATTTTCAACCCCGTAAACGGTCACTGACGTATTTTTATTCAGCTTTCCAAGCGAGGCACTGCTTGTCGATGGTTCCGAACGGACATTGAGCCGATCCACCAAAGTTACACCGGTTTTTACGGATGGATTCGTTTCCTTTTCCTTAGTTGAATCTTTCTTCACTGCATTTCCTGGTGCGGCGGGAAGCTTCAAGTAGTCAGATGAGACCCAGCCTTCGATATCAGCCATTTCGACTTTTATCCAATTTTCATTTTTTTCAATGATGTCAACAGCCGTTCCTTTACTCAAGGACCCAACCGTTTGAAATGTAGTGCCGGGACCTGTGCGGACACGGACGGAGCTGCCTGTTATCACGCCTTGTCCGGATTCTTTTTTGACCTGATTGGTTTCAGACCCCGTTTGTTTCTCCACTAACCAATTGGCAACCCATCCCGTTTTGCCGACGCCGATCCGGATTTCGATCCAGTCGCCATCCTCATTCAGAATGGGATACGATTCCCCTTTTTCCAGTTTTTTTACGATAGGGAAACTGAGGCCAGCACCTTCACGGACATTGACCACTTGGGTCGTTACGATATTTTCCCCTTCATCTTTTCCAAAAGCGTGATTGATGGGGAAAATCGCTGAGAATATCAGCATCAGTGTCAGGCCGAATAAACCCGATTTCTTCTTCATAAACTTGTCTCTCCCTTTAATGTCTATATGTATGTATTCTCGTTCAATGAAAATTTCCCTCTTTCCCTGTGCAAAAAACATTTTTTTTAGGAAAGAATAGAGCTTATATAACTCTAGGAGGGAACCACATGAAATTCAGCGAAAAAGATCAAACGAGCTTAAGCGGAGGCAATCAAGTACTGGGTGTCGATTTTCACGATTTCATTCAAAAGGAACAAAGCGCAAACCTTGTTGAATTGGCATCCGAATTCGGGGTCAATGTCCGGACGATCAAAAATTTGAAAAAACGTATGAACCAATAAAATGCGACAAAATCCTCAGTCTGCCTTGACATTTGATGTTAACGTCCGTATGATTATAAAATATCAGACTTATTACTGCAATAACCAATGATGGAGAAGAGTAATTAAGAAACACATGAAAAGAGAGGAAATGCCGAGGCTGAAAGCATTCCACATGATGACTTAATGAAAGAACCCTCCGTAGGCTTCACTCCGAACGGATTTACTTAATAGGAGATGGACGTAAAACAGGCGTTAACTGTTCTTGAGCGGAGGCACTTTTTTTGTGCTTCAACTAGGGTGGCACCACGGGATATCCAAACTCTCGTCCCTTGTAACGGATAAGTTACAAGGGGCGGGAGTTTTTTGTTTGGAAAAAATCAGTATAGCGCCGTATCAGAAATGGCGTCTTGCTTTAAAGGAGGAAACACACATGTCTATTCAGATACCTAGAGGTACCCAGGATTTATTGCCTGGCCAAACGGAAATTTGGCAGTATATCGAGAACACAGCGCGTGAGATTTGTCACCGTTACCAATATAAAGAAATCCGCACACCGATTTTTGAGCACACGGAATTATTTTTACGTGGTGTAGGGGATACAACCGATATCGTCCAAAAAGAAATGTATTCATTTCAAGATCGCGGTGAAAGGAATTTAACCCTTCGTCCGGAAGGCACTGCATCGGTTGTACGGTCATATATCGAGAACAAAATGTTCGGGTGGGCCAATCAACCGGTCAAGCTTTATTATATCGGGCCGATGTTCCGTTACGAACGTCCGCAAGCAGGCCGGTTCCGCCAGTTCGTTCAATTCGGCATTGAAGCTTTAGGAAGCAAGGATCCCGGAATCGATGCAGAGGTTCTGTCACTTGCGATGAACCTTTACAAGGAACTTGGTTTGAAAAAGCTGAAACTTGTGATCAACAGCCTTGGTGATAAGGAAAGCCGGACAGCGCATCGCAATGCGTTGATCAAACATTTCGAACCACGCATCGGCGAGTTTTGCGGCGATTGTCAAAACCGTCTCGAAAAAAATCCTTTGCGCATCCTGGATTGCAAAAAGGATCACGATCACGAATTGATGAACACGGCTCCTTCCATCATTGAATATTTAAATGATGAATCCCGTATTTATTTCGAAAAGGTGAAACAGCACTTAACCGATTTGGAAATCGAATTCGTCGAAGATCCGACCCTAGTGCGGGGCTTGGATTACTATAATCATACCGCATTTGAAATCATGAGTGATGCAGAAGGCTTTGGCGCCATCACTACCCTTTGCGGAGGCGGCCGTTATAACGGGCTGGCTGAAGAACTTGGCGGACCGGAAACACCAGGAATCGGCTTTGCACTTAGCATTGAACGCCTGATTGCTGCCCTCCAAGCAGAAAGCATCGAGCTTCCGATCAAAAAGGGAATTGACTGCTATCTTGTTTCATTAGGGGAAACAGCCAAGGATTATACCGTCAAACTTGCTCACCAATTGCGGAATGCCGGTTTTACCGTTGAAAAAGACTATCAAGACCGTAAAGTGAAAGCACAATTCAAATCAGCCGACCGCCTTGAAGCAAGATATGTGGCGACACTTGGGGATGATGAATTGGCAAATAATAAAATCAATGTGAAGTTCATGGAAACCGGTGAACAAGTCCAAATGGATCTTGCTACATTCGTTGAACAATTCAAAAAGCTACAGGCTTAAGGGGGAAATACCATGTTTGGCAGAACATACTTCAATGGTGAAGTGACAGAAGCAACTATTGGTGAAAAAGTAACATTAAAAGGATGGGTACAAAAACGTCGGGATTTGGGCGGGGTCATTTTTATCGACCTACGTGACAGAAGCGGAGTTGTCCAAGTCGTTTTCAATCCGGACATCTCGGCAGACGCACTGGCCACAGCCGAAAAGATCCGTAATGAATACGTCCTTGATATCCAAGGAACAGTCATCAAACGTGATGAAGCCAACTTCAATCCGAACGTAACAACAGGGACCGTCGAAGTTCAAGCTGAAAACGTTACAATTTTAAACGAAGCAAAGACCCCTCCATTCATCATTGATGAAAGAACCGATGTATCAGAAGACATCCGCTTGAAATATCGTTATTTGGACCTGCGTCGTCCAGCGATGTTCGAAACTCTGAAAATGCGCAACCAAACAACAAAAGCGATCCGTGATTACTTGGACGGTGAAGGCTTCCTTGATATCGAAACACCTATCTTAACGAAAAGCACACCTGAAGGAGCACGTGATTATTTAGTGCCTAGCCGTGTACACGAAGGTGAGTTCTATGCACTTCCGCAGTCACCGCAAATCTTCAAGCAGCTATTGATGGTATCCGGTTTCGAACGCTATTATCAAATTGCCCGCTGCTTCCGTGATGAAGACTTACGTGCTGACAGACAGCCCGAATTCACGCAAATCGATATTGAAACAAGCTTCATGAGCCAAGAAGATATCATCAACACCGCTGAAAACATGATGGCTAAAGTGATGAAAGACGTAAAAGGATTGGACGTAACACTGCCATTCCCTAGAATGACGTACAATGAAGCGATGAGCCGTTACGGTTCCGACAAACCGGATACACGTTTCGGAATGGAACTTAAAGATGTTTCCGAAATCGTCAAAGACAGTGACTTCAAAGTGTTCACCGGTGCTGTTGCAAACGGAGGACAAGTTAAGGCGATCGTCGTTAAGGACGGAAATGCGGATTATTCCCGTAAAGATATTGATGCATTGGCTGAATTCGCAGCGATTTACGGTGCAAAAGGCCTTGCATGGCTGAAAGTTGAAGAAGACGGCGTAAAAGGGCCAATCGCCAAATTCTTCGCAGAAGATCAAGAGCAATTAGTATCTGCATTGGAAGCTGAAGTGGGCGATTTAATCTTATTCGTCGCAGATAAGAAAGGCATAGTCGCCGATGCACTTGGAGCACTCCGCAACAAGCTTGGAAAAGAAAGAGGCTTGATCGATCAAAGCAAATTCAACTTCCTATGGGTGACGGACTGGCCATTATTTGAATATGACGAAGAAGAAGGACGCTACTATGCAGCACACCATCCATTCACAATGCCATTCCGTGAAGACATGGACAAACTGGAATCAGACCCAGCAAGCGTCCGTGCACAAGCATATGACCTTGTCTTGAACGGCTACGAACTTGGCGGTGGATCACTGCGGATATTCGAACGCGACGTTCAGGAAAAAATGTTCAAAGTACTTGGATTCTCAGAAGAAGAAGCAAACGCACAATTCGGCTTCCTAATGGATGCATTCGAATATGGAACGCCGCCACACGGCGGGATTGCCCTTGGACTGGACCGCATGGTCATGCTGCTTGCAGGCCGCACGAACCTTCGCGACACCATCGCGTTCCCGAAAACAGCAAGCGCAAGCGACCTGCTCGTTGACGCACCAAGTACTGTAAGTGACAAGCAATTGGCCGAACTTAACCTAAGACTTGCTGCACTTAAAAAATAATTCATTTGGAAAAAATATGAAAAAATACCTAGGTGTTTTTTCTTGAAACATTGTTAAGCATTATGATATGATATCTTCAATAAGTAAGAGTCCTGATGTGTTCGTTCTTTAACCTATAAGTTTTGACCGAACACTTATAGTTACCGGGAGCACTAGTTTCCTGGCCGCGTAAAAGCCTCCCTCGAAGAGGACTTACAAACGCGAGGAACCGAGCACCCACCTGCGGAGAGCGGGTTCAAAACAAAGGCGTAAACGGCACAATTGGGACTCTTACACCTTACAAAGCAACTCATGTTAAACAACATGGGTTTTTTTGTGCGCCAAAATAGTTAACTCACGAGTAAAAGGCGAGAATTCACGAGTAAATGGTGCAAACTCACGAGTAAATGGCGTAAACTCACGAGTAAACAGCAATTCACGAGTAAATGGTGCAAATTCACGAGTAAACAGCGTAAACTCACGAGTAAAAGGCGCAAACTCACTGAGTAAACAGCAATTCACGAGTAAATGGTGCAAACTCACGAGTAAACAGCGTAAACTCACGAGTAAATAGTGCAAACTCACGGTAAAACGACTGATTTCATTTCCTAGCAGGAAAAAAGGGCATTTACAAAGAAGCTAAAGGAGAAGGAGTTGATGTATGGATGCTAAAACCGTGTGAAATGCCTATGAAAATGCTCAAACTGGAGGCATTAAGCAGGAGGCTCTCAGCCAATCATCCAAAACAGGAAAGAATCAGGAACGATTTCCAGAAAATCCGTACAGGATATAACGGGGAGCGGAGTATCGGAAAAGAGCTGAAGAATCTTCCGAAAGAATATTGTGTATTTCATGATTTGAGATTAAGCTGCGATGGGAGCCGTTATTTTCAAATGGATTTCCTAATATTCACCCGGAATTACTGTATCATCATCGAAGTGAAAAATTTTGCGGGTACGCTCTATTTTGACCGCACCTATCCCCAATTGATTCGGACAAAAGATGGACAGGAACAGGCATATCTTGATCCGCTAATCCAGGTTGACGTGCAAAAATCCCGATTAAATGATTGGCTTACTTCTAACAATTTCCCCTCGTTGCCGATTGAAACGCTCATTGCCAATGCAAACTCGAATACCATCATCAGGACTACCCCAGGTTTTACCCCCATTTTCAAAAAAATCACGGGAAAAGAAACTCTGTTAACCAAAATTCACACTCTTGAAGAAAAGTATCCTTCTGAGCTATTAACCCAAAGGCAGAGGAATAGACTTTCGAACACGATTCTGCATAAAAACACTCCGCATAATCCTGATATACTCGAATTGTATCAAATTGATGAGCAAGATCTGCTCAAAAGCGTTCAATGTCCTGAATGCTCTGCTCCCCATATGCAATATCACTGGGGCAAATGGTCATGCAGTCAATGTTCTTACGCCGCGAAAGATGCTCACATTCAAACTCTTCGTGATTTTGCTCTCCTCATAAAACCCAATATTACAAATAAACAAGCACGGCTCTTTTTACAAATCGATTCAATTGATATCATGCAACGGATACTATCTGCACTGGAATTGCCTTATTCGGGGCAATTTAAAAATAGAGTGTATAAACTTGATGGATTAATTCACGAGTAAATGGCGGAAATTCACGAGTAAACAGCGTAAATTCACGAGTAAATAGTGCAAACTCACGAGTAAATGACGCGAATTCGCGAGTAAACAGCGTAAATTCACGAGTAAATGAAGCAAATTCACGAGTAAACAGCGTAAACTCACGAGTAAATGACGCGAACTCACGAGTAAAAACCCCAAACTAAAGAAAAAATCCCAAAAACCATCGAATAAACTTAAATTCCCCCATTTAAGTAACATTCCACAATATAGATTCGTAAATTATAGTAAGGTTGAGCGATAGTCAGCCAAGGATAGAAAGTAGTGAGGGCTTTGAAAGATTTATTGTATGCAAAGAGGATGGAAATGCTTCAATTCGTGGAGCGGCTAGTGAATATAGATAGTGGTTCTCATACGAAAAAGGGTATTGATGAAATTGGTTCGATTTTAAAAGCGAAATTTGAAAGTCTGGATTTTATTGTGAATATCGTTGAGCAACAGAATCATGGCAATCAGCTGGTCATCCAGCATCGTGATGCGCATCAACCGCATATTCTGGTCGTCGCCCATATGGATACGGTTTTTCCGGAAGGCACAGTGCAAAAACGTCCTTTTAAAGTGAAAGGAAGTCGGGCATACGGTCCCGGTGTAGCGGATATGAAGTCCAGTTTGGTTGAGCTTTTTTATGCGATCCTTTGCTTGAAAAAGACGGGGCAGACAGGCTATAAGCATATCCAAATCATTCTTAATAGTGATGAGGAGATCGGATCTCCGTCGTCCGCTTCACTCATATCCGAAAAAGCGGCCAATAAGAAGTTCGCGTTAATTCTTGAACCGGCTAGGACGGATGGTTCTCTTGTCACGGCAAGAAGGGGCTGCGGTCAGTTTAAAGTGGATATCGTCGGGGTGGCTGCCCATTCAGGAATCGAACCGGAAAAGGGACGAAGTGCGATCGAAGAATTGGCCCATAAGATCATCGCCTTACACCGATTGAATGATCAACAGAAAGGAATCAGCGTCAATGTTGGCATGATTGAAGGAGGTTCCGCTGTCAATACGATCGCTTCCCATGCGGCTGCTTTTGTGGATGTGCGGATTTCAGAAAAAAAACAGGAAGGCATCATTCTACAGCAACTGAAAAAAATCTGTGCTGAAACCTATATTCCAGGAACGAAAACGACATTAAGCGGGAAAATGGACCGGTCTCCCATGGAAAAGAATGAGAAAACGAACTTGCTTTTAGAGACGATTCGTCAGGCTGGGAAGGAAATCGGCATCGAGATCACGGATACGGCCACGGGTGGAGGTTCGGATGCTTCCATCACGTCTGATTTGGGAATTGCGACAGTGGATGGGCTCGGGCCAATTGGAGGTAATGCACATAGTGAAGAGGAGTATTTGGAAATTCCAAGCCTGACGGAAAGGACTCTCCTATTGGCAACCGTCATTCAAAAATTATCAAAAATGACCTAGTGCACCAATTCCGATTAGACTGCTCATATTTCGCTTGTCATTAATGATGTTTATGATATATTGTTAATTGGGAAGCTAAATAAGAACAGAATTTATTGGAGTTGAATATATATGCTGCATCAGTTTTCACGAAATGAATTGGCAATTGGCAAGGAAGGAATCGATATTCTGAAAAACACGACCGTTGCTGTCCTGGGTGTTGGAGGCGTTGGTTCATTTTCAGCCGAAGCATTAGCACGTACCGGGGTAGGCCGTATTATTCTTGTGGATAAAGACGATGTCGACATCACGAATGTAAACAGGCAGATCCATGCTCTATTATCAACAGTCGGTCAACCGAAAGCGGAATTGATGAAAAATCGCATTCAAGATATCAATCCCGACTGCGAAGTGATCGCTCTTAAAATGTTCTATACAGAAGAGACGTTTGAAGAATTCTTCAGTTATGGCCTGGACTATGTCATTGATGCATCGGATACGGTCATTTATAAGATCCATGTGATGAAGGAATGCCTGAAACGGAATATCAAGGTGATTTCAAGCATGGGGGCCGCTAATAAGATGGACCCGACGCGTTTTCAAATTGCCGATATCTCCAAAACGCATACCGATCCGCTTGCCAAGGTCATTCGTACTAGATTGCGTAAAGAGGGCATAACAAAGGGAATTTCCGTTGTTTTCTCCGACGAGAGCCCTATTGTCATTCGTGAGGATATCCGAAAAGAAGTCGGCAATGATGAGGCAAAAATCCGTAAAGCCCAAATGCCACCGTCTTCGAATGCTTTCGTACCATCCGTTGCGGGTTTAATTGCAGCAAGCTGGGTGATCAATGATATATTGAAAGACATTGAAGTTCGCCGTGTAAATGATTGACAAAAAAAACTGACTCTATAAAGGGTCAGTTTTTTTGTCGAATAGTAGATATTTCTTTTAATAACTTTTTTATCCATATCTTATAGACGGGGTCGAAAGAATGAGATACACTATTTTCAGAATATTGTTTTTATTCAGATATTCTTTTTATTTAAAAGAACACACAAAACAAGGGGGTTTCAAATGAAGAAGAAAAAGCTAGCAGGAGTGTTTCTATCACTTTCATTGGTTGCAGGGGCGCTGGCAGGTTGTAGTGGCGACTCGAAAACTAGCAGTTCAGGCGGGGGGTCATCAAAATCCGGTGACACAATTAAAATTGGGGCCAACCTTGAATTGTCTGGAGGTACGGCATCATTCGGCCAATCGGCTGCAGATGGTTTGAAACTGGCCATCGAAGAGATTAATAAAGAGGGCATAAATGGTAAGAAACTGGAAATCGTTAAGGTTGATAATAAATCAGATGCAGCAGAAGCTACAAGCGGTTCAATCAAATTAGTCAGCCAGGACAAGGTTGTGGCTGTAGTCGGATCTGCGACAAGCACGAATACATTGGCACAGGTTCAAGTCGCACAAGATAATAAAGTTCCTCTACTCACACCAACTGCAACAAATCCCGACATTACCAACAAAGCTGGAAAATTAAATGATTATGTGTTCAGAACTTGCTTTATCGATCCATTCCAAGGTACGGTGGCAGCCAATTTCGCATCTGACGAAATAGGGGCAAAGACGGCCGCGATCTATGTGGATAGCGCAAGTGATTATTCTAAAGGACTGGCCGCGGCTTTTAAAGAAGCGTTCACTGCCAAGGGCGGTAAAATCGTGGCGGAAGAAGCTTATGTAACGAAAGATACTGATTTCCGCTCTACATTGACACGTATCAAATCCGCAAAACCGGAGTTCGTTTTCCTTCCTGGTTATTATGAAGAAGTCGGATTGATTTTAAAACAGGCACGTGAAGACGGCATAGACCTTCCATTCATGGGCGGGGACGGCTGGGATTCCCCGAAGGTCGTTGAAATTGCCGGAGCGGATGCTTTAAAAAATACCTATATCACGAATCACTATTCCCCGGAAGATGAAGATGCCAAAATCCAGGATTTCGTTGCAGCCTTCCAAAAGGAATACGATAAAACACCGGATGCCTTTGCCGCACTTGGCTATGACACTGGGTACTACCTGGCCGATGCCATCAAGAGATCTGGAGATGCTTCTCCCGAAAAAATCAGACAGGCATTGGAAGATGTCAAAGATCTTCAACTAGTTTCCGGAACACTGAACCTTGATGAAAATCATGATCCAATCAAATCGGCGACCATCCTGGAATATGTAGATGGCAAACAAACGTTCAAGACAAAAATCAATCCATAATACCTTACGTGGATAGGGGGCAAGTTCCCCCTATTCTATATTCACTTAAAAAACGCCTTAACGGGGAGAGTGCAATATGGAACTGATTCAGCAATTGGTAAATGGCATTTCACTCGGAAGCATTTATGCTTTGATCGCGCTTGGTTATACGATGGTATATGGAATCGTCAAGCTCATAAACTTCGCCCATGGAGACGTATTCATGGTCGGTTCATTTGTAGGGTTTTACGCCATTACCGTAATGGACTTATCCTTCATCCCGGCTTTATTGATTTCGATGGTCACATGTGCCATCTTTGGCGTTTTAATTGAACGCATTGCTTATAAACCCCTTCGTAATGCAACACGGATTGCGGCCTTGATAACGGCCATCGGTGTTTCCCTTCTTATTGAAAATGGGCTGATTTACATCCGGGGCGCCCAGCCGGAAGCCTATCCAAATAATGTCCTTCCGATGGATAAACTCGATATATTGGGAGTTTCCATCAGCAGTCAATCGATATTGATCTTATCTGTTTCCATCATATTAATGATCATCCTACAATTCGTTGTCCATAAAACCAAAATCGGCAAAGCGATGCGGGCCGTTTCATTCGATTCCGAAGCGGCAAAGCTGATGGGAATCAATGTGAATAATACGATTTCAGCTACGTTCGCCATAGGTTCGGCCCTTGCAGGGGCGGCCGGTGTCATTTTTGGAATCTACTATATTAAAATCGAACCGTTGATGGGTGTCCTTCCTGGCCTTAAAGCATTTGTTGCAGCCGTCTTGGGCGGCATCGGCATCATTCCGGGAGCGATGGTCGGCGGTCTGCTGCTTGGAGTGATCGAAGCTTTGGTCAGTGCAGCCGGTTACTCATTATGGCGCGATGGTGTGGCTTTCGTCGTACTTATCTTGATTTTGATTTTCTTGCCGCAGGGACTGTTCGGTAAAAATAAAAGAGAAAAAGTATAGGGGAGACATGGCGATGACTACTTTAAAGAATTCAAAGGGTTTTTGGCTCTCGATCGTGCTCGCACTTATTTTTTTCGGCATCATGCAGTACACCATTTCAAACGGTATCCTCAATCCATTTTATATCAACACGCTCATGTTCATCGGCATCAATATCATGCTGGCGACAAGCCTTCATTTAATCATTGGAATAACCGGGCAGTTTTCGATCGGGCATGCAGGTTTTTTAGCGGTTGGGGCCTACGCCTCCGCAGTCATGACAATGAAGCTGGAACTTCCTTTCATAATAGCCGTATTGGCTGGGGGCGTCATCGCTGCTGTTGCGGGTATGGTGATCGGGATACCCAGCTTGCGTCTGAAGGGGGATTACCTGGCGATAGCTACGCTTGGATTTGGGGAAATTGTCAGGATCGTCCTTTTGAATATTGACTATGTAGGCGGGGCAAGCGGGATGCAGGTATCCCACCTGACCACTTGGCCATGGGTTTTTGCTTGTGTCATGATCACCGTCTTAGTGATCAGGAATTTCACCAATTCGACTCACGGGCGTGCATGCATATCCGTAAGGGAAGACGAAACGGCAGCTGATGCGATGGGAATCAATACGACCTATTATAAAGTGGCGGCTTTCGTCATCGGAGCTTTTTTTGCCGGAATTGCCGGGTCGCTGTATGCCCATAATTTTTATATTATCCAGCCATCGAATTTCGGTTTCCTGAAATCCTTCGATATACTGATTTTCGTCGTACTTGGGGGTCTTGGAAGTCTTTCAGGCTCTGTGTTGGCCGCAATTCTATTGACGATCGTGACGACATTCCTTCAGGATTATCCGGAAACGAGGATGATCATCTACAGTCTTGTCCTGATCCTGATGATGATTTTCCGCCCGCAGGGTTTAATGGGAACAAGAGAAATCACATCATTGTTCAAACATAAAAAAACGAAAGGGGGCAAAAAGGATGGAAGCCACAATACCGTTGCTTAAAGTAGATTCTGTGGGTATCCGTTTTGGCGGATTGAAAGCGGTGTCCGATGTGAACGTCGAATTATTTCCAGGGGAACTAGTAGGCTTGATCGGACCGAATGGAGCTGGGAAAACGACCTTCTTCAATTTATTGACAGGTGTGTATGTCCCTACAGAAGGGACGATTGCCTTGAACGGGGAAAATCTAAATAAGCAGCCGCCATATAAAATTACCCGGAAAGGGATTTCGAGGACCTTTCAAAATATTCGCCTCTTCAGTGAGTTATCCGTGATCGATAACGTGAAGGTTGCTTACCACTCGCTTGCCAAGCATGGAATTGCAGGCTCCATATTCCGGGTGCCTGGACATTTTTCCGGGGAAAAGGAAATGAATGAAAAGGCGCTGGAATTCTTGAGGATATTCAACCTTGACCATTTTAAGGATGAAAAAGCGAAGAATCTTCCATACGGACAGCAAAGGCGGCTGGAAATTGCCCGTGCTCTTGCCGCCAATCCGAAACTTCTTTTACTGGATGAACCCGCAGCCGGGATGAATCCGCATGAAACGAAAGAATTGATGAACCTCATTGCTTTTATCCGGAAGGAATTCAATCTTACCGTTTTGCTCATCGAACATGATATGTCATTGGTCATGGGGGTATGCGAACGGATTTATGTCCTTGATCATGGACAGCTTATCGCTCACGGAAAGCCGGAAGAAATCCGCAACGATCCAAAGGTTATCGAGGCATATTTAGGGGAGGAGGTTTCCTGATGCTGAAAATAGAGGACATCAATGTTTATTATGGCAATATCCAAGCGTTGAAAGGGGTTTCCATGGAGATAAACGAGGGGGAGATCGTGACTTTGATCGGGGCGAACGGGGCGGGAAAAAGCACGCTGCTCAAAACGATATCCGGCCTGTTAAAACCAAAGCAAGGAAGAGTTCTGTTCGAAGGCAGTCCGATTGGAGGAAAAGCTGCCCAGTCCATCGTGAAAATGGGCATATCCCATGTACCTGAAGGGCGCCGTGTCTTTGCTAACATGACGGTTGCCGAAAACCTGGAGCTTGGGGCCTATTTGCGGAAAGACAAAGAGAACATTCTTAAAGACATGAAAAAGGTCTATGAGTTATTTCCGAGACTGCTGGAGAGAATCAAACAGCAGGCTGGCACGCTTTCAGGCGGAGAACAGCAGATGCTTGCAATGGGCCGGGCTTTAATGGCGAAACCACGTTTATTATTGCTCGATGAACCTTCGATGGGCCTTGCACCGCTTCTGGTGAAGCAAATATTCAACATCATCCAGGAAATCAGTGAGTCCGGCACAACGATCCTTTTGGTCGAGCAAAACGCCAACCTTGCTCTATCCATTGCAGATCGGGCTTATGTCGTTGAAACGGGGCGGATCGTCCTCTCGGGCAATGCCGATGAACTCACTTCAAGTGAAGAAATAAAAATAGCCTATTTAGGAGGACATTGAACCGCCGTTTGGCCGTTTGAGATTGTAGACCAAAGGAGTTGTATTTAAATTTTAGGCTTTGTTAAGCAGTAATTGTCGTTTTTTAGGTAAAATACCGGGAACGTCCGATTTGGACGTTCCCGTTCTTATTCCATTAAAGCCTACTATAATGAAAGCTTTTTTAAAAGCTGCGTTTCTCTGGCCAAGCTCCTTGCATTTTACTAAGGAATACAATTTGCCCAATATGATATGCGTCGTGCATTGCTAGACTCTTCAGTTCAAGCACTAATGGATTATCTCCTGGAATCTGTCTATACAAATCTTCATGTTCTGATTTTTCTAGTATTTTTCCAAGTTCACGATGAACATAAAAGTATTCTTGTTTTGTTTCCTTCCAATTTTCTAACGTCTCAGTTGGTAATCGAAATGTAGAGTCATTATTTTCTGCCTGTGGTTCATTCGCTGTTTCACCAAGAAATCGCATTAGATATCTCTTTTCAAAGAAAAGTAAATGACAAACTAATTCCCAAATGGAATTCATTGCCCCATCAGCTGGTTTCCAAATCGCCTGTTCAAAAGTGATGTCTTCTAGCACTTTTTCAAGTGGTGGAAACCAGTCTTCTTCATCTAAGCAGCTTGCCCATTGCTGCAACAAAAGTGTCTTTACATCCATTTTCTATTCCCTCCAATTCAATCCCTTTGGTCAAAATTCATTTGCGTCGTGTTGTAGATAGCTAACTAATTAATTAAGGTGTCATGCCAATCCCTTGGTCAATTAAACTGGACCTTTAACGGAACAATGAATGTTCCGTTATTTTAAAAATTCTGACAACCTTAGTTTATTATAGACTGTGTTAACTGAGAAAGAACAACTCTCTAAAACCATTTTTGTTATCGTAAACGCCATTTGGCGGTTTTTTTGATTGATATGCATAATATGCATGGGAATGAAAGCAGGGGATATTCATGCATGATTTTATACATCCAGAATAGTATTATTCAATTTTGATATAGGAATTAAGACTAAAAAACAACGAAAAAACTGGGTTTAATTCCCTACCAATATACTTGTATTTTGGTAAAAATGTAATTAATAGGATGAAGAAAATAAGAAAATGAATAAATTTTTTTGAGCAATAATTAAAGAGTTTACAATACCACTATAATTAAATTATCAGTCTTTTCTGATTATATTGCATATTTCGCAATATTTAAAATATATAAAGATAAAAATGATATAGTTCTACCTGTGAAAAATATCCTATTTAGCGAAATCTTCTCACAATTATTGTATAGACGGAATGAAAATTATGCGGTAAACTATTTTTCGAAATATTAATTTAATTTGAAACATTTCATCTAATCAATTTTTTCTGAGGCATCTTGAATAAATATTCATGCATCAGAGCTTGATTACAAAATGGGGGGATTATTTATGAAAAAGAAAAAGTTAGCAGGTGCATTCCTTTCACTTACACTTGCTGCAGGAGTGCTGGCTGGTTGTTCCGGCTCTGGTTCATCAGAAAAAACAAGCGGGGATGGAGATACGATCAAGATCGGTGTCAACCTTGAATTATCTGGCGGCGTAGCCTCATATGGACAATCGATTGCAGAAGGCCTGGAGCTTGCGACTGCAGAAATCAATAAAGAAGGCATTGACGGTAAAAAAATCAAACTTATAAAAGTCGATAATAAATCTGAAGCGTCTGAAGCGACAAGCGGAGCGATCAAGCTGACATCACAAGATAAGGTTGCAGCGATCGTCGGTGCAGCGACAAGCACGAACTCGATTGCCCAAGTGCAGATTGCCCAAGATAATAAAGTGCCGGTCATCTCACCATCTGGTACAAGCCCTGAAATCACTTTCAGCAAGGATAAATTGAACGATTACATTTTCCGGACAAGCTTCATCGATCCGTTCCAAGGGACGGTAGCTGCGAATTTCGCAACTAAAGAAATCAAAGCGAAAAGTGCAGCCATCTATATTGACAGCGCAAGTGATTATTCAAAAGGGTTAGCAGCAGCTTTTAAAGAACAATTCGAAAAAAATGGCGGAAAGATCGTGGCTGAGGAAGCTTACATTGCGAAGGATACTGATTTCCGTTCTACATTGACTCGTTTGAAATCGGCAAAACCTGACTTCATTTTCCTTCCTGGTTACTATGAGGAAGCTGGCCTGATCGTGAAGCAGGCACGCGAAACTGGACTTGACGTTCCATTCATGGGCGGCGACGGCTGGGATTCTCCTAAGCTAGTTGAAATTGCCGGTGCAAAAGCTCTAAATAACACATTCATCACGAACCATTATTCTTCAGGTGACCCTGATGAGAAAATTCAGAATTTTGTGTCAGCGTTCAAAGCGAAGTACAAAGATAAATCCCCGGATGCATTTAACGCTCTAGGATATGACACAGGATACTTCCTTGCAGACGCGATTAAACGTGCTGGTTCAGCGGATTCAGAAAAAATCAAAGAAGCGCTGGAAAAAACGGCGGACCTTGAGCTTGTAACAGGTACATTCACATTGGATGAAAAACATAATCCAATCAAATCTGCTACGATCCTTGAATTTAAAGAGGGAAAACAAATATTCAACACAAAAATCAATCCTTAATTTCGGAGGAAAACTCCATCATTTCGCCGGCCCTTCGTCAATAAGAAGGTGCTGGCGAATTCTCATTTTCAAAGCAAACCAGGTCGCTGAACTTCCCCATTACGGAATGAAAAGAGTCTGGACTAATCATTCATAAAATTAGATTTTCAAGGAGAGTCGAACATGGAATTGATACAACAGTTAATAAACGGGGTTTCACTAGGAAGTATTTATGCCCTTATCGCTCTCGGATATACGATGGTTTACGGGATTGTTAAATTGATAAACTTCGCACATGGCGATGTATTCATGGTCGGCTCATTCGTTGGGTTTTACTCGATAACGGTTCTGGATCTGTCATTCATTCCCGCCTTATTAATCTCGATGACGGTCTGTGCGCTGTTTGGGGTTTTGATCGAGCGTATCGCGTACAAGCCATTGCGTAACGCAACACGGATTGCGGCACTTATCACGGCCATCGGTGTTTCCCTTTTGATCGAATACGGATTCATCTACGTCCGCGGTGCACAGCCGGAAGCTTACCCGAATGATGTATTGCCGACAGAAAAGTTCGATATTTTGGGAGTTTCCATCAATAGTCAATCGGTTTTGATTTTTGGAGTGGCCGTAGTTCTAATGATCATCCTTCAAATCATCGTTCATAAATCAAAAATTGGAAAAGCGATGCGTGCCGTTTCCTTCGACGCGGATGCAGCTAAGCTGATGGGGATAAATGTAAATAATACGATTTCTGCCACCTTTGCAATCGGTTCCGCATTAGCGGGGGCAGCAGGCGTCATTTTCGGTATTTACTATATTAAGATTGAGCCGCTCATGGGTGTGCTTCCGGGATTGAAAGCTTTCGTTGCCGCCGTACTTGGAGGGATCGGGATTATACCGGGCGCGATGGTCGGTGGCTTATTGCTAGGTGTCATCGAAGCTTTGGTCAGTGCCGCCGGTTACTCATTATGGCGTGATGCTGTAGCCTTCGTCGTACTGATTCTTATCTTGATTTTCATGCCACAAGGCTTATTCGGTAAAAACAAAAAAGAAAAAGTATAGGGGAGACAAAGCAATGACTACAATTAAGCGAGCAAAAGGTTTTTGGCTCTCGATTTCACTATCATTGATCTTTTTCGCCGTAGTTCAAGTGTTAATCGGCGGCGGATCGCTAAATCCTTTTTATCAAAATACGCTCATGTTCATCGGGATCAATATCATTCTGGCAGCTAGCCTGCACTTGATCATCGGGATAACCGGGCAGTTCTCCATCGGACATGCCGGATTCCTGGCAGTCGGTGCCTATGCTTCAGCCGTTATGACGATGAAGCTGGAAATGCCGTTTTATGCGGCATTGATAGTCGGAGGTTTGGCGTCAGCGTTGGCCGGCTTGATCATCGGAATTCCAAGCTTACGCTTAAAAGGTGACTACCTGGCGATTGCGACCCTCGGTTTTGGGGAAATCGTCCGGATCATGCTTTTGAATATCGATTATGTCGGCGGGGCGAGCGGCATGCAGGTTTCCCATTTGACCACTTGGCCGTGGGTATTCGCTTCCGTCATCATTACGATCATCGTCATCCGAAACTTTACTAGCTCGACCCACGGCAGGGCCTGCATATCGATCCGCGAGGACGAGACGGCTGCCGATTCGATGGGAATCAACACGACGTATTACAAAGTTGTCGCGTTTGCAATCGGAGCTTTTTTTGCCGGTATTGCTGGAGGGCTTTACGCTCATAACTTCTATATCATTCAGCCATCGAACTTTGGATTCCTGAAATCATTCGATATTTTGATCCTAGTGGTACTTGGCGGTCTTGGAAGCCTTTCCGGTGCCGTATTGGCCGCGATATTACTGACGGTAGTCACGACTTTCCTGCAGGATTATCCGGAAACGCGAATGATCATTTACAGCCTTGTGCTTATCGTGATGATGCTCTATCGTCCACAAGGTTTAATGGGGACAAAAGAAATAACATCCATGTTCAAACGTAAAGGAGGAAGCAGCCATGAAAAAAATAAAAACACCGCTGCTTAAAGTCGATTCAGTTGGCATCCAGTTCGGCGGGCTTAAAGCCGTTTCTGATGTTAACGTCGAGTTATATCCAGGAGAATTAATTGGCTTGATCGGGCCGAACGGCGCTGGAAAAACAACTTTCTTTAATTTGCTGACAGGAGTTTATGTCCCTACAGAGGGCACCATTTCTTTGGAAGGTGAGAACTTAAGAAAACTGCCTCCATATAAAATCACGCAAAAAGGGATCAGCCGGACATTCCAGAACATTCGCTTATTCAGTGAACTATCCGTGATCGATAATGTTAAAGTGGCCTATCATTCGCTTTCGAAGCATGGCATTTTAAGTTCGATTTTCCGCATGCCGATCCATTTTAAAGGCGAAAAAGAAATGGATGAAAAGGCGATTGAGTTCCTGAAGATATTCAACCTTGATCAATATAAGGATGAAAAGGCGAAGAACCTGCCATATGGTAAACAAAGACGTTTGGAAATCGCCCGCGCACTTGCAGCCAACCCGAAACTGCTTTTACTGGATGAACCGGCTGCGGGGATGAATCCCCAGGAAACGCACGAACTCATGAACCTGATTGCCCTCATTCGTGAGAAATTTGATTTGACCGTATTATTGATAGAACATGATATGCCGCTCGTCATGGGTGTTTGCGAACGCATATACGTACTCGATCACGGACAACTGATCGCTCAAGGAAAGCCAGAGGAAATCCGTAACAATCCAAAAGTCATCGAGGCCTATCTGGGCGAGGAGGTTTCATAATGTTAAAAATCGAGGACATCAACGTCTATTACGGAAACATTCAAGCCTTGAAAGGAGTCTCGCTTTCTATTAACGAAGGTGAAATCGTGACTCTTATCGGGGCGAACGGAGCCGGGAAAAGCACGATGCTGAAAAGCATTTCCGGCCTATTAAAACCAAAACAAGGGAAGATCATTTACGAAGGGCAATCCATCGGCGGAAAGGCAGCACAATCCATCGTGAAAATGGGCATCTCCCATGTCCCTGAAGGCAGGCGAGTCTTCGCTAACATGTCGGTTGAAGAAAACCTTCAGCTTGGTGCGTATTTACGTAAAGATAAGGCAGGCATCAAGCAGGATATGGAGAAAGTCTATGAATTATTCCCGCGTTTGCTAGAGCGCCTGAAACAGCAATCCGGAACCCTTTCCGGCGGGGAACAGCAAATGCTCGCAATGGGCAGGGCCCTCATGGCCAAGCCCCGGCTCCTGTTATTGGACGAGCCATCGATGGGACTTGCACCATTATTGGTGAAGCAAATCTTTAACATCATCGAAGAAATCAACAAAACAGGTACAACGATCCTGCTGGTCGAACAAAATGCCAACTTAGCACTATCCATCGCGGACAGAGCCTATGTAGTAGAAACCGGCCGAATCGTCCTATCAGGCAAATCAGAGGAACTGACCGCAAGCGAAGAAATCAAGAATGCCTATTTAGGCGGACATTAAACCGTGTTATAGCGGTTCCGAACTGCAGACAAACTCGATGAAAAGCGAGTTTGCCTGCAGTTTTTTGTTTGGAGAAAGCGACCGTTGATTTCCACTCCAGGCACTCGCTTTCCGCGGGCGGTCCGGGAGCCTCCTCAACGCTTCGCGCCTGCGGGGTCTCCCCTGGACTCGCATTTCCCGCAGGAGTCTCGTGCCTTCCGTTCCAATCAACTTTGTTTAAGAATAGATAGAACCTATTTTTACGGAAAATGTTCCAGCTATTTCTAGAAATCTCCGTTTCACCCGACTGTCTGCCATGCCTCCTGGCGCAAGCGCCTCCGGGGTCTCGGCTAGCCAGTAATTCGGCAGGAGTGTCGCAAATTTCTTCCATCCAATAAGGATTACAGTAAAAAAACATGAAGAATAATTTAGTCTAGTTTCAAAATCATGGTTTAGGATTAGACTAATCATCGGAACTCCTAGACAGACTGGAGATATATTCGAGGAAAAACGAGTTTGCTTGCAAGTTTTTTTTAAAACGCTCTGTTAAAGGATCTTGTTGATTTTCGAACTAAAGGGCAAGTTACTTAAAAAAACTTTTCCAAATTACACCAAAAATAAACCTATAAATGGTAAAATTGAAATTCATTTATCCATTGAGGAGGAGTTAGGTTGAAGAAAGTTTTCACTGTATTATTTATAATGATGGTTTTAACAGCTTGTTCATTTACCAACAGTAAGGAAACACAATCAGAAACGAGGACCGAACATAATTATCAATTTATAGGAAATAGCGAACATTGGGAAGCTGAATATTCTTATGAAGCAACCGAAATATGGAGGGAAAATGAACGCAAACAAACAGGTCATTCTAGTAAAGATAGCTATGAACTTGTATTAAAATACAAAGGATCTTTAGAAGAGTTATCTTCCATGAAAAACCTCGAATACAGTTTTGAAACAACCAGTCAAAGCGCAAGTACAAAAGAACAATTCCCTGAACCACCTCGCGAAAAGGTATTTAGAACGGGTGGAGGTTCAGAAGGTGGAACAATAATAGGTGAAGGCGAAGTTATAAAGGTAAATGTAAAATGGGATGATTCTGAAGAGTCATTTGAACTGCACAATAAGGATAAGTAATTTAGTTGAACTTTAGAAGGCCACTTTTGGGTGGTCTTTTTTATTTGTTCAAAAATCAACACCATTCTTTTACAAAGCCTTTAAAAAAAGGTTCCAGTAGATTTCAGAAATCGCTCCCTTTCCGCCTACCTCCTGCCAAGCCTCCTCGGCGCAAGCGCCTCCGAGGTTTCGGCTAGCCAGTAATTCGGCAGGAGTGTCGCAAATTTCTTTCATCCAACAAGGATTACAGTAAGAAAACATGAAGAATAATCTAGTCTTGTTTAAAATCATTGTTTAGGATTGGACTATTCTAAACTCCCAGACTTACTGGAGATATATTCGAGGAAAAACGAGTTTGCTTGCAGTTTTTTTAAAAAAAAGGTTCCAGTAGATTTCAGAAATCCGCTCCCTTTCCGCCGACTGTCTGCCAAGCCTCCTCGGCGCAAGCGCCTCCGGGGTCTCGGCTAGCCAGTAATTCGGCAGGAGTGTCGCAAATTTCTTCCATCCAATAAGGAATACGGAAAAAAACATGAAGAATAATGTAGTCTTGTTTGAAAATCATGGTTTAGAATTAGAATATTCCGAACTACCTTTATTTTTTTATCTGAATTTTTCAAACGAAGTTGTTGGGAACGGAAGGGACGAGACTCCTGCGGGAAAAGTGATTCCAGGGGAACCCCACAGGAAGCGCCGAGGGGCTCCCGGACGCCCGCGGAAAGTGAGTGCCTGGAGTGGAAATCAAAGTGCAAATTTTAAAGTAATCAATTATTATCAAGTTTGTCTACAGTCAACCCCTTTGTTTTAAAATTAGATAGAACCCCATTTTGTCGACAAACTGAAACCGCTTTATAGCGGTTTTTTGTTTTTTAAATAAGCTATTTTAACTAGATAAAAAGGTTAGTAAATCCAAATCAGACGGTATACAATCTAGTTAGGAATAAATAGTAGAATTGGTTCATGATATAACCTCATCGATAGCTATTCTTAATCATATTTTTGGAGTGATTGTATGCGCAAACTTATTCAGGTTTTACTGTCGGCATTATTACTGTTTATGATTCTGCCAATCTACCAGCCAGATTCTGCTTCTGCAGAAGAGATCCCGCAATCTGATGGTGTCATCGTCAAATATAAAGAGACGAACGATGAGCCGATCAACGAGTTGATCGAAAAGGTGGAGGTTCCTAAAGGGGAAACGACAGACAACGTGATCGAGGAACTTGAAGAACAGAAGAATGTGGAATATGCAGAACCAAACTACATTTTCAAGAAAATGGAAAGTCCGAACGATCCAGCTTACATAGACCAATGGCATCATAAAAAGCTTGGTACGAGTGCAGCGTGGACCAAAACCATGGGGTCGAAGGAATTGATCGTGGCCATCATTGACGACGGCATGGATCGCAATCACGAAGATTTAAAAGGGAAGATCGTCAATGCCTATGATACGATAAAAAATCGGAAGCATATCGTACCAAAAGGGGCGCATGGAACGCATATCGCAGGTATCATTGCCGGTTCTGCGTACAACGGCATAGGCGGAACGGGTGTTGCTCCGAATGTTAAACTAATGCCGATCAACGTTTTTGATGGAGAGTATGCCAATACAGCTGATATCATTGAGGCGATACATTATGCCGTTCAGCAAAAGGCTAACATCATCAATATGAGTTTAGGAGACACCAGTTATTCGGAGGCCTTTAATAAGGCCGTCCAGGAAGCCTATAAAAAAGGCGTACTGATCGTCGCGGCTGCCGGGAATGAAGGGGATATGGGGAAAAATGTGCAGCGTGTGTACCCAGCCGCATTCAGCCACGTCATTTCCGTCGCTGCCACTGACTCAAGGGACAGGCGTCCCAGTTATTCCAACTACCATTCAACAGTCGATATCGCGGCCCCTGGAGATGATATCCTTTCAACCTTGCCTTATGGTAGATACGGCTGGATGAGCGGAACATCGATGGCCACGCCGATGGTGGCAGGTGTAGCGGCACTGATTTGGTCCAATGATCCTAAACTTAACAAAACGGAGGTCGAATACCGCCTCTATGATTCAGCTGTTGACCTAGGTGCAAAAGGGAAAGACATATACTATGGAAACGGGCGGGTCAATGCCAAAAAAGCACTCGAGATGAAGACGCTGACCAAACCGGCCGTGACCGCGATATCCGATAAGGACACGAAGATCAACGGGAAAATCCCGACTGATTTTAAAACGGGGACCGTCTCCATTTATACCGCTAACAAACAACTCGCCACAGTGAAAATCAATGGCGAAAAAACCTTTACGGCGACTATTGCAAAACAAACAGCCGGCACGACCATCTCTACGAGGCTAATCGATCAATCGGGAAATAAAAGTATACCCGTTTCATTTAAAGTGACAGATAAAACGGCTCCTGCAAGACCGTCCGTAAATACGGTAGGTGACAATACCGTCAAAGTAACCGGTAAAGCGGAGGCGGGCTCTTCCGTCACCGTCAAAACCGGCAAAACGGTTCTAGGCAAAGCAAATTCCAACAGCGCAGGGAATTTCACCGTTACGATGTCAAAAAAACAAAAAGCCGGAAAAGTCCTATCCGTAACAGCAACCGATAAAGCAGGAAATGTTAGCTCGATCAAAACCGTGACCGTCGCAGACAAAACAGCACCAAGTAAACCGACGGTCAACACAGTAACGACAAAAACGACAAAAGTAACAGGTAAAGCAGAAGCCAACTCCACGGTATCCATCAAAGCATCAAGAAAAGTGATTGGCTCTGCCACAGCAACTTCCAAAGGCACATTCTCGGTTAAAATCCCCAAACAAAAAGCCGGGCAGAACCTTTATACCTATGCCAAAGACAAAGCGAAAAACGTAAGCGAATCAAGAAAAGTAACCGTTAAAAAGTGATAAAAAACAGGAAAAGCCCCCAATACTCAAATTGGGGGCTGCTCTTATTTCAATCTCTATTTCCGTACATCAATTCCGTGCTTCGGCTGTAAAGTTCAATGATATTGCCGAAAAGATCTTCACAATATATTAAATAATAGGGCTTATTCTCCCAAGTATTCCATATATCGCTTCGCCTTCTTCCGCCAGAAGCAGCAATAACATCAGCCAGCCTTTCAATATCATCCGCTATCAAGCAAATATGAAAAAAGCCCTCATGACCGCGACTCTCACCTTTAGGCATCCTCGGCTCCTCAAACTCAAAAAGCTCAATCCCCACTCCATTATCCGCCATCAAATGTGCATTACGCATCTTTTTAACATCATCACCAAGAAGGTCATTCGTCATATTATGTTCGTCCTCCGCACTTGCATCAAACGAATAGGGACCAGCCAATAATCTAAAACCCAACACCTGCTCATACCACTTAATCGCAGCATCCAAATCAGGTACAGCCAGTCCAATATGAGTAATTGCCGTCATATGTATCCCCCCTGATAATAAAATACCATTTTAAGTTGTGGGGCAAACAGCATGTTTTTTGACAAAAAAAAGAAGCAATAGCCAATGGTATAAATAAATGATTTTAATGAGGGTGATGTTGCAGGAACAAGCGGATGGTAATAGTCATAGATCGGGAAGTTTGGCTTTGCAGACCAACAGATTTAACAAAAAAATACAAATAAGGTGCTGTGATTACGTATCACCCCAGCTTTTTTTAAACTTTTTATTAGCATACAATTTCCAAACGACTTATGCTTGTATTATTGATTGTAACCAGTCTAAAAAGTCAGCCTTCAAAACCCTCTTGGCCCGTTTTAAACGAATTAAAGGAAAATTGGGACGTCCCATGTATTCTTCTTCAGCAGTTTTTTCACGAACATTTAAATAATTTGCCAAATTCTTTACAGTTAATATAGTTGTGATATCTCATCCATAGCAAAAGCCCTTCTCTAAATGGAGAGGGGCTTTATTATTGATTGTATAAATTAAAAATTCTTTTGTAGCAAATGCTACTCAGTAAAATATAATATGTCTGAAATTTGTCTTTCTTCTCCATCTGAAGGGTGATTTAAAATGTTATCCAAGTAATATAAGGTAGTGCTGCCACCTCCATCTAGATTGTAAGCCCACGTTACCCCTTTGGATTGAAATACCTTTACAAGCTCTGCAAACGTCATGCCATTGGATTCAGGCGAACGACCATCCACCGTTATAATGATATATTCATATGGTTTCCTTTGTCCTATCGCAGTTCTTGGCGCACGGACTGTTGTAAACCAATCTTGGTTCTTAAAAGAAGGAACCTTTCCATTAATCAATAACTCCGGCCCAAAATCAAAGATATGTAATGCTCCTTGTTCAAGCATGTCTTCTGTCGTTCTTCTTCCATCACCAATAAAGAGTGTGCCATTTTTTCTGATTTCTAGTGGTGCAAAACCCGTTCTGAATACTTTTCCATCTCGAATGACAGCGCTCCTGGATTTAAACTGAATACCTCCGCCATTAACTGCAAACACAGCTTTGCTTTTTTTTGCTATTTCGGATGTTTCCTCTTTTTTACTACTAAAACTACCGCCTGCAAATTCAGATTTAACTTGTGATACATTCTTTACTTTTATGGTTGAAACCCAATATTTCAGTTCTGATTTAATAACAGGTTGGATTTGTATGTTTAAAGTATTTGAATGATATTCATAAAATCCATTCGAATTTAAATGTAACTCATTGGCCAAATCAGAGTTTTCCTGTTTGACGTTTCTTTCAGTATCAGGCTGAATGTCCTTGTCCGTTGTTTCACATCCATATAATAAAAATGAAAAAAATAAGATTACAATAATCTTCCTCATAGTCGCCATAATCCCCTCGCTGCTTTGTTTCTTTAGTGTGCCGAACAATTCGGCTAAATAAGGGAAAGTTACCCTACGGATACTTTAGACGAACTAGCACTTTTTCTCAAGGGTAAAAGTTTTTTAAAATAATAATTACATTGAAGTGTTTAACTATTTATAATATCATAGGTATATTGTCTTTTTTTTAAAATATAGGGTGTGACTAAGGTACTGTTAAAAATGTTGCAGGATTACAAGGTCCGGAAAACATGGGGGGAAAGAATTGAAACAAGAAACAATTTATGGTCATCTTGAAAATGGAAATCCTATTTTATCGAATGGCTATTGCCTTTTCAATGGCACAAAGAGTATTAGTAAAAAAAGGAAATACAATATGAAGTATTTCGTGTATAGTCAAGAAACGAACAATACGGTTACTCTCTCAGAATATGAACCAATGACAGTCTTACAAACAATCACTTTAACGAAAGGATCTGTTAATAAAGAGGGGAAATTAGAGGATGAAAGAATCATTTTCTTCGTAGACACAAACTGCAAACTTTCCTTCGTGAAAACACGTCAAAAAAATCTGCAGATAGACAAAACGCTGGATAAAATAGAGAAAGCCCCGTTTTTCAAAGGTTTAGTATTCCTTTTATTCTTTCGCTTCCTATTTGTTGGGGTCATGCGTTTCAGAAATTATTCGTTCAAAGAAGCCTATTTATCGTTCGGTTACGATAAAAGCATAAATTTTAAAGTGCATTTTCTCTTTCCAGTTAAAATAAGAGAGAAATTTGCAATGAAGACAGGGAAGATATCCATACTCATTCATACTTACTGGTCTTTCGTGCCAATGAAGGAAATTTATCAACATTATGTAAACACTAGCGAGATTAATACGCCTATTTTTATCAAACTCAGTCACGCTGATCATAATTATTGGTATAATTTTAAATCAGACTCTAAGCACATATACGATAAAAATCATTATCTGTATAACACCCGTTCCTATCGTTTGGGGCAGATGAATAGTGAACTTTTTATCCGAAAGTCTATAACGGGTCAATACGTTATTGTATTGACAAGTATAATGGCCAAAAACATTATAATAAAAGAAAGATTTGCTTATTTGATTAGCCTTTTTTCACTAAACAAAAAAAAATACGATATCTATTTTGAAAAGTTCAGTGCAGGGGCTTCGGAATCTGCCTTTGAACTGTTTAAATATGCATTCAAGATGGGGGATTCCTGCGTTTATATATTGGAAAAAGGCCATCCCGAATACCAAAATCTTAAGCAACAATACGGCAGAGCCCTTGTTGAGAAAAATAGCTTTCTTGCTTTCTATCACATCTTTTTAGCTAGAAGTTTTCAATCTTCCGATCTTGTGGGACATATACAACGCCGATTGTACGATAACGATTACTTAATTAAGAAAAAGGTTCTTTCAACTGATAAAAAAATAATGTTGCAGCATGGACCATGTATGGCGACCAATATTTTCGAACGTGGTTACTTTAACCGTAAAGTGCCGATTGCACCAGATTACATGCTCGTAAATTCAAATTTTGAGAAAAACTTGTTCCTTAAAAATACAGGTTATACGGAAAAAGAACTGATGGTAACAGGACTTCCTAATATTGATTTATATGTTAAGGAACAACAAAGTGAAAAAAATCAAATTACATTTATGCTTACATGGCGACCATGGGATCTCACAGGAAGCATTGAAGTTGGAAGCTATTTAGACCGGTATTTCTCATTCTTGGAATTGATTCGCAAAGAGAAGTTCTACAAGGATAAAAAAATTAATGTCATTCTCCATCCTAAATCAAGAATCATACTTCAAGAACAGTTCCCGGATATATATGAAAAATACGAAGAATCGTTTTATATAGGGGACATAAAGGATGCTCTATTGAGCAGTAAGGTTGTCATATCCGATTATTCTTCCATTACTTTTTATGCGTTTGCAGGTGGAAGTAATATAATCTTCTATTGGGAAGACAAGGCTTTAGCAGAAGTGGAATATGGCGCGCCTAACATTCTCCAGAAAGAGATTGCTTTTGGCGGCATAGTGGAGAAATTCAAGGATTTGCACTCCGAAATTGTTTACAGTTACAATAACCCACAATCTCCTTTCTATACTGCAAAGTTTTCAAAACTAATGGAGTGCACAAGTGGTCACAATACTAAAAATACCTATGACTACATTCAAAACATAATTTTCCAAAATGAACATAACCCTTTAGAGGAAGAGAGTGAATTTACTATTTCTGAAAAGCAATCTTCTGCTTCTTGATTGTTCTGAATGGAACGTCAACCTGAGACAAAAAGGGTATAAGGCCACCAATTGGTGGTCTTTTGAATGTGTGATGATTTAAATCATGCATTCTAATTAGAGAAAAATTCCTTTGTTAGGGGCAAACCACGTTTTTGGACAAAAAAAAGAAGCAATAGCCAATATTGCTTCTGGTTTACATATATCGACCTCATGAAATTCTTTAAATCTCACCCTCTTCAAGCCTCCTATTATACTCAACTTTACTAATCAATCCCTTTGCATTACAGGTAAGACAATCTGTATAAATATCGTAAGCACCTGTACCTGCACAAACATGGCACTTAACATGAGTTTCCGGTATATCCTTATGCATGAATGAAAAAACTTTTCCAAAATACTGCAGAATAATCATTCCCAAAACTCCTTTTTTTTCTATCATACAACGAAAAAGAGAGAAGGAAACAGGGAATACAATAACATTACTTAAAACTAATAAAACCATTACATACTTTACATGGGGTTAAAAAATGTGCTGATGCAAATGCGATAAACTGTTATACAAAATCACTTCTGTTTTCAATAGGCTTTTTTCGAATGCTTTGTTGCCATTTACCAAGTAATGTGGTGTGGTTGATTTCCCCTCCAGATGCTCGCTTTCCGCGGGGCGGGCGGTGAGCCTCCATGGCGTAAACGCCTGTTGGGTCTCACCTGTCCCACTGCTCCCGCAGGAGTCCCGCACTTCCGCTCCAATCAACCTTAAATCGTTTCGTTTTAATATAAAAGAGCCTTTCAAAAAAAAGAACATCCACAACGATGTTCTTTAATTTATAATTACTTCATTTTTCTAAAAATCCATAAGTAAGCCAATATTGAAATCCCCACAGAGACTGCTGCCATTATGTAAATGCTTATGTATCCGAAAAGATAGCCAATTTGTCCGAAGAGGATGGCACCGAAACCGATTCCAAGATCAAAAAAGGAATAGAAAGTGGCATTGGCCATGCCTTTTCTATTTAGTGCAGCGTGTTCAAGAGACCACGCTTGAAGAGCCGGTTGGACAGCACCGAATCCAATGCCATAAAAAATAGCTGCCATGTACAGAATCATGTTACTTGGCATCCAGGCTAGCAATAGCATCGCCACTACGATAAAAAGAGTGGACGGAATGAAGACAGCTTGATGTCCTTTTTGATCATAGATCTTTCCAGCAAACATACGTGTGAAAATAAGAGCTAAAGCGTAAAGAAAAAAGTATCCTTGAATACCTGTCAGATCTTTTTCGATTGTATAAAGCGGTAAGAAGGTAGCAGTCCCGCCAAAAGTCACCGTAATGAAAAAAACAAGAACGGACGGAGCAACAGCGCTTTTTTCATAAATGTCAAACCTATTAGTTTTAGCTGGAGCAGTAGCATGATCTACTTTTTTATACGTAATTGTTGAAGCCATGATCCAAGCTGCCAGGCTTAATACCCCGCAAAATAAAAACAAATGTTGAAAGGTTAAAACATCCGCTAAGAAAAGGCCGAATGAAGGACCAAAAGCCATCGCCAAATTCCCCGATAAAGTGAAGTATCCCATACCCTCACCCCGACGCCTTGCTGGGATGAGATCGGAGGCAATCGTACCTGATGCGGTGGTCGCATATCCCCAGCCAATCCCTTGTACAATCCTTATGGCGCATACAAGGAAAATACTCACCATAAACCCAAATGAACCAATCGCTACAGCCAAAAGGGCTAGACCGAACAAGAAAACAAAACGTCTTCCTTTTGTTTCCAAGGCCTGTCCAGCAAAAGGGCGGACAATCAGGGCAGAAAATAAAAACATGCCAGCAACTAACCCAATATACCGTTCATTTCTGCCAAGCTCTTTTACAAAAAGCGGAAGGGTCGGGGAAGTCATCTGAAAGGATAAAAAAACAAAAAAGTTAGCCAAGAAAATCATAATAAAATCACGCGACCAGATTTTATTAACAACCGGAAGCTCTTCTTTTAACAAAGGTACACCCATAATAGTTATTCTCCTTAATTGATAGTAATTATCATTCTCATTTTACTAAAGTTATAAAGAACAATCTATAAAAATTAAGTGATCACTTAAATCTAAGTAATATTGACTACAACAAAATAAAAGAGCCCTAGGGCTCCAAAATAAACTATTAATGATCAATTTTACCCATCCCCAAAAAGAAATCCATAACGGGTATGCTCAAAGGTGTACCAAACAAAAGTCCTTTAAACAAATTCCCTTCATTTTCACCTACCATATTGAACACACCTCTCGGCTTGTTTTTTTTGATCATTATAAATAAAAGCACTTTCTTCGTGTATGAGTCAATTGAAACAATTACTTTACAATTTAATCCATAGATTAAGCAGACAAGTTGAATCGGTCGGTTTGCTCATGAAATATTGCTGCATCATAATCAGGTACAGCTAATCCAATGTGGGCAAATATTAGTTTATCCCCCTTGATAATAAACTATCAAATTAAGGTGAGGGGCAAACGGCACCGTTTTAGAACAAAAAAAAGAAGCAATAGCCAATACTGCTTCTTTGATTACATATATCGTCCTACACGAAATACTTTAAATTTCATTCTCTTCAAGCCTCCTATTATACACAACTTTACTTATTAATCTCTTTGCTTTACGGTAAGACTATCTGTCTAAATATAGTAAGCACCTGAACCTGCACAAACATGGTATTTTAATATGAGTTTCCTGCATATCCTTTTGTATGATTGATAAAACTTTTCCAATATACTGCAGAATAATCATTCCTAAAACTCCTTGTTTTTTATCATACAATGAAAAAGAGAGAAGGAAACGGGAATACAATAAAATTATTTAAAACAAATAAAAACATTACATACTTTACATGGGGTAAAAAAAATTCTACTGAGATTGATTCTTGTGTAGTGAAATTTGATGTAAGTAAAGGGGAGAGTTGTGAACAGTTTCTTAATGGCAATTCTGAATTGTGTTACTTAAATAAATTTTTGGGTTTCTCATATGTTATTTAGCGTATCTGTCCACCAGTATCCATTAATTCTGTTCCTGACGGTTGTGTACCGTTCATAATTATTGTACCTCCTGATTGAGCTCTTAAATTATTTATTCTACTTAACCCAGTGTTTGAAGAACTATAGATTGTAGTTAATCTTTGAGCTGATATTCCGTACCTTATATTGTTAAGATCGCAATTTTCAACAATGATTCTATCAGATGCTAAA
This sequence comes from Brevibacillus sp. JNUCC-41, assembly GCF_014844095.1. Lineage (NCBI taxonomy): Bacteria > Bacillati > Bacillota > Bacilli > Caryophanales > Bacillaceae > Peribacillus > Peribacillus sp. JNUCC41. The sequence continues at coordinate 89,136 of NZ_CP062163.1, read as the reverse complement.
GCTGTCAATGCATCTTTAGCATGTAGTAAGGAGTCGCGAACATTGGCAAATCCGGTAAAATATTTGAAAGATAAACCATCCGTTGTTCCATGGTTTGTTTTTACGCCTTCTATTATTAATTGTTGGATAAACGAATTCCAAAAGTATATACGGGGAATGATAACATTATTTGGAGTGGTTACATTCCCTGTTATCGTCAACGTTCCATTCATTTGAAACTCTGACAAACCGACGGAAGTAACGTTATTATATATCCCATCGGCAATCTTGATTATTATAGATGCACTTTCACAGTTTTTAGGCAGCATTGTCAATACACGAGATAGCGTTTTTGCGGGATATCCGATTTCGGTTAGTCGGGCATTATTGTCATCTCCAGTGGATGCATTGACATAAAAAGTATATGTTCCAAACATATCTGATTCAATTTTTTTAGGTGATCCATTTTTGAACGTGAATGGTTTTCCTTCTACAGAGTTTCCTTTAAAAACTATTTTTTCGATTTGACCATAACTTGAATTCAAAAATGCATTACAGAATTCAACCGCATTAAACCCTTTAAATGAATTTCCTTCTATTAAAACACTTTTTATAACTGATGATCCGACTGATGTTATTTTTACAGAACCATACGATTTAACAATGTTCGGATCAAATATATTGTTAGAAATAATAACGTCTTCATAATCAAGACCATAGGTTCCTACTGCTCCATAGATTTCGACAACCTCGCGTGTGTTTATGGTTTTAAAGTTATTTCCCATTATTTGAACACGCTGACCCCATTTAGCAGTTATACATGGAAAATACCCTTTTTGACCACTTGTACAATCGATAAAGAATTGATTATTACTTGCAATTGTATGAGAATTTCTAAAATGCACAACGGCTTCACCTTGGAATAAATGTTCATCAAGGATGACGAATTTATTTCCTGAGACAGTATTAAACCTCTCATCGTTAAAAGGATTACGTGTAAATGTTGAAAGTTGTGTATTTTGCATTTCAATATTATTTCCTTCAACACCCCAAAACTCATTATTTGTAACGTTCAAGAAAATACCGCGTAAATACATTCCATTGGCGTCATTGCTAGTCCCTGTCTTTCCTGGTATGGGATCTATTATATTAATAAATCTATTTTTATCAAAGTTCCAACTAGAAGAACTATATATATGGTCATTTACAATAGTGCTTTCATACATCCTAATCGCACTACGAACCTTTAAATTTATAAATTTACACATGTGTATATTTCCCCCATGAATAGCAGCTTGCATATTAATTGCAAAGCCTAACGGAACAGTAATATCACTTTGTGTAAACTCACAAGTATCAATATTTATATTGTGGTTTCTCTCATAGGAAGCATGACTAGTTGTAGATGATAATAGAATACCAGTATTAGCTATATAAAATTTACAGTACTTAATATTTACATCATATACGTTGACTAATGTAATCAGTCGAGTTGAAGCACTATCATTTCTATTAGCATCAAATTGTATGCCTTCGATTCTAATACCTTTTAAAGCAGGGAGAGAATCATCAATGTCTATTGTTTGATGATTTAAATTTCCATAATACAAAATGCTTCCTTCTGTTGTTCCTCTTGGTAATTTTAAAACAGCGTTTCCTAAACCGAACCAATGCATATTATTTCTAGGAATTACGTTTCTACAAATATATTCACCATCTGGAAAAAATACTGTATACCCTGTATCGGTAGCTCGTTGTATCCTTGAGCTATCGTCTATTTCAGGGGAAATTATCGGAAAATCTTTAATGCTTACCCAGTCGATGTTATTCATTTTTCTTTTCAACCTTTTTTTTATTCATATATACAACTCCTTATATAACAATATATGTTGTTGTTCTTATCTTGTCTCAACAAGTAACACAGTTATTGTTAATTAAATGCTCAATATTTCAATACCGATTTTCATCAAACTTTCTCCGTGATTTACTAGCAATTGTATGCCTTCTATTTAAGCCAATAACAATCTCTATTATTTAATAATAGCTCCTATTTTTAAAAAGAATTAAATTATAATGACACTGTAAAAAGAGTCGCTTATTCGGGATATTCTAAAAGGAACTTCGTTTATCAAATTTCAATATATGAACGGATGAAAAGCCACAGTGAATATTTTTAAATGAATTTTAAAAATTAAAAGAGAATAATTCACATGACAACATGTTTCCATTATTGGTTTCTTATCCTCCAGACTTCATGCTGAAAGCAGGACAAGAACCTTAAACAAATCTTTATAAAACATGAATTTTTTGAAGAATGATTGACAGGAAAATCGAAAGGTAGCTTAAAAATGTTAGGGGAATTTGTTTGATCATTAGGGGAAGGTTTTCTACACAGAATGACGGGGAAAGGGAAGTAGATCAAGGTGTTCATAATACGCATCTTGAGTGAGCATAAATAAAATGACTCCAGCACAATGCCGAAGTCAATTCATTAATTACTTAAACTATAAAGGTTTGTTTTTCAGATTGTCAGTTTTATATTGCACTGTTCAGTGTTTACTAATTTAAGCAATTAACTTATTGACTAGTTAACATATTTTCGTTACTTAATGGGGCTCCCCTTAAAGTTTTATAAGTGGATATTGTAATATTAACTGCTTGGACAAGGCTTTTCATCGTATTCATTTTACATTACAGTTTCTTACTACTTTGGGTTTTTTAGAACATATTCTTCATTCATTTTTATATGTCCTTTTAAGTGTCCAGGTATGAAAGTACCGATATTATCTCTTATTTGTTTTGTTTTGTGAATCTCTATGCTTACAGGATGGTTACTACCTGCAAAACCACTTAGAGCAAATAATATTCCATAACCTTCGTTTTTTTCGGTAGTAGGATTAATAATTTTTATACCTTGCAGAAACTCTGAAGGATGGTTGGGTTCAAAATCAATCCCACTTGCTGGCGGAGTTCCATTCGTATTCGTTATTACAGGATCAATTATTTTTAAATTTATCGCCGAAATAACTGAAATACCCTGTCTTCTGTTATTTTTTATGATAGGTTTCTCTATGGTAATATTTTTGCTGTAATTTTGTTGTTCTGTACTTCCAATATATATACCATCTCCCCAAAAATTTTGAATTGTATTATTTTTAATATAAACATTCTCCGATCCCCTGATACTTATCCCAATTCCCCATTCTCCAGTTTTTCCTTTGTGTTCCTCCCTTTCTCCTAAAAGGGTCACGTCCCCTAAAATAGACACATTTTTCACATTATGAATCCTTAATATTTCATAACTTTCAGCATTGTTTGGAAGAGTCTTTAATGTAGTTCCTTCTTCAAATTTCAATGTAATTTTATCTCGTAAATTTATAGACTTTAATGAATCAATTAAATAAACTCCTTGAGAAAATGAAACAGTCCCCCCACCTTTTGTGTCTACATGATCAATAGCCTTTTGTATTTGATGGGTATCATCAATTCTATCATCAGCAGTTGCATTAAAGGATTTAACATTCACAGTTATATTGTTGTCTCGACCCGTCTGAACTTGTTTGGATTGGTGATTTGTTAATACTACTAACACGCCTCCTATTAAAACTAGGGTAATGAAAATATTAATTAATTTACGGTTTTTTATTATAATGATCATCCTCCTACTATTATGTATATCTCTTTTGATAATACCATGTAGTCCCTCTCTTTTAAGTATATATTTTTGGAATTTAGATTGTACTTCCAATAGTGTTCATATAGAATAATAGCTGATTACTAAAAGGTGGTGCTTCATGAATAAGCTAATTTATTTAATATTTCTATTAGGGGTGTTTTTTTCCCCATTTACAACTTTTTTGCCTCTTGGAATTAACGTTTCAATGTATGACATAATATTAATTAGTTGTTTTGGACTTATAATCGTTGCTACAGCAATTCAATTTGAGGGTTACAATAAAATTTTAAGTTCGAAAGAATACTTTCTACTAATTTTATTTGTTTTAGGTGGTTCAATATCTGCCTTTAATGCAACATCATTCTTTGGTAGTACATTAATAATGATTCAGTATTTGTTTGCAATTATAATTCAAATAATAGTAATCTCACACATTCTTATATATTCAAAAAATACAGATAAAAATTTGTTTCAAATTTTAGACATTTTCATTTATGCATTGATGGCTATTTTGAGCATTGGAGTTCTTGCCCAATTAGGTCTTTTACCGAATAGCTCTGAGTTTTTCGCAGGCAATGGAAGACTTATTTCAGTCCAAGGTAATGCAAACTCATTAGCAAAATACCTCGTGTGCTGTCTACCAATCTTGCTTTTTTATATTGACATAAAAAGAAAAACTTTTTTGTCCTTTTTTTTATTAGCTATGCTTATTATTAATTTATTTTTAACAGCTTCATTTGGAGGTATGGCATACGCATTAGCAACTTTTATATATTATTTTATGATAAAATCATTATTCATTACTAAACCTATACGATTTAAAAATGGGGAAATATTTATTGTGAAAAAAATATTAAGTATAAGAAATATTTTTATTATGTTTTTTTCTGTTGCTATAGTTATATACATTTTTGTCAATCCACCTGAAATTTTTTCAAAAAGAGTTTTAGCTACAGATGATTTAGAGGGGGCAGGTAGTTTTAGTCTTAAAGTATCACTAATGAAAGAAGCATTAGAACTTATAGTTACTAAGTACGGTATTATAGGTATGGGACTTGGTAGCTATCCATTTGAAAGCCAATATCATACAAATGTACACAACTTATATCTTCTTGTTTTTGCAGAATCCGGGGTGTTCGGCTTTGTTGGTTTAATCGGGTTATTGATATATACATTTAGTATTAGCCTTAGACTTATCAAACATGTAGGTAACACAACCAAATACATTCTTATTGGTATGAACAGTTCACTATTCGGCTTATTAGTTTCGGTTATAACTACACCGCATACATATTCCCGAAGCACTTGGTTGTTAGTGATTCTCCTTTTATGTTACTCAAAACATATCCAGAAAAAGAATTTTAATATTTAAGGAAGTAATATTAAATAATTCGCTTCGTATTTTATTTGCTCTCCAGCGGGACAGGATAATGGCTGAAAGAACTGAGTACAAAGTAGAAGGTAACTTATTCGAGAGGGTTCGGGGAGAGGACTTGAAGTCAAACCTCCGAACATACTAACCTGTTAATCCTTATAAAAACAAAACAATTTTTGTTATTACCCAATGATCGTAATGGAGTGGAAATGATTAGAAAAGAAAAAAACGATTCTCCAACAATAGAACTAAACCGAGAGGTGTTAAACTAAATTCAGCTTGATGATTTAATTTAAGGATTTCTATATACTTGATAGTTTTTTTGTTTAACCTAACATATTCATGAGATAGACGGTACTTTTAACAATAATTCAACACCTTTTAAGTATCCAGCAGAAATGCTGGAATTTTTTCGAAAATATTAGGAAGTTAATGACGTGTGGTAAATTGAAATAATCAACTTTATTGCTGCATGAAAGGGTGATTAAAAAGGAGAAAAACAAATAGAAATAGTGAAAAATAAAAAGGTTAAGTTTTCGTTACCCTATTCTAATGTTGACTGTAAGAATCACTCCTCCAAATCCGGTGGCTAATGGTAAAACGGAGAATAATTTATATTTAAATTATTTGGATAATATAAAAGGCTTCTGAGAATTTTATTAAAAGGAATAAATTCACTTTTGTTTAAAAGTGTCGAAGAGACTGACTAAATGAAGAGGCTATGAGATTGCTTGGTATTTTAATAGATGATAACATCGAAATCAAGGTCTTATCATCAAATAGCCTATGCGAATGAGGTATATGATATTATTAAAAGTCAAAAAAAGATGTACTGAGGGAAAAATTGGTTATACCTAATATTCCCTCTCTTGAAATAGTTTAAATAGTGAATGTTAAGTATGATTTTCGATGTTATAGAACCAAAAAGAGAGCGATTCATAAACATTTATATTTCACGAACATTACATTTCCTAACCTCGATAAATTCGCGCATTTCCTCTTTCGATATGCCAGACCCCATAACATCCTGCATAATTTCCATCCACTCTTCATCCATGCTCTTGTCTGCTTGATCATTCAACAGAGCATCCACTTTAATACAAAGGATTCTAGCGATCTTTTCCAAAACTAAAATGGTAGGGTTTGTTTGAAGGTTTCTTTCCAGTGAGCTTATATAGGATTTGGCAACACCGGATTTTGCGGAGAGTTCACTAATTGACATTTTCCTTTCTTCCCTAAGCGACTTAACTCGGTTACCTATCATTTTGACCACACCTAACCATTAATATGAAAAATACTGATTTAAACTATCACTTTCAGTTTACACATTTTCCTTTCATTTTTAATGATAACTAGGCACTAAAATACTTGACACAATTATATATATAAACGAATTTTCCTATATGGGTAGGCATTTAGTTAGGCTATTTTTAAGAAAAAAATTTAAAATAGATAATTCTTATAAGAAAGATTGGGATTTGGTGTATAATTAAGTTTATTGAAATTTAAGTCCCGAATATTCTGGAAAAAGGGTTAAATATATATGTTTAATGCTATATTTCAAATTTAGTAATTATTTCCTTTGTATTGCCATTCTATTTTTTGTAAAATTACTCTTGCATTAGAAAATAATTCTTTCGTTGTAAAATTCAAGTAAATTTCCTTGGAAATACATATATATAGGTAATATTATGGTATAATGCAATAGGTCATTTTTAACATATCAGGAGGATGAAATGGAAGAAACTATTAGTATTACAGATATTTTTAAAACATTAAAGAAACGTTGGAAGCTAATCATGCTGCTGACATTAATTGCCGCTTTGATTAGTGGAACGATTTCTTATTTCTTATTAACACCCGTTTATCAATCTTCGACACAGATCCTGGTTAACCAGAAGCAATCGGAGAACCAATTGGACTCGACTCAAATACGATCTAATATCGACATGATCAATACATACAGCGTTATCATAAAAAGCCCTGCCATTTTGGAGAAGGTCATTGATAAGCTTGAATTAGACCAAAGCGTTGAACAAATAAGTGAAAAAATCACGATTAACAGCCAAGAAAATTCACAAGTCTTCTCATTAACGGTTCAAGACAGTAATCCGTCACAGGCTGTAGAAATTGCAAACACGATTTCTGAAACGTTCCAAAAGGAAATCAAGGATATCATGAACGTCGACAATGTTAGCGTACTGGCTAAGGCAGAAATTAAGGAGAATCCTACACCTGTAAAACCTAATCCTGTCTTGAATATTGCAATTGCGGTCGTAGTTGGATTGATGGCTGGAATAGGCTTGGCATTCCTACTGGAGTATATGGACAATACGATTAAGGACGAGGATGATATTGAGAGACTCCTAGAATTACCCATCCTTGGATCGATTCAAAAGATTACACAAGTACATAATAAAGGATAATCCGTATAAAAGCAGTATGAAAGGAAGCGGGATTTTTGAGGAGTAAAGATAAAAAACAGGTGAATTTGATTGCACAGACTAACCCCAAATCACCTATCACTGAACAATATCGATTAATTAGAACGAATATTCAATTTTCCTCAGTGGATAAAGACATACAAACCATTGTGGTAACCTCATCGGAGCCAAATGATGGGAAATCGACGACAGCTGCTAACCTCGCGATTGTTTTGGCACAGGAGGAGAAAAAGGTTTTGCTTGTGGATGCAGACTTAAGGAAACCATCGGTTCATTATGCCTTTAGTCTTAGTAATATAGAGGGGCTTACGAGTGTGCTAACGAAGAAAATGAGCATAGAAAAAGCACTCATGAAGACGAATGTGCCTCATCTTGAAATTCTGACGAGTGGACCAATACCGCCTAACCCTTCGGAATTATTAAATTCCAAAGCGATAGAAATAGCGATTGATGAATTAAAAGAAATGTATGATTATATCATTTTTGATACACCGCCCGTTCTAGTAGTACCGGATTCCCAAATTGTAGCCAATAAATGTGATGGCGTGATCATGGTAGTGGCGAGCGGCAAGACAAACAAACAAAGTGCCGTAAAAGCAAAGGAGCTTTTAGTGAAAGCTAATACATCCTTGCTTGGAGTCGTTTTGAATGGCGTTGAAACGGATAACAGCAATTATTATTATTATCAATCTTAACGAAATAAAACAATTTTCGACAAAATAACACCCTGTTTGATGGCAGTTTTATATGCTACTATTAATCAGGGTAATAATTCCTATTTTATACATCGGGACTTTTTTACCTATTTATTTTAAAAGGAAGTGTATGGAATTTGATCGACATACATTGTCACATTCTCCCAGGAGTTGATGATGGTTCCGTGGACATGAATGAAAGTATGAATATGGTAAGAAAAGCGGTAGAAGCAGGAATCACTCATATATACGCCACGCCACATCACTTAAATGAGAAATATGTAAATGTTAAGAGTAGCATCATTGACCGTGCAGTGCGGTTTAATGAGAGTTTACAACGAAACAATATTTCTCTTACCATTCATCTCGGACAAGAAGTAAGAATTCATCGGGACATATTTAATTCACTTGAAAAAAAAGAAATCCTAACCTTAGATGATAACGGTACATATTTACTGTTAGAGCTCCCGTCGGGAAGGGTTCCTATATATACACAAGAAGTGATTTACGAACTGCTGCTTAAAGGAATAACACCGATTATCGTACATCCGGAGAGAAATAAGGAATTGATAGAAAATCATAAACTATTATTTGAATTGGTTCAGGAGGGCGCGCTAACTCAACTTACCTCTGGCAGTATAATCGGGAACTTCGGTAAAAGTATCCAATCATTTTCAAAAAAGATAATCGAACATAATTTAGCCCATTTTATTGCAACAGATGCCCATAATATTGGCTCTAGAGGGTTCACGTTACAACATGCCTATGAAACAATCACTAAGTCATATGGAATACAACGTACATTTTATTTTAAAGAAAATGCCGAACAGCTATTAAAGAACCAAAGTCCTGCAGTTGAAAAACCAGTGCCATTTAAAAGAAAAATTTTTGGAATCTTTTAAAATGATCGATAATTAGGAAGCGATTTAATATTAAAAAAATTTTGCCTTCTTATAAAGTTTTAGGGTTTATTGTTTCTGAACGACCAATAATTTAACGCCTTAAATCATAAAGGTATTTTTAAAATAGTCAAAAGATACAGAAACATAAACAGTATCATTCATTCTTAAATAAACAATGAAAAGCATGTGAAATAGAATACATTCATAAATGAACTGTTTTTAATAGAGAGTAAATCAAACAATATTAAAGGGGGAAATGTGGTTGGCCTACCGAAAACGATTAACACTTCTGGCCCTATTAGACTCATTAATAGTATTATCGGCCATTTATGTAAGTTATTTATTCTTGTATCCCTATTTGGAAATATTTAAATTACCAACACTGTTAGTCACATCAGTCTCCCTATTAATCAGCCATCATTTTTTTGCTTCTATTTATAAACTGTATAAGAAGGCCTGGGAGTATGCAAGTATAAGAGAGTTACTGTCCATTGTTAAAGCCGTAAGCTTATCGGTTATCACTGTTATCGCCATTCAGTTAATGGTTTTTCAAGATGTTTATGTAAGGGTCATGGCACTGACCTGGATGATGCATGTCCTCCTTATTGGCGGGTCGCGATTTTCTTGGAGAATGCTGCGTGACCGTTTGATAAATAATCGAAAGGAAACGAGGAATACATTGGTCATCGGAGCTGGATCCGCTGGAACCATGGTTGTTCGTCAACTTCTTAACAATCATGATACGGAACTTAAACCAGTAGCATTCATTGATGATGATCCGAAAAAAGATAAGCTAGACATATTAGGAATTCCCGTTGTGGGTAACTCAAAACATATCCCCGAAATGGTGGGGAAATATCATATAGATAATATCGTCATTGCGATACCTTCATTAAGTAAAAAGGAATTGAAGGTCATTTTTGATGAATGTGTGAAAACGAATGCAAAAACGCAAATCATGCCGATGCTTGAAGATATTATGTTGGGCAAAGTAGCGGTTAATCAATTTAAAGAAGTAGAAGTGGAAGATTTATTAGGAAGAGAACCCGTTGAATTAGATATGAATAGTATCTCGGGATACGTTACTGGTATGACAATTCTAGTAACGGGTGCGGGCGGCTCTATTGGTTCGGAAATTTGTCGTCAAATATGCAGATTTTCTCCAAAAAAAATTGTATTGCTCGGTCATGGTGAAAATAGTATTTATCAAATTGATATGGAATTGAAAAGATTGTATTCTGAACAAATAGAAATCATACCGGTTATTGCAGATATACAGGACCAAGAAAGAATATTTGAAGTAATGGACATCCAAAGACCCGATGTTATCTATCATGCGGCAGCCCATAAACATGTGCCACTTATGGAGTATAATCCTCATGAAGCCGTAAAAAATAATGTTTTGGGAACTAAAAACGTAGCAGAAGCAGCAGATATTTATGGGGTATCCACTTTTGTTATGATCTCATCCGATAAAGCTGTTAACCCAACGAATGTAATGGGGTCAACAAAGCGGATTGCAGAAATGGTCATACAACAGTTAGATAAACATAGTACAACAAAATTTGTTGCCGTCCGATTTGGAAATGTTCTTGGAAGCAGAGGAAGTGTAATCCCTCTATTCAAAAAGCAAATTCTAGCTGGAGGTCCTGTTACTGTTACGCACCCTGAAATGACACGTTATTTTATGACAATCCCTGAAGCATCCCGTTTAGTTATTCAAGCTGGTTCTCTTGCAAGAGGAGGAGAAATCTTTGTTTTGGATATGGGGGAACCTGTGAAAATTGTAGATTTAGCTACTAATCTTATTCAATTATCGGGTTACTCAATTGAGGAAATCGGAATTGAATATTCTGGGATACGACCTGGAGAAAAAATGTATGAAGAACTACTAAATGAAAATGAAGTCCATGCAAAGCAAGTTTTTCCGAAGATTCATATTGGAAAAGCAGCTATTGTTGAAGGAGACGTTCTTTGGCAGTTTATTAATAGTCTCCCAGAGAAACAAACAGCTCTATTAAAAGAACAGTTAATCGAGATTGCCAATGCTAAAGAAGGAATACAACAAGCTATGAAAGAAGCAATCTATTAAGAGGAGAATGAAAAAAATTGCTTGTAAAGGACGGGTTTGATTTTCCTCTTTTTTAATTAATAAAAAAAAGATGAAATAAATTGTTTAAATAAGTCATTAAAAATAAAATTTACAGGATTATTATATAAGGAAAACGAAAATGTGGAAAAAATTAAACAATATATTTTCTAAATTATCATGGTCATTGTTTGGGAATATAATTTATGCATTGTCCCAATGGATTATTATTACTATAATTGCCAGATTTGGCTCTACTGCTGACCTTGGAGTCTACTCTCTTGGATTAGCTATTACTGCTCCCATTGTACTTTTTTTTAGCTTTCAATTAAGAACCTTTTTAGCGACTGACAGTAATAATGAATATAATTTCGCTCAATATTTTGGTGGGAGAATTATACACTTAACTATTTCTTTCATATTGATAATTCCTATAGCATTTTTTTATAGTAACAATATTGAAACTATTTTAGTAATCATATTATTGGGGATTATAAAGTATTTTGAAGGTTTAAGTGATATTTGTATGGGGCTTTATCAAAAGAAAAATAAGATTGATATAATAGGAAAATCCCAAATGTATAGAGGGATTTCTAGTATAGTTGCAGTAGGTATCCTTTATTTTTATACTCGAAGCCTTATTTTCTCTCTTTTGGGGTTGCTAATTGTAATGATAGTAAGATTAGTGAATTATGATTTGAAACATTTAAAACCTTTGGGAGGATTTACTCCTGTATTTGATCGCAGCTCGATACAATTAATGAAGATGGCATTTCCATTAGGGGTAGTTTCGTTGATTAGTTCCTTGAACACTAATATCCCAAAATACTTTCTTGAATATTTTTCAGGGACAGAAGAGGTAGGAATATTTTCAGCATTATATTATATATTGATTGCTAGCAATATGCTCATTACACCAATATCGTTACTGGTTGCCCCAGGAATTGCTAATGCATACCAACAAAATAAAATCAAAAAGTTTTTGAAGGTTAACTTGCAATTATCTATAGTCTCAATAACTGTTTCTTTGTTAATAATCACTTTAATTGTTCTACAAGGAGAATTAATACTGAATATTTTATATGGTAGTAAGTATACTCCCTATAATGATTCTTTTATAATAATTTCATCTTCCTTGATATTTGGTTTTCTTACAACCTTTTTTACAGTGTCCATTGTTGCTGCAAGAGCTATTCAAATACAACCCATAATGAATTTAATAGTAACTATTGTTACCATAATTAGTAGTTACTATTTCATTAGTACAGATGGTATTAATGGAGCATCATATACCCTATTAATCTCTCGTATGTTTCAAGCTTTACTTAGTGGCAGTTTATTGTTTTATATTATATATAAAAAAAATAAATTATATCACGTTAAATGATTATCGCAAATGTGATAATAATTTTTTTGTGATAAATACCAATATTTTACCTTGAAATTTTCGGTGATAAATGATATGAGTGCACAAAACTGATGTGAGTTTATTTACTAGGGTAGTGGGCAATACAATCGTATTTAATCATGTTAGATTAAGCAGAATTAATGATGAACAAGCAAAGAGTTATGTCTCCGATTGCGATATTCTTTAGTTGACACTCTATAAAGCCTGTCATGGATATGGTCTCATTATTAGAAAATGTGCCTGAGCCATTATCCGAGAGAAGTTATCCCGAGTAGCTAAGTGACGTTGCATGTGATATTTCTATCTTAAGGGAGGTCTTATAAAATGATTTTTCAAATCAAAAATACGTTAAGAAGAATTTCTAATAGAAATAAATCAATAAAAAAACTATACTTATCAGCTAATAAAATTAAAGTTAGGGCAGTATCTAAAATTAGTGATGAAAAATTTGCTAAGATGAAATATAAAGAAAATACAGGTAAAAAATTGAATTTAGAAAATCCTGTATTATTTAATGAAAAATTATGGTGGTTGAAAATTAATAATAGAGATCCATTATTAACTATTTGTTCCGATAAATATAGAGTTAGAGAGTATATAAAAAAGTGTGGATTAGGTCAAATATTGACCAATATTTATGGGGTATACAATAATGCTGATGAAATTAAATTTGAAGACCTGCCTGATAAAGTTTTCATCAAATGCAATCATGGTTCAGGTACAAATATAATATATGATAGGAATACCTTTTTTGATGAAGAGAAATTTAAAAGGAATTTTAATTATGCTTTGAAACAGAACTATTATTTACAGTCAAGAGAGTGGAATTATAAAAATATTATACCTAAATTAATGGTTGAAGAAGTATTAGAAAGTGAAGATAATAGTTCACTAATAGATTATCGATTTTTATGCTTTGAAGGAAAAGTAAAGTTAATATTTGTAGATATAGATACAACTAATCCTGATGGGTCTCATAGTGCAGATGCTCGAAGAAATGTATATGATACAAACTTTAATTATTTAGATGTGAAAGTAGGAAGGGAACACTTTGATCAATCCTTGATATCCAAACCTCAAAACTTAGATAAAATGATTGAATATGCAGAGATACTATCTAAACCGTTTCCTCACTGTAGGGTAGATTTGTACAATATTAAAGGGGAAATTTATTTTGGAGAAATAACTTTTTATCACGGTGGTGGTTCACAAAATATAACTCCGCTAGAGTGGGACAAGAAAATGGGTAGCTGGATAGATATAGAAAGTGAAACAGTAGTGAAAAAATAATATTAGAAATATAGTTTATGTTTTTGCTTATTAATTAATAGTTAGCTAAATTCATTACTTTTAAACTAAAGGGTAAAAATGAAATGTTTTATTAAAATTAGAAATACATTAGGTGATGTGATAAATATATGTCTAAGCTGAAAATTATCCACATTATAGTTGGATTAAATGTTGGTGGCGCAGAAACTATGCTTTTCAAGCTATTAAAAAATGCTGACCATACTAAGTATGATTTCGAAGTTATCTCTATGATGGATGAAGGGGTTTTCGGTCCTAAAATAAGAGAGATGGGAATACCAGTACATACTCTAGGGATGAAAAGAGGTATAATTAATCCTTTTTTTATAAAAAGGGCTAGGTCTCTTGTGAAAGATGCACAGATTATTCAAACATGGATGTATCATGCAGATTTATTTGGTTTTTTAATTAAAAATCGTTCCACTAAACAAAAACTTATATGGGGTATAAGGCACTCGAATCTTGAGAAAAATATGAATAAAAGTTTGGTATTAAAGATTGCTAAATTAAATGCATTACTTTCCAAAAAGGTAGATTCTGTAATCAGTTGCTCAATAAATGCAGCAGAAATTCATGCCAAATTTGGTTACAGTACTTTTAATATGATAACAATACCAAATGGTTTTGAATTAGATACATTTTATAAACTACCTAATGCAAAGAGTTTAATTGAGGAAGAAATAAAATTACCTAAAAATAAACCGCTTATAGTACATGTAGGAAGATGGAATGTCCAAAAGGATTACCCGAATTTAATAAAGGCAATTCATTTAATTCAGTTAAAGAGGTCAGATGTTAATTTCTTATTATGTGGAGTAAATATTGATGAAAATAATAAGGAACTAATAGGATTATTAAAGCAAAATAAGGTTGAAGAAAATGTGTTTTTACTTGGTAGAAGAGAAGATATACCGAAAATTCTATCTGCTGCTGATATATTGATTTCATCGTCCTCTGGAGAAGGTTTTTCAAATGTTATTGGTGAAGCTATGTCTTGTGAAACTCCGTGTATTGTAACCGACGTTGGCGATTCGGCATTTATTGTCGGTCCTTATGGCGTAGTGGTTCCTCCTCGTAATGCTGAAATACTTGCGCATGCAACAAATGAATTTTTAAATAAAACCGAAGAAGAAAAAAAATTATTAGGTAAGCAAGCAAGAAAAAGGGTTATTGAGGAATTCGAAGTGAAGAAAATCGTAAGTAAATTCCAAGGTCAATATAAAATTTAAATAAAGGGGTAATTATAATGAAAGTATTAGTTACGGGTGCAGCTGGTTTCATAGGCTCGCATTTATCAAAAAAGTTATTAACAAACGGTATTACGGTTATTGGAATTGATAATTTAAATGACTACTATGATGTGAATTTAAAAAAATCAAGACTTTCGTTGATAGAGAATAAAAATTTTTATTTTGAGAAAACGAATCTCGAAGATCGCGAGAATATTACTGCTATTTTTGAAAAACATATGCCAGACGCAGTTGTGAATTTAGCTGCTCAAGCAGGCGTACGCTATAGCTTAGAGAATCCACATGCATACATTGAATCAAACATAGTTGGTTTTACTAACATTTTAGAAGCATGTCGCCACAACAAAGTTGGACAGCTAATTTATGCCTCCTCAAGTTCAGTGTATGGTGCAAATACGAACCTTCCATTTTCAGTTCATGATAATGTGGATCATCCAATTAGTTTGTATGCTGCAACGAAGAAAGCAAATGAATTAATGGCACATACATATAGTCACTTATACGGCTTGCCTACTACTGGACTTCGGTTCTTTACTGTTTATGGTCCATGGGGTAGACCAGATATGGCATTGTTCTTGTTTACAAAGGCAATTATCAACGGTGAACCTATAAAGGTATTTAATAACGGAAATATGATGCGCGACTTTACGTATGTTGATGATATTGTTGAAAGTATTTTTCGTTTGATTCAACGAAAGCCAGAACCAAATTTAGAATGGAGTGGAAAGAAGCCTGATCCAGGAACAAGTTACGCTCCATACAAAGTTTATAATATCGGAAATAACAATCCAGTAACATTGATGGAGTTTATCAATGCTATCGAAGAAAAATTAGGAATTGAAGCTAAGAAAGAGTTTTTACCACTTCAAGCCGGTGATGTTCCGGAAACATATGCGGATGTTGAAGATTTATATCGTGATATTAATTTTAAACCTCAAACGGATATTAAAGATGGAATTAGTAACTTTATTGATTGGTACAGAGAATATTATGGAGTGTGATATAGAAATGAATAGAAAAATAGCAGTAGTTGGACTTGGATACGTAGGATTACCGGTAGCAGTAGCTTTTGGTAAAACACATCGAATTGTTGGTTTTGATATTAATGAACACCGTATTAATACCTTAATAGATGGAATAGATTATACAAATGAAGTAGAGACTAATGATCTCTTAGCAGCTGAAATTGAGTTTACCAATGATGGTTCTAGATTGCATGATAGTGATTTTATTATTGTCGCTGTTCCAACCCCAATTAATGAAAATAAGCAACCAGATTTAACGCCATTACTAAAGGCTTCAGAAACAGTAGGTGCAAATCTATCAAAAGGTACAATTGTTGTATATGAGTCAACTGTTTACCCTGGGGCAACAGAGGAGGAATGTGTTCCAGTACTGGAGAAAGCATCGGGCCTAAAAGCAGGGAAGGATTTCTTTGTAGGTTATTCACCTGAACGTATTAATCCAGGAGACAAGGAGCATAAATTCACAACTATCACCAAGGTTGTATCAGGACAAAATGAAGATGTATTAGAAACTGTAGCTAGTGTGTATGGATCTGTAGTAGAAGCAGGTGTTTACCGTGCTAGTTCTATTAAGGTAGCAGAAGCTGCAAAAGTTATTGAAAATACCCAACGTGATCTTAACATTTCACTAATGAACGAGTTATCCATTATATTTGACCGTCTAAATATTGATACGAATGAAGTATTAAAGGCTGCCGGAACGAAATGGAACTTCCTGAAATTTTCCCCTGGTTTAGTTGGAGGACATTGTATTGGTGTTGACCCATATTATTTAACTCATAAAGCAGAAAGCGTAGGTTATCACCCCGAAGTTATTTTAGCGGGCCGCCGTATTAATGATGGAATGGGTAAATTCATTGCAACTTCTTTGGTTAAACAAATGATTCATAAAAATATGCCTATACAAGGGGCGAGAGTAACTGTACTGGGTCTTACCTTTAAGGAAAATGTACCAGATCTTCGTAATTCTAAAGTAATAGATGTTATTCGAGAACTAGAGGAGTTTGGAATTGAGGTCCAAGTCACAGATGCAATGGCTGACTTTGGTGAAGCAGTAAAAGAATACGGGGTTGAATTAATTCCTCATAATCAACTTAAGCCAGCAGATGTAGTTGTTTTTGCTGTAGCCCACGATGATTATATTCAAAAAGGATGGGAACAATTTAGTCAATTACTTAAGCATGGTAAAGGAATAGTTGTTGATATTAAGAGTGTGTTAGAAAGAGAAACCTGCCCTGATAATATTACTCTTTGGAGATTATAGGATGCAAAATAAAAAAATACTACAAATTTGTGCAATTGATTTGAGTGTTGACGCTCTACTAAAGCCATTGATACTCAAGTCAATGGAGGAAGGGTATGAGGTACATAACGCATGTACAGACACCGGACGATTTGAAAGGTTAAGAACAGAAGGGTTGACGATGGTGGATATAAAAATCGATCGCCAAATTAACCCTGTTTCTAATCTCAAATCAGTTTTTGAACTGTTCAAGTTAATGAAAAGAGAAAAATATGATATTGTCCATGTACATACACCAATTGCCGCCTTAATAGGTAGGGTTGCAGCCAAATTGGCGGGTATAGAAAATATCATTTATACAGCTCACGGTTTTTATTTTCATGAAGATATGTCACCTAGAGAATATAAACTTTTCTATTATATCGAGAAATATGCTGCCCGCTTTTTGACAGATTGGCTCCTCTTACAAAGCAGTGAAGATTATGAGCTTGCTTTAAAAGATAAATTCTGTCATAAAGAAAATCGCATACTCCATTTGAGTAACGGTGTTGATATCCATAATAAATTTAATCCTAACCTGAAGTCAGTATCTAAGGTAGGTGAACTTAGATCTAATCTTGATGTTGATCAGGAGGATGTTGTGTTTATGTTTGTAGGACGGTTAGTAAAAGAAAAAGGAATTTTTGAACTATTAGAAGCTTTTAATGGTATTTCTAAAATGCATAATAATATTAAACTGGTTTTAATAGGAAGTCTGCTGGAAAGTGAACGTGACCAAAGTAGTTATCATAAGATGAAAGAGTTATTAAATAACCCAGGGATTATCCAATTAGGATTTAGAAAAGATATTCCAGATCTAATGGCTATAACTGATGTATTTGTTCTTCCATCTTATCGTGAAGGCTTACCAAGATCTATTATTGAAGCAATGTCAATGAAGTTACCGGTTATTGCAACAAATATTAGGGGATGTCGGGAAGAAGTGTTTAACGAAAGAAACGGGTATTTGGTAAATAAAGGATCATCAAAAGAATTGTCTGAAAAGATGATTCAGCTTTTCTTAAATAAAGATAAAAGAGTGAAATTTGGAAACGAGAGCCGGAAAATTGTAGAAGAACTATTTGATGAAGAAAAAGTGATAAATAAACAAATAAATTTATTTAACTATTTAATTTCTAAAAAGAAAAAGAGTGATTATATTGAAAAGACTATTTGATCTTATTTTCTCTTTTTTAGGGCTTATCTTTTTGTCACCCGTTTTTTTGATAACTGGTTTGCTTATAAAGTGTAAATTAGGATCACCTATAATATTTAAACAACAACGTCCTGGAATGTATGGAAAGTCGTTTAATGTTTACAAATTTCGCTCTATGACAGACGAGCGGGATGAAAAAGGTGAATTGCTGCCTGACCATGTGCGTTTAACAAAGTTTGGACAGTTACTCCGAAAGCTTAGTTTGGATGAATTGCCCCAACTGTATAATGTATTAAAAGGTGATATTAGTCTAGTCGGTCCTCGTCCGTTATTAATAGAGTATTTGGAGTTATATACACCTGAGCAAGCTAGACGGCATGAAGTTCGTCCTGGTATTACTGGCTGGGCACAGGTAAATGGTCGAAATGCTATTTTATGGGAGGAAAAATTCAAATTGGATGTTTGGTATGTTGATAATCGCTCTTTTTGGTTGGATATGAAAATCCTATTTATGACAGTGCAAAAGGTGTTTAAGTCTGAAGGTATTAGTCAGAATGGCCATGTTACCATTGAAAAATTTAGGGGTACATATCAAAAAGAATCAATGCAAGAGAAGCATTTATGAAAAAAATCTGTATTATTGGGCAGGGTGGCCATAGTAAAGTAATTGAGGATATCTTACTTTCTTTAAAGGAATACGAAATAGGGGCATATTTAGATGATAGATTTATAGATACTAAACATCAGAATGGGACTTTATACGGTCCTATTTCCTTAGTTAATCAATTGATAAGTAACTCCCATTTTAGTTTTATTGTTGCAATAGGTAATAATGAAATTCGTAAGAAAATTGTAGAAACATTAAAAATTCCGTACGACCGGTACGCACTTCTTATACATCGTAGTGCAATTATAAGTCCAACTGCTTCAATAGGATTAGGAACGGTTGTAATGCCAGGTGCCATTATTAATGCAGATACTCAGGTTGGGCAGCATGCTATAATAAACACAGGTGTGATTGTAGAACATGAGAACAGAATTGGGAACTTTGTTCATCTCTCTCCAAATGCTACATTAACTGGAAATGTTCAAGTAGATGAAGGAAGTCATATCGGCGCAGGTGTAACAATTATTCCAAATATAAGTATAGGTAATTGGTGTATTGTTGGTGCAGGAGCAACTGTTATACGAGATGTAGGAGAATTCAAAAAAGTAGCAGGGACACCTGCTAAATCAATAGAATAATAAAAGGTCGTGATATTATGACACAATCAACTATACAGCAGAAAAGAATATTTTTGTCATCACCACATATGAGTGGAAACGAACAAAAATATATTAATGAAGCGTTTGAATCCAACTGGATTGCGCCGCTTGGTCCTAATGTTGACGCCTTTGAAAAAGAATTGGCTGAGTATGCAGGCACAAAAGGTGCAGCGGCACTCAGCTCCGGTACAGCAGCAATCCATTTAGCGTTACAATTGTTAGATGTAAAACAGAACGATAAAGTGTTCTGTTCATCCCTTACATTTATTGCTAGCGCTAACCCGATTGTTTATCAGAAGGCAGAACCAGTCTTTATTGATTCTGAGCCAGACACTTGGAATATGTCCCCAAAAGCATTAGAAAGGGCCCTTGTTGGAGCAAAGCAACAAGGCAATCTTCCTAAAGCAGTTATTGTGGTGAATTTATATGGCCAGAGTGCTAAGATGGATGAAATTGTATCACTTTGTAATCAATATAGAGTGCCTATTATTGAAGATGCAGCTGAATCGATTGGTTCAACATATAAAGGAAAGAAAAGCGGAACTTTCGGTAAATTTGGGGTTTATTCATTTAATGGAAATAAAATTATTACTACATCTGGTGGTGGGATGCTCGTGTCAGATGATGAAGAATCGTTACGGAAAGCTAGATTTTTAGCCACGCAAGCACGTGATTCTGCTATGCATTACCAGCATAGTCAGATAGGTTTTAATTATCGTATGAGTAATATTCTTGCAGGTATAGGACGGGCACAGTTAGAGGTATTGGAAGACCGTATAAATGCTAGACGGTTAGTTTTTCAACGTTATGAACAAGCTCTAGAACAAATTGAGGGCTTACAATTTATGCCTGAACTAGAGGATACGTTTTCTAATCGTTGGTTAACTACATTAACAGTAAATAATGAAAAACTCGGATTTTCTTCAGTGGATATAATTAATTCACTAGCGGATGTAAATATTGAAGCAAGGCCTGTATGGAAACCACTTCATCTCCAGCCAATTTTTGAAGGGTGCAAATACTTTCCCCATGATGAACAGTTAAGTATCTCAGATCATCTCTTTGGAAACGGTATCTGCTTGCCATCAGGTTCAAATATGACGATTGAAGAACAGGAAAGAGTAATTAACACTATTTTAGTTACACTTTCTAAAAAATAAAATCTTTTTAATATCATTATTATAAACGAGTAACAAGTTAAAAATCATATGGCTGTTTTGAAATAACTGATACTATTAGTATCTCGTTATGATTACAGCCTTTTTTGAATGGCGATTTTTAGCCAAAAGTTTATCCTGGAGTAGAGGTACTAATATCAAGCAGAGTTCAGATGAGGGGAAATATCAAAATTAGTTAAAATGCCTAAGGAGGAGTCAATGGATAACAATTTCAATCTCGATTTTGATTTATTATCTAAGGAATTAAGTTTGTTACTTGAAATCCTGAAAATAGAAGATGAAAATAATATAAAGAAATTAAGTATTGAATTACCTAAAGATATTGATTGGGAGAAATTCCTAAGTTTAACAAGACATCATCGGGTTTATCCATTAATTTATTCAAAGTTAATTAAAATTGATGAAAAAATTGTTCCTTCACATGTTATTCAAACCTTGTACAATGATTATAAAAAAAATACGTTTCAAATGCTACACTTAAGCGGAGAGATGGAACAAGTAAGCAAAGTGTTTACAGAAAATCAGGTTCGACTTCTTTTCTTGAAAGGTCCTGTAATTGCAGCTGACTTATATGGAGATATTTCCTTGAGAACTTCCAAGGATTTAGATATTCTAATTCAAATAGCCGATTTAAAAAGAGCAGACGAGTTTTTATTGAATTTGGGTTATGAAAGAGAGGAAATCCCCTTTGCCAAGTGGAAATGGATGAATCATCACGTAAGCTATTTTCACCCTCAAAAGAGGATCGAGATTGAAGTCCATTGGAGAATCCACCCTTATCCTACGAAGGTGCCGAATTTTAATGAATTATGGGAACGTAAAAGGATTAGTGAAATTACAAGCTATCCTGTCTACTATCTCGGAGTAGATGATTTGTTTTTATTCCTAGTTGAACATGGTGCTAGACATGCTTGGTTTCGTCTACGTTGGTTGGTAGATATTGATCAAATTCTAAGAAAAAGAATAACTAACAATAATATATTACAAAACAATCATTCAGGAGGACAAGCAATTATTTTAGCTTCTCAGCTACTAAACAGTCCAATCAATCAAGAGATGCATTTATTATCAACTGAGAAACTTTCAAGAAAGCAAGCACAAATGGCGTACTTTTTCATAATAGAAATGGGTAATTTAAATGAACTACAGCATAAAGATAACTTGGCTAATTATCAAAAGCATCATACGTTATTGACAAATATGAAGAAATATTTCTTCCTTAATCGTTATTTATTTTCACAAAAGTCGAATGTGCATAAGTTTATATTTATTATTAAATTATTTTTCCCAAGTTCTATGGATGTAAATACTTTGAAGTTGCCTAAACTCCTTCATTTTTTATATTTTCCATTACGTCCTTTTTTGTGGTTCTGGAGAAAGACAAGGTACAAAGTTTTTAAATAGAAAAAATATCTAAAACAAAAGGGAGCTAATTTAAATAGTATAGTATTTTGTGTTATCTTTCTGTTGCATAGATATCTATTTTTATTTCCAACATTTATATATTCTTTGGGTGTGACAATTAATATGTGGAGTAGGGGAAAACACCCTATTCCTTAACTTTATATACGAAAATCAAACCTAAACTGAAGTAAAAAAAATAACTTTCTGACCATTTTAAACACTGTTTGTTCATTAACTTTGTACATTTTACACACCTTAGAAATACAGTAGTTATAACCACTTATCTCTGCCTCCTTAAATTCAAATGGAATTCTATCCCATCAAAAAAGTAATCCAGCCCTTGGTATTTCTTAATCTTTTATAAATGGTAAGCAAATCCTTAATTTTCATGAATGTGTTGGGAGTAAAAAAATTTTGATTGTTTTTTATGATTAAATAATTGAAAAGATATTTAGCTTACTGTAAAACAGGTTTTTCCTTTTCCTATTTTCCCGGAATAAAAATTTCCTTTCATATCAGTCAATCAGGTAATTTTGAACGGAACACCTCTTCCTTTCTACACTTAATTTTACTTCATCATTAGGCAATATATCTTTTGTGAAAAGAGATATTAGAGCAAAAAATAGGCCGTCTCTTTGGCCTCTTCAACGTCATCTCCAAATTATTTTTTTATAATAGTTGTGATATTTTTTAATTATTTGCAGTCTCTGGAATAAAAAACATTTTTCCTTCCAGTTAATGTATCTTCGTATTGTATAAATTATTTCTTTACGTTTTTACCCCCCTAAAACAAAAATATAATTAGCAAAAGTTAATTCGTTTATTTATTCACAAAGGTGTTAAATCATTGTTGGAAATAATGCTTTCAAATGTTAGATTGAGAGAATTTCCTTCTTCATCATCTTGATAGCTTCTTTCCCACTAACTGGCATTTCTATATACTAAAGAAAGTGTAATGCGTGTAGCTAAAATAGCTATTTTATGCAGTTTATTCTCTAAATCACAATCATTGTGAAGAGATAGTATTTTAAATTGACACAGAGAAAAATAAATGTTATTTTTAACTTAATTAATTCGTTATAAAGAACGAAAAATTCTTAGTGGAGTACGAAAGAGAAATATATTCATATATGGAGGAAAGGATGAATATAAATGCCTCTATTACAAATGAAAGAAATATGGACACCCTTAAAATTAGTTGGGGTGAAATTTTTTAAGTCAGATGATAGAAGTATTTTCATCAAGGTAATGAACCAACGTAGAAGGAAGTTAAAATAAGCATACTAGATGCTAACTTAAACGAATTTAAATTATGGATATAAGTGGATAAATCAACAATCAAACAAATCAGGAGGAAAACATGAGTGCTATAGCCGGTATTTATCATTTTAATGAAGAGCCTATGAATCTTCAACATTGCCATAATTTGATGACGGCTTTACAAAAGTACCCTGCTGATTCAGTCCAAATGTGGAATTCAGAAAAGGTTTTTCTCGGCTGTCATGCTCAATGGATTACTCCGGAATCTGTTGGTGAGCAGCTCCCGTTATATGATTTTGAAAGGCGCTGTACGATTACTGCTGATGCGATTATTGATAATCGTGATGAGTTATTCCAGAGGTTACAGGTTAAGCCATCCGATCAAAAGGGCATGACGGATAGTGAACTGATTCTACTATCCTATTATAAGTGGGGGGAAGAGGCCCCCAAGTTCTTAATAGGAGATTTTGCTTTTATCATTTGGGACGAAAAGAAACAGAAGCTGTTTGGAGCAAGGGATTTTTCGGGAAGCAGAACCCTTTATTATCACCAAAACTATCAGAAATTTGCCTTTTGCACGACTATGGAACCGCTTTTGTCATTACCTTTCATTGAAAAAAAGTTGAATGAGCAGTGGCTTGCTGAGTATTTGGCCGTATCGGGAATGATTGATGCAGTAGATTCTTCATTAACGCCGTATATAACCATAAGACAGATACCACCATCTCATAGCTTAACAATTGAGAATAATAGAGTAACTTTAAAACGATATTCCTATTTAACTCAAGGGGATAAGTTAAAACTTAAATCTAATGAAGATTACATAGAAGCATTTCAAAGTGTCTTCCAGGAAGCTGTTACATCAAGATTAAGGACACATCGGAAAGTTGGCGCCCAGTTGAGTGGTGGATTGGATTCCGGGGCGGTTGTCGGCTTTGCTGTGAATAAATTGCAGCGCGAAAGCACTGCACTACATACATATAGTTATATTCCTCCCGAAGATTTTAAAGATTTTACTCCTAAATACTTTTTGGCTGATGAGCGGCCTTTCATCAAATCGACGGTAGATCACGTTGGCGGCATTATTGATCATTATTGTGACTTTAAGGGGAAAGACTCCTATTCCGAAATGGAAGACTTTCTTGACATCATGGAGATGCCATATAAGTTTTTTGAAAATTCTTTCTGGTTGAAAGGGATGTTTGAAAAAGCGAATGAGGATGGGATGGGTGTTTTGCTTAATGGAGATAGAGGGAACTTTTCAATTTCCTGGGGATTCCCCTTGGAGTATTACTCCCTTCTATTAAAAAGGCTAAAGTGGGTTCGACTATATCAAGAGTTGGAACAATATAGGAATAATGTTGGCGGATCTAGATTGCGAAAGGTGAAAACCATTGCAAGAATCGGCTTTCCAATCATTGATCGAATCTTTCCGGAAGGTGTGCCATATAAAATTCCTTCATTAATCAATCCAAGATTTGCAGAAGGAACAGGGGTATATGACAGGTTTAAAGAATTTGGCATAGATGAAACAGGCTGGTATTCGAATTCTGATATTTTTAATGAAAGAAAAAAGCATTTTGAAGATATCTTTCAATGGAATGCAGGAAATACGCTTTCCACAAAACTCTCCTTACGATATAAGTTGTGGAAGCGAGACCCGACTAATGATATCCGTGTTATTCGCTTTTGTTTATCACTACCGGAAAGTCAATATGTACAGAATGGGATGGATCGTGCCCTGATTCGAAATGCTACAGTGAATGTCTTACCCGATAAAGTAAGGCTAAACCAACGGTACAGAGGTGTGCAAGGTGCTGATTGGATTCACCGTATGCTTCCTAAATGGGGTGAATTCATAGAGGAGATTGAGCAGCTGAGCACAGATGATAAAGCCCTGGAATTCCTGGATGGACAAGCTATAAAGAATGCCTTAGTAACGGTTATAAAAGGAACTGAACCCGAACTTGCTACGAATCCTGACCATAAATTCCTAATGAGGAGTTTAATTGTGTATCGATTTTTAAAACGATTCAATTAAAAGGAGGTGAATACTATGAAAAAGGAATGGAAAAAACCAGAATTAGAAGTTCTTGATGTTAATCAAACAATGCTTGGAACTGAAGGGGAATATACAGATGCAGCTTTCCCATCAAACACTCCAAAAGGAGATATAACTTTTAGTTAAACTTTTTACGCTACAAAGTCTGTTAGGTTCCCCTAAGCCCCTATTTATCCAGTTAATAGGGGTATGACTTCAAGAATAACAAAGTATTAAACATTCGAACTGTCTAATTAAGAGACGTTATTTATGTACGGGGGTATTTATATGATCGGTATCAAAATAAGAACAGTTTATGAAGCGTATGGTTTAACCGTTTCAAGTGATATAGCATTGCCTGAATTGCTTCCTATTAATATAGTGGATGATAAAACGGATATTGTTATCGAAAAAGCGGATCTCCATGCATTATGGTCTGAGCATTCAGTTCCAGAAGATGATTTTGTAATTAAGAAAGACTGGATTATGTTCCATGTTTCCAATACTGCCATTTTCTTGATCCAAAGTGGTAATAGAATAGAATTTTGTCCAATTGATGAGGCGCAAGAAGATGAGATACGGCTTTATATCCTCGGAACATGCATGGGTGCCATTTTGATGCAAAGAAAAATCCTTCCTATACATGGAAGTGCGGTGGCCATAGATGGAAAGGCATATGCGATTGTTGGTGATTCTGGTGCTGGGAAATCCACTCTTGCTTCAGCTTTTTTAAAAAGGGGCTATAAGCTCATGAGTGATGATGTCATACCAGTAACTCTAAATAATGAAAATATACCCATTGTAACCCCTTCATATCCACAACAAAAATTATGGCTGGAGAGCTTAAATCATTTTGAAATGGATTCAAATAACTATCAGCCACTCATTGTTAGAGAAGATAAATTCGCTGTTCCTGTTCAAGATCAGTTTATTACCGAACAACTCCCGCTTGCTGGTGTTTTTGAATTGATCAAGAGTGAAGATACCGAGATAGATATCAAGCCAATACCATCTCTTCAAAGATTTTATAAATTATATCATCATACATATCGCAATTTTTTTATCCAAAGATCTGGATTGATGGACTGGCATTTCAACACTTCAGCCAAAATGATTAAGAAAATCGAGTTTTTCCAACTACGTAGACCAACGGACCGTTTCACGGCTCCGAACTTATCCGAAACAATTTTACATGCATTAAAAAGGGAGGAAAGTGTTCATGAATATTAATCAACTTGAAACAAAAAGTCTATATAGCCAAAATCCAGGAAACATAGTAAGTGACATGGATGGGGAAAAAGTCATGTTAAGCGTTTCTAACGGAAAATATTATAATTTAGGTGAACTAGGCGGGCAAATTTGGGAGTTAATGAAGGAACCCATTACAATTCAAGAGTTAGTTACAACATTACAGTCACAATACAATGTCGATCCGACCGATTGTAAAGAGCATGTCACGGACTTTTTAAGTCAATTGCTGGAACAAGGTTTAGTTAGCATACATTCCTAGTATAATGAATCTTTAGTCTAGGAGGCTAAAACAATGAATATCGTAAAGAAAGCTCAGACTTTTCTTCGATTAGATTTCAAGACAAAGCTGCTGTATATCGAAGCCTTTTTACATTTAGGCCGGGCCCGCTATCTTAAAAGCATTTCCTTTTCAAAAGTTGCCCCAACACTTGGTGAACTGATGAAAGAGTCATCATATGAATTGAATGCAGTGGATAAAGAGACTTTAGCAAATGTATCGCGGGCTATAAATATTATGAGCCGCTACACCATATGGGAAAGCCAGTGTCTTGTAAAGGCCATAGCGGCTATGAAGATGTTGGAAAAACGAAAGATTGATAGCACTCTTTATTTAGGTACAGCCAAAGATGAGAATGGAGGGCTCATTGCACATGCTTGGCTGCGCAGTGGACCTTTTTATATAACCGGAGCTGAAGTGATGGATAGGTTCACTGTTGTTTCTAAGTTCTCTAAAAAGAACAGAAGTAGAGGTCTGAAAGAACAGGAATCTAGTTAACAACCTTAAAACATTCCATTTTAACCAAATAAACCCTCCAAGGTCCAGGAGTCCACGCGTCAACACCCTACCTTACTATCTTCATTGTGATAAATAATCTTAAAAAAGTGGATACCCGATACCTTTCCTTCCATTTTCGCGCTTTACCACCGGTAACATGGAGGAAAACGATCAAATAATGGCTGCGAATGGAGGATATGGTGATGAAGCATCTGTTACTTTTTACGAAACAAATACATGATTATTCGGGAAAAATTCTCTATATCAATCTTGTTTGTATGATTTTAATAGGTTTTTTAGAAAGTGCAGGAATTTTCTTATTGATCCCATTGATTGGATTGACCGGTGTAATGGATATAAAAACGGATGAAGTACCTTTCATAAGCTGGATTAATGAGTTATTCTTGGGAATTCCGGAAACGCTAAGCCTTTTATTAATACTTGGAGTTTATGTGATATTAATGGTGGGACAAAGTGTATTTAAGCGGAATCAAACAATCTTGGGAGTGAAAATCCAACAAGGTTTTGTTAGAAAGTTAAGGGATGAGGCGTATGGAAGTCTTCTGCAAGTCAATTGGGGATTTTATTTAAAAAAGAGGAAATCCGATATTATCAACATCATGACTAATGAAACCTTCAATGTAAGTGCAGGGATAAATTTATTTTTACAGTTTATATCCTCACTTATATTTACTTTCATTCAAATCGGTATAGCTTTTTATTTATCTGTTCCAATGACGAGTTTTATAATAGCCTTTGGGTTCATTCTTATTTTTTCGTCCCGGAAATTTGTGAAAAAGTCTCAGTCCATTGGGAAGGAAACCTATCAGCTCACACAAACCTATTTAGCGGGCATGACAGATCACCTTAACGGAATGAAAGATATCAAAAGTAATTCCCTAGAGGAATCTCATCTGAACTGGTTTCTGTCTTTAAGTAAGAGAATGGAAAAAAACAGAATCAAGTTAACGACTTTAAATACTACTTCCCAAATGATCTTCAAAATTGTATCTTCAGTCTTAATTGCCATTTTTGTATTTTTTTCGATAAAGATGTTCATGGCCCAGCCAGCACAATTAATGCTGATTACGGTTATTTTTTCAAGGTTATGGCCAAGGTTTACTAGCATTCAATCGAATTTAGAGCAAATAGGATCTACGCTTCCGTCTTTTAAAGCACTATCGGATTTACAAAATGAATGTAGAGCCGCAAGAGAGTTATATGAATCTGATTATAAAAATATCAAGCCTATTGATATTGAACAAGGGTTGGATTGCCGTAATGTTTATTTTAGTTATGATCAAAATGAAAGCACTTATGCCCTGAAAAATATAAACATACACATACCATCTAACCGTATGACCGCTATAGTAGGACGATCAGGTGCCGGAAAAAGCACCTTAATTGATATATTAATGGGATTAAATCAACCTGATAGGGGGGAAGTCAGAATAGATGATATTCCCCTTACTAATGACCGCTTATTATCGCTGCGGAGGTCCATAAGTTATATCCCGCAAGATCCGTTTCTCTTTAATGCAACAATAAGGGAAAACCTGCTGATCATTGACCCTGATGCAAGTGAGAAATCCATATGGGAGTCTTTGGAATTCGCTGCAGCTGCTGATTTTGTCAGTAAGCTTCCTCAAGGTCTGGATACACTAATCGGTGATCGAGGTGTCCGACTGTCAGGAGGGGAAAGGCAGCGTCTAGTGTTAGCCAGAGCGATTTTACGCAAACCTGCCATACTGGTATTGGATGAAGCGACAAGCGCATTGGATACCGAGAACGAAGCGAAGATTCAATCAGCTATTGAAAGATTAAAAGGGAAAATGACCATCATCGTCATAGCTCACCGTTTATCGACGATTCGCAATGCCGATCAAGTGTTGGTCATGGATCAGGGAGAAATTATTCAGGTTGGTGAATATAACCAGTTAGCTAATGAAAAAAGAGGGATGTTTAGCAATTTATTAGGTATCCAAATGGAATCAAGTGTGTAAATATTTGTTCACGAACAGTCAGGTTACAGCCATAGTATGGTTTGTAATGCTGGCTTTTTTTCTTAGGGGAAAAAAATTAAAACTGAATTTATATTTCGAAATACTATTTTTGTAAAATAGCAAGTTCGAGCGTATTAATAGCTATTATAAATGTATTTTTAATAAATGAGTTGTAAAGAAAGCACATAATACCAATGTGTTAACATTGTAATGTCACTTTTTGATGAATAGTGTTGAAAAATGGCAGAAAAAAACGAATAGTATTAAGAGCTATTAATACGATTTTAAGTATAATTAACATTAATATAGTTTTAATTAAAGGGAATTTTTTAGTGAATGATAGTTTATTTAGCACCATGGAAACAGGGATTCAAGAGATTTATCAATCTTGGGAGTAATTAAGGTGAAATATTCTTGAGAAAGGCAAACCTATTGAAAAGTAGGGAGGCAAAATTACAGGTCTAAGGCTAAATGCTAAGACGGCTGTGTTACCACAAGTAGGGTGGGATTCGACATGGAAGCTAACAATGAACGGGAAGAATGGGTTTATCTAATGTTAGAGGCTAAAAGTTTAGGTTTATCTATTGAAGAGGTGCGGGAGTTCATAAAAGGAAAATGAAAAATTATCTTAGGGAAGGCTGTTATACAGTCTTCTTTTTTGTTTTCATTACACGAAATTACCGTAAAGGTATCTAGAATAAAGAGTATGGGGACAATAATAAAAATAAAACCTAATTGAGAGGGATTTTTATTATGGATGGACTTAATGCTTTTATGAAGGGATTAATATGGGGAACTTTATTCAGTGTACCGTTATGGTTATCATTCTTAGGTTGGATAAAAATAATCATGAATTTTATTATGTAAGTGCTTAATTAAAATGATGCCCAGGCAGGATTTCACATGAAAATCATGGAATTTAGTTATTGTACATAATGCGTTAGTCGCAACCTTCTGCAAATTTAAGAAATATAGCCTATAAAAAATAGTTAATAATGCTTAAATGTATTTGATGATGTGCCGATACTACACTATAGAGATCAAGCAAAGGGACTTCGCAAAAGGCGATGTCAGATAGCTGCCATCAAACTAGAAGGAGATTATTTGATGACAAAAAACAAATTCATTACGTTCGAGGAAGTATATGAAAAGAAACAGAGAAGCAAGAAAATTTTTATTGGGACTTATATTACTATTATTTTAGTTTTGATTTCATTAATGACCTATTTTATGGGGCAAGCATAATTTGTGGTATCGAAGGGGCTGAGGAATCGGTCCTTTTTTGTTTTTTTATCTACACATATTGGCTAGTGGTATTCATCCCTACTGAATATTTAGAAAATGTTAATTTTCTGTGATTTTTCTGTATTATAGTAGATTCAGCTTGCCAGTCTCTACTATAATAAAAGAGTTATATTCCTTCTCTTTGAAAAAAGATTAGGGACAACTTATGAAATGGTGGAGTGGAAATTTGAAATGGATTTTTTTGATATTTTAAAAGACACTTTTGCAAAAGGTGAGTCTGGACAAGATGTTACTGTGAATGAAATGGTGGAGGAGATCAAGGAGAAATTAAGTGGGATCATTGAGGAACCTGAAAGAATATGATCCATAAGATACTTTATCCTTATTCTGCTCGTTTCATGGGGGATGGTCATGTTTTTTCTTGTATTGATGTAAGATGGCACCAATAAATTTAAATATCATTTTACGATACATATTTAGGAGCATGTCTAAACATGCTTCTTTTTTTTCGTTAATAAATGATACCTATGAGGGTGAGGAGAAGTAAGATTCTTATAGGCGTCTTTTGACGAGTATTCTCCTGGTACAGAAGCTTGTATTACTTTTAAATGGACTAGTAGTTTAAAAAGCGTTTCGAAGCTGAAATTTCCGAATCGAGCAGATTATGTGCAAAATCGGTCACATGTATTTTTACAGCATATGGATGTGGAGTCCTTTCAGTATGATGTAGGCCGTTCTAAGAAAGTGAAGAACTGGAAGTTGGATAAGAGTGGAAGGCTGCATAAAACGGCCTATGAAGTTCCAGTTACACAGGTCTTCAATTCTCGCTATGGAATGTTTACTTTGGAACAAAATTGCTATGTCGTCAAAGAAAAAGGCGAATGGCGTTTGTTATGGGATTATCGGTTTGAATAGATTCCTCTCCTTTTTCAGGCTCAAGTTCGTTTTATTGAAAAGGGAGAGGTGATGCTCTCATGTAGTGCCGGATAGATTTACTTCTCATGAAACATATTTCATTCTTGAACGATCACTGATGGCTTTCAGAATGAACATTTTGTCCTGTGTGCTTAGCATAGCCCAGCTGCCTGCTTTGATTTTCATTTAAATACACTCCTTTTGTTTTGGTTTTTTTATGATAGTTGATGAAAGTTGGTTGTGGAATTCCAGGTCCAAAGAATAATTGAGTCTAGTGATGAAAGGGGCAAGGGGAGATGGAATATTCAGCTCATATTAGATTATACCGTCTTTTAATGCCTAATAAACAACAAAAATTCCAACAAATCTCTACAATTGGTGTTCGTTTTTTGTCAGAATATTGGACGGGGAAAATGAAAAAGCTGTCAGGATGCGGGTCCGGACAGCTCTTTCATTTTTTCTTATTTAATGGATAATTGTTCTTTTAATTCGGATTGAACCTTTTCTTTTTCTTCATCCGACACAATATAATAGTAGATTCCGTCGATTTTCGTTCCGTTGCCGTTTATGGATGATTGGGTAATGCTTTTGCTTGCATCTCTGTAGTTCTTTTGGATGTCCATCATGTCATCAAACGTCAAATTAGTCTGGATATTATTACCGAGTGCATCGAAGACTTCATCGTATTTCGTCAAGGATGAAAGGCTTGCGCCTTCCTTGATGACTGCTTCGATGATGGCACGTTGTCTGGATTGACGGCCAAAATCACCACTTGGATCATCATGTCTCATTCTTGAATAGGCAAGCGCTTCTTTCCCGTTAAGGGTCTGCGTTCCTTTTGCAAAATGAATGCCATCGGAGGTGAAGTCCAAATCGTTTTGCACGGTCACGCCGCCGACTGCGTCAACGATATCCTTGAAGCCTTCCATATTGATTTTCATATAATAGTCGATTGGGATATCAAGGAAGTTTTCAACGGTATCCATGGACATTTTCGCTCCGCCGAAGGCAAATGCATGGTTGATTTTGTCCTGTGTACCATGACCGACGATTTCGGTCCGTGTATCACGCGGAATGCTTAGCATTTTGACCGATTTCTTTTGTGGATTGACTGTCAAGACGATCATTGTATCTGAACGCCCTTTGTCGCCATCACGTTCATCGACACCAAGCATGAGCATAGAGAATGGCTCCTGATCTGATAGGGCAAGGTCTTTCGTTCGTTTATCCGTGGTACGGTCTATTGGTGTATGCATCGTGTCAACAGTTTTAGTCAGATGATTCCATACGGAGTAGGCAAAAGCTCCCCCAGCTAATAAGAAAAGTAGGACAATTATCCCGACTACCTTCAGCCATGTCCGTTTCTTTTTCTTCTTTTTTTCATGTCTCATATTTTACTTCCTTCCTCTTTTTGTAACCACTTCATCTATTATATTTAATTTCATAATAAAAGAATAGTATAATTTACTATTTTATAATACCTTTACCATATTTTGGTGTATTGTTTACCAGTGATTAGAACAGATCCGAGGGGTAGGAAGTTAGATTCATTAAAAGTTTAATGCAGTGACCGATTGAGAAATCTACACTTTTTTCGTTGCTTGTTGTGTAATTTGGCCTAGTGTTTACTTTTTTGTTTACATTCAAATATTTAGAGATTGCAAGTCTTTTTATAATCTGGATCTTACAGCCATTTATTATCTTCTCTTTGATTTTTAAATGTTTAGATTATGAAGGGAAGATGTGATTGTGGATTTACAATCCCTCCCCAGTCTGCAGCGATGTTGTTTGGTCGTAAAATATTATGACGGAGGTAATTTTTGTCATTTCCATGTTTATGATGTTTTAATGGGGAGTGTTTCATGAACTCGAAAGGATTCAGCCTCTTTTTGTATCACTTCAGTGATGATATTTGGGCTGTACCGGCTTTTAGTGGTTCGTCGATGTAACTTGCTGTCTTACATCGACTTTGTGAGGCAAATGGTTATCATGAGAACATCCTTGATGAAGTCATTCTGATTAAGGATGGCGAGATCATCGCAAAGGGAAATGTCTAGGGCCTGCTTCACGAAAGTAGCGGTAAATCGGTGTTCGGTTCCTTAAGGGACATTCATAGCTAATATGAAGGAAAAATAATAAAGTGGCTTCGAAAAAGATTCCGAGGTTATTTTTTGTTTGCAAGGAGAGAAGTTTTTCTATCTAATGAATTTGACCAGTCAAAATGGATTTTCTGAATTTTGCAAAACGGATGGAGTGTTACTTTAAAATGGGTGATTAGGAAAGTCCCTATTAGAAAGAAGGCGCATATATATGCAGTACGGATATCCCTAAAGAATAATGAATATTGGAGGCTAAAGAATAAATGGAATATTCAACGGAAAGTTCAGCGTACGAAAGTGAATCAACGGAAAGCTCTTCGTACGAGAGTGAATCAACAGAAAGCTCTTCGTACGAGAGTGAATCAACAGAAAGCTCTTCGTACGAGAGTGAATCAACGGAAAGCTCTTCGTACGTAAGTGAATCAACGGAATGTTCAGCGTACGAAAGTGAATCAACGGAATGTTCAGCGGACGAGGGTGAATCGACGGAAAGCTAATCAGATTTAATAAATATTTAAATTAGAAGATTACTTTAAAGTGGGTAATAAGCCAAGTTCCTATTAGATATGCAGTACGGATATCCCTAAGGATAAAATATATTGGAGGCTAAAGAATAAATGGAATATTCAGCGGAAAGTTCAGCGTACGAAAGTGAATCAACGGAAAGCTCATCATACGAGAGCGAATCAACGGAGAGCTCATCGAACGAGAGTGAATCAACGGAAAGCTCATCAGATGAAAGCAGTTCAACGGAAAGTTCAGCAGATGAAGGGAATTCAAATGAAATCCTTTCCGAGGCCGCAGAGGAAACTGAAAATTCAACGGAGGAAGAGGAGGATAGGAGTCCTCGCCGTGTGAATGTATTTAAGAAAATGTGGCTGGAAAATATGATTAAAGCTTCGAGGGGTATTTATAAAGAAGAAGATTGACTACACAGGTACAGCAACTAGAAGTTGTTGTGCCTTCTTATGGAAAGGGACATGCCGTTAGCAGCGGTAATTGACATATCCTCTTACTAAGTACGTGCTGATGAAACCTTAACAGATTGCGGATTAATTTCCGGGAAGGATTGGCCAAGCAAGGCGATTCAAATGGAATTTAGCCTAAGAGTTAAAGGTCTGGCCGGAGCGTTTGGCTGACGGTTGTACATACTGCTTGTGGATGATTTGGACACAATGGCTTACTGTTTGGATATAGGTTGTTTTTTACGGTCTCCCAATTTCTTGGTCAATATATCTAGAATTCTCTGGAATTATTCATCTAGTCGGGATTTTAATAGAAGGAAGTTTCGAAATGGTGTTCGAAAAGGAGAAATCTTGACTGTGCCGATATGGAATGTAGCTGTACGAAAGTTGGCATCATTGATGGTGAATGTTCAAGGGGAGGAGTTTTTTGTCAAAAGGCATGTTAAAAGTTTTCATTTTTCAGAAAAAAACTCCAGATCTGAAGTGATCCGGAGTTATTTTTTCTTCTCGATATTTTCGTAGACCGAGGCAAGGGCTTGTTCAAATTTCCCGCTCTTTTTCGGTTTGTAATATTTTTTGCTGCGCAGTTTGTCCGGTAAGTATTGTTGCTTCACCCAGCCATTCTCGTAGTTATGGGGATAAAGGTAGTCGATGCCTCGTCCGAGATCTGTGGCTCCTTTGTAATGGGCATCCTTAAGATGATCTGGTACATCTCCACTATGGCCGCTGCGTATGTCGGAAAGCGCTGCATCAATTGCGACAATGGCCGTGTTTGATTTAGGTGATAGGCATAACTCGATCACTGAGTTGGCAAGTGGAATCCGGGCTTCGGGAAAACCGAGTCGTTCAGCGGCTTCGACTGCAGCGAGGGCCCTAGGACCAGCCTGCGGATTGGCAAGAGCTATGTCCTCGTAAGCGATGACTACCAAGCGGCGGGCAATGCTGACAAGATCACCGGCTTCGACCAAGCGCCCCAAATAATGAAGGGCTGCATTCACATCACTGCCGCGAATTGATTTTTGGAATGCCGACAGTACATCATAATGGGCATCTCCATCCTTGTCATGTGAAAAGCTTTTTTTCTGCATGCATTCCTCGGCAATTTGCAGATCTATATGAATGGTTCCGGATTCATTGGGTTCGGTGGAAATGACGGCGAGCTCAAGAGCGTTAAGGGCACTGCGGACATCTCCGTTCGAAGCGGTCGCGAAATGGGTGAGGGCATCAAGGGTGACATCGGTTTTATACGCACCAAGCCCCCGCTCTTCATCATGAAGTGCCCGTTCCAGGGCTTTGGTTATATCATTGGTATCCAATGATTTGAGCTCGAAAATCTGGCACCGGCTTCTGATGGCCGGATTGATGGCATGATAGGGATTGCTGGTTGTTGCACCGATCAAGGTGATCATCCCGTTTTCGAGATAAGGCAATAGGAAGTCCTGCTTCGCCTTATCGAGTCGATGAACCTCATCGAGCAGCAGAATCACTTTCCCGGACATCTTAGCCTCCGCTGCCACGATTTCCATATCCTTTTTATTATTGGTCACCGCGTTCAGCGTCCGGAAAGCAAACTTCGTGCTTCCGGCAATCGCACTTGCAATCGATGTCTTGCCAATTCCCGGCGGACCATACAGGATCATGGATGAAAGCTGTTTGGCTTTCACCATCCTCGCGATAATTTTTCCTTCACCGACCAGATGCTCCTGACCGATGATCTCATCAATCGACCGAGGCCGCATCCGGAAAGCAAGCGGTTTTATATTCATTGCGCACCTCTCCTTTTTATATAAGGTATCACAATTGATGGGGGAAATGCGCTGATTATGCTGTAAAAGAAGGCGAATTCGATTATGGCAGTTCCTTTGGGGATTTAATTTGTGCTGTAAGGAGATAAATCGACCTATCCTTCGATGAGGGAATTTAATAGATAAACTTTGCCTTTAGTCTGGCCGGAATGGGCTGGTTTGTAATGGTAGGTTTAAAAAGGTATAGAAAGTCATGAAGTGCTGAAATGTGAGCAACAAGGGAAATGTCCAAATAGGTGCGGAAAATCCGCTTTCTTGATTGCTGCTCCAGGGAAAATGCAGAATACTCCGGTTCGGAGGCGGTAATCGGAATTCTATCATTCTCTAGCGGCTTGGGGATATAAGGAATGTGACCATCGGTAAATTCGATAATCGTTTTCGTTATTTGTTATTTAATTCCTCAATTTTTGAAAGCATGCCATTCTTTTCTTTTGATTTATCCTACCTTTCCAATTAGGATAATTTGACAAATGGAGGGCGGGTGAATGCATTTCCGGCGGGAATATGCTATAATTTCAAAAGAATTTAGAAACGGATAAATAATTTGAGGTGTATATGTATGAAGATATCTACTAAAGGCCGTTATGGTTTGACGATCATGATCGAGCTTGCTAAACATTATGGAGAAGGACCGAAGAGTTTGAAATCGATTGCCCAGACGCATAATCTGTCGGAGCATTATTTGGAGCAATTGATTGCACCGCTTCGTAATGCGGGGTTGGTGAAGAGTGTCCGCGGTGCGTATGGCGGGTATGTCCTGTCTAAAGATCCTCAGGAGATTACTTCGGGTGATGTCATTCGTGTATTGGAAGGGCCGATTACCCCTGTTGAAGGAATTGAGGATGAGGAGCCTGTTAAGCGCCAGCTTTGGATCAGGATTCGCGATGCCGTGAAGGATGTATTGGATAATACGACGCTTATGGATTTGGCGAGCTACAAGGATACGGGTGAAATCGATTCTTATATGTATTATATTTAATTGATTAGCAATGCGCCTATTATGTAGGCGCTTGCGTTTTTTAATGGAGGCGACAAAAAAGTGGACAGAATATATTTAGATCATGCTGCGACTTCACCGATGCATCCGAAGGTGATCGATAGGATGATGACAGTCATGAGCCATGACTTCGGAAATCCATCGAGCATTCATGCTTTCGGGCGGGAGGCGCGCCATGTTTTGGATGAGGCGCGTTCGAGTATTGCGGCTAGCATCGGTGCGGGGCGGAATGAAATCATTTTCACGAGCGGTGGAACCGAGGCTGATAATACGGCGATCATAGGTGTTGCGAATGCTTATAAAGAAAAAGGGAAGCACATCATTACGACGGAGATCGAGCATCATGCGGTTTTGCATACATGCCAATACCTTGAGAAGTCTGGCTTTGAGGTCACGTATTTACCTGTGAATGAAGCGGGGTTTATTTCAATTGCCGATTTAAGGGCGGCATTGCGGGACGACACGATTTTGGTTTCAGTCATGTTCGGCAATAATGAGGTTGGAACGATCCAGCCGATTGCTGAAATTGGACAGCTGCTTAAGGGGCATCAAGCCATATTCCATACGGATGCGGTTCAGGCATATGGTTTGATCTCTATCGACGTTCGCGAGTTGGGAGTGGATTTGCTGAGTGTATCCGCGCATAAAATCAACGGTCCCAAAGGAATCGGTTTTCTTTATATGCGTGAAGGTTTGAAGCTGAATCCGCAATTATATGGCGGTGAACAAGAACGCAAGCGCCGTGCTGGTACGGAGAGTGTGCCGGCCATTGCCGGTTTTTCAGAAGCTGTTTCAATTGCACAAAGCACGATGGAAAAGAAAAAGGAGCAATACAAGCGATTTAAAGACGTATTGCTTGCCGTCTTTGCTGAGGCGGATGTACAATATGAAATTAACGGATCTATGGAACAGTCGCTGCCGCATTTGCTGAATGTCAGTATTCCGGGTACGAATGTGGAATCGATGCTCGTCAATATGGACTTGGCAGGTGTTGCTGTATCGAGCGGATCCGCTTGTACTGCTGGGTCAATCGATCCGTCGCATGTGCTTGTGGCGATGTTCGGGAAAGATTCGGAGCGGACGAAGAATTCGATTCGTTTCAGCTTCGGTCTGAACAATACGGAAGAGGAAGTAAGGCAGGCGGCTGAAACCACCGTGAAAATCGTTAATAGATTAGTGGGAAGATAATTCCTGCTTTAAATAAATGAGGTGACAGAATGAGAAAAGCACCACAGGACACCCGCGTCGTCGTGGGTATGTCAGGAGGCGTGGATTCTTCTGTGTCAGCCCTGCTATTGAAGAATCAAGGCTATGATGTGGTCGGGATTTTCATGAAGAACTGGGATGATACAGATGAAAACGGAGTTTGTACGGCAACGGAAGATTACAATGATGTAATTGCCGTTTGTAATCAAATCGGCATCCCTTATTATGCGGTCAATTTCGAAAAGCAGTATTGGGATAAAGTTTTCACTTATTTCTTGGATGAGTATAAAGCGGGCCGTACCCCAAATCCGGATGTAATGTGCAATAAGGAAATCAAGTTCAAGGCCTTCCTTGAACATGCTGTAAGCCTTGGTGCCGATTATGTGGCTACAGGTCATTACGCACAGGTTGAATACCGGGATGGCGAATACAAAATGCTTCGCGGTGTTGATAATAATAAAGATCAAACGTACTTCTTGAACCAGCTTACTCAAGAACAGTTGGAAAAAGTCATGTTTCCGCTTGGGCACATTGATAAGAAGGAAGTCCGTGAAATTGCGAAGGAAGCAGGCCTTGCCACGGCAACGAAAAAAGATTCTACAGGGATCTGTTTTATCGGTGAACGCAATTTCAAAGAGTTTTTAAGCAATTACCTCCCAGCTCAGCCCGGTGATATGGTCACGATGGATGGCAAGGTGATGGGCAAGCATGATGGTTTGATGTATTACACCATCGGTCAGCGCCACGGTCTGGGGATTGGCGGCAGCGGCGAACCTTGGTTTGTTGCGGGAAAAGACTTGAAGCGCAATGTTTTATATGTGTGTCAAGGCTTTGATAATGATGTGCTGTATTCGAATTCCCTTCGTGCAGTAAATGTCAGCTGGGTAGCGGAACATATACCGGCTGATGAATTTACATGTACGGCAAAGTTCAGGTACCGTCAAGTGGATAGCGGGGTTAAGGTGAAGGTAATGGAAAATGGTGATGTCGAAGTCATCTTTGACGAACCAGTCCGCGCGATCACGCCTGGACAAGCAGTCGTATTCTATGATGGTGAAGTGTGCCTTGGCGGCGGTACCATTGATGAAGTATTTAAAAAAGGTGAAAAACTGACTTACGTAGGGTAAAATAAGCATGTCCCCAGCTGTGTTTGCGGTTGGGGACTTCTTTTGGATTGCGGGTGTACCGCCTGAATTCGACACTGGCTTATGCTATACTTTTTAATATAAAAATGGAGTGTGAATGGATATGGATAATAATCAACAAGGAATTGAATTTATGCAGCAAGGGAAATACGAAGAAGCGGCGAAAGTTTTTAATGAGGCGATCGAGGAAAATCCGAATGAGCCTGTTGCCTACATAAACTTTGGGAATGTATTGACTGCCGTGGGTGAAACGGATAAAGCGGTCAAGTTTTACAAAAAGGCGATTGAGCTGGATGAAAATGCAGCAGCGGCTTACTATTCATTAGGAAACTTATATTATGAAACCGATTCTAAACTGGTCGAAGCGAAGGATATGTTTGAAAAGGCAATCCGTTTGGGACTGGATAACAGCGATGCCTACTTCATGCTTGGATTGACCTTGATGGCGTTAGATCAACCGAAATTGGCAATGCCTTATTTACAGAGAACGGTGGAGCTGAGCCCCGAGGACGTTGATGCGAGATTCCAATATGCGCTTTGTCTTGCCAATGCGGAATTGTATGATGAATTGATCAATCAACTGAATTTAGTTGTGGAACAGGATCCGGGCCATGCGGATGCTTATTATAATTTAGGGGTTGCGTTTGCAGGGTACCGTGAGGATGCGCAAGCAGCGATGGGTTATTTTGATAAGGCTTTGGAAGCACAGCCAGACCATATGCTTGCTGCGCACGGAAAGAAACTGATGGAAGAAATGAATGCTGAGTAAA
This sequence comes from Brevibacillus sp. JNUCC-41, assembly GCF_014844095.1. Lineage (NCBI taxonomy): Bacteria > Bacillati > Bacillota > Bacilli > Caryophanales > Bacillaceae > Peribacillus > Peribacillus sp. JNUCC41. The sequence continues at coordinate 48,222 of NZ_CP062163.1, read as the reverse complement.
TAAACGGCATATGCATGGAAAGGTGGGGAGAAGCGTTGAGCCAGCAAGATTCGTTGGATTTGTTTTCAGAAGAGAAAATGTTCATGAAAGGAAGTCATTTAGTGACGATCTTTCATAATGAAGAAAACATGTACTCGGTTGTAAGAATTCGCGTGCATGAAACGAATCTGAATTATGAAGAGAAGGAAGCGGTCGTAACAGGTTATTTTCCAAGGATGCATGAGGATGAGATCTATATTTTTTATGGGGCGATGAAGGAACATCCGCGTTTTGGCCTTCAATACCATGTAGAGCATTTTCGTAAGGATCTGCCTCAATCCAAGGAAGGAATCGTCAGTTATTTATCCGGTGACCTTTTCAAGGGGATCGGGAAAAAAACAGCTGAAAGCATTGTTGATTCACTGGGTGAAAAGGCAATTTCAAAAATTCTGGTTCAGCCTTCGCTACTTGATGACATCCCGAAGCTATCCGGGGAAAAGGCAAAGGGTCTCTATGATACATTGGTCGAGCATCAAGGGCTGGAGCAGGTGATGATTGCCCTGAATCAATATGGCTTCGGTCCGCAGCTGTCGATGAAGATATATCAAATGTATAAGCAGGATACAATCACGATGGTTCAGGGAAATCCGTATAAGCTTGTTGAGGATATTGAAGGGATTGGCTTTGGAAGGGCGGATGAGCTTGGGCATCAGCTGGGCATTTCCGGCAGCCATCCCGATCGAATCAAGGCTGCGTGTTTGTATACGCTTGAATCACAATGCCTTCAGGACGGAAATATCTACATAGAAGCCGAGCAGCTATTGGAGGCTGTCAAACGTCTTCTGGAGGAAAATAAACGGGACCGTATTGAGTTTACGAACATTTCCTCGGAAATAATCGAATTGACGCAAGAGGGAAAAATAGTTGTCGAGGATCAACGAATTTATCCGCCTTCGCTATTCTATTCGGAAAAGGGAATCGTGATGAACATCAAGAGGCTGCTTGCTCAAACCGAGTATGAGGACCAGTTCCCGGAATCGGAGTTCTTGCTGGCACTTGGAGAGCTGGAAGAACGGCTGGATGTATCTTATGCACCGGCCCAAAAGGAAGCGATCCAAACAGCCCTGCAATCACCCATGTTAATCTTGACGGGCGGACCTGGTACCGGTAAGACGACAGTCATCAAAGGCATCGTTGAACTATATGCAGAGCTGCATGGTGTATCCATGGACATTAATGATTATAAAAAAGAAGGAAGCGATCCATTTCCATTCGTACTTGCGGCCCCTACTGGCCGTGCAGCGAAACGAATGGCCGAATCGACTGGGCTCCCGGCTGTTACGATTCACCGTTTGCTGGGGTGGAACGGGAGCGAAGGCTTTTCCCATGATGAGGATAATCAGCTGGATGGCCGTATCGTGATCATCGATGAGGTTTCCATGGTGGATACGTGGCTGGCCCATCAATTGTTTAAAGCTCTGCCGGAAAATGTCCAAGTGATATTGGTTGGTGATGAAGATCAGCTGCCATCTGTTGGACCTGGGCAGGTTTTAAAGGATTTGCTTGCATCGAATTGTGTACCGACTGTCAGTCTGGAACATATTTATCGTCAAGCTGATGGCTCATCGATCATTGAATTGGCCCATGAAATCAAAAAAGGAAGGCTTCCGGATGATGTCACGAAACAGCAAGAAGATCGATCGTTCATTCGCTGCCAAACTGGTCAAATCCCCCAAGTAATCGAGAAGGTGGTTGCCAATGCGAGGACGAAAGGCTTCACGGCCAAGGATATACAGGTGCTGGCTCCCATGTATAGAGGGCCTGCCGGGATTGATGCCCTGAATAAAATGCTTCAGGAAGTGTTCAATAGCAATGCGAATGAGAAGCGGCGGGAAATAAAATTCGGAGATGTAATATACAGAACGGGAGATAAGGTGCTTCAACTGGTGAACCAACCGGAGGAGGGGGTCTTTAATGGCGATATGGGTGAAATCGTGTCCATCTTGTTCGCTAAAGAAAATACCGATCATGTCGATAAAGTAATCATATCATTCGAAGGCATCGAAGTGACTTATACGAAACAGGACTTGAACCAGATTACACATGCCTATTGCTGCTCCATCCATAAGTCGCAGGGAAGTGAATTCCCCATTGTCATTTTACCTGTAGTGAAAAGTTATTATCGGATGCTCCGCCGTAATTTATTGTATACGGCGATTACCCGCAGTAAAAATTTCTTGATCCTTTGTGGCGAAGAAGATGCATTCCGTTTAGGGATCGAGCGGAATGATGAGATGCGCCGGAAAACGACTTTGCGTGAAAAGCTGAAAGAGATTTTGAGTGAAGAAGAAATGCCGCAGGAAAAGGAAGAGGTACATCAACAATCAAGTTATCTTGATATTCTCATGCATGCTGATCCGATGATCGGTATGGAGAATGTCACGCCATATGATTTTATGTAGCTGGTTCTATTTGATGAATTTTGTTTAAAATTCATAGTTTTGGTGGAACTATAGAATATAACTTTTTTGTGAAAGAGTAGGGGGGATTGGATGAAAAAAGGTTGGATAATAGGAATAGTCGTTGTCGTTTTATTGGTCATCTTTGGTGCATCTTCGTACAACGGCCTTGTAAGTGCCAGTGAAGACGTCGATAATAAATGGTCACAGGTGGATAACCAATTAAAACGGAGAGCGGATTTGATTCCGAATCTTGTGGAAACGGTGAAGGGTTATGCTTCGCATGAAACGGAAGCCATTAAAGCGGTGAGCGATGCACGCTCGAAGCTGGCCGGTGCCAATTCGACTGAAGATGCAATTGCAGCCGACCAAGAATTGAGCGGGGCCTTGAGCCGGCTTTTGGTGGTTGTTGAGAACTATCCGGATTTAAAGGCCAATGAGAACTTCAAGGGTCTCATGGATAGTTTGGAAGGAACGGAAAATCGGCTGACTGTAGCCCGAAAAGACTATAATGATGAAGTTACCAACTATAATAAAATGATTAAACGCTTTCCGAAGAATATGATGGCAGGAGCGTTCGGGTTCGATGCCAAACCATATTTTGAAGTGACCAATCAAGAAAAAGAAACGCCAAAGGTTGATTTCGGGAGCGATAAATAATGAAAAAACTCGCTGTGTTTGCGCTATTCTTCATTCTCACGTTCAGTTTAGCAAACGTGGCCGCAGCACAACCTAACATTCCTGAACCAATTGGGGATATTTATGTTCAGGACTTTGCCGGAGTCCTGAGTGAACAGGAAAAATCCGAACTCATCGAACTAGGGAAACGATTGGATGATGCCACAAAAGCACAAATTTCCGTTTTGACGGTTGATTCGATGGAAGGATCCGAGATCGAGGAGTACTCGGTCGAGGCATTGAGATCATTCAAGCTTGGGGATGCCGAGCTGAACAATGGAGTCCTCATTGTGCTGGCCATGGAAGAACAGAAAATCCGTATTGAAGTGGGGTACGGTTTGGAAGGGGCCATTACCGATATAAAATCTGGACAGATTTTGGACGATGTGGCTATCCCTGCGCTGAAAGAGGGTAAATATGATGTGGCCCTGACGGAAACTTATAAGGCCGTGTATAACGATGTCACGAAAGAATACAACCTAGGTGACGAGTTTTATCAAGATCTTTCCGTACAGCCCGAGTCAGAAAACTTTCAGCCATCAGGTTTACAGATTTTCCTGATTATCATCGTTGTCATCATTGTATTCATCCTCGATGCCAAGTTCTTTAAAGGATTTTTCCTTCAAACACTAATCAATATCCTTTTGATATTCATCAGTCGCGGAGGCGGCGGCCGTGGAGGCGGAAGCGGTGGTCCACGTGGCGGTGGAGGAGGAAGTTCCGGTGGCGGAGGTGCCAGCAGAGGATGGTAAAGCAGTGGGTCTGACCGGGAAACCGGTCTTTTTTTAAGCTCTTTTCGTAAAGATTGTTGTTTTTAAAACGAAACGATTTAAGGTTGATTGGAGCGGAAGTGCGAGACTCCTGCGGGAGCAGCGGGACAGGTGAGACCCCACAGGCGTTCACGCCGGGGAGGCTCACCGCCCGCCCCGCGGAAAGCGAGCAATGGAGGGGAAATCAACCACACCGCATTACTTGGTGAATAGCAGCAAAGTATGCGAAAACAGCCTTTTTTTTATGTCTGTTCCCTGTATTTATGGAAGTTGGACCAACAATGGAAAACCTTTCAGCACATCTATTTTCAGCAGGAAAGAGATAATAAAAATGTTCGGAAAGGCGGGATGACCTTGCGGACGTTTTCTTTATTGAAAGGAATGCCGGTTTTTACGATCAAAGGAGAAAGAATCGGCACGGTCCACGATTTATCAATTTCTGAAATGGGACAAGTAACAGGGTTGGTCGTTCATCAACAAGCATTGTTCAAAAGAGCTTTTCATTTGGAACTTGACGGCATTTCTTCATTCGGTCCGGATGGGATCGTGATCAGGCAACAAGATTCTGCCTTAAGTAAAGTGCCTGCGGATTCCATTTGCCTATCGAAGGACGAGTTATTGGGACGCATGCTCTTTTCAGAAATGGGTGAAGAACTTGGTTTACTGCAGGATGTATATTTCAAGGAGAAAATGGGCACGATTATAGCGTATGAAACAACGGATGGGTTTTTCTCTGAGTCGACAGTGATAGAATCAAAACAGCCGCCAGCATTAGGGAAGGATACCATCATTGTTTCAGTTTATGAACAGTGAGGTGTCCATTTTGGAAATTAAATGTCCGAATTGCCGCAGTAAAGATGTCGGGAAGATTGGTGTAAATCAATATTATTGTTGGAATTGCTTTATTGAAATGACCCTATCCGAAGGGCTCATTAATACGCATCAGGTCGAGGAAGATGGAAGTTTAAGCTCATTGGACGATTTGTTTGAGGAAAATGACCGCCGCTTCAGTATGTAATTAACGGAAGAGGTGTTTGCAAATGGCTAGACGTTCACGCAATACTCTAATGAATATGGGTTCGGACTTGATGAACTCGAAAATGATCAAACGGAACATGAAGAAAATACGCAAAAGATTAAAATCATTATTATAGCAGGAATGGGTGTCCTGAATTAATGAGGGCACTCTTTTTTATGTATGAAAACCTTCCGCCTTTCGAAGAATAAATGAGCGGGAGGTGTTTATTGTGAGTATTCGTTTAAAATGGTTTTATCGCCTGGGTTTTTTATTGCTCTTATTTTTCGTTATCTATATTTTTATGAAACTCAAACCCATGTGGGGACCTGCCGTTACTGTATGCGTGACGGTACTGCTGCCTTTTTTGATTGGTGCGTTCATCAGTTACTTGCTGCACCCTGTAGTGGAATATTTAAATGAGAAAGGGATGCGTCGCTGGCTTTCGATTACGATCATCTATTTGTTGTTTTTCGGAGGGATCGGCTTTGCTGTTTATAAAGGTATTCCAATGATCGTCAGCCAGGTTCGCGAGCTGTCGGAAAGCGTGCCGGAACTGGTTGAACAGTACCGGGGCAGGATTGATAAGCTCAATCATCAAACGGCGGCCTGGCCGTTCGGAATTCATGAAAGATTCGAAGAAGGTGTCACCCTTTTCGAAGGTTGGCTGAAAGGTATACCTGAAAAGGCGATGGAGTATGCAATGAAGATGATTGATTTCATCGTCCTGATTGCGTTGATTCCATTCATTGCTTTTTATATCCTGAAGGATTTCACTGTGTTAAAAAAAATGGCATGGTATATGACCCCGAAAAAATGGCGTAAACAGGGACGGGCTTTCGTTCGTGATGTGGATGCGTCGCTTGGCGGCTATATCCGCGGACAAATCATCGTTTGTGTCGTGATCGGTTTGATTTCCTCGCTGCTCTTCTGGATAGTCGGTATGAAATATCCGCTTCTATTGGGGGCGATAATCGGTATAACGAATGTCATCCCGTATTTCGGGCCGATTATCGGGGCCATTCCCGCAGTGGTCATCGCCGCGACAATGTCAGTTAAAATGGTGTTGATCATCGCGGTCATCGTGCTCGTACTTCAATTTCTTGAGGGAAATATCCTTTCACCGTTAATAGTCGGTAAAAGCCTCCATATGCATCCGCTGTTCATCATGCTTGCATTATTGGCCGGGGGCGAAATGGGCGGTATCGTGGGCATGGTCGTTTCGATTCCCCTCTTGGCTGTGTTGAAAGTTTTTGTACTTCATGCCCGCGTTCACTTTAGAAAGAAGCCGCCCCTTATTGACAAATAAAAGTCTTGTGAATATAATCCATTACATAAGATAATTCGTTGAAGGATGAAGTATGCTGAAGTCCATCTAAAAGAGAGGGGTCCCCCAGGCTGAAAGGGACTGCCAGGTGAAGAGCAGCAGAAAGCTAGTCCTGAGAGCAGCTAATACCTGCCGTCATGCCGCGTTAAGGCTTTTATGAAGGTGATGGGCCTAGGTGAATTCCTGCGTCCATAATCAGGGTGGTACCGCGAGTCAACTCTCGTCCCTGTTTTTGGGATGGGGGTTTTTTGTGTGCTCAAAATTACATAATTTTAAAAGGAGGATATATATGAAGTATTTAACTGGTGCTCAAATCCGCCAAATGTATTTAGATTTTTTTAGTGAAAAAGGCCATAACATCGAACCAAGTGCGTCATTGGTTCCTCATGAAGATCCATCACTGCTTTGGATCAATTCCGGGGTGGCGACGTTAAAGAAATATTTTGATGGACGGGTGATTCCTGAAAATCCAAGGATCACAAATGCCCAAAAGGCCATCCGTACGAACGATATTGAAAACGTGGGGAAAACGGCACGTCATCATACGTTTTTCGAAATGCTCGGAAACTTCTCCATTGGTGAATACTTCAAAGAAGAAGCCATTACATGGGCTTGGGAGTTTTTGACGGATGAAAAATGGATTGGCTTCGACAAAGAGAAATTGGCTGTAACGATCCATCCTGAAGATGATGAAGCATTCGAACTCTGGAATAAGAAAATCGGTGTTCCTGCTGAAAGGATCATTCGCCTGGAAGAAAACTTCTGGGATATCGGTGAGGGTCCAAGCGGTCCGAATACAGAGATTTTCTATGACCGGGGACCGGCATATGGCGATGATCCCAATGATCCGGAACTATATCCAGGCGGGGAAAATGAACGTCATCTGGAAGTCTGGAACCTTGTGTTTTCTCAATTCAACCATAATCCTGATGGTTCTTACACACCTCTTCCAAAGAAGAATATCGATACAGGAATGGGCCTTGAACGTATGGCTTCCGTCGTTCAAGATGTGGCGACGAACTATGATACAGATTTATTCATGCCGATCATCCGGGCAGTCGAAGAGATTTCCGATGTGAAGTATGGTGCCGATACAGAAAAAGATGTTGCCTTCAAGGTCATTGCCGACCATATTCGTACGGTTGCCTTTGCAGTAGGTGACGGTGCTCTTCCATCCAACGAAGGCCGCGGTTATGTATTGCGCCGTTTACTCCGCAGAGCGGTTCGATATGCTAAGCAAATCAACATCAATCGACCATTCATGTTCGAGCTTGTGACGGTCGTAGGCGAAATCATGAAAGACTTCTACCCTGAAGTCCTCAAGAATAAAGAGTTCATTGCAAAAGTAATCAAAAATGAAGAGGAACGCTTCCATGAAACCCTGAATGATGGACTGTCCATCCTTTCTGAAGTCATTAAAAAGGAAAAGGAAAAAGGCGGTACGACCATTCCGGGCAGTGATGCATTCCGTTTATATGACACATATGGTTTCCCGATTGAGTTAACGGAAGAATATGCAGAAGAAGAAGGCATGACGGTCGATCAAGCCGGATTTGAAAAAGAGATGGATGCACAGCGTGAACGTGCCCGTTCAGCGCGTCAAGATGTGGATTCGATGCAAATCCAAGGCGGGGTATTGGGCGATATAAAAGTTGAAAGTGAATTTGTCGGCTATGATCAAGTAGCTGTCGAAGCCAAAGTTGCTGCCATCGTAAAAAATGGCGAACTTGTAACGGAGGCAGAAGAAGGAGAAGAAGTTCAAGTGATACTGAACAAGACTCCTTTCTACGCGGAAAGCGGCGGACAAATAGCCGATATAGGAACGATGGCCAGTGAATCCGTGAAGGTAGATGTCCATGATGTCCAAAAAGCCCCTAATGGCCAAAACCTGCACCGTGTAACGGTTACTGCCGGCACTTTAACAGCAGATTCCAATATCGTCGCTGCAGTAAATCAAGAAAACCGCATCCATATCACGAAAAACCATACAGCGACGCACCTTCTGCACCAGGCGTTGAAAGATGTGCTTGGTACACATGTCAACCAAGCTGGTTCACTCGTACAGGCTGAGCGCCTTCGCTTCGACTTCTCTCATTTTGGTCAGATAACGGCGGAAGAGATTGAACAAATCGAAACGATTGTAAATGAAAAGATTTGGCAAAGCTTACAAGTGAATACGGACTATAAAAACATCGATGAAGCAAAAGCTATGGGCGCTATGGCCTTGTTCGGCGAAAAATACGGCAAGGTTGTCCGTGTCGTTCAAATAGGTGATTACAGCCTAGAACTTTGCGGCGGTGTCCATGTTCCGAATACAGCGGTAATCGGCTTGTTCAAAATCGTTTCCGAAAGCGGCATCGGAGCTGGGACTCGCCGTATAGAAGCGGTAACGGGTGCCGGGGCATACCAATTGATGACTGAGCAAATCGGTGTCTTGAAGGACGCAGCTGCTAAATTGAAAACAAACTTGAAAGACGTACCTTCAAGAATTGAAACGGTACTGGCAGAAGTGAAGGATCTTCATCGTGAGAATGAAAGCCTTACTGCAAAATTAAGCAATATCGAAGCAAGCAGCCTTGTTTCTAACGTAAAAGAAGTAAATGGGGTTCAAGTATTGGTGGCAAAGGTTCAAGCTACCGACATGAATAATCTGCGTGCCATGGCGGATGATTTGAAACAAAAGCTCGATTCTGTCATCATCGTATTAGGTTCGGCCCAAGGTGATAAAGTCAATTTGATTGCCGGGGTGACCAAGGATTACATCGATCGCGGTTTCCATGCTGGTAAATTGGTCAAAGAAGTTGCTTCCCGCTGTGGCGGTGGTGGCGGCGGCCGTCCAGATATGGCCCAAGCCGGCGGAAAAGACCCTAAAAAATTGGATTCAGCACTTAATTTTGTTGAAGAATGGGTCTTATCGATTTCATAATCAATGGAAAGTGTTGTACAATGTAGGTAATAGTGGATTCTGGACGCTGAGGAGAGGTGCATGTTAATGAGTTCCTTTGATAAAACGATGAAATTTAATTTTCCCGAAGAACCATTCGAAAGAGATGTACAAGAAGTACTGTCTCAAGTATATGTTGCACTTCAGGAAAAAGGTTATAACCCTATAAACCAGATTGTCGGTTATCTATTATCTGGTGACCCGGCCTACATCCCGCGCCATATGGATGCTCGGAACATTATTCGTAAGCTTGAACGCGATGAAATCATCGAAGAATTGGTTAAATCGTATCTTAAGAACCACCGAGAGGAATACTAATGCGCACAATGGGACTTGATTTAGGTTCAAAAACCATAGGCGTTGCCCTGAGTGACGCGATGGGTTGGACTGCACAAGGATTGGAAACGATCAAAATTAACGAAGCTGGAAATGACTTCGGCTTTAAACGCCTCAATGAAATTATAAAAGAGCATGATGTTTCTAAAATTGTCCTCGGTTTACCTAAAAATATGAATGGGACTGTTGGACCGCGAGGCGAAATCAGCCAAGATTTCGCTAAACGATTAGAAAACAAATTCAAGCTGCCGGTGTTTCTCTGGGATGAACGGTTGACAACTATGGCGGCTGAACGTGTCCTTCTTGAGGCGGACGTGAGCCGAAGCAAACGCAAGAAAGTCATTGATAAAATGGCTGCTGTCATGATTCTGCAAGGATTCTTGGACAGACAAACAAATTCAATATGAGGTGAATACTAATGGAACACGGCGAAAACAACATTACAGTAGTAGATGAAAACGGAAACGAGCAGCTTTGCGAAATCCTTTTCACATTCGATTCAGATAAATTCAACAAATCTTATGTACTTTACTATCCGATGTCTGCAGAAGATGACGAGGAAGAAATTGAAATCCACGCTTCATCATTCGTACCAAGCGAAGATAATAAAGATGGTGAACTTACACCGATCGAAACAGAAGAAGAATGGGATCTTGTTGAAGAAATGTTAAATACATTCCTTGACCAAGAAGAAGCAGAAGAAGAATAAGATTAGAAAAAAACCGGCCTTAAAGGCCGGTTTTTTTTTGACAAAAGGACAAGGTGATTGGAATGTGTGTGCGAGATTCCTGCGGGAAAGCGAGTGCCTAAAGTGAAAACCATCATTTGTACAAACCTTCAAAATCCGTATTCAAATTCGATTTTCAGTCTGAACCCGCCTCCATAAATGTTCATGTGTGTTCCGGTAACCCCTTATCTTTTCTTTGCGAATAAAAGTATAAATGTAGCGAGCGGACCCAAAAATAAGGATAGCAAGAACCAATTCAATGCCGTTCTATTTTTTCCTTGAGCAAGTCCGGCGTTTATGAGTGCCAATGTCCCCCAACCTACAAAATAAGAATTATCCAACTCCTTCACACCTTCCCTCATCTTAAATGAATAGTACCATTCCTACATGAATATTCCTGTCATTTCCTGAAATTCCTAACACATGCAGGGAAAAAAATTAGAGCGCATCTTTTAAGCAGAAGAAATTATGATATCACTATATTCCTGTTAAATAACATCTGAATATTGACAAAACAAGTGCATTTTTGCCATAAATAGAGTATTAATGAATGTAGTTTTGCAAAAAACATGTAATTATTTGTTGATTTTAGTATAATGTTCGAAGCGAAGATTAATTAGAGAAAGCATCACCAAGAAACCATTCTGTAGTTGGTGTGAGTTTGCAGGGGGAATGAAAATGGATGAAAAAGATAAAAATTTATCTAAAAAGGAACATATCCAAATGAAATTGTTAGAACAGCAAGGAGAAGCCAAGCTGGTTCGTAAAATCATCATGATTACGATAGCTTCGCTTATTTTACTAATTGGGATCGTTGGACTTGTGGGCTTTTTATATATCAACTCAGCCATGAAGCCAGTCGATCCGGATGATGATACCATCAAGAAAGTGAAAATCCCAATCGGTTCTTCCGTTAACGGAATTTCAACGTTGCTTGAAGAGCAGGGAATAATCAAAGACGCACGCGTATTCAAATATTATATTAAATTCCGCAATGAATCCGGTTTTCAGGCAGGGGAGTATAAATTATCACCTTCCATGCCTATTAAGGATATCGTCACAAGCATCAAAACCGGAAAACTAATGAAGGAAGCTGCAATGAAGATAACGATTCCTGAAGGAAAGCAGCTGATCCAAATTGCTGATATCATCGCCGTGAAGACGGGTGAAGATCCGAAAAAGGTCTTTAAGAAATTGAATGATAAAAAGTTCGTAAATTCCATGCAAGAGAAATTTCCGCAGCTCTTGACGTCGGAAATTGAAAATGAAAAGGTTTTATATCCGCTTGAAGGGTACCTTTTCCCGGCTACTTATGACTTTTATGAGGAAAAGCCGACCCTGGAGTCGATCGTCACCGAGATGCTGAAGAAAACCGAAGAAACATTGCAGGCTTACGAGAGCCAAATGGACAAGAACGGTTATTCCGTGCACCAGATGCTGACCTTCGCTTCGCTTGTCGAAGAAGAGGCGACGGCGCAAGTCGATCGCGGAAAAATAGCTTCCGTCTTTTACAATCGTATTGAGGAAGGTATGCCGCTTCAAACGGATCCGACTGTTTTGTATGCGAAGGGTTCACATAAGAGCAGGGTATATTATAAAGACCTTGAGGTGAAATCCCCTTATAATACGTATAAGAACAAGGGGCTGCCGCCAGGGCCGATAGCCAATGCCGGAACGACATCGATCGATGCGGTACTGAAACCTGAGAAAACGGATTATCTGTACTTTTTGGCCACACCTGAAGGGGAAGTCCTTTACTCCAAGACCTTGGATGACCACAATAACAAAAAGGCAGAGCATATTTCCAATAAATAAATGAAAGCTCTTTTCGTAAAGATTGTTGTTTTTAAAACGAAACGATTTAAGGTTGATCGGAGCGGAAGTGCGAGACTCCTGCGGGAGCAGCGGGACAGGTGAGACCCCACAGGCGTTTACGCCGGGGAGGCTCACCGCCCGCCCCGCGGAAAGCGAGCAATGGAGAGGAAATCAACCACACCGCAATACTTGGTTAGCAACAAAGTATGCGAAAACAGCCTAAATGAAAAATAGCAATGAGACTGTGGGGGGAGAGATATTACTTTCCCCTTGTTTTTATGATAGAATAGTACAAGTGAATTTTTGATCCGATTCTTATCGGTGACGTAACTCGGCGAATGCCGGGTTTTATTTTGAAAGATAAGGAAATGTAGATCGTCAAGCATACTTGTTTCAGCTCCTTGTGAAGAAATTGTCCAATCAATTTTTTTCATGTTACTGACCAAGCGCTTTTGTTTTCCTTATAAATGGAGGAAACGTTTTGAACGGAAAAATAGAACAATATCTTCATTCCTTAATTCCGGAGCGTACGGGTTTGCTTAAGGAGTTGGAAGATTTTGCGATGGAAAATAATGTGCCGATCATGGAGCCCGAAGGCATTGAGGTGCTGCTTCAGATTTTAAGGCTTCATCAGCCAAAGGCGATATTGGAAGTAGGTTCGGCAATTGGCTATTCGGCCATTAGGATGGCTGAGACCCTTCCTGAAGCCCGAATCGTCACACTTGAACGGAATGAAGCCCGTATTGAGCAGGCAAGGGCTAACTTCAAGAAGGCGGGACTGTCGGAAAGGATCACCCTCATTGAAGGGGATGCCCTTGAAGCGGGACCGAAAGTGATGGAACACGGTCCGTTTGATATCATCTTCGTTGATGCAGCTAAAGGGCAGTACAAGCGATTCTTTGAACTGTTTGAACCATTCCTTGCTGGTGCTGGCATTATAATTACCGATAATGTTTTATTCAAAGGCTTGGTTGCCGAAAACATTGAAGAAATGGAAATGACGAGAAGAAAGCGAGCCCTTATTAAAAAAATAAGGGACTTTAACATCTGGTTACATGACCATCCCAACTTCGATACCGTAATTTTGCCGATTGGTGATGGTGTGGCCATTAGTAAACATAGAGGTGACAAAAATGAAAAAGCCTGAATTACTTGTGACTCCGACAAGTGTCGATCATATAACAGAACTCATCGATGCTGGCGCTGACGCCTTCGTCATTGGCGAACAACGTTATGCGCTTAGGCTGGCAGGGGAGTTCAAACGGGAAGATGTGGAGAAGGCGATTGAGCTTGCACATGCCGCGGGTAAGAAAGTGTACGTATCGATGAACGCCATTTTCCATAATGAAAAAGTGGACGAGCTTGAAGGGTACGTCACATTCCTTAAAGAGTCTGGTGCCGACCGGATCATATTCGGTGATCCCGCAGTCTTGATGGCTGTCCGTGCCGTGGCACCTGATATGCCCCTGCACTGGAATACAGAGATGACGGTAACGAACTGGTACACATGTAATTACTGGGGGAAACGCGGTGCTGTCCGTGCCGTTGCTGCCCGTGAGATAAGTCTGGACGAGATAGTGGAAATGAAGGAAAATGCCGAAGTGGAGATTGAAGTCCAAGTGCATGGCATGACATGCATGTTCCAATCGAAGCGTACGCTCCTTGGTAATTACTTTGAATACCAAGGAAAGGCATTGGAAGTGGAAAATCGGAAGGAACAGCGAAATATGTTCTTGCATGATAAGGAACGTGAAAATAAATATCCGATTTATGAAGATGAAAATGGTACACATATCATGAGTCCGAATGATATGTGCATGATCGATGAACTACAGGAATTGATTGAAGCGGAAATCGATTCACTGAAAATCGAAGGATTATTACAAACCCCGGAATATATCATTGAAATGACAAAGTTATATCGGGAAGCGATTGACGTATGTGCTGAAGACCCTGACCGCTATGATGATGTGAAAGCGGAACTTTTTGAAAAAGTCAAAGCGGTTCAGCCGGATAACCGTGAGTTGGATACCGGGTTCTTCTTTAAAGAATCGGTTTATTAAAGAAAAGGGTAAGAGAAAGAGGAGGAATAGCCTTGAATGCTATTGCTGATAAAATTTCCAAGATCGTTGATGGAAAGAGAGTCATTGTAAAAAAACCGGAATTGCTGGCTCCGGCCGGCAACCTTGAAAAATTAAAAATTGCCGTCCATTACGGCGCGGATGCCGTGTTCATTGGCGGCCAGGAATATGGTCTTCGTTCCAATGCAGGCAACTTCACGTTTGAGGAAATGAAGGAAGGCGTCGAATTCGCTAATAAGTATGGTGCTAAAGTATATGTAACAACCAATATCTTCGCACATAATGAAAATATCGATGGTCTGGATGAATACCTGGAAGGTCTTCAGGAGGCTGGGGTTCATGGTATCATCGTCGCCGACCCATTAATCATCGAAACATGTAAAAGGGTCGCTCCGAACGTCGAGATCCATTTAAGCACGCAGCAATCGCTGTCGAACTGGAAGGCTGTTCAGTATTGGAAAGAGGAAGGCTTGGAGCGTGTCGTTTTGGCACGGGAGACGAGTGCTGATGAAATCCGTGAAATGAAGGAAAAGGTCGATATCGAAATCGAGGCTTTCGTTCATGGGGCCATGTGCATTGCCTATTCTGGACGCTGCACCCTTTCGAACCATATGACGGCGCGTGATTCGAACCGCGGCGGCTGCTGTCAGTCTTGCCGTTGGGATTATGGTTTATATGAGTTGGATCAAGACGGGGAAAAGGCTTTATTCGATAAAGAAGATGCTCCATTCGCAATGAGTCCAAAAGACTTGAAGCTGATTGAATCACTGCCAGGCATGATTGAAATTGGCATAGACAGCTTAAAAGTCGAAGGAAGAATGAAATCGATTCATTATATTGCAACAGTTGTCAGCGTCTATCGTAAAGTGATTGATGCGTATTGTGCCGATCCAGACCATTTCAAGGTTAAACAAGAATGGCTGGAAGAGCTTGATAAATGTGCGAATCGTGAGACGGCATCATCGTTCATGGAAGGGGAAATTCCTGGGTATAAACAGCAAATGTTCGGGAATCATACCGTAAAGACTCGCTTCGACTTCGCAGGATTGGTGCTTGATTACAACGAGGAAACTAAAATCGTTACCATGCAGCAGCGTAATTTCTTCAAGCCTGGGGATGAAGTGGAGTTTTTTGGACCGGAAATCGAAAACTTCACTCAAAAAATCGGTACGATCTGGGATGAGTCAGGTAAGGAGCTGGAGGCAGCTCGCCATCCGCTTCAAATTGTCCGCATTCAAGTAGATAATAGAGTTCATGTGAACAATATGATGCGGAAGGAGAATTGACATGACAAGGAAAAAACCAGTGGTCATCGGAGTTACCGGAGGGTCAGGATCAGGTAAAACAAGTGTTACCCGTTCCATTTTTGAATTCTTTCAAGGACATTCGATCTTGATGATCGAACAAGATTATTACTATAAAGATCAAAGTCATTTGCCTTTTGAAGAACGGTTGAAAACGAATTATGATCACCCTCTGGCATTTGATAATGATTTGTTAATCGATCACATTAACGCATTGCTGCGCTATGAAACGATAGAAAAACCCGTTTATGATTATTCGATCCATACGCGTTCAGAAGAAGTCATCACAGTGGAGCCCCAGGATGTCATCATCCTTGAAGGGATTCTTGTGCTGGAGGATGAGCGCCTCAGAGACCTGATGGATATGAAGCTTTATGTTGATACGGACGCAGACTTGCGGATCCTTCGTCGGATGACCCGTGATATTAAAGAACGCGGCCGTTCCATAGATTCCGTCATCGAGCAATACATCAGTGTCGTCCGTCCGATGCATAATCAGTTCATAGAACCGACGAAGCGCTATGCCGACATCATCATTCCAGAAGGCGGTCAGAACCATGTGGCTATTGACCTTATGGTGACGAAGATAAAGGATATACTTGATAAATCGTTGATATAATAACATTCTAATTAAGATTTTTATTCTGAAATGTACTGCAGCCCACCTTTTGCCCACCAATTAAAAGATGTGGGCTGCAAAATCATTAAACTGCTTGATGGATTTTATTTGTTTATCTTTACTTATATGTGCGTATACGTCTAATGTGGTCTTTATAGATGCGTGTCCCAGCCTTAATTGAATTTCTTTAACATCTATCTCTGCTTCTATCAATAAAGCCGTGTACGTGTGTCTGAGGCCGTGTGGAGTGATCTTGGAGACACCTGCTTTTTTAGCATAAGTATTTAATTTATATCCAAAATTTCTTGCTGGTGTTGGGTGACCGGTTTTATCAGAAAAGATAAAGTTTAAATCTGTATAATCACTTCTATTTTTCATCTTTAATTGGTTTTGGTGATGACGCCAAGATTTCAATTGTTTAATTACTTGTGGGGGAATAGGAACTTTACGTTTAGAACTTTGGCTTTTAGGTTCTGTTAATACATACTCGTTTCGTAATCCTTTTTTCTGGAATAATGTCTTATTTACATTAAGTGTCGCACTTTCAAAGTCGATATCATCCCACTTTAAACATATAGCCTCACCAATCCTTAATCCAGAAAAGGCTAATAACAGAAAAAGAGTTAATTCTTTTTCTTGATTTTTATCACGTAAACAATTCAGAAATAAATTAAGATCTTCTTTTTCCCAATACTCAATATCCTCTTTTTCAGTCTCAGTGTATTTCTCTCT
Source organism: Brevibacillus sp. JNUCC-41 (assembly GCF_014844095.1). Taxonomy (NCBI): domain Bacteria; kingdom Bacillati; phylum Bacillota; class Bacilli; order Caryophanales; family Bacillaceae; genus Peribacillus; species Peribacillus sp. JNUCC41. Next base: position 31,436 of record NZ_CP062163.1, on the reverse strand, counting down.
AGGAAGTTTAGCCTCAACGATTGGATTAACTTTAAAATACTGATCTCTTACTGCTTGTTTCATCATCATTGAAAATACTTGATGAATTGCAATTAAAGTATTCCTTGCATAGTGTTCGCCCATTTGGTTAATAAAGTTTTGATAAAAGGATAAGTTGATTTTTTTTATCTGGATTTTTCCTATTCTTTTTTTGATTGCTTTAATACTATCTTGTCTACTTTTCCATGAACTTTCTTTAATAGTATGTTTATAAATGTTAAACCAAATATCGAGATATTCCTCAACCGTAATGGAGTCATTTTTCTCAAAAAAATCATTATCTATGTTTAACTCTACTTCTGAAGCTGCTATTTGGGCTTCTTTTTTTGTGCGAAAATTACCTTTTGACTTTTCTCTCTTCTTACCAGATACAGGATCTATATATTTGATTCGATATTCCCATTTGTCATTTCTTTTTCGAAAACTTGCCACTTTATCACTCCTTACTCAAAACTTCTTCTTGTTTGAATAACCTTCCCTAATATTTTCACTTCTCTTGCAGGTACCAAAATTGGCTGCATAGATGGATTAGAAGGAATGAGCATACACATTTCATTTTCACATTTAACTCGCTTTAGGGTTGCCTCAGTACCATCGATTTGGACTAGTGCTATATCAGATGATGTCACCTCTTGTTGATCAACTATTATTACAGTATCACCATTGAAAATCCCATCACCAATCATACTATCTCCTTTAACTTTTAGACTGAAAGCTTGTCTGCCTCTAAGTAATTCGGATTCAACAATCTCATAACCTTCAACATATTCTACGCTCTCGATAGGAATTCCTGCAGCTGTAGTGCCCAATATAGGAACTTTAACTTGATCAGAAGAGTAATCTACTTTTTTTGTTTCATTTACTAATAATGGTGCGGTCCTCATAGTTCTATAGTTATCAGAAAGCATTGCGTTTTTATCAACAGGTTCTAGTAAATCCTCTTCCTTATATTGTCCTGAAAGAAATAAAAGGTCTGATGTAAAAACTCTTAATGATTTAGATAACAAATCCAATGTGTCGTAGGTTGGAACTTGGGTGCCGTCTTCAATTCTGGAGATTGTAGTTTGAGAAACGCCGGAAACCTCAGCTAATCTTTTTTGCGATTTAAAACCTTTTGCTCTTCTTAATCTTCTAAAAAAATCACCGAAACTTTCATCTTTAATATCTACATCTACCATGATTTCGTATCTCCTCATCTATACCATCTTTTTTAACTAATTCGATTATATAATAAAATATTTCGTGCGCGCAATTATATTCGTGAATAAACTTGTAATTCTTTTTTGATGCGTGCTATATTAAATATGCGAGAACGAATAATAATTCGTCAGCGAATAAAAGGTGGTGTACTTTATGAAGAAAAAAACTATCCGTTTGAAAGTCAAAGAATTAATGAAAGCTCAGATTGACTTTGAAATCAAAACTGATGCTGAACTGGCGGAGAAGATGGGTATTTCGCCAAGTCAAGTCTGGAGAGCAAAGTTAAGTCCTGAAGATGACCGTTACAATAGTCCAGGCAATCAGTTTATTGCAAGTGTACTTTCATTGTTTGGAGAACCATTTGAAAAGTTTTTCTACGTTGATGGTATTGATAATGATGCGGGGTGAAAAACATGAAAATTGAACTTGAATCAGGTGATGTTGAAAAGATTACAAACGATGTAATTGAAAAAGTCAGTAACGCATTAATACCTAAACTTGAAGCGCTGATAAAGTCAACTGTAATGCCAGATCAATTGTTAACAAAGAAACAAGTGTATAAAGAAATATTTAATTGTACCCCCGAAACAGCAGAAGAAATTTATTTTTGTCAGCCTGACTTTCCTGTTTTTGATACTCCTGAAAGACTGGATGGAACTAAAACTCAACGAAGATACTCCAGGAAGGCAATTGAAAAGTGGATCGCATCTAAAGTAAAGGTGGGTGGAGAGTGATGAACGAACTAATCAGCACAATTAACAATGACCAAAACGAAATCCTTGTTAGTGGTCGTGATCTTCATGAGTTCCTTGAGTCAAAGGAAAGATACTCAAAATGGTTCAACAGAATGTTGGAGTATGGCTTTACTGAAAATATTGATTTTACATACGGTCAAAAAAGTACGGTTGTAAATAACGGTGCTGTAAGGGTATTAGATGACCACTTTCTTATGATAGACATGGCAAAAGAAATTTCTATGATCCAGCGTACAGTAAAAGGCAAACAAGCCCGTCGGTATTTCCTTGAATTAGAGAAGAAATGGAATAGCCCAGATATGGTGATTAAAAGGGCTCACGAATTTTTAGAAAAACGCGTGGCAGCATTAACAACTGACAATTTAGTCCTAAATCAACAGGTAAAAGAATTACAGCCGAAAGCATCCTATTATGACATGGTGCTACAAAATAAATCTTTATTGTCCGTTTCAAAAATCGCAAAGGACTACGGAATGAGTGCCGTTTCTTTCAATAAAAAACTTCATGCTTTAGGTGTCCAATATAAACAAGGGGACATTTGGTTAATGTATGCAAAGTATCAAGACAAAGGTTATACGCAAACCACTACACATGTTATTGATGCCGACAAGTCAAAAATAAGCACCAAATGGACACAAAAAGGAAGGCTTTTCATATATGACCTATTAAAAAGAGAAGGAGTTCTCCCGGTCATTGAAAGAGAAGAAAAGGAGGTTGTTTAAATTGGGTATAGTCATGGTTTACGGTTTCGTAGGGGCACTGCTGTTTTTAGGTGGATGCATGTGCGGCAGCTCATTGACCGCAGGGAGATTGAAGGAGGTGAGAAGCAATGAAAATCAAGTCTAAGTATTGGTTAGCAATGACTGAGGCTGACCGTTACATGGAAATTTATCGGGCTTATGTAAGAAGTCAGGGAGGTGTATCAAATGGATGAAGTTAAAGTTTGGTTTATGACTGAAGAAGAACGATTGGCATACATTGAAAAACACCCCATTGTTCCTTTAACGGAGAAACCTAATAAAAGTGGGGCGGCTTTTTCAAACATTGGTGCTTATGGTGAGCGCAAGAAAAAAATGAAAGGGGCTGGACCGATTGGAAAGAACAATTAAATCATTTGAGGTAATTGCTGAAGCAACAGAACCCTTTATTTTTACATTCGAGGTGGGTAAGGAATTCGGCGGCCAAGCTGTGGATGACATTATCGAACACGATGGAGTGTTCAAGTTGTTTAATCGCAATGATGAACATATCACTGAAATTCAATTGCCTGTAGTCGGTGTGAAATACGAATATCCAGTTAGTGAGGTGCTGTAAATGCAAGTGATCTTTAAAACATTAATACTTAACAATTTTAAATCCCACCGTGATATCACTGTTAACTTTGGCGAGAGAACAGATATCACGGGGGACAATGCAGAGGGGAAGTCCACAGTTTGTGAAGCTCCCTCATATGTATTGTACGGTACAGATGCTCTTGGTAGCAAATTAGACCCTACGCCGATTACTTACGAAGCAGAAGAGACAAAGGTTTCACTTTTGTTAGAAGTTGATGGAAAAGAATTAATGCTTGGGCGCAGCCTTAAGAAAAACAAGACTACTTATTATGTAAATGATGTACCTTCAAAAGCTGGGGAATTTAATGAAGTGGTTGAGAGATTATTCGATAAGGACTTGTTCCTTTCCCTGTACAATCCAAGTTACTTCCCATCTATGCATTGGGAGAAACAACGGTCCATGCTTTTGCAGTATGTCACTTCCCCAATAAATAAAGATGTATTAGAGCATATGCCGGACGAGCAAAACAAATGCCTATCAGCGTTAATAAAAAAACATAGATTAGAAGATATTAAAAAAATACATGCCGAGAATAAAACCACCTTAGATAAAAAATATATTGCTGCTCAAAGCCGGACAAAGACTTTGAAGGAGCAACTTGATCAATTGCCTAATGTAGGAGCTCCAATTGAATCGTTAAAAACCGAGCTATCTCAAATAGATAAGCAGGTAAGGGAGAAAGAAAGTTTGCTAGATAAAGCCTGGGAAAAGAACCAGGCCTATAACTCTCTTCAAGCAAAAATCCGGAATCTACAAGAGCAGGTTGAAATGTCAAAAGAACGTTGGCCGTTACTTAAAAACGAAAGAATTGAAAACAGCTGCAGGACTTGCAACCGTCCACTGGATGAAGAAACTGTAAAGGTTGTAGAATCTGATAAAGAAAATCGCATTAAGGAATATAGAGCCAACCATGAAAGGCTACGGAAAGAACGCGACGACCTTAAGGACCAACTTGAAGAAATGGAATTTGTAGATGCTACTGAATTAAGAAATGAAATTCGTGAACTTGATCCTAAAGGGACACCACTACGAGAAGCGATTAGAATACATGGTCAATTTGAGAGGCTACAAGAACAAGTCAGCCAAGCAGAAGTTGATGAAAAAGCAACACTTGAATCCCTTAATGAGTCCATCTTCATCCTGGACAGCGTGAAGGCATTCAAAGCCAAGGAGGCTGAATTACAGGGTGAAAAGGTACAAGCCCTGTTTGAAACATTATCTGTCCGTCTTTTTGAAGAACAAAAAAATAGTGAGATGAAAAATACCTTTGAAATCGAGCTTGATAAGAAGCCATATCGCAAGCTTTCAACAGCAGAAGGTATAAGGGCTGGACTAGAACTTCGAGACGTTCTATCACAGCAGAGTGAACTCATAACACCTGTTTTTGTAGATAATGCCGAATCGATCACAAGCTTTAAGCAGCCTGTTGGTCAACTAATCGTTTCAAGAGTAGTTGCTGGTCAGAAATTGAATATTGAAGGGGTCGATGCGGAATGAAATCAGGCAGAAAGCCCACAGTTAACCAACGTAAAGCAATGGAATGGGCAGGAGTGAAAGACACCAATCAATGGTTAGTTGTTAAGAACCTCCCTGGAGAGCTGCACACCGTCCACCGGTTTACAGGTCAAATCAAGGAGTTGCCCAATGGCTGACTTAGAACATCCGATTGTTACTGAAATCAATAAAACCGGCTATGCAAATCTTGTTGCACAGCCGGAGCACTTCGGAACTGATTATTTTGGAAATGAAGTCCTTAAAGGGGATTCAGTTGTACTTGATCCAAGCAACGGTGAAATGGTTCTGGAAGATAGTTTGGAAGATTACTTGATAGAAGTTAAGGGATTTCAATTTAAAACAGCAGATTAATAGGAGGACTTAGAACATGGCAAATAACAAATCCATTGCTACGCAAAATACGGAGCTAAATGAACTACATCAAATTGGGGATTTCGGTGTCAACGAACTAATGACAATGAAGGAGACTGTTGGCAAGGATTTAACCATTCCACAATTCAATCTGTTCATGTACCAATGTAACCGAATGAACCTTGATCCATCTTTAAAACATGCATTTCCAATTGTTTACGGTGGGAAAATGGACATCCGTGTTTCTTACGAGGGACTTAAATCATTAGCCCAGAAATCGGAAGGGTATCATGGCATCTTTTCTCAGGTGGTCTGCGAAAACGAGATTGATGATTTTGACGTGGTCCTAAGTGATGAAGGTGAAATGGTGGGAGTAAAGCATAAACCGAGATTTCCGCGAGGAAAGGTTATGGGTGCATACGCAATCGCAAAGCGAGAAGGCAGGCCGAATTATGTTGTATTCATGGATGTTTCTGAGGTTCAGAAATGGATCAAGGTAAACGGGAAGTTCTGGAAGCAAGATAACGGAGATGTTGATCCAGACATGTTTAAAAAGCACGTTGGAACTAGAGCTATTAAGGGTCAATTTGATATAGCTGATGTCGTTGTTGATGGTATGGAGGCTGCGGGTGAATCGAATTCAGTCCCTGAATATAAACCGCAGGAACGTAAGGATATTACTCCCAACCAGGAAGTTATCGATAATCTTAAAAAGTCGAGTAAGCCAAAGAATGAAGATTTGGATGCCATTGATGAAGCCAAAACAGAAATGGTAAAGAAATTCGAAAGACTCGGCATTCCTAAAGGAAAAGCCCGAACAGAGTACATTGAAAAGAACGCTCGGGACATTAAAGGTGAACCAACATTACCGCAGCTACTGGGATTACTTGAATTGATGGATATGCACATTGACATGCAGGATGCACAGTTTGCTGATAACGATGAATTGGAATGAGGTGGAGTAAATGAAGCCAGAAAAACTAGACCAGTTCATGTACGCAGTAATGAAAGAAGCTAGAAGGAATTCGCTAATGGAACTTCTTGATACATGGGAAATTAGTGAAAGCGAATATGAAGAAATTAAAGAATGGTTTTGGAAAGAACATAAGGTGAATTTATGAAAGTTGACATCTTAGCAAGTGGTTCAGGTGGTAACGTAATTGCTGTTCGCTCCTCTGGGAATACCATCTTAGTAGATGTAGGAATTCCAAAAACACAGATTGAAAAAAGGCTGCTGGATGTCGGGATTCGTCCTGACTCCATAGATGCCATTTTAATAACACATGCACATTCAGATCATGTAAAAGGTCTTCCGTTGGCCAATAAATTTCAAATTCCCGTTTTTGCAACTGAGGGTGAATGGAAAAGCATTAAGGGAGTAAATAAAGAATTGCAGAACATTATTGTTGGCAACATGTTAGTAAGTGATTTTGATGTAACACCATTTAAAGTTTACCATGACGCTTTCGAGCCTATAGGATACGCCATAGTAGATAAGGTTGGAGATAAAGTTTCTGTTTGCTTGGACACCGGAATGGTAGATTCCGTAATGATAGAGACCATGAAATATAGTGAATTTTTTATCATAGAGTCCAATCACGATCCAATCATGCTCGAGCATTCCAATTATCCGAATGCAACAAAGGCACGTATTCTATCTGACATAGGACACCTAAGTAATGCACAAACTGCTGAGGCCCTTACTAAGCTAGTGAAGGGTGTTGGGGAAAAGATATATCTTACTCACTTATCCAGCACCAACAACATGTCAGAGTTGGCTAAATTAACGACCATAAGAGCCCTTGATAAGAAGGGTTATAAAGCAAATGAAGATTATGAAATCGAGGTGTTTTAACACCCAGTGATTATAAAGAACGGATGAAGCTAAATGGCAAATCCACAAACCGAAAATGGATACACAAGAATTGCTAATGAATTACTTGAACAAATCATGAAACTTAGATTAAACGGTACCCAATTTAGAATCGTATTGGCTATATGGCGTTATACGTATGGTTTTAGAAGGACAGAACATTCCTTACCTCTTTCGTATCTTGCAATGAAAATAGAGGCTAGTAAGGGACAAACACAAAAAGCATTAGATCAGCTTATTCAAAAAAGAATAATCTCAATTACAGAATTTGATATAAAAGGGGGCAGGAAATTGGGAGTCAATAAAAACTATGAAGAATGGGAATCCGGAGAAGGTCAAGTCCAAGCTGACCCTAAGCTGGTAAAGCCTAAGAAAGTGGCCAAGAAGAAAGTGTATGAAGAGGATAACACTTATTACAAAATGGCTGTTTACTTCCACAACCTGGTCAAAATCGTTGCCAAGGAAGCTGGTATTGAACATCTAATTGCCAGGGCTAACTTACAAACCTGGGCAGATGATTTTAGGAAACTGGTTGAACTTGAAAAGATAGACAAACGCCATGCAAAAGATGTTATGGATTGGGTTGTAACAGATGACTTTTGGAGAACGAATATTTTATCGGCTTCCACATTTAGAAAGCAATTTACAAAACTGGCTATGAAAATGGCAGGTCAAAAGAAACCTTCTAAACAACAAAAGCAATTTGATCCACGTGATAAAGATATTGAATTCCAGAAGTGGATTGCTGAAGGGAAGAATCCAGATGATTTCAACTGGAACTGAAATGGCTGCCGAACAATCGGTTTTAGGAGCAGTCTTCTTGGAACCAGATGTTCTTGATGAAGTCACATTCTTGGAAGAACGAGATTTTCTTATACCTAAGCATAAAGAAATTTATAAAGTAATGAGATTCCTAGAAAAGCGCGGAAAACCAGTGGATATCATTACGGTAACTGAGGCATACGTTAAGTTTGGGAATATCGAAAAAATTGGCGGTGTTCAATACCTATCTGAATTAGCTGCATCCTGTCCAACTACAGCAAATGTTAAGTACTATGCTGAAATGATTCGATCAAAGGCTATGGAACGTAGGATTAAGAATACTGCACAAATCATAGAAGGCATGTCCAGGAGTGATTATGAATCGGATGAAGAATTCTTTTCATATGTAGAGCAATTGGTGACCGAATTAAGGCCAATAGATAATGCCAAGATGCTCAGTTTTTCAGAATCCAGGGAAGAGTATTACACGCATCTGAAAACGCCAGCTGAGTTTATTAAGACGGGATTTTCCGAATATGACAAGTGGGCACAAGGAATATGGAGAGGTTGGCTTTTCGTTAGTGCTGGTAGACCTTCAGTTGGAAAAACAGCATTGGCTTTACAAAGGATAAATGGTGTCGCTAAGCAAAAAGAAGGTGTCGTGCTTATTTGGAGTCAAGAAATGAAAAGGGATTCTTTAAAAGATCGGATGATATCAGCTGAAACAGGTATCCCTTTCCAAAGAATCAAAATGAAAGACTTGAATCAAAAAGAGCAAAAGCTTGTTGATATGGCTTATGACAATTTTGAATACCTGCCAATCTTCATGCAGGATAGTTCCGGAGTAACCATTGATGAAATCAAGGCTACTGCCAAGCAGTTTAAGAGGAAGCATGGGAAGATTGCCATGATTGTTGTTGATTATTTACAGATCATGAACATCCCTCAAACAAAAGGCGATACCAGGGCCTTAGCCATTGGAAGAGTCACAGGTCAGGCTAAACAAATAGCCATGGAACTAAACTGTTGCTTTATGATGCTGTCACAAATGACTAGGGATTCTGATAAGGGTGGAATTCCTAGAAGGCCGGTGTTAGCTGATTTAAAGGAATCAAGTTCTATTGAACAGGATGCTGATGTAGTTGAATTCCTTTGGAGTGAAGGTGAAAGGACCTCTCAAGGAAAGATCATTAATCAAACTTTCGCAAAAGGTCGAGATATCGGTGTGAATGAATTTAAATTACTATTCCTTAATTGGAAGCAGAAGTTCACTGAGGTGCCGAGAGAGGTAAAGCAGGCATGAATTTGACACAAGCTACCAATCAACAACTCTATCAGATAGCTATAGATAAAAATAATAGATTAAGAGAACGGTACGAAGCTGCACGTTTGCTACAGGAGAGGAGAAAAATGAATGCGTTTTGTGGGAATAGACCCATCAACTAAAACCGGATTTGTTGCAATTAATCAGGGTAGTATCGTTCTAAAAGATAAGGAATTAAAAGGCATCAGCTCCGAGGATCCAAAAAGAATGTCCACACTGATTGATGAGGTAATGGCCCATGTACGAATGGATGACATTATTTGCATAGAAGGCTTTCCTTATGAAACTCAGAGGGCCATGTTCGCAGGAGGCTTGCATTGGGGAATTCGTAACGCACTATACAAACGAGGGATTACATACTACGAAGCTGCTCCTAATGCTGTAAAAAAGTTTGTGAATGTTACTGGATGGGTCGGGGAAGTTGGCCATAAAAAACGACTAACTGGTCCAGAGAAAAAGAAAGTAGTCATGAAAGCTGTAGAAGAACATTTTGGCTTTGTTCATAAAAGCGACAATGTAGTAGATGCTTATATTCTTGCTGAAATAGCTAAAGATATTTGGACGGTTGAAAATGGAAAAGAATGTTCGATTAACTCGGGATTCTTACCAAGCTATCAAGCTGAGGTTATAGATACCATCTTAAATCCAGTTGAAAAGCCTAAAAAGAAAAGGAAAAAGAAGGTGGCCAAAGTATGACGCCCAAAAGGAAACGTCGGTTAAAAAAGTCTTTGGTCAAAAGAAAAAAGGATCGTTTAAATCGTGCTTGGAGGAACATTTTCGTTAAATCGGGTTATTTGGAAGATGCACAATAGACACAAACTGTGAGGTTAGAGAATACCTGAAATTACGAATTATTTTTACTTTTGGTTACGAAACGAATAAAGATAACGGATATAAATATCGCTACACTGAGAAAAAAAATCGGGAAGAACGCTGTATTGATGATATGGCTATATATCCATGTATCATACATTAAACTCACCTCAGTTTTTGTTAAAGTCCATATTTTTTAAAGAGAAAAGTACCAGCGACAATAAAGAGAAATACAAATATGTAAATTAAAAAAACTCTTATTAGGATAGGTAGTCGTTTTATATTTTTCATCATTTTAATAATATGGCTCTTACAATTGATGATTATTCAAGAATCAAACTAATAGCTGACAGTACGAATACACTATGCTTGTTGAACTAAACTGCCCCTTTAGTTGCATAAAGACTTAAAGGCAGCTTCGATTTTCAGCTAATGCACCCGTTATTAAGGAATCTTGTAAAGTTGACACAAATTGTGAGGTATTTTCGGACTAAAAAAAGACCACGACATGTGATCTTTTAATATAAAGATAGAATGAAGCCCAAGGAATTTCTCGGGATATAGGATTATTTTGATATGTTTCTTTGAAATTGGTACAACAACTTATCTAACTCTTGACTTGATTTAACAGTTTCGGGGTGAGAAAGGCCATGTAACATACCAATTTCAATTAAATGGGTTCTCAAGTAATTAATCTTACTTTTCATTTCGTTAAGAGATAACACTAATAACCATAACCTTTCTCTAGTTAATATATAGTAACCATTCAAAAAATTGTTTAAAAAGTAATTATATACAAATAAAAACGATGAGGAAAGACCTAAAAAGTGTGTAAATATTACCAAAAAACTTTCCTGCAACTTGACCTTCCGTACAGTACGAATAAACAAGGAGGTACACAATATGGCTTATTCCCGAGAAGAACAAGAAACTTCTTTGGTTTTTGACAACAGTACAGGCGAGTGGACCGTTTACTCTACTGTGCCGAAACACATTCGAAAACTCTCTAATTTAACAGAGTTAAACGTCATAGAATCCGAAGATGATAGGCCGATAGCTGTTAAGGGAACTTTGACGGAAAAGCAGGTCAGCATGAAAAAGGAACGGGTCTATACAGATGAACAGAGAGAAAGAGCTGCTAAAAGGCTTTCTAAGGCTAGAAACGCTTTATAAATACAGGAAAACAGAACTTTGAATCCAATTTGAATATAAAGGGGCTTTTACTATGACAAATACTAAATTGAACGTATTATTCAAGAAAATGCAAAAGGATGACAAAAAGGAAGTCCTGGAGTTTCATGTGCAAGGCAATGAGCTGCCAAACACTCAGGAGCTTGTCGGATTAGCTGGATCGATCGTGATTTTAAATGTGGAAGAAAGCGATGCAGGAACATTCAATGCAGAGTTTGTATCTGTACAGAAGGATTCGAAGAAAACCACGCTCAAATTTAACATAAAAGGCGATTCGGATGAAAAGGTAATCAAACTATACCCACATGCTGGAAGAAGCGTCACATTGTTTATGGAACCTTCACAAATGTCTGTAGATGATTTCTATGAAGAAGATGAACATGAAGGTATTGAATACAAGATTAATAAAGATGGTACCGCGAATGTTTCTCCAAATCAAATGAGTATAGATGATGTGGACCAGGAGGAAAAGAGCGAGGTTCAAGAAGAACCTGACAAAAATGAAGACGATAATGATGATCCATTTGCTGCTAACTTGAATGACGATGATTTATTAGATTAATTTAATTGGCTCTGGGCTCTTGCCTGGGGTACCTCTGAGAAGATGGAGGAATATCATGAGCTTTGAATTACCTGAATTAGATAGAAAAGCTACTCAAACAGCTGTTGAGGCAGAATTAGAGAAATATCGCTTATATAAATACCTCATTTTCGAGGAAAGGGAAGCGGCCATTACAGCAAGCCCAGAAATTAAGTATCATGGACCAACTAATCAAACCGGGGACCAGACTGGGAGCATTGCTATTTATAATGCGGATCAGCAGAAATATAGAAAAGACTTTTGTGAACGAATTGAAAGGGCCGTAAGTAGGCTTCCGAAAATGGAAAGGTTTTTAATTGAAGAAAGATATATGTCAAAGGATGGGGATTATCTTACTGATTTCAATGTTTATTGCCACAAGTTTCAACCTCCTATAAGTGCCATGACATATGCTAAGATTCGATGGAAGGCATTTTATAGACTAGCTTTAAATTTAAACATTGCAGTTACAAAGTATACAGATTAAAGCCACTTGGAAGTGGCTTTTTCTATTTTCATAGAGAACGAATAATTTCTTTTTCCTGTTCATTTTGAGCGATAAATAGTAAAAATTCTTTACCTAAACTTTTATTTATACAGACGTTTTCAGGTGTTGGTTCTATTTTTCCGAGTATAGCGCCATGTCTGCCCATGATATCAACAAGATATAGGTTTGATAATTTATTATAAATACTTTTGGAAATAGAATCATATTCACTACCTTCAAAGTAGAAAGTTGAAGGATATATGTCATCTAACCCTGCAATGTAATAAAGGGTTCTTATGTCAGCGTATCTTAGTCCTCGTAAAATATCAAAATAGTGTAAAACAATACTTTCCTCAAATTTTTGTTCTATGAATACATTTTGAAAACCATTCAACAGATAATTAATTTTACTATCCTCATGGTCTTCTATTAAATCTGAAATAAAGATAGGCGCAATTCTTTTTTCCATAAATTCTTTGGCCTTTAAATCACTTTGTAATAAGTTATTAATTTCGATTAATTGATTCTTGGATTCCCTAATTCTTTTTTCAGCTCTACTAATTTTATAGTTTTGATTTAATTCACCTATATATGGTGCCATTGATAATCCGTAATCTATTACTTCAGTTGCTGCAGGCCCAATTAATTCTTTTACAACACCAACAATATCGGTCATTTTTTTCATTTTATCTTTCCTCCAATTCTGTTTATAAATCAATTCTACATATAAAGTAGTAAATAAATGATAAAAAATTAGATGAAATTTCATAATTTATTCGAAAAATATCATGTGTTATTAAGTGATTTACATGATAAATTTATATCATCGAGAATAAAGAAAAGGGGCGGCACTTAAAAGGTGTCGTCTTTTTATGGATTAAGAAGGAAAACACGACCCCTTTTGTCGAAAGAGTATTCTTGCTATAAATTTTACGGGGGGACTAAAGATGAACATACTAAAACTTAAAGAAGTTGAAGATTTAAAAGTAGAGCTGGAAAAAATCAAAGAGATTAATAATGTTATATATGGTGAAAATGTCGTACCTGTGTTAAAGGATAAAGCAGTAGAACTTTTGTTGAAAATTGATCAATACTTTCAAGATATAGGATTTGCAACAAAAATAAAATCGAACAAACTGACAGCTACTTATAATACGCTCACTTTTACGGCCGAAATCAGAGAACAGCAATTTGGTGGAAATATCATTTCCATCATGAAGGGTGATGAAGAGATAGATACCATTCGTGTTGTAATTAAGACAACAGGAAATGGAGGTTTCTTTGCCATCCCGGAAGATAAGGTGGAAGCAGAAATAGTAAAATTGAAAAAGGACATTGGTCATGCAAAAAGCATAACTAAGAATTATGAAAACCCAGTTTATCATTATGGTAGAAGCAATAATAATCAAATATCATATACAGATATAGATTCTCTTTTAAAAGACGTTTTTCAATAAACAATAAAAGCATCCATTAATTTTGGTGCTTTTATATTTGAAGGAATTTATCTTCTTTTGTCGAATTTATAGGGCGAAAGGGGTGATAAAAGTGGATATTATATCATCATTATTAAAAAATAAGCGTGTGGTCTATTTTCTTATATTCATATTATCATTTCCGCTAATAACGAATCTGTTAGTATTTAGTTGGGGAACAACAATAACTCATGGAACGTTAGATACGTGGATTAGTTTTTTTGCAACTTATTATGGCGCTATTGTAGGTGGGATAATTGCAGGAGCTTTGACTTTAATAGGAGTAAAGATGACTATTTCTTCAACTATGGAAGGTGTAACAAGAACTATCGAGGAACAAAAGAATATTAGAAATCAAGAAATTCTGACTCGAACGTATATGGATAGATTAAATAAATTTTATGGACCAATGGATGCGCTTATTAATAAATATCAATTTTCTCATGGTGCACATGATTTTAATAAATTAGATGCAGATGAACAAATATATTTTATGGAATTTTTGAGCGCGAATTTATTTTATTCTGATTCGGAGGTATATAATATAGCTCTAGAAATGAGCTGGGAATTCAAATCAAAACATAGTGATTATGCTCTTCTTAATGAAAAATATAGAGAGCTTCGAACTATAATTACAAATGAAATTGAACTTTTAAGAAAAGAATTGAAGTTACCAGAAATAAGGTTTTAACCAGCATTCATTCAATGAGTGCTTTTTTTATTGCAAAAACCTACAAACGAATGTTCCGTACTCCAATTGCAGTACGGTCGCAGAGTACTCCAGTTGCAGTACGCCAGAGTACTCTAATTGCAGTACGCTAGAGTACTCCAATTGCAGTACTCTAAAATTTTTTCCTTCATTAGAGCAAAATTCCTAAAGAAAATCTTTAAAGAAAATATATAAAGAAAACCCTCTGAACTGTCATTTATTAATTTAAGAAGGATGATCAAGATGAAGTTTGCTGACCATTTATCTAAATCGGATATTCAGAAATTTAATCAACTTAGAAGAGGCAGCAAGCAGAGTAAACCTGAAACCAAGCCTAAGAAGAAAGAATATATAAGCAATCAAGATTGGGAATTTATCATGGGCATGCATCGTGATACGTATAAGAAGGTTAGGGGCAGAGTGAGAGGGAAATAAAAAACGATCCATCAAAGGGTCAGATACTTTTCTTCATGCCACAATTGCGACACTCACGAATATAGACATAGTCCTTAACGGAACTTTTAAACTGGGCTTTATCACAATTATCACATCGACCACTCTTAATATCAGGGTGGTCTTTATAGTCGTAAACAATGGATGTATCATAGCCGTTGTATTTTTCTTCAGTCAATGCTGATCACCTTCAATAATGGATTTAACTTGTATAATGGTGCAGGTGCTTAGTTATATATCTTTTTAAAGTAATGAACATTCATTATGTTAATAGCAATACCGACTATCGCAAACATAATTATATCGATTAGATTAGTTTCATCCAAAGAATGATAAGGAGCGAAAAGTTCAATATATGTATAACTGATGATAAATAAAGGTATTGACCATAAGATGCTACGTAAAAATAATGGAATCGTTAAGCTAAAGAAAGGTAAGAAAAAATCTAAATCTTTTCTACTTCTCTTTTTATAAATAATGATTAACAGAAAGATTGCAATTACATCGATAATTGAAGTCAAAATAAAATCAATAACATCATATCTATTCATAGATGAAGGGTTATAAACTACAGGAAGTGCAAGCACTGAAAGAGCAACTATTACCCAAAAAATTATACTGTAACTTTTCTTTTGTTTGTCAGTAATCGTTCCTTCCTGTATTGCCATGACGAGTTTGTTAATATTCCAGATATACATTGTTGTCTCCTTATGTTGTAGAGTATCAGACTAATTATAGGTTAGGGTTCATTGAAAAGCCATCTTTATTAAGATAGTAGGGGAGGTCTAGGGCCTATTATGATTGTGATATTTCATGGGTAAGCAAGCTCACTATAACAACAAGAGTGATAAGGATGCTAAGAAGTAAAAGCATTTACAAGCGAATGATTAGGAGTTGTTTCTAGCTTGGCAGAGTACAAAACAGATGAACAGAAGAAGAAGTTCTATAGGACAGGTGACTGGAACAAGCTAAGGCAGCAGGCATTGGATAGAGACAATCGTGAGTGCCAACAGTGCAAGCGTGAAGGTCGAGTGCATGTGGATTCTAAGAAGGTTGAAGGTGAACGTAAGAGTGTGGAGCTCAACGTCCATCACAAGTACGAGATTGAAGATTATCCGCAACTGGCATTGGTGTTGGATAACCTGACAACCTTATGCCTGAACTGTCATAACAAGATGCATGATCGTGTATTTGGTGAACAGAAAAAGAAACGTTGGGATGATGAAATGTGGTAACACCCCCCGGGTCGAAGGGAGGGCTTTTTTATTTTTTACAGGGGACCGGGGAGGGGGCCCTGCTGTCCAAAAAAATCGGAAAAACTGCCTGCTATATTAGGGGGTTAAAAAAGAGAGGGGGGTTTTTGTGAGCGGAACGGTAAAAATATCGAATATGGAAAAACAGTTGATGATGAGAATTAATTGTGACGATTTAATTGAAGTTGATAAAGTTAAGCGTTATATAGCCATTGTTAAGCAAATTAGGAAACTTCAAAGTGTAATCAATAAAGACGGCGTCATGATGACGACCATTAATGCAAGTCAAGAATTCATTAAAACAAATCCTGCATTAAACGAGTTAAATAAGCTCACAAAAACCCTAATTGCTCTTGAAAAATCGATTAAATTTGAAATGATGGATGCGCCAGCTATAACAGAGGATGAAGAGAAGGATAATGACGAACCTAATGTCAGTGATCTATATTGATTAATCAAAAGTATGTCAATGCTTATATTGAGGCATGGCGTGAAGGCCGCATTATTTTTAATCAAGAACGTATTGAATTAATAAATCAGTTGGAAACTGAAGTGCTTAATCGAGACGATATATATTTCGATGAAAGGCAAATTGATCAATGCATTAATTACATTGAAAAATGGTACTTCAAATTAGAACTTTTTCAAAAGTTTATTATTGCATTCATATTCCTTAAATATAAAGAACGCGACAAACTATTTTATAAAGATATTGTGATTGTTATTGCTCGCGGAAATGGAAAGAATGGTCTGATTTCTGGGCTTGCTGATTACTTCATCAGTCCCGGTCATGGAATAGAAGGATATAACGTAGATGTTGTGGCCAACAGTGAAGATCAAGCGGAAACGTCTGTAAAAGAAATATATAACATGAAAGAGAAGAACAAGAACTTCATGAAGAACTTCTTTTCCTGGACCAAGACGAAGATTACAGGTAAAGCTGCTCTTGCTGAATTCAAGTTTCGAACATCCAATGCAGACACAAAAGATGGTGGCCGCCCTGGGTGTTTGATTTTTGATGAGTGGCATATTTACGAAGATACAAAACTCATAAATACGCTAAGCTCAGGATTAGGTAAAGTAAAACATAGAAGGAGAATTTATATTTCCACCAACGGTCATGTCCGTGGTGGTTTTTTCGATAGATTTATTGAGCAGTGTGTTGAAATATTAAAAGGCGGCAGCATGCGTAAGAACCGTTTTGTTTTCATTTGCAAATTGGATAGTAAGGATGAAGTCGAAAATCCGGAGTTATGGGAAAAGGCTAATCCTATGTTTAGTCAGCCAAGAAGTCCTTATGCCGAAGAGTTATTTGACACAATTATGGATGAATATTTGGACCTGGAGGATGACCCCTCTGGGCGCCCTGAGTTTATGGCGAAAAGGATGAATCTCCCCCAACAAAATAATACGGTTAAGGTTGCTTCTTGGGAAGATATTGAAGCAACTAATAGACCTATTCCATACGAAAGATTGCAAAACAAAATGTGTATAGGTGCAATTGATTTTTCATTTATTAAAGATTTTACAGCATGCGGCGTTTTATTTAAGGATGGCGATAATTATATTTGGGAAAGTCATCAATTTGCAAGGCGTGAATTTATCAAAGAAGCAAATTTAAAACCTCCAATATTTGAGTGGGAAGAACAGGGGTTAATTACGTTATTGGATGAGCCCGTTATTAATATCAGTTATATGGTCAATTACTTTTGTGAAATGAGAGAGAAATATGGACTAAATACCATTGTTGGTGATACCTTCCGTCTAGATATTGTAAAACAAGCACTAGAACAAGCGGGGTTTAAAGTTTTATATATACAAAACCCTCATGCCATCTATGCAAAGCTTGCTCCTAGAATTGAAATGCTCTTTGCCCAAAAGCGTATTATTTTTGGTGACAATCCATTGATGAGGTGGAACACAAATAACATTGTTGTAAAAATTAAAAATGATGGTAATAAAGATTTTGTCAAAAAAGATGAAGTGAAGAGAAAGACTGATGGATTTTCAGCTTTTGTATATGCTCTTTGGCAAGCTGATGAACTCGAAGAAATAGATATAGGGGGAGCGTTAGATATTTTAGAAAGTTTGAATTTCTAACTTGACCTATAGAGAGGGGGTGAGAATGATCGGATTCTTAGCTGATATTTTTAAACGTAATAGTGAAATTGGATCTTCATTCGATTTTGAATGGGTTACGGAAGCATCGAAACGAGTTTATTTAAAGTCCGTAGCATTAGAGACTTGTATTAACTTCATCGGCAGAACTATTTCACAGTCAGATTTTCGAATCATGGAAAACAACAAGCGGATTCGGGATGATTGGGATTACTTGCTTAATGTACGACCTAATACCGATCAATCAGCTGCAGACTTCTGGCAAAGATTTATTTACGAGTTGATTCATGAAAATGAAGTTCTTGTAATTTTATCTGACACAGACGATTTATTAATAGCTGACAGCTTTATTAGAAATGAACTTGCTTTGTATCCCGATACGTTTGAATCGGTTATGGTCAAAAACTATCAATTTAAACGTTCGTTCAAAATGGATGAAGTAATTTATTTAAATTACAACAATGAAAGATTGACCAAGTTCTTAGATGGTTTATTTACTGATTACGGGGAATTATTCGGCCGAATGATGGAGGCCGCCATGCGCGGGTACCAAATCAGAGGGACTGTAGAGGTTGAGACGGCTCAATCATTGGAAGATAAGAAACAAAATAAGCTGCAGGGATACATTGATCGGGTGTTTAGTTCAATAAAGAACAATGCAGTGGCCATTATTCCTTTATTGAAAGGATTTAAGTACAACGAAATTTCAGATGGTGATGTTGCAGGTCCCTCCATTGACGACCTATCGAAGTTGAAGAAATCTATTACGAATGATGTTGCTGAAATACTGGGTATTCCCACGGCACTTGTTCATGGAGAGATGGCTGATTTAGAAAAGTCGATGAAAGCCTATATAAAGTTTTGCGTTGGCCCATTATTAAAAAAAATCCAAGATGAGTTGAATGCGAAATTAATTACCAAAAAGGATTATCAAGAAGGTAAAAAATTTGATATCAAAGGCATTCAAGAAAAGGCAGTCATCGAAAACGCCGAAGCTGTCGATAAGCTGGTTGCATCAGGTGCATTCACGCGAAATCAAGTACGAGTGCTTTTCGGTGAAGAACGATCTGATAATCCTGAGCTAGATGAATATGTAATCACGAAGAACTATCAAAGTGCTTCAACTGTGAAAGGAGGTGAAAAGAATGACGAAGATACACATTAAAGGTGTTATTATCAACAACGACTATAAAGAAGTGTATGACTGGTACGGTATGGAATCTGTTTCGCCTAATGATGTAATCAATGCTTTGCCTAACGATGCATCTCCAGTCGATGTGATTATTAATTCACCAGGTGGGCATGTGGATGCTGGCAGCGAGATATATACGATACTTAAGGAGTACCAAGGGCAAGTAACAACAAAAATCGTCGGTGCTGCTGCTTCAGCTGCTTCAGTTGTTGCGATGGCTGGTGATGAAGGTAAAGTTCTTATCGCTCCTACTGGTTATATGATGATTCATAACGCTGCAAATTACGCCCAAGGCGATCAACATGCCATGAGACACAATGCAAACATGTTGGAAGTGCTTAGTACAGGGATCGCAAATGCGTATATCTTGAAAACAGGTAAAACTCGTGAAGAGCTTGCAACATTGATGGATGAAGAAACATTTTTTAATGCACAATCAGCTGCAGCTCATGGATTTGTGGACGAGATTATGTTTGATACGGAAATTCCTGTTTTAACAAATTCCATTGATAGTGTCCTTTTGCCGCAAGCTGTAATCGATAAAGCAAGAGAAATGAAGAACAAGTCAGGCAACGTAATGACTAATGTCCAAATTTCTGATAAACAAATTGACAGCATTGTTGCTAAGGTAACGGCTAATCTTCAAGAGAATATAAACCGAACTAATGAACCTGCGCCTGTGGCGAAAAAACGAGGGTTCATTTTTTAATTGGAGGAAAAACAATGACAATCAAATTAAATAATCATACAAAAGCCTACGATGAGGCTAAAAAAGCATATGCACAAGTGGTGAAGAATGAGAGCTCAACTCCCGAGCAAGTGGAAGCAGCTTGGAACACCATGCAAGATGAACTCGTAAATTCCTTGACAACCCAAATTACACACGCTGTACAAACACAAAATGCAGATCAAACGATTTTAGCAACTCGCGGCGTGAATGTTTTAACTTCTGAAGAAACAAAATTTTTCAATACTGTTGTGCAATCTGACGGATTTACAGATGATATCATTCTTCCTGAAACAACTGTTGATCGTATTTTTGAAGATTTAACGACGGATCATCCTTTCCTTTCTGAAATCAATTTGCAAAAAGCAGGTCTTTTAACTCGAATCATCAAGTCTGAGCCTTCAGGCGCTGCCGTATGGGGCAAAGTATTCGGTGAAATTAAAGGTCAATTGGATGCTGCCTTCAGAGAAGAAAGTGTTACACAATCTAAACTGACGGCATTTGTTGTGCTTCCTAAGGATTTAGACAAATTTGGGCCGGCTTGGATTGAGTCATACGTTCGTACTCAAATTACCGAAACTTTTGCCGTGGCCTTGGAAGATGGATTTATCAACGGTGCAGGCCCAGTTAAAGATCAACCGATTGGTTTGATTCGTGATTTAGAGGCATCTGTAAGCCAAACTACTGGTCACGCTAAAAAGGCAGTGGCTGGAACTCTTACATTCGCTGATTCCCAAACAACTGTGAAGGAACTGTCCGGATTAATGAAATACCTATCCACTAAATCAAACGATAAATCCGTAAATGTTGGAGGGAAAGTTGTTTTAGTCGTTAACCCTACTGATGCCTGGGAAGTAAAAGCACAATATACTTTCTTAAATGCAAACGGAACGTATGTTACAGCCTTACCTTTTAACTTGCGTATTGTAGAATCGGAATTTGCTACGGCTGGGGAAGTCATTGCTTTTGTAAATAACCGTTACGATGCTTATACAGCTGGTGGTGTGCAAATTAATAAATTCGATCAAACACTTGCTTTGGAAGATTGCTACCTATACACGGCCAAACAATTCGCTTTTGGTAAAGCTGAGGATAATAAAGCAGCAGCAATTTACACATTATCTATCAATACTCCGGAAGGGTGATTAGATGGCTAAATATAAAGTCTTAAAAACATTCAAGGATATTCATACGAATGAGGTTTATGAACCTAATCAAGAAATTGAAATGAAAGTAACAAGGGCTAAAGAGGTTGAGCAGAATCTCGATAACTCCTTTTTAAGTAGGGTAGAAGAAAAAGAAGATGATAAGTAGGTGATTTGATTGGAAATCACTAACGAATTGCTTTTACAGTTCAAAGAACGCATGAAAATTTCACACTCGAAAGAGGACGACAATATCAAAAAAATGTTGTCCTTTTCATATGCGGCTATCAAAAGAAAGTGTGGAGAATTTGATATTGCTACGCATGAAGGCGGGAGAGAACTCGTCTTTGAGCGTGCGCGATATTCCTATAATGATGCCGTGGAGTATTTCGATGAAAATTTTGCTAGTGAAATAACAGGGTTAGCTCTGGATTTATACGAGGGGGATCCTGATGAAACCCAAGTTTAACCCAAATAAAATCGGAAGCAGTGAGTTAAGGACACCTGTTTGCTTTTACCAATATGCCCCGAATAATGGCCCA
Organism: Brevibacillus sp. JNUCC-41; assembly: GCF_014844095.1. Lineage (NCBI taxonomy): Bacteria > Bacillati > Bacillota > Bacilli > Caryophanales > Bacillaceae > Peribacillus > Peribacillus sp. JNUCC41. Next base: position 9,597 of record NZ_CP062163.1, on the reverse strand, counting down.
GAGCCAGGCGAAGGAGCATTGGTGCAGGTATATGAGTGTTTTGCAGAAGTGTACAGCGCAAGCATGAAAGATATCGAAATTCTCAATTCCGGCAAGGAACAACAGCAGCTAAAATTTATGAATACGAAAAATGCCGTGACTATTAATATCCGCGATTCATTCGGTGAGTATTTTCCCGACACTGAACACTACGCAGAGTTAGAGGATGATCGCTATTCAAAAATGATAGATGATGAACGTAAATATATTCGTTTTAACGTGATTGACGTTCGCCCGAACCTAACTAATAACGATTTTATTACCGTTCTTTTGGCGGTGATCACATGAGTGTTGAATTTAAGGGGTTCGAGGACGTTTATAAAAAACTGCAAAATCAATTGTCAGAACAGGCTTTAAGCATAGTGTCCAATAAAGCCTTAATGGCTGGAGCGGATGTGGTTTCAAAAGCCGTTTCCGATGAATTCGAGGCATTTAAAGATACAGGGGCCTCTCAAGATGAAATTGTAATAGGTAAAGTAACTAGCCAAAATGGGTATAAATCGGTATTGGTGGGTTGGAATGGACCAAAAGAGCGTTATCGATTGGTCCATCTAAATGAATTCGGGTATAACAGACAAGGCATAAAAATAAAACCAAAAGGCTACGGATCTATTCAACGAGCAATTTCGAATAGTGAAGGAGCCTTCTTACATGCGGTCACGAAGGAGATGAAAAAACAATTATGACAGACGGATTAATGGTGATCTATAACCAGCTAATTTCAAATGAAATGATTGTTTCCCTTTGTGAAGACCGGATTAAATTTTATGAATATCCCGAAACAGGAGATACCAGCAAACCTTTCATTGTGATTGATCCATTGGATGTTCCTGTCCCAACTGTTTATGCCAGTAATGAAAATCATGCCAATGAATATTTGTATCAAATTGATGTGGAATCTACGAACCGTTTGCTAGTCAAAGAGATTCAGGCCGAGATAAAAAAGGAATTAAAAAAGCTTGGTTTCGGACAGTTAAAAGATGGTTTAGATGAATATTTCAAAGAAACAAAACGCTTTGTTGACGCCAGGCGTTATCAAGGACTAATAAAAGAAGAGGTGCTTTAAATGGGTATTAGAGTAGGTTTTAAGCGGGCAACATTTGTGGTTTTAGATAAGGATGGTAAAGCCACGGAAGAGGTGTTTGTTGTTGAAGGTAAGGCCAACAAGGGTGGTACAACGGAAGCGACCATTTCAGGTATCTCCCCTGATTCTGTAAAGGTTTATGCTTCAAATGTGGCGTATTATGTCTCTGCAAAAGGTACGGGTGACGTTAAAGCGGAAATCGGTATTCTAGACGTTCCGGAAGATATGACAGAAGCGGTATTGGGTCGTAAGAAACACACAGATGGCTTTACATTGATTGGTGAACGTACAGAGGCGCCGTATGTGGCAGCATTACTTGAATCGGAAGATGCATCCGGCCAACCCGTTTTATTTGCTTTATTAAAAGGTAAAATGACTGCCGGTGACGTATCTCTTAAAACAAGTGAAGATAAACAAGCAGAACCAGAAGATGAAAAACTGACGATGGAATGTATTGCAAATAACGATGGCGAAACCATTGCTTATGGGATCGGTACTGAAATTGCTACAAAATTAAAAACCTATGCATTTCCTGCTGCCACACCACCAGCTGGATAAATCGAAGCCTTCCTTTTGGAGGGCTTTTTCATTTATTTATTAATAAAAATTGGAGGAATGAGACATGTACACATTAGAACTAACCAATTCAAAAACAAAAGAGGTCACTACCCTGACGCAACCATGGGTAAGTGGCAAGCAATTAATTACAGCATTAAAGCTGAATAATGCCGTCTATGAGGATGATGAAGAATCAACCATGGCCCTGGTCAATTTCGTTGCTGATTTATTTGGCGTTAAAGCTAATGACATTTTAGAAGGTATCCAGGCACATGAATTGATGCAGAAGTTGTATGAAGTATATTACAAGGTTCTTGGTTACAGTGAAAAAAAGAGTCGGAAGTTGATCCAGTACATGAAGGACGGGGAAGTAGAAGCGGAACTGGATTAACCCCACAAGAAGCCATTGATAATCTAAATGCCCTTTTTCTAAATTTAATGCAGCAGGGCATGAGTTATCAAGATGTTGTGAATGCCGATTACTATCATTTGATGGAAATATTAAATAATGATGAAAAACCTAAAGAAGAAAAGACCATGGATTTAGCAGACTTTGTAAAAACATTATCGTAGGAAAGGAGGAAACTAATTGATAGGAAATCAACCCCTTGGAAAAATGATTATCGAAATGGATTTATCGTCCACTAATTTCACCAAATCTTTAACGGCTGTAAACCGATCGATTAAAAGCGCAGAACGGGAAATGAAAGCCAATATGGCCGTGCTGAATAATGCAGATGATAAATATGGTGCATTAGGTAAGCAGGTTGCCGGCTTGAATAAGATCATGTCTTTGAACGAAAAACGCATTCAGCAATTGAATGAAAAACGTAAAAATGAGCTCAAGACAAACGCGGAAAGTTCAAAGGTCATACAAGATTTAAATAAAGAAATCAATACAGCCGTACAGCGACAAAGTGCCTGGCAAAAGCAAGTAAAAGATGCTACAAGCAAAATGGTCGACTATACATCGTCCACGAAAGAGTTAGAATCCGAACTGGCTAAACTTAAAAAGAAGACGGACGACCATGTGGAGAGTCAGAAAAAAAGCGGGTTAGCCTTTTCTGCTCAAAAAGATAAGCTTAAAGGATTGAGTGACCAGGCTAAGATTCATCAACAGATAGTCGATATACAACAGAAAAAAGTGGCGGATTTGACCAGGGAATTTGGAGAGCATGATCGCAGAGTCGATGAGGCCAAAAATAAATACAAGTCCCTCGTGGATGAACAACAAAAATTGAATGCATCGTTCAACACTCTGAATCGAAAAATCTCTACTGTCCACCCTTCTATTGGTAAGTTAGCAGATGACATCGGAAAAGCTGAATCGAAGCTACGAGGTTTATCTGATCGCGCAATGACCACGGGTTCAACAATAAACGAAACAGGCCGTTCGATTTCATCTAGCTTTAGCGGCATGACTTTAGCTGGCGGTTTAGGTTTAGGCTATACCATCAAACAAGCAGCTGATTTTGAACAAGCTATGGCCGACATTAAGGCACTCATGAGTCCGCAAGAGTGGAAACAGTATGGAAAACAGATGAATGGCCTTGTAAATCAACTCGGACTGGAAACAAAGTATAGCAATAAAGAAGTGGCCATCGGGATGCAAGAGTTGATTAAAGCTGGTGTTGATCTCGATGCAATCATGAGTGGTGGGTTAAAATCCGCCCTTTCATTAGCCACAGCTGGTGAATTGGAATTAGGTCAAGCAGCTGAAATTGCCTCCACCGTGTTGAATTCATTTAGAGATGACAATATTGATATGGCAAAAGCAGCCGATTTACTAGCCGGTTCTGCAAATGCTTCCGCCACATCCGTGGAAGAAATGAATTATTCATTATCCCAGGTTTCAAGTGTGGCAGGACCTGTTGGTTTTAGCTTTGCGGATACAAATACAGCATTGGCCGTCTTTGCACAAGCAGGGCTTAAAGGATCGGATGCAGGTACATCCTTAAAAACCATGATCATGCGATTATCTCCGCAGACTGATGCAGCTGCAACGATGATGGATGAATTAGGAATTGCGACAACCAATACAACGGCCGGCTATAAATACTTAGTGGAAAAGGGCATCCAGCCGGCTTCAAGAACGATTCCGGATTTGGATAAGGCATTCAAAGAATTAGCCAAACAAGAACTTGGTTCTGGTGCTTCCAAGGCAAAATTGAGAAAAGAATACAATCGACTTCAAAAAACGAGTGGATATCTTTCATCTTCCTTCTTTGATGAGCAAGGTAATGTTAAAGCCATGTCTGAAGTTTTTGAAATTCTTCAAGATTCTACAAAAAATCTTTCCAAAGAACAAAAAATCAATGCCTTTAATACCATTTTTGGTTCGGATGCGATTCGAGGGGCCATGATTGCTAGTAAATCAGGTGCTGAAGCATTTGACGAGATGGGTGTATCCATTAATAAAATTAGTGCCGATGATGTAGCAAAAACTAAAATGGACACATTAAAGGGCTCTATTGAAAAAATGAAGGGTGAGGCGGAGAGTGCGGCCACGACCTTCGGGACTGCCTTGATTCCGACCATAAAAACGGTGGCCGGGACCATTGAGGATGTAGTCGGCTGGTTCAATAAATTAGATCAGGGTACACAGCATTCCATCGCAAAATGGACAGCCATTGGTGTGGGTGTGGCAGGTGTAGGTGCGGTACTTGGATTTTTAACCATCGGGATTGGCGGTTTAGTTACTGGAGTCGGAAAAATCACACTTGGCGGGGCTGGCCTACTTAAATTTTTATCAAATGGTGTCATTAATTTAGGTAGTTTTACGTCCATGACCAAGGGTAGCGCTCAATCTTTAAACGCTGAAACGGTTGCCCTTAATACCAATACCACAGCCTTGCAACGTAACAATAGCGTTCGTGGCGGCGGGTTAGCAGGCGGCAAAAAGGCACCTGCAGGAACTACTATTGCGCCTACTGTTTCTACAGGAAGCAGAGTGGCTAAAAATGCAGGGAAGGTTGGCAAAGGAGCTAAAGCCTTAAAATATGTAAAAGGGGCTGGCCCAATCGGAACGGTTATTGGAGTCGGCGCATTAGGGTATGAATTGGCTACCGGTTCTGGAACAAAAGAATCGATTGGCGGAGGTATTGGCGGCACTTTAGGTGGTATCGGTGGTGGTGCTGCAATGGGTGCGGCTCTTGGTTCGGTTGTGCCAGGTATTGGTACTGCAATCGGCGGTATTGCTGGCGGGATTATCGGAGGAATCGTCGGAGATAAGGTAGGTTCTTCAATTGGCAAGGTATTTGATAAACGTGATCAAAAAGAAAAAGCTCTAAAAAAAGCTGGAAAAGATGCAGAAAAAGGCGCTTCACTTAACCTTAAAATCAAAGGCGTTTCAGCTTCGACCCAAAAGGCACTAGGTGAGTATGATAAGTTATATACCGGTGCAAAAACTAAGCTTAATCAAATCATGTTATCCAATACTTTGATTAATAAAAAGATTAAAGATGACACCACCAAACAATATAATTCCATGGCCAATAGTGTTCTTTCATCTTTAAAAGATCGGCACCAGGAAGAACGTGTCGAAGCGGTAAAAGCTTTGAAATCCAATAAGGATTTATCCCAAAAAGATAAAGATGATGCTCTCAAAAAATTAGCTGAAAGGCATAAAGCCGAAATTGATAAAGTAACAGGAGACAATAAGCGCGTTAAGCAAATTATGAGTAATGCATCTAAAGAAAAAAGAGCCCTTACTCGTGACGAAAAGCGTGAGATTAATCAAATAAACGATCGTATGTATAATACAAAAATTAAAAATACGACCAAAAGTGAAGATGAAATAACCGCCATAAACAAAAGACGAAGCAAGCAGCGCCATGATATTACAACAAAAGAAATGAATCAAACGATCAAAGCAGCAGAAAAAGAATTTAAAGAAACCAAAGAAAATGCAGAAAAAAAACGAAAAAGAAAAGTTGACAATGCGCGAGTGCAATACGAGAAATTAGGTGTTATATCTAAATCAGAATTTGAAAAAATTCGTGATAACGCGAAAAAGGAAAAGAAAGAAACCGTCGATCAGGCTAAAAAGAAAAGAGACGGCGTCGTAGAAAATGCAACACTACAAAAAGATGCGTCCGTAAAGGCCTCTAAAAAACAAAAAGAGATAAATATTGAAAATGCCCAAAAAGAAACAAGTGGAGTAGGAAAAGCGTGGGATGGTTTAACAGGTTTCATCAAGGATACGGTTAGTTGGGTTAAACGTGTATTTGGTAATAAAGACAAGACCTCATCCCCTCCGAAATTTAAACCTGGCAGCATTCCCGAAAACGCTAAAGGAACGTTTCAAGGGCCCTTTAAAGGCGGTCTATCTTTTGTGGGTGAGGAAGGTCCGGAACTTGGATACTTACCAGGTAAAGGGCTCGGTCTGGTTGGAACAACCGGTACTGAACTGGTTAATTTACCAAGGGGTTCAGCGATTCTTCCCCATAACAAAACAAAAGCTATATTAAGCAGCTATAATTTCCCGACTAATTCAATCCCAGGCTTTGCAAAGGGTACTGGTGATGATGATTCGTTCATGGATTACATCATTAATGGTTCTAACAAAGTTTTAAACGGCATTGGAACATTAGGTGGTAAGGCTGTAGATGCGTTCGATATCATCACAAAAGGCCCTTCTAAGTTATGGAATCAATTAAAAGAGTCCCTGAATTATAAAGATACGTTCCCTACATTTGCGAATCAATGGGCAGGTGGAAAAGGCGTTGTTTCGTGGGCAAAAAATAAAGCCGTGGATTATTTCGGTTCATTGTTCGATGGCTTCGGCGGTGTGGATAATGCGGCTCCTGTGGGTAGTGGCGTTGAAAGATGGCGGGGCACAGTCATTAAGGCATTGGGAATGAACGGCCTTCCTACTAGTGCTAATTATGTGAACGCGTGGTTAAGGCAAATCAAGTCTGAATCGGGCGGGAATGAAAAGGCTATCCAATCCACAGCTGTCAAAGATGTTAACTACTACTCTGGACAATTAGCTCGTGGCCTCGTCCAGGTGATCCCGCCAACATTTCGCAGTTTTGCATTCCCGGGCCATACAAACCAAATGAATGGTTTAGACAGCTTATTGGCTGGCATGAACTATGCTAAATCACGTTATGGAGCCAATATGTTGAAATACATTGGTCATGGTCATGGATATGAAAATGGCGGTATCATCACCAAGGAACATTTGGCGATGGTAGGTGAAGGCAATAAACCAGAAGCAATCATCCCTTTAAGCCCGAACAAACGTAGTAGGGCACTAGAATTACTGGCTGCCGTTTCTAGTAAAATATTTGGTGATCCGACTAAGACTAGTAACAACGATAATAATCTTATTTTTTCTCTACTAAAAAAACAGGATACGCAAATCGAATTATTACAGCAGCAAATTGGTCTTCTATCGAAGATTCTATTAAAAGACAATAATACGTATTTAGACGGAAAAGAGCTATATAATGCAACTAAGAAGCAGCAAAACAAAGAAGATACCCTATTTAAACTAGCTAAAGGCTTATAACACGCTTTTAGCTTTTTCTTTTTCAGAAGGCTCTGTTAAAGGATGTTGTTGATTTTCTTGATGAACTAACGGGGCAGTTTAGTTAAAGAATCAAACCGGGGTTTTTTATTTGTTTTAATAGTTTGGAGAGTAGCCTATAATTGTTTTTATATAAGAAGTAGTTGGAAAGAGGTTTATATGTTTCAAATTTTTTTAAAGAGAACGTTTATTTTAATATTACGTATAGTAACATTGTTAATTATATTAGTAGTGTGCTGTGCTGGTATTATGTTAGGTGCTGTAATATTTGGTATTATGGGTATTGATGTACCTAATTTACAACTAATCATAAATATAGCATCAGTACCCTTTATGTTTATCGACCATAAAATTGCCGCAATAATAATAAACATACTCGTCTTTTTTCTTCCTGCTTTAATATATTTTCAATTAAGAAAGATGAAGAAATAACGATGTTAAGCTAACGAGTTAAAATTTTGTCTTGTTAATTCCATAGGATGAACTAGAGAAGACCACTTATAGGTGGTCTTTTTTATTTGTTCAAGAATCAACATTAATCCTTTAACAAAGCCTTTCAGAAAGGAGAAATAAACAAAATGAGCATTGAAACCAAATTTAATTATTGTGGTTTCGACAGCCGCAGTGACTTAGGATTAATTGTAGTGGACATAAAAAGAAATATCCTAGCAGAAACAACCGAGCAAACCACAACAATTCCTGGCATGTTCGGTACTATATACGAAGGCATTTCCTTTGGAGCTAAAATATTTACGATTGACGTTTTTTTAGAAGCCAGCAGCGAACGCGATAGAGTTTTAAAAATGAGGGAGTTAGCCAACCTTTTTACACAAACAGGCGACGGCAACGAATACCCCTTGATCTTTTCGGATGAAAGCGAGGTAGTTTGGTATGTTCATCCGGTAGAAGTGAGCGAACCGCAGCGAGTAAGCCAGTCAGATAACAGCGTTTTATTCTCTATTAAGTTTTCATCTTCGGAAGGGGTGGCCCTGGGCGAAAAGGTCGAACAAATTTTAACCAAACAAACCAATGTTATTACGCCCGGTGGAAATACAACAACCTACCCTATTTTTACGGTAGTTCCTACTGAAGAAACAGATTCTATCGCTATAGCTTCAGACGATGACAGTTATATATATTTAGGCGCTGGGTTTGACCAGGAAAATCAGGACAAGCCAATCAATAATAAACCCAGGATTCTAAACGATGCTTGTAACACTCTGGCAAGCTGGACAAAAATAACGGCTGCAAACCTTACCTTTAATATTGAAAACGGCGTGATAGCTAGCGATAGCGATATGAGGACAACAGGCCAGGCCTTAAGAGTGGCCTTAAAAGATAACGCGGATTATTTTGGGGCTAATGTGTCTAAAAAATGGCATGGGCCAGCCCGGCAGCAATGGTTTTCTAAAGCGCTCACAGATTGGAAGGTCGAAGCCCATCTATACCTTAAAAAAGGTTATGCCCGCGCTAGGAATAAAATAGAGCTATATTTATTAGATAGTGAAGGTCGCCGAGTAGGCAAGATTATGCTAAAAGATGGCGGGGAAAGTTATGAGGTCTTGGCAAGCGCTCAAATAGGGTACGATTCTAACGGCGTCTCAAAGTCTGTTTACAACAGCGCAAACGACAGCAGCGTAAAAAGAACGAAGACCGGATCTAATAAAAAGAAAACGATCAAATACAAAGAGACGGTTAAAGTCACGACAGGGAAAGGTAAAAATAAAAAGGCGACGACCAAAGTCGTCTCTAAAACTATGGCTTTGCCCCAAGATTTAGACGAAAACACGTTTACCGGTTTTTATGGAGTATGCACGTTTCAAAAGGTGGGGAATAAATATTCGGCTTCCTTCCAAAAATGCTTAAGTAACGGCAAACCGACAGGAAAGAAATGGAACGGAACGTATACAGACAGCACAAATAAATTTGGCGACGAGATAGCGGGCGTAGCTGTTTATATAGGCAAATATGATATAACCGAGGATTCTAAAGGTGTGAAATATAAATCGAACCCCGCAGCTTTAACGGATTTAAAGGTCTATGAGATTTTAGGCGATACGGTAGAAATAGTAGCAAGGCCCGGGGATGAAATTGTTATTAATTGCGAAGAAAATAAAGTCTATCGAAATGGATCTTTATTTTTAGAAAATCTATACATTGGAAGCGAATTTTTAACCATGAACGGCGGCATACCTAGAAGTTTTACAGTAAGTCCCGAACCAGGAAGCGGCGCTAGTTGGTGGCTGGATTACAGCCCCCGTTATAATTAAGGAGTAGAAAACAGATGATTTATATTTTAAATAGCGACGATAAAATTATTGGATATTTAGACAATAACAGTGCTGGGGCCTGCCCTTTTTATAACGATGTGCATAGCTCTAAA